>NZ_JBEZXF010000002.1:0-1150856 GCF_040637855.1 Microbacterium sp. NPDC028030 | reverse complement strand
AGCGCGGGCCTCGTTGATCCCTCCTCCGGAGCCGTTGAGCACGATCACCGTGGGGCGGGGACCAGGGGAAACGACGGATGCCGCGAGGAGCGAGTCCCCGCGGCATCCGGCGATGTCCGGTGCTCAGCCCGGGTGGGTCATCGACAGCAGGTCGAGCTTCTCGTCGAGCTGCTCGAGCGTGAGGTCGCCGCGCTCGACGTAGCCGAGGTCGATCACGGCGTCGCGCACCGTGATGCCCTTCGCGACGGCGTGCTTGGCGATCTTCGCCGCGGCCTCGTAGCCGATGAGCTTGTTCAGCGGCGTCACGATCGACGGGCTCATGCCGGCGAAAGCCGCGGCCCGCTCGACGTTGGCCTGCAGGCCGTCGATCGTCTTGTCGGCGAGCACGCGCGAGGCGTTGGAGAGCAGGCGGATCGACTCGAGCACCGCCGTGCCCATCACCGGGATCGCGACGTTCAGCTCGAAGGAACCGGATGCTCCGGCCCAGGCGACCGTCGCGTCGTTGCCGATCACGCGGGCGCACACCATGAGCACCGCCTCGGGGACGACCGGGTTGACCTTGCCCGGCATGATCGAGGAGCCGGGCTGCAGGTCGGGGATGTGCAGCTCGCCGAGGCCCGTGTTGGGGCCGGAGCCCATCCAGCGGAGGTCGTTGTTGATCTTGGTCAGCGACACCGCGATGGTGCGCAGCGCGCCGGACGCCTCGACCAGACCGTCGCGGTTCGCCTGCGCCTCGAAGTGATCCTTCGCCTCGGTGATGGGCAGCTCGGTCTCGGCCGCGAGCAGCGCGATGACCTTCTGCGGGAAGCCGAGCGGCGTGTTGATCCCGGTGCCGGTGGCGGTGCCGCCCAGCGGAACCTCGGCCACGCGGGGGAGAGCCGACTGCACGCGCTCGATGCCCAGGCGGATCTGACGGGCGTAGCCGCCGAACTCCTGGCCGAGGGTCACGGGCGTCGCGTCCATGAGGTGCGTGCGACCGGACTTGACCGCGTCCTTCCAGAGCTCCGCCTTCGCCTCGAGGGCGACCGCGAGGTGGTCGAGGGCCGGGATGAGCGTGTCGATGAGTGCCTGCGTGACCGCGATGTGCACCGAGGTGGGGAACACGTCGTTCGACGACTGCGAGGCGTTCACGTGGTCGTTGGGGTGCACAGTCGCGCCGAGGATGCGCGTCGCGAGTGTCGCCAGCACCTCGTTCATGTTCATGTTCGAGGAGGTGCCGGAACCGGTCTGGTAGGTGTCGACGGGGAACTCGCCGTCGTGCGCACCGGAAGCGACCTGGTCGGCGGCCTGCGCGATGGCGTCAGCGATGGCTGCGTCGAGCGTGCCGAGCTCCTTGTTCGCGAGGGCTGCGGCCTTCTTGATGCGAGCGAGCGCAGCGATCTGCGTCGACTCGAGCCCCGTGCCCGAGATCGGGAAGTTCTCCACGGCGCGCTGCGTCTGCGCCCCGTAGAGCGCGTTGACGGGCACCCGCACCTCGCCCATGGTGTCGTGCTCGATGCGGTACTCGGTCTCGGTCATTCCGAACCCTCCTTGGTCACGGGGTCCTGCCCCTCGGTGTCGATGCCGACCGTGATCACGGGCACGGCAGCGCCCTCGGCCAGACGGTAGTTCGCTCCGACGATGCCCAGGCGACCCTCGGCGACGGCGTTGCTGATGATCTCGGACGACTGCAGCAGATCGCGAACGGTGTTGCGCAGATGCTCGATGCCGACCAGCTCCGCGTCGATGTCGGCGACGGTCGTACCGCCGTTCTCGGCCAGCACCTTCCGGGCGGCGGGAACGATCGGCGCGATCAGCTTCCAGATGTGCGGGGGGAGGGGGGCCGCGTCGATCGCGGTGCCGTCGATGGCGGCGCGGACCGCACCGCAGGAGTCGTGCGCGAGCACGACGATCAGCGGCACCTCCAGGACGGCGACCGCGTACTCCAGGCTCGCGACGATCGACTCGCCCATGACCTGACCCGCGTTGCGGACGACGAACAGGTCGCCGAGTCCGAGGTCGAAGATGATCTCGGCGGCGAGGCGCGAGTCGGAGCACCCGAAGAGCGTGGCCACCGGATGCTGGGCAGCGGTGAGGTCCTTGCGTCTGGCGACGTTCTGGTTCGGGTGCTGCGGCTCGTCCGCGACGAAGCGGCGGTTCCCGTCCTGCATCTGCTGCCAGGCCGCGGACGGGGTCAGGGGATGGGTCATGAGGCCTCCGAGATGGCACGGATCTGCGGGACGAGGGATTCGGCGAGTTCGGCCGTGGAGTCGGCGGAGCGGGAACCGTAGAGCAGGATGTAGTCGTCGCCCGCCTGCGTGCCGATGGCGTAGGAGACGTTCGCGTTCGAGTCGGCGTTGCTCGGCTCGAAGACGTCCCATTCGAGTCCGCCGATGCGCACGGTGTCGGTAGGGGCGATGCCGTTCAGCCGCTGTGGTGCCCAGGACGCGTCGGCGTCGAACGCCTGGGCGACCTTGATGAAACCGCGTTCGTCCTGAGCTGCGGGGGCGAGGGTGACCTCCCAGACGACCGTGGCGCCGCTGAGCAGCTTCGCGGAGTTCGCGCGCCAGAAGTCACCCAGCTCGGGGATGAGGACGGGGCTGTCCATGGTGGATTCGACGCCTTCTGCGATGCCGGCCACGTCGACCGGTTTGGCCTCGACCGGTTCTCCGCGCGGCACGGCGAAGATGATGACGGCGACCACGGCGACGGTGACCAGCAGGGCGGCGATGAGGTTCCGAAAGGTCTGACTCGAGCGGTAGGCCTTGCTGGAGGCGGCCTTGCGCGCGGCGGTCTCGTCCGGTGTCTCGGGGCGACCGAGCTCGGCGACGATGGGCGCGCTGGTGTTCTGCTTGCTCATGACTGCGCGCCCGGCGTCTCGGTGTCGGATGCGGCGGCTCTGGCGGCATCGAGGCGGCGCTTCGCCCCGAGGAGCCACTCCTCGCATCGGGCGGCCAGTGCTTCGCCTCGCTCCCAGAGCGCGAGCGAGTGCTCGAGGGTGGGGGAGCCCTGTTCGAGCTCGGCGACGACCTTCACGAGCTCGTCTCGTGCTGCCTCGAACGACAGCGTGTCCACAGGGGTGTCGTTCAGGGCGCTCACTCCTCCATCTTACGTCGTGCGTCGTGGCGGTCCTGCTCAGGCGGACTCGGGGATCTCACCTTCGGAACGGGCAGCCACCGAGCCGCGATCGACCGTGATCGTGAGGGCGCTGCCGGCTGGTGCATCGGCGGCGTCGCGGAGGATCACGCCCCCCTCGAGGTGCGCGATCGCGTACCCGCGGGCGAGCGTCGCGGCGGGGGAGAGGGCGCGCAACGACGCGCGCAATTCGCTCGTACGGCGACCGGCCGCGTCGAGCTGCCTGGTCACGGCATCCCGTCCGCGCGAGAGCTGCAGCCACAGCTCCTGGGCGCGACCGTCGATGAGCGGATCGGGTGAGCGCAGGACGGGACGCGAGCGCAGCTGCTCGAGCTGTGCGATGTCGTGCGTCAGGCGCTGGGTGAGGCGCGTCGTCGCACGGGAGCGCAGCTGGGCGATGAGCGCCCGCTGTTCTCCGACATCGGGCACGACGCGCTTCGCCGCATCGGTCGGGGTCGAGGCGCGCAGATCGGCCGCGTCGTCGAGCAGCGGGTGATCGTTCTCGTGTCCGATCGCGCTGACGACGGGGGTGGAGGCCGCGGCCACCGCCCGAACGAGGCGTTCGTCGCTGAACCCGAGGAGCGTCTGCGGGTCGCCGCCACCTCTGGCGATGATGATGACGTCGACGTCGGGGTCCGCATCGAGCTTGGCGAGTGCCGCGAGAGTGTCGGGTACGCACCGATCGCCCTGTACGGCGGCGTACTCGGTCCGGAAGCGGACCTGCGGCCACCGCAGCTCGGCATTGCGATGCACGTCCTTCTCGGCGTCCGACCGCTCGCCGGTGACCAGTCCGATGACGTGCGGGAGGAACGGGAGACGAGACTTGCGAGCCGGGTCGAAGAGGCCCTCCTGGCGCAGCTGCACCCGGAGTCTCTCGAGACGCTCGAGCTGATCGCCGAGACCCACGTGCTTCATGGCGGAGACGGCGAAGCTGAAGTCGCCGGCCTTGACGAAGTAATCGGCCTTGACGGCGACGACGACATGATCGCCGATGCCGATGTCTGACGGGATGCGCCCGCGCACGCTCGACCACACCCGGATCGAGATCTGCGCATCGGAGCGGGTGTCTTTCAGCCGCGCGAACACGTTGCCGGCGCGCACGTTCCATGACGTGATCTCGCCCTCGACCCACACGGTGTTCCAGCGCGCGATGAAGTCGCGGATGGTCGCGTTGAGTCGGGTGACCGAGGTGGGGGCGTCCGCGGTGGAGTCGCGCGGGGCGACCGAATCGGCCGGCGGCGTCTCGCCGTGTCCCGTCGTCGCTTCGAAGACTGTCATCCGCTCCCGTTCCTGCCCGGAGTCTCCCCGGCCTCGCACAGCTGTGCGGCGGTAGAATTCAGGGGTGACTTCGACTGCTGTTCATCTCCCCATCCCGCGGCTCCCACGTGTACGTGCGGCGGCCGGGCGGCTTCAGGATAACCCGGTGGTCGGACGCAAGCGGGTTCTGCTCGCCGCACCGCGCGGCTATTGCGCCGGTGTCGACCGCGCTGTGGTCGCCGTCGAGAAGGCTCTCGAGCGCTACGGAGCGCCCGTGTACGTGCGCAAGCAGATCGTGCACAACATCCACGTGGTCACCGAGCTCGAGGCGAAGGGGGCGATCTTCGTCGAGGAGGTCGACGAGGTGCCGGAGGGTGCGCATGTCGTGTTCAGCGCACACGGTGTCTCTCCCGCCGTCGTGAACGCGGCATCCGACCGCGGACTCCATGCGATCGACGCCACGTGCCCGCTGGTCACCAAGGTGCATCGCGAGGCCGTGCGCTTCGCGCGGGACGACTTCGAGATCCTGCTCATCGGCCATGACGGGCACGAGGAGGTCGAAGGAACCGCCGGCGAGGCGCCCGACCATGTGACGGTGGTGAACTCTCCGGCCGAGGCCGACACGGTGGTCGTGAAGGACCCCACCAAGGTCGTGTGGCTCTCGCAGACCACGCTCTCCGTGGACGAGACGATGGAGACGGTCAATCGTCTGCGCACGCGCTTCCCCGAGCTGCACAACCCGCCGTCCGATGACATCTGCTACGCCACGCAGAACCGTCAGGTCGCGATCAAGAAGGTCGCAGCCGGTGCCGACCTCGTGATCGTCGTCGGCTCGTCGAACTCCTCCAACAGCGTGCGCCTGGTCGAGGTCGCCCTCGAGTACGGCGCGAAGGCCGCATACCGCGTCGACTACGCGGAGGAGATCCAGCAGGAGTGGCTCGACGGCGTCGAGACCATCGGCGTCACCAGCGGCGCGTCGGTGCCGGAGGTCCTCGTGCGCGAGGTGCTCGATGCGATCGGCGACGCCGGATACCGAGACGTCGAAGAGGTGAAGACCGCGGAAGAGGACCTCATGTTCTCGCTCCCGAAGGAACTTCGTCACGATGCTTCCGGTCAGCGCGACGACCGTGCACTCGGCGGTCGTGCCACTGGAGGAGGCGCGTAGCGTTGAGCGCCGCGGAAGCGGAGCCGACCCTCATCGGGTCGGTGCAGCGCGCGCTGCGGCTGGTCGACATCGTCGCCAATTCGCCTCGCCCGCTTCCGGCCAAGATGCTGGCGGCGATCACGGGGCTGACGCCGGGAACGACGTACAACCTCGTGCGCACCCTCATCCACGAGGGGTATCTGAGTGCCGAGCCGGACGGACTGGTGCTCGGCTCCCGGTTCCCCTCGTTCCAGACCCAGCTGGACTCGCGGGGAGTGTTCCTCGCCAGGGTGCGCTCGGCTCTGCGCGACGTCACGGAGGATCTCGGCGCGACCGCGTACCTCTCGCGTTTCGACGACGGCGAGATGCACCTGGTGGACATCGTCGACGCGGTCCGCAACCCCAGGGTCGAGCTGTGGGTCGGCCTGCAGTCCAGCGCCCATGCGACGGCCCTGGGAAAGCAGATCCTCGCAGATCTGCCGGACGATCAACGTCTCGACTACCTCTCCCGGCACCGCCTCGAGGAGCTCACACCGCGCACCATCAGCGATCGCAGGACGCTGTTGACGCAGCTCGAGCACTCGCCGGGATGGGCCGTCGATCACGAGGAATACGCCGTCGGTGCGACGTGCGTCGCGGTCCCCGTGATCGCCCCGGGTGTCACCGCTTCGCTCGCGATCTCGTTGCCTGCCGATCGCGCGGTGGTCGATCGTCGCCTCGTGTCGACGCTGCAGCGTGCGGCGCAGCGGCTCTCGCTGCAGTTGGGCGCCGATTCCCTCGACACCGGCGCAGAGGGCGGAGAGTTCACTATCTGAAGATGCGGCCCTGGTGCTCTGGCATGCGTTTTCCTATGATCGGGAGAGTAGCGGCAAACATGAACGCTACTGATCACCCCAGGCGTCCCCAGCGCCCGTGGTCAATCTGGATGAGAAGCGTCCCCAGCGCTTCACGTCCGCGGCCCCGAGGAGTCCCCACTTCTCCGGGGCCGCTATCGTTTTCCGCCTGCTTCTCACCCAACCGCTGCTGTGAGTCGTCCTGAGCCGGTGCGATTAGCATGGCGGGATGACCGATCAGCGGCCCCAGTACGGCGAACTCGCGACTCCCGAGGAACAACGGCGGGCCGCGGGCCTGCCGCCCCTCGACGAGGTCGCCGTCGCGCCGGCCGCGCCTCCTGCCGCCCCCGCCGTCATCACGTCGGAGGGAGCGACGGCCTCATCCGGGCGTCCACACCCGGTCGACCGTCTCGTGACGCTCGCGCTGCTCGCCTACGGCCTGGTGAACATCGTCATCACCGGGCTGTCGTACCTGGACCTGCCGACGGTGCTGAACCAGACCATGACGATCCTCGGCATCGAGGGTGAGTTCACGAACTTCGCGCAGGGGAGGACCTGGGGGGCCATCGCCGCGGTGGTGCTCGCTGTCGGTTGGTCGATCACCGCTGCGCTGTCGATCCGGCGGCTGCGCCGCGGTCGCATCACGTGGTGGCTGCCGATCGTCGGCGCGTTCGCGACCATGATCTTCGTGACGATCTGCATCTCGGTGCCGATGATGAGCGATCCGGCGTTCATCGCCTACCTGGAGCAGATGACCACGCGCTGATCCGCGGCGAGGTCGCCCGTCGGGGCGGACTCGTCGGAGAACGCAGAAGGGGCCCGGCATGAAGCCGGGCCCCTTCTGGTGGTTCCGTCGGTCAGCTCTTCGACTGGCCGTAGGAGCCGAGCTGACGGGTCGACTCGACGACACGGGCGGCCATCGCCGACTCGGCGATCTTGCCCCAGGCGCGCGGGTCGTACTGCTTCTTGTTGCCGACCTCGCCGTCCACCTTGAGAACGCCGTCGTAGTTCTTGAACATGTAGTCGGCGATCGCGCGGGTGTACGCGTACTGCGTGTCGGTGTCGATGTTCATCTTGATCACGCCGTTGGCGACCGCGAGCGCGATCTCCTCGTCGGTCGAACCGGAGCCGCCGTGGAAGACGAGGTCGAGCGGCTTCGGGCCCGTGTTGTACTTCGCGGCGACCTCCTTCTGGATCTCGCCGAGGAGCTCCGGGCGGAGCTTCACGCCGCCCGGCTTGTACACGCCGTGTACGTTGCCGAAGGTGAGCGCGGCGATGTAGCGACCCTGCTCTCCGAGACCCAGAGCCTGCACGGCCTGGTCGACATCGGCGAAGGTCGTGTAGAGCGCCTCGTTCGAGCCCTCGTGCTGGACGCCGTCCTCCTCGCCGCCGACGACGCCGATCTCGACCTCGAGGATGGCGTTGATGTTCTTCATACGGGGGAGCAGATCCTTGGCGATCTCGATGTTCTCCGCGAGGGGAACGGCCGAGCCGTCCCACATGTGGGACTGGAAGATCGGGTTGCGACCAGCCTTGACCTCTTCTTCCGAAGCAGCGATCAGCGGCTCGACGAAGCCGGCGAGGGCGTCCTTCGGGCAGTGGTCGGTGTGCAGTGCCACCGTGACGGGGTAGTTCTTGGCGACCTCGGTCGCGTAGCGCGCGAACGCGAGCGCGCCGGTCGCGCGCGCCTTGACGGTGTGCCCGGCGAAGTAGTCGGCGCCACCCGTGGTGACCTGGATGATGCCGTCGGAGCCGGCCTCGGTCAGTCCCTGGAGGACGGAGTTGATCGTCTGCGAGCTCGAGACGTTGAAAGCGGGATACGCGAAGCCGCCGGCCTTCGCGCGGTCGAGCATTTCGGCGTACTGATCCGGGGTGGCGACGGGCATGAGAACTCCTGCGATAGGGAAGCCGGGACAGGAGCCACTCTATCGGGGCGCGCGATGCGATACCGCGGGGCGGATCACGTCGACGCGCTGGTGCTTCTGCGCGGGTGTTAAGAATCGCGATTCCTTCGTCTTGCCGACACCGAAAACGCGGTGGTTCGCGCGCAACGATCGGTAGGCTGACCGCATGGTGAGTCTGACTGCTGATCTGAGCCCGCTTCGTCCCGACCGCAACCTCGCGATGGAGTTGGTGCGGTCAACAGAAGCGGCGGCGATCCGTGCGGTCCCCTTCATCGGGCGCGGTGCGAAGGAAGCCGCGGACGGCGCGGCCGTCGACGCGATGCGTGCGTTCCTCGGCACGGTCGACTTCCAGGGACGCGTCGTGATCGGCGAGGGCGAGAAGGACAATGCCCCGATGCTCTTCAACGGCGAGATCGTCGGCACGGGGCGCGGACCCCTGTGCGACATCGCGGTGGACCCGATCGACGGCACTTCCCTCACAGCTGCCGGTCGGCAGAACGCTCTCTCGGTGATCGCGGTATCGGATCGCGGCACCATGCTCGACGCCTCGAGCGTCTTCTACATGGACAAGCTCGTGACGGGCCCTGCGGGCGTCGGCGTCGTCGACATCCGCCTCCCCATCGGCGAGAACATCCGCAAGCTCGCGGGCGCCCTCGACAAGCCTGTCGACGAGATCGTCGTGTCCGTCCTGAACCGACCGCGTCACGAGCAGCTGATCCAGGAGATCCGCGACGCGGGCGCAGGCACCCGTCTCATGAGCGACGGCGACGTCGCCGGCGGGATCAACGCCGCACGCCACGATGCGCGCACCGACATGTGCGTCGGCGTCGGCGGCAGCCCCGAGGGCATCGTCACGGCCTGCGCCATCAAGGCGCTCGGCGGACACATCCAGGGACGCCTCTGGCCGCGTGACGACGATGAGCGTCAGCGCGGCATCGACGCCGGGCTCGACATGGACAAGGTCTACGAGGCTGACGACCTGGTCCAGGGGAACAACACGATCTTCGTCGCGACAGGTGTGACCGACGGTCAGCTCGTCGCCGGCGTCCGCCGTGAGCGCGGCTACGTGTACACCGAGAGCGTCGTGCTCCGCGGTGCGTCGGGGACGCTTCGTCGTATCGCTTCGGAGCACCTCGTCTCGAAGTGGCTCTGAGCTCTCGCGCTCATTCTGAATCGCCCTGACCGCGGCGGTGCGGTGCGTCATCGTTACCGAGCCGGTATCGGCGCGGAGTGGCGTGATCCACGCTTTTCGGAGCATCGTGTCACAATTGTCACTGGGTTTGTCGCCGTCGACGGAGCCGTCAGGCACCGCAGGCACAGGAGGGCGAACGGATGACAACGCAGCACACGAGCGGTTCGAAGGCCGCCGCGACGAAGATCATCACGACGAACACGGGACGCATTCTCCGGGTGAGCGCCGACGCCGAGGCCGGCGCGGCGAACACTCCGCCGGTGACGACTCCCCCCACCGCGATCGCCGACCCGGCACGTCGCGCAGATGTGCTGTTCCGCGTCCGCCGCGACGAGGGCCACGAGATCAGTGCCTGGTGGATGATCGGAGCGTTCCTCGCCACCAGCGGTCTTGTGATCCTGCTGCTCAGCGGCGTGCCCGGAATCGCCTGATCCTCGAGTTCTAGACCTCGTCGAGGCGCCTGCGCACCTCGCCCACGTCTGCGCGGACCGGTTCCGGTGTCGTGAGGGCGGCTTCATCGATCGTGTCGTCGTGTGGCTGCTCATCGCCGATCAGCTCGGGCGCGGTGAACCGCCGGCCGGTTCCCGCTGTGGCGGGCGACGCACTCGACAGCGCCGAGGCATCGATGCCCGGGAACTGCCGGGCGGTCACGAGCACCCGCGTCTCCAACGAACCGGCGAACCGGTTGTAGCTGTCGACCGTGCGCTCCAGTGCACGCCGCAGATCGTCGGCGTGGCCGGCGAGGGTGCCCAGCCGGTCGTACAGCTGCGTGCCGAGGGCGAGCAGCGTGCGGGCTTCGGTCGACACCTCCTGTTGCGTCCAGGTGAAGGCGACCGTCTTCAGCACGGCCCACAGATTCACGGGGGAAGCGAGGGCGACCCGCTTGCTGAACGCGTAGTCGAGAAGTGTCGGGTCTTCGTCGATCGCGGCTGCGAGCAGCGACTCACTCGGCAGGAAGCAGATCACGAACTCGGGGCTCGCCTCCAGCCCCGCCCAGTACGCCTTCTTCCCCAGTGCGTCGACGTGCGCACGGACCGCCTTGACGTGCCTCTGCAGGAGAGCGCGTCGCTGCGGCTCGTGAACATCGGCGGCGGGGAGTGCAGATGCCTCGAGATAGGCGTCGAGCGGGACCTTCGCATCGACGGCGATCGAACTGCCGCCCGCGAGGCGCACGACCATGTCGGGGCGACCTTGTCCGCGATCCGACGAGATCGTCGACTGCAGGTCGAAGTCGACGTGTCGTGTCAGGCCGGCGGCTTCGACCACTCGTCGCAGCTGCGTCTCGCCCCACACGCCGCGGGTGGCTGTCGATCGCAGCGCCCCCGCGAGCGACTCCGTGGTCGCGCGAAGCGCCTCGTCCGATTCCTGTGCGCGTCGCAGCTGCTCCTCGAGCGTGCCGAACTGGGCATGCCGCTCCCGCTCGATCGCGGTGACCTTGCTCTGCATCTCCTGCAGGCTCTCCCGCACGGGAGCGAGGGCCGTCAGTACGGCGTTCTGCTGCTGCACACGCTGCGCTTCGGCGCGCTGCTCGTTTCGCGCGTGCTCGACCGCATCGCGATAGAGGTCGTACTGCCGGTCACGGTCGTCGCGCGCCGCCGCCAGCTCGGCCTGAGTGCGCGCGAGCTCTGCGGCTCCGCGCGCTGCGCGCAGGAACCACCCCAGGGCGACGCCCGACGCGAGTGCGACGACCGCGAGAACGAGAACGAGTGCATCCATGTGTTCATGATGGGACCGGCGTCCGACATTCGGAGGTCGGCGCGCTGCGAGCGGAGCGGGGTCAGGCGACCGCGCGCTCCAGGGCAGGTGCGACCGCTGCGGGCGCCACGGGGGCGGTCACGCGTAGGCTCAGAGCGTCGGCGAGAGCGAACACGTCGGCTGCTCCGGCCCTGGACGCCGCGTCGATGACGATCTGCGCGCAGGCCCGTGCGTCGGCCAGGGCATCGTGGTGGGAGAACTCGGCGAACCCGGCCGCGGCAGCGGCGCTGGGCAGGCGGTAGGAGTCGAGTTCGTAGGTCTTGCGGGCGACCTGGAGGCTGCACAGCGAGCGATACGGCGGGCAGATCTGTCCGGTGGCCTCGGAGGCGCGGCGCAGGACGTTGAGGTCGAAGCCCGCGTTGTGGGCGACGAGGACGTCGGCTCCGGCGAAGGCGCACAATCGGTCGAACTGTTCGACCCACGTGGCGGCTGTCGACACGTCCTCCGGCTGGATCCCGTGGATCCGCACGTTCCACTCCTGGAACTCGTCGTGTCCGGGCGGAGGCTGGATCAGCCATCCGGTCATCGCGACGACCTCGCCGCCGCGCACCCGGACGAGTCCCACGGAACAGGCGGAGGCGGGGCTGGAGTTCGCGGTCTCGAAGTCGATCGCAGTGAAGTCCAGTGGCACGTCTCCACTCTCCCTCCGTCGTCCGCGAGCGGGCGGCAGACTCGCCGTAGGCTGGCGGCATGGCTGATGACATGGCGACGTCGTTCGGTGCGCAGGCGGGCGACTATGAGGTCGGCAGACCCGAGTACCCGTTCGACGCGGTGGCATGGATGCTGGAGCGGATGCCGAGCGACTCGCGCCGTATCGCCGACGTCGGAGCCGGGACCGGCAAGCTCACGCGAGTCCTCGCCGCGGCGCCGGAAGCGGAGGTCGTCGCGATCGACCCGGATCCGCAGATGCTCGCGACGCTTCGCGGAGCAGTGCCGGGCGTGCCGACGTTCACCGGGACGGCGGAATCGCTCCCGCTTCCGCCTGCGAGCCTCGACGCCGTGGTGCTCGGGCAGGCCTGGCACTGGGTCGAGCCGATCGCCGGCTCCCGCGAGGTGGGCCGCGTGGTGCGCAGCGGGGGAGTGCTGGGGCTGATCTGGAACATTCGCGACGACCGCATCGACTGGGTGCGTCGCCTGACCGAGATCATGCACGGCAGCAATGCCGAGATCATGCTCGCGGACGGCGGTCCCGAGGTCGCCGCCCCGTTCGGCGAGCTCGAGGAGCGGTCGTGGGAGTGGGTGCGCCCCATCACCCGCGATCACCTCCATCGCATGGCCTCGTCGCGCAGCTACGTGATCACGGCATCCGATACGGAGAAGGCGCGGATCAGGCGGGAGATGGACGAGCTGTTCGACGAGATCGGCCTGGACGACGACGGCACGGTCGACCTGCCCTACGTGACCAGGGCGTTCCGCGCCGTGCGCGACTGACGCGCGGCTGCCAGCACGCACAGCGTTCCGCAGGGCCGCGCAGCTCCGGCCAGGTAGACTCGTGCCCCGTGGCTCTCACTATCGGCATCGTCGGCCTGCCCAACGTCGGCAAGTCCACCCTCTTCAACGCTCTCACCAAGAACGACGTGCTCGCGGCGAACTATCCGTTCGCGACGATCGAGCCCAACGTCGGTGTGGTGAACCTCCCCGACCCGCGGCTGGAGAAGCTGGCCGAGATCTTCGGCAGTGAGCGGATCCTCCCCGCAGCCGTGTCGTTCGTCGACATCGCCGGCATCGTGCGCGGTGCCAGCGAGGGCGAGGGGCTCGGCAACAAGTTCCTCGCGAACATCCGTGAGGCCGATGCCATCGCGCAGGTCGTGCGGGGTTTCGCCGACGACGACGTGGTCCACGTCGACGGTGCGGTCAACCCCGCATCCGACATGGAGACGATCAACGCGGAGCTCATGCTCGCCGACCTGGAGACCGTCGACAAGGCGATCGCCCGGTACGAGAAGGAAGTGCGCGGGAAGAAGATCGAGCCTGTCGTGCTCGAGACCGCGAACGCGGCGAAGGATGCTCTCGAGCGGGGCGTGCTGCTCTCGGTCGCCGGCATCGACCTGACGCCCATCCGCGAGCTGGGACTCCTGACCGCGAAGCCCGTGATCTTCGTCTTCAACGTCGATGAGTCAGTGCTGACCGACGACTCCCGCAAGGCGGAACTCGCCGCGCTCGTCGCCCCGGCGAAGGCCATCTTCCTCGACGCGAAAATCGAGTCGGAGCTTATCGACCTCGACCCGGAGGATGCCGCCGAGCTGCTCGCATCGACAGGGCAGGACGAGTCGGGCCTCGACCAACTCGCCCGTATCGGCTTCGACACACTCGGACTGCAGACCTACCTCACGGCCGGGCCGAAGGAAGCGCGTGCCTGGACGATCCCCCAGGGCGCCAAGGCTCCCCAGGCCGCGGGCGTGATCCACACCGACTTCGAGAAGGGCTTCATCAAGGCCGAGATCGTCTCGTTCGACGACCTCGTCGCGACGGGATCCGTCGTCGAGGCCCGCGCCAAGGGCAAGGCCCGCCTCGAGGGCAAGGACTACGTCATGCAGGACGGCGACGTGGTGGAGTTCCGGATCGGGAACACCTCCAGCGGCTCCAAGTGAGCGAGGATCTCCGCGGCGCGGTCAGTCGCGACAACGCGGAGCACTACGTGTGGGGCGGGGTCTCCGACGGGTGGCGTCTGCTCGACGACGAGGGCCTGTCCGTCATCGAGGAGCGCGTGCCCGCGGGCGCAGGCGAGGAGTGGCATGTTCACGACACCGCCGATCAATTCTTCTACGTCCTCGAAGGCCACGCGGAGATGCAGACGGAAGCGGGCGCACGACAGCTGACAGCGGGGGAAGGGCTGCACGTTCAGGCCCGGCTCGCCCACAGGTTCTTCAATCCGGGAAGCGGAGATGTCCGATTCCTGGTCATCAGTGCTCCGAACACGCGGGCGGACCGGCGCGCTGTGGAGTTCCGCGTCGACAACTGATCGCTCGAACGCGGATGTGCGTCGCGGTACTTCGCGCTCGCTCGTCTGATCGAGGCTGCCATCGGGTTGTCCGCGCTGGGGGCACGTGACTTCGCCCATCAGGATCGCGGCGCTGACATACTGACCACGTGGAAGACGCTGATGTTCCTCGTCGCGAGTATCGGGATGTCCTTCTCGCGCCCGCGATCCTGCTCCTCACCTGGCTGCTCCTGTGGATGGCGCAGGGGATCCCCACGCTGTGCGCCCTGGCGAATCCGTGCCCTGCCCCCGATGTCCGGGTCGCACCGGCTCTCCTGTTCGGAGGCCTGATGCTGATCCCCGCCGTCGTCCTGATCGCCTTCCCCGCTGTCGGGCGCCCGCTGGCTGCCGGTGTGCGCATCCTCGCCTACGTGCTCCTGATCGGTCTCGCCATCGTGGGCCTCGGGGCCGTGCTCTTCTCCGGTGGGTTCAGCATCGGGACTCTCTGACGCCGTGCAGGTGGTCCGCGCTCAGCCGCCGTCCGGTTCCGGACTTCTTTCAACGCCGCACGAGCTCCGTTTCGACAACCGGCCTCGTCGCCGGCCCGGACATGCCACGATGGGGCGCATGTACGAAGAGCGCCATCCCGATTCGTCGGTGATCCAGTGCGTGTGGCAAGCGCGGGCAACGAAAGACGAGCGTTACCTCGTTCCGGCAGTTGAGTACTGGGACCTCTGGTTCACCCGCGAACCGGATGGAGAGATGCTCGCGGGGCTGTCGGGTCCGACTCTGGGGTACCGGTTGATCCGCTCGACGATCGGAGAGCACAGCTGGGGGGTTCAGCTGAAGGCGCACGTCGTCCTGCCCGGGGTGAGTAAGCAGCTCCTGCTCGGCGGGGAGCAGCGGGTCGTCGTTGACGACGGGCATGTCACGCTCGCCGGACATGCCGTGCCGTTCCCGGAGTTCGCCGACCTCGAGGCCTTCACGGATGAGCTGTTGCGCCTCGATATCCTGCGCTGCGACGAGGACGTGCGCCGGATGCTCGAGGGCGAGGATGCGGCGTATTCGGAGCGGCATCGGCAGCGCCGGGTCCGTGCCGCGACTGGTCTCACGCGCAAGCAGATCGATCAACTCAGCCGAGCTCGTGACGCATTCGCGCTGCTGTTGCAGGGCGTGTCGCCGAGCGACAGCGCCGCGCGGTGCGGATTCGCGGATCAGGCCCACCTGACCCGATCGTTACGGGCGTTGCACGGCCAGACGCCGGCGCAGGTCCTGTCCGGCCGATGATGGCGGAAACGTTCAAGACGGTCGCCTCCACCGGTGATGGACTGACGGAATCACAGCCATCACTAGGACAGGAGTAAGAGATGTCAGCACCCGCGGCCCCAGAGGGTTATGCCACCGTCAACCCGTTCATCATCACGACGAATGCCGAAGAGCTGACCAGGTTCGTGATCGAGGTTTTCGACGGTGAGGAACGCGTCGAGGCCAGGACTGTCGACGAGGATGGGCTGTTGCTGCAGGCCGAAGTGCGTGTCGGCACGACCACTGTCATGCTCGCCGAGCGCAAGCCCGATTGGCCGTTCACCCCGAGCCTGCTCCAGGTCTACGTCGGTGACCTCGATGCAGTGATCGAGCGGGCTCTTGCGCGCGGGGCGCGTCTGGTCACGAAGCCGACCGACTTCTTCGGCACGCAGTTCGCACGCGTGCAGGATGCGAGCGCCAACCTGTGGTGGGTCTGGCAGCACGGCGAAGCGCAGTGGGACGCCGAGGGAGATGACGGCGACTGGGCGGCCGACGGCGCCGAAGGCGGGTGGGGTGAGGTCTCGCCCGAACTCGCCTACATCCACGACACCCTGATGGAGGCGATGACCGCCTTGCGTGACCCGAGGGGTTCGTAGCACCGAATCCGCGATCCAGCGCAGTCCCGTCGATGCCTCGCGCCGGCACGCAGGACGGCGAGACGCCGCGCGGCTGAGAGGATTGAGGGATGACCGCAACACTCGTGGCCCAGGGGCTGGCAGGCGGGTACGGCCACCGCACCCTGTTCGACTCTCTGGACCTGACGGTCACGGCCGGCGACGTCGTCGGCCTCGTCGGTGCGAACGGCGCGGGGAAGTCGACGCTGCTGAGACTGCTGGCCGGCGTCGACGAACCACAGGCAGGTACGATCAGGCTCGCTCCCGCTGACGCGTTCGTCGGCTGGCTGCCTCAGGAGCATGAGCGCATCGCCGGCGAAAGCGTCGTCGACTACATCGCCCGGCGCACCGGCTGCGCGGCTGCGACCAGAGACATGGACTCCGCAGCCGCCGCTCTCGGTGATCCTTCGCTGGCGCCCCCGGGAACGGATCCCGCCAACACCTATTCGTCCGCGCTCGAGCGGTGGCTGGCCAGCGGTGCCGCCGACCTCGACGAACGGCTTCCGGTCGTGCTCGCCGATCTCGGACTCGACCTCGGCGAAGACCCTGCCGCGGCTATGATGACCTCTTTGTCCGGGGGACAGGCGGCACGCGTCGGCCTTGCGGCACTGCTGCTGTCCCGGTTCGACATCGCGCTGCTGGATGAGCCCACCAACGACCTCGACCTCGACGGCATCGAGCGGCTCGAGGCCTTCGTCCGCGGGCTCCGGGGCGGCGTGGTCGTCGTGAGCCATGACCGTGAGTTCCTCGCGCGGTGCGTGACCAGGGTGCTGGAGCTCGATCTCGCGCAGGGGAGCAACCGGGTGTTCGGCGGCGGCTATGACGCCTACCTGGAGGAACGGGCCACGGTTCGTCGACACCAGCGCGAGAAGTACGAGGAGTTCGCCGACAAGAAAGCCGACCTTGTGGCGCGAGCTCGCACGCAGCGCGAATGGTCGAGCCAAGGTGTCCGCAACGCCATGAGGAAGTCGCCGGACAACGACAAGATCAAGCGCAAGGCATCGGCCGAGTCCAGCGAGAAGCAGGCGCAGAAGGTGCGTCAGATGGAGAGCAGGATCGCGCGGCTCGACGAAGTGGAGGAGCCGCGCAAGGAGTGGCAGCTCGAGTTCACGATCGGCTCCGCTCCGCGGTCCAGCTCGGTCGTCTCGACCCTGAGCTCGGCGGTGTTCCGTCAGGGCCTGTTCCAGCTCGGGCCTGTGTCGCTCCAGGTCAACGCGGGGGAGCGGATCGGCATCACCGGCCCGAACGGCGCCGGGAAGTCGACCCTGCTCCGGGGGTTGCTGGAGCGGCAGACTCCGGATGCGGGGACGGCCAGTCTCGGCGCGAGCGTGCAGATCGGCGAGATCGATCAGGCCAGAGCGCTGCTCGCGGGTTCTCAGCCGCTCGCGGTGGCCTTCGAGGACCTCGTGCCGGAGATGGCGTCCGCCGAGGTCCGCACCCTCCTCGCGAAGTTCGGGCTCAGGGCCGACCACGTGACCCGTGCCGTCGATGAGCTCTCGCCCGGTGAGCGCACCCGCGCAGGACTGGCGCTGCTTCAGGCGCGCGGCATCAACCTCCTCGTGCTGGATGAGCCGACCAACCATCTCGACCTGCCCGCGATCGAGCAGCTCGAGCGGGCCCTCGAATCGTACGAGGGCACCCTGCTGCTGGTGACGCACGATCGGCGGATGCTCGCGACCGTGAAGACCGATCGTCACTGGCGCGTCGAGGCGGGGCAGGTCGCAGAGCTCTGATGTCTCGCCGGTCTCCGCTCGGCGGCAGCGCGTCGAGCGATCCCCCTTGATCTCGCGGCGTGGATCGTGTCGGGTGGAGGCATGACCCTTCTCGAAGAACTGATGCAGATCGAGCATCGCCTCGCGGGCGGACGCGGTGACGTCTACCGGGATGTCCTGGCGGACGACGCGCTCGTGATCGTCCCCGGTGCGGTCCTCGGCAAGGGGGAATGCGTCGCAGCGATGGACGCCTCCTCCGGGTGGGACTCGGTCGTGCTGGAGGCCCCTCGTCTGATCGAGAGCGCGGGCTTCGCCTCCGTCGTCTATCGCTTCACAGGCGAGCGCGGAGAGACGGCGTACAGTGCCGTGCTCGCCTCGACATATCGTCTCCCTGACCGCAGACTCGTCCTGCACCAGCAGACGCCCGACGTGCCGTCGTCGTGAGCGGCCGGCCCGCGCGCGGGATACGCTGGAACCTGGCGGCTCGAGCCGCGGTCCGGTCGCCGACGCCCGCCGTGGACGTCCGCCTGCGCACCTGACACCGACGGCACGAGGAGATTGACGCCGATGACCGAGACCCAGATCTTCGAGCCCGAAGGCCGCGCGATCCCCTTCGTCGACGAGGGCGACGGGCCCGTCAAGCTCGTGCTGATCCAGGAGCGCGACGTGGCAGCCGATGTCCTCGGCGTCGTGGCGCACTATCTCGCCGAGGAGGCCGGGTTCCACGTCGTGCGGATCGGCCACCGCGCCGATGGTCAGAACGCGTCGGTGGCAGACCGTGTCGAGGATGTGCTCGCGGTGATCGACCACGTCGGCCTCGGCGACACCTGGATCGGCGGCCACGGCTTCGGCGGCACGATCGCACGCGCATTCGCCGTCGCCCACGCCGACCGCGTGAACGGTCTGGCGCTGCTCGGGGTCGAAGACGACGACACCCCGCTCGCCCCCGTGATGCCGGTCCTGATCATCCAGGGCACCGAAGACGCGGACACCCCCTTCGTCAACGGCGAGCGTCTGCAGTCGACGGCACCGGAGCGGGCGAGTGTGAAGAGCATCGACGGGGGAGCGCACCTGTTCCCGATGACGCACCCGATCGAGACGGCGGTCGTGATCGAGGAGTACCTCGACTGGGACTGAGGCGCTAGCGGCCCTGCCGCTTCTTGTACGGCTTCGGCTGCCCCTTCACCGCCGGCGCGCGGCCCTTGCCCTTCGATGCCTTCGCCTTGCCACCGCGAGGGGCAGGAGCGCTCTTCACCGGTTCGGGAGCCGCGGCGACCTCGGCCCTCGCCTCCTCGAGGAAGAGTTCGCCGACGTGGGTCAGACGCGTCTGACCGTCTCTGTGCACGAGCGGATGCCCCACCTCCGCCTCGAGCTTGTCGATCGAGGTGTACAACGACCCTAGGGGGATGCCGAGCTTCTCCGCCGCCCGAGGAAAATGCCGTTCGTCGGCGAGGACGACGAAACGGCGGAGCAGAGAGATCTTCACGGTGGCCCTTCGACGGTGCGCCCGGAGTTCGGGCACGCTCCAGGGTACGCGGTGCGATCGCGGCTCAGAGGTCGCTGAAGTCGTTCGCCGGAACCAGGATGCGCATCACCGTGTCGCCCTCGAGGACGAAGAGCGTGAAGAGGATGCCGACGGACCCCGGGTGCGTCAGCGACTGTGTGCCCGGCACCTCCTGACCTCCCAGACCGAGGTCGGTCGCGGTCGCCGCGTCCTGTTCGGGGACCAGCGCCCACGCACCGGCGTCGACGAGCTCCGTCCTGGTCGAGCCGACGCGGAGACCCTCAGGCGTGCTCACCGGAATCCCGCTGATGTCTGCGGCAGTGACGGTGAGGGAGGCGGGACTATCGCGCTTACTGTCCGCGAGAACCGAGAGACCTTCCCAGTCGAAGCGTTGCAGGGTCGAGGGCTGTCCGGGGAAGATCTCGACGGTTTCGGGCTCGGGAAGCTCTCCGGTCGTCTTCTCGATCAACGCGAGGAGCCCCGTGGGGTCGTCGTAGTCGGCGCTGCTCGTGCCGGATGCGTCGGTCACTGTGATCCCGTCGAGCGACACCACCATCTGCGGGTCCACGTCAGGTGTCGGAGTGGGCGAGGACGACGCGGTCGCCCGGGGAGGTTCTGTCGTCGGGGTAGGAGTCGCGGGCGAGGTCGGAGCACAACCGAGCAGCAGGAGCGCCGAGACCGCGAGAGCCAGGGCCGAAGGGAGAGAACGTCGCATGGTCAGATGCTAGGGGCACTGTCACGGTGCCGGAGGTGCGGCGCGACGTCGTCTCGGAATCGTGATGCGCGGACGCACGGATGCCGCGACCGAATCGGCCGCGGCATCCGGAATCCTTCGGTCAGGCGACCTGCGGCAGGACCGCGAACGACACGGATCCTTCGTCGTCCACACCCGCGTCGAGGATCTTGTCGTCGAGCGCGGCGACCGCGGACTCGTCGAGGAAGAGACGTGTGCCGGAGACCTCGACCACCTGATCCTGGGGCTCCGGATCAGCGGCGACGAGCACGGCGAGGCGCGCACCGCCCTCCGCGTCCTGGGGTGCGGTCGAGTGGATGCGCAGGCCGGCATCCGGTGCGTCGGTCTGGCGACTCACGAGGGTCGTCACGATGGCGGAGGCGTTGTCGGTGAGGGTGAGCACGAGACTCTCCTTCCGGTTGGGGCATGCCGCGGTTGCGACATGTCCGGGCCACGATGCCCGACCTGGGCGACCCGCTCAACCCCCTTGCGCGGATTCGGAGGAGGCTCTTACCCTGCTCGCAGCTGCTTGCGGAGAAAGACCTGCTCGGTCCCGTCGCCGTCCGGCACCCGCTCGTGCTCCACGTAGCCGCATCGCTCGTACAGGCGGATGTTCGCT
The DNA here is from genome assembly GCF_040637855.1 of Microbacterium sp. NPDC028030. NCBI lineage: Bacteria > Bacillati > Actinomycetota > Actinomycetes > Micrococcales > Microbacteriaceae > Microbacterium > Microbacterium sp. NPDC028030. The sequence goes on along the minus strand of NZ_JBEZXF010000002.1, from coordinate 1,130,250 downwards.
TCGCTCAGACTTCCGGTGAACAGTTCGGCGACTCGCGCCGTGGACGACTTCTCCGCGCTCTCGAGCAGCATGCGACCGACGCCCTCGCCCTGCACATCCGGGGCGATCGCGATCCGTCCGATGAGGAGCATGTCGTCCTTCTCGACGAAACGGATCGCTCCCACCAGGCGCCCATCGATCCGTGCCGCCAAGCCGGACTCCGAGCGGAGTTCGGCCTGGAGTTCGGTGAGCGTCTGCGTCAACGGCGGCATGTCCACGCTTCCGTAGATCTTCGCCTCCGACACGAAGGCCGCACGCTGCACGGTCAGCACTTCGCCGGCGTCGGCATCGCTGAGGGGGGAGATCACGATCTCCGAGGAGTCTCTGCTCTGGTCGTCCGTCACGTCTGCGCCTTTCTGATCCTGTGTCACACTCGAGGGTGCCGTGCGTGGTGTCAACCCCCTCGATCCGTCGAAGGGCGGGGGTTAGCGTCGTGCGCAGGAGGACACACCATGGCTGAGAGCAAGACCACCAAGAAGAGCGGCAATGCGTCGAAGGGCGCGGTCAAGACGACCAGGCAGCAGAACGCGGAGAAGGGCTTCACCGCCTCTTCCACTCTCGCGAGCAACCTGCAGTCGGTGCTCGTCGACCTGTTGGATCTCGCGATCCAGGGCAAGCAGGCGCACTGGAACGTCGTGGGTCGCAACTTCCGCGACACGCACCGTCAGCTCGACGAGATCATTGACGACGCTCGCGCGTTCAGCGACACGATCGCGGAACGTATGCGGGCGCTGCACGCCGTGCCCGACGGTCGCAGCGCGACGATCGCGAAGACGAGCTCTCTTCCGGAGTTCCCCGCCGGCGAGGTGTCGACCACGGAGACCATCGACCTGGTCACGGCGCGCCTGGAGGCGGCTGTGGGGACCGTGCGAGACGTGCACGATGCCGTCGACGAGGAAGACCCCACCTCGGCGGATCTCCTGCACGCGATCATCGAGCGGCTCGAGCAGTTCGCCTGGATGGTGAGCGCCGAGAACCGGAGCCCCGCAGGTCGCTGAGCCTTCTCATCCGCGGGGGCGTGATCCGCTCGATCCGTCCCCGCGGGCGAGACGCCTGCCGCGCATCAGGCGGGGCAGCGCCACCCACAACGACACCACGAGGATCAGGGCCGCGATGAGCGCGATGATCCCCGCGGTGCGGCCGACTGTGAAGTCGACGATCAGGGTCGTCACGCCGACGGTCAAGGCTCCGATCACCACGAGGTCGATCCTGACGATCCGGGCCGCGATGCGCACGAGATCGGGCTTGCGACGGTGTCCGAACAGCGCACGGTGCATACCGACGGGGGCGAGGGCGAGGATGGTGGCCACGGCGGCGAGGGCGACGAGGACGACGTACATGTCGCGCTGAAGAGCGTCCATGTCGGTGAACCGCGGTTGAAAGGCCACAGCCAGGAGGAAACCGGTGAGGATCTGCGTTCCGGTCTGCATGACCCGCAACTCCTGCAGGAGTTCGTCCCAGTTGCGGTCCGCCCGTTCGTTCGCCGTCTCGTCGCGACCGTCGATGCGGTCGTCCATGTCGCGCTCGTCGCGCGGTCCTTCCGAAGCCATGGACACAGTGTCGTGCCGTTTCTCGGATGATGTCCAGCGTCTTGCGACGATGGATCGAAAGGAGGTAGCCGATGACGCTTCCACCGCTCAGGGAATGGTGGTCCGAGCTGTCGGATGACGCACGCGAGGACGTGCTCCGCAGCGATTCACCCCACCTCGACGAGGCCGTGCGGGAGGAGATCCGGATCATCACCGGCGCCGTGGTCGGGATGGTCGAGTCCCTCACCGAAGACGACGTCGCTTACGCGCGATCGCATGCGGGGAAGTCGGGCTGACCGCGCGCATCTCGGTCGTCGCGGACTCAGGCTCCTGCGGGTGGCCTCTCCGACGGGGTCTCCTCGCGCAGGCGCGGCTCGGTGCGGCGCTCGGGGCGCACCCCGGCCTTGTCGGCGTAGAAGGCGCGGATGCGGTCCATGTCGGCCGCGACGTCACCCGTCAGGTCGAGGGTGGGACCGAGGCCGCTCGTCATCGTCGTGCGGTCGACGAACCCCAGAGTCACCGGCATGCCCGTCTCGCGAGCGATCCGGTAGAAGCCCGACTTCCAGTACTCGTTGCCGCCGCGAGTGCCGTCCGGGGTGACGACGAGCCCGAAGACGGTGCCGGCATGCACCTGTCCGACGACGTCCTTCACCACACGAGCGGGATCTGCGCGATCGACAGGGATGCCCCCGAGCCTGCGCATGATCGGACCTCGCCATCCATGGAAGAGGCTCTTCTTGCCGAGCCAGTGCACGTCGATGTCGAGCCGCCAGGCGATGGCGAGCATCAGGATGAAGTCCCAGTTCGACGTGTGCGGGGCGCCGACCAGCACCGTGGGTCGCGTCGGTGCCGCCTCACTCGCGAGCGTCCATCTGCTGAACGCCCAGAACACGCGGGCGAGGGTTCGTTTGAGCATGGATCAACCGTAGGGGAGAACGGCTGTCGATCCGCCGACAGGCGGTCCGGCGCCGCCGCCTCTGCGCAGGCGTACGATCGAGGGATGAAGAAGACGCAGCAGGACTCCGTGCAGCAGGACGCGCCCGTCGGGCTGCAGCCGCTGCCTGACGCCCTGAACCTGCTCGAGGGCGACGCCGCAGGCTACTGCAGCAACGGCGTCTGCCACTTCCCCGCCCCGAAGGCGGAGTAGCGGCAGACGCCGTCTTCTGCGAACTCTGCGCGGTCAGTGACCGCCGTGGAAGCCTTCGCCAGCGTCGTCGGCGGGCTTGCGGACGAACGGGCTCAGCGCCACCGCGGCAAGCGAGATGATCGCCGCGATGAGGAAGGCCGTGCGCGCCCCCGGCGCCCCCGCCACGGCCTGCGACAGCCCTTCGTCTTCACCCGCGTGCAGGATCGCGGAGTAGGTGACCGTGAGCAGGGCGACGCCGGCTGCGCCGCCGACCTGCTGCAGCGTGTTCAACACGGCGGAACCGTGCGAGTACAGCGAGCGCTGCAGCGAACCGAGCGATGCGGAGAACAGGGGAGCGAACGACATCGCGAGTCCGACCGACATGGCCGCCTGCACGATGATCAGCACCCACCAGACCGTGTGCTCGCCGACCGTGGAGTAGAAGAACAGCGCTGCAGACACAAGGATCGTGCCGGGGATCAGCAGCGGGCGCGTGCCGCGAGCGTCGTACAGGCGCCCCATCACCGGACCGAGCAGACCCATGAGCACGGAGCCGGGGAGAAGGATCAGACCCGACTCCAGCGGGTTGAGTCCTGCGACGTTCTGCAGGTACTGCGGGAGCAGGGTCAGCGTGCCGAACATCGACAGCGCCAGGATGGTCATGATGACCACCGCGAACGTGAAGTTGATCGAGCGGAACACACGCAGGTCGAGCAGGGCGTCGTCGACGCGCTGAAGGACGAGCTGACGCCAGACGAACAGCGCGAGCGAGATGGCGCCGACGACCAGGGCGATGATGCCGGCGGTCTCGCCCGATCCTCCCTCGCCGCCGAACTGGCTGAGGCCGAACACGATGCCGCCGAAGCCCAGTGCCGCGAGAGGGATGGAGAGGACGTCGAGCGGGGCGACGCGCGTCTCGCCGAGGTTCGTCATCCACTTCACGCCCATGAAGAGGGAGATGAGCGCGATGGGGAGGATGATCGCGAACAGCGCGCGCCAGTTCAGCGTCTCGAGCACCGCGCCGGCGATGGTCGGGCCGAGGGCAGGTGCCAGCGAGATGACGAGTCCGACGCGGCCCATCATGCGGCCGCGGGACTGCGGCGGGACGACGTTCATGATCGTGGTCATCAGCAGCGGCATCATGATGCCGGTACCGGCGGCCTGGATCACGCGGCCGACCAGCAGCACACCGAAGCCCGGCGCGACGAGGGCGACGAGCGTCCCCAGCGAGAACGCGATCATCGCGGCGATGAACACCTGTCGCGTCGTGAAGCGCTGCAGGATGAAGCCGGTGGTCGGGATCACGACGGCCATGGTGAGCATGAACGCGCTGGTCAGCCACTGCCCGAGCTCCGGCGGGATGCCGAGGTCGGCGTTCAGATGCGGGATCGCGATCCCCATCGTGGTCTCGTTGAGGATGGCGACGAAGGCGGCGACGAGCAGCAGCCAGATCACGCGCATGTCCTTGCGGGGGATCTCGCCTCCTGCCGGAGCGGGGGTCGTCGAGAGGGAGCCGGTATCGACGGCAGACATGGGCGGCCTCCTGGGCGAAGAAGAAACGGAAGTATCGCGAGAGTTCGCAAGAGTCCTTCAGCGTAACGGCGGCCGGTGACATTTCATTCCGAATTCACAGAAATCCGCTGAGGGCGGATGCGGACGACCTCGATGTCTCCGAGGCTGAGTACGCTGGCGCCATGAGCATGGGCGGTGGACAACGAGGCGGTGGCTTCCGCGGGGTCGACGAAGACGCGCAGCGGAAGCTGAACGCCGAGGCGCCGCGTATCAATGGTCTGGGCGCACGCGTGATATCCCTGTTCCGCCCGTACCGGTGGCGCATCCTGTTCACGGGCATCCTGGTGGTCCTGGGGGCGGCGATCGCCGTCATCCCGCCGCTGATCGTGCAGCGCATCTTCGACGACGCGCTGTTCCCCGTCGCAGGCGGAGGGCCTCATCTCGAGCTGCTGGCCTGGCTCGTCGCCGCGATGGTCGCCCTGTTCCTGCTCTCTGCGGCGCTCGGGGTGGCGCAGACCTGGCTGACATCGACGGTCGGCAACAGCGTCACGGGCGACCTGCGCGTGAAGCTGTTCGAGCACCTGCAGGCGATGGAGCTCGGGTTCTTCACGCGGACCAAGACCGGCGTCATCCAGTCGCGGCTGCAGAACGACGTCGGCGGGGTGTCCGGTGTGCTGACCAACACCGTCACCAGCATCCTGGGCAACGTCGTGACCGTGGTCGCGTCGCTCGTCGCCATGATCCTGATCGACTGGCGCCTCACCCTGATCGCGGTCGTCATGATGCCGTTCCTGATCTTCGTGCAGCGCAAGGTCGGACAGGTGCGCGCGCGGATCGCCGGTGAGACGCAGGAGTCGCTGTCGGAGCTCACCTCCATCACGCAGGAGACACTGAGCGTGTCGGGGATGCTGCTGTCCAAGGCATTCAACCGTCAGCGCACCGAGTCGGAGCGCTACCAGTCCGAGAACCGCAACCAGGTGGTGCTCCAGGTGCGCCGAGCGATGAGCGGCCAGGGGTTCTTCGCCGTCGTCCAGGTGCTCATGGCCAGTGTCCCCGCAGTGATCTACCTGGTCTCGGGCTATCTGATCGCCGGGGGGAGCGGGGCGATCACGGCAGGAACCGTGGTCGCGTTCACCACCGTGCAGGCGCGCCTGCTGATGCCGCTCATGGGGCTGATGCGCGTCTCGCTCGATCTGCAGACGTCGTCCGCACTCTTCGCCCGCATCTTCGAGTACCTCGACCTGGTTCCCGAGATCGAAGACGCGGCCGACGCGATCTCCGTCGACGAGGCGCCGGGTCCCCGCGGGCGCATCGAGTTCGCCGACGTCGTCTTCCGGTACCCTGACGCGTCGCCCGACGCGCGACCCACGCTCGACGGCGTCTCGTTCGTCGCAGAACCCGGCACGCACGTCGCGTTCGTCGGCCCCTCCGGCGCGGGGAAGACGACCATCCTCTACCTCGCTCCTCGACTCTATGAAGCGAAGGGCGGCGCGGTGCTGTTCGCCGGTGCGGACGTGCGCACGTTGACACAGGAGTCGATCATCGACCACGTCGGCATCGTGTCGCAGGAGACGTATCTCTTCCACGCGACCATCCGCGACAACCTCCGCTACGCCAAGCCGGATGCGACGGAGGAGGAGCTGATCGCGGCGTGCACGGCCGCCAACATCCACCACATCATCGCCGGGTTCGAGCAGGGATACGACACGGTGGTCGGAGAGCGTGGCTACCGACTCTCCGGAGGGGAGAAGCAGCGCATCGCGATCGCCAGAGTTCTGCTCAAAGACCCGCCGGTGCTGCTGCTCGACGAGGCGACGTCGGCGCTCGACACGGTATCGGAGCGCGTCGTCCAGGAGGCCCTCGACGAGGCGGCGAAGGGGCGCACGACGCTGTCCATCGCACACCGGCTGTCGACCGTCATGGGCGCAGACGTGATCCACGTGCTCGAGGCCGGTCGCATCGTCGAATCGGGGACCCACGCCGAACTCCTGGCGCACGGCGGGCTGTACGCGGAACTCGCGGCCGAGCAGGTCGCGGCCTCGCGTGTGCTCGACACCGAGGCCTCCGTCGAGCAGGCGCTGGTCGGCGACGGCCGTGCAGCATTCACCGACCGTCGGGCGGACAGAGCCCCTGTCGACTCCGCAGGGGCCGATGCCGTCGCCGCGATCACCGCCGCCGTGCCGCTGCTCGCGGAGCCTCGCCCGGACGAACGGGTCTACCCGCCGGAGCCGTGAGCGGTGTCCGGCGTGGTCAGTGCACCGACAGTCCGCCATCGACGAAGAGCGAGTTCCCCGTGACGTAGGCCGAACCTGCGCCGGCGAGGAACACGGCAGCGCCGGCGAAGTCGTCCGGCAGGCCGTTGCGCCCGATCATGGTTCGCGCAGCGAGCTCGGCGATCTTCTCCGGGTCCTGTTGGAGACGGGCGTTCAGCGGGGTGAGCACGAATCCGGGCACCAGCGTGTTGCTCGTCACGCCCGTCCCGCCCCACGCCTCGGCTTCGGAACGCATGAGCGATTCCACCGCGCCCTTGGAGGCGCCGTACACGCCGCTGCCGACGAACGCGCGGTGCGCCTGCTGTGAACTGATATGGATCAGCCGGCCGTACCCGCGCTCGGCCATCCCCGGCGCGTAGCGCTGCCCGAGCAGGAAAGGTGCGAGGGCGTTGACCGTCATCGTCGCGTCCCAGTCGTCTTCGGTGATCTCGGCGAAAGGCGGTCGGATGTTGATGCCGGCCGAGTTCATCAGGATGTCCGGCTCGCCGAACGGCACGGCGGCGGCTTCGGCGAGGGCATGGATCCCCGCTCTGCTGCCGAGGTCGCCGACGACCCCTGCGACACGGCAGCCGTGCGCACGGAGTTCCTCGACGGTCTCCTCGATGCGGGCCTCGCCGCGGGCCACCACGACCGTCGCGGCCCCGGCGCGGGCGAGCGCGGTGGCGATCCCCTTGCCGATGCCGGAGCTGCCGCCGGTCACGACGGCGGTGCGTCCTTCGAGCGAGAAGAGAGAGGCGAGGTAGTCGTTCATGGAATGTCCAGGTCGGTCGGGGCGGGAGGGGTCACCACGCCAGCGCGGCGGCGATGTCGGGGTCGGGTGAGGCGTCGGCGAATTCGGGGAGGGCATGGAGCTCGCGGACGAAGGCGTCGACCTCCGCGGCGTACGAGGGGTCGGGGTGCGTGTCCGCGATCTCGCGCAGCGGGGCGACGTCCATCGCCAGGATCAGTTCGAGGCGGGCGATGACCGCGTCGCGGGCCCCGGCTTCCCGCAGCACGCTGATGCCTCCTCGGAGCGCCGCGAGGTAATCGCGCAGCACCGTCAGCCGTGCCCTGCTCTGCGTGATCGAGGTCCCGTCGGCGCGGAGCCGCCAGTGGACGACGACATCCGGGATCACGTCGAAGGCGTGCGCCCGCGTGTACATCGACTGCGCGACCACCTGATCTTCGTACGCGACACCTTCGGGGAAGCGGAGATCCTGCCAGAAGCCGGTTCGACTCACCTTCGACCAGGCGACGATGTTCGACACCGCGTGCGGATGTGCGGCGAGCGTGGTGCCCAGACGCTCCGGCGAGGTCGCGGCAGCCACCCACGGCTGCACGCGTCCGGCGACGTAGGCATCGCCACGAGGCCGTGAGCGCACATAGGCGGCGGCGACGAAGTCGCTTCCCGTCCGTTCGAGGGTGCCCGTCATCCGCGCGAGCGCATCGGGGAGCAGCACATCGTCGCCGTCGAGGAACCCGAGGTACGGGGTGTCGACGTGCTCCAGGCCCGCGTTGCGAGCGGCGCCGAGGCCACGCGAGGCCTCGTGGTGGATCGTCTGGAACCGCCCGTCGGCAGCGGCCGCCTCCGCGAAGACGGCTCCCGTGTCGTCGGTCGAGCCGTCGTCGATGAGGATCGCACGCCAGCGCTGCTCGGTCTGCGCGCGCAGGGAGTCGACAGCGGCCGGGGCGAAGGCGGCGATATCTCGGCCGGGGACGATCAGCGTCACGATCGGGGCGGCGGCAGTCACCAGCCGAGTCTATGGCCGTGCGTCATCCTCGAGCCGCGCGCACGGAGTCCGCGACGAGGGCAGCGAGACGCTCCGGGGCATCGGTGGGCAGTGCGTCGCGTCCGAAGGTGAACCGCACGGCGGTCTGGGCGACTTCGGCGGGCACGCCGCAGGCGAGGAGCACGTGCGAGGGGTCGTCGCTGCCGGCGGCGCAGGCTGAGCCGCTCGACGAGATGACTCCGCGGCGCTCGAGTTCGAGCAGGATCGACTCGCCGCTCGTGCCGGCGAAGGTGAAACTCGCCGTCCCCGGGAGGCGGTGATCGCGATCTCCGGTCAGCGTGGCCTCGGGGATGCGATCGAGCACCAGCGCGATGAACCGCGCGGTGGTCGAGCCGACGCGCGACGACACCGTCTCGCGTTCCTGGTCTGCCAGCTCCAGGGCGGTCGCGAGCGCCACGGCCCCCGCGACGTTCTCGGTGCCGGAGCGTCGCCCCCGTTCCTGACCTCCGCCGTGCAGCATGGGCTCGACGGGTACACGCCCACGCACCGCCAACGCTCCGATGCCCTTGGGCGCGCCGAGCTTGTGCCCGGCGATCGACACGGCGTCCGCGCTGAGGGCGTTCAACGCCAGCCAGCCGGCGGACTGCACGGCATCCAGATGCAGCGGCACCCGCGCCGCACGGGTGACGGACGCCAGCGCTGCCGTGTCCTGCACCGTCCCGATCTCGTTGTTCGCATGACCGATCGAGATCAGCGCCGTGTCGTCACGGACGGCCGCGGCGAGTTCCTCCGGTGCGATCCGGCCGCGTGGATCAACGGGGAGGGTCGTCACCTCGACGGAGTGGAACCGTCGCAGGTACGCGGCGGACTCGAGGATCGACTCGTGCTCGATGGGCGAGATCACGAGGTGCCGTCGGCCGCGCTCCAGTGCGGCGAGCACGATGCCCTTGACGGCGAGGTTGTTCGCCTCGGTGCCGCCCGCCGTGAACACGATGTCCCCTGACCGCATCCCCAGCACGCGAGCGACCCGTGCGCGGGCGTCGTCGAGCGCGCTCGCTGCGGCTTCTCCCGCCGTGTGGTGGCTCGACGGGTTCCCGAACACCCCGGTGAGGTAGGGCCGCATCGCCTCGAGCACCTCCGGGCGCACCGGGGATGTCGCGGCATGGTCCAGGTAGAGCACGGTGCTCAGTCGATCCGGAGGTCGAGGCCCAGATCGAGGGCGCGTGCGGAGTGGGTGAGTGCACCGACCGAGATGACGTCGACGCCGGTACGGGCGATCTCGCCGACGGTGTCGAGGGTCACCCCGCCCGACGCCTCCACCGTGGCACGAGCGTCGATCAGCGCGACCCCTTCACGCAGCTCGGCGAGGGAGAAGTTGTCGAGCAGGACGGTGTGCGCCCCGCCCTCGAGCACCGCCGGGATCTGGTCGATCCGGTCGACCTCGACGACGACGTGCGTGGTGTGCGGCAGTCGCGACAGCGCATCGCGCAAGGCCGTCGCGAGGTCGAGGCCCGAGCGCGTGAGGACGGCCAGGTGGTTGTCCTTCGCCATCACGGCGTCCGAGAGCGAGTGACGGTGGTTGCGTCCGCCGCCGGACTCGACCGCGTGCCGCTCGAACGCCCGCAGCCCTGGCGTCGTCTTGCGGGTGTCGGCGATGCGGGCGCCGGTGCCCTCGACCGCGGCGACATAGGCCGCGGTGAGCGTCGCGATGCCGCTCATCCGCTGGGTGAAGTTCAGGGCGACGCGCTCGGCCGTGAGGATGCTGCGTGCGGAGCCGGTGACGGAGGCGAGGACGTCGCCGGGTGCGAATTCGTCGCCGTCTCCGACATGCACGTCCACGGTGAGTTGCGGGTCGGTCAGGGTGAACGCGGCCGCGAAGACGTGGCCGCCGCTGAAGACGCCCGCTTCTCGGGCGACGAGGTCGGCGGTGGCCGTCGCCTCGACAGGGAGCAGGGTGGTGCTGGTGAGGTCGCCCCAGGGTGCGTCTTCTTCCAGGGCTGCTTCGACGGCGCGGTTCAGGGTGGCGCGAGTAAGCATCAGACGGTCTCCAGGATCGGGGGGAGGGTGCCGGTGGATGGGAGATCCTCGCGGGCGACGGCGTCGACGCGATGGTGCGCTCCCACCGAGGCGGTGCGGGCCAGTGCGGCCGAGGCGGTCGCTCGCGCGAGGAGCAGCAGGTTCGCGTCCTCGTGCTCGGCGGGCGTCGTCGGAGCGGGACCGGAGGCCGCCCACCCCTGCAGGATGCGAAGCGCTCGTGCGAGTCCGTCGCCGGTGCGCAGCAGCCCGACCTCGGCCCACATCAGCTCCTGCAGGGCGGTGCGGGTGAACGCGGTCGGCGCGGTGTCGACGTCCTCCGGTGCGCGACCGGCCGGAGGGGGCGTCTCGAGGGCGATCGCCCGCCAGGGCAGGTCCAGGGCGGACGCGGCGCGCGCGCCGAAGACAGCACCTTCCAACAGCGAGTTCGAGGCGAGTCGGTTCGCGCCGTGCACCCCGGTGCGTGCCACCTCGCCGACCGCGAAGAGTCCGGGGATCGTCGTGCGGCCGTCGAGGTCGGTGACGACGCCTCCCATCAGATAGTGCGCGGCGGGCGTCACGGGGATCGGATCGCGCGACCAGTCGAATCCCCGCTCCCGCGTCACCCGGTCGATGGTCGGGAACCGGGCGGCGAGTCGTTCTGCCCCCAGCATCGTGGCGTCGAGTCGCACCGGTGCGTCCTGGGACGCCGCCTGCCTCGCTATCGCGCGGGACACGACGTCGCGCGGTGCGAGTTCGCCGTCGGGGTGGCTGTCGAAGGCGAATCGACGACCGGCGTCGTCGAGGAGCGTCGCGCCTTCGCCGCGCACCGCCTCCGAGATCAGGAACGCCGGACCCGTCGCCAGGATCGTCGGGTGGAACTGGACGAACTCCAGATCTGCGACCGCCGCGCCGGCGCGGAGGGCAGCGGCGATGCCGTCTCCGGTGGTGCCGGCCGGGTTCGTCGTGTGTGCGTAGAGGTGGCCGGCGCCACCGGTGGCGAGGATCACGGCGTCGGCGGGGAGTGCGGCGTGCGCGGTGCCGATCAGCAGGCGCACGCCACGCGCGGCGCCGCCCGCCAGGATGAGATCCGTCAACAGGGCGTGTTCGACGACGGTGATGGACGTGTCCCGGACCGCTGCGACGAGGGCCGCTGTGATCGCCGCCCCTGTGGCGTCCCCTCCGGCGTGAACGATACGTGGGTGGCTGTGCGCGGCCTCCCGCCCGAGCTGCAGCCTGCCGGACGGCGTCCGGTCGAATGCGACGCCGCGGGCGATCAGCTCGGCGATCCTGGACGCCCCGTCTTCGACCAGGACGCGCACGGCCTCGGGGTCGGAGAGACCCGCGCCGGCCTCGATCGTGTCGTCGGCGTGCTGCTGCATCGAATCGTCGGGGCCGTAGATCCCGGCGACGCCACCCTGAGCGAGACCCGTGCATCCGTCTCCGAGCCGACCCTTGGTGACGACGGTCACGGCATGTCCGCGCTCGTGGGCGTGGAGCGCGGCGGTGAGTCCGGCGATGCCGGAGCCGACGACGACGACCTTCATCGCACCGCGGCGGACACCGGCGGCTTCGCCGCGAGCATCCGCTCCAGAGCGACCCGCGCCGGGTCGGCGACGTCGCCGGTGACCGTGATCCGGTTCGGGGTGCGGCCGGCGACCAGCTCCTCGAGCACCCAGGCGAGGTAGCCGGGATGGATCCGATACATCGTCGAGCAGGGGCACACCACGGGGTCCAGGCAGAAGATCTCGTGCTGCGGATACTGTGCTGCGAGCCGGCGCACGAGGTTGATCTCGGTGCCGATCGCGAACGTCGTCGGTTCGGCAGCCTCATCGATCGCGCGCCGGATGTACTCGGTGGAGCCGGACTCGTCGGCGGCGTCGACGACCTCCATCGGGCACTCCGGGTGCACGATCACCCGCACGCCGGGGTGCTCGGCGCGGGCCTGATCGATCTGACCGACGGTGAAGCGCCGGTGCACCGAGCAGAAGCCGTGCCACAGGATCACACGAGAATCGACGAGATCGGCGGCCGTGGAACCGCCGAGCGCTCGCCGCGGGTTCCACATCGGCATCTGATCGAGCGGCACGCCCATCGCCTTGGCGGTGTTGCGCCCCAGGTGCTGGTCGGGGAAGAACAGCACCCGCCGTCCGCGCTCGAACGCCCACTCCAGCACGGTCTGCGCGTTGGACGAGGTGCACACGATCCCTCCGTGTCGCCCGACGAAGCCCTTGATCGCGGCCGAGGAGTTCATGTAGGTCACGGGGATCACGGGGACGCGCCCGTCTTCGTCCGGTGTGTCGAGGTCGCCGAAGACATCCTCGAGCTGTTCCCAGCAGTCCTCGACCTGGTCGATGTCGGCCATGTCGGCCATCGAGCACCCGGCGGCGAGGTTCGGAAGGATCACGGCCTGCTCCGGCTTCGACAGCAGGTCGGCCGTCTCGGCCATGAAGTGCACTCCGCAGAAGACGATGGCCTCGGCGTCCGCTCTGCCCTTGGCCGCGGTGGCGAGCTGGAAGGAGTCTCCGACGTAGTCCGCGTGCTGCACGACCTCCTCGCGCTGGTAGAAGTGTCCGAGGATCACGACCCGGTCCCCGAGTGTGGCCTTCGCCGCGCGGATGCGACGGTCGAGGTCCTCTTCCGACGCCTCGCGGTACTCGACGGGGAGGTCGCCCTGGCGCGGGGCGCCGGTGGGGATGACGTCGCCCATCGACGAGCCGGGGCCGTAGCCGGGGCGGCTGTCGAAGTCCCACGGCCCGGCGGCGAGGTCGGTCGCACAGGTGGCATCGGTCGAGGCGCCGGAGACGATCGCCTGGATCGCGTGATCCACGGAAGGGTCCAGCGCGGGAACGGCGGGAGCGGGTACGAAGGTGATGCTCATCGGGTGCTCGTTTCTTCGGGGCCGAGGGGGCCGCGATCGGCCAGCTCGACATCGGTGTTGTCGCGGTACAGACGTGCAGGACGGTGGCTCCCGGTGCGAAATCGCTCGGTGGGGAGCAGGTTGCCCGCCGCCTCGACCTGGCGTCGGAAGTTCGCAGGGTCGAGGCTCCTTCCGAGGATGGCCTCGTAAGCCTCTCGGAGTTCGGCGAGCGTGAACTCCGCAGGAAGGAACCCTTGCGCGACGCGGCTGTAGCCGACCTTGTTGCGCAGCCGCCACAGGGCGTAGTCGACGATCTTCGAGTGATCGAACGCGAGGTGCGGCAGCTGGTCGACGTCGAACCACTGCACGTTCTCCGGCGCTCTTCCCGTCGCGCGGTGTGCGGCGATCTGCGCCGTCACGTCGTCCTGGCGGAGAAGTGCCCAGTACACGATCGAGACGACCCTGGTGGGGGAGCGGTCGACGGCGCCGAAGGCGTAGAGCTGCTCGAGGTAGCTGGGGGCGAGTCCTGTCGTCTCCGCGAGCGTGCGTGCGGCCGCGTCGACGGGCGATTCGGCAGGCGTCAGCCATCCCCCGGGGAGCGCCCACTGCTCAGCGAAGGGCTCGCGGGTGCGCAGCACAAGGGGGAGTGCGAGCACCGCGCCGCCGTCATCCGTGCGCCGCAGCGTGAGGATGACCGTCGATACGGCGACCCTGATGTCGCTGCTTCGAGTCATAGACACCTTAACCTCCGAGATCGATCTTAGTGTCATCCAGACTCTTAGGGCGCCCGTGTGACACATCTCGGCGTCGAGTCCGAAACGTTATCTCTCGGGCACATGAGGGCTTGTCTCCCCGTGAAGGGGTTTGTTAGGTTACTGTCCTAACAAACCCCTTCGGGAGTGGCCGTGGTCGCATCCCGAGGCCCACGAACCCCGCGTCCGGGGTTCTGCTCCATCCGGAGCGATCCCTCCTGCAGTGCAGCACCGAGAGGAAACAAGAGAAATGATCCGAAACGGAAGGCGCAAGATTGCGCTCACCGCGATTGCCGGAGCATCCGTCCTCGCCCTGGGCCTCACCGCCTGTGGTGGCGGAAGCGACAGCGGCGACGCCGACGGCGATCGGGCCCTGCGTGTCTGGGCCGGCAGCCAGACGCCGATCGCCGCGAACTACAACCCGTTCGCCCCGACCGTGCTCCACGGCGCGCTCGGGCCGATCTACGAACCGCTGTTCTTCTACAACAAGACGGCGGACTCCGAGCCGGTCGGCCTCATCGGCGACTCGTTCGAGTACAACGAAGACGGCACGGTGATCACGGTCACCATCAAGCCCGACCTCAAGTGGAGCGACGGCGAGCCTCTCACCGCGAAGGACGTCGCCTTCTCCTTCAACTACGAGGCCAACAACCCCGAGGGCAACGGCCTGGTCTCGGCGGAGGCCACCGACGACACGACCGTGGTGCTCACCTACGCCTCGGCGCAGTACACCACCGAGTTCCAGCGCATGGGCTCGAGCTACATCCTCCCCGAGCACATCTGGAAGGACGTGAAGGACTTCGCCGACTTCACGAACGAGGAGCCCGTCGGCTCCGGCCCCTACGTCGTCGACAAGACCACGAGCGAGTCGTACACCCTCGTCGCGAACGAGAACTACCGCGACGCGGATGAGCTCGGCGTCAAGAAGGTGCAGTACATCGCGGTCGACAACAACCAGACCGCTCAGGACCTGCTCGCCGCCGGCAAGCTCGACTGGACCGGCATGTTCATCCCGAACCCGGACGACGTGACCGGCAACGGCAAGATCGAGTGGATCAACACCCCGCAGGACCCGACGGTGCTGTACACCTGCTCCAACGCCGAGCTCGGCTGCACCGGACCGCAGACCGACGTCGCCGTCCGTCAGGCGCTCAACGTCGCGATCGACCGCGCGACGATCAAGGACAAGGCGTTCGTCGGACTCACCGGTGACATCTCGCCCGCCTTCACGCTGCTCCCTCGCGATGAGAAGTGGCTCGCCGACCCCGCGAATGAGGTCAGCCCCCAGGAGGCCGACGCCGCCGAGGCGGGAGCGATCCTCGAAGCCGCTGGCTACACGAAGGGCTCCAGCGGCATCTATGAGAAGGACGGCGTCCCGCTCGAGATCACGCTCACCTCGGTCGACGGCTGGACCGACTACAACGACGCAGCGAAGCTGATCGCCGAGCAGGCGGAGGCCGCCGGCATCAAGATCACGGCGTCGACCGTGCAGTGGCAGGAGTTCTCCGACTCGCGTCAGGGCGGCGAGTTCCAGCTGATCGTCGGCGGCGTGATCGGCACATCCGTCGCGGACCCGTTCCAGATCTACCGTGACTGGTTCGGCGGAACGGCCGTCGAGTCGACCAGCCCGGTGGGCACCGAGGTGCCGGCAGGCCGCTGGAACTTCAGCCGCTACAGCAACCCGACGGTCGACGCGGCCATCCAGTCGGCCATCAGCACGAACGACGAGGCGACGAAGAAGGAGCTCTACGCGACGATCCAGACCGAGATCGCGCGCGACCTGCCGTACATCCCGCTCGTCATCAACGCCACGCAGACCTTCTACAACACGAAGGACTACACGGGCTGGCCGACCGAGGAGGACCTGTACGCCTTCCCGCCGTCCTGGGGCGCGATCGCTGCGGGTTACGTCCTGACGCAGTTGCAGCCGGTCAAGTAGCGAGAGGAGCCGGGGAAGAGGGAAGTCAGGAAACAGTGACATGAAGTTCTATGCACGAAGAATCGGGTTCTACGCGTTCACGCTCTGGGCCGCGATCTCCATCAACTTCCTTCTTCCCCGGCTCATGCCGGGGAACCCGGCGGATATCATGATCGCCAAGATGCAGCGGGCCGGCGGCGACGTCTCCGAGACCACGATCCGCAACATCAAGCTCCTGCTCGGGGGAGACGACTCCTCCCTCTGGGACCAGTACTTGGCGTACTGGGGCCGGATGTTCCAGGGCGACCTGGGGGTGTCCGTCACGAAGTTCCCCACCCCGGTGTCGGAGCTCATCGCCGGGGCGCTGCCGTGGACGCTCGTCCTCGTGGGCACCGCGACAGTCATCTCCTTCGTCCTCGGCGTCGTCCTCGGCGCCTGGGCCGGATGGAAACGCGGCACCTGGGTCGATCACCTGATCCCCGCCACCACCGTCCTGCAGTCGATCCCGTACTTCTGGATGGCTCTGATCCTCGTGGCCGTGTTCGCGGTCGGCCTGGGGTGGTTCCCCATCTTCGGGGGCTACGACGTGTTCGACTTCCCGGACGGCCCCGAGCCGACCTGGGCGTTCTTCTCCGATGCCGTCTCGCACTCGCTCCTCCCCGCGATCACGATCGTGATCAGCTCGGTCGGCGGCTGGATGTTCGGGATGCGCAACATGATGGTCTCCACGCTGGCCGAGGACTACGTGCTCACGGCCGAGGCCAAGGGCCTGCGTCCGCGACGCATCATGACCACGTACGCCGCCCGCAACGCCGCGATCCCCTCGATCGCCGGCTTCTCGATCACGCTCGGCTTCGTGGTCGCCGGTTCCATCGTCATGGAGCAGGTGTTCACCTATCCCGGCGTTGGCAAGCTGATGTTCCAGGCGGTCACCAACAACGACTACGCACTCATGCAGGGGCTGTTCCTCGTGATCACCATCACGGTGCTCGTCGCCAACTTCTTCATGGACCTCGTCTATGGCTTCATCGACCCGAGGGCGCGCCAGAATGTCTGACACGAAGAATCCGCTCCTGACTCAGGAGCCTCCGACCACCGCCCCGGCGAGCACCGTCTCGCTGGCTACGCAGCGGCTGGACCGCAAGCGTCGCCGCATCCTTCCGAGCACCTCGCCGAAGTTCATCGTCGGGTCGATCCTGGTTCTCGCCATCGTGCTCTTCGCGATCGTCGCGCCGTTCTTCACGCAGAACCCGCGCAGCACCGACAACCCCGCACTCGCCGCTCCCTCGGCGGAGCACTGGCTCGGCACGACCAAGCTCGGCAACGACGTGCTCGCCCAGCTCGCGATCGGCGCGCAGGGCTCGCTCCTGATCGGCGTCACGGCCGGCGGCATCGCCATCGTGCTGTCGCTCCTGTTCGGTGTTCTCGCGGGATACCTGGGCGGCTGGCGCGAAGACATCCTGGCGCTGCTCACGAACGTGATGATCGTGATCCCCGGTCTCCCGCTCGTGATGGTCATCGCCTCCTTCGTCCCGCAGCGCAGCTGGCAGCTCGTCGCGTTCGTGCTCGGGATCACTTCCTGGGCCGGCGCTGCGTACGTGCTGCGCCTGCAGACCCGTTCGCTGCGCACCCGCGACTACGTGTACGCCTCGAAGGTCGCCGGCGAGAAGTCCCTGCGCGTGATCCTCGTGGAGATCATGCCCAACCTGCTGCCGCTGTTGACGGCGCAGTTCCTGTTCGCGATCATCTTCGCGATCCTCGGGGAAGCGGGACTGTCGTATCTGGGTCTCGGCCCGAACTCGTCGATCACCTGGGGTTCGATCCTCAACGATGCGCAGTCGGGACAGGCCCTCGGACGCGGTGCGTGGTGGTGGTTCGTCCCACCGGGCATCATGATCGCGATCCTCGGCGCCGGCCTCGCACTCATCAACTTCGCGATCGACGAGGTCATCAACCCGAAGCTGCGCAATGCGCCCGATGCGGCCCGTCGCGTGCGCAAGGCCGCCAAGACCAAGGGGGTCACCGCATGAGCGAGGCGGTGCTGACAGCCAGGAACGTGTCGATCGAGTACGAGGTCGACCCGCCGGTGAAAGCCGTGCGGAACGTGTCGTTGACGCTGCACCGCGGCGAGATCCTCGGGCTCGCGGGGGAGTCGGGCTGCGGCAAGACGACGCTCGCGTACGGGATGAACCGCCTGCTCAAGGCCCCGGCGCTGATGACCGAGGGCGAGATCGTCTTCCATGACCGCGACGGGCACGACATCGACATCGTCGGCCTCGACGGCGAAGGGCTCCGTGCCTTCCGCTGGGACAAGATCTCGATGGTGTTCCAGGGGGCGATGAACTCCCTCAACCCGGTCATCAGCGTCAAGGCGCAGATCTTCGACATCTTCGACACCCATCGCCCGGGGATGAGCAGGAAGGCGAAGACGGCGCGGGCCGAGGAGCTGCTCTCGCTCGTGGGAGTCGACCCGATCCGGCTCACGAGCTTCCCGCACGAGCTGTCCGGCGGTATGCGTCAGCGCATGATGATCGCGATGGCCCTGGCGCTCGATCCGCAGGTCATGATCATGGACGAGCCGACCACCGCACTCGATGTCGTCGTCCAGCGCGGCATCATCCGCGAGATCATGCGGTTGCGCGAGAAGCTCGGCTTCGCGGTGATCTTCATCACCCACGACCTGCCCATGCTCATCGAGATCAGCGACCGGATCGCGGTCATGCTGCAGGGACGGATCGTCGAGGAGGGGACGGCGGAGGAGATCTACCGCACCCCGCAGCACGAGTACACGAAGCGGCTGTTGTCGAGTTTCCCGTCGCTGACGGGTGAGCGGGGCGACTTCGTTCGCACCGGTGTGAGCCAGGAGGGCGTCCGATGAGCGTTGCCATGCCGACTGCGACCCTGGAGGCGCGGAATCTGGTCAAGGACTTCCACCTGCGCTCCGGGTTCCGCACGAGCGTCCTGCACGCGGTGAAGGATGTGTCGTTCACGATCGAGGCGGGGAAGACCGTCGCGCTGGTGGGCGAATCCGGGTCGGGGAAGTCCACGATCGCACGCATGCTGATGAAGCTGGAGACGCCGACGAGCGGGGAGATCCTGCTCGACGGGAAGCCGTCGGGGACGCGGGGTCATGCACTCGAGCGGTACCGGTCGGACGTGCAGATGGTGTTCCAGGACCCGTTCGCGTCCTTGAACCCGTTCCACACCATCGTGCATCATCTGGAGCGCCCGATCCGCCTCCACCACCCGGAGCTCTCCCGAGCGCAGGTGAGGGAACGCGCCGTCGAACTGCTCGAGCGTGTGCGGCTGACCCCCGGCGAGAGCTTCGCGGAACGTCGACCGCACGAGCTGTCGGGCGGGCAGCGGCAGCGCGTCGCGATCGCGCGTGCGCTCGCTCCCGGCGCCCGGTTCATCGTGGCCGACGAGCCGGTGTCCATGCTCGACGTGTCCATCCGCCTCGGCGTGCTGAACCTCCTGGCCGATCTGCAGCGTGAGGAGAACCTCGGCGTGCTCTACATCACGCATGACCTGGCCACGGCTCGGCACTTCTCCGACGAGATCATGGTGCTCTACAAGGGCGATGTCGTCGAGCGGGGTCGGGCTGACGACGTCATCCTCAATCCGCAGCACGAGTACACCAAGACGCTTCTCGGCGCCGCGCCGGAGCCGGAGAACCTCGGACGCCTCCGCGACGAGGTCCGAGCCGAGCTCGCCCTCGACGTCTGAGCCCGGGGCGGGCTTCGCCGCGTCGCTGATGAGTGTGTCGAGTGGACGCGGATCCGTGGGAGCGACCGGCTAGACTGAGGCGCACAACTGAAGACAGGCCGAATGACCCCCGCGGGAGAGCCCCGGCGAACGCAGCCGGGCACCGAAGGAGCAAGCCTCCCCGCCAATCTCTCAGGTATGCGTACCGCGCGGTTCCGGCCACTCTGAAAAGCGATCCGGAGCGAAGCGACGGATCCGCCGACGGTGAAAGCCCCGCATCTGTGCACGGGCGAAGCTCTCAGGCCCATGACAGAGGGGGAGTTCCGAGGTATGGCGATGCCGTCATGCCGCCCGTACGCACCCGGGAGAACTCCATGTCCGATCCTCGCTACACCCCGCTCCGAGAACGCCACGAGTCGCTCGGCGCCTCGTTCACCGACTTCGGCGGCTGGCAGATGCCCGTCCGCTACACCTCCGACCTCGCCGAACATCATGCCGTGCGGGGAAGCGCCGGAATCTTCGACATCTCGCACATGGCCGAGTTCACCGTCCGAGGCGGTGCGGCCGGTGAATTCCTGGACTACGCGCTCGCGGGGCGCCTGTCGGCGCTGTCCGTCGGCAAGGCGAAATACTCGCTCCTGCTCGCCGAGTCCGGCGGGATCATCGACGACGTGATCGTCTACCGCCTCGCCGACGACGACTTCCTCATCATCTCCAACGCCGGCAACAGGGAGGCCATGTCGACGGCGCTCACCGCCCGTGCCGAAGGCGTCGACGTCGCGGTCGAGGATGTCTCCGACGCGTACGCCCTCATCGCCGTGCAAGGTCCGCAGGCCGAGGCGGTGCTCGCAGCGACGGATGAGATCACCGACGTGAGCACGCCGTGGTCGGAGCAGAAGTACTACGCCTGGGCGTCCGCGCGGTTCTCGGGGGAGCCGCTTCTGCTCGCGCGCACGGGCTACACGGGGGAGGACGGTTTCGAGCTCCTCGTCCCCGCCGCGCTCGCGGGAGCACTGTGGGACGCGCTCCTCGCCGCGGGAGAGCCGCGTGGGCTGGTCCCGGCGGGCCTCGCCGCCCGCGACACTCTGCGCCTCGAGGCCGGAATGCCGCTGTACGGACACGAGCTCACCCTCGAGACCGTACCCGCCCAGGCCGGACTCGGACGCGTCGTGGTGACCGCGAAGGAGCGGTTCGTCGGCAAGGAGGCGATCGAGCCCGCACCGGACGCGCCGGTGCTCGTGGGACTCGTCGCGGAGGGCAAGCGTGCAGGGCGCGCGGGCTACGCCGTGGTCGATGCCGACGGCGCAGCGCTCGGAGAGATCACCAGCGGTGCGCTCAGTCCGACGCTCGGCCACCCGATCGCGATGGCCTATGTGCATCCTTCTTCCGCTGCGGAGGGAACCGCAGTATTCCTTGATGTGCGGGGGACCAGCATCCCCGCGACCGTGACCGCCCTGCCTTTCTACCGGAGGACCAAATGACCGACCTCAATGCACTCCACTACACCGATGAGCACGAGTGGATCGCCGCGGACGGCGGCACCGTGACCATCGGCATCACCGACTACGCCGCCGAGAAGCTGGGCGACGTCGTGTTCGTCGAACTGCCCGCCGTCGGCACCGAGGTCACCGCCGGATCGGTGGTCGGCGAGATCGAGTCGACCAAGTCGGTGGGCGAGCTGTACGCCCCGGTGTCCGGCACGGTCGTCGAGATCAACGACGCGGCCGTGGACGACCCGTCTCTCGTGAACTCCGCCCCGTTCGAGGGTGGCTGGCTCCTCAAGGTCGAGGTCGCCGACGGCGCACTCGACGGACTGCTCGACCGCGACGCCTACGTCGCTCTCACGGAGGGCTGATCTCCCAGTGGTAGCTTTCGCCGATCGTCACATCGGACCCACGGATGCCGCGCAGCGCACGATGCTCGACGCGCTCGGCATCGACACCTCGGAAGCGGATGAGACGCTGACCCCGGTCGAGCAGCTCATGCGCCAGGCCGTGCCCGCGTCGATCTACACGGGCCCGTCAGATGCCGCATCGCTGATCCCGGTGGCGGCGAGTGAGACCGAGGCCCTCGCCGAGCTGCGCAGCCTCGCCTCGCGCAACACCGTGAACCGCCCGATGATCGGCATCGGCTACTACGGAACCATCACGCCGCAGGTGATCCAGCGCAACGTGCTGGAGAACCCGTCCTGGTACACCGCGTACACCCCGTACCAGCCGGAGATCTCGCAGGGGCGTCTGGAGGCGCTCATCAACTTCCAGACGATGGTCGCCGAGCTCGCGGGGCTGACCACGGCGAATGCGTCGATGCTCGACGAGTCGACGGCGGTGGTCGAGGCCATGCTGCTGGCTCGACGCGCCTCGAAGTCCGCCTCGAACGTGTTCGCGGTCGACGCCGATGCCCTCCCGCAGACCGCGGCGATGCTGGCGACGCGCGCACACGCACTCGGGATCGAGCTCGTCACGGTCGACTTCGCCGCGGGCGAAGAGCTGCCGGAGAGCCTGTTCGGCGTCTTCGTGCAGTATCCCGGTGCATCCGGTCGGGTCTGGGATCCGTCGGCGGTGTTCGACGCCGTGCACCTGGCCGGCGGGCTCGCGATCGCGGCGGCCGACCTGCTCGCTCTCACACTGATCGCCTCACCGGGGTCCCTCGGCGCCGACGTCGCCGTGGGGACGACCCAGCGCTTCGGCGTGCCGATGGGCTTCGGCGGTCCGCACGCGGGCTACATGGCGGTGCGTTCCGGGCTCGAGCGTCAGCTCCCCGGGCGCCTGGTGGGGGTCTCGGTCGATGCCGACGGCAAGCCGGCCTATCGGCTGTCGCTGCAGACGCGCGAGCAGCACATCCGGCGGGAGAAGGCGACGTCGAACATCTGCACCGCGCAGGTGCTGCTCGCCGTGATGGCGTCGATGTACGCCGTGTATCACGGTCCCGACGGGCTGCGGGCGATCGCTTCGGCAGCGGCGAGCAAGGCAGCCCTCCTGCGCGACTGGCTGACCGAGGCCGGAGCCGAGGTGGTGCACGACTCCTTCTTCGACACGCTCACGGTGCGGGTTCCCGGTCGGGCGGACGAGCACGCCGCGCAGGCCCGCGACGGCTACGGCATCCTGCTCAGAGTGGCCGACGCCGACACGATCGGCATCTCGGTCGATGAGACCACCACGGTGGCGGAGCTGCACCAGGTGTCGATGGTCTTCGGCGGTGCCAAGGAACGCGTGTTCGGGTTCTCCGACGGTGCTGACGCCCTGCCTGCGGAGCTGCGTCGGCAGGATGAGTTCCTCACGCACCCGGTGTTCCACGCGCATCGGAGCGAGACCGCCATGATGCGGTACCTGAAGAGCCTCTCCGATCGTGACTACGCGCTCGACCGCGGCATGATCCCTCTGGGTTCGTGCACCATGAAGCTCAACGCCGCCACCGAGATGGCCGCCATCACGTGGCCGGAGTTCGCCGGCATCCACCCGTTCGCGCCGGCGGCCGACGTGCAGGGGTACCTCGAGCTCATCGAACAGCTCGAGGGGTGGCTCGCCGAGGTGACCGGGTACGACGCCGTCTCGCTGCAGCCGAACGCGGGTTCGCAGGGGGAGCTGGCGGGGCTTCTCGCGATCCGGGGGTACCACCACGCGAACGGAGACGAGCACCGCACCGTGTGCCTGATCCCGTCATCGGCGCATGGCACGAACGCGGCATCCGCTGTCCTGGCGGGCATGAAGGTCGTCGTCGTGGCGACCGACGAGCTCGGCAACGTCGACCTCGACGACCTGCGCGCCAAGATCGCGGTGCATGCCGATGATCTGTCGGCCCTCATGATCACGTACCCCTCGACGCACGGCGTCTACGAGGAGCAGGTCGTCGAGATCACGAGCGCCGTCCACGACGCGGGAGGGCAGGTCTACGTCGACGGCGCCAACCTGAACGCTCTGCTCGGCTACGCACGTTTCGGCGACCTCGGCGGCGACGTCTCGCACCTGAACCTCCACAAGACGTTCGCCATCCCGCACGGTGGTGGCGGCCCCGGTATCGGTCCGGTGGCCGCGAAAGCCCACCTCGCGCCGTTCCTGCCGTCGCACCCGCTCGCGCAGCGCGCGGAGCACTTCGGCGGTTTCACCTTCGACGGCGGCGTCATCTCGGCCGCGCCCTACGGTTCCGCGGGGATCCTGCCCATCTCGTGGGCGTACGTGCGCATGATGGGCGCCGATGGACTGCGTCGCGCAACGGCGGCCGCGGTCCTCTCCGCGAACTACATCGCCGAACGCCTCGGCTCGCATTTCCCCGTGCTCTACACGGGTGAGAACGCGCGCGTCGCGCACGAGTGCATCCTCGATCTCCGGCCGCTCAAGGAAGCGACCGGGATCACCGTCGACGACGTCGCCAAGCGCTTGATCGACTACGGATTCCATGCGCCGACGATGTCGTTCCCGGTCGCGGGCACCCTCATGGTCGAGCCGACGGAGTCGGAGGATCTCGACGAGATCGAGCGGTTCATCGAGGCCATGATCATGATCAAGGCCGAGGCGGATGCCGTGGCGGCCGGGCGCTGGCCCGCCGACGACAACCCGCTCGTGCACGCGCCCCACACGGCGGTCTCGCTGATCGCGGGGGAGTGGAATCACGCCTACACGCGGGAGGACGCCGCATATCCGGTTCGTGCACTCGTCGCGGGCAAGTACTGGCCTCCGGTGCGCCGCATCGATCAGGCGTACGGCGACCGCAACCTCGTGTGCGCGTGCCCTCCCGTCGAGGCCTTCGCCTGAGTCCGTGCTCGTCTGAGCAGACGGCGCCGCGCTTCCGTGCAGGAGGCGCGGCGCCGCGCGTATTTCCGCGTGTTTCGGGGAAATTACGGATGGTCACCACTCAGTAACAGTTCGTTAGCTGAGGACGGCGGCGGCGAGACCCCGGGTTACGCTCAGGTATCCCTGCGTGCTCGATGGTGAGCGTGCAGACTCAGCACTGTCCACAGGAGGACGAAAAGTGAAAAGAAACAAGACTGCCCTCGCGGGTATCGGTCTGCTCTCCGTCGGCGCCATCGCCCTGGCGGGGTGCGCATCCGGCGACGACAACGGCAGCGGTGAAGGCGGCGGCGAGGCTTCGACCGGCATCGTCACGGTTCAGAGCAACGAGCCCCAGAACCCGCTCCTGCCCGCAGTGACCAACGAGGTCGGCGGCGGACTCGTTCTGCAGAACATCTTCGCCGGTCTCGTCTACTACGAAGCCGATGGCGCTCTCGCCAACGACCTCGCCGAGTCGATCGAGTCGGACGACAACCAGACCTGGACCATCAAGATCAAGGAGGGCGAGGAGTTCAGCGACGGCACCCCCGTGACCGCTGAGTCCTTCACCGAGGCATGGCAGTACGCCGCGTCCGACCCCGCCTTCGAGAACCAGTGGTGGTTCGCGAACTTCGCCGGCTACAGCGCCGACGCCGTGAAGGAAGACTCCCTCTCGCTCGATGTCGTCGACGACACGACCTTCACGGTCGAGCTCGCCGCGCCGCAGTCGGACTTCCCGACCACGCTCGGCTACCAGGTGTTCGCACCGCTTCCCGAGTCGTTCTTCGACGACCCCGAGGCGTTCGGCCAGGCCCCCGTCGGCAACGGCCCGTACGTTCTGGACAAGTGGGAGCACGACTCCGTGATCTCGCTGCTGCCGAACGAGAGCTACGACGGTCCGCGCAAGGCCATGAACGGCGGAGTCGACCTCGTCAGCTACGCCACCGCTGAGGCCGCGTACACCGACCTGCTCTCGGACAACCTCGACGTGATCAACCCCGGCGTGCCGCCGACGGCTCTGGCCACGTACAAGGACGACCTGGGCGACCGTGCCGTCGACCAGCCGGCCGCGATCTGGGAGGGTCTGACCATCCCGTCGCGCCTCGCGCACTTCGGCAACGACGAAGAGGGCAACCTCCGCCGCCAGGCGATCTCCTACGCGATCGACCGCGACGAGGTCACCGACGTGATCTTCGAGGGCACGCGCACGCCCGCCGTCGACTACACCTCGCCCGTCATCGCGGGCTGGAACGACGAGATCGCCGGCTCCGAGGTCACGCACGCCGACGCCGCCAAGGCGAAGGACCTGTGGGCTCAGGCCGACGCCATCTCGCCGTGGAGCGGCACGTTCACCATCGCGTACAACGCCGACGGCGGCCACCAGCCGTGGGTCGACGCCGTGTCGAACCAGATCAAGAACACGCTCGGCATCGACGCCGCCGGTCAGTCCTTCCCCGACCTGGCGACGCTCCGCGAGGAGATCAAGAACCGCTCGCTGAACGCGGCGACGCGTTCGGGCTGGCAGTTCGACTACCCGGGTGCATACAACATCCTGGGTGCGCTGTTCATCACCGGCGCCGGCTCCAACGACGGCGACTACTCGAACCCCGAGTACGACCAGCTCGTGCAGGAGGGTGCGACGGCACCGTCGGTCGAAGAGGGCAACAAGCTCTTCGAGCAGGCGCAGGAGGTCCTGTTCAAGGACCTGCCCGTCCTCCCGCTGTGGTACCGCTCGACCAACGCCGGCTTCTCGACGCTCGTCGACAACGTCGAGTACGGCTGGGACAGCTGGCCGATCGTCTACGAGATCACCAAGGCCGGCGAGTAACACTCCCGCTCTGATCTGAACCCGCCGTGCGGGGCGATGCGAAATGCGTCGCCCCGCACGGCGCGGTTCGGTTCACGCTATGACTGCCTACATCATTCGTCGCCTGCTCCAGGCGATACCCGTCTTCCTCGGGGCGACCTTCCTGATCTTCTCGATGGTCTTCCTGCTACCAGGTGACCCGATCCTCGCGCTGTTCGGCGACAAGACGCCGACCGACGCGCAGTACGCCGCCCTGCAGGCGCAGTACCACCTGGACCAGCCGTTCTTCACGCGCTACCTGATCTACCTCGGCGACCTGTTCCGGGGCGACCTGGGAACGACCTTCCGCGGCCAGAGCGTCAATGAGATCCTCGCCGCGAAGTTCCCCGTCACCCTGCGACTCGCGCTGCTGGCGATCGTCATCCAGCTGCTCTTCGGTGTGGTCGTCGGCCTCATCTCGGGGCTGCGCAAGAACAGCCTCTTCGACCACGCCTCGATGCTGCTGAGCCTCGTGCTCATCTCGATCCCGGTGTTCGTGCTCGCCTTCATCGCGCAGTACTTCCTCGCGATCGAGTTGCATCTGTTCCGGCCGACCGTCGGCAGAGGCGCGCCATGGTCCGACCTGATATTGCCGGCGATCGTCCTCGCCGCGCTCAACTTCGCCTACGTCGTCCGCCTCACCCGCAACTCGGTCATCGAGACGCGTCAGCAGGACTTCGTGCGGATGGCCTTCGGCAAGGGGCTCCCCACGCGGCGCGTCATCCCGGTGCACGTGCTGCGCAACTCGCTCATCCCCGTGACGACGAACCTCGCTGCCGACTTCGGCATCCTGATCGTCGGCGCCACCGTCACCGAGGGCGTGTTCAACGTGCCAGGCATCGGAAACGAGCTGTTCAAGGCCATCAACCAGCACGACGGGCCGGAGATCGTCTCGATCGTGACCGTGCTCGTCGTGATCTACGTCCTGGTCAACCTGTTCATCGACCTGCTCTACGGTGTGCTCGACCCGAGGATCCGCTATGTCCGATAACCGTCCCACCCGCCGTATGGCGCACTACGTGGCCGAAGCCGACGAGGGCGGCCTCGGCGCCGTCGACGCCGTCCGGGTCAGCGAACGCAAGAGCAACCTGTGGCTCGACGCCTGGCGTGACCTCCGTGGCCGCTGGATGTTCTGGACCGCCGGCGTCTTCGTCGTGATCCTGGTCATCATCGCGTCGTTCCCCGACCTGTTCGCTCCGGTCGATCCCTTCGCCTGCTCGCTGTCCGACTCGAACGCCGGACCCCGAGAGGGGCACCCGTTCGGGTTCAACTTCCAGGGCTGCGACGTGTACTCGCGCGTCGTCCACGGTGCAGGCACCTCGCTGTCGGTCGGCATCCTGGTGACCATCATCATCGCCGCCATGGGAATCGTGATCGGCGCTTTCGCCGGCTTCTTCGGAGGCTGGATCGACTCGCTGCTCATGCGCATCGGCGACATGTTCTTCGCGATCCCCTACGTGCTGGCCGCTGTCGTCATCATGTCGATGTTCCTGGACAACCGGAACATCCTCGTGGTCTCGCTCGCGATCGGCTT
Organism: Microbacterium sp. NPDC028030; assembly: GCF_040637855.1. Lineage (NCBI taxonomy): Bacteria > Bacillati > Actinomycetota > Actinomycetes > Micrococcales > Microbacteriaceae > Microbacterium > Microbacterium sp. NPDC028030. Next base: position 1,102,668 of record NZ_JBEZXF010000002.1, on the reverse strand, counting down.
CTTCGGGTGGCCCGCCGTGGCGCGCATCCTCCGCGCCGAGATCCTGCGGGTGCGCTCGGCCGACTACGTGATGGCATCGGAGGCGCTCGGGGTCTCCCGGGTGCGCACGATGTTCTCGCACGTCATGCCCAACTCGATCGCTCCGGTGATCGTGCTCAGCACGGTCGGTCTGGCCGCGGCCATCACGGCCGAGGCCACCCTGTCCTTCCTGGGAGTCGGCCTGCCGCCGGAGTTCATCTCCTGGGGCAACGACATCGCGCAGGCGCAGATCCGTCTGCGTACCGATCCGATGCCGCTGATCTATCCGTCGATCGCTCTCTCGCTCACCGTGCTGTCCTTCATCATGCTCGGCGAGACGGTGCGTGACGCGCTCGACCCGAAGGCGAGGGCACTGCGATGACCGCCGACCACAACACCGACGTCCCTCTGCTCTCGATCGAGAACCTCGAGGTCGCGTTCAAGACGCAGGACGGCTTCGTGCCGGCCGTGCGCGGCGTGAGCTTCGACATCTACCCCGGCGAGACCATGGCGATCGTGGGCGAATCCGGTTCGGGCAAGTCGACCACCGCGCACGCGATCATCAACCTGCTGCCCGGCAGCGGGAAGATCACCGGTGGCGCCGTCAAGTTCGAAGGCCGCGACCTGACGAAGCTCGGGCGCTCCGAGATCGAGCATGTGCGAGGCAACCTCATCGGCCTGGTTCCCCAGGACCCGATGAACAGCCTCAACCCCGTGCACCGCATCGGGTTCCAGGTCGAGGAGACGATCCTCGCGAACGGACAGGCGGATGGCCGCAAGGCCGCACGCAAGCGTGCGATCCAGGTGCTGCAGGAGGCAGGGCTCGCCGACGCGGACCGGCGTCTGCGTCAGTTCCCGCACGAGTTCTCGGGCGGCATGCGCCAGCGCGTCCTCATCGGCATCGGTCTCTCGTCCGATCCGAAGCTGCTGATCGCCGACGAGCCCACCAGCGCGCTCGACGTCACGGTGCAGAAGCGCATCCTCGATCACCTCGACACCCTCACGAAGGAGCGCAACACCGCGGTCCTGTTCATCACGCACGACCTCGGCCTCGCCGCCGAGCGCGCCGAGAACCTCGTCGTGATGCACCGCGGTCGCATCGTCGAGTCGGGCCCCGCGCTGGAGATCCTGCAGAATCCGCAGCACCCGTACACGCAGCGCCTGGTCGCCGCGGCGCCGAGCCTGGCGTCGAAGCGCATCCAGACCGCCGTGTCCGGCGATGCGGATCCTCTCGCCGAGGTGCTGACGGAGGCCACGGGTACGGTCGATCTCGCGTCGATCGCACACACCGAGGCCGTTCCGGCCGAGCCCGTCATCGAGTTCCGCGACGTCACGAAGGTCTACAAGATCCGGGGGAGCGGCTTCCGCTCCACCGACTTCACGGCCGTCGACAAGATGTCGTTCCAGGTGCCCAAGGGCTCCACGATGGCGATCGTCGGCGAGTCCGGTTCGGGCAAGTCGACCGCGGCCAAGATGCTGCTGCGGCTGGAGCACAAGACGTCGGGATCGATCCTCGTGAACGGCCGCGACACCGACACGCTCTCCCGGCCGGAACTCCAGGCCCTGCGTCGCCAGATGCAGCCGGTGTTCCAGGACCCCTACGGATCCTTGGACCCGCTGCACAACATCGGCAACACCGTGGCGGAGCCGCTGCGCGTGCACGGGGTGGGAGACAGTGCGTCGCGGCGCAAGCGCGTGCTCGAGGTGCTCGATCAGGTGGCGCTCCCTTCGAGCGTCGCCGAAAGGTATCCGAACGAGTTGTCCGGCGGCCAGCGACAGCGCGTCGCGATCGCCAGGGCGCTGGCGCTCAAGCCGGAGATCGTCGTGCTGGACGAGGCCGTGTCGGCGCTGGACGTCCTGGTGCAGGCACAGGTGCTGAACCTGCTCGCCGAGCTCCAGTCCGAGCTGGACCTGACCTATCTGTTCATCACGCACGACCTCGCCGTCGTTCGTGTGATCGCGGACCGGGTCTGCGTCATGGAGCAGGGTCGCGTCGTCGAGCACGGCACCGTGGACGACATCTTCGCGAACCCGCAGCAGGAGTACACCGAGCGTCTGCTCCAGGCGATCCCCGGTGCGGCGATCACGCTCGGCGGCCACTGACCGTGAGTGGGAGCGAGCAGTCGGAGGGTGTGCGGACGTTCCGCGCGCCCTCCGGCCCCGCCGCGGTGGTCATCGGGTCGCTGCTTGCCGTGTTCCTGCTCGGCGATGCCGTCCTGCGAGCAGGCTGGGGGCAGATGCTCCTGCTGGCGCCGTGGGTCCTCCTCGTGCTGTGGATCGTGTACGTGAACTCCTTCGCATCGGCGGTGCGCATCGACGATGAGGGCGTCGTGGTGCAGAACCTGCTCCGCCGCATCGAGTTCGGCTGGCGACGGGTGCGCGACGTGGAGCTGCGCTGGCAGCTGGTGTTCTCTCTCGACGACGGCAGCGATGTGTCGTGCTACGGCGGTCCCGCGAAGGCGGGTTCGTTCCGGATGCCGACGCGCGGCGACGGTGAGGAGCGGGTGCCGGCGGGGCTCCGTGCGCTGGCCGAGATCGAGCAGCGCAGGGACGCGGCGTCGCTCGCCGCGGATGCGCCGATCCGCCGGCGCTGGGACCGCCCGGCGTTGGTCGCGCTCGCGGTGATCGTCGTGTGGGCGATCCTCGCGATCCTCATCGCGAACGCGGGCTGACCGGCCCCCGCTCAGCCGGATCGACCTCTCTCAACCGGGGAGGCCGAACAGGTCGGGCCACATCGCCGCGGCCCAGGGGTAGCCGACGAATGCTGCGGCGTCGATCAGGAAATGCGCGACCAGGAACGGCATCAGTCGTCCGCTGCGCTGGTAGAGCCAGCCGAACAGCAGACCCATCGCGAGGTTGCCGATGAACGCGGGGTACCCCTGGTAGAGGTGATAGCTCGCGCGCAGGACCGCGGTGCCGACGATGATCGACCATGGTCCCCAGCCGAGCTGTCTGAGCCGGGTGAAGAGGTAGCCGAGGAGCACGACCTCTTCCTGCAGCGCGGCGCGCGCCGCGGACAGCAGCAGCACGGGCACGGTCCACCAGTAGGCGTCGATCCCCGCGGGGTCGATCGCGACCGTGAGACCGAGCGCACGTCCGGCGAAGTAGAGCCCGAGCCCGGGGATGCCGATCGCGAGCACGAGGATGACGCCTCGTCCGACATCCGCGCCGGTCTTCCTGCCGTCGAGGCCGAGTAGTCCCAGGTGCGGCCGCCTGGACTGCCAGAGCAGGAAGCACACCAACAGCACAGGGACGAGCGAGAATCCGATCGCGAGCACCTGGTAGATGAGGTCGAAGGCCTCCCTGTCGCTGCGGGAGGGGTTGAGCTTCGCGACCTGATCGGCGATCGGCACCTCATCGGTGAGGCGGTAGACGAGCTGCACGACCGCGTACACCGCCGACTGGCCGAGCCCCAGTGCCAGGACGATCGAGATCTCCCACCACAGCCGCGCGCGGGACGGAGCGGGGGAGAGGTCGGGGAGGTCCAACGGAGCCTGCGGTCGGGTCACGATCTCGATGCTACGACCTGCTTTTCAGGAACACGCCCTGAGCTTGCGTTATCCTGAAACGTCGGCTTCCCGGCGAAACCCCACATCTTTTAGGACACCTGCATGGCGCACGCCCTTCGCTCTGACCTCCGCAACGTCGCAATCGTCGCCCACGTCGACCACGGCAAGACGACCCTCGTCGACGCCATGCTGCGTCAGACGGGCTCCTTCGGTGAACACGCCCACGTCGATGAGCGCGCCATGGACTCGAACGACCTGGAACGTGAGAAGGGCATCACGATCCTCGCCAAGAACACGGCGATCACCTACAAGGGCAAGCACGCCGGCGGCAAGGAGATCACGATCAACGTGATCGACACCCCGGGTCACGCCGACTTCGGCGGAGAGGTCGAGCGCGGCCTGTCGATGGTCGACGGCGTCGTGCTGCTCGTCGACGCGAGCGAGGGCCCGCTGCCGCAGACCCGCTTCGTGCTGCGCAAGGCGCTCGAGGCCAAGCTCCCCGTCATCCTCCTGGTCAACAAGACCGACCGCCCCGACGCCCGCATCGCGGAGGTCGAGGAAGAGGCGCACGACCTGCTGCTCGGTCTCGCCTCCGACCTGGTCGACGACGTGCCCGACCTCGACGTCGACGCACTGCTCGACGTGCCGGTGGTGTACGCGTCCGGTCGTGCCGGCGCCGCATCGCAGAACCGCCCCGCCGACGGATCGCTGCCGGACAACGACGACCTCGAGCCGCTGTTCGAGGCGATCCTCGAGCACGTGCCCGCTCCGGAGTACGACGACGAGCACCCGCTGCAGGCCTGGGTGACGAACCTCGACTCCAGCCCGTTCCTCGGCCGCCTCGCGCTGCTCCGCATCTTCAACGGCACGCTGAAGAAGGGCCAGACCGTGGCCTGGGTGCGAGCGGACGGCACGCACCAGAACGCGCGCGTCACCGAGCTGCTGAAGACCCGTGCTCTCGAGCGCTACCCTGCCGAATCCGCCGGCCCCGGCGACATCGTCGCCATCGCCGGATTCGAGAACATCACGATCGGCGAGACGATCGCCGACCCCGAGGACGTGCGCCCGCTGCCGGCCATCACGGTCGACGACCCCGCCATCTCGATGACGATCGGCACCAACACCTCGCCGCTCATGGGCAAGGTCAAGGGGCACAAGCTCACCGCTCGGATGGTCAAGGACCGTCTCGACAAGGAGCTCATCGGAAACGTCTCGCTCAAGGTCGTCGACATCGGACGACCGGATGCGTGGGAGGTGCAGGGCCGCGGAGAGCTCGCCCTCGCCATCCTCGTCGAGAACATGCGCCGTGAGGGCTTCGAGCTCACCGTCGGCAAGCCGCAGGTGGTCACGAAGAAGATCGACGGCAAGACGTACGAGCCGTTCGAGCACCTCACGATCGACACGCCGGAGGAGCACCTCGGCGCGATCACTCAGCTCCTCGCGAACCGCAAGGGGCGCATGGAGAACATGACCAACCACGGCACCGGCTGGGTGCGCATGGAGTTCATCGTCCCCTCGCGCGGCCTGATCGGCTTCCGCAGCGAGTTCCTCACCACGACCCGTGGCACCGGCATCGCGAACGCGATCTCGCACGGCTACGAGCCCTGGGCCGGTTCGATCACCACGCGTCAGAACGGTTCGATCGTCGCCGACCGTCAGGGTGTCGTCACCCCGTTCGCGATGATCGCCCTGCAGGAGCGCATGTCGTTCTTCGTGCAGCCGACGCAGGAGGTCTACGAGGGCATGGTCATCGGCGAGAACTCGCGCGCCGACGACATGGACGTGAACATCACCAAGGAGAAGAAGCTCACCAACATGCGTGCGGCGAGCTCCGACACCTTCGAGTCGATGACACCGCCCCGCGTGCTGACGCTCGAGGAGAGCCTCGAGTTCGCGCGCGACGACGAATGCGTCGAGGTCACGCCCGAGGCCGTCCGCATCCGCAAGGTCAACCTCGACGCGAACACCCGCGCACGGGAGACCGCGCGTCTGAAGCGTCAGGACGCGAACGCCTGAGACATCGTCGGACACAGCTCCGCGGAAGAGGGTCTCGCACCGCCGAAAGGCGCGTGCGAGGCCCTCTTCTCACGTAAATCCCAGGTGAGGGCTAGTTTTCGCTCAGGTTGATCATGCAGACTCGGTCACTTGCGCCCGGGACGATCACCCGATGAGTCTCCTGAATGGGCGTGCGACCATCCGAAAGTCGACCACCCGAAAGTCGAACCCATGCTTCAGAAGACCCGTGCGCTTCGGCGCGCCTCCGCCGCGGCATCCGCTCGCGCCGCCGTCACCGCCCGGCGCCCGATGACCATCCTCGGCGTGACTGCCGCGACACTCGTGGGCATCACGCTCAGCGTGGGACTCGCGTCCACGCCGGCCGCCGGAGCCGTCAACGCTGCCGCGTCGGCAGCCGTCCCTCGCACCGTCGTCGGTGCGGAGCCCCTGGCTCAGATCGGCGAGGAGGCCAGGGTCACCCTGGTCGAGGCGAAGAGCGCCGTGCTGGCCGCGGAGGATCTCGGTGACGCGGTCGTCGCCTCGGGGCTCGATGTCGGCGGCTCGACGACCGTCGACACGGCCGCACTCGAGGAGGACATCGACAAGCTCGCCGAGCGGGAAGTGATGCCGGTGCTGCTGATGGACATCCTCGCCGATGAGACGGCGTCCGAGACGGCCCGCGTGGTCTCCGGCACCGAAGACCTCCAGCAGGCACTCACCGCGGCTCAGGAGAAGAAGGCCGCGGAGGACGCGGCACGGATCGCCGCCGAGAAGGCAGCCGCCGCCGAGAAGGCCGCAGCCGACCTGGCCGCCGCGAACACCGTCGAGGGTGCGAAGGCGACCGCGCGACAGCTGATGTCGAGCCAGTACGGGTGGGGAGCCGATCAGTTCTCGTGCCTGGAGTCGTTGTGGACCAAGGAGTCGGGCTGGAACTACCAGGCGTACAACGCCGACGGCGGTGCCACCGGCATCCCCCAGGCACTCCCCGGAAGCAAGATGGCCGCCGCGGGGGCCGATTGGCAGACGAGCGCCGCGACCCAGGTCGCCTGGGGGCTCGGCTACATCTCGAGCGCGTACGGCAGCCCCTGCAGCGCCTGGTCGCACTCGCAGGCCATGAACTGGTACTGATCCGAAATACTCCTGTTCTGAGAGACCGGCGGCCGCTACGGTGGCACTGACGCCTGGGGACGTCGCCGACCCCAGGAGGACACATGCTCGACCCGGTCGCATGGCAAGGCGTCGCGCAAGAGGTGTCGACCGGCGCGCTCCCGGGCTGGGACCGGGTCGAGGAGATCGTACGCGAGGCGCATCTGCGGTACTCCTCGGAACGCGGTGGCCGTGTCGCGGACTACATCCCGATCCTCGCGGAGGCCGACCCCGAGCTGTTCGGCCTCGCCGTCATCGAGGTCGGCGGCGGGTTGCACGATGCCGGCGATGCGATGCACGCCTTCTCGATCCAGTCGATCTCGAAGATGTTCGTCTACGCGCTGGCGATCCAGGAGCACGGGCACGAGCGGGTGCGTGAGATCGTCGGCGTGAACAACACGGGTTTGGCGTTCAACTCGGTCGTGGCGTTGGAGCTCAACGACGGGCATCCGATGAACCCCATGGTCAATGCGGGCGCCATCGCGACGACCGGGCTGATACCGGGGGCGACGCCGGACGAGCAGTGGGTGTGCATCAGGGATGGACTCTCCGCCTTCGCAGGACGCCCGCTCGCCCTCGACGATGTCGTCTACTCGTCGGAGGCGGCGACGAACGACCGCAACCGGGCGTTCGGACGTCTCCTTCGCAGTTACGGTCGACTGGACGGCGACCCGGACGCGGTGGTCGACGTCTACACGCGCCAGTGCGCGCTCAGCGTCACCGCGCACGACCTCGCGGTCATGGGGGCGACGCTGGCGGACGGCGGTGTGAATCCCGTCACGGGGGAGCGGGTGGTCTCGGAAGAGGTGTGCCGGGACACGCTCGCCGTGGTCGCATCGACCGGGCTCTACGAGCGCTCGGGAGACTGGCTCTTCGAGATCGGTCTTCCCGCGAAGTCCGGGGTGGCTGGAGGCATCGTCGCGATCGCTCCCGGCAAGGGGGCCGTCGCGGGGTTCTCGCCGCGTCTCGACGAAGCCGGGAACTCGGTGAGATCGCAGATGGCGATCGGCTACCTCTCGCGGGCGCTCGGGCTCAACCTCTTCGCATCCGTACCCGCTCGTGACGCGACCGGGGCCCTCTCTGCACCCCTGGAGGAGAAATGACGACCACAGAGCAGAACCCGACGAAGACCTCCTGGCTGCCCATGGTCAGCCTGTTCCTCGCGCAGGTGCTGATGTCGTTCAACGTCGCCGCGCTGCCGATCTCCCTCGGCGGCATGGTGAGCGAGTTCGGCGTGCCGCCGACGGTCGCCAGCACCACCATCGTCATGTACGGACTCGCGGTCGCCGCGCTCGTCATGACGGGCGCGAAGCTCGGACAGCGCGTCGGATGGGTGCTCATCTTCCGCGTGGTCGTCGCGCTGTTCGCCGGATCGGCGGTCATGATGCTCGTCGCGCCCACGGTCGGCTGGGCCATCGCAGGTCAGGCCGTCGCCGGGGCGGCGGCGGCCATCATCGTGCCCTCGATCGTGGCGCTCATCGCGGAGAACTACCGGGGACCGCAGCAGGCGACGGCGATCGGCGCGATCGGATCGGCCCGCGCGATCTCCGGCGTCAGCGCCTTCCTCATCGGCGGCACCCTCGGCACGCTCGTGGGATGGCGCCCCATGTTCTTCATCGTGCTGGGGATCGCGGTGCTGGTCTTCGCTCTGAGCTTCACGCTGCGCGGCGACAGAGGTGACGCCTCGATCCGCATCGACCTGGTCGCCTCGCTTCTGATCGGCGCCGCGATCGTGCTGCTGACGTTGGGCTTCAACAATCTGAACGGCTGGGGTGCGCTGGCGGCGACGGAGGCGGCGCCGTTCAGCATCCTGGGGCTGTCGCCTGCACCCGTCTTCATCGTGGTCGGTGTGGTGCTGGGGCAGGGGTTCTTCCTCTGGACCAGGAAGCGGATGGCCGAGGGCAAGGTCCCCCTGATCGATCTGAGCGTCCTCGGCTCCGGTCGCGAGCGTGCGGCGGTGTACGCGATGTTCATCGTCGTCGCGCTGGAGGCGTGCGTCAACTTCACGATTCCGCTGTACATCCAGATCGTGCAGGGGCGCACGCCGTTCGACACGTCGATCGCCATGATGCCGTTCAACCTCACCGTCTTCATCACGGCGACGCTCGTGGTGCGCTTCTATCGGCGGTTCCCGCCGCGCACGATCGGGGTGTTCGGGTTCATCCTGACCACCGCCGCGCTCGTGTGGTTGTCGGTCGTCGTGAACAACAACTGGGAGACGATCCCGACGATCGCGGGACTCATCGTGTTCGGCATCGGACAGGGCGCCCTCGTCACCCTGGTGTTCAACGTCCTCGTCACGGCTGCCCCCGCAGAACTGGCGGGGGATGTCGGTTCGTTGCGCGGGACGACTCAGAACCTCGCGTCTGCGGTCGGTACGGCGCTGGCCGGCGCCCTGCTCGTCTCGCTGCTCGCGCTGAGCGTCGGCAGGGCCGTCGTCGAGCATCCTGAGCTGCCGCCGTCGCTGGTCGCGCAGGTCGACATGGACAATCTGAACTTCATCAGCAACGACGATCTTCGCGTGGCCTTGGAGTCGACGGATGCGACCCCCGCCCAGGTGGATGCGGCCGTCGCGGTGAACGAGGAGTCCCGTCTGGGCACTCTCAAGCTCGGGCTGCTGATCCTCGCCGGCATCAGCGCGCTCGCGATCCTCCCCGCGTCGCGGCTGCCGCAGTACCGTCCGCATGAGATCCCCGACCCCTCGCCTGCGGGCGGGCCGGAGTGACGCTCAGCGCAGTTCGGAGATGAGCACGGCGCTGGTGCCAGGCACCGTCGCCTCGAAGATGTGCGGCGCATCGCCGGCGTACGTGAGATAGTCGCCGGGGTTCAGCAGCACGGGATCGCCGACGGGGCCGATCTGCGCCTGGCCCGCGATGAGGATCACGTGTTCGATGGTGCCGGCATGGTGGGGATCGGAGCGACGGGGATCTCCCGGCTCGGCCTGGATCAGGTAGACGTCTCGTCGCGCGCCGGGAGGACTGGCCGACAGCAGTGTCGCGCTGTAGGCGGCGGCCGAAGAGGGGACGCCTGCGAGGTCCTCGGCGCGGATCAGGGTCGGAGCGTTCGCCTGCTGGTCGACCAGGACGGCGAACGGCACGCCGAGCGCCACTCCGAGTGCCCAGAGCGTCTCCACGCTGGGGTTCCCGGCACCGCTCTCGAGCTGTGACACCGTCGCCTTCGACACCCCTGCCCGACGGGCGAGCTCGGAGACCGAAAGGCCCACAGCCTCCCGTTCCCGGCGCAGCGTGCGGGCGATGCGTGTGCGGAGATCCTCCATGCGTTCATCATGTCAAACGTTCGTTCGCTTGACTATCCATGCAGGACTGTTCAAAATCATAGTCATGTGTTCATTCAAGCGAACGACGGAGCTGGGGCGGCAGGATGACCGCTGAGCGCGAGGTCTGGCGCGAGGCTCTCGGTGTCGTGCTCGCGACCAGTGCGTACGGCATCTCGTTCGGCGCGTTGGCGGTGGCATCCGGACTCGACGTGTGGCAGACGTGCGTCCTGAGCCTGCTGATGTTCACGGGCGGATCGCAGTTCGCCTTCGTCGGGGTGTTCACGGCCGGCGGCCTCGCCGCGCTGCCCTCGGCGATCGCGTCGGCTGCTCTCCTCGGCGTGCGCAACGTCGCCTACGGGATGCGGATGTCAACCATCGTGGCCGGAGGGCCGTTCCGCAAGGCTGCGGCCGCGCACTTCACGATCGACGAGTCGACGGCGGTCGCGATCTCGCAGAGTCAGCCACGGCTGCGGCAGCTGGGATTCTGGATCACCGGCATCGGCATCTTCGTCGGGTGGAACATCACGACGCTCGTCGGAGCCCTGGTCGGCGACGTGCTCGGCGATCCGAAGACCTGGGGGTTGGATGCGGCCGCCGCCGCCGCGTTCCTCGCGCTGCTCTGGCCGCGGCTCAAGCAACGGCAGGCGGTGGCCGTCGGCGTCGCGGCAGCCGTCGTCGCGGCGGCCTTCACGCCGCTGCTCATGCCGGGGCTCCCGGTGCTCGTCGCCGCGGTCGTCGCGATCGCGGTCGGTTGGTTCAACTGGCTCGGTTGGCCGTCACCGCCGCGGACGGAGCGGGCGGACGCCCCGTCGGGAGGAGGCGCATGAGCCTCTGGAGCGCGATCCTGCTCGCCGCACTGATCTGCCTTGCGCTCAAAGCCGCCGGTTACCTCGTCCCGCCCAAAGTTCTCGAGGCGCCGCGCACGGCGCGGATCTCCGACCTGTTGACGGTGGCCCTCCTCGCGGCGCTCGTCGCCGTGCAGACGCTCGGCGACGGTCAGGCGATCACGGTGGATGCCCGGGTGCCCGCTCTCCTCGTCGCCGCAGGGCTCCTCTGGCTCCGGCAGTCGTTCCTCGTGGTGGTGGTCGCGGCGGCGCTGGTGGCGGCGGTCCTGCGTCTTCTGGGTCTCGCAGGCTGACGACTCCTCCGCAGCCGTCGCCGGTAGGATCGACGGGTGCGCGTGAGCTGGGTGTCGAGAGTCCTGTCCTGGGTGGCGGCCGCCGTGGTCGGCGGCGTCTACGGCATCGCCGGCACGATCGCGCACAGCGTGGCGTGGGGTCCGATCCCGGTCGGGCTGATCGTCGCCGCGATCGCGTGCGCGGCGATCCTCATCGCCGTGCGCGCGCTCACGCACGACAGGGGAGCAGCGGTGGCCGCGGGCCTCGGCATGATCGGGATGCTCGTGCTGATCTCGGGTGTTGGCCCCGGGGGCTCCGTCGTCGTCCCCGACTCGCTCAGCGGACAGGTCTGGACCTATCTCGTCGCCGGGATCGTGCTTCTCGTGATCGCGTGGCCGTCGTTCTCGCGGCCGCCCGTGCGCACCGAGGCGCCCGCCGCGCAGGAACCCGAGCCGCACGAGACGTAGACTGGAGGGGTGACGTATGTGATCGCCCTCCCGTGCGTCGATGTCAAGGACCGCGCCTGCATCGACGAGTGCCCCGTTGACTGCATCTACGAGGGGGAACGCTCGCTGTACATCCACCCCGACGAATGCGTGGACTGCGGCGCCTGCGAACCCGTCTGCCCCGTCGAGGCGATCTACTACGAAGACGACCTGCCCGACGAGTGGCAGGACTACTACAAGGCCAATGTCGAGTTCTTCGACGAGATCGGCTCGCCCGGCGGTGCCGCCAAGGTCGGCGTCTACGCGTTCGACCACCCGATCATCGCCGCGCTCCCGCCCCAGGGCGAGTAGGCGCGTCCTGTGAGCGTCCGCGACCTCGCCGAGTACCCGTGGGATGCCGTCGTCCCGTTCCGCGAGCGCGCGGCGCAGCATCCCGACGGCCTCGTCGACCTGTCCGTCGGCTCGCCGGTGGACCCGACGCCGGAGATCATCCGGCAGGCACTCGCCGACGCGACCGACGCGCACGCCTACCCGCAGACCGTCGGGACGCCGAGTCTGCGCGAGGCCATCGTCGACTGGTATGCGCGGCGCAGAGGGGTGCTCGACCTCACGGTCGACAACGTGCTGCCCACGATCGGCTCCAAAGAACTCGTCGCGCTGCTGCCGACGCTGCTGGGACTCGGCGAGGGCGACATCGTCGTGCACCCGAGCGTCGCGTATCCGACCTACGAGGTCGGCGCCCGCGTCGTGAGAGCGACCACGTTCCCGTCCGATGATCCGGCGGAGTGGCCGGACGGCACGGCGCTGATCTGGATCAACACCCCCGGCAACCCGGACGGTCGCACCTGGACGGTCGACGAACTCGGCGCAGCGGTGCGCCGCGCCCGTGAACTCGGCGCCGTGCTCGCCAGCGATGAGTGTTACGCGGAGCTGGGCTGGGACGGCCCCTGGGCGACCGAGCCGATCCCCTCCATCCTCGACCCGCGGGTCACCGGGGGCAGCCGTGCGAACCTGCTCAGCGTGTACTCCCTCAGCAAGCAGTCGAACCTCGCGGGGTATCGCGCCGCGTTCGTCGCGGGCTGCGCCCGCATCGTCGGTGACCTCCTCACGGCGCGCAAGCACCTCGGGCTCATGCCGCCCGCACCGGTGCAGCATGCCATGGCCGTCGCGCTCGGAGACGACGACCACGTCGCCGTGCAGAAGGAGCTCTACCGCGCGCGGCGCGACGCGCTGTGTCCCGCACTGGAATCCGCCGGCTTCCGCATCGACGGATCGGAAGCGGGGCTGTACCTCTGGGCGACCGAAGGCCGTGACGCGTGGGAGTCGATGGGTCGGCTCGCCGATCTCGGCATCCTCGCGGGGCCGGGACCTTTCTACGGGGCGAGTTCCGCCCAGCACGTGCGCCTGGCCCTCACGGCCCCGACGGATCGGGTCGTCGAGGCTGCACGCCGACTCGCAAGCACGTCTCTGTAGGTTCTCACCTCACACTCGGCATCTGTTTGGCGGATGTCACAGTAGGCCTGTGTGCCTACTAGGCTGTAAAGGCGATTCGGTCGTGACCCGACCTGGTGCACAGCGCCGTGAGATCGCCAGTTCCGACTTGATCACGATCTTGTCCGATGTCACCGCGACGAGCGGGGCTCGGACACCAGGAGGAGGTCCGCGTGAGCGCTGCGGCAGACCAGACGGCGAAGCTGACGATCGGCGACACGACCGCCGAATTCCCGCTACTGCGCGGCACGGCCGGGCACGACAGCATCGACTTCTCGACGTTGACGCGGCAGACGGGGTACACCGGCCTCGACTACGGGTTCGTGAACACCGCCTCCACCAAGTCGGAGATCACGTTCATCGACGGCGACAAGGGCATCCTGCGCTATCGCGGATATCCGATCGAGCAGCTGGCGGGTTCCACGAGCTACCTCGAAGTCGCCTGGCTCCTGATCTACGGCGAACTGCCGTCGGCCTCCGAGCTCGCCGAGTTCGACGAGAAGATCCGCCGCCACACGCTGCTGCACGAAGACCTCAAGCGGTTCTTCTCGGCGTTGCCGCACACGGCGCACCCCATGTCGGTGCTATCGTCCGCTGTCGCGGCGCTCTCGACCTACTACGAGGGCCAGACCGACCCGCACAACCCCGAGCACGTCGAGCTCAACATGGTGCGCATGCTCGCCAAGCTGCCTGTGATCGCGGCGTACGCGCACAAGAAGAGCGTCGGCCAGGCCTTCCTCTACCCCGACAACTCGCTGAGCTTCGTGGACAACTTCCTCAAGCTCAACTTCGGTGTGCACAGCGAGGAGTACGAGGTCAACCCGGTCATGTCGAAGGCTCTCGAGCTGTTGCTGATCCTGCACGAGGACCACGAGCAGAACGCCTCGACCTCGACCGTCCGCCTGGTGGGCTCGACCGGAGCGAACCAGTTCGCATCGATCTCGGCCGGCATCCAGGCACTCTCCGGCCCGCTGCACGGTGGCGCGAACGAAGCCGTGCTCACCATGCTCGGTCAGATCCGCGACTCCGGCCAGAGCGTCTCGCGCTTCGTCGAGCGGGTGAAGAACAAGGAAGAGGGCGTGAAGCTCATGGGCTTCGGGCACCGGGTCTACAAGAACTACGACCCGCGCGCCAAGCTCGTCAAGGATGCCGCCGACGAGGTGCTCTCCTCGCTCGGCGTGACCGATCCGCTCCTCGACCTCGCGAAGGAGCTCGAGGAGCTCGCGCTCGCAGACGACTACTTCCGCGAGCGTCGCCTGTACCCGAACGTCGACTTCTACACGGGCGTCATCTACAAGGCGATGGGCTTCCCGACCCGCATGTTCACCGTGCTGTTCGCGATCGGCCGTCTGCCCGGCTGGCTCGCACAGTGGCGCGAACTGCAGCTCGACCCGCAGACCAAGATCGGTCGCCCTCAGCAGCTCTACACGGGATCGCCCGAGCGATCGTTCCCCACTCGCTGAGCGCAGAACCGAAAGCGCCCCCACCGCCGAAGCGGAGGGGGCGCTTTTCGATGCGCTGGGTGGGTCAGCGACCCTGCGCGCTGCGGCCGCCGCCCTGACGGGACAGGCCGCTCTGCGTGGAGTAGCCGCCGCCCTGACCTGCGCCGTTGGAGCGGGGACGGCGACGACGGCGCGACGGCGGGTTGGCCGCCCCGTTCTTCTCGCCACCGGCAGGACGCTGCTTCGACGACTGCCGCTGCTGCTGCTGCTGCGGTGCCTGCACAGGGGCTGGGCGCACGTGCGGTGCGCGCTCCGGCACCAGCGCCGTGATCGTCGCCGAGGTCACGTCCTCCAGGGGAGCGGTGATCGCGGCCTTGCGGAGAAGGTCCTTGACGTCGCGGCGCTGCTCGGGCAGCACGACGGTCACGACCGTACCGGCGGCACCGGCGCGCGCCGTGCGTCCGGAGCGGTGCAGGTACGCCTTGTGCTCGACCGGCGGATCGACGTGCACGACGAGGTCGACGTTGTCGACGTGCACACCGCGAGCGGCGACATCCGTCGCGACCAGCACGCGCACGCCGCCGTCTTCGGGGGCAGCGGAGAAGGCGCCGAGGTTGCGCTCACGAGCGTTCTGCGACAGGTTGCCGTGCAGGTCGACGGCGGGGATGCCGGCGGCGGTCAGCTGCTTCGCGAGCTTCTTCGCCTGGTGCTTGGTGCGGGTGAAGAGGATGCGACGACCGGTTCCCGACGCGAGGTCGCGCACGAGGGCGGTCTTGTTGTCGGTGGAGTCGACGACCAGCACTCGGTGCGTCATCTCGCCGACGGGCACGCTCTCCTCGTCGACCTCGTGGCTGACCGCGTTCGAGAGGAAGCGGCGGGCGAGGGTGTCGATGCCGCGGTCGAGTGTGGCACTGAACAGCAGGCGCTGGCCGCCGGCCGGAGTGGCCGTGAGGATGCGCGTGACACCGGGGAGGAAGCCGAGGTCGGCCATGTGATCGGCCTCGTCGAGCACGGTGACCTCGATCGCGCTGAGACGCACGACCTGCTGCTTCATGAGGTCTTCGAGACGACCGGGGCAGGCCACGACGATGTCGACGCCGCCGCGCAGCGCCTGCTCCTGCGGACGCTGGCTGACGCCGCCGAAGACGGTCGTGACGCGCAGGCCGGCGGCTTCGGCGAGAGGAGCGATGGTGGCGGCGATCTGCGTCGCGAGCTCGCGGGTCGGCGCGAGGACGAGTCCGCGGGGAAGGCCGGCGCGACGCTGACCGCCGGAGGCGGCGAGACGTGCGACGAGGGGGAGGGCGAAGGCGATGGTCTTGCCGCTGCCGGTGCGGCCGCGACCGAGGAGGTCACGACCGGCGAGGGAGTCGGGAAGGGTATCGCGCTGGATGGCGAACGCCTCGGTCTTGCCGGAGGCGGCGAGAACGGCGGCGAGCTCGGTGGGAACACCGAGTTCAAGGAAAGTAGACATGCAGGAACTCCGTCAGCGCACGAGTGAACGTCGCGAGATAAGGGGTGAGGTGGGCGACGGCGCAGGAGGTGCGCATCGGTTCGCCGTTCGAAAGGCCAGCTGATGCTGGTTATGGGAGCAGTTCCGCTCGCTTCGGTCCTCGGAGACCCCGTGACGACGACGATGTTGCGAGACCGGCGGTCTGTGCAACGACTACAGTCTACCAGTGCGGACGGGTCCGAGCGCTCAGGCGTGCAGCGCCTCGTTCAGCGTCACCCCGACGCCGGCCCGGCGTACGGCCTCGACCGCACCGCTGAGGGAGTTGCGGCGGAACAGCAGCCGGTCCTGGCCGGAGAGCTCAGCGCCCTTCACCGTCCGCCGTCCGCCGTCCGCCGTCACAGGACCGTCGACCAGCACGATCTTCGTCCCCGCCGTCACGTAGAGGCCCGCTTCGACGACGCAGTCATCGCCCAGCGAGATGCCGATCCCGGCGTTCGCGCCCAGCAGGGTGCGCGCACCGATCGAGACGCGGTGGGTGCCCCCGCCGGAGAGCGTGCCCATGATGGAGGAACCACCGCCGATGTCGCTGCCGTCGCCGACGACCACCCCCTGCGAGACGCGTCCTTCGACCATCGAGGCCCCCAGCGTCCCCGCGTTGAAGTTGACAAAGCCTTCGTGCATGACGGTCGTCCCGGGGGAGAGGTGGGCCCCGAGACGCACCCGGGAGGCATCCGCGATCCGGACCCCGCTCGGTTGCACGTAGTCGGTCAGCCGCGGAAACTTGTCGAGTCCCTGCACCTGGATGCCGGCGCGCTGGAGGTGTGCGCGCAGACGGGCCGCGTCCGCCGGGAGCACGGGGCCCGCATTGGTCCAGGCGACGTTCGGCAGGTGTCCGAAGATGCCGTCGAGGTTGAGGTCGTTGGGGCGCACCAGGAGGTGCGAGAGCGCATGAAGGCGGAGATACGCGTCGGCTGTCGAGGCCGGGGCGGCGTCGAGGTCGATCTCGAGCTGAACGACCTCGACGCTGACGTTGCGGCGCTCATCACGTCCGACGAGGGGTTCCAGCGCGGCGACGGCGGCGTCGTCGGCGACCGCGCGCCCGATGCGCACCTCCGGATACCACGCGTCGAGAACCGTGCCGTCTCCGGCGATCGTGGTCAGTCCGATACCCCATACCGTGCGCGCGTCACTCATCCCTCCACGCTAGCGCGCCCCGCTCGGTGCGACGTCACTCATGACGAGGTAAGTAGGCTTGACGCATGGTGCTCGATCTGACCGCGTCCTCCGTCGACCTCACCCGTGCGATCTGCGACATCCCGAGTGTCTCCGGCGAGGAGAAGGCGCTGGCCGACGTCATCGAGCAGGCGGTCGCGCCCCTCGCACATCTCGAGGTGATCCGGCACGGCAACACGATCGTCGCCCGTACGAACCTCGGACGCGCACAGCGTGTGGCCATCGCCGGACATATCGACACCGTGCCGATCAACGAGAACCTGCCGACGCGAAACGTCGAGATCGAGGGCGTTCCTCACCTCTGGGGACGCGGCACGGTCGACATGAAGGCCGGCACCGCGGTGCAGCTCAAGCTTGCGGCGGAGCTCGTCGACCCGGTCGTCGACATCACCTGGATGTGGTACGACAACGAGGAGGTCGAAGCGTCCAAGAACGGTCTCGGACTCCTCGCCGCCGTCCGGCCCGACCTGTTCCACGCCGACTTCGCGATCCTCGGAGAGCCCTCCAACGGTGAGGTCGAAGGCGGATGCAACGGCACGATGCGGGCCATCGTGCGCACCACCGGGGTACGCGCGCACAGCGCCCGCGCGTGGATCGGTGAGAACGCCATCCATCGAGCCGCGCCGATCCTGACCCGTCTCGCGGAGTACCGGGCCAGGGAGGTGCTCGTCGAAGGGCTGCTGTATCGCGAGAGCCTGAGCGCGGTGCGCATCGCGGGTGGTGTCGCCGGCAACGTCATCCCCGACGCCTGCGAGGTCGAGGTGAACTATCGGTTCGCTCCGAGCAAGTCCGCTGCGGATGCGGAGGCGCACCTGCGCGGGGTGCTGGCGGGCTTCGACGTCGAGATCACGGATGCCGCAGAAGGTGCCCGCCCCGGACTCGATGCGGAGATCGCGAAGCAGTTCGTCGCCGCCGTCGGCGCGGAGCCGCGTCCGAAGTACGGCTGGACCGATGTCGCCCGGTTCTCCGCGCTCGGCATTCCCGCAGTCAACTACGGCCCCGGTGACCCCCATCTCGCCCACCACGACGAGGAGCGGGTGCCGCTCGCGCAGATCGACGCCGTGGAGCGGGGCCTGCGCGCATGGCTCACCTCGCACTGAGCGCAGCCCGTCGCTGGGCGCAGTCCCCCCTGGCTCTGCGCATCGCCGTCGTCTACCTGACTGCGCGCGTCGTGACGACGCTGTTCCTCGTGCTCGCCGCGTCGCTGTCGACCTCGTTCTCGCGTTTCGGAGCAGACCCGGGACTCGTCGACTTCGTGCTCGGGTGGGACGCGCAGTGGTACTGGCTCGTCGCCGAGAACGGGTACCCGAGCGACCTCCCGCTGACCGACTCCGGCGAGGTCGCCGAGAACGCCTGGGCCTTCATGCCGGTGTTCGCATACGCCGCGAAGGCCGTGGGGTTCGTGTTCGGCTCGTGGGGAGCGGGTGCGCTCCTGATCTCGCTCGTCGCCGGATACTTCGCCTGCCTCGCCCTGCACCGGCTGCTGCGGGATCACGTGGGCGCCTCCGCAGCGCTGTGGGCGGTCGTCTTCTTCGCGACGGGTCCCCTCGGGGCGATGTTCCAGGTCGGCTACGCCGAGACCCTGTTCCTGCTGTTGCTGTTCCTCGCGCTCGATGCGACGACCAGACGCGACTATGCCCGGTTGTACCTCTTCATCCCGATCATGGCGTTCACGCGCCCCGGCATCCTGGCGTTCGCGCTGTTCCTCGGGCTGCACGGCATCACCCGTTGGTTCCGCCGCAGGGAGGATTCGCTGTCCGGTCGTGAGATCGCACACATCATCGCGCTGGGTGCGCTGGCGACGGCAGCGGGCTTCGCCTGGCAGGTCATCGCGGGCGTCGTCACCGGCGATCCCGGCGCGTACCTCGCGACCGAACTCGCCTGGCGACGTCACTGGATCGTCGGTGGCGTCGACGGCTTCGTGCCGTTCGAGGGGTGGGTGCAGGCGTCACAGTTCTGGTTCGGGCTCTGGGGGCTGCCGTCATGGTGGGGGCCGACCGCGCTTGCGCTCTCGGTGGTAGCCGCCGGTGCGGCACTGCTGTACTCGCCGCAGGTGCGTGCTCTCGGAAGCGATCTGCGGCTCTGGAGCGCCAGTTATCTGCTCTACCTGCTGGCCGTGTTCTTCCCGCAGTCGAGCACGTTCCGCCTGGTGCTGCCTCTCAGCCCGCTGTGGGGCGCTGTCGCGGTGCCGCGATCACGGGTGTGGAGAGTCGGGGTTCTGGCGCTCTGCCTCCTCGGGCAGTGGTTCTGGATCTACCACGTGTACGCGCACGGAAGCACGTTCTGGCAGGTGCCGTGACAGCGGGTTGCGGACCAATTGTCGCCCGGTGACCTCCAGGTCCCGATGACACCCGATAAACTCGTTCCATACCACCGGAGGAAAGGGAGCCACGATGGCAGCGATGAAGCCGAGGACCGGAGACGGACCCATGGAGGCCGTGAAAGAAGGACGACTCATCATCGTGCGCGTTCCGCTCGAAGGCGGCGGCCGTCTGGTCGTCTCCGTGAACGACGCCGAGGCCAAGGAACTCCACGACGTGCTGGCCGCCGTCGTGGCACCGGCCTGATCGACCAGGGTCCGCATCCGCGGATCAGAATGGGCGGGGGATCCGAGGATCCCCCGCCCTTCGTCGTTCCCGGAGCCCGGGGCTGTCGGGGTCAGTCCCGATCGGCCAGACGGATCAGCTGAAGGAGTCCCTCACCGGCCGGCGACACGGTCGCGAGCACCGCAGACGACTCCTGCGTCTCCTGCACGAGCGACCGGTACGCGGACGTGATCTCGTCGCGTTGCACCGGGTCGGCGACGCGTCCCCCCGCGAGGATGCGCGGGACGAGGACCATTCCCCCCGCGCGGGCGAGACGCAGCCCGTGCTCGACGTACTCGATGATGTGCTCGGGGTCGGCGTCCACCAGCACGATGTCGTATGACGCCTCGTTCATGCGCGGGAGCACATCGATGGCGCGACCCGTGATGAACCGCACGCGTGTGGACGGCACCTTCGCATCGGAGAACGCCTGACGTGCGGCGGCGAGATGCTCCGGTTCGTTGTCGATCGAGGTCAGCACAGCCTGCGGGGCGCCTCGCATCAGCCAGAGCCCGGAGACGCCGGCGCCGGTGCCGATCTCGACGATGGATCGAGCACCGGTGGCTGCCGCGAGCACCGCGATCTGCGAGCCGACGACGGCGCTGACGGGTGCTGCTCCCAGCTCGACCGCGTGCGCTCTGGCGCGGGCGATCGAGTCCGGTTCCACGATGGATTCGCGAAGGAAACGCGCGTTCGCGTCGTGCTCGCTCATGGCCTGTTCTCCCTGCCTGCCCTGGTGATTCCTTCCAGCGTATTCGCTCGGCGCGCGCGGGGAACGCAGGCGCGGCGGTAGCCTGTAGAGATGACGTTCGGGCTCACCTTCGAGAAGCTGCTGCTGATCGGCCTCATCGCGGTCCTCATCATCGGCCCTGAGCGTCTTCCGCGGGCCGCGGAGAGCTTCTCCCGCATGGTCCGCAAGGCCGGCGAGTACCTCCGCGACACCAAGAGCCGGATGCGTCAGGAGATGGGCCCGGAGATCGACGACGTCGATTGGCGCAAGCTCGACCCCCGCCAGTACGACCCGCGCCGGATCATCCGCGACGCGCTGTTCGAGGAACCGCAGACGCCGACGCCGACGCAGGCACGCCAGACCATCGCGGAGCCGGTCGCTCCTCGCGCGATCCCTCAGGAGTTCAGCGCGACCAACCGTCCGCCGTTCGACCCCGAAGCCACGTGAGGGGAGCGCGGCTCGCGCATCGCGATGCCGTGGCGTTCGGATTCTCCGCCTTCTGCGGGTGCGTCGGCGCGCTGATCTGGCTGTTGTGGGTGCTGCCGGTGGCCGCATCCGTCGGCGATGCGCACCCCGAGCCCCTCGGGTCGACCGTCTCGGTCGACCTCGACGCGGGGGAACGCGTCGGCATCTGGGGCAGCGGGATCTCCACGATGCTGGGTGCAATGAAGTGCACGGCGACAGGACCCGACGCCGCGGAGGCGCCGCAGTACGGCGGGCCGTCCCTCTCGTGGGACGACACGCTCTGGTGGATGACACCGAAGCCCGGCTTCGAGCAGAGCACGCAGTTCACCTCCGCTGAGGCGGGCACCTACACGGTGATCTGCGTCGATTCCCTCGAGACGTACGACGGCGAATTCCTGGTCGCCGGTGACGCCTTCGGGCGCGGCTCCCTCGGCCTCGGACGCACCGGCGGGAGCGATTTCGCCGTCGGCACGCTGCTCGCTTTCGGCGCGGTCTTCTGCCCGGTGATCGTCGTGCTGCTCCCCGCCGTCATCCTCATCCGGCGACTGGTCACGCGGGCCAGGCTGTCGCGCACGCAGCGAGGCGATCAGGGCGCGGCCTCTGTTCGATGACCGCTGTCTAGGAGATCCGGGAGCGCAGCGAGGCGATGTCGTCGTCCGTGAGCAGGGCACGGGGGATCGCCGTGGCCACGGAGGCCCCGCGAACCTTGAGCAGCACGGCATCCTTGCCCACCCGCATGTTCTGGAACGTGGCATACGCGATGTCCGAGCGGCGGTCTCCGCTGCCCAGCTTCAGGGCCTCGTCGTCCACCGTCGCCCACACGACCGTCTCGACGGGCATGGCGGTGCGGACGGCACGTCGTGCGGTGGCGACCGACATCACGACGGCGTAGGCGGCGAGGCCGAGGATGATCGTCGGCATCCAGCCCGCGCCGAAGGGCGGCTCCTGCCCTGGAGCGCGCGGCGTGCTCTGATTCAGGACGCTGAGCGTCAACGCGCCGGCGAGGGCGACCCACATGACGATGGCGACGGGGCGGGTGAGCGAGTAGATCGCCGCATCGCGCGCCATCCGACGCAGCAGGCTCTCGTCGACCGTCAGGGAGCGGGGAGGCATCGTCTCATTCTTCCACGCGCTCAGCCGATCGACATCGGCAGCGAGCGGCCGGAGAGACCACGACCCTGCCGGGCGAGGGAGCGGGCGAGATCCCGGATGGTCGTGGCAGCCGCGTCCGACGTCTCGGATGCGACGATCGGGATCCCGGCATCGCCGCCTTCACGAAGCGCGGGGCTCAGCGGGATGGACGCGAGCAACGGCACCGGGGCTCCCGGTTCGGAGAGCGCCTCGGCGACGGCGGCACCCCCGCCGGAGCCGAACAGATCGATCACGGTGCCGTCGGGGAGCGTGTATGCCCCCATGTTCTCGATGACGCCGATCACACGTTGACCGGTCTGCCGAGCGACGAGGCCGCTGCGGATCGCGACCTCGGCGGCCGCCGTCTGCGGCGTGGTGACCACGAGCACCTCCGCGTGCGGCAGCAGCTGGCCGATCGAGATCGCGATGTCACCCGTGCCGGGAGGCATGTCGATGAGGAGGATGTCGAGGTCGCCGAAGAAGACATCGGTCAGGAACTGCGAGACGGTGCGGTGGAGCATCGGTCCGCGCCACGCCACGACGGATTCGCCGTCGCGCAGGAACATCCCGATCGAGATCGTCTTGACGCCGTGCGCGACCGGCGGCAACATCAGGTCGTCGATGCGCGTGGGCTGGGTGCCAGCGGGGATTCCGAGCAGACCGGGGATCGAGAACCCGTGCACGTCGGCATCGACGAGACCGACGGCGAGACCCTGATCGGCCAGGGCGACGGCCAGGTTCGCGGTGACGGTCGACTTGCCCACGCCGCCTTTGCCGCTCGAGACGAGGATCACCCGCGTGAGCGAGTCGGGCCCGAAGGGCATCTGCCGTGGCGGCCTGCCGTCGCGGAGCTTCTCGGTGAGGGCCTTGCGTTCGGCCGGGGTCATCACACCCACCTCGACGTCGACCGCGGTGATACCGGGGACGGAGGCCGCCGCCTGCCGCACGTCCGACTCGATGCGCGCCGCAGCAGGGCACCCGACGATCGTGAGGACGATGCCGACCTGCGCCCTGTCGCCCTCGACGGAGATCTCTCGCACCATGTCGAGGTCGCCGATGGGGCGGCGCAGCTCGGGATCCGTCACGGCCGAGACGGCCGCACGGACGCGGTCGGCCTCCGTCACGAGTCCGCGTCCGCGTCCGGCCGTGGGGTGTCCTCGAGCTCCGCGAGAAGCGCCTTCAACTCCTGTCTCAGCACGTCGCGCGTGACGACCTGCGAATTGCGCTCCTCGAGCGACATCCGCAGAGCGACGATCTCGCGAGCGAGGTACTCGGTGTCGGCCAGGTTGCGCTCTGCGCGCTGGCGGTCCTGCTCGATCTGCACACGGTCACGGTCATCCTGTCGGTTCTGCGCGAGCAGGATCAGCGGTGCGGCGTAGGACGCCTGCAGCGACAGCATGAGTGTCAGCGCCGTGAACCCGAGGGTGGCGTCGTCGAAGCGGACACTCTCCGGCATGAGCGTGTTCCAGACGATCCAGACCACGCAGAACAGGCTGAGGATGAGCAGGAACGCCGGTGTGCCCATCGCCCGAGCGACCCACTCCGTGAACCGGCCGAACCGGTCTCGTGAGGTCGTGCGAGGACGAGTCGAGCTGCGGCCCGGTGCATCCAGGCGGGGGGAGCGTGCCATCAGCGCACCTCCTTCGCCGTCGACGGAGCGTCGTCGCTGTCGTGCGATCGCCAGTCGTCGGGGAGCAGATAGTCGAGCACATCGTCGATGCTGATGGCGCCGACGAGGCGGTGCGCTGCGTCGATCACGGGCAGCGAGACGAGGTCGTAGCTCGCCAGCATGCGCGCGACCTCGGCGGCGGATGCCGTCACCGGCACGGGTTCCAGGCTGTCGTCGAGGATCGCCCCGAGACGCTCGTGCGGCGGATAGCGCAGCATCCGCTGGAAGTGCACCAGTCCGAGCAGGCGTCCGGTCGGGGTCTCGAACGGCGGAAGGGTCACGAAGACCGCGGCGGCCAGTGCGGGGTGCAGCTCGTGCCGCCGGATCAGTGCCAGGGCCTCGGCGACCGTGGCATCGGCAGACAGGATGATCGGCTCAGGAGTCATCAGACCGCCCGCGGTGTCGGGGCCGTAGCGCAGCAGCATCCTGACGTCTTCGGCCTCCTCCGGCTCCATGAGCTCCAGAAGCTGCTCGAGGCGGTTCGGCGGCAGTTGCGCGAGAAGGTCGGCCGCGTCGTCCGGTTCCATCTGATCGAGGATGTCCGCGGCGCGCTCATCTCCGAGACGATCGAGGATGTGCACCTGCTCGTCTTCCGGCATCTCTTCGAGAGCGTCGGCGAGGCGGTCGTCCGACAGCTCCTCGGCGACCTCGATCATGCGCTGCTGGGGGAGATCGAGGAGCGTGTTGGCGAGGTCGGCCGCGTGCAACTCCGAGTAGGACGCGACGAGCTGCTCGGCCGATTGGGACTCGCCTGGCGCACGCTCCTCTGCGACCTCGCTCCAGGCAGCGAAGGTCGTCGGGCCCTTCGCGAACGGCGAGGCGCTGGTCTTCGGACGGCGGAGGAAGAGCTGGCTGATCGCCCACTCGCCGAGGCGGTTCGGCTCGATCGCGATGTCTTCGATGACGGCGGTTCCGCTGCCGTCGGCGAAGCTGACCCGCCGCCCCAGCATCTCTGCGAGCACACGCACCTCACCGGCGCGGGGAGAGAAGCGCCGCACGTTGATCAGGCCGGTCGTGATGACCTGTCCGGAGCGGATCGAGGTGACCCGGCCGATCGAGAGGAACACGTGTCGTCGCCCCGGGATCTCGACGACGAGGCCGATCACGCGGGGCGCCGCGGTACTTCGATACACGACGACGACATCCCGGACCTTGCCGAGCCGGTCGCCGACGGGATCGAAGACGGCGCACCCGGCGAGGCGTGCGGCGAAAACCCGTTGTGTGCTCACTTCTCCAGAGTAGTCGGCGGCTCCGTCCTCCGGCGGGATGGCCGCGCCTCGGGCCGTCCATCGGCACGCGTGGAAGAATAGCCGGATGAGCATGCTGAACCGCCCCGCGAGCGGCACGGAGACCGGCGAGATCGTCGCCTCGATGCGCGACTACGAGAGTGCGCAGAAGACGGTGTCGAAGCTGATCGCGGGGGAGGTGCCGGCACGGGACATCGCGATCGTCGGGCAGAGCGTGCGAACGGTCGAGCGGGTCACGGGCAAGCTGGGCTATGCGGCGGCCGCGCGCTCCGGTGCGATCAACGGCGTGCTGATCGGCCTCTTCCTCTCGGCGATCCTCGTGCTCGGCAATCCCGAGGTGCCGATCCAGCTCTTCGTCGGCTTCGTCTTCATCGGCGTCGCCGTCGGCATGATCCTCAGCCTCGTGACGTACGCGATCGTCCGACGCCGGCGCGATTTCGCGAGCGTCACGCAGTTCGCGGCCGACCACTACGAGGTCACCGTGCTGGCAGCCTCGCTCGCCAAGGCGCGTCAGGTGCTGGGGGCGGCCAGGGTCGCCCCTGTGCGTCCACCGGTGAACCTCGACGAGCCGCCCAAGTACGGCGAGCGGATCACCCCGGGTGCGGCCGCCCCCGCTCCGGCACCGGACGAGCCCGTGATCCCGCCGCGTCCCGCCGACCCCGTCGCCGAGCCGGGCACGGAGCCGGCACCGGGGGCGGAGCCGACGCCGGAAGCGGGCGACACCGCCGAGCCGACCGAGTCCGATCCCACCCCCGGCGCGCCTGGCGTCGAGGGCGGCAGGGCTTGACCGTGACGCTGTCCCCGCGTTTGCGATGACCGACATCCGCGTCGAGCTCCCGGCGGGGGCCACCACGGTCTCGGCGGACTGGAACCCAGGGGACGGCCGCGCGATCGTCGCCGTCGCCCACGGTGCTGGAACCGGCAAGGATCACCCGTTCCTCACCGGCTTCACAGATGCGCTCGGCGAGGACGGTTTCTCGACGCTGCGGTTCAACTTCCCGTACGTGGAGCAGGGCCGCAGGATGCCGGGGCCCGCCGCACATGCGATCGCGACCTGGAACGCGGTGGTGGCCTTCGCCCGCGCGCACGATCCGGCGGCGCCCGTCTGGGCGGCAGGCAAGTCGTACGGCGGACGCATGGCTTCGATGGCGGTGGCCGACGGGCTCGTGGTGGACGGCCTCGTCTACCTCGGCTATCCGCTGCATCCCCCAGGGCGCCCGGAGAAGCCCCGTGTGGAGCATCTGCCCGCGATCGACGTGCCCCAGCTCTTCGTGGAGGGGACGAACGATCCCTTCATCCAACCGGTCTCGCAGTTCGAGGAAGCCGTCGCTTCGTGTCGAGATGCCCGCGTGGAGTGGATCGCGGGGGCAGGTCACACCTTCGAGGTGAAGGGGCGCAAGCGTCCGGCCGCGGAGATCGGGGCATCGCTCGCGCCGATCGTCGCCAGGTTCATCGGCCTCTAGACGAGCGAGGACAGCTCGGGGTCCGCCAAGATCCTCCCGAGTGTCGACAGCCCGAGCGCGCTCATCTCCGGGTTCGACCCCTTGTAGTACCAGCCGAGCCCGATCGCCTGCTGGAAGGCCCATGCAGCGCCGCGCAGCCATTCGCCCTCCCCGGCGCCGACATCGTCGCGCAGCACCTGTCGCGACGGCGCGTCGAAGAGGTGCCATGCCGCGACGAGGTCGAGCGCCCGGTCGGCCGGACCGAACCCGCCGCCGTCGAGGATCCCCGAGAGACGCGTCTCGCCGCCGCGTTCGTCGACGAGCAGGTTGAACGGCGTCAGGTCGCGATGGCTCATGACGTCCGGCCCCGAGGCGGGGAGCTCGCGGAGCGCCGCCCAGAGTGCCGTCGCGCGCCCGACGTCGATCAAGTGACGGCTGCGGATCAGACACTCCGTCACCCACGCGTCGTGGTCGGCGAGATCGCCTCCGCGTCCGTGACCGTCGAAGACCCGGCCGCCGGGGTCGACCGACCGCAGCGCCAGGATCAGGGTGGCCAGGTCGTGCGCCAAGGAGACGGACGTCTCATGGGCGCCGAAGTGAGCGGTGTCGCCGGGGACCCAGGTCTGCACGGACCAGGCCGACGGGTACGCATCGCTCCCTTCCCCGGTGCCGTGCGGCAGGGGAGTCGGGAACGGCGACGCCGCCGCGAAGGCCGTCAGCGACCGCCCCTCGGTCTCCACCTCCGCACGTGTGGCGGGGAGAAGAGGGAAACGCGCCACGAGGTCGTCTCCGAGACGGATGATCGTGTTGACCGTGCCGGTGGTGTGCACCCGGCGAAGCTCCCGATCAGCGAGGCCGGGGAACGATGCGCCGATCAGACTCCTGGCGAGCGCGTCGTCGACCGCGAGCTCGGAGTCGTGCATCCGTGGCCGTCAACCCTGCAGCCGTGCGATCCACGCCTCGACCTCGTCGGCCGTGCGCGGGATGTCCGCCGACAGGTTCACGGGACCGTCCTCGGTCATCAGGATGTCGTCCTCGATTCGCACGCCGATGCCGCGGAGCTCTGCGGGCACCGTGAGGTCGTCGATCTGGAAGTAGAGGCCGGGCTCGATGGTGAACACCATGCCGGGCGTCAGGATGCCGTCGTAGTACATCTCCCGCCGGGCCTGCGCGCAGTCGTGCACATCGATGCCGAGGTGGTGCGAGGTGCCGTGCACCATGTAGCGACGGTGCTGGCCGCCCTTGTCGGCATCGATCGCCTCGTCGGCCGACACGGGGAGCAGACCCCACTCGGCGGTGCGCTGGGCGATGACCTTCATGGCGGCGCCGTGCACGTCGCGGAAACGCACTCCCACCTGAGCGGCGGCGAAGGCGGCGTCCGCGGCCTCGCGCACCGTCTCGTACACCCGACGCTGGACCTCCGTGAACGTGCCGGAGACCGGCAGGGTGCGGGTGATGTCGGCCGTGTACAGGCTGTCGGCCTCGACGCCCGCGTCCACGAGGATCAGGTCGCCGGGAACGACCGTGCCGTCGTTGCGGGTCCAATGCAGGTAGCACGCGTGCGGACCGGACGCGGCGATCGTGTCATACCCCTCGCCGTTGCCGTCTTCGCGCGCGCGACGGTGGAAGACGCCCTCCACGACCCGCTCGCCGCGTGCGTGAGCGACGGCGGAGGGCAGCTCGCGGATGATGTCGTCGAAGCCGTTCGCCGTGATCTCCACGGCACGGCGCATCTCGGCGATCTCGAACTCGTCCTTGATGAGGCGCAGCTCCGAGACGAAGCGCGTGAGGGCTTCGTCCTCGTCGAGCACCAGCTCCCCGTCGACGGCTTCGAGCTCGTGCAGGTGCGCCGTCGCGATGTCGAGGTCGGCCGCGACACCGGCGAGGGAGGGGCGCGGACCGATCCAGAACTCTCCGATCGTGGCATCGGCGTAGAACTCGGTGGTCGTGCGGTCGGCGCGCTCGCGGAAGTACAGGGTGACGTCGTGCCCGTCTTCGGTGGGGGCGAACACGAGGACGGAGTCGGGTTCGGCGTCGGACGCCCACCCGGTGAGGTGCGCGAAGGCGGAGTGCGCTCGGAACACGTAGTCGGTGTCGTTGCTGCGCTGCTTGAGCGAGCCGGCCGGGAGCACCAGTCGTCGCCCGGGGAACGCCGCAGAGACCGCGGCACGGCGCACTGCCGCGTACGCCGCCTGTGCGCGCGGAGCCGGCAGCGTCTCAGGGCGCTCGGCCCAACCGGTGGAGATCGTGTCGAGGAAGCCCTGGGGGAACGGCTGCTTGCGGTTCGTGGTGCTGTTCTCGGCGGACGCTTCGACGGGGGGTTCTGCGATCGTGTCGCGCTCTCCGGTGCTCATCCCTCCAGTCTGTCACCTGCAGGGCGGCGGTGGGACTCAGCCCGCAGGCTCCAGCTGCACCACGAGGGCGCGATGGTCGCTGCCGCCGGCGTCGTCGAGAACGACCGAACCGGTCGGCGTCCAGTTCTGGGAGGCCATGACGTGGTCGATCGGAGCGCCGGCGAGCGCGGGGAGCGAACTCGGCCAGGTGCCGGCCAGACCGCTGCCGGTGCGGGAGGCGACGTCGCGGCAATAGCCCATGTCGCCGCCTTCCACGCCCAGGGACGCCATATGGTCGATCGTCGCGTTGAAGTCGCCGGCGAGGATGAAGTCGCCGGCGGGGCACTGGTCCGCGATCCATTGCAGGTCGCTCTGCCACTGCCGCATCTCCTCCATGCGAGGGGCGACGGCATGCACGGCGACGATCGTGGGGCCGGAGCCGTCGACGGGCATCAGGACCGCACTCGGCACGGAACCCGTGTTGCTCGAGCCGTCCTTCGAAGACTCGATCACCGAGTACTCACCCAGGTCGGGGGCCACCAGCACGGTGGTCTGCCAGGACTGCGGGCCGTCGGGGATGTCGGGGCGGAACTGCACGTGGTGCACCCACATCGGATGCCCCTGTTCCCGCAGCATGATCGCGATGCGCTCGCCGACGGCCTCGGTCGTCTCGGGAAGAGCGACGATGTCGGCGCCCTGATCGAGGATCTGCCGGGCGATCTCCTCCGCGGCGACGGCCTCGCCCGCCGTGTTCCACGTGAGCACGCGGACGCTGCTCTCGGTCTTCGCGGGGAGGTCTGCTGCGCCGAATCCGCGGGTGACGCCGATCAGTCCCGTCGCTCCGGCACCGAGCAGCGCGACGATCAGCACAGAGGCGGCGAACCCGCGCAACGGACGGGCGAACAGCAGGAGCAGGGCGAGCACCGCCACGACCAGGAAGCCACCGAGGACCAGCCCTCGTGCCGAGACGAGCTGAGCGAACGGGTAGGTCTGCTCGAGGCGGAAGAACTGCGGCCACACCACGATCGCCGTCGCGATCGCGAGCAGCACGGTGAAGAGGATCCCCAGTAGTCGAAACATCCCTTCCAGCCTAGGAGCGCACCCTGTGAAGTCCCTGCCTCGACATCCCGTTCCGAGCGCCTGCGCGTCTCGGCCCTGCGGTGCTCGGTACGCTCGGAGGATGGCCACTCCGTCCTCCGGGTTCGCCGGTCCCGCCGACCTGCACCTGCACTCCAACCACTCCGACGGCACGGAGTCGCCGGCCGAGGTGATGCGACAGGCGCATGCGCACGGCATCCGGACGGCCGCACTCACCGACCACGACCGTTGGACGGGATGGGGAGAGGCCGCCGAGACCGCCGCGGGACTCGGGATGACCTTCATCCCCGGCATGGAGCTGTCGGCGAAGCACGAGTGGCGCAGCGTGCATGTCCTGGGCTATCTGTTCGACCCCGACGACGAGCCTCTGCGCGCCGAGACCGACCGGATCCGCGGCGACCGCATCGGACGCGCCGAGCGCATCGTGCGCAGCATCGGCCGCGACTACGACCTGCACTGGGACGACGTCGTCGCACAGACCACCGTGGATGCGACGGTGGGACGGCCGCACATCGCCGACGCGCTCGTCGCGCGGGGTATCGTCCGGGACCGGACGGAGGCGTTCGACGGCATCCTGCACCCGCGCGAGGGGTACTACGAGCCGCACTACGCGCCGGACCCGCTGACCGCCGTCCGTTTGATCACCGAGGCCGGGGGAGTGGCGATCATCGCGCATCCCGTCACCACCGGCCGCGACCGGATGATGCCGGTGCCGTTCATCGAACGCCTGATCGCTGCGGGACTCGGCGGATTCGAGATCGAGCACAGGGAGAACACGGCGGCCGGCAAACGGGTGCTGCGCGAGCTGGCCGCGAAGCACGACCTCATCGTCACCGGCTCGAGCGACTATCACGGCAGCGGAAAGCCGAACCGCCCTGGCGAGAACACCACGTCCGACGAGATGGTCGCGCGGCTCATAGCACGGGCGACGGGCACAGCCCCGCGCTTTCCCTGATCCTCGGCAGTCTGTCGGGCATCTCCCGGCGACCTGTCGACCGGGCCCGCTAGGTTTCCTGGCATGCAGCGAGCGACCTCTCTGGAACGCCGCGTCGACGGGATCGCTCACCGCCTTCTCCGCGACGCACCGGCGGACGGCATCCGCGCCGGCCTGATCGAGTTCGCCGTCTTCGTCCTCAAACAGGCGTGGGCGTGCATCTTCGGCGCGGCGCTGCTGGTCGTGATCGTGGCAGCCCGGCTGTGGTACCCCGATGACGCGGCCCTCGCGCGCAATGACGCGCTCACGATCGCGGCCGTCCTCATCCAGGTGGCGATGCTCGTCTTCCGGCTGGAGAGCGGCCGCGAGCTGTGGGTCATCGTGCTCTTCCACATCACCGGCACCGTGATGGAACTCTTCAAGACCGACGTCGGGTCGTGGGCGTATGCCGCAGACGGCTTCCTCCGCATCGGCGGGGTCCCCCTGTTCAGCGGCTTCATGTATGCGGCCGTCGGCTCGTACATGGTGCGTGTCTACCGCCTGTTCGACCTCGGTTTCACCCGGTACCCCCGCCGTTGGATCACGGCCGTCCTCGCGGCGGCGATCTACGTCAACTTCTTCGCGCATCACTGGTGGTGGGACGCACGCTGGGTGCTGCTGGCAGGAGTCGTCGTGCTGTGGCTGCCGACCGTGATGCACGCGCGCATCTGGCGTCGGACGATCAGGCTCCCGCTGCTCGTGGTGTTCGCCGGCGTGGCCGTGTTCATCTACCTCGCGGAGAACATCGGCACATGGGCGGGTGCATGGGCGTACCCCGATCAGGCCGAGGGATGGCAGCCCGTGTCCCTGAGCAAGCTGAGCTCCTGGTTCCTGCTGATGATCATCTCGGTCGTGCTGGTCGCCTGGGTGTACCCGCCACAGGTTCCTGCGGCACTGCTCCGGGACGACGCGGCGACGGCTCGTCGTCGACTCGACGCGGAATCGGTGTGATGCGGACGACGAAGGGCGCGTGCCGCGGATGATCCTCCGCTGCACGCGCCCTTCGTGAGGCGATCGGGTCTCAGGCCCCCGTGACGGGTGCGGCGCCCGCGCCCGAGCCGCCACGACGACGACGGCGGCGCCGGGCTGGAGCCGGCTTGCCCTCGTGATGCTCCTTACCCGCGCCGTCGTGGGTGCCTGCTCCCTCGGCGTCGCGGGGCGCGGGGGCGGACTCTCCCTCGCCGGAAGACGTCTCGGCGCCGCCTTCGACGAAGGTCGAGCCGACCGGGGTCGTGCTGTTGCGGCGACGACGCCGGCGACGCGTGCCGCCCTCGGCGGTACCCTCGGCGGCCGCGTCGGCGGCGCGCTCCGGACGGCGGGTGCGCTCCGTCTTCACCGACTCCGTCTTCGGAGCGGAGACGAGGCGACCCTTCGTCCCCGCGGGGATGTCGAGGTCTTCGTAGAGGTGGGGACTCGACGAGTACGTCTCGACGGGTTCCGGCTGCCCGAACTCGAGGGCGCGGTTGATGAGCGCCCACTTGTGCAGGTCTTCCCAGTCGACGAAGGTGACGGCGATGCCCGTCTTGCCCGCACGACCCGTTCGGCCGGCGCGGTGCAGGTACGTCTTCTCCTCGTCGGGGATGGTGTGGTTGATCACATGCGTCACATCGTCGACGTCGATGCCGCGGGCGGCGACGTCGGTCGCGACGAGCACGTCGCGCTTGCCCGCCTTGAAAGCCGCCATCGAGCGCTCGCGCTGGTCCTGTCCCATGTCGCCGTGCACGCCGCCGACGTTGAAGCCGCGGTCGCCGAGCTCGTCGACGAGGCGCTGCGCTGCGCGCTTCGTGCGCGTGAAGATCACGGTCTTGCCCCGGCCCTCGGCCTGGAGGATCCGCGCGATCACCTCATCCTTGTCGAGCGAGTGCGCGCGGTAGACGAGGTGCTTGATGTTGGCCTGCGTGAGACCCTCGTCGGGGTCGTTCGCGCGGATGTGGATCGGGTTCGTCATGAAACGACGGGCCAGCGCCACGATCGGGCCGGGCATCGTCGCCGAGAAGAGCTGGGTGTGCCGGACCGCGGGGACCTTCTGGAAGATCTTCTCGATGTCGGCGAGGAAGCCGAGGTCGAGCATCTTGTCAGCCTCGTCGAGCACGACCTCGGTCGCGTCCGAGAGGTCGAGCAGCCGCTGCCCGGCGAGGTCGATCAGACGTCCGGGCGTTCCGACGACGATCTGCGCGCCGGCCTTGAGCTGATCGATCTGACCCTCGTAGGCCTTGCCGCCGTAGATGGCGACGACGCTCGTGGAGCGATTGCTGGTGAGCAGGTCGATGTCTTCGTACACCTGCACCGCGAGCTCGCGCGTCGGCACCACGATGAGCGCCTTGACGCCGTGCTCCGGGTCCTTCCCGAGACGCTGGACGACCGGGATGCCGAAGCCGAAGGTCTTTCCCGTTCCGGTCTTCGCCTGGCCGATGATGTCCTGGCCGGGAAGACCGAGGGGAATCGTCTGCTCCTGGATGGGGAACGCGTCGACGATGCCCTTCGCGGCGAGCGCGTCGACGATGTCCTGATCGATGCCGAGATCGGCGAAAGTTGTCACTTTATTCAGATTGCCTGTCCGGCGACCCTGCGGGATCGCCACGTAAACGGAGCCACGCCGTCTCTTGTGCCACAGGCGCGGGGCCCCGCTCCGACGGCGGGGACACGCCCAGCCTACCCGAGGGGTGGTGCGGACCAGGAAGGAGGCGGCGGCGCGGGTATTGTGAACGTCGTGGTGGACTCGGGAGGAAGACCTCGTGGTTAAGTGGTTCTGGCAGCGCGACGACGCGCCCCGACGCACCCTCGCTCTGCGCAGCCGAGGGGAGCAGAGCGACGCGACGCGCATCGACTTCGCCGAACTCGCCCCCGAGCTCGACCGTTTCCTCGGCCAGGCCGCGTATCTGCAGCTCGGCTACTTCGAGACCCTCACCAGGCTCATCCGCGCGACGCCCGAGCTGTCGGAGAAGGAGTCCCTGTCCCGCGCGGCGGGCGCGGCGTTGACCAAGCACCGCGGCATCGTCGACCTCATCGCCGAGCGCGGCGACGACCCCACGCAGGTGATGCTCCCGTTCCGGGAGAACCTCGACGCGTTCCGACGCAAGACGATCGGCGCACGACCGCGCGAGACGCTGCTGGCGGTCTACATCACCGCGGGCATGCTCGACGACTTCTACCTCGCGCTCGCTTCGAGCTACGGCGAGATCGGCAGGCGGGCGGCCGAGATCCTCCGCGAGGACGACGCGCGCCATGAGATCGTCGCGATCATCCAGGAGACCATCGAGAGCGACGAGGAGTGGCGCTCACTCCTGTCGATGTGGGCGCGGCGTCTGGTCGGCGACACGATCCTCGTCTGCCGCTCAGCGCTGCGGCCGGAACTGCTCGAGGTGTCGGATGACCGCATCGAGCCGGTCTACACCGAGCTCATGGGCGCACACGCCCGCCGTATGGATGCGATGGGCCTCGCCTCCTGAGCGGACGACACCGAGGTCAGATGCCGAGCGCGGCGCGCGCCGCTGCATCGGACCGGCGGCGCAGACGCGTGAGCGCCCATGTCGCCAGCGCCGCGATCGCGACGGCACCCAGAACGCTCGCGAGCCACAGCCAGATGCTGTCCTCGCCGACGCCTGCCCACTGCAGACTCGTGTAGAGGATCGCGGAGGCTGCCGTCGCTATGGCCGGGGCGAGCGCCACTCCGCGCAGGTCGCGGTCGGCGATCATGAAGTGCACCGCGATGCCGAGTGCGCACGCTCCGATGAGTGCGAGGAGGATGTACATCGTCGGATCAGGCGACGAAGCCGACGCGGCGGGACTCCTCGGTGCCCAGCTCGATGTAGGCGAGATTCGCGGTCGGCACGATGTAGGAGTTGCCCTTGACATCGGCGAAGCTCACGTGCGTGGCGTTCTGCTCCAGCGCCGTCGAGACCTGCGTGCGGACCTCGTCCGCGCTCGAGGCGGTGTCGAAGCTGAGTTCGCGGCCGGTGTTGATGATGCCGATGCGGATTTCCACGCGTGCTCCTTGAAGTTCGGGGACTGGCCCAACTCTACCCCGGACGCCAGGACGGGGATCGGCCGCAGGGACCGGTTTCGCCGTGAGCGCACAGGCGAGCGCAGGGCCGCTGCGTCGATGCGACGGTCGTGACCGGACGACGATGTCGGCTCGTCCGGATAGCGTGGACAGCATGACATCGGATGCCGCGCAGCGAGCCGTGATCGCGGCACAGCCCTCCGCATCCGGCGTGATCATCGGAGCGCCGGGAACGGGCAAGACGCGCACGCTGGTCGACCGCATCGTCCACCTGCTCGACGAGCAGGGCATGCGCCCGGAGCAGGTGCTCGCGCTCACCCCGAGTCGCCAGGCGGCGACGGCGCTGCGCGATCGGATCGGCGTGCGGATCGGTCAAGCGACACCGGGGCCCCTCGCGCGGTCGCTCGGGTCCTTCGCCTTCCAGCTGGTGCGCGGAGCGATGGTGCAGGAAGGAGCGGAGCCGCCCGCCCTGCTCACCGGCGCGGATCAAGACCGGATCATCGCGGAGCTCCTCGCCGGCGACGCCGAAGACGGTCGCATCACCTGGCCAGACGCGCTCAGCCCGTCGGTGCGCGCATCGAAGGGCTTCCGTTCCGAGCTCCGTGCCTTCCTCGCCGAGTGCACCGAGAGCGGCATCCACCCCGAAGAGCTCCGCGAGTCCGGAGACGACGTGTGGGTGGCTGCGGCCGAGTTCCTCGTCGAGTATCGGGCGGTGCTCGACGCCTCACGCGCGGCTCACCGCGATGCCGCCGACCTCCTGGCCGAGGCGAGCACGGTTCTCCAGCGGGCTCAGCCCTCGACTTTGGGTCCGCTCGCGCCCCTGCAGCTCGTGCTGATCGACGACGCCCAGGAGCTCACCCGCGGCGGGGTCGCCATGGTCCGCGCGCTACGCGGCCGCGGGATCGCCGTCCTGGCGTTCGGCGATCCCGACATCTCGTCCGGGTCCTTCCGCGGCGCCAGCCCGGAGCTCTTCGCCCAGCTCGCCGGCGCCCTGGGCGAGGTGCACGTGCTCGACGGTGCGCACAGGCAGCGGCCGGCACTGACCGCGCTCACGCGTACCGTGACCCAGGCGATCGGGGTGTCAGGGAGGATCGAGCATCGCCGTGCTCCCGCAGCCGTGGGCGCCGAAGAGGTCGAATCCACCGTGTCGACGTTCGTCGCGCCGTCGCCGTACGAAGAGTTCGACCGCATCGCGGGAATCATGCGGCACTGGCATCTCTCCGAGGGTGTGCGTTGGGATCGGATGGCGGTGATCGCCCACGACACCCGACAGGTCACGACGCTGGAGACGGAGCTCGCGGCGCGCGAGATACCCACACGTGCCGCAGGAGTCCAGCGCCCACTGGGCAGCGAGGGGATCGTACGAGACATCGTCGGGATCGTGCGTCTCGCGCTGACACCGGTCGAGGAGCGCACCTCGGAGGCGCTCGAAGAGGCGTTGCGGACGCCTTTCGGCGGGATGGACGCGATCGGTCTCCGGCGACTCCGCGGGCGTCTCCGGCACATCGAGCTCGAACAGGGAGGGTCGACGCCGCCACGCGAGCTGCTGCGCCAGGCGATGGCGAACCCGGCCCATCTGACGCTCATCGACGCGCCGGAGTCGCGCACCGCCGAGCGTTTCGCGGAGACCATCGCGGCCACCTCCAGGGCCGCGGTCGAGGGCGAGACCATCCACGACCTGCTCTGGCGGGTGTGGGATCAGGCGCGCGCTGTCGACGGGCGGCGACTGCAGGTCGCCTGGCGCGAGATCTCTCAGCTTCCCACCGGAGCGGAGACGGCGCGATCGCTCGACGCCCTGGTCTCGCTCTTCGATGCGGCGAAGCGCTTCGTCGAGCGCACGCCCCACGAGAAGGCGGAGACGTTCGTGCGCGACATCCTCGACAGCGAGGTGCCGGAGGACTCCCTGTCGACTCCGGACCGCCCGGGGAAGGTGACGTTGCTGACTCCGGCCACGGCCCTGGGGACCGAGTTCGATGCGGTCGTCGTCGCCGGCGTGCAGGACGGCGTCTGGCCGAACGTCCGACTGCGAGGCGGGCTGCTGCAGACCTGGCGCCTGGCAGACACGATCCAGGCGGCACGCACCGGCGCGAGCATCGAGCCTCCTGGCGTCCTCGACCGACGGCGGGCGGCGCTGCACGACGAACTCCGGCTCTTCGTCCGGGCCGTGTCGAGGGCGCGGGATCGACTCCTCATCACCGCGGTCGACGACGACGATCTCACGCCGAGCCCGTTCTTCGGTTTCCTGCCGACTCCGGAGCCTCCGGGACGCCACGCCTCGGCCGAGCACCCGCTCACCCTGCGCGGGCTCGTGGCCAGACATCGCCGCACCCTCACTTCGGCGCACGCGGGGACGACGCGAGCGGAGGCGGCAGGACAACTGGCCGTTCTCGCGGGCGAGGGCGTGCCCGGTGCGGCTCCCGCCGAGTGGTACGGGGTGATGCCGGCATCGACCGACGCTCCGTTGCG
Organism: Microbacterium sp. NPDC028030; assembly: GCF_040637855.1. Classification (NCBI taxonomy): domain Bacteria; kingdom Bacillati; phylum Actinomycetota; class Actinomycetes; order Micrococcales; family Microbacteriaceae; genus Microbacterium; species Microbacterium sp. NPDC028030. The sequence continues at coordinate 1,065,401 of NZ_JBEZXF010000002.1, read as the reverse complement.
CGACCTCGCCGTCGCCGGTGCACGGGTCTCGCCGTCGAAGATGGAGTCGTATGAGGAGTGCGGCCTCAACTGGGTCGTGTCCGCGCTCGGGGGCGACACCGTGATGCCGCCGACGGCCGGGATCGGCACGATCGTGCACGAGGCGATGGAGCGCGTCCCCGACGGCGACCTGGAACGGATGCGTGCGATCGTCGCGGAGCACTGGCCGGAGCTCGACTTCGAGACCGAGTGGATCGGCCGTAAGGAGAGACGCCGCGCGGACGTGCTCGTCGATCGAGTGCACTCCTACATCGGGGACGTGCGCCGAGAAGGCGGCCGCGTGATCGGGAGCGAGCTGGAGTTCCGGTTCGCTGTCGACGTCGCCGGGGAGAGCGCAGAGGCAGCGGTTCCCACGGTGCATCCGGTCGGAGACGACCGCGCGAATCAGGCGGTCATCCACGGCTACATCGACCGGGTCGAGGCGTATCCGCCCGGTGCCGGGGAGCACGCCCAGGCGCGCGGCCGCGGTTGGGTGCAGATGTCCGGAGGCCCGGAGGGCTCCACGGTCGTGGTCGACCTCAAGACGGGGAAGAACGACCCCGAGTCCGACTCCGGTGTGCTCGAGCATGCGCAGCTCGCGGCCTATCAGATCGCCGTCCAGCAGGGGCTGATCGAGGGAGCATCGCCCGCGTCGCTCGCTGGCGCGCGGCTGGTCGTCGTCTCCAAGACCCTCGCCAAGAGCGACTACCGGATCGCGCATCAGCACACGCTGGACGACGAATCCCGCTCCGCGTTCCTGAGGCGGGTCTCCGATGCCGCCCGCGGCATGTCGGCGTCGAGCTTCACCGCCCAGGTCGAGTCGCATTGCGCCGACACGCAGCGACGCGTGCACCCGTGCCGCATCCACACGGTGCCGGCGGTCAGCTCGTGACGGCGTGGACCGCAGGAGAGGGGATATCCGCCACCGACATCGCCGCCGCCCTGGGGCAGCCGTCGCCGACCCCGGCGCAGCAGCGCGTGATCGAGGCCCCGCCGGTGCCGGCGCTGGTCGTCGCGGGGGCCGGAAGCGGCAAGACGGAGACGATGTCAGGGCGAGTGGTGTGGCTGGTCGCGAACGGCCACGTGCGGCGGGACGAGATCCTCGGCCTCACGTTCACCCGCAAAGCGGCGGGCGAGCTCGCGGAACGGATCGGGCATCGGCTCGCGGTCATCGATGAGTACGGGCGCCGCGGTCTTCTCCCGCACCTCGCGGAGATCGTGGCATCCGGCGCGTTGCGCCGTGTCGACGAGGCCGCGCAGGGCAGGCAGCGAGAGCTCGTCCGCGCGCACGTGCTCGATGAGCTGGCTGCGCATCACGGCACGGGCTGGACTCCCGCGACGCCTCGGGCGGCCGAAGACCTCATGATCCGACCGCGCGTCTCCACATACAACGCGTTCGCCGACGGCATCGTCCGCGAGCACGCTGCGAGGATCGGGCGGGATCCCGACGTGGCGATGCTCAGCCAGGCCGCGTCGTGGATGCTCGCGCGGGAGGTCGTGCTCCGCAGCGACATCCCGGAGCTGGAGACCATCGAGTTCGCGCTCGGCACCGTCATCGACGCGGTGCAGCGGCTCGCCGGGGAAGCGCTGGACCATCGCGTGGACCTCGACCTCGCCGAGCGCATCGCCCGGGAGCAGGCCGTCGCGTTCGAGCCGTATCGCGGCAACGCCGACGTCGACAAGGCCGCGGTGAATCTGCTGAGCCTGTCGACGCTCGTCCGCCTCGTCCGCGACTACATCGCCGAGAAGGAGCGCCGCGGCGTGCTCGACTTCGCCGATCAGGTCGGGGGAGCCTACGACATCGTCGAGTCCGCGCCCGACGTACGGGCCGAGTTGCGTGAGCAGCACCGCGTCGTGCTGCTCGACGAATACCAGGACACCTCGGTGATCCAGACGCGCTTCCTGGCGGAGCTGTTCGGCGATTCGGCGGTGATGGCCGTCGGCGACCCGCACCAATCCATCTACGGCTGGCGAGGCGCGAGCGCCGACAACCTCTACGCGTTCTCGGGGACGTTCTCGAGCACGGGCACAGCGCAGACGTACAGCCTCATGACGAGTTGGCGCAACGACCAGAGCATCCTCGGCATCGCGAACCGTGTGCTCAAGCCGCTGCAGCGCCCCGGCCTCGACGTCCCGCCGCTCGAGCCACGTCCAGGAGCGGGTGAGGGCACCGTGAGCATCGCGTATCCTCTCACGGTCGATGAAGAGGCGGCAGCAGCGGCGGACTGGTTCGCCGCACGCAGAGCCGAGCACGATGCGCGCGGCTCCGGGCCAGGATCGCGCGCGCATACAGGCGCGATCCTGTTCCGGTCGAAGCGTCACATGCAGACCTTCGCGGCGGCGCTCGCGGCACGGGGCATACCGCACCGCATCCTCGGCCTCGGCGGGCTGCTCGCGACGCCGGAGGTGGTCGACGTCGTCTCGACGCTCAGAGCCGTGCACGACCCGACGGCGGGGTCTGCGCTGATCCGTCTCCTCACGGGGCCGCGGTTCGGCGTCGGCGTCGCCGACATGGCGGCCCTCTACGATCTCGGTCGCACCCTCTCCGAGCGTGACACGGCGATGGCGCCGCTGCCGGAGGAGGTGCGTGCACGGCTACGATCCTCGCGCGGTGCCGATGAAGCGGTGTCGATCGTCGATGCGGTCGACGTGGTGCGAGCGGTGCGCGACGACTATCGACTGCTCGAGGCGATCACGCCCGATGGTCGCGCGCGGATCCGGGCGGCGGGGGAGATGCTGGAACGGCTGCGGCGGGCCTCCTCGCAGCCGATCCCCGAACTGATCCGCCTGATCGAGCTCGAGCTGCGCCTCGACATCGAACTCGCCGCGAACGAGACCAGGGGTCCTGCGCGCATCGCGGCCACACAGCTGCGTGCCTTCGCCGACGAGGTGCGCGCGTTCCTCGCCGCAGACGACCGGGGGAGCATCGGCAGTCTGCTCGCCTGGCTGGACAAGGCGGAGAGCACGGACGAGCTGATGCCGCGTCCGGAGCCCCCGGAAGCAGGCGTCGTGCAGCTGCTCACGATCCACGGTTCGAAGGGACTGGAGTGGGACGCGGTCGCCGTGGTCCGGATGGTCGTCGACGAGCTTCCGAGCCGCGTGTCCGACACCTCGGGCTGGTTCGGGTTCGGCGTCGTGCCTTTCGCCCTGCGCGGCGACAGCGGGGCGCTCCCGCGCTTCGACTGGGACCCCGTCGCGGCCGTGGACGGTGAGACCGACCCCGGCAAGCGGCAGAAGCTCGCTCAGGCGTCGCTGTCCGGCGGCGCGACGAAGGCGAACCCTCAGGGCGGTGCGCTCAAACGCTTCAAAGACGCCTACCGTGCCTACCAGCAGCAGGAGGAGCGGCGTCTCGCCTATGTGGCCGTCACGCGTGCACGGTCCGACCTCCTGCTCAGCGGTGCGCACTGGGCAGGGCAGAAGGCCCCTCGCACACCGAGTCCGTTCCTCGCGGAGGCCATCGAGGTGCGGGGACTCGACCCGATCGAGTCCGTGGATCCCGATGACAACCCGTACGACGGGCCGGGTGCGACTCTCCGCTGGCCGCTCGACCCCCTGGGCGCGCGGAGGAACACCGTGACCGCTGCGGCGTCGGCGGTCGAGGACGCCATGCGAGCGGGTGCTGCGGAGCCGACGATCGAGCTGTCGCGGCTGCTCGCCGAACGCGCCGCCCGCCAGCGCGGCACCGACGTCGATGCTCCGACGCGCGTGCCGGCATCGCGGTTCAAGGACTACGTGACCGACTTCGCCGGCACGTTGTCGTCGATCGTCCGGCCGATGCCGGAGCGCCCGTATCGGCAGACACGCCTCGGCACGCTGTTCCATGCCTGGGTGGAGCAGCGTTCCGAACTCGTGGGCGTGGGCAGCCGCATCGACGAGGCGCTCTGGGAGGTCGATGAAGACGCGTCGCCGGATCCCGCCCCCGGCGTCGAAGCACCGGGGACGTCGGCGGACGCCGCAGACCTCGCGATCCTGCAGGCGACGTTCGAGCGCAGCGAGTGGGGCGGGCTGAAACCGATCGCGGTCGAGATCGAGATCGACTTCGCGCTCCGCGCCGACGGGGCCGACGAGGCGGGGCCGGCGCACATCGTGATCTGCAAGCTCGACGCCGTATACCGGCGCGCCGACCGTGGCGACCGCATCGAGATCGTCGACTGGAAGACGGGGCGGGCTCCGCGCACGGAGAAGGAACGGGATGAGCGGATGCTGCAGCTCGCCCTGTACCGGCTCGCCTACCACCGTCGCTTCGGCGTGCCGCTCGACGAGATCGACGTGGCGTTGTACTACGTGGCGGACGACCTCATCATCCGCGGCGACCGCGTCTACTCGGAGGAGGAGCTCTTCCAGCGCTGGAGTGCTGCGCGCGCGGCACGCTGAGCTTCGTCCGAGTCGTCGTCGTCGGGCGCTGCGGTGGCTGGCGGTGCGAGCGGATGCGAGTCCTCACGCGCACCGGCGGCTCCGCTGGTCCCCGCGAACAGGCTCGCGACGCCGGAGAGGTCCTCGGTCGGGATGTCGAGCATCGCGGCGCGATGTTCTTCCTCGTCGGTGCGCCGACCGGATGAGACACCCGGCAGCGTGTCGGGCGCGGAATGGGATCGTCCGTCGGAATCCGCCTCGGAGCGGGCGTCCGACTCGTCCGCCGTCTCCGACCACAGCTCCTCGGGGTTGTAAGCGTCGGTGTGCATCGACGTGTCGACGTCGGCGACTGCGGTCTTCGGCACACGGTCGAGAGCGTCGAGGGCGGAGTCGACCCCGCCGTTCCTGGCGTGGATCACGCTGAGGTCGTCGGAGCGCAGTCCTTCTGCGAGCGCCGTGAGAAGCGCGGCCGCATCATCGACGATATCCGGTCGACGCATCGAGTCTCCGTGGACGAGCCAGCGTGCGAATTCCAGTTCGGCGAGCAGACGCGCGCGCACCTCCAGTCCGCCGTCGGTCGCCCGATCGATCGATCGGGCGTAGGCACGATGCACGTCGTCCGCAGCGTCCGGCGCCGCAGACAACCAGGAGAGATCCACAGCGGGGTCTCCGACGGAGAGTCCGTGCCATCCGACGAGCCCGATGACCTCGGGTCCGCGTTCGGGGTCGTCGTCGAAGAGGAAGGACGTGGCCTGGACGCCGCCCAGGACGACGGTCGACTCGAACCGCCACAGGTCGTCGTCGGCGACGGCCTCACGCCAGCGGACGGTGAGACGTGCGGGCACGCGTCCGGTCGCGGCAGCGGTGTCGACGAGGCGCTCCAGGTCGGCGCGGCTCTCCTCGGCGCTGCGCGTCGCGAGTCCAGCACCGCGCACGACGGATGTGGGCAGCTCATGGACGGCCGCGATCGACGCACCCATGGACTCGGCAGCACCACGTCCCGGCGGCACCATGGCCGCCTCGATCTGGAACCCGGGCAGCAGCTCGGTGACGAGCGCGCTGGCGTCTCCGATGCGCGTCTCGCCGATGTACGCAGGGGCGCGGAAGGGGAGCATGGCACGCGCTCCGTCCGTCAGCGCGCGGAGGGCGATGGCCTCTGCGGCGAGTTCGCGCGCGGCGTCGTCGTCGTCGGCGACGCGGATCGCGAGCTCGCGTCCATCGGCGAGCGAAGCGACCGCGGAGTCGAATCGTCCGTCGCCGTCTGCGCTCAGGCTGCGGGCGCCCGTGACCTCCGCCCCGGGCAGTGCAGCGGTCACGGCCGCGGCTAGAGTGAAAGGAGAGCGTCCCATGCCCCCAGGGTAGGTCGGCTCAGGGGCGGTCCCGCCTCCGCCACGCCCGTGAGAGAGGGAGTCGATGACCATTCAGCGCCCGTCGTTCGACCGTGCAGCCGAACTCCGTGAGGAACCGGGCGTCCTGGACCGTCTTCGCGGCGATGCCGCCACCCGGGTCGTCGTCGTCCGGGAGGGACGTCTGCGGGTCGTGGATTCCGCGCTCCTGCGCGTTCCGCCCTCCGCGGTCGGCGACGCGACGTGGGCGCTCCTCGGACGTGACTCCGACGGCTCCGCTCTGCTCCTCGCCGCCGCCCCGCCGGAGACCGACGCGCTCGACTCCGCGCCGGATGAGATCTGGCTCGGCCTGCGCGACCTCGGCGGACGGATCGACGAACAGGAGTCCGAGGTCCTCGTCGGTGCTGTCGCGCTCGCGGGTTGGCTCCGTGATGCGCCGTTCTGCCCCACCTGCGGCGGGGGCACCGAACTGCGCCAGGCGGGGTGGTCGAGACGGTGCCTCGTGTGTGCCCGTGAGCACTTCCCCCGCACCGATCCGGCAGTGATCGTGGCGGTCGAGAGTCGCGACGGCGAACGTCTGCTGCTCGGCGCGAACGCGAACTGGGGCGGACGCATGTACTCGTGCTTCGCCGGCTTCACGGAGGCGGGGGAGTCGCTCGAGTCGACGGTGCACCGGGAGATCGAGGAGGAGTCCGGCGTGCGGCTGTCGTCGCTGCGCTACATCTCCTCGCAGGCCTGGCCGTTCCCTCGTTCGCTCATGGTCGGCTTCCGTGCCGTGGTCGACGACGAAGATGCGGCGCTCGCCGACGGGGAGGAGATCATCGACGTGCGGTGGTTCACCCGGGCGGAGATCGCGTCCGCACTCGAGGGCCGCGGTCCGGTCGGGCTTCCCGGACCCGCGTCGATCGCCCGCGCCCTGATCGTCGACTGGCACGAGAGCCGCACGTGAGTGCACTCGATGCCCTCGACGAGCGGCAGCGGGCAGCAGCATCCGTCCTGCGGGGGCCGGTCGCCGTGCTCGCCGGTGCCGGCACAGGGAAGACCCGCGTCATCACGCATCGCATCGCGCACGGGGTCGACACCGGCGCCTATTCGCCCTCGAGGGTGATGGCTGTCACCTTCACCGCCAAGGCTGCAGGAGAGTTGCGCGGACGGCTGCGCGCCCTCGGTGTGGAGGGCGTCGCCGCCCGCACGTTCCACGCGACCGCGCTCGCGCAGCTGAACTTCTTCTGGCCGACGCTGGCCGGCTCTCCCGCCCCGTCGATCATCGACAACAAGGTGCGGATGCTGGGGCAGGCCGCCGATGCGATGCGGCTGCGTCCCAGTACGGCGACGCTACGCGACATCGCCTCCGAGATCGAGTGGCGCAAGGTGTCCATGCTCTCGATCGATCAGTACGCCGCGCTCGGGCGTCCGATCAGCGGCGTCGATGCGGGGCAGCTCGTCGAACTCATGCGCGGGTACGAGGCGCTCAAGGACGACCGGCGTCAACTCGACTTCGAAGACGTGCTCCTCGCCTGCGCGGGCATGCTCGAGGCGGAGCCCCGCGTCGCGGCATCCGTGCACGAGCAGTACCGCCACTTCACGGTCGACGAGTTCCAGGACGTCTCTCCGCTGCAGAACCGGCTGCTGGAACTCTGGCTGGGTGATCGGCGCGACATCTGCGTCGTCGGGGACGCGAGTCAGACCATCTACTCCTTCGCGGGCGCGCAGCAGCGGTTCCTGCTCGAGTTCGAACGCCGCCATCCCGATGCGACGGTCGTGCGACTGGAGACGAACTACCGGTCGCAGCCGCCGATCCTCACCGTCGCGAACGCCTTGATGCACGGTCGCCCCGGTGCGCTCGAGCTCGTTCCGGCGCGCGAGCAGTTCACGGCCGACGCTCCGACCGTCACCGCGTACGACACCGAGGGCGAGGAGGCAGCCGGCATCGCGGCGGCGATCTCCGCGCGCCTCTCGGACGGAGCGTCGCCGTCAGAGATCGCGGTGCTCTATCGCGCGCACGCGCAGTCCGCCGTCCTCCAGCAGGCGCTCGCCGCGGAGGGGATCGCGACCTCGGTCCTGGGCGGAACCAGGTTCTTCGCGATGCCGGAGGTGCGCCAGGCGATCCTGGCGCTGCGGGCGGCGGCCGTGGCCCCCACCGAGCACGGGTTCCTGCCGGGTGTCCAGCGCGTGCTGCGCGAGCTCGGGCTGACGGACGAGCCCCCGGCAGCCGGCGGCGCTCAGCGTGACGGGTGGGAAGCGCGGCGCGCCATTCTGAGGCTGGCCGAGGAGGCCGGACCGGAAGCCGACCTCCGCGGCTTCAGCGACGCGCTCATGGCGCGAGCGAAAGATCAGCATGAGCCGACCATGCGGACGGTGACGCTCTCGACCCTGCACGCGGCGAAGGGCTTGGAGTGGCCCCATGTGTACCTGGCGGGCTGGGCCGAGGGGTCGCTGCCCATCTCGTACGCGACGAGTTTCGAGTCCATCGACGAGGAGCGGCGTCTGGCGTACGTCGGCGTCACGCGGGCCGCGCGAACCTTGTCGTTGTCGTGGTCGAGATCGGCTGGTCGAGGGGAGCGGGCGCCGTCGAGGTTCCTCGCCGAGATGGGGACCACGGCTCGCGGCACCGGCATTCTTCGTGAAACGTCACCGAACGCCACTCGCGCGAGCCGTCGGCGCTGACACGCACGACTGGACCGGCGCCCTCGTCCTCGGCGAGGAGCTGTGCGGCGAGTCGCCCGGCTTCGGCGACCTGGGCGGCGCGGACACGTCCGGGATCGCGATCGATCATCTGCGCGTGCAGCAGCGGCCACGCCGGGTCGAGTGCGGTCGAGTGGGCGTCACGGCACGCGAGACAGGCGGATGCTCCGGGGATCACCAGCGGCCCGACGGTCACGCGTCCAGGTTCGAACGCCACCGGGAGGTGGGGCGTATCGTCGCGGAGATGGCGAGCGAACTGCAGCGCGGCCGCCGCTCCCCGGACCAGCACGACCGCCGCCGCGTCGGCCGTGCCGTGGTCGACGAGCGTGACGCCCTCGTCGGCGAGGGAGTCACGCATGCGGTAGTCGCTGCGACCGTCGGTGAGTCCGATGCTCTCGACCCACGCCGGGCGCGGTGCCGGCGGGTCGTCGAGGAGCAGCGGGGCGATGCGGGCGAGAAGGGCGCGAGCGGCGTCGCGTGGTGCGCCGGCGGCGTGTGCGATCACGTCGAACGACGTGCGGCGGAAGCCGGAGCGCAGGCGGCTGAGCAGGAGCTCCACCCACGGCTCACCCGCGTCGAAGCGCATGTCGCCGTCGTCGCCGAGCTGGAGCGTGCTCTCATCGCGCCAGAGGAGTGGCGCTGCCGGAGTCAGGCGGGTGAGGATCGGGGGAGTGAGCGGCATCCCTCCGATTCTGGAGCCCTTCCCGGTCGGCCGGGACGACGACAACGCATCCGTGGACAACTTCGTCGCGCCCCTCGTGAGGGCAGGAGAAGTCGGCTCCGGGAGCCCGTCGTGACGGCGTGCGCAGGTCAGACCGGTCGGTCGCCCTCGGGGGAGTCGTCGCCCTCGGGGGAGTCGTCGCCGCCCTCGTCCTCGCCCTCTGCCGCAGCGTCCGGCTTCTCCGCAGAGAAGTCGTCACCGTCCAGCAGCCGCGCGAGCGCCTCGTCGAACTCGTCGGCGACGGGCTGCTCCCCGCGCTCGGCGGCCTGCAGCCGTGCCACGAGGGCGCTCGGGTCGTCGATGTCCTCGGCAGTGGGCATGAGGTCGGGGTAGTCCCAGAGGGAGTCGCGGGCACTGATGCCGACGGCCTCCGTCACGGCGTGCCACATCGCGGATGCCTCGCGCATCCGTCGGGGGCGCAGCTTCAGGCCCACGAGCGCACCGAGCGCATCCTCTGCCGGTCCGCCCACGGCGCGCCGACGACGGGCTGCTTCGGCGATGCGGGCTCCGTCCGGCAGGCGCGAGGTGGCCTGCGCCGTGACCACGTCCACCCACCCGTCGATCGTCGCGATGAGGTTCTCGAGACGGGTCAGGGCCTCGCGCTGAGCTTCGCTCTGCACGGGAAGGAGCGCCCCGCCCTCGATGGCAGCGCGCAGCTCCTCCGGATCGGAGGGGTCGAGGCGGCTGGCCACGTCCTCGAGTGCATCGACATCCACCGTGACACCACGGGCGAAGTCCGTGATCTGCGCCATCACGTGCAGGTGCAGCCACTTCGCGTGACGGTAGAGACGGGCATACGCCAGCTCGCGGGTGGCGAGGTAGAGGGCGATCTGATCCTCGGGGATCTCGAGTCCTTCTCCGAACGCCGTGAGGTTCTGCGGAATGACGGCAGCCGTACCCGCCGGCAGCACGGGGATGCCGACGTCGCCGCCGGAGACGACCTCCAGCGAGAGGTTGCCGAGCACCTGTCCGAACTGCGCCGCGAACACAGAGCCGCCGAGCCCGCGCATGAGTCTGCCTGCGCCCTGCACCACGTCGCGCATCTCTTCGGGGACCTGGGTGTCCAGTGCGGAGGTCAGGGCGTCGGCGATGCTGGTCGACACCGGGTCGGCGATCTCCTTCCACACGGGCAGGGTCTTCTCGACCCACTCGCCGCGCGTCATCGCCGTCGGGCTCTCCGAGAGCTCGGAGATCGTCGTCGCCTCGCCGAGCCACAGGTTCGCGAGGGCGAAGGAGTCCGCGAGCGATGTGCGCGACCCGTCGGTGATCCCTTGGCCGTCGCGGTTGGCGATGAACAGCGCCTGCCGCAGCGCGTTCTCCCACGGGTCGCCGCCGAACGCACCCTGCAGCTGCGACATGATCGTCTGCATCATCGCGGGGTCGAGCGTGAAGCCGTCCATCCCCTCGAACGCGCCCTGGAGTGCCGCGGGGTCGATGTCGCCACCGCCTTGATTCGCGAGCATCCTTCGCAGGAACTCCTGGAAATCCTCGGGTGTCGGGTCGTTGTCTGCCATGTCGATCGCCCTCTCAGCACTTCGCTTGCCGTGGCATCTACGCTAGTCACAGGTTTCTGCGCGCGACCCCGATGCGGGCAGATCGGTGTACGCCGCTCGCGAACGACGGAGGAATGCTGTGGATCGAACGCGGTCTGGAAAGCTCGGACTCGGTGTCTGGGCGCTGATCGTCGCGCTCATCGCTCTGGTCGTGCTGACCTTCCTGCCGTCGCCGTACGTGATCCAGCGGCCGGGGCCCGTGTACGACACGCTCGGCACCGCGACCGACAAGGAGGGCGACGAGGTTCCCCTCATCAAGGTCGAAGGCGCCGAGACCTTCGAGACGGCAGGGACCCTCGATCTCACCACCGTGCAGGTCATCGGCAACCGTGAGCGCACGCCGAGCTGGTTCGAACTGGCGCTGGCCTGGATGGACTCCTCGCGGGCGGTGGTCCCGCTGGATTCCGTCTTTCCGGAGGGCGTCACGACCGAGCAGCGCGACGAGCGCAATGCCACGCTGATGGTCGATTCGCAGCATGAGGCGACGGCGGCCGCGCTGAACGAGCTCGGCTATGACACCGGCGCCCAGGTCGTCGTGGTCGATGCCGTCGCCGACTCGCCCGCGGACGGCGTCCTCGAGGCCGACGATGTGATCACGGCGATCGACGGCACCCCGCTCACATCCGCCACGCAGCTGCGGGAGGCGATCCAGGATGCAGGTGGTGACCCGGTGCAGCTGACGGTGCTGCGCGACGGGGAAGAGCAGCAGGTCGAAGTGACGCCGGAGGAGCACACGGAGGCCGGGGACACGACCTGGCTCATCGGGGTCACCCTGCGCACCGACTACGACTTCGAGGTGGACGTCACGATCCAGCTGGACAACGTCGGCGGACCCAGCGCCGGGATGATGTTCGCGCTGGGCATCATCGACACGCTGACCGAAGGCGAGCTCAACGGCGGCGAGAACGTCGCAGGCACGGGCACGATCGATGCCGCGGGCACGGTCGGTCCGATCGGCGGGATCCGGCAGAAGCTCTACGGCGCACGGGACGCGGGGGCGGAGTTCTTCCTCGCCCCTGAGGCCAACTGCGACGAGGTCGTCGGGCACATTCCGGACGGGTTGCAGGTGATCCGCACCGCGACGCTGGACGAGTCGCTCGCCGCGCTCGAGGTCATCGCGGACGACGGGGATGTGGCGGCGCTGCCGAGCTGCGAGCGCACCGGTTCCTGATCCGCGGGGCGCCGCCGTGACCTCGCCGTGATCCGGATGACAGCCTGCGCACAGTGAGCGGTGCCTAGGATGGGAGGGTGACCTCGACCCCAGCTCCGAATCCGGCCACGCCTCGAACCTCCCGACGCATCCTCGGCATCTCCCTGGTGATCATCGCCGCGTTGATCGCGGTGTTCTTCGTGTTCGCCTCCCTCTACACCGAGTTCCTCTGGTTCGACCAGGTGGGCTTCACCGGTGTCCTCACCACGCAGTGGATAGCCACGGCGGTGATGTTCGTGGTCGGCTTCCTCGGCATGGCCGTGCCGCTGTTCGTGGTCATCCAGCTCGCCTACCGGCTGCGTCCGGTGTACGTGCGCCTCAGCTCCCAGCTCGACCGGTACCAGGAGGTCATCGAACCCCTGCGTCGACTGGCCATGTGGGGCATGCCGATCTTCTTCGGCCTGTTCGCCGGCTTCGCCGCGGCCGGGCAGTGGAAGACCGTCTGGCTCTGGGCCAACGGCGTCGCCACCTCTGACGTCGACCCGCAGTTCGGCATCGACACCGGCTTCTACATGTTCGCGATGCCGTTCTACTCGATCCTGCTCGCGTTCGTGTCGGCGGTGCTTCTGCTCTCGCTTCTGGTCACCGCTCTGGTCTCCTACCTGTACGGCTCCGTGCGCATCGGTCAGGGTGAGCTGCGCATCTCGAAGCCGGCGCGCATCCAGCTCGCGGTCATCGCCGGACTCTACCTGCTCGTCCAGGCGGCGAGCCTCTGGCTCGACCAGTACAAGACGCTCGTCCAGCCCGATGACCGCATCACCGGTGCGGCATACACGGGCGTGAACGCGACCATCCCCGGGCTCGCGATCCTCGCGATCATCGCGGCCGTCGTCGCGATCCTGTTCTTCGTCACCGCGGTCATCGGCCGCTGGCGCTTCCCGCTCGCGGCCACGGCGCTCCTGATCGTCGCCGCCCTCGTGGTCGGCGTCGGATACCCGTGGGTCGTCACCACCTTCCAGGTGAAGCCGAACCAGAACGCCTATCAGGCCGAGTACTACCAGCGGAACATCGACGGGACCAAGGAGGCGTACGGGGTCGCGAACCTCGAGACGACGCCCTTCGAGGCCGAGACCGACGCCGAGGCCGGCCAGCTGCGCGCCGACGCCGAGACGACGGCATCGACCCGCATCATGGACCCGAAGGTCATCCCGCCGACGGTGCGCCAGCTCGAGCAGTACCGCGGGTACTACCAGTTCCAGAAGACGATGGACGTCGACCGCTACGAGATCGACGGCGAGATGCAGGACACCGTGGTGTCCGTCCGCGACCTCGACATGTCGGGACTCGGTGACGGCGACAACTGGAACAACCGGGTCGCGGTCTACACGCACGGCTACGGCCTCGTCGCCGCTGCCGGCAACCAGCGCACGACCGACGGCGAGCCCGTCTTCCTCGAGCGCGGCATCCCGTCGTCCGGGTTCCTGACGGATCGGGAGAACTTCGAACCCCGCGTGTACTTCGGCGAGAACTCGCCCGAGTACTCGATCGTCGGCGCCCCCGAGGGGTCGGAGCCCGCGGAGATCGACTATCCCCGCGGCAAGGACGGCTCCAGCGAGACGAAGACCACGTTCTCGGGGAACGGCGGTCCGAAGATCGGCGACACGTTCACGAAGCTCCTCTACGCCTTGAAGTTCCAGTCGGAGCAGATCCTGTTCTCGAACCTCGTGAACGAAGACTCGCAGATCCTCTACGACCGCGACCCCAAGACGCGTGTCCAGAAGGTCGCCCCGTACCTCGAGCTCGACAGCGACCCGTATCCGAGCGTGGTCGACGGCCGCATCGTCTGGATCGTCGACGGCTACACGACCAGCCAGACGTACCCGTACTCGACGAGCGTGAGCCTGTCCGACGCGATCGCCGACTCGAACGTGCCGTCGCCGACTCTCGCCATCGACGACATCAACTACATCCGCAACTCGGTCAAGGCGACGGTCGACGCCTACGACGGTTCCGTCACCCTCTACGCATGGGACGACGAGGACCCGGTGCTCAAGACGTGGCAGAAGATCTACCCGTCGACCTTGAAGCCGGTCAGCGAGATGTCGGGCGAGCTCATGAGCCACGTGCGCTACCCGACCGACCTGTTCAAGGTCCAGCGCGACATCCTCGGCGTCTACCACGTCGACAAGGCGGGTTCGTTCGCACAGCAGGACAACCGCTGGCAGACGCCGAACGACCCGCGCAGTGAGGCGATGCTGCAGCCGCCGTACTACCTCACGATGCAGATGCCCGGCCAGGAATCGCCGCGGTTCTCGATGTTCTCGACCTTCATCCCGAACTCGCAGGGTGCCGGCGGCAGCCGTGATGTGCTCATGGGGTACCTGGCGGTCGATTCGGATGCCGGATCGGAGAAGGGCGTGAAGGCGGAGGGCTACGGTCAGCTGCGCATGCTCGAGATCGACACCGATACGACGGTGCCAGGACCCGGCCAGGTGCAGAACACCTACAACTCGGACACCGCCGTCGTGCCGCAACTCAACCTGCTGCAACAGGGTGAGTCCGAGGTGATCTACGGCAACCTGCTGACGCTGCCCGTGGGTGGCGGCCTGCTCTACGTACAGCCGGTCTACGTGCAGTCGTCCGAGGGCACGCAGCTGCCGCGCCTGCAGAAGGTGCTCGTCGCATTCGGCGACCGGGTCGCGTTCGAGAACACCCTCACCGAGGCACTCGACACCCTCTTCGGCGGCGACTCCGGAGCGACAGGCGGTGACGACACGGTCGAACCGAGCGATCCGGAGACCGAGAACCCGGAGACCGGCGAGACGCCGACGGAGCCGACGCAGCCGACGGACGCCCAGGCCGATGCTCTGGCGTCGGCGCAGCAGGCGCTGCTCGATCGGGAGACCGCCTTGAAGTCCGGCGACCTCACCAAGTTCGCCGAGGCCGACGAGCGCCTCACCGCGGCTGTCGAGAAGCTGCTGGAGCTGGAGTCGACCGCGGGCGAGTGATCGCTTCCTCTCGTTGAAAGGGCGTCCCTCACGGGGCGCCCTTTCGTCGTGGAAACGCGGCACAGACGGGTGCTCGCGCGTCTCATCGGCGTCGGTTCAAAAGGTGAAGGCCCTGAGATCGTGATGATCTCAGGGCCTTCATTTGTTGCGGGGACAGGATTTGAACCTGCGACCTCCGGGTTATGAGCCCGGCGAGCTACCGAACTGCTCCACCCCGCGGCACAAGAGATAACTTATCACGGAATCGGGAAGCGGGCGAATCGAGGCCCCGCCGGCGTGCGGCCCGGGCGCGTCGTCGATGCGAGAGGATGAAGACATGTCTGAGACCGCCGCCGTCCCCGTCGCCGTGTGCCAGTTCGCGCCGACGGCATCCCGCGCCGACAACCGCGAGCGCATCGCCGAGCTGACGGCGGATGCCGCCGCACGAGGGGCGAAGCTGGTGGTCTTCCCGGAGTATGCGAGCTACTTCGTCGACCCGATGGACGAGAGCCTCTCCACGAATGCGGAAGAGCTCGACGGGGAGTTCGTCGCGACTCTCACCGCGCTCGCGGCCGAGTACGCGGTGGTCATCGTGGCTGGTCTGGCGGAGCGGGGCGAGGGGCATCGGGTGCGGAACACCGTCGTCGCGGTGCGCGGAGACGGGATCCTCGCGGTCTATCGCAAGCAGCACCTCTACGACGCATTCGGACAGACCGAGTCCGATTGGATCGAGCCCGGCGCTGTGGGGGAGGCCGCGACCTTCGAGCTCGGCGGCCTGCGCTTCGGGCTCATGACGTGTTACGACCTGCGGTTCCCGGAGGTCGCACGCACTCTCGTCGACGCGGACGCGGATGTGCTCGTCGTCCCGGCCGAGTGGGTCAGAGGACCCCTCAAGGAGCACCACTGGACGACACTGCTCGCCGCTCGGGCGATCGAGAACACGGTCTACGTCGTGGCCGCTGATCATCCGACACCGATCGGCGTCGGACACTCCCAGATCGTCGATCCGGAGGGTGTCGTGCTGGCGGGGGTGGGGACGGCACCGGGAATCGCTGTGGCGGTCGTCGAACGCTCCTCCCTCGCACGGGTGCGAAAGACGAATCCGTCGCTGCGGGTGCGACGGTACGCGGTCGCTCCTCGCTGACGAGAGCGCCGGTCCGTCTCCCGCGGGGTCAGGCGGTGAGCGAAGCGAGTCGCGCGGCCGCCGTCTCGAGCACATCGACGCGCTTGCAGGCCGCGAACCGGACCAGGCCGGAGAACTCGCTCCGTCGCTCTTCCGAGACGAAAGCGGTCAGCGGGATCGCCACGACGCCCGCACGCTCCGGAAGAGTGCGGCAGAAGGCGGCCGCGTCCTCACCGCCGAGCGCCGTCGCATCCGCCACCGTGAAGTAGCCGCCCTGCGGCGCATGCACGGTGAAGCCGGCGGCCCGCAGCCCATCGCCGAGGATCTCGTGCTTCCGAGCGAGCACGGCCGCCGCGTCGGAGAAGTAGGAATCGTCCATCCGCAGCCCGACGGCGACGGCCGGTTGGAACGCCGACCCGTTCACATAGGTGAGGTACTGCTTGACCGTGAGCACCGCCGTGATGAGGGCGGCGGGACCGTGCACCCAGCCGATCTTCCAGCCCGTCGTCGAGAACGTCTTGCCGGCGGACGAGATTGTCAGGGTGCGCTCGGCGGCGCCGGGGAGCGTGGCGATCGGCGTGTGGGCCGTATGGAACGTCAGGTGCTCGTACACCTCGTCGGTGACGATGACGGCGTCATGGCGCGTCGCCAGCCGGACGATTTCCTCGAGCACCTCGCGACCGAACACCGCACCCGTGGGGTTGTGCGGGTCGTTGACCAGGATGAGACGCGTGCGGTCGGTGACCGCGACCGCGAGCTGGTCGAGGTCGGGCTGGAAGTCCGGGGCGCGGAGCGGGACCGTGCGGAGTCTGGCGCCGGCCAGAGCGACGGCGGCGGCGTAGGAGTCGTAGTACGGCTCGAAGACGACGACCTCGTCGTCCGGACCGTCGATGAGCGCGAGCAGCGTCGCGGTGAGCGCCTCGGTCGCGCCCGCGGTGACGATCACCTCACTGCCCGGATCGACCTCCAAGCCGTAGAACCTCTGCTGATGTGCCGATACCGCTGCGAGCAGTTCGGGGAAGCCCCGCCCCGGCGGGTACTGATTCACGCCCTCGGCGATGGCGCGTCGTGCGGCCTCGAGCACCACGGCCGGACCGTCCTCGTCGGGGAAGCCCTGACCGAGATTGATCGCCCCGGTCCGGGCCGCGGCGGCGGACATCTCTGCGAAGATGGTGGGCGCGACGGTTCCGTCCGCGGCAAGCAGACCGGCACCGGCGGCTGTGCGACGCCATGCGCCGGGGATGACACTCATGAAGAACAGGCTAAGGCCATAGCTGAAACTCATCCTCGACATAAGGAACGCACAGATACACGCGTCATTCTGAAATGGTCGTTGAAGGAGCACACACCATGAACGAAGACAACACCCAGGACCACTCGGCACCCGCGTCGAACGACGCCGTGCCGTCCACCGAGGCCGCAGAGGTCGCCGCCCAGCCGGCGACGGACGCCGCCGCTGACCCCACAGCTCCGGCCGCCGCTGCGCCCGCGGCTCCTGCGCAGGGACACGAGGTCCCGTCGACGTTCACGTCGCACACCCCGCCGACTCCGGTGATCGAGTCCGTCCCGCGCGCATACGACGCGTCGACGGCCCCCGCAGCTGCTACCGCATCGGGGGCGGCTTTCGGCATCCCGACGGCGGCCTCATACACGCAGTCGACACAGCCGTTCGGCACGGAGCCCGTCGCGGGCGACGGCACGAAGACGAAGGACGCGAAGCCGCGGAGCGGGGCGAAGTTCGCCGCGTTCATCGTGGCAGCGGCGCTCGTCGGCGGCGTCGCCGGTTTCGGCGGCGGCGCACTGCTCAACGGGATCCAGGATCGGCCGTCCTCCGGCACGGCGACAGGACCGCAGACGGTCACGGTCAACAACCCCGGCTCCGTCAACGAGACCACTGCCGTTGCGACCTCGGCGCTGCCGTCGGTGGTCACGATCGAGGTCGCGGGATCCAACGAAGCAGGTAGCGGCTCCGGTGTGATCATCAGCGACGACGGGTACGTGCTCACCAACACGCACGTGGTGACGCTCGGAGGCGCCGTCGCCGATCCCACCATCCGCGTGACCACGTCGGACGGGCGCCTCTACGAGGCCACCGTGGTCGGCACTGACCCGATCTACGACCTCGCCGTCATCAAGCTGAAGGACGCGAAGGGGCTCACGCCCATGAAGTTCGCCGACTCGTCCAAGCTCAACGTCGGCGACACCACGGTCGCCCTCGGCGCGCCGTTGGGGCTCGCGAACTCGGTCACGACCGGCATCGTCAGTGCCCTCAACCGCAGCATCCAGATCGCATCGTCGGCCCTGCCCGACTCGTCTTCGGAAGATGCTCCGCAGGAGCAGGCGCCGGAGGAGGGGCAGCAGGGACCGTTCCAGTTCGACATTCCGGGAAGCTCGGGTCAGCAGGCCACCGATTCCATCTCGATCGCCGTGATCCAGACGGATGCCGCGATCAACCACGGCAATTCGGGTGGCGCCCTGGTGGACAGCAAGGGCGAGCTGATCGGCATCAACGTGGCGATCGCGAGCTCGGGCAACTCGGAGGAGTCCGGCTCGATCGGCATCGGTTTCGCGATCCCGTCGAACATCGCCAAGCGGGTGTCCGAGGAGATCATCGCGGATGGACAGGCCACGCACGGCCTGCTGGGCGCCTCGGTGCAGGACGCTTCCGGCGTCGAGGGCGCGACCGTGGCCGGCGCATACATCGCCAAGGCGAGCGCCGGTGGCGCGGCCGCAGACGCCGGGATCGAGGAGGGCGACATCGTCACCTCGTTCAACGGGGTGCCGATCACCAGTGCGACCGACCTCACTGCTCAGGTACGCGCCGCAGCCGCAGGCAGCACGGCGGAGCTGACATACGTCCGCGGCGGCAAGGAGTACGACATCGAGGTGACGCTCGGCGAACTCGCCGGCTGAGCCCCGGCTCTCAAAGAAGGGCGCCACCTCCGCGATAGGCTCGCGGGGTGGCGTCCTTCTCTTTTGGCACCGGCAATGCGGCCAAGCTGCTCCGAATCCCGTTGTATGCCGTCGGACGCATCGGTACGCTCGTCGTCCCGCGCGGGCGACGATGGGTCTTCGGCTGCGGTGCGGGGATCGGCGACGGCGCACTCGCTCTGCAGCGGCACGCCTCCGCACTCGGACACGGCACCCTGTGGCTCACGGCGTCCGACCGTGAAGATCGCGATGCCGCCGCTCTCGGCATCCCTTTCGTGCGCAAGAGCGGTGTGCGCGGGTGGTGGGCGACGGCTCGAGCCGGGGTGCTCGTCGTGACGCACGGCCTCGGCGACGTCAACCGCTACGCGAACGGCGGAGCTTTCGTGGTGCAGCTCTGGCACGGTATCCCGCTGAAGCGCATCGGTCTGGACTCGCCGGCCACGACGCAGGTCCCCGATGTCCCCGGCGCACGGGTGCTACGTGGGATCGTCGGCGTCCTGTATCGGGCCGCCGCACAGCGTATCCGTGTGCTTCCCGCCGCGTCGCACCGGGCACGTGGTCGGCTGGAGTCGGCCTTTGGTCTCGGTGACGACCGTGTGGTGGTGACGGGAGAACCTCGCGTCGACGTCCTCTCGGCGGGCACCGACCCAGAACGTCGCGCGCACGCGTCCGAGGTCCTGCGGGACGCGGTCGGCGAGATCGCCGAGGGCACCCGCACGATCCTGTATGCGCCGACGTGGCGGGACGGGGCTGCGGACCCCGCCGTGCCGACCGCGACGGAGTGGATCCTGATCCTCCGCCTGCTCGAGGAGCAGGACGCGGTCCTGCTGGTGCGCTCCCACCCCCTGGGTGCCGGCGGTTACGCACCTCCGCTGCCGAGCAGACGAGTGCGCCCACTGGGCGCCGCCGTCCTCTCCGATGTGACGCCGGCACTCGCCGCGGTGGACGTCCTGATCACCGACTACTCGTCGCTCGCGTATGACGTGGGGCTGCTGGGCATGCCGGTCCTCTTCCTCGCACCTGACGCGCGAGAGTATGCGCGCACGCGGGGTTTCTACGGGCGGTTCGAAGACGTCGCGGGTTCCGATGCGGCTGCCGACTGGGCAGGAGTGCTCGTACAGCTCGAGCAGCTGCTCTCCGACCGCCACGCGTATGAAGGAGCGTCCCGCAGATCCGCTACGCTCAGCGCGACGATGCACGCGCATCGGGACGGACGGAACACGGATCGCGTCTACCAGGCGATCCGCGCTCGGGGTATCCCCGCGCCGAAGGGAGCAGCATGACAACGGCCCGCATCGATGACGCAGCGGAGGCGCTGGTCATCGCAGGGACCGGCCAGCGACCAGCTGACGCCGCACTGATCGGCCCGCGTGCACGCGTCGACGCACGCATCAGCGGAGGCGGCAAGACATGGAAGGCGACGTTCCCGCTCCAGGCGTCGCGCTGGGGCGGCCCCTCGCTACCCCTGCCGTCCGGTGAGTACGAACTGCGGATCGCGGATGCCGACATCGAGGGGATCCGCATCGACCCCGTGGTGCTCACCGGGGTGCGCATCGCCGTCAACGGCGGCAGCGTCCGCATCGCGCCTCCGATCGACCCGGTGTACGAGACCGCGGAGGGACGCTCGACGCTGGAGGAGAGGTACGTCGCACAGGCGGGCGGAACCGAGAACGCGGTGTTCTTCGAGAGCTTCTACGGGCGCAGCGTCGGATGCAATCCCCGCGCGATCGACCGTGAGCTCGCGCTCAGAGCACCCGACGTGCGCCGGTACTGGAGCGTCGTCGACCTGTCGGTCGAGGTGCCGGAGGGTGCCATCGCCGTCGTCGAGGGCACCCCGCAGTGGTGGCATGCCAGGGGAGCGGCACGCCTTCTCGTGGTCAACGACTGGCTCCGTCGTCGCTTCGCACGCAAGCCGGGGCAGAAGGTCCTGCAGACCTGGCACGGCACCCCGCTCAAGAGGCTCGCTCTGCACCGCCCGGGGTTCGATCCTCGGCGGATGGCCGCGGTCGTGAAGGAGTCTCGGCGCTGGGACGTCCTCCTCGCTCAGAACACCTACTCCGAGCGCATCCTCCGGAAGGCATACGCCTTCTTCGGGCGGCCGATCTGGGTGGAGGGCTACCCGCGGAATGACGTGCTCGCCACTGAGGATCGTGCGGCGGTCCGCACCGCTCTGGGCATTCGTGCCGACGAGCGCGTGCTGCTGTACGCGCCGACCTGGCGGGACGACCGGTCGGAGATGGTCGACTTCGTCGATCCCGAGCTCCTGGCGCAGCAGACCGACGCCGTCGTGCTCGTGCGCGGACACTCCCGGACCCTCGAGCAGGGACGGGATCGCTCCGGCGCGCGCGTCATCGACGTGACCGGGTACCCCGAGACCGCGCGTCTGCTGCTCGCCGCCGATGCTCTGATCACCGATTACTCCTCGGTGATGTTCGACTTCAGTGTCACGGGCAAGCCGATGTACTTCCTCGTGCCTGACCTCGATCACTACCGCGGACAGCTGCGCGGCTTCTACTTCGATCTCGCCGAACGCGCTCCGGGTCCGCTGGTCAGAACGCAGGAGGAGCTCGCAGCGGCGCTGGCGGACACGGAGCACGAGGCGGAGTTCGCCGAACGCTACGCGGCCTGGCGCCGGCAATTCAACACCCGCGACGACGGCCACGCTGCGGAGCGCGTCGTGGATCGGATCCTCGACCTGGGCTTCGTCACTCCCTGACGCGCGCCACGTCGAGGTCAGGGGAGCGGCGTGTTGCGTGTGCCCAGCCGCGAGGCGTCGACGGTGTCCCGCGCGCCGCGGAGCACTCCGCCGAGGAATCCGAGACCCCAGGAGAGGTGCATCGTCGGCAGCACCAGCAGGGTCCACGATCGCTGTCGCACACCGCCGCCTCCTGGTGCGAGGGCGACCCCGAGCACCAGCAGCACGTAGAGCGCGAGCGGTACGCCGACCACGAGCGACGCGACCACAGAGGCCACGCCGCTGACGACGCCCGTGAGCTGAAGCACCGCGAGCACGGCAGCGAGCGCGACAATCAGGACGAGCGCGGGCGGTGCGAAGTAGCGGATGCCGTTCCGACGGCCGTAGCGGCGCACCAGCTCGCCGCGCCATGCTCCCGTCGCCCGGAACTGCCGTGCCAGTCGCAGCCAGCTCTCGCGCGGCCAGTAGGTGACCGACAGCTCGGGGTCGAACCACACCCGGTGCCCGGCCTGCCGGATACGGAGGTTGAGCTCCCAGTCCTCGCCTCGCCGGATCGACTCGTCGAAGAGGCCGACCTCCTCGAGAACCTCTCGGCGCATCACGCCGAGGTAGGCCGATTCGGCCTCACCCTCCTGGGAGCCCCCGTGGTACGCCCCTCCGCCAAGCCCGACGGGCGAGTTGTAGAGGCGGGCGACGGCCTTCTGGAACGGCGTGCGACCCTCGGCGTGCATGACGCCCCCGACGTTGGCGGAGTCGGTACGTTCCAGGGTCTGGAGAGCGCGGGCGGCGTAGCCGGGCGAGAGCTCGGAGTGCGCGTCGACGCGGACGATCGTGTCGTAGCGGCTCGCATGGATCGCTGCGTTCAAGCCGACGGGGATGTGCGCGGCCGGGTTCTCGACCAGGCGGATGCGGTCGTCCGTCGCCGCCAGTCGGTGCGCGAGTTCCGTCGTGCCGTCCGTGGACGGACCCAGCGCGAGGACGAGCTCGGTCGGGACGTCGACGTCCTGAGCGAGCACGGACTCGATCGCGTGCTCGAGGTAGGCGCGTTCGTTGAGCACCGGCATCACGAAAGAGACCCCGCGCAGGGGTGCTGAGGTTTCATCGGCTGGCACATGTCGATCATGTCACGGCGGGTCTCCCGGTTCCTGACCACGCAGAGCGGATGGTTCCACAGCCGCAGGAGAGCGGCGCGGCGACGAACTATTCTGGAGGGATGGGTGCACTGTCTGACGCGAAGAAGGCGTACCGTCTGCTGAAGCGGGCGCTCGCCTCCCGCACCTCCGTGCAGCGGGTACGTCGGCGGCTCGCCGAGCGGGAGCCGTTTCCGACCGGCCACTTCAAGGTCGCGGTGTACTTCGCCGACGGCGCCGTGAACATGTACCAGATGCGGCAGTGGTACCGCCCGCTCGCCGAGCTCGCGAAACGCTGGCCCGTCGTGGTGCTCTCCCGGCAGGCGACCGGAACCGAGAAGCTGCTCGACGAGGCATCGCCGCCTGTCGCGTTCGTGCCCAAGATCCGCGACCTCGAGCGGTTCATCGCCACCCAGGACATCCGCGTCGTGCTGTATGTCAACCAGAACACCCGGAACTTCCAGATGTTCCGCTACGGGCGCCGGTGGCACGTGTTCATCAATCACGGCGAGTCCGACAAGATGTACATGACGACGAACCAGTACAAGGCGTACGACTACGCCCTCGTGGCAGGGCAGGCGGCGCGCGACCGCCTCTCGCGCACGCTGTGGGATTACGACGTCGACCGGCGCACGATCGAGATCGGGCGTCCGCAGGCGGACCATTACTCGGGAACGCTGCCGTACGCGCCGGACGATCGCACCGTGGTGCTGTACGCCCCCACCTGGGAGGGCGACCGGCCCAGCGCACACTACGGGTCCATCGCCACGCACGGCGAGACCCTCGTCGCCCGCCTCCTGGCCACAGGCGCGCATCGCGTGATCTACCGCCCGCATCCGCGCAGCGGGGTCGTCGATGAGGAGTACGGCGCCGCTCACCGGAGGATCCTTGCGGCGATCAGCGCCGCGAACGCCGCGGATCCGACCGCGCAGCACATCTACGACCACGGGCCCGAGCTCGGCTGGCAGCTCTCCGCCGCCGACGTCGCGGTCGTCGACATCTCGGCCATGGTCTACGACCGGCTGGCCGCGGGGAAGCCCCTCATGATCACCAGGCCGACGGATGAACGCGCCTCGATCGACACGAACGGCTACCTGGCGGACTGCGAGTGGCTGACCGCGGACGTGGCGGCCGACATCGTCGCCGAGGTCGAACGCGTACGCGGAGACGAAGCGGCCATCGCACGGTTGCGGATGTGGGTGCAGCACTACTTCGGCGACACGACGCAGGGTGTCGCGACCGAGAAGTTCCACGCCGCGATAGACCAGCTCATGCAGGAGTGGGAGAAGTGGCAGGCACATGAGGTCGGCGCGATCCGCGAGGACGAGGACGACGATGACGAGGAAGCCGATGACGAAGAGGTGTGAGCGTGCCGTTCCCGCTGGCGAGTGAGGTCGCGCCCCGCGTGGAGTCGGTCGCTCATACCGGTTCGACGAACGCCGACCTGCGTGCATACGCGGCCGACGCCATCGGCTGGCCCCACCTCTCGACCCTGGTGACGCACGATCAGACCGCCGGACGCGGGCGTCTCGACCGCACGTGGCTGGCTCCGGAGGGTTCAGCGATCGCCATCTCCGTGCTGCTGCGCGAACTCCCGGACGAGTCGGCCGCCCGTGGGTGGATCCCGCTCGCGGCCGGCGTCGCGATGTGCGACGCGATCGCCGCCCAGCTCCCGCACCACGAGGTCGCGGTGAAGTGGCCGAACGACGTCCTCGTCGACGGGCGCAAGATCTGCGGCATCCTCGCCGAGGCGGTCGCGGATGCGGTGATCGTCGGGGCCGGAGTGAACACCGCGATGACCGCCGCGCAGCTCCCGGTGCCGACGGCCACGTCGTTCGGCGCTCTCGGGGTCGACGCCGACGACGACCGCCTGCTGGCCGACTACCTGCGGCTGATCGACGCCCTGATGTCCGGGCTCATCGCCGCGGGCGGCGCCCTGCAGAGCGGACTGCACTCTGCGGCGACCGTGCGGTGCGCGACGCTCGGGCAGGCCGTCCGCGTGTCGATGCCCGGTGGGCGCGTGGTGGAGGGCATGGCCACGGGACTCGACGCCGACGGGCATCTGCTGGTCACCGCAGGCGACGAGCAGCACGCGATCTCCGCGGGCGATGTGGTGCACGTGCGTCCGGTGGGAAGCTGACACGCCGCTCCGCAGACGGCGATGTCGCAGATCACAGGCACAATGGTGGGGTGACCCAGCCCGTGACGCTCGGTGGGCGGCCCCTGATGCCGCCGCCCGGCACACCCTCCGAGGAGCTCTTGATCGCGCGCTTTCGCAGTCACGCCCGGCGCCTTTTCTGGTCGGCGCTCGTGCTCATCGCGACATTCGGTGCGACGGCGTTCTTCTACGGCAACCTGCCTGCGGGGTTCGAGGACTGGATGCTGCTCGCCGCGGCGGGTGTGCTGGTCGTCGTCGCCGTCGTGGTCCCTTTCATCGTCTGGTACTCGCGGAGCACCACCGTCACGACGAGGCGCGTCATCGCGCACAACGGCATCGGGGCGCGCCGACGCCGCGAGATGTCCCACGCCAGGGGGTACACGATCGCCGTACGCCGCGGCCCGTTGCAGCGCATGTGGGGCTCCGGCACGATCACGCTCTCGAATGGCGTGGACGCCCCGCTGCGGCTCGCCAACGTCCCGAACGTGACCCTGGTGCACGAGACCCTCGCCGACCAGATCGAGGTCGGGCAGATCCTTGCGCACCGCGACGCGCAGGCCACCGGAGACGACACCGCCGACCGGTGAGCGCTGCTCCTCCGAAGCATGTCGCTTCCGCCCGCAGCGGTGCGGGAGAATGGATGCAGACGAAGGGAAACGGCACATGGCGTTGCGTGTTGGCGTGATCGGCGGAGGACAACTGGCCCGGATGATGATCGCCCCGGCGGTCGAACTCGGACTCGAGCTGCGAGTGCTCGCAGAGGACGAGGGGATGTCCGCAGGCTTGGCGGCCACCGCGGTCGGTGACTACCGAGACCTCGAGGCGGTGCGCGCGTTCGCTGCCGACGTCGATGTCGTCACCTTCGATCATGAGCACGTGCCGCAGTCGGTGCTGCGTGCACTCGTGGCCGAGGGGGTCGTCGTGCATCCCGGACCGGATGCGCTCCAGTTCGCGCAGGACAAGCTGGTGATGCGCGCACGTCTCGCCGAACTCGGGGTGCCGCAGCCCGAGTGGGCGGCCGTCCGCAGCGCCGCCGAGCTGCAGGCATTCCTCGACGCGCACGCGGGAGCGGGTGTCGTGAAGACCCCGCGCGGGGGATACGACGGCAAGGGCGTCCGCGTGGTCCGTGCGGCGGAGGAGGCGCAGGATTGGCTCGCGGCGCTCACCGACGACGACGCGCTCCTCGTGGAGGAACTCGTGCCGTTCGTGCGGGAGCTCGCCCAGCAGGTGGCGCGTCGCCCCCAGGGGGAGATGGTCGCGTACCCGGTCGTCGAGACCGTGCAGCGCGACGGCGTCTGCGCCGAGGTCATCGCGCCCGCACCCGCCGCAGGAGAGCGCCTCGTGCAGGTCGCGGATGAGATCGGCCGCACGATCGCCGAAGGCCTCGGCGTCACGGGAATGCTCGCCGTCGAGCTGTTCGAGACCGTCGATGAGCGCATCCTCGTCAACGAACTGGCGATGCGCCCGCACAACAGCGGGCACTGGAGCCAGGACGGCGCCGTCACAGGGCAGTTCGAGCAGCATCTGCGTGCCGTCGCCGATCTCCCGTTGGGCAGCCCGGAGCCCCGAGCAGCATGGTCGGTGATGGTGAACATCCTCGGCGGGCCCGCTGAGGGCACGCTCGAGGAGCGATTCAGCGCTGCCATGGCGGAGCACCCGCAGGCGAAGATCCACACCTACGGGAAGGCACCGCGTCCTGGCCGCAAGGTCGGCCACGTGAACGTGGCGGAGGACGACCTCGACGACGCCGTGTACGTCGCGCGTGCCGCCGCCGCACATTTCGAGTGACCCCGGCGGTCATCGGTGCATCGATCGTGGGGAGACATGCGCGTCAAGACGCGTGCCGTTCGGGGTTTCTCCCAGCGGCAGACCGTAGCCTGATCTGGTGACCGAGCCACTGCATTCCTCCGCCGCTCCTCTGGTCGGCGTCGTCATGGGATCCGATTCCGATTGGCGTGTCATGAGCGATGCGTCTCAGGCGCTCACGGACTTCGGGATCCCGCATGAGGTCGAGGTCGTCTCGGCGCATCGTACGCCCGACAAGCTCATGTCCTACGCTCGGGAAGCACGGTCTCGCGGCATCCGCGTCATCATCGCCGGCGCCGGGGGAGCGGCGCACCTTCCCGGCATGCTTGCCTCCATGACTCCGCTGCCCGTCGTCGGGGTGCCCGTGCCGCTCGCCTACCTCGACGGCATGGACTCCCTGCTGTCGATCGTCCAGATGCCTGCGGGGATCCCGGTGGCGACCGTGTCGATAGGCGGAGCCCGCAATGCGGGACTCCTCGCCGCGCGGATCCTCGGCACGGGGGACGAGGACCTCGCCGACCGGGTGGAGGCATATGCGCTCGACCTCGAGGCCCAGGTCGAGGAGAAGAATGATCGGCTGAAGGGTTCGCTGTGACCCTTGCGCCTCCGCGCGCACCACAGCGCCCGCTGATCGAGACCCGGCCGTTGCGGTATCCGGACGTCGCCGACGGTGGGACGATGGCGAAGCGCGGCTGGTGGCTCGTCGCGCTGAACCTCCTGCTGCCCGGCTCCGCTCAGGTGCTCGCAGGCAACCGTCGACTCGGCCGTTTCGGGCTCGGTGCGACGGTGATCGCATGGGTGCTCGTGATCGTGGCCGCCGGCCTCGCCCTCTTCGCTCGGCCGGTGCTGCTGTGGATCACGATCGGGGGCGGATTCTTCTCCGCCGCGATCCTCACGATCGTGCAGGTGCTCCTCATCGGCTACATCGTGCTCTGGATCGTGTTGACGTTCGATGCTCTCCGTCTGGTCAGGCTCGTGAAGGTCCCCGGCGCGTCCCGCCTGGCGATCCCTGTGGTCGCTCTGGTCCTGCTCGGCCTCGTGGGCGGCGGGACCGCGTATGCGGCCACCGCCGTCGGGTCGGTGCGCAGCACGCTCGGAGCGATCTTCGGGCAGAGCGGTCCGAGCGTCGAGCCCAGCGACGGCTACTACAACATCCTGTTGCTCGGAGCGGACAGCGGCGACGGACGAGACTCCATGCGCTTCGACAGCATCTCGGTCGTCTCCGTCAACGCCGATACCGGGGCGGTGACCATCACGGGTATCCCGCGAGAGCTGCCGAACGCGCCCTTCAGCGAGGGCAGCCCCATGCAGGAGCTCTACCCGAACGGTTTCGAGGGTCACCAGTCGTCGTCGTGCGGATGGAACGGCTGGATGAACCACGTGCGCAACGCCGCGGAGGTGTGCCGCGAGGACGGGGGAGCGGGACTCTATCCCGACGCCCAGGCGAACGGCTCAGAGCCGGGGATCGAAGCCACGAAGGATGCGGCGGAGGGGGTCCTCGGCATCGAGATCCCGTACTACGTGTTCGTCGACATGCACGGCTTCGCGGAACTGGTCGATGCTCTCGGTGGAGTCGAGATCGACGTCACGGAGCGTCTGCCGAAGGGCGGACCGCCGGAGGGATGGACCGGTACCGACGTCAACGAGTGGGCGATCGGCTGGATCGAGCCCGGAAAGCAGCACATGAACGGCGACACCGCGCAGTGGTACGCGCGCTCGCGGTACACGACCAGCGACTGGGACCGCATGAAGCGGCAGCGCGAGCTGCAGGAGGCGATCCTCGCCCAGTTCACTCCGCAGACGGTGCTGACGCGGTTCAACGAGGTGGCGGCGGCGGGCACCGCGTTGATCAGCACGGACCTGCCGTCGGACAAGCTTCCCGAGTTCTTCGATCTGATGCTCAAAGCGAAGGAGCAGCAGGTGACCACGATCGAGCTCACACCGGATTTCGGCGTCGATGAGCATCAGCCCGACTACGACTTCATCCACACCATGATCCAGCAGTCGCTGCATCCGCCGACGGAGTCGCCGACCCCCACGCCGTGACACCCGCGGTGCATCGCCCGATCGCATCCACCCCCGGGACACGCCAGAGCCCACGACCGTCACCTTCGGGTGATGACGAGTCGTGGGCTGCCGGTGACTCCACCGGATGCACCAGACGACGGTGATCGGAGGGGGAGGGATCACCGTCGTCCAGTCGACCACCGCGCGAAGCGGCAGCCGGACCTAGGCGCGCTTGCGGCGAGACACCCCGACGGCGACGAGGGCGCCACCGGCGACGAGCGCCGCAGCACCGCCACCGAGGACCCACGGCGACACGCTTCCGCCGGTGAGCGCCAATTCGAAGCCGTCTCCGGTGAGAGGCAGCTCGGCTCCCGCCGGAGCGACGCCAGGGTCGTGGTCGCAGGAGGTGGCCGCGTCGTGGCCGTGCGACACCGCCACCGTCGCGGTGTACGAGCGCGAGCCTCCGAAGGCGACGGCGTAGGAGCCTTCACCGTCGGACGGCGGACGGAACGTGAGCGTCATGCTCCCGTCGGCCGCGGCGGTGTTGCCGGAGACGGCGGCGTTGCCGGCGTTCAGACCGGAGATCGAGACATTCACGTTCTCGGACGGCAGGAAGTACCCGGATCCGAACACGATGGTCGAGACCTCGCAGGTGTCGATGATCGGGTCGTTGACCTTGACGCCGGGAGGCGACGGGTACGAGTCGGACGACGCGGTCGGAACAGACGTCGGAGCCGCGGTTGCGACGGCAGGCGCGACGAGTACGAGCGCGCCAGCGGTAAGGCTGATGGCAGCCAGTTTCTTCAGCATGATCTCTCCCCAGAATTTCACGCGGAATCGCCTCCGGATACACCCCTGCATCCGACTGCGTGAAGCCTCCCTGCCCCCACGGCAGGATTGCAGACTCCAATATATTCCCCAGTGAGTCGACAGTACCCTATCGGACGGTGAATGTCACGAAGTGCAGTCGAGGGCTTCTCTCGGCGTGTCCGGCGCTTCGATCAGGGGGGTGTGCAGCACCTCGGTGAGACGCTCTCCGGCGCCCGTTCCCTGGAACTCGACCGTGACGGTGGTCGACTCGCCCGGCGCGAGCGTCACCTCGTGCTGGATCACGGATCGCCCATCGAGCACGGCCGTCTGCACTCCGGGTTCCTTCCCGTCCTGGTCGACGTGCGACGGCGTGGCACCCGTGGGACCGTAGATCGCGATCAGTGTGCGCGTGGAGCCGGCGGGCACGCCGTAGAAGCCGTCGGCGGTGACGTACGTCGGCAGCGAGGTGGCCGCATCGGCGGGAGCGGTGTTCGTCCACGTCACGCGGACCTGCGTGGTGGGAAGTCCCTGACAGGTGCCGATCGCGCTCGCGATGGTCGCGCGCGTGTAGAAGTCCATCTTCCCGCCGGTGCTGTCGTTGATCAGCACGCCCACGTACGTGCCGTCGGGACCGTCCTTCGGGATGGTGCCGCCCAGTGCGGAGGACGCGAGCAGCGATTCCTCTTCCGCATGGGCGCTCCAGATGCGGATCCGCCCCTCGGCGGCGGAGTCGGCCAGCGCGCCGAGGAGCGCTTTCGGATTCCCACCCGACAGCGCGGCGTTGAACAGCGCGCCCGCCGCCTGCGCGAAGATCTCGTCCTGGACGGCGGGGTCGGGAACCGCGGCGTAGATCTCGGACAGCAGGATGTCGGTCACGTTGTCGGCCGTCGCAGTGAAGGGGCCGAACGTCAGGTCTCCCGTGACGGCCATGAGGTGCTTCGCGACGACCGCATCCACCGCGATGACGCCGTCGACTGTGCCGCCGAAGCGCCCCGTCCAGCGTGCGGCGATCGTCTCGCCGGCCTCGGCGAAGTCCGGGATGCTGGTGATGTTCTGCAGGTACCTCCCCGGGCGGTCCTCGAACAGCGCGATCGTGGATTCGCTCAGCGGCAGCGAGGTGTCCAGCGGCGGGAAGTCGCGCGTCGATGCCTGCGTCTGGAGCGAGATCCTGCCGTTCTCTGCATGCAGAAGAGCGATCGAACCGACGATGCCCCCCGAGGAGCGCAGCTCCGCATTGTTCTGCATCGCCAGCACGTAGTTCCGCGGCCCTTCGCCCCCGAGCATCGTCGGCAGCAGCACGGCGGCGCCGTGCAGAGAGCCGACGGCGGTCGCCGCTTGCGTGACGGCAGTGCGCAGTTGACCGATCGCGTCGGCGAGCGGGGGGAGCGTGGCATCGGCGTCGATCCGTCTGGCCTGCACCTGTGCGGCGCTGAGCGCGGTGCTCGCCGTCCCGAGCGGCTGCTCGATCGCCGCGAAGGGCGCGAGATCGATCGCACCAGCGCTGAACCCGAGGCTCGCGAGGTCGAGTCCGCTCGCCACGTCGAGAAGGGGCGCGAGGGCATCGGTCGACACGTCATCGGCGATGTCGGCGATCTCGCTCACGGCGCGGAAGTTCGGTCCGAGCAGCGGTACCGCCGCGAACGCCTGCCACACGAAGTCCGAGGTGAGGTCGTCGGCGGATGCGGCGTTGCGGGCGATGCTCCGAGCGATCGGCTGTGCTCCGTCGAGGTCGCCGCTTGCGATCGACTCCTTGAGCTGAGTGGCGCCCTTCGCGACCTGCTGGAGGTCGTTCACCGCGCCGATGCCGCGTACCGTCACCCAGCCGATCGCGATGAGGAGGAGCGACAACAGGACGCCGACGGTCCACCCGATCCATCGGCGCCGGACGGGAAGTCGACCATCGCTCACCCGAGCATTCAAGCATGAACGCCTTAACCCGTGGGAGGTCGAATCTGTGGGAACGCTGACATTCACGCGGCGCGGGCGTCGTGCTCCACGGGGGAACGTGGCGGCGAGGATAGCCTGATCCCATGGGTGCTCGGCTGCGTGTGGTTCTTGATCAGCTGGTGCATGTCGTCGATGCCGATCAGGCCGCCGCATCACTCGACCTCACGCTCGGACTCGTGGCGACGTCGCCCTCCGGATGCACGGTGGACGCGATCGTGACGGCGGGCGCCGAGGTGTCGATCGGCGGTGTGAGCGATGTACGCACGCTCGCCCTCGCGCGTCGGGAGCTGGCGACATCGTGGCAGCTCGGCATCGCGCCGGGCGTGGGCGGGGGACTGATCCACTCGCCGACGCTGATGGCGCCGCTCGTGCGTCACGACCGCGTGCACGACAACGACCAGACCACGGTCACGCTGTGGGATCTGCGGGCGTGGGACGCGCCGGAGACACTCTCCAAAGGGCAGGTCGCGTGGCAGCGGGGCATGCTCCGTCGTGCCGTGAAGCATGCCGACGCGGTGGTCGTGCCGTCGCATGCCATCGGGGAACGGCTCTCCGAGCTCGCGCGACTCGGCGATCGCATCCGCGTCATCGCCGGTGCGCCTCCCCAGGGCTTCGCCGCGCCTCCGGACGCTGCTGAGCGCCGCGCCGCGGCGTCGCTCCCGGAACAGTACGTGGTGGTCGGCGGATCCCCGGCGACGCTGACAGAGGGGTTCCGAGGAGCGATGGCGGCGGGTGTCGATGCCGTCGTGCTCGACGCCCCCGAAGGCGCGGAACCCCACTACGCCGAGATCGCGTCCGCGGCAGGGCTGCCCGAGCGGCGTGCGCACATTCGCGGTACATCGGCCCCGCACGAGCGCGCCGCGGTTCTGGCGGGGGCAGCGGCCTTCGTCGCCACCAGCGCCACAGCGGGGTGGCCGTGGCGGGCGGTGGAAGCCATGGCACTCGGACTCCCGGTGGTAGCCGTGGACAGCGGCTCTCATCGTGATGTCATCGCAGACGGAGGAATGCTGGTGCCGGCGGCGGAATTGGCGGACGCGGTCGCCGACGCCACTGCGGGCGGTGCGGACCGGCTGCGAGTGCTCGCGGCCGACCGGTCGAGGGCCTTCTCCTGGGCGAGTTCGGCCGAGCGGCTCTGGGGCCTGCACGCCGACCTCTGACCTGCTGGGAGCCACCTGCGCATACGGACGACACGCCGGAATGTTGCGACCGAACCGCGGCAACAGTGGCATCATCCTGCAACTTCCGTCACACTGGTCACATGTCTCGACGTGCCCCACGCTCGCGAAACACCATGAGGACCTCCCGACTCCTCACCTGTGTCCTCGCTGTCTCTGCCCTGGTTCTCGGCACGGTCGTCCCCGCCGCCGCCGCGCAAGCCTCCGTCTCCGCGCCGGTCGCCCGCGTGGTGGGCGCCTCCACCGATCTCGCCGCGACGGGGATCGCGAAGAGCACTCTCGTCGGCTTCACTCCGGGCAACATCATCAGCGACGTCGTGTTCACCAACAAGAGCACGATGACCGAGGCGCAGATCCAGACCTTCTTCAACAGCAAGGTCTCGAAGTGCCAGGGCGGCCGCGACGAGAACAACGAGGCGATCGTCTGCCTCAAGGACTTCCGCATGAACACGGTCACCCGCCCGGCGGACCAGTACTGCACGGGGTACACGGGGGCGGCGAACGAGTCGGCGGCGCGCATCATCTACCGCGTCTCGCAGGCCTGCAACATCAACCCGCAGGTGCTCATCGTCATGCTCCAGAAGGAGCAGGGCCTCGTCACGCACATCTGGCCCAGCGCCTGGCGCTACCGGATCGCTCTCGGACAGGGGTGCCCCGACACCGCGCCGTGCGATCCGAACTACATCGGCTTCTTCCACCAGATCTACGGCGCCGCGCGTCAGATGCAGATCTACATGGAGGGGAAGTGGTTCCAGTGGTATGCGCCGGGGAAGACCTGGAACATCCTCTACAACCCGAACGCCTCCTGCGGCTCCGCGCCGGTCCGCGTCGCGAACAAGGCGACGTCGGCTCTGTACTACTACACCCCGTACCAGCCCAACGCCGCGGCGCTCCGGGCGGGCTACGGCACGGGAGACGGCTGCTCGGCGTACGGCAACCGGAACTTCTACAACTACTTCACGGACTGGTTCGGCTCCACGCAGGGCACCCCGGCCACGGCGCCTCCGGTGATCTCGTCCGCCAACACCTCGAGCTTCGTCGTCGGTGCGGACGCCGCGGGGACGGTGTGGGCGTACCCGTTCGCGAAGAAGGTCTGGGGTACCCGCGTGCAGATGGCGACGGGACTCGGCAACGTCAAGGCCTTCTTCGGGGTCGGTGACCTCACCGGCGACGGCAATCGCGACTTCCTCTCCGTCGACGCGACCGGTCAGCCGTCCGCACTCTACGGCGACGGGACCACGAAGCTGAGCGCGCCGACACGACTGGGCGGCAACTGGTCTGGCACGGTCCTCGTGGTGCCGGCGGGCGACTTCAACGGCGACGGGCTTCCCGATGTCTTCACGACGGATGCCTCCGGAGCTCTCTATCTGCGCGCCGGCGACGGCAGAGGCGGGTTCGGGGCCGCAAAGCTCATCGGAAGCGGCTGGACTCCCATGAGCATGCTCGTCGGAGGACTCGACATGAACGGCGACGGTCGTTCGGACCTGATCGCGCGCGACTCCACCGGTCGCCTGTTCCTCTATCAGGGCGACGGTCGCGGCGGCTGGGGACCCCGCTCGCAGATCGGGAGCGGCTGGTCGGGGATGACCTCCATCTTCAGCCCCGGTGATTTCACGGGCAACGGAACGCCCGACCTGCTCGCGCATACGGCCGACGGCGTGCTGATGGCATACGAAGGACGCTCCACGTCTTTCGTCGCCGGCGTCGGGACCGTGGGTTCCGGATGGCAGAACCTGTCGGTCAAGTCGTCTGCCGGACCTGCGGTGACGAGACCGCGCGCGCTTCCCGCGGGATTCGGCGACGTGGACGGCGCCGGAGGCAACGACGTCGTGGCACTCACGAACAAGGGCGAGCTCCGGCTGTACGGCGGTTCCGGCACCGGCACCTGGCGTTCCTCGAGCGTTCTCGCGACCGGATGGGGCGCCACGGACAGGATCGTCTCGCTCGGCGACTTCACCGGTGACGGCCGGGCCGACCTCGGACGCATCGACGGCGACGGGATCTTCTCGCTGCTTCCGGCCACGGGCAGCGGATTCGGAAAGGCCGTCCGCATCGGCCACGGGTGGGGGCCCTTCGTCCACATCGTCGGCGGCGTGGACTTCGACGGCGACCGCAAGCCGGACGTGATCGCGGTCAGCGCGGATGGGACGATGACGCTGTACCGCGGCAACGGCA
Organism: Microbacterium sp. NPDC028030; assembly: GCF_040637855.1. Lineage (NCBI taxonomy): Bacteria > Bacillati > Actinomycetota > Actinomycetes > Micrococcales > Microbacteriaceae > Microbacterium > Microbacterium sp. NPDC028030. Next base: position 1,030,631 of record NZ_JBEZXF010000002.1, on the reverse strand, counting down.
GCGGCGGGTTCCAGGGTGACGGCGCGCAGATCGGCAAGGGATGGGGCGTGGTGGACCTGCTGATCAACGCCGGCGACTTCACGGGCGACGGCCGCAGCGACCTGCTGGCGCGCACGTCGGACGGCGCGCTCCGCCTCTACCCGACGACCGGTGGTGGCGGGTTCGGTGCAATGGTCCAGATCGGCAAGGGCTGGGGCGGGATGAAGCAGCTCGTCGGGCCAGGGGACTTCAACGGAGACGGTTCGACGGATGTCCTCGCGATCCGCCAGGACGGCGCGATGATCCTGTATCCCGGCAACGGCAAGGGCGGATGGGGTGCGAGCGCCCAGATCGGGTCGGGCTGGCAGAGCATCTCGAGTCTCGGTTGAGCGCGGCCGCGCGGCCGAACCTGAGGGGGCGGCCGCAGGCGCTATGGGATACTGAGACGGCGACGGGATGCCGTCGTGTCGTCGATTGAGTGGGCCTGTGACTGATACCCGAGATCTTTTCGCTGCCGTCCCGCGTTCCGCGTTCGACACCCCTGGTGAGAGCCGCGGGCTGATCGATGTGGTGCGCTGGCGCTATCTGTTGCACCTCCTGGTCCGAACCGGTGTCACCACCCGCTACCGCAACTCCGTGCTCGGGTGGACCTGGTCCTATGTCCGCCCCGCCGCGCAGTTCCTGGTCTTCTGGGTGGTCCTCGGGCTGTTCATGAACCTCGACAGGGGTATTCCGAACTACGCGATCTACCTGTTCTCCGGCATCGTCGTGATCAACCTCTTCTCCGAGGCCTTCAAGAACGCCACGACGTCGATCGTCGGCAACGCGCCGCTCGTGCGGAAGGTCTTCCTCCCGCGTCAGCTGTTCGCCGTCTCGGCGGTCATCGTGGCCTTCGTGCACTTCCTCCCTCAGGTCGCTCTGCTGCTCATCGTCTGCCTCCTCCTCGGCTGGGTCGCGCACATCTCGATCCTCTCGATCCTCGCCATCCTCGCCGGGATGATCATCGTGATGACGTTCGCGTTGGGGCTCGGGCTGTTCTTCGGCGCGATCAACGTCCGCTTCCGTGACGCCGAGAACATCGTCGAGCTCCTGCTCCTCCTCGCGACCTGGGCCTCGCCCGTGCTGTACGCGTGGACCCAGGTGCAGGACGCGGTCGTCGACAAGCTCGGCTGGCCTCAGTGGGTGGTCGAGGTGTACATGCTCAACCCCATCACGCAGGGGGTCGAGCTCTTCCACTACGCGTTCTGGCGGCCGGTGACCGACACCGCCTTCGCCCTCCCGCCGGGACTCGCCTGGAACACCCTGTGGACCTTCCTCATCGCGGTGGGCACGCTGCTCATCGGCCAGCTCGTCTTCCGCCGTCTCGAAGGAAGGTTCGCACAGGACCTATGAGTGCTCCCACCACGCTCCGCCCGAGCATCGTCATCGACGGTGTCAAGAAGCGGTTCACGCTCAACCACGCGTTCTCCCTCAAGGACACGGTCGTGGCGTGGATCAAGCGACGCAAGCTCACGAGTGAGTTCGAGGCGCTGAAGGGCGTCGACCTGGTCATCGGGGAGGGCGAGTCGGTCGCCGTGCTCGGGCTCAACGGCTCCGGCAAGTCGACCCTGCTCAAGCTCGTGTCCGGCGTGATGGAGCCCGACGAGGGACAGGTGCTCACGCGCGGGCGTGTCGCCGGGCTCATCGAGGTGGGAGCGGGGTTCCATCCGGAGCTCTCCGGGCGTGAGAACGTGTTCCTCAATGCCGCGATCCTCGGGATGAAGAAGCACGAGATCGAGGCGCGCTACGACGAGATCGTGGCGTTCAGCGAGATCGAGCAGTTCATCGATCAGGAGGTCAAGCACTACTCGTCCGGGATGTTCATGCGGCTCGCGTTCTCTGTTGCGATCCATGTCGAACTCGACGTCCTCCTCGTCGACGAGATCCTCTCGGTCGGTGATGCGCCCTTCCGGGAGAAGTGCCGTCTGAAGTTCGAAGAGCTCATCGCGGCAGGGAAGACTCTCGTCGTGGTCAGTCACGACATGGAGATGGTGCGCGAACTCTGCACGCGCGGAATCGTGATCAACAAGGGCGAGGTCATCTACGACGGCGAGGTCGAGGGAGCGATCGCTCTGGTGGATGCGTGATGCTGGACTGGCTCGCGCAGACGCCGACGCTCCTGGTGGCGGTGGCGATCGTCTTCCTTCCAGGGCTGCTCGCGCTCTGGGGGGTGGGGGTGCGTGGACTCGGGCTGCTCGCCGCGGCTCCGATCTTCAGCGTGGCGGCGACGGGCGTCGTCGCCCTCGCTCTCGGCATGCTCGGCGTCGGATGGTCGGCATGGAGCTGGGCGGTGGCCATGCTGCTGCTGGCTGGTGCGTCCTTCATCGTCGGGCGGGTCCTGGGTGGGCGTCTCGCACCGCTCCGCGCGGACGCCGGACGGTGGATACTGCCGGTCTCCCTCGTCGTCGGCGTCCTGCTCGGCGTCTGGCGACTGGCGACGTACATCACCGACCCCGCCGGGATCTCGCAGACGAACGACGCGGTCTTCCACATGAACGCGGTGCGGTTCATCCTGGAGACCGCGGACGCGTCGTCACTGCACGTGAACGGCGTGATCGGCGGCAGCTCGTTCTATCCGGCGGCGTGGCACGGGCTCGTCTCGCTCGTCGTGCTGATCGGCGGTGCGAGCATCCCGGTCGCGGCGAACATGCTCACGCTCGTGATCGGTGCTCTCATCTGGCCGATCGGCATCGCCTGGCTCACGCGCACGATCACCGGATCGCCGCTGATCGCGGGGGTGTCAGCCGTGCTGTCCGGCGCGCTCCAGACGTTCCCGCTGTTGATGTTCCAGTGGGGGGTCCTCTTCCCGAACGCCCTCTCGACTGCCCTGCTGCCCGCCGCCGTGGCGTCGATGATCTCGCTGCCGGAGTGGCGTGACGGCGGTGGCCGCGGCAAGACCACCGTGCGTGCGATGCTCCTCGCGGTCGTCACGGCCTGTGCGCTGGCACTCGCTCAGCCGGCGGCCCTGCTGCCGTGGACCGCGCTGGTGCTGGTGTGGCTGACCGCGCGGCTGGTGCAGGCCGCGAACGCGTGGTCGCCCGTCCGGCGCTGGAGCATCATCGTCGGCATGTGGATCGTGTTCGCAGTGTTCTGGGTCGCGCTCTCGCGGAGCACCAGCGGTTCGCACTGGCCGCCCTTCCGCGGGAAGCTCGAGGTGTTCCTCGACGTGCTGCTGAACGGCCACCTGCGCATACCGTTCGCGGTCGGTGTGAGCGTCCTCATGATCTGGGGGCTCGTCGTCGCCTGGCGATCTCGGCGTCTGCGCTGGCTGGTGTTCGGGTGGGCGGGCATCTCGGCCCTGTACCTGCTCGTCGCGGCGATCGGTGCACCCCTGGTCCGCGTCTACATCCTCGGTGCGTGGTACGCGGACCCGTACCGGATCGCCGCACTCGCACCCCTCGTGGTCATCCCGCTCGCCGCCGTGGGCATGCACGACCTCGTCGTCCGGGCGGGGAACGTGATCCGTCGCCGAACCGGCGGTGCACCCGGTGCGTTCGGGGGTGACGCCCTCGCCGTGAGTGCGCTCGCGGCGGCGACGGTCTTCATGGTCGTCCTGGTCCTGGTGCGTCCCGTCGCCATGCCCGCCGTGATCGAAGGGACCTTCGACCGGGAATCGCGCTATCTGGCGGTGTCCGACAGCTACCTCTCGCCCGACGAGCGCACGCTGCTGGAGTCTCTGGACGGCATCGTCGGTGCGGACGCGCGGGTGATCGCGAATCCCTCGACCGGTGCGGGCTTCGGCTACATGCTCAGCGGTGTGGACGTGTACCCGCGGACCTGGTCAGCTCCGCGCACCGAGACCTGGACGGTGCTCGCCGAGGGGCTGCGGGACGCCGCATCCGATCCGGCCGTGTGCGAGGCGCTCCATGAGTATGGGGACCCGCAGTACGTCCTCGACTTCGGAGCAGGGGAAAACACGCCGGGGCGCTTCGAGATGCCCGGCATGACCGACTTCGCGGGGGAGCCGGGATTCGAGCGCGTCGTCGAGGTCGGCGAGGTCTCCCTCTGGCGGATCACAGCGTGCGCGCGGTGAGCGCCGCCGCATCGTCTGTAGGATCGCAGACGATGCGTCCGTCAGCTACATCCGTTCTCGTCGTCATCCCGGCGCTGAACGAAGAGGATTCCGTGGGAGAGGTCGTCGCGGCGGTCGTCGCTGCTCTTCCCTCTGCACGGTGTCTCGTCATCGATGACGGCTCCTCCGATGCCACCGCGGCCCGAGCCAGACAGGCAGGGGCGCAAGTGCTGTCGCTGCCGTACAACCTCGGAGTCGGCGGGGCGATGCGCGCCGGGTTCCGATACGCCCGCGCCAACGGCCACGACGTCGTGGTCCAGGTCGATGCGGACGGTCAGCACGACCCGGCCGCGATCCCTGCCCTCATCGACGCACTGGGAGACGCCGATCTGGTGATCGGCGCACGGTTCGCCGGTGTGGGCGACTACGGGGTGCGAGGGCCGCGCCGCTGGGCGATGCGAGTTCTCGCGACGGTCATGAGTCGTGTGGCGGGGACACGTCTGACCGACGTCACGAGCGGTTTCAAGGCCGCCGGACCGCGCGCCGTGCTGCTGTTCGCCGACAACTTCCCCGCCGAATACCTCGGCGACACGATCGAAGCCCTCGTGATCGGGGCGCGTGCCGGTCTGACGATCAGACAGCTGCCGGTCATAATGCGGCGGCGGCAGGGCGGCGAGCCTTCGCACCGCCCCTGGAAGGCTGCGGTGTACCTTCTCCGGGCATGTGCGGCCTTCCTGCTCGCCATGATGCGTCCGCGCGCGCGGCTGGAGGACATCGGATGAACCCCGTCACTTACGCCTTCGGCATCGTCGCGGCCGTGCTGGCCCTGATCGCGATCGTCGAACTCATGCGAAGAGGCACGCTGCGCGAACGCCATGCCGTGTGGTGGTTCGTCGGCGGCCTGCTCGCCCTCGTCATCGCCGTGTTCCCGCAGACGCTCACCTGGGCGGCCAGAGCCCTCGGGATCGCGCTGCCCGTGAACCTCGTCTTCTTCATCGCGATCGCCCTGCTGTTCCTCGTGAGCCTCCAGTACGGCGCCGAGCTCACGCGCACGGAGGAGAAGATGCGCACCCTCGCCGAGAAGTCCGCCTTCCATGAGGCGCGGATCGAAGCCCTCGAGGCGAAGGCCGCCGCACATGAACGGGGCGCGTGTCCGGACGAGGAGCACGAGCAGTGAGCGGGCGGCCCCGCATCCTCATCGCGTCACGGTTGTTCCCGCCCGAGGTGAGTGCCGGCGCGTTCCGCCTCGGTGCGCTCGCTCGCTCCCTTCACGAACGCGGAGACGGGATCGTCGTCCTCACGACGAGACCACCGCGGCATGCGCCCCAGACGGCGGATGCCCCGGGTGTGGACGTCCGTCGCTGGCCCGTGCTGCGGGACCGCGGGGGCAACGTCCGCGGCTACATCCAGTACCTCAGCTACGACGCGCCGCTCTTCTTCCGCCTGCTCTTCTCGTCGTTCGACGTCGCGGTCGCCGAGTCACCGCCCACCACGGGTCTCGTGGTGACCGCGGTCGCGACGCTGCGACGGAAGCCGGTCGTCTACTACGCTGCCGACGTCTGGACCGACGGTGTGATCTCGATGGGGGCTCCCGCCCCGGTGATCGCCGTGATGCGCTGGATGGAGAGGACCGTCCTCCGTCGCGCCCAGGCGATCGTCTCCGTCTCCGACGAGGTCACCGAGCGGCTCGTCGCGCTCGACGCCGACCGGACGAGGATCGAGACCGTCGGCAACGGGATCGACACGTCGATCTTCACGCCGGATGCCGTACCTCCGACCGGGGTCGACCCGTACTTCGTGTACACCGGGACCATGTCGGAGTGGCAGCAACCCGACCTCTTCATCCGCGCCCTCGCTCTGATCGCGGAGGAGGAGCCCGCAGCGCGGATCCGCTTCTTCGGTCAGGGGGCGGTGGAAGCCGACCTCCGGTCTCTGGCAGAGGAGATCGTGCCAGGGCGGGTCGAGTTCGGGGGCGTGGTGAGCCCCCAGGAGTCGGCCTCGTGGATCCGCGGCGCGACGGCGGCGCTCGTGAGCATCGTCCCGGGAATCGGCTACGACTTCGCCCGCCCCACCAAGACGTACGCGGCCGCAGCCGTCGGAACACCCGTCCTCTTCGCTGGTCCGGAGACCGGTGCGCGTCTCGTGCGTGACGCCGATCTCGGCACGTCAGTGGACTTCGACGCGGAGTCGGTCGCCGCCGCGATGCGGGAGCTGCTGGCTGAGGAGTGCTCTGGGCGCACGGCGGAGCAGCGCACAGTGCGGGCCGCGTGGGCGCGCGCCAACGTCTCGCTGACCGCCGTCGCTGAGCGGGTCGCCGCAGTCACCTCGCAGGTTCGAGAACGGCGGACGACTAAGATCGGACCTGCGCGTCCCGCGCGTTCTGGATCCGATGAAAGGCCTTTTGCGTGACCGAAACCGGAAGTGTGCGGATCGTGGAGTCCGCGGATGTCTCGCCCGAGGCGCGCATCGGCGCCGGGTCGTCGATCTGGCACCTCGCCCAGGTCCGTGAGGATGCCGTGCTGGGAGAGAACTGCATCGTCGGGCGCGGTGCGTACATCGGGACCGGTGTGGTGATGGGCGACAACTGCAAGGTGCAGAACTATGCGCTCGTCTACGAACCGGCCCGCCTCGCCGACGGCGTCTTCATCGGACCGGCCGTCGTGCTGACCAATGACACCTACCCGAGGGCCATCAACGCAGACGGCACCATCAAGAGCGCTCACGACTGGGAGCCGGTCGGCGTGACCATCGAGACCGGCGCCGCGATCGGCGCGCGTGCCACCTGCGTCGCGCCGGTGACCATCGGGGCCTGGGCGACCGTCGCAGCTGGCGCCGTGGTCGTGAAGGACGTCCCCGCATATGCCCTGGTGGCCGGGGTTCCGGCACGCCGCATCGGCTGGGTGGGGGAGTCCGGCGTGCCGCTCACGGCAGGCGAACGCGATGGCATCTGGGTATGCCCCTCAACTGGTGCTCGATTCGTCGAGTCCGACGGAACATTGATCAAGGAGACCGTGTGACCGAGTTCATTCCCCCCGCAAAGCCCATCATCGGAGACGACGAGCGTGCCGCCGTCGATCGAGTCCTGCGGAGCGGGATGGTCGCCCAGGGACCCGAAGTCGCGGCGTTCGAGCAGGAGTTCTCGGACCACTTCGTGCCCGGTCGTCCCTCCGTCGCCGTGAACTCGGGCACGGCGGGACTCCACCTCGGTCTGCTCGCCGCGGGCGTCGGCGCCGGCGACGAGGTCATCGTGCCGTCGTTCACCTTCGCCGCCACGGGGAACTCGGTCGCGCTCACGGGCGGTACCCCGGTCTTCGTCGACATCGAGCCGGAGACCTTCACGCTCGACCCCGAGGCCGTGGCCGCCGCGATCACACCGCGGACGAAGGGCATCCTGCCGGTGCACCTCTACGGTCACCCTTCGCGCATGCGTGAGCTCGAGGCCCTCGCCACCGAGCGCGGCGTCGCCCTCTACGAGGATGCCGCCCAGGCACACGGCGCCTCTCTCGACGGACGGCCGGTGGGCTCGTTCGGTGAGTTCGCGATGTTCAGCCTGTACCCGACCAAGAACATGACCAGCGGCGAGGGCGGCATGGTGACGACCGCGACCGACGAGGTCGCGCGTCGCGTGAAGCTGCTGCGCAACCAGGGCATGGAGCGCCAGTACGAGAACGAGATCATCGGCTTCAACGCGCGGATGACCGACATCCACGCCGCGATCGGCCGTGTGCAGCTGACCAAGGTCGACGCGTGGACGCGCACCCGTCAGGAGAACGCCGCGTTCCTCGATGCGAACCTGCGGGGCGTCGTGATCCCACCCGTCGCCGAGGGCGCCGTGCACGTGTACCACCAGTACACCGTGCGCGTGCCGGAGGACCGCGACGGCTTCGTCGCCGCGCTGAAGTCCGAGCACAACGTCGGAGCTGGTGTCTATTACCCCATCCCGAATCACCGCCTCCCGTCGCTGGCGCCGTACGCCCCGGGGCTGGACCTGCCGGAGACGGAGCGCGCGGCGCGCGAGGTCGTCTCGCTGCCCGTCCACCCCTCGCTGACGTCGTCCGACCTCGAGCGCATCGTCGCCGCGGTCGATGCCGTCGCCGGAGCGGGCGCCTGATGGTGTTGCGTGCCGGCCTGCTCGGCGTGGGGATGATGGGTCGACACCACGCCCGCGTCCTGCGGGAACTCGACGGAGTCGAACTCGTCGCGATCGCCGATCCCGGTGGGGATCCGCACGGAGTGGCAGGCGACCTCGAGATCCTTCCCGACATCGATGCCCTGATCTCGGCCGGCATCGACATCGCTGTCGTGGCCGTGCCGACACGCTTCCACGAGGACGCCGCCCTGAAGCTGGCGGCGGCCGGCGTTCACACGCTCGTCGAGAAGCCCATCGCCCACAGCGTCGACGCCGGGCAGCGCATGGTCGATGCCTTCGCATCCGCCGGGCTCGTCGGAGCGGTCGGTCACATCGAGCGCTTCAACCCTGCGGTCCAAGAGCTGCGACGCCGGATCGAGGCGGGCGAACTCGGGGCGGTCTACCAGGTCGTCACCCGCAGGCAAGGACCGTTCCCCTCGCGTATCGCCGACGTCGGTGTGGCGAAGGACCTCGCCTCGCACGACGTCGACCTCACCGCGTGGGTCGTTCAGAGCGACTACGACCGTGTGTTCGCGCAGACGGCGTTCAAGAGCGGTCGCGAGCACGAAGACATGATCACGATCACCGGACGGACGGCGTCCGGCGTCATCGTGAACAACATCGTCAACTGGCTGAGCCCGATGAAGGAACGGCTGACGGTCGTCACGGGGGAGAAGGGCGCATTCGTGGCCGACACCTCGACCGGCGACCTCACGTTCTACGCCAACGGCACGATCCCCCTCGAATGGGAATCCGTGTCCTCCTTCCGCGGGGTCTCCGAAGGAGACGTCACGCGCTACGCGTTCGCCAAGCGCGAGCCGCTGCGCGTCGAGCATGAGGCCTTCCGCGATGCCGTGCTCGGGCAGCAGACCGACGTCGTGACCATGGAACAGGGACTGCGCACGCTCGCGGTCGTCGAAGCAGCGCTCGAGTCTTCGCGGACCGGGAACGCCCTTCCTCTTCTGGACGCCTGACGCGAGGAGCGGGATGAGCGCGCTGGCGGGGCTCAAGAGAGCCGTGACGGAGGCGATTCCCGACCCCGTGGCAGAGCGCGTCCTCCCCTGGAAGCGCGCCGCGTTCCGCGAAGCGGGTGTCATCGGAGTGGCCCCCGCCGAGAGAAGGCTGCTGATCGCTCCGGTGAACTCCGCGGGTCAGGGTTTCGCCTGGGCCCGCGCGGCCGAGCGGCTTCCCGGTGTGAGCGCGGCGAACTTCATGTACCGCGGTGCGGACGATGTCTTCGCCTACCCCGCCGACCACTCGGTCTCGACGGCGTACTTCGTCCAGAACCGGCGATGGCAGGCCGCGCAGCGGCGGGCGATCACACGAGGGTTCACCCATGTGCTCGTCGAATCCGGTCGGCAGGTGCTGGGCGGCAGCTCGACGCCCGAGGACGACATCGCCTGGCTCCGCCGACGGGGTATCCGGGTCGCGCTCCTCTGGCACGGCAGTGACATCCGTCTGCCCGACCAGCACGCGCGGACGGATCCGGACTCCCCGTTCCGCGACGGGCGGTACGCCGAGCAACCGCGGCTCCAGACCATCACCGAGGCGAATCACCGTCTGTTGCAGAGCCTCGACCCCCTGGCCTTCGTCTCCACGCCCGATCTGCTCACGGACGTGCCGGAGGCGACCTGGCTTCCCGTCGTCGTCGATGCGGCGCGGTGGGCCGATGCGGCCCCGTCGGCGCCCCTCATGCGCGATCGTCCCGTGGTCGTGCACGCCCCGAGTCGCGCAGGGTTGAAGGGGACGGCACTGATCACTCCGACCATGCGCCGGCTGCACGAGGAGGGCGCGGTCGAGTACCGCGAGATCACCGGCGTGTCGGCGTCGCGCATGCCCGAGGTGTACGGAGAGGCCGACATCGTGCTAGATCAGTTCTCCCTCGGCATCTACGGCGTCGCCGCGTGCGAGGCTCTGGCGAGCGGACGCGTCGTGGTCAGCCACGTGTCCGAGGTCGTGCGAGAGAGGGTGCGGACGCGCACGTCGCGAGAGCTCCCGGTGCTCGAGGCTCGGGCGGCAGACCTCGAACGGGTGCTGCGGGACATCCTCGCCGACCGGGACCGGGCGAGGGGGATCGCCGCAGCCGGACCCGGATTCGTGCAGGCCGTTCATTCCGGACACCGATCCGCCGATGCGCTCGCCGGGTTCCTGGGCGAACGTGAAGGCGCAGGAGGGCCCCACATGGAAGACTGGACCGATGCCCGCTGATCGATACCCTGAGGACTCCGCGTCATGAAGCTCGTTGCGAAGACCTACCGGGAGCTTGTGACCTATCTCCCCGCGGATGCGCGTTCCTACCTGCTGCGCTATGTCGTGGTCTCCTGTCTGCTCACCATCCTCGACATCGGCGCGATCATGCTCCTCGCCCTGAGCCTGACCCCGATGATCGCACGGACGACCATCACGCTCCCCGTCATCGGCGAGATCGGAGAAGACGACTACGTCTGGCTGATCGGCTCCGTGGCGGTCCTCATCCTCGTGAAGTCCGCGCTGGCTCTGTTGCAGCAGTGGTTCGCGACCCGCCGCTTCGCCTCCTTCGAACTCGAGATCGGCCGGCAGCTCTTCGACAGCTACATCAAGGCACCGTGGACGTACCGTCTCGGTCGCAATACCGCGCAGATCGTCCGGATCGCCGACGTCGGCATCGCGAACACCATCAGCGGCTTCCTCCTCCCGATCGTGCAGCTCCCGTCGATCGTCGTGAGCTTCGTGCTGATCCTGGCCGTGATCGTGGTCGCCCAGCCGCTCACAGCGCTCATCACCGTCGTGTATCTCGGCGGCATCATGGCGCTGCTCTATTGGGTGGTCTCCGGCCGGTCGGTGCAGGCGGGGCGCGTCTCCCGTGACTACTCCTTCAAGGTCGCGACACTCATGACCGAGATGATGCAGGCTCTCAAGGAGATCACGCTGCGGAACAAGACCGGCGAGGTCGCCGGCATCGTGCAGTACAACCGCTCCTTCAGCACCCGTGCTCGCGCGAACATGAACTTCCTCGGCTCTGTCCCCGGGTTCGTCCTCAACTCCGCGCTGGTCGGTGGCTTCGTGCTCGTCGGCGGCATCGGCTACGTGCTCGGGGGCATGCAGGAGGCGTTGGCGTCGGTGGCGCTGTTCGCCGTCGCGGGGTTCCGCCTCGTCCCCTCATTGACCGGATTCCAATCGATCGTGACGACCACAACGGCGAACGTGCCGCACGTGCAGGCCGTGATCTTCGACATCCAGGTGTCGGAGAAGTACATCGCGGTGGCGGAGCGCCTCGGACAGAAGCCGATCGAGGGGGAGCCGCGCGTGCTCACCCTGACCGACGTGTCGTTCGGATACCCGAAGCACGAGGACACGCCGGCGGTGCACGACATCAATCTCCGCATCCCGATCGGCAGCTCGCTCGCCCTGGTGGGTTCGTCCGGCGCGGGCAAGTCGACCCTGGTGGACATCCTGCTCGGTCTCCTCGTCCCGCAGAAGGGCTCGATCCGCCTGGACGACCAGGACCTCAACGACGTGCTCGCCGCCTGGCGCTCCCGCGTGGGATACGTGCCCCAGGACGTCTCGCTCTTCGACGGCACCGTCGCCCAGAACGTCGCCCTGGACTGGGACGACAAGGACATCGACTTCGACCGGGTCCGCGCCTCTCTCGAACGGGCGCAGCTCTGGGAGACGATCGAGGCGCGCGACGGCGGCATGCACGGCCGGATCGGGGAGCGCGGTCTCTCCCTGTCGGGTGGACAGCGACAGCGCCTCGGCATCGCCCGGGCCCTGTACAGCGACCCGCTGATCCTCGTCCTGGACGAGGCGACGAGCGCGCTCGACACCAAGACGGAGTCCAAGGTCACGGCGGCCATCCGCAGCCTCAAGGGAGAAGTCACGATCGTGTCGGTCGCGCACCGGCTCTCGACGATCCGTGACAGCGACCTCGTCTGCTTCATGCAGGACGGCACGATCGCCGACCAGGGCACGTTCGATGAACTCGTCGCCCGAGTGCCGAACTTCGCCGAACAGGCTCAGCTGGCTGGCCTGACGTGACGACGCCCTTCGTCGACGTCGTGATCGCCTGCCACGACGAACGGCGACCGATCGAGCGGGCCGTAGCCTCGCTCGTTCAGGACGACGACGTGCGCGACGTCGTACGCGTCACGGTCGTTGCCCACGGGTTGGACGCGGGGATCCTCGAACGACGCCTCACGGGGATCGACGGCGACATCCGGGTGCTGCCTTTCCAGGACGGCATCCGCAGCGCGGCCGGGCCCTTCAACCACGGTCTCGCGGCCGTCGACGCGGAGTACAGCGGGGTCATGGGGTCGGATGACTTCCTGGAACCGGGCACGATGTCGCAGTGGATCCGGTACGTGCGCGCAGAACGGCCGGACGCCGCGATCGCGCAGATCCGGCTGCAGGGTCAAGGGCTGATGCCGAACCCGCTCGTGCGACTCGGACGCTCCCGGCGCCTCGACGCCGCTCGCGATCGACTCTTCTATCGCACGGCGCCGCTCGGGCTGTTCCGCACCGACCGGGTGCGCGAGCTGGGGCTGCGCATGCTCGAAGGCGTCCGCGTCGGCGAGGACTTCGAATTCGGCATCCGGCTCTGGGCGCAGGGCGGACGGATCGACCTCCTCCGCGGCGCCGGCACGTACGTGATCGGCGAGGATGCCGCGGAGCGGACGACGCTCGGTGCGATGACCGTCACCGAGCGGTTCGCCCCGATCGTGCGGCTCTTCGAAGACGGGGTCTTCGCAGATCTCTCTGCTCGCGCCCGCACCGCCCTCGCCGTCAAGCTCATCAGAGTGACGATCGTCGGCAATGCGCAGGCCCTCGCAGAAGAGCTCGACGACGACGACGTCGCGGCGTTCACGACCCTGCTCCGTCGGCTCCTCGAGGTCGCTCCGAGGGCTCTGCTGCCGTTCAACCGCCAAGACCGCCGGATCCTCGACGGGCTGCTCGCCGAGCCTCGTGCCGCCCGGCTGCGGTCCGATGTGGCGTCGTCGCGCGGGGCAGGACGGCGCGACCGGTGGCTCACCCCCGACCTGGTGCACAGCTTCGCGCGCGAATCCACCCTGCGCCGATACGTCCTCTACTTCTGCAAGCGCGAGCGAAGGAGAACCCGATGACCGCCCGCCCGACCATGCTCATCATGTCGTTCTCGCCCCTGACCGGCGACGCCAGGGTGCTGAAGCAGATCGCACGATTCACCCGCGACTTCGACGTGACGACGCTGGGGTACGGTGACGCTCCGGAGGGAGTGGTCGACCACCTCTCCATGCCGAAGGAGGTCCGCTACAACGACCTCGACGGCAAGCTCATCACCCTCAAGCGCTACCGGACGGCGTACTGGCGGCTGTCGGCGGTGCGCTGGTCGCGGGACGCGCTGAAGCGGCGACGGTTCGACGTGATCATCGCGAACGACGTCGAGGCCGTCCCCGTCGCAGTCAAGATGCGTCCGCGGTTCGGCGTCCTCGCGGACCTGCACGAGTACTCACCCCGGCTGCACGACGACAACGAGCTGTGGTTCCAGCGCATCACGCCGTGGTTCGAGTGGGTGGTGCGCACCTACGTGACGAAGGCAGCAGCCTGGACGACGGTGAGTGAGGGTCTCGCCGCGGAATACGAGCGGAACTTCGGCTTCCACGCCGAGCTCGTCAGCAATGCGACCCCGTATCACGAGCTGCGCCCCGGCGCGGTCTCCGCACCGATCCGGCTGGTCCACAGCGGGGCGGGCCTCACCAATCGGCAGCTCCACCTGATGGCGGAGGCGGTCGCCACGGCGCAGGCCGACGTCACGCTGGACTTCTACCTCACGGCGAACCACCCCGCCTACCTCGAGGACCTCAAGGAGTACGCTGCGACGACCGACCGGGTCCGCGTCCTCGACCCGGTGCCGTACTCGGAGCTGGTGACGACCCTGAACTCCTACGACGTGGGGGTCTTCCTCCTCCCGCCGCTGACCTTCAACTACCGGCACGCCCTGCCGAACAAGCTCTTCGACTTCGTGCAGGCGCGACTCGGGATCATCGTCGGACCATCGCCGGAGATGGCCGGGTACGTCGAGCGGTACGGTTTGGGCTCGGTGGCCTCCGACTTCACGGTCGATGCGCTGCGCGAGGCGATCGAGCAACTGACGCCCGAGTCCGTCGCGGCATACAAACAGCACGCACACGACAGCGCGCACGAGCTCGAGGGCGAACGGCAGGTCGAGAAGTGGGACCGCATCATCCACGGTCTCGTCGCGAAGGCCCGCCGATGAGCGCCCCGAGGCTCCTGATCATCTCGTTCTCGACGATCAGGGCCGACGCGCGGCTGTTGAAGCAGATCACTCGTCTGCGCCGCGATTACGAGGTGCACACGGTCGGTTACGGCGAGACTCCGGACGGTGCGAGCGGCCATATCCGCATTCCCGATGAGTACCCGATCTGGCGCTACGACCGGGCGTCCGTGCTGCTGCGCCGGTACCGTCATGCGTACTGGTCCAACCCTGCGATCGCCACCGCCATGACCGCCTTGCGCGACACGGACTGGGATCTCGTGCTCGCGAACGACGTGGACGCCGTGGGGCTCGCGCTCGCTCAGCGATCCGTGCACGGTGTGCATGCCGATCTGCATGAGTACGCGCCCCGTCAGAAGGAGGACGTCTGGAAGTGGCGGCTGTTCGTCGCTCCCTTCGTCCGGTGGATGTGCCGGACGTTCGTGGTACGCGCAGACTCCGTCACCACCGTCGGCCAGGGCATCGCGGAGGAATACGCGCGACGCTACGGGATCAGTGCCACGGTGGTGACCAACGCCGCCCCCTACGCGGAACTCGCCCCCCGGCCGGTCTCCTCGCCGATCCGCCTCGTGCACTCGGGTGCCGCCCTCCGCGATCGCAACATCGTGGCGATCATGGACGCAGTCGAAGCGGCGTCCGCGGACGTCCGGCTCGCCCTCTATCTCACGCCGAACGACCCGGGATTCCTGGAGGAGGTGCGTGCGAGGGCGGCGGCGTCGGCACGTGTCGATCTCCACGACCCCGTGCCGTACGCCGAGCTCGGCGAGACCCTCAACGCCCACGATGTCGGCGTGCATCTCCTCCCGCCGGTGAACTTCAACAACACCTGGGCGCTGCCGAACAAGTTCTTCGACTATGTGCAGGCACGACTCGGCGTGATCATCGGGCCGTCCCCCGAGATGACGCGCGTCCTGAAGGAGCGAGGCTTCGGCGCGGTGGCGGAGGGCTTCGACGCGGCCGCGCTCACACGCCTCATCGACGAACTCGACGCCGAGCGGGTACGGGAGTGGAAGCAGGCGTCCGACGCCTCAGCCAGGGAACTCTCGGGTGAAGAGCAGGCCGAGCGGTGGGCAGACGCCCTGGCCGCTCTGATGGCGGCGCCGTCTCGTCGGGAGCGCGGATGAGCAGGCTGCTCCTCTTCACGAACGACTATCCCTATCGCACCGGCGATGTGGTGTTCGTGGAGAAGGAGATCGAGGCGCTCGCCGCGCGATTCGACGACGTCGTCGTGTTCTGTCATGCACGCGACACGAGTGCCGGCATGGTCGACCTCCCCGAGGGCGTCCGTTTCGGAGGCAACCTCTTCGTGCCTGCGCCGGAGGACGCGCCTCGGAGACTGCTCGAGTTCGCCCCACTCCTCCTGCTGCTGCAGGCGACGTGGCGAGAGCTGTGGAGCGGTCGCCTCCTGCGGAACGCGCGCCTCTTCGCCATGGGGGCGAAGGTCGGGATGACGCAGGCGCACCGGACCGCGGTGCGTGAGGCCGTCGCCGGCGACCGCGACACCGTCGCCTATGCCTTCTGGGCGATGGGCGGGGGACTCGTGCTGCCCTGGCTTCGCGGGGTGTCGGCCCGCGTGGTGCGGGTCCATCGCTATGACCTCTACGAAGAGCGGGCGATCGGCGGCTACCTTCCTTTCCGTCCCTTCTTCTTCGCGCGCACCGATCGGGTCCTGGCGATCTCTGACGACGCTGTGCGATACCTGGAAGGGCGCTACTCCGAGGTCCGAGGAAAAGTCCGGTTGAGCAGGCTGGGCGCCTACGGCCCTGAGCACGCCCCCGAGCGTCGAGCGCACGGCACACCGACCATCGTGTCGTGCTCGGCGGTGAGCGAGGTGAAGCGGGTCGACCGCATCGCCGAGGCCGTGCGCGAGCTGCACGCCCTCGACCCGTCGCGACCGATGCGGTGGGTGCATTTCGGAGACGGACCGCTCATGCCACAGTTGCGCGAGCACGTCAGTGCGCTTGCGCCGGGTATCGAGGTCGAACTGCGCGGACAGGTGCCGAACGCGGAGATCGCGGCGTTCTACAAGTCCGGCGAGGTCGATCTCTTCGTCAATCTCTCGGCATCAGAGGGTGTCCCTGTCAGCATCATGGAAGCCATCGCGTACGACGTGCCGGTCGTCGCCACGGCCGTCGGGGGGACCCCGGAGATCGTGGGCTCCGCGTTGCGCACCGGCGAGCTGGTCGACGCCGAAGCGTCCAGCGGAACGGTTGCGGCCACACTGGCTTCGGTGCTGGACGCAGCGCCGGGGAGATACGCCCCTCGTGAGAGATGGGAATCCGAGTACGACGCCGCACGTACCGGCGCGCGCGCCGCAGAGCTGGTGAGTTCTCTCGCGAGCGGACCACATCGTGGGCATGGGCGATCCTGATAGCTTCGTAGCGTGAAGGTTCTGGTCGTGACACCCTGGCTTCCCACCGCAGGGCGACCGGACGTCGGCAGCTTCATCCGGCGCGATATCGAGATGTTGCGCGCGGACCATGACGTGGAGGTCATCCACCTCTCCGCGGACGGCGAAGAGGCCACCGTGGACTTCCCGGTCACGACCGTACGGATGTCGATGACGGACCCCCGCAGCATCCGCCGCGCCGGAGGTGTCATCGCCGCGCGAGCCGGCCATGCCGATCTCGTGCACTCCATGGCCGCGTCGGCGCTTCTCCCGTTCCTCGGCCGTCGGATCGGGCGCCCGTGGGTGCATACGGAGCACTGGTCCGCGCTCCTCGCGCCAGCCACGGCACCGGTGTCGGCTCGCGTCTCGCTCCCGCTCGTTCGCACGCTGCTCCGCCGTCCGGATGTCGTGATCGCCGTCGGTCACGATCTGGCAGCCGCCATCGGCACGACGCGGCGGGGGCGGACGCGCATCATCCCCAACGCGGTGCCGCGTCCGGCCGTAGTGCGTGCACGGCCGAACCGCGGCGCACTGACCCTGGTCGGCGTCGGGGGCCTGATCGCACGCAAGGGCCCTGACATCGCGGTGCGGACCGTCGCCGAGCTCCGCGGCCGCGGCGAGGATGCCCGACTCCTCTGGGCCGGCGACGGTCCGATGCGGGATTCCGTGGCTTCACTCGCGAAGGAACTCGGCGTGCACGATCACGTGGAACTCCGCGGGCGGGTCTCGCCGGGCGAGGTGGAAGACGTCCTGGCCGAGGCGGACGTCTTCATCCTTCCCACGCGCATGGAGACCTTCGGCGTGGCGATCGCCGAGGCGCTCGTCGCGGGACGGCCGGTCGTCGTGTCGGCGTCCGGTGAGCAGGCGTCTTTCGTCTCGGAGCCCGACGGCGTGCTGGTCGAAGGATGGTCGCCCTCCGACTACGCCGATGCCGTGCAACGCGTTCAGGAGCTCAATCGCGACCGTTCCGCCGCGGAGATCGCGTCGGCGGCGTCGGCCCTGTTCGACCCGGAGCAGCGGCGGACCGCCACGCGAGATGCGTATCTCGCGGCCGCCGAGACGGGGGGAGACCCGCTTCCGCAGGACGTCGACGTCGTCATCGCCGCCCACGATCCCCGCAGAGACGTCGGCCGGGCGATCTCGTCCGTCCTCACCTCGCACAGCGTGCGTGCCGTCCACGTGGTGTGCCACAACGTCGAGGAGGCCGCGATCCGCCGGGCGGCGGGAGCGGCAGCGGAAGACGTCCGCGTGCGGTTCCTGGAACTGCGCGACGGGGTGCGCAGCCCCGCCGGACCCTTCAACCACGGCCTGAACGCGGCGGAAGGCCGCTATGTCGCGGTGATGGGCTCGGACGACGAGGTGACGGCGGGGGCGATCGACGCCTGGCGTCGGACCGCGCAGCAGGACGCGTCCGACATGGTGATCGCGCCGCTGCGGCACGCGGGTGGACGCCGCGTGCCCACGCCGCCGACGCTTCGACGTCACGACCTTCGCGGTAGTCGCGATCGCCTCGCCTATCGCACCGCGCCGCTCGGTCTGATCGGGGCGCCGCGCTTCGGCGGACTCCGATTCACCCCGGGGGTCGCGACGGGGGAGGACCTGGACTTCGGCGCTCGGCTCTGGTTCTCCGGTGCCCGCATCAGTCGACACGCCGGGCCGGATGACTACCTGATCCACGACGGAGAGGAGCGCGTGACCTTCACGGCACGCCCGCTGCGTGAGGAACTCGAGGCGGTCACCCTGCTTCTCGCCGCGCCGTTCGCTCGAGCGCTCTCCCGCCGTGATCGTGAGGCGCTCGCGGTCAAAGTCTGGCGGGTGACGGTCTTCGGTGCCGTGCACTACCGCGCGGGGGACTGGGTCCCCGACGATCGCGAGGCGCTGCGGGATATCGTGCAGGCGCTGCGATCGTACTCCCCCTCAGCGCTGGGGGTTCTCTCGCTCGCGGATCGCGCGCTGATCGCCGGCGCCGCGGACCTGGCCGTCTCCGATGAGGCACTGGACGACCTGTCCCGACGCCGCCGACGCTTCGTGTCGGTCAGGGCCCTGTTGCCCGCGCGCCTGTCGCGTGTGCTCGCCAGGGAGGCTCCGCTGCGATACAGTGCCGCGACCTGGTGGGCGGGACGGCGATGACCGCTGCTCTCCGTCTTCCGTAGACTTGCCTGTTGTGAAGATCATCAGCGTCGTCGGCGCCCGTCCCCAGTTCGTGAAGCTCGCGCCCATCCACAAGGCGTTCGTGGCCGCAGGAGTGGACCACGTGATCGTGCATACGGGTCAGCACTACGACCCGATGCTGTCGGATGTCTTCTTCGAGGACCTCGGCATCGGTGCCCCCCACGTCCACCTCGGGGTGGGGAGCGGGTCTCACGGAGTCCAGACCGGCGCGATGCTGGCGGCTCTGGACGCGGTGTTCGACGAGCACCGTCCGGACTGGGTGCTCGTGTACGGAGACACGAACTCCACCGTCGCGGCCGCACTCAGCGCGGTGAAGATGCACATTCGCGTCGCCCACCTCGAAGCAGGGCTCCGCAGCTTCAACCGGCGGATGCCGGAAGAACACAACCGGGTGATGACCGATCACGCGGCCGACCTCCTGCTCGCACCGACGCAGGTCGCCGTCGACCACCTCGCGGCGGAGGGCCTCGCCGAACGCACCGTGCTCGTCGGCGACGTGATGACGGATGTGCTCTTCACGGTCCGCGACGAGGTCGCCTCGCGTCCTTCTCCGCTGGTCGAGGAACTCGGGCTCCCTGTCGGCGGGCACTACATCGCGACCATCCACCGTGCGGAGAACACCGATGACCCGGCGCGACTCGCCGAGGTGGTGGCAGGGCTGGGGGGCCTTGACCGTCCGGTCGTCCTCCTCGCACACCCCCGGGTGGTCGCCAAGGCGCAAGCGCACGGCATCGATCTCGCCAGCGGATCGCTCATCGTCCACGCGCCCCTGGCCTACCCCGAACTCGTGGCAGCCACGCTCTCCAGTGCTGGAGTGGTGACCGACTCCGGAGGTCTGCAGAAGGAGGCGTTCCTGCTGGGAGTGCCGTGCACGACCGTGCGGACCGAGACGGAGTGGGTCGAGACGGTCGAGCTCGGCTGGAACGTCCTCGCACAGAACGCCGAGGAGATCGCGCGCGGTGTCGCCCGTGAGCGCCCGCAGCCCACCGATGCGGCGCCGTACGGTGATGGTCGTGCAGCAGAGCGTGTCGTGCAGGTGCTCCAGGACCTGACGTGACGTCCGAGCCCGCGCAGGGAAGCCCGCCGAGCGCTCCTGAGCGATCGAGGTCCAGCGCGTCGTCGGGGCGTCAGTGGGCGCTGGACGCCCTGCGGATCGTTTCGGTCGTCGGGGTGGTGGCGATCCACGTCTTCGCGGGGATGGTGGCGAATCCGGACGTCCGTGGCACGGCCGGCTGGTGGGGCGCCGTCGTCGCCGACATCGGCTTCGTGTGGGTCGTGCCCGTCTTCGTCATGATCTCCGGCGCTCTCGTCCTGGCCCCGCGGCAGCACGCCGCCGGTCCGGCGCCGTTCTACCGGAAGCGGCTTCCTCGGCTTCTCACCGCCCTGGTCTTCTGGTCGGTGCTCTACTTCGTGCTCATCCGCACGCTGTTCTCGCAGATCGCGCCGACCCGTCTCGATCTCGCGCGCTTCGTGCTGGACGGCCAGCCCTACACGCACCTGTACTTCCTGTGGCTCATCGTGGGCCTGTACGTCGTGGCGCCCGTCCTGGCGTCGTTCCTCCAGGGCGGCGGACAGCGTCGAGCCGTCATCTTCGCCGCCGTGACGCTCGGCGCGACCGTCGTCACCGGGGTCTCCTCGAGCATCCTGACGGCGATGGGGGATGAGGCCCCGTTGACGTTGCTCGCGCTGACGCAGTGGCTGCCCTACGCGGGATACTTCCTGGCGGGGTGGGCGTTGCGTGCCGTCCGCGTGTCGGGCTGGCGCTTCGCCGCAGTGCTGGGACTCACTGTCCTCGCGATCGTCGCCTCGATCGTCCAGTACGGGGTGCGTCCCTCGCTGGTCGACGCGGTGCTCCCCCTGAGCTACTTCGGGCCCGTCGTGGCGGCCGCATCGCTCGGCGTGTTCGTCTGCGTCAACAGTGCGCTGGCGCGGTGGAACCCCGGATCGGGCACCCAGCGTGTGGTGCGCGAGCTGTCGGACTGCGCCTTCGGCGTCTTCCTCGTGCACTTCTCGATCATGCTCCTCGTACGTGCCCTCCCTCCCTTCGAGGCCGCAGCGGCGTCGCTGCTCCTCTCGCTGCTCGAATGGCTCGTCGTCGTCGGAACCTCGTTCCTCGTCGTCTTCCTGATGCGGAGAATCCCGGGTGTGCGACGCGTCGTCTGACGCGCCCTTAGACTGGGGATCATGCGTATCGCCGTCGTGGCCCTCGGAAAGATCGGGCTCCCTCTCGCCGTCCAGTTCGCCTCTTCCGGTCACGATGTGGTCGGCGTCGACGTCAACCAGAGGGCCGTCGACCTGATCAACGCCGCGAAGGAGCCGTTCCCCGGCGAGGCCGAGCTGCAGGAGCGACTCGAGGAGCTGATCCCGGCCGGTCGTCTGCGTGCCACGACCGGTTACGCCGAGGCGATCCCCGGGGCTGACGCCGTCGTGCTCGTCGCGCCCGTGTTCGTCGACGACGAGACCTGGGAACCCGACTTCAAGTACATGGACGCGGCCACCCGCTCGCTCGCGGAACATCTGACGCCCGGCACCCTGGTCTCCTACGAGACCACCCTTCCGGTCGGAACCACGCGGAACCGTTGGAAGCCGATGCTCGAGGAGGGGTCGGGCCTCACCGAGGGTACGGACTTCTTCCTCGCCTACTCGCCGGAGCGCGTGCTCACGGGCCGTGTCTTCGCCGACCTGCGCAAGTACCCCAAGCTCATCGGCGCCCTCTCGGACGAGGGCAATCGTCGCGCCCGCGAGTTCTACGAGGCGGTGCTGCAGTTCGACGAGCGTCCCGATCTCGCTCAGCCGAACGGCGTCTGGGACCTCGGCAGCACCGAGGCCTCCGAGATGGCCAAGCTGGCCGAGACGACGTACCGTGACGTGAACATCGGGCTGGCCAACCAGTTCGGACTCTTCGCCGCCTCGCACGGCATCGACGTCTACAAGGTGATCGAGGCCTGCAACTCCCAGCCCTACAGTCACATCCACCGCCCCGGCATCGCCGTCGGCGGTCACTGCATCCCGGTCTATCCGCGTCTGTACCTGTCGACCGACCCCGATGCCGACATCGTGCGCGTGGCACGTCAGCTCAACGCCTCGATGCCGGAGCGCCTCGTCGCGCAGGCTGAGGGCATCCTCGGCGATCTGAGCGGGCAGCGCGCCGTCGTCCTCGGCGCGGCTTACCGCGGCGGCGTGAAGGAGACGGCCTTCTCCGGGGTGTTCCCGACGGTGAAGGCGCTGAAGGATCGCGGAGCCGATGTCGTGGTGCACGACCCGCTGTACAGCGACGACGAGCTGCGCGGCCTCGGCTTCGAGCCCTACGCCATCGGCGGCAAGGTCGATCTGGCCGTCCTGCAGACCGACCACGCCGACTACAAGGAGCTCACGCCCGCGCAGCTGCCCGGCATCAAGCTGATCGTCGACGGTCGCGCGGCCACCGACCCGGCGCTGTGGACCGGCACGCCGCGCATCGTCGTCGGCACCGCGGTCTGACACCGCACCTCGGCACCGGAAGCAGTACCGTCGCGCCCTGAGGTGGGTCGCCTCAGCCCAGGGCGGCGGTGATCTGAGAGGCGACGTGGTCGCTGATCACGCTCGGCCCTCCGAGTATCACGACGCGCTGCGGGTCGAGCCTTCGGAGTTCTGCGAGCACGGACGCAGGGGCATCGTGCGCCGGGGTGAGAAGGACGGGGCCGCCGAGACTGCCTCCGGCTGCCGCCCCGGCGAGGGCATCGGCGAAGTTCTCGCCGCTGGCGACGTACACGATCGGCACACGTGCGCCGGTGGCGAACGTCGCCTGAGACACGGAAACGGCCGTGTCGTACCGGGTCTGGCCGCCTCGGCGCTCGGTCGTCGCATCGTCGACACCGGTGGCGAGGCGCGCGCTCTCCAGCACGGCGTCGCTGAGGGAGCCGGTTCCTCCGAGCGCGATCACGGTAGACGGGGCGAGTCGCCGGAGGGCCGCCGCCGTCTGCGAAGGCAGGGTGTCCGGGGCGGTGAGGAACACCGGCGAATGCAGGAATCCTGCCGCTGCCGCTCCCGAGAGGGCGTCCGGATAGTCGGCGCCACTCGCGAGGAACACCGTGTCGGGGAACTCGAGGATCCACCAGGGCAGCATCGCGGCCGCGGTGGCGTACCTGTCCGCACCGCCGAAGCGGAAAGAGCCCTCTGTCGTGAGCGGTTCCAGTTGTCGCAGCACTGCGTCGCTCACAGCGCCCGTTCCGCCCGTCACGAAGACCGAATCGAGCTCGAGAGCGTCGACTTCCTGCGCCGTCACCGCAGGCAGGTACCCCGGCTTCGTGAGCAGGACAGGGCCGTCCATGAGCCCCGCGGTGGCAGCGGCGGAAAGGGCGTCGGGGAAGTCCACGCCGCTCGCGACGAAGGCGGTGATCACCCCGCCGTGCGAGAACGCATCGGCTGAGACCGCTGCCGCCGTCTCGTAGCGGTCGGCGCCGAAGATCCGCTCGACCGAGGTCTGCGTGTCCGTGGCCGCGGACGCGGCGGGGTGCGCGCCGAGAGGAGTGGCGACGGCGAGCGCGAGGGTCAGAGCGACGGTCGAGGAGCGCCATCGGGTTCGCGGGGACAAGGGGAGACCCTTTCGGTGCGGTGCGGTGCAGTGCGGTGCAGTGCGGAGAGCGGCAGAACGGTCGCGGCACGAAGAAACGCCGCGACCGTTCCGATCGGTCAGTCGATCGCGTTCGCGATGCGGTCCTTGACCGCGTCGCTCACGACCGCTGGGCCTCCGAGCACGACCACGCGGACCGGATCCAGTCGTTCGATCTCGGCGATGGTCGCGTCGCTGATCGTGTTCGGCTCGGTGAGCAGCACGGGTCCACCGAGGGCGCCAGCCGCCGCAGCCCCCGCGAGCGCGTCGGCGAAGTTCTGCCCGCTTGCGATGTACACCACGGGCACTCTCGGCGTGGTGAAGGTGCGACGGGAGATGTCGACCGCGGTGTCGTAGCGGCTGTCGCCCGACAGGCGCTGGATCGACGCGACGAATCCGCCAGCGGCCCGCTGCGCCTGGTCGACGACGGCCTGACTGACGGCGCCGTTTCCTCCGAGGATGACCAGCCTCGTCGGCCGGTGGTAGGCGAGGTACGCAGCCGTCTCCGGCGGGAGCGAACCCTGCTTGGTGAGCAGCACCGGAGCACCTTCGTACCCGGCCGCGGCAGCACCTGCCAGGGCGTCAGGGAAGTTCATCCCGTTCGCGAGATACACGGTACCGGTCGACTCCCACAGCGTGGAGATGAGGCCAGCGGTCTCGTATCGCGACGCGCCGGCGGCGCGATCGGAGCCCATGGTCGCGTACGGCGAGAGCTTGTTGAACACGGAGTCGCCGACGACGGCCTTCCCGCCGGCGGCGAAGAGGTACTCCGGCTTCAGCGCGGCGACCTCGGCCACGGTCCCGGCACTCACGCTGGTCGGTCGCGCGAGGAGCACAGGTCCGCCGAAGGTGCCCGCGGCCGCGGCCGCGGCCAGAGCATCAGGAAAGTTCAGGCCGTTCGCGATGAAAGTGACCGGCACGCCCTCGTAGGGGAAGGCGCTCTCGGAGACGCGCACAGCGGTCTCGAAGCGGTCGGCGCCGAACTGCCGCTCCACCCAGGTGTGCGTCGTGGTGAAGGACTGCACGGCGGAGAAGTCGCCGGTGCCGATGGCGTTGACCGCAGCGACGCGGAATCCGTAGGTGGTGTCAGGGGCGAGGTTGAAGAGGGTCGCGCCGAGCACGGGGGTGTCCGACACGAACTCCTCGATGACGGAGCCGCCGATGAGGATCTGCAGGTGGTACCCGGTGATCGTCGAACCGTTGTCTGCAGGCGCGGCCCAGGCGGCGTGAGCGTCGGTGGAGGTCACATCGCCGATGGTCACACCCGTGACGGCACCGGGCGCTTCCGCAGCGGCCAGCGCCTTCGGCTCCGCCGAGCGGTTACTCGAGACCGGGGTCTCGTCCAGCCGGAAGTGCGTTTCAGGCGGCGTCGAGGAGTCGGTCTGGTCGAGCTGCGGAAGCTCCTGGTCTCCCGCGGCTGCTGCGGCGAGCGGAGTCGACAGAGCGAGGGCGAGAACGGTCGCGGCAACGACGGCGCGACGGTGCGAACGTGTTTTCAAGGAGTCATCGTTTCTCTTCGAGGCGCCCGGAGAGCCCGGGGCCGTTGCGTGATCCTATCGTGCCGCGAGCCTGTCTCCATGGTGATCGGAGACGACGTCGTCACAGCTTCGAGCGGCGGTAGCCGGCGCTCTTCGCGGCGGCCTCCGTGCGGAAGCACTCCTCGGGGTTCGTGGCCGCGTAGTAGCGCCCGCCGGGCATGTGGTAGATCTTCTCCTTGGCTCCGATGTTCCCCTTGATCGGTGCCCAACTCGGGCAGTTCCAGCTGTCGACCGGGGTCGTGCGCACCGGATAGGAAATGGCCGAGGTCCGTCCGGAGAGCACCGAAGCCGACACGTAGCCGGGGTTGGAGCCGGTGATCCGCACGGAGATCTGCTTGCCCGCGTGCGCCGCGCTCAGTGCGAGTCGAGCCCCCGTCGCTCCGGACAGGGGGCTCCCGTTCGCAAGCCACTGGTACTGGAACGTCGTCCCCGCCGTCCACGTTCCGACGTTCGCCGTGAGCGAGCCGGTCACGTGGGCGGTGCCGGAGATCGTCGGAGTTCCCGCCGTGAGGCAACCCATGTTCGCGGCGGCCTGGGCGCCGACCACGGCGACACCTCCGAGCACCACTGTGCTGGGGGCGCCGAGTCGCTGCAGCGACAGGTGCGCGGATTCGGGCACACAGGCGGCGTTCGTGACGTAGACCGGGCTCTTGGTGCGTCCTGCCAGTGCGGCACCGGCCAGCGCGTCAGGGAAGTTCTGTCCCGTCGCGAGGAAGGCTGCGGGGGCCGATCCGGCGGAGAAGAAGGAATCGTTGATGAGTGCCGCGGTGTCGAACCTGCCGGCGCCGCCCAGCCGTTGGACGTCGTACGCGTTCGCGAGTTCCGCCTCGATGCCGGGGGAGACCGCACCCGCGCCTCCGACGATGGTCACCGCGGAGACGCCCAGAGCGTCGAGCAGGTCTCGAGTGTCGGTCGGCAGCGAGGCGGCTGCGCCGTCCACGAGGATGACCGGTGCTGACGTGGCACCCGCGGCGCCGGTGGCGGCGAGGGCGTCGGGGAACGTCCTTCCTGTCGCGATGAAGGCGTGGGTGGCTCCTGGGAAAACCCGGCGGACCAGCGCGTTTCCCGTCTCATATCGGGAGGCGCCCCCGAGCCGCTCCACCGGTGCGATCGCCGTGAGCGCGCGTTCGACGCCAGCACCGACCGCACCTTCGGAACCGGCGATGAAGATGGTCGCGGGGCTCAGCCGCGTGATCTCCGTACGCACGGCGGCGGGCAATGTCGTCCCGGGCGTGAGCAGCAGCGGTGCACCGAGACGTGCCGCGGCCGCGGCCGCGGACAGGGCGTCGGGGAAGTTCGCGCCGGTGGCGACGAAGACCGCATCCGTGCCCGCAGCGTACTTCTTCGACACGGCGATCGCCGTGTCGTAGCGGTCCTTGCCTGCGAGACGTGAGACGCCGGCGGGGAAGGAGATATCGGCTGCGGTGCCGGTCTCCGACGGTCGCGTGACGTCGGCGGACGCGCTCATCCCGGTCGTGGTGAGTAGAGAGGCAGCGAGGACGACCGCGGCGAGAGCAGCGGGTACCGCACGTCGGGACATGGGAACTCCATCTTGGGGTGAACAGGCTGCGGCGTTCCCGCATGCCGCTCAGCGTAGCGGTCGAGTACGCGCGCCTGGACAAACGGGGAGAGGGGGAGGGGACGCCGCGGTGGGACGGGCTCCCAGCCACGCGCCGATACCATGGGTGGCATGGATCTTCTCGTCGTCGGGTCGGGCTTCTTCGGCCTCACCATCGCTGAGCGTGCCGCCGAAGCGGGCCGCAAGGTAACTGTCATCGACCGCCGCCACCACATCGGCGGCAACGCCTACAGCGAGGCCGAGCCCGAGACGGGGATCGAGGTCCACCGTTACGGTGCGCATCTCTTCCACACCTCCAACGCGACGGTGTGGGAGTACGTGAACCGCTTCACGTCGTTCACGAACTACGTCCACCGGGTCTACACGACGCACAAGGGCACGGTGTTCCCGATGCCGGTGAACCTCGGGACGATCAACCAGTTCTTCCAGTCGGCGTACACGCCCGACCAGGCGCGCGCGCTGGTCAAGGAGCAGGCGGGCGAGTTCGACGCCAAGACGGCCGCGAACTTCGAGGAGAAGGGCATCGCTCTCGTCGGTCGCCCGCTGTTCGAGGCGTTCTTCCGCGACTACACCGCGAAGCAGTGGCAGACCGACCCGCAGAAGCTCTCCGGAGACATCATCAGCCGGCTCCCGGTGCGCTACACGTACGACAACCGCTACTTCAACGACACGTGGGAGGGGCTTCCCACCGACGGGTACACCGCGTGGCTGGAGCGGATGGCCGATCACCCGAACATCGAGGTCAAGCTGAACGTCGACTACTTCGACGACGCGCAGCCCCTCAGCAAGAAGGCGACCGTCGGGCAGGTCCCCGTGGTGTACACCGGCCCGGTCGACCGCTACTTCGACTATGCCGAGGGCGCGCTGAGCTGGCGCACGCTCGACTTCGAGCAGGAGGTGCTGAACGTGGGCGACTTCCAGGGCACGAGCGTCATGAACTACCCGGACATGGACGTGCCGTACACCCGCATCCACGAGTTCAAGCACTTCCACCCGGAGCGCAAGGACGTCTACGAGTCGGACAAGACCGTGATCATGCGGGAGTTCTCCCGCTTCGCGGAGCGGGAGGACGAGCCGTACTACCCGGTGAACACGCCGACCGACCGCGAGGGGCTGCTGGCCTACCGTGAGCTGGCCAAGGGCGAGCAGGACGTGCACTTCGGCGGACGCCTCGGCACGTACCAGTACCTCGACATGCACATGGCCATCGGCTCGGCGCTGTCGCTCTGGAACAACACTCTCTCCTAGACTCGACATCGTGAGTCACGCTGCTGTCGGGGCGCCCGGGACGCCCCGGCGCTATCTGCATTCGCTGTGGCTGCTGTCCGCCCGCGACCTCAAGGTCCGGTACGCGACGAGCTCCCTCGGCTACCTGTGGTCGATCCTCGATCCGCTCGTGATGAGCGCGATCTACTGGTTCGTCTTCACGCAGATCTTCCACCGGAGTGTCGGTGAGGACCCATACATCGTGTTCCTCATCGTCGCGCTGCTGCCGTGGGTGTGGTTCAACACCTCGGTGTCGGACTTCACGCGCGCGTTCAAGAAGGACTCCCGCCTGGTCAGGTCCACCGCCATCCCTCGCTCCATCTGGGTCAACCGCATCGTGCTGAGCAAGGGCATCGAGTTCCTGTTCTCCATGCCCGTGCTCGTCCTGTTCGCGGTGTTCAGCGGCGCACACGTGACCTGGATGCTGCTGTGGTTCCCCGTGGCGATCCTCATGCAGACCGTGCTCCTGGTCGGACTCGGCCTCCTCGTGGCGCCGCTGTGCGCCCTGTATGCCGATCTCGAACGCACGACCGCGCTCATCCTGCGGGCGCTCTTCTACGCTTCGCCCGTGATCTACAGCTTCCGCGACCTCCCCGCGCCCTTCGACATCATCGGGGCGTTCAACCCGCTCGCGGGCATCTTCACGCTCTACCGGGTGGGCTTCTTCCCCGACCTGTGGGAGCCGATGCCGGTTCTCGTCAGTGCGGTGATGTGCGTGGGCATCCTCGCGCTCGGGACGTGGACCTTCGGCCGCCTCGAGCGCCCCGTGCTGAAGGAGCTGTGATGGCACCCGCGATCGAAGTCCAGGGACTCGGCGTTCACTTCCGTCGGAACAGGCGAGGCCGCCGCAGCTTCAAGGACCTGTTCGCCGGAGCCTCGCGCCGGTCGCGTCCCGGCGAGTTCTGGGCGCTCCGCGACGTCTCCTTCACCGTGCAGCCAGGGGAATCCATCGGCGTCGTCGGGCGCAACGGACAGGGCAAGTCCACGTTGCTCCGGCTCGTCGCGAAGGTGCTGCTCCCCGATGAGGGCACCGTCGCGGTGAACGGGGGAGTCGCCCCCCTGATCGAGATCACCGGCGGGTTCGTCGGAGACCTCACGGTGCGCGAGAACGTCCGTCTGACCGCGGGCCTGCACGGGATGTCGCGCGACGAGGTCTCTCGCCGCTACGACGACATCATCGCGTTCGCGGAGCTCGCCGGGTTCGAGGAGACTCCGTACAAGCACCTCTCCAACGGGATGAAGGTGCGGCTCGCATTCTCGGTCGTGTCGCAGCTCGACGAGCCGATCCTGCTCGTCGACGAGGTGCTCGCCGTCGGTGACAAGGCGTTCCGTGACAAGTGCTACAAGCGCATCGACGAGCTGCTCGCCGAAGGGCGCACGCTCTTCTTCGTCAGTCACAACGAGCGCGACCTGCGACGCTTCTGCACCAGGGGGCTCTACCTCGACAAGGGTGCGTTGGCGCTCGACGCCCCGATCGCCGAGGTGCTCGACCGCTACAACGCCGACTACGCGGTGTAGCGAGCGCGACCCCGACGAGCCGCGGTCGCCTGCGGCTCAGAGTCCGACGAGTGTCCTCAGCTGCTGGACGGACGTGCGGGCGGCATCCACGGCGGCGGAGACGCCCGACTGGTTCGAGATCGCCGTGCGCAGTTGCGTGAGGCGCTCGCTGTACGCCGACACCCCGTCGTGCCAGGCTGCACCGATCGATGACGGCGGCCGGGCATCCGACAGCCCCTGGGCGTCGAGTTGGAGCGTGTCGACGACCGAGAGGGCGTCCTGCCCGCTCGATCCGGCGATGATGTCGAGGCCGCGAGGTGCGGCGCCCAGCGGGCCGCTCACGCGCTCGCGGAAGACCCCGAGGCTGGGGTCTTCGACCGGCGGTGGGGTCACCATCGGGGTCTGCGTCGGCTCCGGCACGGCGGAGGGCGTCGGAGAAGCGGTCGGGGTCGCCGTCGGGGTCGGCGACGCGGATGCGGAGGGCGAGGGGGAGGCGGACTCCGTCGGGGGCGTGCTCTCGCCGCGCGGCACCAGGAAGAAGAGGAGGGCTCCGACGATCGCGAGCGCCGCGACGACGAGTCCCACGATGAGCCAGACCCGCCCCGTCCTCTTCGGCTGCGGGGGCAGGGGAGCCCAGCGCAGCTCCGGCGCCTGTTCGTCCATCCGTCACGCCTCCAGAGGGGGCATGGGCTGCCAGGTGCGGTCACGGCCCGCCTTGCCGCCGTCGCGGATGCCGCGGAACAGGTTGCTCGTGCCACGCACGGTCCGCTCGACGAAGACGAGGCGGATGAGCTCCTTGAAGAAGGTCGCCGCGGTGCCGAGGCCGAACAGCACGGGGTTGTAGACGCCGTGGACACGGTAATACTGCTTGATGAAGCCGCGGTTGCGCATGATGTAGTAGCGGTAGGCGTTGCTCGACGCGTTCATGTGGCGGATGCCCATGTCCCACTGCTTGATCTCACGGGTGCGACGCAGCACGAACTCGTCGACGATCACCGCGGTCGTCAGGCGCGAGGCCAGCCACCCGTACATCTGGTCGTCCCAGTAGATGAAGAACCGGGGGTCGGGAAGCCCGATCTGCTGCACGATCGAACGGTGGATGAACATGCCCTCGAAGCATCCGCTGTTCATCTCCTTGTATCCGGTCTCGTCGAAGCCCGACGGGGCGAACGGGATCGGGATGCCCATGCGTTCGGCGATGCGGTACTGCCAGTAGAACTCGCTGCCGTCGTAGTCGAAGCGCCGTCCCTGGATGCTCTTGAACCGGCTGCTCCAGGCTCCCATCTTCGCGAGCCCCTCGGTGAGGACTTCGACGTCGTCGTCCATCATCCAGATCCACTCGGAGCCGAGTTCGTACGCGGTGCGCATCCCCTCGCTGAAGCCGCCGGAGCCGCCGGTGTTCGTGTCCAGCCGCCGGTACACGATCTCGGTGCCGATGTCGTCGCGGAACGACTCGACCACGTCGGTCGTGTCGTCGGACGAGGCGTTGTCGATGATCACGACGCGCCCAGGTTTCGGGTCCATCGCGGTGATGCTGGTCAGCAGGCCCGAGAGAAGGTGGGAGCGGTTGAAGGTGACGATGACGATCGTCGCGGCCTTCGGGTCGAATGCAGCGGGAGCCGCGGTCATGCCTTCTCCTCGAAGATCTTCTGCCAGGACTGGGGGGAGACGAGATCGGGGAGCGCCTGCCGGTACTGCTTCTGCAGCTCGGGCCAGCGGCGCCGCAACTCGGCGTGCAGTCGCAGCGTCTCTCGCAGCATCCGGCGGTACTTCGCGCGGTCACGCGTGTAGATGTTCTTGCCGGAGCCGTCGGCGGCGCTCACGAGGGCGCTGTCGAAAGCGGGGACGCGCCACCAGTGCGCATCCTCCTTGCCGAACTCGACCTCGGGTTGGGCGACGTTGGCGGGATGCGGCCGGTGCACGAAATGCGACGCGAGCGTGGCGAGGGTGAACCAGCGCAGCCGGAGCCCCTTCGGGTTGTCCAGATCGTTCTTGTCGAGCTGCTTGTACACCTGACGACCGCGCCGCGAGTGCAGCACCGTCGAGGGGTCGCGATGCACGACGGTCTCCGGGAAGTCGGCGGCGAGGGCACGCGCTGCGGGCATGGCGGTGGCGAGGTCTCGGCGCAGGTGCTCCGGACCGGAGAGCACATCCTTCAGCGCCCTGGCGCGCAGGGCAGCCGGGTAGTACTGCATCATCATGAGGTGCTTGAGGTCGACGCGCCGGCTGTGCACGATGAGACGACCGCCACGCGGGGCGTTCGAATGCAGCAAGCCCGCGACGATGCGGTTGCGGGCGTGGAAATACGCCTGCCAGTCGATCGTGTCGTCCTTGTTGACCCAGGCGACGTGCCAGAGCGCGACTCCCGGCATCGACACGGTCGGGAAACCCGCTTCTCCAGCGCGCAGGCAGAACTCGGCGTCGTCCCACTTGATGAAGGCCGGAAGCGACAGACCGACCTTCCGGACGGCATCGAGCGGGATGAGGCACATCCACCAGCCGTTGTAGTCGGCGTCCATACGCATGTGCAGGAGAGTGGACTGACGGAGGTTCGAGACGCCGAAGTCGTGCGGCATCTTCTCCTGGTAGAGGTTCCGCCACATGAAGGGGCCTTCGTCGACGACCTCGGCCCAGCCGTGCAGCTTGGGGCGGTCGAGCAGATCGAACATGTGGCCGCCGACGAGCAGCGGACTGGTCGCGTACTGACCGAACACGATCGAACGGCGCAGCGACTCGGGTTCGAGCCGGACATCGTCGTCGAGGAGCTGGACGAAGTCGCTCTCCGGGCGCTGCAGCGCCTCATGCATGGCGCGGGCGAAGCCGCCGGAGCCGCCCAGGTTGTCCTGCCGGATCACCTGGAGGGTCTCTCCGAGGCTCGCGGCGACGTCGTCGTAGCCGTCCTGGTCGGCGACGAGCCGGGTGCCCTGGTCGACCAGGAAGATCCGGTCGACGAACTCCAGCGCATCGGGGGATGCGGCCAGCGCGCGCAGCGTCTCGACGCAGTAGTCGGGCTTGTTGTAGGTCGTGATGCCGAGCGACGCCTTGCCGGTCCGTGCGGGCTCCTGCTCGGTGGTCCACACAGCGCCCTCGAGCACGGCCGGCTTCTCGTCGGCGACGATGTCGAACCAGATCCACCCGCCGTCGCTGTACTGCGTGAGCTCGAGGTCGAAGGACGTCGACGACTCGCCGGTGACCTCGCGGGTGGCGACGCGCTGGCGGACACCCGAACCGTTGGAGCGGTAGACCAGGATGGTCGCCGGTCCCGTGGTGCGCACGGTGAGGCGCACGTCGCGCACGCTCGTCCAGTGCTGCCAGTAGGAGGCGGGGAACGCGTTGAAGTAGGTCCCCAGCGAGACGCGACGCCCCGCCACGATCCGCGCGCGGTGGCGGCCGAGGATGTTTCCGAGGTGCGCGCGATTGGACACGCGCACGGGCTCGTTCTCGATCACGGACCACGTCTCCGGGTCGGCGTAGAGGGGAAGCAGATCGGGGTCGCGATCAAGTGGGAAGACGACGTTCTGAAGGACGTGAGCCACTGGGAGGTTCTCCGATGTTGATGCCGCAGGCCGCCGTCGGAGGACGGCGCGGGATTCGACGAGCAGTGAGTAGCCTACCGTCGATGACCTCTGGATCTGCGGAGAGCCTCCCTGCTGGCGACGAGACGCACTGGCTAGACTGACCGCGATGAAGGTACTGATCACCGGCGGTGCCGGCTACATTGGCGCGACTGTCGCGACGGCATGCATCGAGGCGGGGATCGAGGTGGTGATCCTCGACGATCTCTCCACCGGGCTCAAGGCCTTCGGCGAAGGACGCGATCTCTACATCGGCGACATCGCGGACCGTGGCGTGCTCGATAGGCTGCTGGCCGATCACCCCGACATCGACGCGGTCATCCACTGCGCAGCACGCATCGTGGTCCCGGAATCCGTCGCGGACCCGCTCGGCTACTACGACGCCAACGTCGGCAAGACGATCACGCTCCTGCAGGGTCTGCGCGACGCGGGGATCCCTCGGATCGTGTTCAGCTCCTCGGCGGCGGTGTACGCCGGGGAGTCCGGCGAGGGCGTGGACGAACACGGCAGCCTCGCGCCGGCGAGCCCGTACGCGGCGACCAAGGCGATGATCGAGCAGATCCTCGACGACTCCGCGAAAGCGGGGGACTTCCGTGCCATCGCGCTGCGGTACTTCAATCCGATCGGAGCGGACCCGCGGCTGCGCACCGGGTTGCAGAACCCGACCCCCACCCACGCCCTGGGCCGGATCATGCAGGCACGCGCGTCGGGAGAACCGTTCACGATCACCGGCACCGACTGGGCGACGCGGGACGGAACCGGGCTTCGGGACTACATCCACGTCTGGGATCTGGCCCTCGCGCATGTCGCGGCCGTGCAGAGGTTCGACCAGGTCGCCACGCCCGACGCGCCGTCTCAGGTGATCAACCTCGGCACGGGAGCGGGAGTGACGGTTCGCGAACTCATCAGTGCCTTCGAGCGCGTCACCGGAGAGCCGCTTCCCGTGGTCGAGGCCGCCCGCCGCCCCGGTGACCAGGCGGGTGCGTTCGCGATCGTGGACCGTGCGGCAGATGTGCTCGCCTGGCGTGCGGAGCGCTCGGTGGACGACGGCGTCCGCGACGCGATCGCCTGGGCGGAGAAGCTGCGCGCGCTGGGCTGAGGCCTTCCTCGCGTGTGCGCCGCTACTGCTGAGGGCGGAGAGTCGGGATCGCTCCGGTGTGCGCGGCATCGATGTTCTCGCGCCATGACCGTGACTGCCCCGCGCGCAGTGCGCAGAGCACCAGCATGAACCACCCCGCGCCCACCAGGGTGAAGCTCTCGAACATCGAGTCGACGGCGAGGGTGACGAGCATGATCGGGGTCCAGGCGTAGACGACGGACCGCCGAGCGCTCGCCACCAGCCACGAGCGGATCAGGGCCACTCCACCGAGCAGCAGGAACAGCACCAGGCCTGCCCAGCCGAGCTGGAGGAGAACGTCGAAGAAGGCGTTCAACGCGCTCTGGTGGTGGTCGTCGAGCTGGAAGTTGATGAACGTGAAGGGGAATTCGCCGCGCGCCCAATCGCCGAACCAGCCCCATCCCTGGATCGGCTTCAGGGCGACGAAGTCGAGGATCGTGTTCCACAGCGACGCCCGGATCGAGAAGTCTGACCCGGCGTCGAGGAGCGCGATGATCTGATGGCGGAACGCGAAGGCGATCACGAGAGCGAGCGCCACCATCGCTCCGAGCATCCATTGGACGACGTTGCGCCGGTGCGGCGCGGTGTGCCGCACGATCGTGAGGGCGAGCGTGACGATGCCGACCGCGACGGCGAGCACGAGCACGGTGGGGGAGGCGGAGAGGAACGCCAGCGCCCCGGCGAGCCCGATCGAGACGACGGCGAGCGGCGGTTCCACGGACTGCGTGCGCCACTCGATCACGAAGGTGATGAGCGCGATGACCGCGATGAATCCCAGCATGTTGCGGCTGCCGAACAGGCCCTGGATCGGACCGCCTGCCGCCAGATCGCCCTGGATGGAGAGGAACGTGAACGGGACGTCGAGCAGGATGCCCGAGAGGATCTCGAGTCCGAGCGAGGCGCCGAGGAGGACGCGCAACGTATCGCCGATCGCTCGCACGGTCTGCAGCGTGTCACGGATATGACCGATCGTGATCGCCAGGAACGCGAATCCGAACAGGGACATCCATCCGAAGAAGGTGTCGGAGCGATCCGTCGTCCACACCAGGCTCACGAGCGCCCAGCCGAGGAAGGCGAAGAGGGACGAGGGGGCGATCCTCAGCGGGGAGAGCTCGTCGCGACGGACCCAAAGGATCGCGGCGCCCAGCACGCACAGCACGGTGATGACCGTGGCAAGGGTGACGGCCGAGGCCATCCGCTCGATCGCGAAGGAGCCGAAGACGGCGGTCAGAGCGGCGAGGGTGAAGGCCCGCGCGAACTCCGCCGAGCCGAGGAGGCGCACGAGGGGACGCGCCGAAGTCACGGCACCCGCCGTTGCCGTGTGCCGCGTTCGAACACGAGGTCCCGTTCTCCGACGCCCACGAGCGGCACGGACTTGAGCTTGAACGACAGCAGGACCACGAGCAGCCAGCCCCACAGCATGATCGGGGTCGACTCGGAGAACCCCTGCACGAGCAGCACCACCGTGAAGAGGCTGGGGAGGAGAGTCAGCGGCGAGTAGGGCCGCCGTGCATCGAGGTCCCATCGCGGGCGGTCGACCGCGAAGAACCAGGACCGCCAGAGCAGACTCAGGTAGGCGACGCCCATCAGGATGACGCCGACGACGCCCAGCTGGAACAGCACGTCAAGCCACATGTTGTGGGCGTGGAAGACCGTGAGTCCGTGGTCGGTGATCCAGCGGTCGAACGCGGGGTCGGTGGGGATCCACGGGCTGGAGAAGCCGTTGCCGAAGATCGGGTGATCACTCACGCGCTCGAGGACCTTGGCCCAGATCAGGTCGGATCGGCCCGTCAGATCGGAGCTGCGCCCCACGAGGCCGAGCAGCTGATCGCGCAGCAGCCAGACGGCGGCAGCCGCCACGGCAGTGCCGCCGATCGCGATCACGTAGATGCGGGTTCGGGCACCGGGGGTGCGCGCCCGTCGCATCAGCAGGGCGACCACGAGGACCACCACCGCCGCCGCCGCGCACGCGAGAGCGGTGACCGAGGACGTGCGGAACAGGAAGTATGCCGCGAGGAGCATCCACAGTGCGAGCGTGGTGCGCCAGCGAGCGCGAGCGGCGAACAGCACCCCGAAGGTGATGATCGCGAACAGGGAGATGATCGCCAGCAGGTTCGCATTGCCCACGATGCCCTGGATGCGTCCACCGTCGAACAGGTTGTCGCGCACCCAGTACCACTGCGGGTCGATCTCCCCGTCCGGCAGAGTCACGAAGTTCGGCAGGAGCGGCCCGTGCAGCACGAGGGAGACCCACAGCTCGATCGCCAGCGAGAGGCCGAGGATCCACTTGAAAGCGGAGGAGAGCGCCCGGATGATCTCATGCCACGTGAGCGCGTGCGCGATGAACAGGCCGTTTGCGGTGACAGCCGCGAGCAGGACCCAGGTGATGAGCGTCGGCCCGGGCCACTGCGACCACGCGACCGACAGGAGGGCGAAGGCGACATAGCCGACTGCCGTCCACGGGAGGCGTCGCCAGCGGAACGGCTGCGGTCGGTGGCGAGTGAGCATCGGGACGCCGATGCCGAGCGTCGCGAGCGTGAACACGGCCAGGACGACGGCAGCACCCTCGATGCCGAGGAGGTTGTACACCGCGCTGTGCGCGAACGTCGTGATGAGCACGAGGATCACGTAGCCGCGCAGCAGGAGATGCCCCGTCGACTCGCGCTCCGGCGCCGAGGGCGGGGCTGTCACCGGGTGCTTGGTGTACTGGGCCATCGCGTTCAGGCTACCGCGCCACGCTCTTGGCATCCCTGAACGCCGCGACGCGGCTCTACGCTGGGGGACATGCTGCTGAGCCTGACGAATGAGCCCCGCGACTACGCCTGGGGCTCCGCCTCCCTCCTGGCCTCCCTCGAAGGGCGCGCGCCCACCGGTGCACCCGAAGCCGAGGTGTGGTTCGGAGACCATCCCGGTGACCCTGCCGACGTGGCGGGAGGCGGCACTCTCGACCAGATCACCGGTGGCTCCCTCCCGTACCTGCTGAAGCTGCTCGCCGCAGGGCAGCCGCTCTCGATCCAGGTGCACCCGACGGTAGCCCAGGCGAGGGCGGGTTGGGAGCGCGAACTCGGCCTCGCCGCCGACGACCCTCGGCGCAACTATCGCGACGACAACCACAAGCCGGAGCTCATCGTCGCGCTCAGCGAGAGGTTCGAGTCTCTGAGCGGTCTGCGGCCGATCGACGACACGATCTCCCTGCTCGGCCTCCTCGGCGGCGGCGAGGGAGTCGCGCGGTTGCGTGCGCGTCTCAAGTCAGCGGGCGACCCCCTGCGTGATGCGATCGGATGGCTTCTCGGCGGTGAGGCGCAGCGCGAGGTCGACCAGATCATCGAGGCGGTCGTCACGGCCTCCGAGCGCGATGACGCGGGGGAGTGGAGGACGACTCTCCGCGCGATCGCGGACGTCGCGAAGACCTATCCGCGCGACCCCGGGGTCGTCGTCGCCCTGCTCATGAACCACGTGGTGCTGCGCCGAGGAGAGGGGATCTTCCTGCGTGCCGGTCTGCTGCACGCGTACCTCTCCGGACTCGGGGTGGAGATCATGGCCGCGAGCGACAACGTCCTGCGCGGCGGCCTCACCCCGAAGCGCATCGATGTGCCGGAGCTCCTCGCCATCCTCGATACATCACCCGGTGAGGTGCCTGTGCTGCGGCCGGCGTCCGGGGAGGTCGTGACCGAGTACCCCGTTCCGGTGCCGGACTTCGCGTTGACCCGCATCACGCTCGACGGCGATCCGGTGGCGATCGACGTCGCCGGACCGACCATGGTCCTCGCCACCGCCGGCTCGGTCGTCGTCACGTCGGCGGCGGGCGAAGAAGTGGCGCTCGCGGTCGGGTCGACGGCATTCGCAAGCGCGGACGAATCCGTGCTCACCCTCTCCGGCGTCGGAGAGGCCTTCGTCGCGCGGCCGGGGCGGTGAGCGGGACCCCTACGCCGTGCCGCGACACGCCGAGGAATCGTCGTGAACCTTCAAGACTCGCTTGAGGGTTTACGATCCGCGACTTGACCGCAGCGAATGACACGGGTGTAATTAGTCATGCGCACGGCCCGCCAGGGGGGCGGATTGAAGGGTTGGAGGTCGAGATGACGGGTTACCGTTCGGAAGTGCCGGAGAACTGGTTCGTCGACCCGGTCAACCTCGGCGTCCCCGGTGTGCGTCGTGCTGACGCCACCGATGATGACAACGCTCTCGCCTGGCAGAGCGATGCTCTCTGCTCGCAGACCGACCCCGAGGCCTTCTTCCCCGAGAAGGGCGGCTCGACACGCGATGCCAAGCGCATCTGCACCACGTGCGACGTGCGCAGCGAATGCCTCGAGTACGCGCTCAACAACGACGAGCGGTTCGGTATCTGGGGCGGACTCTCCGAGCGCGAGCGTCGCAAGCTCAAGCGCCGCGCGAGCTGACGCTCGCCGTCGGGTTCCGGCAGCGACCTGCTGTCGGGGGCGCCGCGCGGTGGACGTGCTCGCACGGAGCACCTTCGTACATACCGGATCGCGTGGCTTCGCGGGCGCGCCGCATCCACTGCTCCGGCCCCACGCGGAGCGCGCATAGGCTGACGACGTCATGCCAGCCCGTGTTCACGCCATCATCGTCGCGCGCCCCGGATCCTCTTCCCGCGCGCAGCTCCTCCGCACTCTCGAAGCACTGCGCTCCCAGACCGCGCCCGTCGATGCGGTGACGCTCGTGATGTGCGGGGATGCCGCGTCCGCGCGGGAGAGCGAAACCGTCGCCGCGACGGTCGAGGGCATCATCGAGGCGCGCGCCACGACGTCCTTCGCCGAGGCGGTCGAACTCGCGAGACCTCGCGTGTCCGAAGGATCCGCGATCTGGCTGCTGGCCCAGGACACCGCTCCCCACCCTCGCGCCCTCGAGCGACTTCGCGGCATGTTGGAGCGCTCGCCCTCCGCGGCCGTGATCGCGCCGAAGCTGGTAGCGACCGACAACGACAGGGAGATCGTGTCGCTCGGGGTCAGCATGACAGCGCTGGGTCGCTCGGTCGAGCTCGCCGCCGGGGAACTCGACCAGGGACAGCACGACCGGATGGACGACGCGCTCGGATCCGACATCCGCGGCATCCTCATCCGTGGGGAGGTCCGTGACGCGCTGCGCCCCGATCCAGCGCTCGCGGGAGCCGACGAAGGACTCGACATCGGTGTGCGTGCGCGCTTGGGGGGCGGGCGCGTCGTGCTCGCGCCGAGTGCGAGGATCTCCGTGGCGCCCGACGGCCCCGCGGCCTTGCCGTCGGGCAGATTCCGTCGTGCCTACGTCACCCGGCTCGCGCAGCTGCACCGTCGTCTGGCCTATGCGCCGGCGACCGCGGTGCCTCTGCACTGGCTGAGCCTGCTCCCTCTCGCTCTCTGGCGCTCCGCCACCGACCTCATCGGGAAGCGGCCCGAGGCCGTCCTGCCGGAATGGGGCGCGGCCCTCACCGCGATGCTCCGGGTCGGCGCGGTCGCGCGGTCGCGGTCTCGTATCCGCGCGTTCCGCTCGTCCACCTGGGCGAGCATCGCACCGCTGCGGGTGACCTCGTCGGATCTGCGGCGACGCCTCGACGACGGTCACGGAAGCGAGGGTGGCGCCGTGAGCGAGCTCCGCTTCTTCTCCGGGGGCGGTGCATGGGTCGTGCTTGCGGCTCTCGTGGTCAGCATCGCCTCCTTCACGACGCTGCTGGCGTGGCCTGCGCTCGGCGGCGGAGGACTGCTGCCGTTGCGGCAGACCGTTGCAGCGCTGTGGAGCGACGCCGCGTGGGGGGTACGCGGGACCGCGGTCGACCTCATCGGTCCTGCTGATCCTTTCGCGGCTGTCGTGGCGGTGCTGGGCACCCTGTGGCCGGGCGCACCGTCGTTCGCCATGGTGCTGCTGTGGGTGCTCGCGCTTCCGCTCGCCGTGCTCGGCGGATGGTTCGCCGCGACCAGGGTGACCGACAGATCGGGGCTGCGGATCTTCGCCGGTATCGCGTGGGCCCTCGCGCCCACGTTCCTGACGGCGCTGGTCGATGGGCGCCCGACGGCGGTCCTGGTGCATCTGTTGCTGCCGTGGCTGTTCCACAGCGCGGTGGTGGCGCACCGTTCCTGGGGCGCGGCCGGGAGCGCCTCGCTCCTGCTCGCCGCCGTCAGCGCGTGCACACCGTCGTTGGTGCCCGCTCTCGTACTGCTCTGGGTGGTGGCGATGGGCATCGTGCTGGGCACCGCGCAGTTCCGCGGAGCGGCACGGCTGTTGTGGGTGCCCGTGCCGACGGCCGCCCTCTTCGCCCCTCTCGTGTTCTGGCAGCTCGCTCACGGGACGCCTCTGGCCCTGCTCGGCGATCCGGGGTCGATCTGGGCCGGACCGCAGGCTGCAGCGGACGCGGCGGGTCGCCTGGCGCTCGCCACCGGCTTCCCGACCACGGATCTCGCCGGCTGGATGTCGCTGCTTCCCGCCCCGATCGCCGCCTGGGCGCCCCTGCTGTGCGCGCCGATCGCACTCCTCGCCCTCGGTGCGGCGGTCGCCCCGAGATGGCGCGCCGGGATCACGCTCCTCGTCGTGGCGCTCGCGGGTCTCGCGACGGCTTTCCTCGCTGTCGGGATCACCGTGAGCTTCGCCCAGGGAAGCGGAGTGGCGATCTGGCCCGGTGCGGGACTCAGCCTGGCGTGGGCGGGGCTGTTGGGTGCCGCACTCGTCACACTGGACACGGCGATCACGCTTCCGCGGCTGCGCGCCGTCGCGACGGTCGTCGCGGCGGTCGCCCTCGGGATCTGCGCTGTTCCCGCGCTCACGGCGTTCCATACCGAGCGCTCTGTTCTCGCGAACGGACCGGAGTCGACCCTTCCTGCGTACGTTGCGGCCCAGGCCGCCGGCGACCGTGACGTCGCGACGCTCGTGCTGACCCCCCAGAACGACGGCGGTCTCGCGGTCGAGGCCGTGTGGGGCGCGAGCGAGACGCTCGGGTCGCAGTCGACCATGATCTCCACAGCGGTCGACCCGCAGGGCGCCGACATCTCGACTCTCGCGGTCGACCTCCTGTCCGCTCGCGACTTCGACGCGCCGGGCGAACTCGCCGCGGCTGGGATCAGCTACGTGCTGGTCGCGCAGATCCCCGGCGGCGAAGCGGACAAGGCTCGCACCCTCCGCACCACGGCGATCGCATCGATCGATCAGCGTCCCGGCCTGGTTCACGCCGGGACGACCGATCGCGGCGTCCTGTGGCGGCTCGAGGCCGACGTCGACGTCGCCGGCCCAGCGAGCCTCACGGACGCGCAGCAGGGCAGCGCTCGTCTCGTGATCACCATCCAGCTGATGGCGGTGCTGGCGGCGCTGCTGCTGGCGATCCCGACGCGTGCCTCGCGGCGAGCGGCACGGGCCCGATCGCGTATCGTCGGCCGCGCCCCCGACGAGCCCCTCGTCCTGCCACGGCATGCGGAGGACAGGGCGTCGCTGGATGAGGAGGCCCCCGTGGGTGTTGTCGACGACCCG
Source organism: Microbacterium sp. NPDC028030 (assembly GCF_040637855.1). Taxonomy (NCBI): domain Bacteria; kingdom Bacillati; phylum Actinomycetota; class Actinomycetes; order Micrococcales; family Microbacteriaceae; genus Microbacterium; species Microbacterium sp. NPDC028030. Next base: position 989,049 of record NZ_JBEZXF010000002.1, on the reverse strand, counting down.
CAGGACGAGGCTGCACTGAACGACGAGGCGCTCGCACCGATCGCCGAGCCTGTCGATGAGCCGTCCGACCCGGCGGAGTCGTCTCCGCCGTCGGACGATGTCGATGAACCGAGGCCGACGGCCGTGGAGGAGGACCGATGAGCGGCTCTCGCGCTTTCCGCGTCGCGGCGACGAGTGCTCGCGTCGTGACGGGGCTCGTCGTGATCGCCGCGTGCGTCGTCGGCGTCGCGGCAGCGGTGCATGCACCGTGGCCGATCATCGGCCATGACCCGGCTCAGGTCGAGGTGACCCCGCTCCCTGGCGACAACATCCTGGTGTGCAACGGCGACATGCGTGCGCTCGGACGCGACGCGGCAGATCCGTTGAGCATGGTCTCGGCCGGGCGACCCGGCATCACCACCGGGGGAACCTCGGGTGATCCGTCCTCCGTACCACTGGCGGTCCCGGATCTGCCCGGTGCGGGAGAGGTGCGCGTGCTCACAGGGGCGGTGGAGGGGCGTTCCGCGCCGTTGATCGCCGCGTCCGAGTCGGCGACGCTCGCGGCCGACGACCTCGCCGGATACGCTGCCGCGGCATGCGGCACGCCGCGGCTCGACTCGTGGCTCGTGGGCGGCAGCACGGACACCGGCACCGAGGACATCGTGATCCTGACCAATGCCGCAGAGGTTCCGTCGACTGTGACGCTCACGGTGTACGGCGAGACCCGCGGAACGCGCACCGTCGTGGTCCCCGCACGGACGCAGGTCGCTCTTCCGCTCACCTCTGTCGCTGCGGGCACCGCCGCCCCCGTCGTCCGCGTCGAGGCCACCGGCGCACCGGTGCGCGCCGTGCTCCAGTCGTCGCTCGTGCAGGTCCTCGACCCGGCAGGGATCGACCTGCAGGATGCGGTGCCCGGTCCGCAGCAGCGGCTCGTGCTCTCCGGGGTGCAGGTGTTCGCCGCGAACGGGGACGACGCGGAGATGGCTGTCCTGCGGGTGCTGTCCCCTGGGGCCGACGCCCGCGTGCAGGTCAGGGTCACACCCGAAGGTTCATCGAGCGCCGTTGACGAGTTCACCGTTCCGCTCGAACCCGACATGCCGGCCCAGGTGTCGCTCAGCGGCCTCGAACCCGGGGCGTACACGGTCGATGTCGTGGCCGATGCGCCGGTCGTGGCGGCTCTGCGCCAGCAGGACGGGTTCGGTCAAGGGTCCGATTTCGCGTGGGTGACTCCGGCTCCGGAGATCGACGACGACGTCCTCTTCGCCGTGCCGTCGGGTCCCTCTCCCCGGGTCCAGGTGGTCAACGCATCGGACCAGGACGCGACGGTGACGCTCGAGGCCCTCGACAGCGGGCAGCCGGAAGAAGTCACCGTGGCGGCGGGGCAGAGTGTGGGGCTCGATGTCGATGCCCGTGAGACGTATCTGCTGCGCACCACGGCGCCGATCCACGCCACTGTGACCTTCACCGCCCCTGGTGCGCTGGCGGTGCTTCCCGTGCAGGCGAACGCGGGTGTCGAGAAGGCGATAACCGTCTACCCCTGAGGCTGCCCAGGTTTCGGTCGGGACAGCGGCGCATCGTCAGTGCTCGTGACCGAGGTCCCACGGTTCGCGGCCGACGTACTCGGCGGCGGCACGGAACACGGCGCTCTCGATCGCCATCCGGCGGTGCGCGGCGTCGTCGTGCCCCGGAGGCAGCAACCGTTCGATGGGAAGCCGGAAGAGCACGATTCGTCCGTGTTCCCGATCGAGATACCAACGAGGGACTTCTTCGGTCGCGTCGAACCCGGGGATCGCACCGATCTCGAAGCGGACGTCCTGCAGTTCCGGCCAGGTCCCGCGGAGGAACTCGACGGCCGTGCTCACGGTCAGGTCGAAACGGTCGATGCGTCCGTCGAGCGGCGCGAGGGGAGGCCGGACGACCTCGCTGCGGCCGAGCCGCCCGTGGCGTCCGTGCCGTGCACCGCGCCGAGGAGCGGCGGAGGCATGGGCGGCGCGACGACGGGGCATGACGAAAGTCTAGGCGGTGCCTGCGTGCGCGGCGCGGCATCCCGATCGAAGGACTCGAGGGCCGTACTCTGACGGAGATGGACGGACGACTGTGCTCGAAGGTCGGCTGCGCGCGAGAGGCCGTGGCCACCCTCACCTACGACTACGGGGACCAGATGGCGGCGCTCGGCCCGCTCGGCGCCGCGAACGATCCCCAGGCCCATGACCTGTGCTCTCCGCATGCCGACCGACTCTCGGTGCCGGCGGGGTGGCTCGTCGTGCGCCACGAAGCTCTCCGCGCCTGAGCAGCTCGCGTCGGACACACACGCGAGTCCGACTGCGGCGTGATGGAAGAATGGGGAGATGCCTGAGCTCGAGTACCGCGTCGCCGACCTGTCCCTCGCCGAATCCGGCCGCCACCAGCTGCGTCTCGCCGAGAACGAGATGCCGGGGCTCATGGCACTGCGCGAGGAGTTCGGGGCGGCCCAGCCCCTGAAGGGCGCCAGGATCGCGGGATCCCTCCACATGACCGTGCAGACCGCCGTGCTGATCGAGACCCTCGTCGCGCTCGGCGCCGAGGTGCGCTGGGCGAGCTGCAACATCTTCTCGACCCAGGACGAAGCAGCCGCTGCGGTCGTGGTCGGCCCTCGAGGCACGGTCGACGCCCCGGCGGGCGTGCCCGTCTTCGCGTGGAAGGGCGAGACGCTCGAGGAGTACTGGGCATGCACCGAGCAGATCTTCGACTGGTCGGCATCGGGCGTCGACGGCCCGAACCTCATCCTCGACGACGGCGGGGATGCGACGCTGCTCGTGCACAAGGGCGTCGAGTTCGAAAGGGCCGGAGTCGTGCCCGACACCGCCGAGGAGGACTCGCACGAGTACGGGATCATCCTCGATGTCCTCCGCCGCTCGCTCGCCTCGTCCTCCGACCGCTGGACGAAGCTCGCGGCGGGGCTGATCGGCGTGACCGAGGAGACGACCACCGGCGTGCATCGGCTGTACGAGCTCGCAGCAGCCGGCGACCTGCTGTTCCCGGCGATCAACGTCAACGACTCCGTCACCAAGAGCAAGTTCGACAACAAGTACGGCATCCGGCACTCGCTTCCCGACGGACTCAACCGCGCGACGGATGTGCTCATCGGCGGCAAGGTCGCTTTCGTCTGCGGCTACGGCGACGTGGGCAAAGGGGCGGCCGAAGCCCTGCGCGGTCAGGGCGCCCGCGTGATCGTGAGCGAGGTCGACCCGATCTGCGCGCTGCAGGCGGCGATGGACGGGTTCCAGGTGGCGCGACTGATCGACGTCGCGGGCGAGGTCGACATCGTGGTCACCGGAACGGGCAACCGCGATGTCGTCACGACCGAGCACCTGCAGGCGCTGAAGCACCTGGCGATCGTCGCCAACGTCGGCCACTTCGACAACGAGATCGACATGGCGGGCCTCGAGGCGTTGGAGGGCGTCGAGAAGGTCGAGATCAAGCCGCAGGTGCACGAATGGCGTTTGCCGAGCGGACGCAGCGTCCTGGTGCTCAGCGAGGGTCGACTGATGAACCTCGGCAATGCGACGGGCCACCCGTCCTTCGTCATGAGCGCGTCGTTCACGAACCAGGTGCTGGCGCAGCTCGAGCTCTACACGAACATCGCGGCCTACCCGACGGGGGTGTACGTGCTGCCCAAGGCGCTCGACGAGAAGGTCGCGCGCCTGCATCTCGATGCACTGGGCGTGCAGCTGACCACGCTCACCGACGCGCAGGCGGCGTATATCGGAGTTCCGGTGGACGGCCCCTACAAGCTCGAGCACTACCGCTACTGATCCGACTCCGGTGCGGCCTGAGGGGTGATCAGACGCCGATCCGTCGGCCTGTGAGCCTCTCGGTCCGACGGTCGGCGTTCTCCAGCGCGCGTCGCTCGCGCTCTCTGCGCAGCACCGTGATTCCCATGAGCACCTGCTCGGGCGGAACGGGCGGGACCGGCGAGACGAACGGGGTCGCCTCGGTGAGCAGATCGAGGGCGACGCGCGCGCGGGCGTCGGGGAGCATGCGCGGTGCGCTCACGAGGAACTGCGAGATGCGACGAGCGAGTCGATCCGGCATACGCGCGACATCGGCGACCTGAGCCCACCCCGTCAGCGCAGGCGGGAGCGCCGGGGCGTGCGAGGGGAGCGCGGGCGTGCGCACGCGCTGACTGTAGGTGCCGGCGACCAGATCGCCCAGACGCTGCGATCGTGCGTTGAACGCCCCGGTCAGCACCGCGAGGCCCCCGAAGGTCATGTAGATCTCCAGCACACCGAGGAGGGCCCGGATGAACGCGTGACGGAAGCCTGCGGCACCTCCGTCGACACGGACGATGCGCCCGCCGACGGCGAGCTTGCCGAGGCTGCGGCCCTTCAGCGCCACCTCCATCGTGATCGGCAGCACCACGAAGCTCACGACGAGCGCCGCGACCGTCGCGATGCGGTCGGTGGCCTCATCGAGTACACCGGCGTCGAGGAGCCAGATGCGGAGGAAGAGCCACAGGATGAAGACCGCGTAGCCGACGATCATGTCGATCGCGGCGCCGAGCGCTCGCAGCAGGAAGCCGACCGGTTGCACGTCGATCGCGACGGCTTCGCCGGAGAGCACCTCGTCGGAGACGTCGATCGGGACGGACATGAGTACAGTAAATCAGGTGGATGCCGATGCGCTGACCGATGCACGCCGCACCGAATGGGAGCGGCTCGAGGAGCTCAGCCGTGCGCGCCTCGACGGTGCAGGAGTCGACGAGCTGATCGTGCGTTATCGCGCAGCCTCGGCCGACCTCGCGGAGCTGAAGACGTCGGTGGGCGACACCCCGCAGGGGGCGTACCTCTCGACGATCCTGGTGCGCGCCAGACTGCGCCTGACCGGAGCGTCCGACAGCATCCTGACCCAGACCGCGCGGTTCTTCCGGCTGCAGCTGCCCGCCGCGCTCTACCGCCTGCGGTGGACGACCCTGGTCATCGCGGTCGCCTTCATCGCGGTCGCCGTCGGCACCGCAGCCTGGATCGCGAGCGACCTGGCACTCGTGGCGACTCTCGGCCCGCCCGCCGCGCTCGAGCAGTACGCGGACGAGAGCTTCACCGGGTATTACACCGAGAACCCCGCAGCGACGTTCATGGGCATGGTCTGGACCAACAACGCGTGGATCGCGATGCAGTGCGTGCTCTTCGGCGTGACCGGCATCTGGCCGGTGTACATGCTCGTGCAGAACGCCATGGGGATCGGCACCGCCGGCGCGGTGATGGCGGCCCATGACAAGGCAGACGTCATGGTGCTGTACATCCTGCCGCACGGAATGTTGGAGATGACCTGCATCTTCGTCGCCGCGGCCGCGGGACTGCACGTGTTCTGGGCCTGGGTGGCTCCCGGCCGCCGTTCGCGTGGAGAGGCGCTCGCGGAGCAGGGAAGGGCGCTCGCCACGGTCGCGATCGGGTTGGTGTTCGCTCTGCTCCTCGCTGGCCTCGTGGAGGGTTTCGTCACCGGCTGGGCTCTGCCGTGGCCGGTGAAGATCGGCATCGGCGCGGCGGCGCTCGCCGTGTTCCTCATCTACATGCTCGTCGTCGGAGGCCGAGCCCATCGACAGGGCGAGACCGGCGACCTGGTCGAGTACGAGGCGGGCACCCCGCGTCTCGTCGCGGGCTGAGCCTCTTCGTCAGCCGCCCGCTGGGCAGGTGCAGTCAGGTGCAGTCGCGACCCGCTCAGAGGCGTCCGGCGGCCTTGAGTTCGAGGTAGCGGTCGGCGATGCGTGGCGGGAGGTCATCAGGATCGGCCGATATCGCCTCGCCTCCGGCGCGCAGGACCGCTTCGGCGACGTTCTCCGCATCGCGCAGAGTCCGCTCCGCGGCTGCGGCGAGATACACGTCTTCGCGGGAATCGCGTCGGCGGGCGATGGCGGCGATGCCGCCGTCCGTGACAGAGCCCACCAGCACCGTGGTCGCACGGGAGGCGTCGGGGAACGCTCCGAGGAAACCCCTGGCCGACTCGGCCGCGTCCTGTGCCGTGAGCACCACGATCAGCGAGGGCCGCGTCGTCAGGGTGCGCACCGCCGCGAACGCGCCCGGCCAATCCGTGTCGACCAGGCGGGCGTGCACCGGTGCCATGGCGTCGCTCATCGCCGGCAGGAGCGCCGCGCCGTCGACGCCGGTCACCCGACCGCGCACCACGCGGTCGTACATCAGCAGGTGCACGTGGTCTCCGGCACGGGAAGCGAGTGCGGCGAGCAGGAGAGCGGCCTCGAGCGACGCATCGACGCGGGTCCCGTCTCCGACACGTGCCGCCGCAGTGCGCCCGGTGTCGATGATGATGACCACGTGCCGGTCGCGCTCCGGCCGCCATGTCCGCAGCATCGTCGTGCCCGCGCGCGCCGTGGCACGCCAGTCGATCGAGCGCACGTCGTCGCCGCGCACGTACTCGCGGAGGGAGTCGAACTCGGTCCCCTGGCCGCGCACCTGGATGCTGGTGTTGCCGTCGAGTTCCCGCAGCCGGGCGAGACGCGACGGCAGGTGTTTGCGCGAGGAGAACGCTGGGAGCACCCGGATCGTCCCGCGGACGGAGTGCGTGGCCTGACGACCGGCGATGCCGAGAGGCCCCCGTGAGCGGATCATCACGAAATCGCTGACGAGTTCGCCGCGGCGGCGGGGGAGAAGCGGTATCTCCACGCGGCCGCGCTCGCCGGACTCCACGCGCAGCTGCTGTCGCTCGGCGGGCGCTCCCGCCGTCGGCTGCCAGGCGTCCCGGAGCACCGCGTGGAGCACCCTGGGTCCGTGGTTGTGGACGGCGACGCTCACGGGGACCGGCTCGCCGAGGCGCGCGCGCTTCGGTACCCGGCGGCTCACGGTCACCGTGCGAGGGCTGGCGGCGAGAACGAGGTCGATCGCCACCAGCACAGCGCACAGGCCGACCCACGCTCCCAGCACGGGGTACGCCGGATATCCCGCGAGCCCGGCGAGGACGAGCGGGACGATTCCGACGGCGAGAGCGACGGCGAGACGGCCGGTGACGAACACCTAGATCGGAACCCTCGTCTGCTGGACCACGGACGTGAGGACCGCATCGGCGGAGACGCCTTCCATCTGTGCGTCCGGGCGCAGTTGGAGACGATGGCGCCACACCGGAACCAGCATGGTCTGCACATGGTCCGGAGTGACCGCCGATGAGGCGTTGAGCCAGGCCCAGGCTTTCGCGGCCGCGAGGAGCCCGGTCGAGGCGCGGGGGCTTGCGCCGAGCTCGACCGATGGCGACTGGCGCGTCGCCCTCGCCAGGTCGACGACGTATCCGAGTACATCGTCGGTCACCTCGACGGCGGCGGAGGCTTGCTGCGCCGCGCGGATCTCCTCCGCCGACACCACGGCCTCGACACCGGTCAACTCACGGGGGGAGAAGCCCTCGGCGTGCCGGCGGAGCACCGCGACCTCGGCATCACGCTCTGGCATGCCGACCACGAGCTTCATCAGGAAGCGGTCGAGCTGCGCTTCGGGGAGCGAGTACGTGCCCTCATGCTCGATCGGGTTCTGCGTCGCGGCGACGAGGAACGGGTCCGGCAGGGCGCGACTGACGCCGTCCGCCGACACCTGACGCTCCTCCATCGCCTCGAGCAGCGCCGCCTGGGTCTTCGGCGGCGTGCGGTTGATCTCGTCCGCGAGGAGGATGTGGGTGAACACCGGCCCTGCCCGGAAGTCGAATTCGCCCGTGCGGGCGTCGTACACGAGCGAGCCGGTGACGTCGCCGGGCATCAGGTCGGGCGTGAACTGGACACGCTTGGTGTCGAGGCCGAGCGCGCGTGCGAACGAGCGGACCACCAGGGTCTTCGCCACCCCCGGCACCCCTTCCAGGAGAACATGTCCACGGGCGAGGAGAGACACGAGGAGACCGGTGACGGTTCCGGCCTGACCGACCACCGCCTTGTCGACCTCGGTGCGCACGCGGTGCATGGCCTGACGGAGCGCGGCGTCGTCGGCGGTCTGATTCTCGGAGATCACGGGGTTCCCTCGGCTTCTCTGGAATGGGTGGACGGGTGTGCGGTACGGGTCATTCGTCGCCCCTGGTCGTACGGGCGCTCGCCTCGACGGCCGCCTCGAGCTCGTCGAGTCGCCGAGCCAGGTCGATCAGCGCGGCGTCGTCGGTGGGGAGCGGACCGGTGAGAAGCGCCTGCAGCGTGCCACGAGGGATCCGGAGCCGGTCGGACGCGGCGTCGGCGACCTCGTCCGCGCCCGAGTGGACGGCGAGCCCGAGCCGGCGAGCCAGGCGTCGCCGCGCGCCGTCCCGGAGTGCGTCGGCGGCATGCGCTGCATCGGCGGCCTTGGCCGTGAGGCGTGCGCGTCCGTGCATCGTCTCGGATGCGCGCACGGTCACCGGTAGCGTCTCGGCGACCAGCGGACCGAAGCGCTGGCCGCGCCAGACGGCAGCGGCGATTCCGGCCAGCATCAGCAGGAGGATGGCGGGGGTGACCCAGGGCGGCGTGAGGCTCCCGAGCGTGTCGATGGACTCGCCCTCGATGTCGGAGTCGGCGAAGCTCGGGACGTACCAGACGACGCGATCGGTCTGCCCGAGCAGCGCGAGGGCGAGGGCGGCGTTCCCGTCTTCGGCGAGAGAGGCGTTGCCGAAGAGTCTCGCGCCCTCCACGACGACGTGGCGGGTGGTGGAACGGTCGTCGACGAGCACGGCCGAGCCTCCGTCGTCGCCGAAGCAGGCCTTCACCTCGGGTTCCGCGGAGAACAGCCGGTCGGCGCGGATCGTCCCAACCTTCGCGAACTCGGGCACGCTGCAGTCGGCGGCGACGGCGGGCAGCGTGCCAGGAGCGCTCTCGCCGATCCCGAGTGTGCTCAGCAGGTGGGTGCTCGTCGACAGGAAGACCACGCGGTCGGCGGGCTCCATCAACTCTTCGAGGGCCTCATCGGTCAGCGTGTACGGATTCGCCATCACGAGCGTGGTGTCGCCGTCGATCGCGTCGCGTGCGTCGGCCCTGGAGCGGTGCACCTCGACATCGACACCCTGATCCCGCAGGATCTCCGCGAGGGCGAGGGCACCGGCGTCGTCGCGGCCCTCGGGGTCGAGGGCACCTCGTGCGCCGGGAGGGTTCGCGGCGACGCGGAGGGCGACGAACGAGACGATGAGCACGAGGATCACCACGATCGACCAGCCGAGGATAGTCTTCGCCCGGCGGGGCCTGCGCTCCGCGGTCGAGGGAGCGGACGGGCTCTGAGCGGTCTCCGTCGTCCTCACGCCGGGACCGCCTCGGGCCGACGGGTGCGGAGTCGGTCGTCGGTGTCCGCGAGATCTCGGTAGCTCTGCGCCGTGGCCGGATGCCCGAGATATCGGACGTCGTCGAACAGGACGGCCGCGCGCCGCATCGCGTCGGCCTCATCGGCGAAGACGGTGCTCGCCTCACGGGCGATGGCCTGCGCGGTCGCTCCGGGCGCCGGGGCGATCAGGTCGCGTTCGAGCAGACCACGAGCGAGCGCACGGTAGCGGAGGACGGTGGCCATGTTCCAGTCGCCGTCGCGCGCACTGCGCTCGGCCTCAGAGCGAAGCTGGGCGGCCGTGCGGTCGTCGCTCGCACCCAGAAGGTCCGCACGTGCGCGGCGGACCGCTCGCGAGCTCCGAGGCCTGCCCCAGATGAGCAGAGCGGCGATCAGCGCCACCACGATGATGACGCTCACGACGATGAGCGCCCACGGACCCACGTTCGCGCCGTTCTGCGAACTGAACAGATCGGCGAGGAACCGGCCGACGTCACGGGCAACGAGATCGAACCAGGTCGGTGTGGCGTCGGCGTACCGCGGGTTGGCGAGTTCGTCCTGCGCCCAGCGTCGTGCCTCGTCCCCGTCAGGGACGAACAGGTCGTCGAACCGCAGGATCATGCCGGGTCGTCGCCGCCGGGAGCGGCCCACGCGCTTTCCGCCGGCGCGGGGTTCGACGATGCTGCTGAGGGTGCGGGCGGGGGAGGCGGAGGGAAGGCCGTGGGCGCCGTGCCCTGGACTGCAGAGGGCTGTCCTGGCCACGGTTGCGCCGGGTGGCTCTGTGCGGGGTACCCCTGCGCCACCGGAGGTTGCGCCCCATAAGCGCCCTGGGCGTATCCCTGGGTCATCATCACATGCTCGGGCACCTGACTGGGCGGGGGCGCGGAGGAGACCGCTCGTGTCGGGTCGACGCGGAAGGGATCGCCGAGCTGCTCCGCTGTCCATCCGAGGTCGCGGCGCTCCACGAAAGCGATGAGCGTCTGATCCAGTCCCTCGTAACGCATCCGGCAGTCCAGGTAGACGAGCGCCGATCCGGTGCTCTGCACCACCAGCGCGATCGCCTGGATCACCAGGAGCAGGATCTGCGGTGCGAGCAGGGTGAGCACGAAGCCGATCGCGGCGGTCGGCTCCTCCGCGCCCGTCGGTGCGACGACGGAGCCGAGAAGGCTGCTGAGCAAGGTCACGGGCAGGCTCACGACCTGCATGGCGACACCCATGATGAGACTGATCAGGAAGGTCACTCCGAAGGCGACCCAGAACCGCCCGCGGGTGAGGCGCCACGAGCGGACGAACGCCTCGCGGAAGCGGGCGCGCTCGAGCACGAGGATCGAGGGCACCAGCAGCAGCTTGGTCGTGAGCCACACGCTCAGCGGCACCGCGGCCAATGCGATGAGGATCACGACGAGCACGACGACACCGATGAGTTCGACGCTGCCGCCCAGACCACCGGCGACGAACGCGGCGATCACGGCGGCGACGATCGCGAAGATGCCGAAGAGCGCGACGACCGACAACGAGGCGAATCCGGCAAGGCGCCAGAACGACGGTGCCATCCTCCGCCACAGCATCCGCAGGGTGGCCTTCACGCCGACCGCCGCGTAGCCGATCTCTGCCGCGACGACGCCCTGCATCATGGCGGTGAACGCGATCGAGGCGAGCCCGACGGCGACCCCGGCGATGATGTTGATCCCGATGGTCCCGGCGAGCACCGCCTCGAAGTCGGGGGACGACGGGGAGACCGTCTCCAGGCGCGAGAACGTCGTGAACAGCACGACCCCCATCACACCGGCGGTGGCGATCACGACGACCAGCTGGATGGCGACCGCGAAGCCGAAGAGCACCTTCGGGTTGTGGCGGAGCGCCGCGAAGGCCTTTCCCAGCAGCATCCCGAACGTCAGCGGATGAAGAGGGATGATCCCCTTCTTCGGGGCGGGCGTCCACGTCTGGCCACTCACAGGCACTCCCTCCATCGTGCGCTCCCATCGTGTCATATCCCACGCGTGGTGCGCAGACCTGGGGTCGGCGGGACTCGGTGCCATAAGGTAACTGTTATGACCTCACGCATTCTCGTGGTCGACGACGACACAGCGCTCGCCGAGATGATCGGGATCGTGCTGCGCACCGAGGGTTTCGAGCCGGTATTCTGCGCTGACGGTGCGCGAGCTGTCGATGAATGGCGCGCGCAGCGACCAGACCTGGTTCTGCTCGATCTCATGCTCCCCGGGATGGACGGCATCGAGATCTGCACGCGCATCCGCGCCGAATCGGGTGTCCCCATCATCATGCTCACTGCCCGCAGCGACACCGCCGACGTGGTCCGAGGACTCGAGGTGGGCGCGGACGACTACATGGTCAAGCCCTTCAACCCGAAGGAGCTCGTCGCGCGCATCCGCACCCGTCTTCGTCCTGCCCCGCAGACGACCAGCGAACAGTTGCGGGTCGGCGATCTCACGGTCGACGTCGATGCGCACGAGGTGCGACGAGGCACGGCGCCGATCGCGCTCACGCCGCTGGAGTTCCAGCTCCTGGTGGCGCTCGCGTCGAAGCCGCAGCAGGTGTTCTCCCGCGAGATGCTGCTCGAGCAGGTGTGGGGCTATCACTACAAGGCCGACACCAGGCTGGTGAACGTGCACGTGCAGCGACTCCGTGCCAAGGTCGAACTCGACCCGGACAACCCGAAGATCGTGATGACGGTGCGTGGCGTGGGCTATCGGGCCGGGAGCGTCGGCTAGGAGCACGATGGCCGCGACGACTGCGACCACCTCCACGGTCGCTGTCCTGCGCGACTGGCGGAGCTGGCCGACCATGCTCGGCATGCTGTGGCGGCGCTCGCTCCGCTTCCGGACCCTGTCGATCACTCTGCTGGCGACCTCGCTGGCGATCTTCATCACGTGCGTGACGATGGCTCTCGTGATCCAGAACGACCTCTTCATCTCGCGCAAGAACGTCGCGCTGGAGGATGCCAGGCGGGCCGTCGACCAGGCGCAGCGCATCCTCGACATCGCGGAGGTCGGTGATGACCCTGCGGCGCTGTCGACTCTCTGGGACAGCATCCGGGACACGCTCGCCCGCACCTCGAGCACCGACCAGCTGGCGGGATACAAGATCGACACCGGGGCGGACGGCGTGCGTCTGAACGGCTTCGAGGCGGGGTTGAGCGAGGAGCTGCTCAGTCCTGAGCTGCAGCGGCGGGTGGTCGAGCTCGACGATCGTCAGGCCTGGCAGTCGGTGGCACTGCCGGTGGCCGACGGCGGGGTGGTGCCGGGGATCGTGGTGGGCCAACAGCTGCAGGTGCCGGAGGCCGGGGCCTTCGAGATCTACTTCGCCTACGACCTCGCCGATGCCGATCAGACGCTCGTGTTCGTGCAGCGCACGCTCTGGATCGCCGGCATCGGGCTGGTGGCGATCGTCGCCGCCATCTCCTGGATCGTGCTGCGCGCGGTCTCGACGCCGATCGTCCAGGCGGCGGAGACGAGCGCACGGCTCGCGGCGGGAGATCTCGGCGTGCGGCTCGAGGTGCATGGCGAGGACGAGCTGGCGATCCTCGGGCGCTCGTTCAACGCGATGGCCGACAGCATCGAGGCGCAGATCAAGGAGCTCGGCGAGCTCTCGATGGTGCAGCAGCGCTTCGTGTCCGACGTCTCGCACGAACTCCGCACCCCGTTGACCACCATCCGGCTCGCCGCGGACATGCTGAACGATCAGCGCGAGGAGTTCGATCCGACGACCGCGCGCGCCGCGGAACTGCTGCACGCCCAGGTGCAGCGATTCGAGACGCTGCTTTCCGACCTGCTCGAGATCAGTCGCTACGATGCGGGATCGGTGCAGCTCGAGCTGGAGGCCACGAGCCTCGCTCACCTGGCGGAGGACATCATCGAACAGATGATGCCGCTCGCGGAGGGGCGGGGAAGCGAACTGCGACTCGTCGCCCCCGGTGGCTACTCTCCGGTGGACATGGATCCCCGGCGCGTCCGTCGGGTGCTGCGCAACCTGATCGGCAACGCCATCGAGCACGGTGAGGGCCGCCCGATCGTGATCACGGTCGACAGCAATCAGCATGCGGTGGCCGCCGGAGTCCGGGACTTCGGGCTCGGCATGGAGCCGGGCGACGCGGAGCGCGTGTTCGACCGGTTCTGGCGGGCGGATCCCTCACGGCAGCGCACGATCGGAGGGACCGGCCTCGGGCTGTCCATCGCGCTCGGGGACGCCACCCTGCACGGCGGAACGCTTGCGGTGTGGTCGGAGCTCGGTGTCGGCACGAACTTCGTGCTCACGATTCCCCGCCACGAAGGCACCCTGGACGGACCGAGTCCGATTCCCGTGGAGCCGCAGGAGCCGCTTGCCGAACTCGGGGACGCGACGCAGCCCATCTCGCTGGCCGAGAGCCGTTCCGATCTGTTCGACGAGAGGGACCGGTCATGAGGCGGGCGACATCGAAGAAGGTGCTGCGCGCGGCCGGTCTCGCGCTCGCCGCGCTCCTGCTTCCCGCGTGCGCCGGTCTGCCGACGACCGGCGGGGTGTCGGTCGGCCTCGAACTCGGCGAGTCGACGCAGGACCTGGACTTCCTCCCCGTGGCATCGGGTCCCATCGAGGGCGCCGGCCCCGAGGAGATCGTCGAGGGGTTCCTCGAGGCGGGGATCACGACCTCGGACAACTGGGCGACGGCCCGCGAGTTCCTGGCTCCGGCGTTGCAGCGCACCTGGCGCCCCGCGGCCGGAGTGTCGATCGATCTCGGCACGGATACGCGCACCATCTCCTCCACCGTTCCCGTCGAAGAGGTGGAGGACGCGGACTCGGCGGAAGTGCAGGTGCTGCTCGATCTGGTCGCGAGCGTCGACGAATCGGGTGCGTACTCCGATGCACTCGGTGCGTCCACCATGCCGTTCGCACTCGAGCGCATGGAGGACGGTGAGTGGCGTATCACGGAGGCACTCGACGGGGTCGTGATCGACGCCCCGCGGTTCGCTACCGTCTTCCAGGGGTACCCGCTGCAGTACTTCGATCTCGCCTGGTCACGGCTCGTGCCCGACATGAGGTGGTTCCCGCGGCGGTTGAGCCCCGCGACCACCGTGACGCAGGCTCTGATCGGCGGAGCCCCCAGCGAGTGGCTCGAGCCGGCGGTGCAGAACGCCTTCCCCGCCGATGTCCAGCTCGCGCAGGATGCGGTCCCCGTCGTGGGGCAGGTCGCCGAGGTCGCCCTCACCCGACCGGCGGCCGATCTCGATGAGACGACGCTCTCCCGCATGCGCACCCAGCTGCAGGCGACGCTCAAGGCCGCGGGTGTCGCCGTCACCCGTGTGCAGTTCACGGTGGACGGGCGCTCCCTCGACGCCGCCGTCGCAGACGTCGTCGAGCCCACCGCGGAGATCGGCAGTCTGGTGCTGCAGGACGGGGACTTCGGGCGGATAGTGGGCGATGAGATCGTGCCGGTCGCTGACATCAGTGCGCAGATCGACGCCATCGAGGAACCGATCGTCTCGATCGACGTCGCCGCAGACGACTCCCGCGCGGCCGTCCAGTTGGGCGACGGTCACGTCTATACGGTTCACGACGACCGTCGCGACGAGGTGGACGCACGACCGGGCCTCATCGAGCCGTCCCTCGATCCGTGGGGATACACCTGGTCCGTTCCCGAAGGAGAGCCCTCCGCTGTGCAGGCCTCGGGAAGCGACCCCGATGTCGCACCGCTCGCCGTGGCGAACGCATGGCCGACGGCCTCCGCGGTCTCCGATCTGCGGGTGTCGGCAGACGGGGCACGAGTGGCCGCGGTCGTGGCCGTCGGCAAGCAGCGTTGGGTCGTCGTCGCCGCCGTGATCCGCGATTCGGCGGGGGCCCCGATCGAGCTCGGAGACGCCAAGCAGGTGACCCAGTTGACCGAACCGGCGACCAGCCTCGTGTGGTTGGGGCCGGATCGACTCGGGGTCCTCATCGGTCCGACCAGCCCGCGGCTCCTCACCCAGATGGTGGGCGGACCCGGGTCTGCCGAGGCAGCACCGAGCGATGCGGTCTCGGTGGCCGGTGCGCGCACGTCGGCGGGCGTTCGGATCCTGGGGGCGAGCGGGCAGCTCTTCGCCCACGCAGGGTCCGCCTGGCGCGAGGTCGCTTCCGGGATCTCCGTCCTGGGCACGCGCGCGGGGGAGTGACTCCTCCTCCACGACGGGGGAGAGCCCGCGGAGTGTCGTCGCGGACGGGGATCGTGCGTCACGGCACGCTGTTCGCCGACAGAATCGGGGAGTGCGAACAGAGTCCCGGATCCTTTGTCTCGGTGCGGAAGTCGCGGCCTTCCTGTCGGCGGCCACGTGTGCCGGGTGCGATGTGCCGGGAAGCATCGTGTGCGACCGGTGTCGACGGGAGCTGGCGCCGCGACCGCACCAGGGCGTGACGCCCGGAGGGATGCCGGTCCTGGCCGCCTTCGCTTTCGAGGGGGTCGCCGCGCGCTGCATCCGTCGGCTCAAGGGCGAGGGAGCCACGGTCCTCGCGCGTCCGCTGGGGTCTGCTCTCGCGACCGTGCTCGCCCCCGTGGCAACCCCCGCGACCTGGGTCGTCCCGGTGCCCACGGCGCGCGCGGCCTTTCGTCGGCGCGGCTACCGCGTACCCGAGCTGCTGATCCATCGGGCGGGGCTCAGCCCGCAGCGGGTGCTCTCCGTCGTGACCGCGAGCGTCGATCAGCGAGGGCTGGGGGCCAGCGCCCGGGCGGCGAATGTGCGGGATACCATGCGAGCGCGGCGGCGGGGCGACGGCGCCGCGGCGGTGATCGTCGACGACGTCGTCACCACCGGGGCGACGCTCGACGAAGCGGCCCGCGCCCTCGATGTCGCGGGCTTCCGCGTGACCGCCGCGGTCGCGCTCGCCGCCACGCCGCGGCGCGCCGGATTCTGAGGAACCTCATCGAGAACGCACCGGCGACACAGGGGTGCGACCCCGTGACATCCGTCGGTGGGCGGACTACGGTGGGGGGACACAAGGCGACCACGGTCCGCCCTTGGCCGGGAGGACCGGGACAAGGAGGCAGCAATGGAAACAAGCATCGTTGGCGTCGGAGTGGGTATCACCGATCGCTTCCGAACCGTTGTCGAAGAGAAGATCGCCAAGGTCCAGATGCTCGCGTCTCGCGCGCAGCGACTGGACGTGAAAGTCACTCATCGTGTGTATCGCAATGGCCGCATCCCCGATGAGACCGTCGAGCTGACGCTGATCGGGAAGGGGCCCGTCGTCCGCGCGGAGGCGACCGACGGCGACAAGTTCGTGGCTCTCGATCTCGCCGTCGACAAGATGTCCGAGCAACTGCGTCGCGCGAAGGAGAAGCGAGTCGACGGCCGACAGCACCCCCGCGGCGCCCACTTCGAGAAGGGCAGCGGCGCCCTGGAGGGCATCGACGTCCAGCCCGCATCCGCCGATGTGCTCCATGCGGTCGCGACGGGCAGCGTTCCCGTGCAGCAGTCCGAGGAGGAGACCTATTCTCCTGTCGTCATCCGCACCAAGAGCTTCGACGCCGAATGGATGACCGTCGAGGAGGCCGTCGATCGAATGGAGCTGGTCGGTCATGACTTCTTCCTCTTCGTCGACGTCCGCACCGACCACCCGAGTGTCGTGTACCGCCGCAAGGGGTGGGACTACGGTGTGATCGCCCTGAGCACGCAGGCTCCGCCGTCCGCGGCCCTCGCGTCCTGAGCCGCATCGCAGAACGGCCCGGTCCCTCGGAGGGACCGGGCCGTTCCGGTGTCTGCGCCGCGGTGACGCCGTCAGTCGAAGATGCCGTCGAGGATGCTGCCGATCACGAGACCCCCCAGGATGCCGGAAGCGAGGTCCCCGCCGCCACCACCGCGTCGCGGTCCGCCGCCCCAACCACCGCCGCCCCAGTCCTGGTCCTGCGGACGGGAGGAATCGATGTCGCGCTGCGCGAGCTGCAGCGCCTCGGACGCGAGATGAGCCACGCGCCGCGCCTGTGCCAGCGCGGCCTCGCGCGTCTCCTCCGCGGGGAGGAGATCGGAGAGGTCGACCCGCAGGCGCTCGGCTTCGGCGAGTCGTGTGCGGGCGTCGGCGCCGATCCATCCACGATGCCCCGCGATGAGGCCTCGTGCCACGCCGAGTTGCCGGTCGGCGTCGTCGATCGCATGTTGCACCTGCGCGACGCTCGGGAGCGGATTCTCGGCGCGATGACGTGCTTTCGCGATCGCGTCGTCCAGAGCGGAGTTGGCTTCGCGCAGCTGAGAGAGCTCGGTGAAGGGGTCGTTGGGCTGACCGGACGGTGTCAACGCCGCCAGGGCCGCCTGGAGTGCGGTGACCGCCTCGGCCACGGCGGGGACCGCCGGTGCGTTGCGA
The DNA here is from genome assembly GCF_040637855.1 of Microbacterium sp. NPDC028030. Classification (NCBI taxonomy): domain Bacteria; kingdom Bacillati; phylum Actinomycetota; class Actinomycetes; order Micrococcales; family Microbacteriaceae; genus Microbacterium; species Microbacterium sp. NPDC028030. The sequence continues at coordinate 971,512 of NZ_JBEZXF010000002.1, read as the reverse complement.
GCCGCGATGAGGTCACCCCGGGAGTCGGCGACGACTTCTGCGAGGGTCGATTCTGCCCGCAGTGCTTCGATCTCGAAGTCCTCGACCGCGTCGAGCAGGGCCGATGCGCGCCGGGTCGCCTCGGTCGCGGTCTCGAGCGCGACGTTCGCCTCTTCGTTCTGCTTCGCCGCCCGGCGGCGCTCGGAGACATCGGCGCTGTGTGTCGCGAAGCGGATGAGCTGCTCCGCCTCGGCTGCGCTCGCGGTGATCTGGTGCATCGCAGAATCGGAGTAGCGGGCGGAGAGACGTGCGACGGTCTCGTTGGTCTGCGGGATGCGGGTGCCGAGGGCGGCAGCCTCGGCGCGCACCTGCGCGATGATCTCCGGCGCCCGTCGTACCTTCGCCACCGACTCCGCGAGCACCGAGGTCTTCTCGTCGAGGAGGTCCTGGGCCCAATCGCACAGCTGCAGGATGCGCGCATTGCGAGTGCGCAACTCCTCAGGCGTGTCGGGGATCTCGTCGTGGTTCAGCTGGTGCAGTTGGAACGCTTCGCGCAGGTGGGTGCGCACGGCGATCAGCGCCTTGCGCAGATCAGCGGTCAGCGACTCGCCGAGCTCGGCCTCTGCGAACGCGAGCTCATCCGAGGTCGTGCGGATCCGCTCGTCCGCCCCGACCAGGGCCTGCTCCGCGCGGCGCGCCAGATCGGCGTCCTGTGCGGCGAGTTCTTCCTGTTCGCGTTTGCGTCTGCCCCAAAATCCAGCCATGAACCGATCCTAGTTTCCCGCGCGCCGGAGCTGGCTGAGCATCCGCTTCAGGTGGGCGGTGTTCGCTCAGGGCGCGTCATGCGATGGCTGTCCGTCGTGTCAGCTCCGCCTTCCTCGGCGGGACGAGCCAGCTGACTACTGCGATCGCGAGGGGCAGTGCGACGGCGAGCAGAGCGAGCACGAGCCAGGGGACATCGGAGATCAGCAGAACGTCGCGCGATTGGATGGCGAATCCGATCGGCGGGAGAACGCCAGCCGCAGCACCCGCGATCGTGCCGAACCCGGCGATGATGAGCCCCTGCCAGAACCCGATCCGGCGACGGAGCCCGTCTGTGCCACCCACGGCGGAGAGTGTCGCGTCATCGGGCCGGCGTTCGAATCGGGCGAGGCTCAGTGCGACACCGCTCGCCCCCAGGACGAGCACACCCACGGCCGTCAGGATCGGGATCATCCACAGCGAGTCATCCGGCGGACCATCCTCGAAGTACGGGGCGAGCACCCACGCGTCCGCGTTCGACGCGTCCGCCTGCTCCTGCACGCGGTCCCGCACCTCCACGGGGACAGGGGCGTCGAACGACGCGATCACCAGGAACGGGCGGACCTCCATGTCGAGCTCTGTCGCAGTCTCCGGGGCGATCGCCACCGCGATGGCCTGGTGGGAGAGGTCGAGTTGGATGGCGTCGACCTTCTTCTCCCAGATCGGATCGCTGCGCGGGGGACCCTCTTCCCACCTGGTCCAGATGTTGTCGGGCATCTCGCCCTCGTAGGCCTCCCTTCCCGTCCACGCGCCGACGTCGATCGTGCCGTCGGTGACGTAGTCCGCGTCGGTGACGACGGCGGCACCGCTCCGGTACGCGGCGCGCTGGGCAGAGGTCATGGTGATCCCGAGCGCATCCTCGACCTCGTCCGCGGCGATCACGGCGATCGGATTCGCCCGGTTCTGCCCGCCGGAGAACGAGTCCTGGTCGACCGGGTCGAGAAGATGGCGCTCCGGCATCACCGCGATGACTCTGGTCTCATCAGCGGGGACGTCGCCGGCGCTGGCGTACGACCAGACCTCCGGCTGATGGGAGACGGCAGCGATGCCGGATGCCCCCACGTCTTCCGCGAGCTCGATGCCCGCCTCTGCAGCCTCGTCCGCCGTCGGAGCATCGAGGGGAGCGCCGGTTCCGGTCTCGTGAATGCTGATGGCGAGTGTTCCCACGGGCGCCTGATACGCCCAGTCCCGAGCGGTCCACGCGTTCTGCATGGAGGTCTGACCGATCGCGAAGACGGCGATGAACACGGTCGCGGCGATCGCGGCGAAGGCGGGAACGGTGCGGGACGCGTTCGCGGCGGCGTCGCGCGCGGAAATGCGAGCCGCGAGGCTGAGTCGCGACAGGGCCGTGGCGGTGACCCACAACAGCCAGCGTCCCGAGAGGAGGATGCCGATCTGCACGAGGACCGGCCCGACCACGATCCCGAGCGGCGGGACGGTCCGCAGGGGGGAGTCCCAGGGGAGATCGGTGACCACGATCGCCAGGACGGCGAAAGCGCTGCCGATCGTGAGAGCGACGCCGACCAGCAGCAGGATCGACCCCCAGATGGGTCTCGACGCACGGGGTGACTGCGGGCGACGTGCGCCGCGGAGGGCGCTGAGCGTGTCGGAGCGCGCCACCGTCCGCGCCGGGAAGGCGGCGGAAACGGTGCCGACGAGCACGGAGAACGCGAGGATCCCGGCGAGTATCAGCCAGGGGATGTGGAAGCCCCAGAACTGCGTCGCCGATCCGTCGGCGAGCAGCGTCATCGTGACGGCGGCGGCGCCGATGCCGAGAGCGAGTCCGATGACCCCTGAGACGAGTCCGAGCGCGGTTCCCTGGAGGAGGATGACGCGGCGGAGGTCGGAGGCCGAGGCGCCGACGCTCGCGGCGACGGCGAGGGATCGCTGCTGTCGACGCGCGGCGACGGCGAAGGCGGCGCCCGCGAGCATCACCACGACGTAGGCCGCGAAGAGCCCCCCGGCGACGAGCACGATGAGCATCGTCCACAGTGCGCCGTCGTCGGCTCCGGACCACCCGCGCCTCGAGTCGTCGGCGATGTCGGGTGGATCCAGGATCACCGATCGGGCGTACGCGACGACTCCGTCTTCGTTCAGCTTCTCGACCTCGGGCCAGCTGAGCGGCAGATCGGGGAGGTACCAGCGGGCGTCGCCCTCGAGCCCCGCGCTCGCCGGGAGGAACAGCGCGGGGGTCGCATCGGTGAGGACGGCGGAGTCGAGCGTTCCGACGACGGTGTAGGGCCGGTCGCTGTCGGTGAGGACCACCTCGCCGCCGATCGCGACTCCGAGTCGTTCGAGTGCGGCCGGGGTGGTCATGATCTCGCGGTCGTTGCTCGGGGTGGTTCCGTCGACGAGGGCGTATCGTCCCTCGAAGCGCTCATCCCACGTTGCACCGCCCCACGCCGGCATGCTGGTCACGCCATCCGGCGTCTCCACGCGCACGTCGTCCTCGACGACGGGGATCGTCTCGGTGCCGGAGGGGAGCAAGGCGATCGGGTCGGCGATTGGTGTGCCCTCCGGGGCGGTGCTCGAGTTCTCGGGATAACCGAGCCACGTGGGATCGGTCGGTGACTGCCAGAAGCCGCTCCCCGGCACGCCTGCCACCGAGATCCATGCCTCCGTCTGCCCCAGCTCTGCGGTCACGCGCTCCTGAGCCGTGCCGACCATGCTCCCTCCGATGACCGCGTAGGCCGTCATGGCCGCGATCGGGAGCATGACGAGCACGCCGATGAGCGCGCTGGACAGGAGTGTGCGGCGCAGCTGACGGCGCGCCAGCCGGGCGGCGACGCGCCAGCGGGTCCCCGCCCCCGGGCGCCGACCTGCTGCGGAGAGACGTCCGGACGTCCGGGTCTCCGGCCGCTCGACGGTCGAGGTCATCGGCCCGTTCCGCTCAGCAGCACCTCGGCGTCATCGCGTCGGGTCTCGTCGACGATCCTGCCGTCGCGGAGGAACACGATCCGGTCGGCGAAGGCCGCATGGCGGGCCTCGTGCGTGACGAGGATGCCCGCGGCGCCCGCATCCACACGCCCGCGGAGCATCCGGAGCACGAGTTCGCCGGTGACGGAGTCGAGTGCGCCGGTCGGTTCGTCCGCGAGGATGAGCCGTCGCCCGCCGACCACCGCGCGGGCGATCGCGACGCGCTGCTGCTGACCTCCCGAGAGGTCGTCCGGGTAGGAGTCGAGCTTGTCGGCCAGCCCGACGGACTCGAGGGCGTCCTTGCCTGCACGGCGCGCGACACGCCGACGGAAGCCGTCGAGTTCCAACGGGAGCGTCACGTTCTCGATGGCGGTGAGCGTGGGGATGAGGTTGAAGTCCTGGAAGACGAACCCGAGCGACCTCCGACGCAGGCGGGCGACATCCGCCGCGCTCTGCTCGCTGAGGAATGCGCCCTCGATAACGACCTCGCCCGTTGTGGGTCTGGCGAGACCACCGGCGATCGCGAGCAGTGTCGACTTGCCGGAGCCGGACGCACCCATGACTGCGACGAGCTCACCGCGTCGAACCTCCAGGTCGACGCCCGAGAGTGCGGAGACCGCGGTCGCGCCGTGACCGTACTGCTGCGTCACGCCGACGAGGCTCAGGACCGTCTCGTCGCTCACGGCGTCGGCTCGGCATCCGCGAGTGCGGCTCCGGCTTTGGCCGGACGACCTCGCTTGGGGCGCTCGGTCGCGAGCTCGAGTGTCATCGCATGGCGTGGATGCAGCGCGAGCCGTTGTTCCGTGTGGTCGAGCCAGCGCACCTCCGCCTCTGCGGCGAAGATCATCGAGTCGACCACGAGTGCCCAGGAGAGTTCTTCGGGCCCGTCCGCATCGCCCCCCGCGTACTTGGCACGTTGCAGAGCCTGCAGCTGGCGGAGTGACGCGGTGCGCTGCGCCTGGATGACCGCCGTGACGTCGACGCCGGGCAGTGTCGCGGCGACCGCGAGCTTGATCGCCAGCTCGTCTCGGGTCGCTTGGGTGCGCACCACGGGGGAGGAGAGCCATTGTGCGACTTCGGCCGAACCGTCCTCGGTGATCTGCCAGTAGATGTGGCCCTGCTCGTCGGCATCGCCGCGCTGGACGAGCCCGTCGCGCTCGAGCCGTTCGAGCGTGTTGTAGATCTGTCCGACGTTGAGGGGCCAGGTCGATCCTGTGCGGCGGTCGAACTCGTGTCGCAGCTGATAGCCGTAGCAGGGCCCCTGATCGAGGATGGCGAGAAGGCTCTGGCGTACCGACATGCGTGATCTCCTGGTGACTCGTCCGGAATGCAATACCGAGTATATGCATACTCGGTATTCGTCAGCCGCGCCACGCGGATGACCCGGGGGCGGCCTTTGCAGGCGACGTGCAGGTCACAGCCCGGTAACATGGCAAAGCATGCCTGGCGTCGGGCTCACCGACGACCGGCGATTTACCCACTGACAGGGAGATGACATCCGTGGCCAATCCTCTTGAGAAGCTGCTGCGTGCTGGCGAGGGGCGGGTCATCCGCCGCCTGAATCAGGTCGTCAAGGCAGTGGGAGCGCTGGAAGAGGACATCTCCAAGCTCACCGACGACGAGCTGCGCAACGAGACCACCGAGCTGCGTGCCCGCTTCGAGAAGGGCGAGACGCTCGATCAGCTCATGCCCGAGGCGTTCGCGGCCGTGCGCGAGGCGGCCAAGCGCACGCTGGGTATGCGCGCGTACGACGTGCAGATCATGGGCGGCGCTGCCCTGCACCTCGGCAACATCGCCGAGATGAAGACCGGTGAGGGCAAGACCCTCGTCGCCACGCTGCCCGCCTATCTGAACGCGATCGCCGGCAAGGGCGTGCACGTCATCACGGTCAACGACTTCCTCGCGAGCTACCAGGCGGAACTGATGGGTCGCGTGTTCCGCGCACTCGGCATGACCACGGGCATCATCGTCTCTGGCCAGACTCCCGCAGTCCGTCGCGAGCAGTACGCCGCCGACATCACCTACGGCACGAACAACGAGTTCGGCTTCGACTACCTGCGCGACAACATGGCGTGGCGCAAGGAGGACCTCGTCCAGCGTGAGCACTTCTTCGCGATCGTCGACGAGGTCGACTCGATCCTCATCGACGAGGCGCGCACCCCGCTCATCATCTCCGGCCCTTCTTCGGGCGAGGCCAACCGCTGGTTCGCCGAGTTCGCGAAGATCGCCCGCACCCTCGAGGTCGGTGAGGACTACGAGGTCGACGAGAAGAAGCGCACGGTCGGCGTGCTCGAGCCCGGTATCGAGAAGGTCGAGGACTACCTCGGCATCGACAACCTCTACGAGTCCGCGAACACCCCGCTCATCTCGTTCCTCAACAACTCGATCAAGGCGCTCGCTCTTTTCAAGAAGGACACCGACTACGTCGTGATGAACGACGAGGTCATGATCGTCGACGAGCACACCGGTCGCATCCTGGTCGGACGCCGCTACAACGAGGGCATCCACCAGGCCATCGAGGCGAAGGAGGGCGTACCGGTCAAGGCCGAGAATCAGACCCTCGCCACCGTCACGCTGCAGAACTACTTCCGCCTCTACGACAAGCTCGCCGGCATGACCGGTACCGCCGAGACCGAGGCGGCAGAGTTCATGTCGACGTACAAGCTCGGTGTCATCCCCATCCCGACCAACAAGCCGATGATCCGCAAGGATCAGGCCGACCTCGTCTACAAGAACGAGACGGCGAAGTTCGCACAGGTCGTGGAGGACATCGCCGAACGTCACGCGGGTGGTCAGCCGGTGCTGGTCGGAACCGTGAGCGTCGAGAAGAGCGAGTACCTGTCTCGTCTGCTCGCGAAGAAGGGCGTCAAGCACGAGGTCCTCAACGCGAAGAACCATGCCCGAGAGGCCGAGATCGTCGCCCGCGCCGGCCGCCTTGGCGCCGTCACCGTCGCCACGAACATGGCCGGCCGCGGCACCGACATCATGCTCGGTGGGAACGCCGAGTTCCTCGCCGTGCAGGAGCTCAAGGGCAAGGGGCTCGACCCCGTCGAGACGCCTGAGGAGTACGAGGTCGCCTGGGACGAGACCTACGAGGCCATGAAGGCCGTCGTCGCCGAAGAGGCCGAGAAGGTCATCGAGGCCGGCGGGCTCTATGTGCTCGGAACGGAGCGACACGAGTCTCGTCGCATCGACAACCAGCTCCGCGGACGCTCCGGCCGACAGGGAGACCCCGGTGAGAGCCGCTTCTACCTGAGCCTCACCGATGACCTGATGCGCCTGTTCCAGTCGGGCGCAGCCGAGGCGATCCTGTCCCGCACGAACTTCCCGGATGACGTGCCGATCGAATCGGGACTCGTGTCGCGCGCCATCCGCAGCGCGCAATCGCAGGTCGAGGCGCGCAACGCCGAGATGCGCAAGAACGTGCTCAAGTACGACGACGTCCTGAACCGCCAGCGCGAGGCGATCTACGCCGACCGCCGGCAGATCCTGCAGGGCGACGACATCGCCGACCGGGTGCAGCACTTCATCGAAGACGCGATCAGCAGCGTGGTCCGCGACCACACCGGCGAGGGCCACAACGAGAGCTGGGACTTCGACGCCCTCTGGACCGAGCTCAAGACCCTCTACCCGGTCGGCGTCACGATCGACGAGGTCGTCTCCGAGGCTGCGGGCCGCAAGGGCGGCATCACCGCCGACGGACTCACTCGCGAGCTCCTCTCCGACGCCAAGATCGCCTACGAGACCCGCGAGGCGTCCCTCGGCGAGGCGGCGACGCGTGAGCTGGAGCGACGCGTGGTGCTGCAGGTCCTCGACCGCCGCTGGCGCGACCACCTCTACGAGATGGACTACCTGAAGGACGGCATCGGCCTGCGGGCGATGGCGCAGCGCGACCCGCTGATCGAGTATCAGCGTGAAGGCTACGCGATGTTCCAGTCGATGATGGGCCAGATCAAGGAGGAGTCGGTCGGCTACCTCTACAACCTGGAGGTCGAGGTGCGTCGCGCCGGAGACTCGGAGACCGCCGAGGTCGAAGCGAAGGGGCTCTCCACGGGCGGCGGCGAGCAGCGTCTCGAATATTCCGCAGCGAACGATGCGGGCGAGGTCGAGGTGCGGAACGATCGCGGACAGGTGCAGCAGGCGGCGACCGATCGGGTGCGTCAGGCTGCGGCGCGTGCTCAGGCACCGCAGCCGGAGGCCGAGGAGGCTCCGCGCGGAGCATTCGGCCAGCGTACGGAGGCGGAGCCGCCGGCCGCAGGCAACCGCGAACAGCGACGCGCTCAGGGCAAGAAGAAGAAGTAGTGCTCGACGGAAGGAGGGCCAGTCCGAGAGGATTGGCCCTCCTTCCGTCGCTGTAGGCTTGGTCGATGACCCCAACGCGCAACTTCGACCAGTCGTCGAAGCTCAAGAACGTCCTGTACGAGATCCGCGGAAACGCCCTCGTCGAGGCGGCGCGGCTGGAGGCCGAGGGTCACAAGATCCTCAAGCTGAACACCGGCAACCCGGCGATCTTCGGATTCGATGCACCCCACCAGATCGTGCACGACATGCTCGCCGCACTGCCGACGGCGCACGGCTACAGCGAGAGCAAGGGCATCATCTCCGCTCGCAGGGCCGTCGTCAGTCGGTATGAGCAGATCGAGGGTTTCCCCCGTTTCGACCCCGACGACGTGTACCTCGGCAACGGGGTCTCCGAGCTGATCACCATGACCATGCAGGCTCTGCTCGACGAAGGGGACGAGGTGCTGATCCCGGCACCCGATTACCCGTTGTGGACGGCGATGACGAGTCTCGCCGGCGGGACCCCCGTGCACTACCTCTGCGATGAGGACGACGAGTGGCAGCCCGACCTGGAAGACATCCGGTCGAAGATCACGCCGAAGACCAAGGCGCTCGTGATCATCAACCCGAACAACCCGACAGGTGTGGTGTATTCGCGGCAGATCTTGGAGGGACTGGTGCAGATCGCCAGGGAGCATCAGCTGCTGCTGCTCTCGGACGAGATCTACGACCGCATTCTGTTCGACGACGCGGTGCACATCCCGACCGCGACTCTCGCGCCCGACCTGCTGTGCCTGACCTTCAACGGGCTGTCGAAGACCTACCGGGTCGCCGGCTATCGCTCGGGGTGGATGGTCATCACGGGTCCGCAGGATCACGCCAAGGGCTTCATCGAGGGGATCACACTGCTGGCCTCGACGCGCCTCTGCCCGAACGTGCCGGCGCAGCACGCCGTGCAGGCCGCGCTCTCGGGGGTGCAGTCGATCGATGCGCTCATCGCGCCGACGGGACGTCTGCACGAGCAGCGCGACATCGCCTGGGAAGGGCTCGAGTCCATCCCGGGCGTCTCCTGTGTCAAGCCGCAAGGGGCTCTGTACGCGTTTCCGCGTCTGGATCCGAACGTGCACGAGATCAGGGACGACGCCAAGCTCGTCTACGACCTTCTCGTGTCGGAGCACATCCTCCTGGTTCAGGGCACCGGCTTCAACTGGGCGACGCCGGATCACCTCCGCCTCGTCACGCTCCCCGAGCCCCGAGTGCTGAGCGAAGCCGTCGAGCGACTCGGGAACTTCCTCGCGAGCTATCGGCAGTGACCGCCTCGGCACCCCGAAGCGAGAGTGTCGCAGCCAGCCGTCGCACGCCGGCCACGAAACTCGATCGGGGGGTGACATCGGTCACCGGTCGCGCGTGCAGCAGTGCCGCGTCAGCCGCCCGTCGATCGAACGGCAGGAAGGTCACATCGGTGATCCCCGCGAAACGCTCGAGAGTGCGTCTCACCTGTCCGCGCGCGTCGATGCCGAGGGGTCCGGGTCGGACCTGATTGACGACGACGGCGACCGGAGCAGGCGCCGTGAGGCGTCGCACCTCCGCATGATCGCGGAGGAAGCGGCTGATGCCCAGGGGATCGGCGGCCGCAATCGCCACGATCAGGTCCGCTTCCTGGAGCGCTGCGGATGTGGCGTCGTGACGTCGGGGCCCGATGAGGTCGTACGTCACCTCCTCGTCGGCATCGAACGCACTGGAGACGTCGACGACGGTCTCCTCGCTCCACTGCCGGCAGGCGCTCAACGTCGCGCGTACGCGGGCTGAGGTCAGCTCGGGCCAGCGGTTGGGCCGGCTGATTCCAGGGAGCACCTGGACGCCGTCGCCCCCGCTGCCGATCCGCATCGACAGGCGGGTGAGCTCGGCGCCGTCGAGCACACCCCGCTCGGCGCGACGACAGGCTGCGGCGATGCCGGGAGCGTCATCGCCGAGGCCGAGGAGCAGGGCGAGCGACGGGGCCACCGTGTCGGCGTCGACCAGTGCCGTGCTGCGACCGGTGCGGGCGAGTTCGACGGCGAGTTCGATCGCGACGGTGGAGCGACCGGAAGAGCCCTGGGGTCCCCACACGGCGATCACGCGGTGTGGGTGCGGAGAGCGCAGCACCGGGGTTGCGGGCGCATCCTCCCGCAAGGCGGCGGCGATCTCCCAGCCTGTGGCCTCGGACGAGAGCGCCGCCGACAGCCCGAGTCGACCGAGGAGGCGGCTGTCCGTCCCGCCGAGGACCAGGATGCGCACTCCCGCGCGGTCGCACCTCGAGACGAGTTCTGCTGTCAGAAGGGGACGTGCGGGGGAGACGATGAGTGCCTCCGCATCGGAGGGGAGTTCGGGAAGGGGAGCGGTAAGTGCGAGCGTCGCCACCACGGTGATGCCTTCGAGCTCCAGCTCTTCCGCCAATCGGTTCGCGCGTGGCGCAGGGATCGCCAGAACGACCCGCGTCACGAGCCGCCGCCCACCGGAAGCACGGAGAGGGCCGATCCGCCGTTGACGGCGGCGAGCACGTCGGCGGCGTCAGCCCGTTGGATGACGAGTTCGAGCGAGGTGCCGGTGTCGGCCAGCACGCCTTCCGGCTCACGCACCTCGCGCACGATGACGCCCGCGACCAGGACGCGCGGGGCATCGTGGGATCGTCCGTCGTCGATCGGTGGGGCACTCCAGACGTCGACGACGGTTCCGGCCCGCACCTCGTCGGGGAGACCGGTGCTGGACTCGATGACGATCGTGGTGGTGCGACTGCTCTTCGCATCCGTCAGTGCTGCGTGCGGCACCATCTCTCCCTTCGTGAGCGTGCGCGATGCGATCTGACCCGGCTGCAGGTCATCGGGGCCCGCATAGTCGTCGGTCGATGGCCCGAGATCCACGTCTACCACCTGGAAGTCATCGGAGCTCAGGGCGTCTCCCTGCACGATCGTGTGGCCGGCACGGAGTACCGGCTCCGTGTCGTCGGCTCCGGTGACGATGAGCCATACCGCGGCGATGGAGACGGCCACCAGGGCGATGCCGACGAGGAACCGCACGTCGCCCCAGAACGCGCGTCGTGGACCAGAGTGGGAGACCATGGCCATATCGTCACAGATATCGCGATGGGTCGGCCTCGGTTATCCACAGCTGGGCTTCGGCCGCGCTCCCGGAATGCTGGTCGTGGAGAATGGGGACATGGCAGCTCCTTCCTCGCATGCACCGCGATTCCTGGCTCCTGCGCAGGTCGCCGAGCTGTTGAGCATCGAGGTCGGCGAGGTGATCGGGCTCCTGCACGAGGGCAGGCTTCGCGGGGCACAGCTGGGCTCGCCACCGCGGTGGCGAGTCGAGGAGTCGAGCCTCGCCGGGTATCTGGCCGAAGAGTCGGAGACCTCTCGCCGGATGGCCCTGTGGCGGCAGTCCGCCGCGGCCAGCTTCCCGGAGGTCTGGGGCACGTCATCCGCTCACGGGATCTGATTCCCTGAGGTCCGTATCGCGACCACCGAGGCGAACGGGATGATCCGGAACCCGTGCACCGCATCCGCGCGGCGCGCCTGTCCCGGGTCGTGGACGGCCAGATCGAGGTGATCCGCCGCCGCGCGGTCGATGGTGCCGTGCGCATCGTTCCCGGTGCGAGTGCTGATGTGGACGGAGACACGGCGCCTGGCGAGGTCACGGAGGACGAATCCGAGCGTCATCCGCTCTCGGAGCGAGTGCTCTGCAGGGACGAGGGCGTCGAGGCTCGAGAGGAGAGCACCGTGATCCACCGTGATCCCCGCGATCGCCTCGAGCGGGAGGAGGAGAGCGGATGCCGTCGTGCGTCCGCCCTCGACAGCCGCGCTTCGTGACGCGACGGCGATCCACTCCGCGCCCAGCGTCTGCATCGTCACAGCAAGACGCTGTCCGTCCACGAGATCGACCGTGGCGTCGGTTCCGGCGCGACAGAGGGCCCTCAGGCGCGCACGAAGGTCGAGCCGCGCGATGCGGAGCCTCTCGGACTCGGCGTCGAGCACCGCACGCTCCGCCTCCCAGTCCGATTCCAGCTGACCTTCGAGGTCTTCGAACAGGCGGTCCCAGTGCACTCGCCCGAGCGTAGGGGAGCGGGGGATCCGATGTACGAGTTATCCACATACTTGCGCCGCCGACGCACGGGGCGGGGCGATGCGGTGCTGTACTGACGGCCTCGCAGACCGCCCCGACCGAAGGTTCGACATGACGCCTCATGAGTACTTCGCGCCCCAGCCGACGTCGACACGTGACCTTCCGGATCCCGCACCGTTGCTCCGCAGCCTCACGCAGGGGGTCCTCGAAGCGCTCGCAGGCGTGCGAGAGGTCGATCAGCTCGCCCGCTGGTTCAGCGAAGACGCCTACCGCAGCCTGGTCACGAGGGCGAACCTCTCGGCCAGGGCCCGGAGCGCGCGAGGTGTCGCGCCCGCGCGCCCGACGTTCCAGATCGTGTCCCTCCGAGTGGCCGAGCCTCGTGATGGAGTGATCGAGGCCGTCGTGGTGGTGGCGGGGCCGGGGCGGACGCGTGCGGTCGCCGTCCGGCTGGACGGCTTCGATCGACGCTGGCGCGCGACGTCGCTGGCGATTCTCTGACACGGGTCACCGTAGGCTGGTGAGGTGTCAACCCTCAGCGATCTCGCCCATGCCCAGGGAATCCTCACCGACAACGACGTCGAGTGGCTCCACCGACTCGCCGGCGACGGGCAACTCCTCGCCGACCTCGCCTCGGCCGACATCGTCATCTGGATCCAGACCGACGACGGTTCGTTCATCGCGGTCGCCCACGCGCGGCCCAGCGGTGCCGCGACGCTCTTCTATCGCGACATCGTCGGCGAGCGGGTGAGGCCGCAGTGGCGCACCCAGGTGCAGGGCGCCTTCGACACGGCGGAGATCGTCGACTCATCCTCGCCCGACTGGTTCGAGGAGACGCCGACGAGGGTGCGGGCCGTGCCGATCGTGATCGAGCGGCGCGCGGCCGACGCTGCGGCCACCGTGATCGGAGTGGTCACCAGGCACACGAACCTGGGGGAGTTGCGGACTCCCTCTCGTCAGCAGATCACGTTCGACGAATGCGCGAACGATCTGTTCCGGATGATCGCGGACGGGAGCTTCCCCGATCTCGCCGCGCCGACGTCACCGCGACGGGGGGCGCCGCGCGCCTCCGACGGTCTCATCCGCATCGACGTCGACGGCATCAGCACCTTCGCGAGCCCCAACGCCCTGTCGGCGTTCAACCGGATGGGCTTCGACGACGAGCTCGAGGGCGAGTCTCTGGCGGAGGTCACCACCCGCCTCGTCCCGCCGTCGCGGCAGGTCGACGAGTCCCTGCCCGTCGTCGTCACCGGTCGCGCGCCCTGGCGCACGGACATCGAGGCACGCGGTGTCACGGTGTCGCTGCGAGCGATCCCGCTGAAGGATCATGGGACCCGCATCGGCGCGATCGTGCTGTGCCGCGACGTGTCGGAGCTGCGCCATCAGGAGCAGGAACTCATCACCAAGGACGCGACGATCCGCGAGATCCATCACCGGGTGAAGAACAACCTCCAGACCGTGGCCTCGCTCCTTCGGATCCAGGCGCGTCGCACCCACTCCGACGAGGCGCGGGACGCGCTGACTCAGGCCATGAGGCGCGTCGACGCGATCGCCGTCGTGCATGACACCCTGGCCCAGGGACTCACACAGAAGGTCGACTTCGACGAGGTCTTCCACCGGGTGCTCAAGCTCGTCGCCGAGGTGGCATCCGCGCCCAACACGCGGGCCCGCACACAGTCGACCGGTCGGTTCGGGGTGCTTCCGAGCGAGTACGCGACACCGCTCGCCCTCGCGCTGACCGAGGTGGTGACGAATGCGGTGGAGCACGGCCTCGCCGGTCAGGAGGGTGTCGTCACGATCGATGCCAAACGTACCGAGGAGAACCTCCGCGTGACCGTGCGGGACACCGGACACGGACTGCCGGAGGGACGGATCGGGCAGGGGCTGGGAACGCAGATCATCCGCACGCTCATCCAGGGTGAACTCGGCGGCACGATCGAGTGGCACGGCAGCGACGGTGAGGGCACCGAGGTCGTGATCGACATCCCGCTGCGCTGGCTCGAGCGCTGAGGCGCGGCTCCCGGCATGCGAAAGCGGCCTGAGACGTGCTCTCAGGCCGCTTGACGAGAGGTCAGGAGGCGCGGCGGGCGCGAGCGGCGCGGCGCTTCAGGGCGCGGCGCTCGTCTTCGGAGAGGCCACCCCACACGCCGGAGTCCTGGCTGGTCTCCAGGGCGTACTGCAGGCAGATCTCGGTGACCGTGCAGGTGGCGCAGACGGTCTTCGCCTTCTCGATCTGATCGACGGCCGGGCCGGTGTTCCCCACGGGGAAGAAAAGCTCGGGGTCGACAGTCAGGCAGGCGGCCTTATCGCGCCAGTCCATGGGGGCTCCTCGGTGTGGATATCGTGAGATTTCGCGATGCGACTTCTCGGATTCGGGTAGCTGTTCGGGTTCGGCTACCCTGTTGAGATGCGGACGGAATGCCCGCGAATTGTGATGCGAGCGTGAACGCTCGCCCCACGCCGCTGTGGGAGCACATGACTTTGTCTATTCTGTTACATGAATACCCTGAAATCAAGGGTTTTCTTCTCTTTCGATCCCTGGGAGTCCCCCGTGCGCGCACCTGGAATCGCCCTCGCGGCCGCGGCGGTGCTCGCTCTCGAAGCGGTGGCGCTCCTCGTCTTCGCGATCATCGAGCTCGCCGGTCTCGGGGCCGGTGACGCCGCGTCGCTGCCGACCGCGCTGGCGCTCATCGTGCTCACGCTGATCGCCGCCGCCGCCCTCGCCGCGTTCGCCGTCGGAACACGCAGAGGCAAGTCGTGGGCGCGCTCCGGAGGCGTGGTGTTCCAGGTGCTCGCGGTGGCGCTCGCCCTGGCGTCGCTCACCGTGCAGCCCGTCTCCTGGACGTTCACGCTCGGAGTCGGACTCCCCGGCCTCCTCGGGTTCGCACTGCTGATCTCGAGTGCACGCCGCGAAGGGCCGCAGCGCACGGCGGAGTGACGTCAGCCCGCACCAGGAGCACCTGTCGGGAGTTCGCGCGGATGCAGGGGGAGAAAGCGGTCTCCGCCCCGACATCCATGACTTCTCCCGACGGATGAACGCGTGCGGGAAGGTCGTTGCCGTCCGCGGAGGGGCGGTGCCGTGCGGAGGGGCGTCAGGCGTCGATGCCGAGCTGCTTGCGCAGCCGCGCCACGTGTCCGGTCGCCTTGACGTTGTAGAGGGCGACGTCGACGGTTCCCTGCTCGTCGAGGACGAATGTCGAGCGGATGACGCCCTCGACGACCTTGCCGTAGTTCATCTTCTCGCCCCACGCGCCGTACGCGGAGTGGACCGAGTGATCGGGGTCGCTGAGGAGGGGGAACGTGAGAGCGTCGCGCTCACGGAACTTCGCCAGCGTCGCGGGCTCGTCGCGCGAGATCCCGATGACGCGATAGCCGGCGCCCTGGAGCGATGAGATGCTGTCGCGGAAGTCGCAGGCCTCGGTCGTGCATCCGGGGGTCATGGCGGCGGGGTAGAAGTAGAGCACGGTCTTCTGCCCGCGCAGATCCGCGAGACGGACCGTCGAGCCGTCCTGGTCGAGGAGGGAGAAGTCGGGGGCGGCGGTTCCGGGTTCCAGGCGCTGAGTCACCCCCTCAGCCTATCGGCCGGGAGCCTGCTCGGCCTTGTCGGCGAACGTCTGCAGCAGACGCTGGAGCGAGTCGAGGCGGGCGCGTCCGGTCTCGCCGAGGTCGCCCCGCTCCGCTGCTTCGATGAGGGCGCAGTCGGGAGCGTCGGCCAGATGCGTGCACCCGCGCGGGCAGTCTTGCGTGATCAGGGCGAGCTCGGTGAACGCGGCGAGGATGTTGTCGGGGTTCACGTGGCCGAGGCCGAACGACCGCACTCCCGGAGTGTCGATCACCCAACCGGTGCCGTGCGTCCCCTCGTAGCGCAACGACACCGTGGACGACGAGGTGTGGCGGCCGCGTCCGGTGACCTGGTTCACGTGCCCCGTCGCGCGGCCGGCCGTCGGGACGAGCGCGTTGACGAGAGTGGACTTGCCCACGCCAGAGTGTCCGACGAAGACGGTCGAGTGACCCACCAGGGCTTCACCGATCTCGTCGATCGGCATCTCGTCCTGCGCACTCGTGAACACCCGCAGATCGAGGCCGTCGAAGTGGGCGAGGAACTCCGCGGGGTCGGCGATGTCGGTCTTCGTGACGACCAGGAGCGGACGGATGCCGGCATCGAGCGCCGCGACCAGGTAGCGGTCGACCAGGCGCGCGCGAGGCTCCGGGTCGGCAGCGGCGACGACCACGAGCATCTGGTCGGCGTTCGCGACGATCACCCGCTCGACCTGATCGGTGTCGTCGGCGCTGCGCCGCAGGAGGGAAGTGCGATCCACGATGCCGACGATGCGGCCGAGCGTGCCCTCGTCTCCCGAGGTGTCGCCGACCACGCGCGCCTGATCGCCGGTCACGATCGGTGTCCGCCGCAGTTCGCGGGCCCTCGTCGTCGTGATCATGCGCTCGTCGGGTGTGTCCTCGCCGAGGAGCACGGAGTAGCGGCCGCGATCCACGCCGAGCACCCGTCCGATCTCGGCATCGTCGTGCGCAGGGCGGCGCTTGGTCCGGGGGCGGTTGGCCTTCGGGTTCGGTCTGGTCCGGATACTGCTCTCGTCGTAGTCCTCGAAGTCGTCGTCGAGGTCGTCGGTGTCGTCGAGCCAGCTCACCGTCAGCCTCGCAGCATCCGCTCCCAGAGCATCGTGAACTCCGGGAGGGTCTTGGCGGTGGTGCCGATGTCGTCGATCTCCACTCCGGGGACGCGAAGTCCCACGAGCGCTCCGGTCGTGGCCATCCGGTGGTCGTGGTGCGCGGCCCAGGTGCCGCCGTGCAGCGGGCGGGGCATGATGCGGAGGCCGTCCGGCAGTTCCTCGGCCTCGCCGCCGAGTGCGCGGAGGTCGCCGATCAGCGCGGCGATGCGGTCGGTCTCGTGCAGGCGGATGTGCCCGATGCCGCGGATCGTCGTCGGCGACTCGGCGAAGGCGGCGAGCCCGACGAGCGTCGGCGTGAGCTCGCTCGCCGCCGACAGGTCGAGGTCGAGGCCGCGGATGCCGGAGCCGGCGCGCACCGTGAGGGTGCCGCCGTGGCGGCTGACGTGCGCACCCGCTGCCTGGAGGATGTCCGGGAGCATCGCACCCGGCTGGGTGGAGTGTGCCGGCCACCCGGTGACGGCGACCGACCCTCCGGTGACGAGAGCTGCCGCGAGGAACGGCGCCGCGTTCGAGAGATCCGGTTCGATCGCGATCTCCTTGGCCCGAGGGACGCCGGCCTCGACGAGCCATTCGCCGACGGCAGGGCGCTCGATCCGGATGCCGCGGCGGCTCAGGGCCTCGATCGTCATGTCGATGTGCGGAAGGCTCGGGAGGTGTGAGCCGGTGTGCACCAGGTGCAGGCCGACATCGAATCGAGGGGCCGCGAGCAAGAGGCCGGAGACGAACTGACTCGACGCGGAGGCATCGATCTCCACGCGGCCGCCACGGATGCGACCATGACCGCGGATCGTGAAGGGGAGCGCCCACGTGCCCTCGTCGTCGATGTCGACACCGAGGTCGCGGAGAGCGCTGATGAGGCCGCCCATCGGCCGATGCAGCGCGGTCTCGTGCGCGGTGAGGTGCACGTCGTGCTCGGCGAGTCCGGCCAGGGGGGCGATGAAGCGCATCACCGTGCCTGCCTGTCCGCAGTCGATCGTCGTGCCGCCGTGGAGCTTCGCGGGCGTGACGACGAGGTCGGGACCGAACTCGTTGCCGGCGTCGACCTCCTCGATGCCGACGCCGAGCGCCCGCAGCGCATCGACCATACGTGCGGAGTCGTCGGAGTGCAGCGGGGCGATCAGTCTGCCGGGGCCGTCGGCGATCGCGGCGATCATCAGCTCGCGGTTCGTCAGCGACTTCGAGCCGGGGATCGTGAGCTCGGCGTGCACGGGCACGTCGGTGGTGGGCGCAGGATAGGCGCCCTGCACGCGGGAGGGGGAATACCTGTTGGCGCTCATCGGTTCTCACCTTAGTAAACACGGGGAGCTTCGTCGTCAGACACGAGGCTTCCATCACGAAGGAGAGAGAATGCCGGCGACGCTCGAGCGCGAGGTGATCGACCTCAGCGGCCTAGACTGGCCGGTGATGGATGACACCGCAACCGCAGAGACCGTCGGCGACCCTCGGCGCGAGTTCGAGGAGCAGGCGATCCCCTTCATGGATCAGCTCTACGCCGCCGCGATGCGCATGACGCGCAACCCCGCCGACGCCGCCGACCTCGTGCAGGAGACCTTCGTGAAGGCGTACGGCTCCTGGTCGACGTTCTCGCAGGGCACGAACCTCAAGGCGTGGTTGTACCGCATCCTCACGAACACCTACATCAACATCTACCGGAAGCGGCAGCGCGAGCCCTTCCAGGGCACGATCGACGAGCTCGAGGACTGGCAGCTGGGCGGCGCCGAGTCGACGACCGCCTCGCACAGCCGGTCGGCAGAGGCCGAGGCGATCGACCGGATGCCCGCGTCGGTCGTCAAGGACGCGCTGCAGGCCGTTCCGGAGGACTTCCGACTGGCCGTGTACCTCGCCGACGTCGAGGGGTTCGCCTACCAGGAGATCGCCGACATCATGAAGACCCCCATCGGCACCGTGATGAGCCGTCTGCACCGTGGCAGACGGATGCTGCGGGAGCTGTTGGCAGAGTACGCCGCCGAGCGGGGCATCGCCGCGGCTGACACGAGGAGCAAGAAATGAGCGACTGCGGCTGCGACAAAGCTCGCCAGGATCTGGAGGAGTACCTCCGCAACGAGGTGTGCAACACCGAGCACACCGAGATCCGCGAGCATCTCGAGAACTGCCCTTCCTGCCGGGACGAGGCGCTCGTCGCGAAGACCCTGACCGAGGTCGTCGCGCGCGCCTGCAAGGAGACGGCCCCCGAAGAGCTGCGCGACCAGGTGTTCGCCCGGCTGCGCGCCGTGCAGGCCGTCCAGCACTGACCTCGCGTCGGAGGGCGACCGTAGGCTGTTCTCATGGCCCTCATCGATGCACGCGGGATTCCCGCTGACCAGACCTCTGTCGAGCGGCTCGCGCGGGAAGACCTCGACTATCGCGTCGTCGACCCCGACGATCCCGCACAGGCGGTGCCTTTCCAACGGGCGATGTCCCGCGGGTTCCTCGGCGCAGAGCCCACCTCGGCCACACTCGAGGAGGGTCTGCCGACGGTGCGATCCCGCCGCAACATCGGCGTGTACGAGCAGGGCTCGGCGCGGGGGACCCTCCCGGTCGCCACGATCGACTCGTGGGTGACGCCCCTGACGCTGCCCGGCGGCGGCGACATCGGCATGTGGGCGATCAGCGGAGTGACCGTCTCCGGCACCCATCGGCGCCGCGGCATCGCTCGCTCGCTTCTCGAGGGCGAACTCCGGGCCGCTGCGCAGGCGGGCGTCGCGCTCGCGGGACTCACGGTGACCGAGGCGACGATCTACGGGCGTTACGGCTTCGGCGCTGCCGTCCCGGTCTCTCACCTCACGGTCGACACGCGCCGCGCCGGATGGGCGGCCACGCCGTCGCGAGGCCGTTTCGAATACGTCGACCGCGAGCAGCTCGCCGCCGACCTCGGCGCTGTGCACGAGCGCGCGCGGAGAGGACGCCCTGGTCAGGTGCCGGGATGGAGCGCCAGATGGGCGGGGATCGCGGGACTGGCCAGCGCAGACACCGACCGCGAACGAGTGCGTGGCGTGCACTTCCTCGATCAGGAAGGCGTCCTGCGCGGCGTGCTGGCGTACACCCTCGAGGAGATGGGCGGAACATTCCGGTTCCGGCTTCGCGTGCGGATGCTCGTGGGCGAGTCGCAGGAGGCCGTCGCCGCGCTCTGGCGATACGCCCTCCAACATGATCTGGTCGACGAGGTCACGGCAGACCTGCGGCCCCTCGACGACCCGCTGCCCTGGTTGGTGGCCGACTCCCGCGGAGTGACGCAGGTGGTGCACGATCACGGCTGGCTGCGCGTCCTCGACGTCCCGACGGCTCTCGCTGCACGTCAGTACTCGGCGCCGCTCGATGCGACCATCAGGGTCGAGGACCCGCTCGATATCGCCGACGGACAGTGGCGCCTCCGCGTGGACGAGACGGGAACGATGACCGTCTCGGAGCACGCGGGGGCGGATGCCGACCTGACGCTCGACGTCTCTGCGCTCTCGGCTCTGTATGCGGGCGGCGTCCGCGCGGCTGCGCTTCTCGGCGCCGGCCGGATCGCAGGGGAGGCGTCCGCGGTCGATGCCGTCGATCGGTCGTTCGCGGCCTATCCCGTGCCCTCGCTCGACATCTGGTACTGACCGGGGAGTTCACAGGGGCTTCGGACGAAAGAGGGCGCCGCGACTCGATCGCGGCGCCCTCTTTCGTCGATGCCGATCAGTCGAGGGTGACGGCTGTGCGGATCAGCAGAGCCTGCTCCGCCGCATGGACCTTCGAGGATCCGGTCGCGGGCGACGCGGAGGCCGGACGCGAGACGGGACGGAACGACCGGTCGCCGGGGACGTCGGCGAAGGCCAGGGCCAGGAACGGCCAGGCGCCCTGGTTCTCCGGCTCTTCCTGCACCCACACCAGCTCGGCGTTCGGGTACGAGTCGGTGATGGCCTTGAGAGCGTCGATCGGAGTCGGGTACAGCTGCTCGAGCCGAACGAGGGCGACCTCGGGGTTCGGGTTCTTCTCGAGCTCGGCGCGCAGATCCCAGTGCACCTTGCCGGAGTGCACGAGCACGCGCTTGACGGCATTGCGGTCGAGGCCGCGGTCGTCGTCGATGACCGGCTCGAAACGTCCCTGGGTGAAGGCCTCGACAGGGCTCGTGGCGCCGCGCAGACGGAGCATCGCCTTCGGGGTGAAGACGATGAGCGGCTTGCGCGGACGGGCGTAGGCCTGGCGACGCAGCAGATGGAAGTACGACGCAGGAGTCGACGGGCGGGACACGATCATGTTGTCCTGCGCGCACAGTTGCAGGAAGCGCTCGATCCGAGCAGACGAGTGGTCAGGTCCCTGGCCCTCGTAGCCGTGGGGGAGGAGCAGGGTCACGCTCGACTGCTGCCCCCACTTCTGCTCGGCCGCCGAGATGTACTCGTCGATGACCGACTGCGCGCCGTTGACGAAGTCGCCGAACTGCGCTTCCCAGAGCACGAGGGCCTCTGGCGCCTCGACGGAGTAGCCGTACTCGAACCCGAGTGCGGCGTACTCGCTGAGCAGCGAGTCGTAGATGAAGAAGCGGCCCTGCGCGTCGGACAGGTTCGACAGCGGCAGCCATTCCTGACCGTTCGCCCTGTCGTGCAGAGCGGCGTGGCGCTGTACGAATGTGCCACGGCGGGCGTCCTGTCCGGCGAGGCGGACGGGGGTGCCCTCGACCAGCAGCGAGCCGAAGGCGAGCAACTCGCCGAAGCCCCAGTCGATGTTGCCGTTGCGGCTCATGTCGAGACGCTTCTCGAGCAGCTGCTGGATCTTCGGGTGCACCGTGAAGCCCTCTGGCTTGTTCACGAACGCGTCGCCGATCAGCTGGATGACCTCGCTCGGCACCCCGGTGACCTCGGGGGCGCCGACCTGGTCCTCGACGGGAGGCAGCTCCGGTGCGATCGGCGTCGCGCCCGTCTCGGCCGCGTGCGTCTCGGCGAACGCGATCTCGAGGCGGTTCTGGAAGTCGGCCTTCGCCTCGTCGTACTCCTGCTCGGTGATGTCACCGCGGCCGACGAGCGACTCCGTGTACAGGCGGCGGACGGAGCGCTTCGCCTGGATCAGGTCGGTCATCAGCGGCTGCGTCATCGAGGGGTCGTCGCCCTCGTTGTGTCCGCGTCGGCGGTAGCAGACGAGGTCGATCACGACGTCGCGGTGGAAGCGCTCGCGGTACTCGAACGCCAGCTGGGCGACGTGGATGACGGCCTCGGGGTCGTCGCCGTTCACGTGGAACACCGGCGCCTGGATGGTCTTGGCGACATCCGTCGAATAGATCGAGGTGCGTCCGTCGTTCGGGGTTGTGGTGAAGCCGACCTGGTTGTTCACGACGACGTGGATCGTGCCACCCGTGCGGTAGCCGCGCAGCTGCGACATCTGCAGTGTCTCGACCACGACACCCTGTCCGGCGAACGCCGCGTCTCCGTGCACGAGGATCGGCAGCCAGGCGAAGGTGCCGATCGGCTTGCGGTCCTGCTTGGCGCGGACGATGCCCTCGAGCACGCCGTCGACCGTCTCCAGGTGAGAGGGGTTCGCCGCGAGGTACACCGGCAGCTCGGAGTCGTCGTCGGCGACGAAGGTGCCTTCGGTGCCGAGGTGGTACTTCACATCGCCGGAGCCGCGCTGGTTGCCGGGAGTCTGGGTCCCTTCGAACTCGCGGAACACCTGGCCGTAGGTCTTGCCGGCGATGTTTGTGAGCACGTTGAGGCGGCCGCGGTGCGCCATGCCGATCGCGGCACCCTCGAGCCCGGCTGTCGCCGCACCCTGGAGGATCTCGTCGAGGAGCGGGATCAGCGATTCGCCGCCTTCGAGCGAGAAGCGCTTCTGGCCGACGAACTTCGTCTGGAGGAAGGTCTCGAACGCCTCGGCCTCGTTGAGCTTGCGGAGGACGCGGAGCTGCTCGTCGTGCCCGGGCTTCTGGTACTTGACCTCGACCTTCTCCTGGAACCAGCGACGCTGCTCGGGGTCCTGGATGTGCATGTACTCGATGCCGAGCGTGCGGCAGTACGAGTCGCGGAGCACGCCGAGGATGTCGCGGAGCTTCGCGACGCGGCGACCACCGAAACCACCGGTGACGAACTCGCGGTCGAGGTCCCAGAAGGTGAGGCCGTGACTCTCGATCTCGAGGTCGGGGTGCGAACGCTGCACGTACTCGAGCGGGTCGATGTCGGCCATCAGATGGCCGCGCACCCGGAACGAGTTGATGAGCTCCTGGACCCTGGACTGCTTGTCGACGCGCTCGGCGAGGTCGACCGCGATGTCCGGGTTCCACCGGATGGGGGCGTACGGGATGCGCAGTGCCGCGAAGATGTCGTCGTAGAACCCGCGCTGCCCGATGAGAAGCTCGTGCACCTTCTTGAGGAACTCGCCGGACCCTGCGCCCTGGATGACCCGGTGGTCGTAGGTGCTGGTGAGCGTGATCGTCTTGCCGATCGCGAGCTCGTTGAGCGTCTTCTCGCTCGCGCCCTGGAACTCGGCCGGGTACTCGAGGGCACCGGCGCCGATGATGCAGCCCTGGCCCTTCATGAGACGCGGGACCGAGTGGACGGTGCCGATGCCGCCGGGGTTCGTCAGCGACACCGTGGTGCCCTGGAAGTCCGCCGCCGTCAGCTTGTTGCCGCGGGCACGTGTGACCAGGTCCTCGTAGGCGGTGAGGTACTCGGTGAACGTCATGGTGTCGGCGCGCTTGATGCTGGGCACCATGAGCGCGCGCGTGCCGTCGGGCTTGGGCAGATCGATCGCGATGCCGAGGTTGACGTGGGCAGGCGCGACGACGGAGGGCTTGCCGTCGACCTCGGCGTAGAACACGTTCTGGCTGCGGAACTCGTCGAGCGTGCGGATCAGCGCCCAGCCGATGAGGTGGGTGAAGCTGATCTTGCCGCCGCGCGTGCGCGCCATGTGGTTGTTGATGACGATGCGGTTGTCGATCATCAGCTTCGCGGGAACCGTGCGCACGCTGGTCGCGGTCGGGACGGTCAGCGACTCGTCCATGTTCGCGGCGAGGGTCTTCGGGAGTCCGCGCAGCGGCGTGACCTTGTCCTCCTCGACGGGCTCGACCGTTTCCTTCGCCTCGGGCTTCGGCGTGGGCTTCGGGGCCTGGGCCGGGATCGGCGCGGTGGCGGCCGGCTTGGCGGTCGTGCGGGCCACCGGCTGCGAGCCGATGACCGGAATGGGCGCGGTGACCGGATGCGCGGTCTGATCGTTCGTCGCGGCGGGTGCGCCGGCGCCCGAGCCCCCGGTCTCGGAGTGGTACTTCTCGAGAATCGGCCACCACTCCTTGTCGACCGAGTCGCGGTTCACCTTGAACTGCTCGTAGAGCTCTTCGACGAGCCAGGAATTGGCTCCGAACCCCCCGTCGCCACCGACGCCGGTCACCTGGTTCGACACGCTCTATCGCCCTCTTTCATCGCTGAAGCTGTCCTGTGGGGGCGCACGACGCAGGATGCGTTCGGGCCCGCACACTCTCGACCAACAAGCCTAACCTGTTTCGCTCGGGGAATCGTCGAAGCCGTGCGCCCATACCGGCGTGTTCTGAGTACCGTGGAGACATGGAGTTCTCAGGAGCGCAACCGACCGTCGATCTGACCTACTCGGACGTGTTCCTGGTGCCGCGCCGATCCGCCGTCACCAGCCGTCTCCAGGTCGACCTCGCGCCGCTCGACGGCACTCCGGCCACCCTGCCGATCGTCGCATCGAACATGAACTCGGTCACAGGCCCCCGCATCGCGGCCGTCCTCGCGCGCCGCGGGGCGCTCGGCGTGCTCCCGCAAGACCTGCCGCTGCAGGACCTCGACTCCGCGATCCGCGAGGTGAAGGCCCAGCCCGTGCTGTGGGACACGCCGATCGTCCTCCCGCCGGAGGCCTCGGTCGCCGACGCGCTCCGGCTGCTCCCCGCCACCCCTGGGCACGGGATCGTGGTCGCGCACGGCTCCGCGCCGTTCGAGGGCGGACGCATCGTCGGAGTGCTCCCGGCGACCCGTCTCGCGACCGCACTCCCCGATGCGCAGGTCGGCGACCTCGTGCACCGCGGCACACCGTCCATCGACGCGGATGACATCGGATCGGAGCGGCACGCGTTCGACGTCATCACCGACGCGGGCGTCGAGATGGTCACGGTCGTGCACCACGGTCACCTCGTCGGCACGCTCAGCGCGCGCAGCGCGCTCCGCTCGACGCTCTACGCTCCCGCGGTCGATGCGGACGGTCGTCTCGCCGTCGCGGCGGCCGTCGGCATCAACGGCGACGTCGCCGCGAAGGCCAGGGCACTGGCCGCGGCGGGTGTCGACGTGCTGGTCGTCGACACGGCCCACGGCCACCAGGAGGGCATGCTCACGGCGCTGCGCGCCGTCGCCGCCCTCGATCTCGGCCTGCCCATCGTGGCGGGCAACATCGTCACGGCCGACGGCGTCGCAGACCTCGTCGACGCCGGTGCTTCGATCCTCAAGGTGGGCGTCGGGCCCGGCGCGATGTGCACCACGCGGATGATGACCGCCGTCGGACGCCCGCAGTTCTCCGCCGTGCTCGAGACCGCGCAGGCCGCACGGGAGCTCGGCGCCCACGTCTGGGCTGACGGTGGTGTGCGGTACCCCCGCGACGTGGCTCTCGCCCTCGCGGCCGGCGCGGCATCGGTCATGGTCGGATCGTGGTTCGCCGGCACCATCGAGGCGCCGGGGGAGCTGCAGCGCGACACCGAGGGGCGCTTGTTCAAGGAATCATGGGGCATGGCGTCGACCAAGGCGGTGCAGGCGCGGTTCGGGCGCCTCGACGCGTACGAGCGGGCCCGCAAGGAGCTGTTCGCCGAGGGCATCTCCTCGTCCAAGATCTACCTCGACCCGCTGCGTCCCGGCGTCGAGGATCTCCTCGACATGATCACCTCGGGCGTCCGGTCGTCGTTCACGTACGCCGGGGCCTCGTCGGTGCCCGAGTTCCACGACCGTGCGCTGGTCGGACTCCAGTCGGCCGCGGGGTACGAGGAGGGGAAGGCGCTGCCGGTCAGTTGGTGATCAGGCGAGCGCGCGCACAGCCGTGTTCTGTACAATCGTCCGCATAATGGACGACCCTCCCAGTTGCAGAACATCGCCCCACTGTCCGCCTCTCTCACCGGAGAGGAACCTCTGATGGACTACATCATGTTGGGCGTGGGGCTCCTGCTCACGGTCGGCACCGGCCTCTTCGTCGCGAGCGAGTTCGCGCTGGTCAACCTCGACCGCGCCGATCTGGAGGCGCGTCAGGCTCGAGGCGAATCCCGGCTCTCGCTCACGATCAGCGCGCTCAAGCACACATCGACGTATCTGTCTGCGGCGCAGCTCGGCATCACCCTGACCACGCTCCTCACCGGTTACACGATGGAGCCTGCGCTGTCGAACCTGCTGCGGCCGACGCTCGTCGCCTGGAGCATCCCCGAAGCCGCCGTCGCCCCGATCGCCACCGTCGTCGCGATGCTCGTCGCGACCGTGCTGTCGATGATCCTGGGAGAACTCGTCCCGAAGAACTTCGCGCTCGCGCTGCCCCTGGCCACCGCCAAGCTCGTCGTCCCGTTCCAGACCGCGTTCACCACGATCTTCAAGCCTGCCGTCGTGGTGCTCAACGGCAGTGCCAACGGCGTGCTGCGCAGCATGGGGATCGAACCGAAGGAGGAGCTCTCCGGCGCCCGTAGTGCCGAGGAGCTGTCGTCGCTCGTGCGACGCTCCGCCAGCGCCGGTCTGCTCGAGGCCGACACCGCGACGCTGCTCGACCGCACGCTGACCTTCTCCCGGCTCACGGCCGCCGACGTGATGACGGCCCGCCCGAGCATGCACGCGATCGCCGCGGGCGACTCGGTCGACGACGTCATCCAGCTCGCCCGCCGCACCGGCCACAGCCGTTTCCCCGTCTACGACGACGACCTGGACGACATCACGGGCGTGGTGCATCTGAAGGCGGCGATCTCGGTGCCCCGCGACCGTCGGGCCGAGGTCCCGGTCGGCGCGCTGTCGACCGAACCCCTGCGTGTGCCCGAGACCGTGCACGTCGACGCCCTGATCGCCGAGTTGCGTGCGCGCGGATATCAGCTCGCCGTCGTCGTCGACGAGTACGGCGGCACGGCGGGACTCGTGACGCTGGAAGACCTCGTGGAAGAACTGGTCGGCGAGGTCGCCGACGAGCACGACCGCACGAGGGCCGGCGTCATCCGCAACCGAGAGGGCATCACGTTCCCCGGTGAGCTCCGACCTGATGAGGTCCGCCGACGCGCGGGCGTCGAGGTGCCGGAGGGCGAGGTGTACGACACCGTCGGCGGCTACGTCATGAGCGTGCTCGAGCGTGTGCCGTCCGTCGGCGATGAGGTGCCCCTGGACAGCGGCACCCTGCAGGTCGTCCGCATGGACGGCCGACGCGTCGATCGTGTCCGCTACGTGCCGAGACCGGTCGACGCCGAAGAGGAGGCCACCCGATGAGCGATTGGGGAGGACTCGCCTGGCTCGTGGTGCTGCTGGTCGCGAACGCGTTCTTCGTCGGCGGCGAGTTCGCCGTCATCTCCGCGCGACGGTCGCAGATCGAACCGCGTGCGGAGCAGGGGTCGCGCGCCGCCAAGACCGCGCTGTACGCGATGGAGCACGCGACGCTCATGCTCGCGACATCGCAGCTCGGCATCACGATCTGCTCGCTGCTGATCCTGAACGTGTCGGAACCGGCCATCCACCACCTGCTGGCCGTGCCGCTGCACGCGCTCGGATGGCCGGACGGCGCGGTGGATGCGGTCTCGTTCACGATCGCCCTGCTGGTCGTGTCGTTCCTGCACGTGGTGTTCGGCGAGATGGTGCCGAAGAACCTGGCGTTCTCGGTGCCCGACCGTGCCGTGCTGCTCCTGGCCCCACCGCTGGTCTGGGTGTCGAAGGTGTTCATGCCGGTGATCTGGGTGCTCAACGCGGCGGCGAACGGCGTGCTGCGCCTCTTCCGCGTCGAGCCGAAGAACGAGGCCGCATCGACCTTCACACTCGACGAGGTGGCGACCATCGTCAGCCAGTCGCGGCGCGAAGGCGTGCTGATGGATGCGGCGGGCACCGTCACAGCGGCCGTCGAGTTCACGGACAAGAAGGCGCGTGACGTCGCTGTGCCCCTGAGCGACCTGGTGACGCTTCCGCAATCGACCACCCCTGAGGACATCGAGAAGGCCGTCGCGCGCTACGGGTTCTCCCGCTATGTGATCGTCGACGACGCCGAGGTGCCGATCGGCTACGTGCACCTGAAGGACATCCTTCGCGCCTCCGAGGGACCCGACGCGGAGACCAAGATGGTCGAACCCCTCCCGGCGAAGCGCATCCATCACATGGTGCCCGTGCAGGAGGACACCGACCTGGAGGACGCGCTCGCGGTCATGCGCCGCGCCGGACGGCACCTGGCCAAGGTGCGCAACGCAAGGGGCGACACCACCGCGGTGCTGTTCCTGGAGGACATCCTGGAGGAGCTGGTCGGAGAGGTGCAGGACGCGACCCGGCGGTTCCGCGGGCGCTGATCCGATGACGATGGCCGCCGACCCGGACGGGTCCGGCGGCCATCGTCATGATCGCGTGGTCAGCGCCAGCGTGCGCGTTCGTACTGCGGGGGCCAGGAGATCGCTGCGCCCAGCTCGTGCGCAGCGCGCAGGGCGAAGTGCGGGTCGCGCAGCCACTCCCTGCCCGCGAAGATCGCGTCGGCCGCACCATCGGCGAGCACCTGCTCCGCCTGTGCGGCCGCGGTGATGAGTCCGACGGCCGAGACCGGGATGCGTCCGCCCCGGCGCACGGTCTCGGCGAGGGGCACCTGGTAGCCGGGGAAGACGTCGATCCGCTGGTGCGCCACGAGGCCGCCGCTGGACACGTCGATCAGGTCGGCGCCGTGTGCTGTCGCCCAGTCCCCGACGACGGTCGCCTCCTCGGCTGTGAACCCGCCGTCCGCGTGATCGGTCGCCGAGATGCGGACGAAGAGCGGGACGCCGTCACCCGCGATATCGCGGACGGCGTCCACGACGCGCAGCAGCAGCCGCGCCCGATTCTCGAGGGAGCCGCCGTACTCGTCGTCGCGGAGGTTCGACAGCGGCGACAGGAACTGGTGCAGGAGGTAGCCGTGCGCGCCGTGGATCTCCAGGACGTCGAAGCCGGCATCGACGGCGCGGCGCGCGGACGCGGCGAAGGCCTCGACCACGCGGTCGATGCCCTCGAGGTCGAGGGCCGCGGGCACGGCGAACCCCTCGAAGGCGATCGCGGAGGGCGCGGTCGTCGTCCATCCGCCGTCTGCGGAGGGGACCGACCCGCGCGCCTGCGCCCAGGGCCACCACGTCGAGGCCTTCCGTCCGGCGTGCGCGAGCTGGATGCCGGCGGTCGCGCCGCGGTCATGGATCGCCGTCACGATCGGCGTCCACGCATCCCGCTGGTCGTCGTTCCAGAGTCCGGCGTCGCGTAGGGAGATCCTTCCCTCCGGGACGACCGCGGTCGCCTCCGCGATGATCAGACCCGCGCCACCCGAAGCGAACTGGGACAGGTGCGTGTGGTGCCATTCCTGCACGAGGCCGTCGACGGCGCTGTACATGCACATGGGAGAGACCCAGAGACGGTTGCGGAACGTGACGGAGCGGATGTGCAACGGGGAGAA
Source organism: Microbacterium sp. NPDC028030 (assembly GCF_040637855.1). NCBI lineage: Bacteria > Bacillati > Actinomycetota > Actinomycetes > Micrococcales > Microbacteriaceae > Microbacterium > Microbacterium sp. NPDC028030. The sequence goes on along the minus strand of NZ_JBEZXF010000002.1, from coordinate 942,179 downwards.
GAGAAGACTCACGGTTCGACGCTACCGTCGCGCACGCGCACCAGGGGCCGTCGCACTAACGTGGAGCCATGGTCGAGGTGCGCGAGTGGTCACGCAGCGATACGGCGCGGTACTTCCGTCCGCCGACGCCGGAGGACGACAAGTACGCGCGCGGGGTGGTGGCCCTGCGCACAGGATCGCCTGCCTATCCGGGGGCCGCGGTGCTGGGCGTCGAAGCCGCCTGGCGTGCGGGCGCCGGTTTCGTGCGGTTTGTCGGCGACGAGCGGGTGGCGGATCGGGTGCTCACGCGCCGGCCGGAGACGGTCGTCGGCGCCGATGCCGGACACTCGCGCGTCGACGCCTGGGTCATCGGCTCCGGCACCGACCCCGCTCAGCGCACGAACGACGAGAGCATCGCGCTCAGAGAGATCCTCGCCGGCGCGGCTCCCGTCGTCATCGACGCGGGAGCCCTGGATCTTGCACCGGGGGCCCGCGCGCCGTTCCTCGTCACCCCCCACGCGCGGGAGTTCTCGCGGCTGCGGGAGCGGCTGCGCGTGCACACGGATGGCGATGAGCGGAGCGAGGCCGCGCACCAGGTCGCGGTGAAGATCGGCGGAACCGTGCTGCTCAAGGGGGCGCGCACACTGATCGCCGCTCCTGACGCCGAGGTGATCGCGGTCGAGGCGGGGACGGGCTGGCTGGCCACCGCCGGAACCGGGGATGTGCTCGCCGGAGTCCTCGGTGCGGTGACCGCCGCGAATCCGGGGGCGCCGTTCGCCGAGGTCGCGGCCGCGGGGGCATGGCTCCACGGTCACGCGGCGCGCATCGCCGCCGGTGTGATCGCCGGCGGTCCCGGGCATCCGATCGTCGCGATGGACGTCGCCGAAGCCCTCCCGCTCGCGATCAGGGACGTCTGGGAGTGAACCGCCGCCTGACGCCCGGAGTGCTCGCGCTGTGGTCGGCGTTCGTACTCGTGCACGTGCTCACGGCGGCGCTGGGCTGGGTGTATCCGAGCCAGCCGATGGGTGACGTGGTCCTGGTGTACGAACCCTGGGCGTCGTCGGCGCTCGGCGGAGGGTCGATCGTCGGGGTCACCGAGACCTGGGTGTATCCGCAGCTCGCCCTCGTGCCCATGCTCGCGGCCGCGGGACTCGCCGCGCCGTTGGTGCCGCTCCTCGGAGTCTCGAGTGCGTACCTGGTGGGCTGGGCTGTCCTGGTCGTGGTGCTCGACGGGATCGCGTTCGCCGTGCTGGTCGGCCGGTCTCCGTCGCGCGCGCGGCGGGCGGCCGGGTGGTTCTGGTGCGCCGCTCTGCTGCTGCTCGGACCCATCGCGCTTTATCGGATCGACGCGATCACCGTGCCGATCGCCGTGATCGGCGGGCTGTGGCTGGTCTCCCGGCCGACGATCGCCGCCGCGTTGCTGACGATCGGGGCCTGGATCAAGATCTGGCCAGGCGCGCTCGTGGTCGCCGCGCTGGTCGCGGCCCGTGCGAGGCTCCGGATGCTGTTCGGCGCGGTGGTCGTCACGGCAGCGGTCGCCGTCGTGCTGCTGCTGCTCGGCGCTGACACCGAGATCTTCGGTTTCCTCACAGAGCAGACCGGACGAGGTCTGCAGATCGAAGCCGTCGCGGCGACGCCCTTCCTGTGGCTGGCGGTCGCAGGAGCCGCGCGCATCGAGTACAGCTTCGAGATCCTGACCTTCCAGATCACGGCACCGGGCGTCGATGCCGTCGCTGCGGCCCTGACACCCGTCATGGCGATCGCCGTCGTGGTCATCACCGGGATCGGCGCAGTGAAGGCGGTCCGCGGTGCGGCGTTCGTCTGGCTGTTCCCTCCGCTCGCCCTGACTCTGGTGGTCACGCTGATCGTCACGAACAAGGTCGGCTCGCCCCAGTTCCAGACCTGGTTGCTCGCACCGCTGATCCTGTGGATCGTCCTCGATCGGACGAGGGCACGCGTGCCCGCGGTCATCGTGCTCGCGCTGTGCCTGCTCACGTGCCTCGTGTATCCGCTCGGCTACGACGCGCTGCTGCGCGCGGACGCTCTCGCGGTGGCCGTGCTGACCGTGCGCAACCTGCTCCTGCTCGTCCTGCTCGTCCTGGGCATCCGCGCGCTCGTGCGGGTGCCCGCCATCCGTCCGTCGAAACCCCAGGAGTGATTCCATGCTGATCGCCTTCTCCGTCGCCCCCAGCGGCGCCCCCGCCGAGGGGACCGAGCGCACCGACGCCTCCGTGCACGACGCTGTCGCTGCCGCCGTGCGTGTGGTGCGCGAGTCGGGACTGCCGCACCGCACCACGAGCATGTTCACCGAGATCGAGGGCCCGGACTGGGACACGGTCATGGACGTGGTCAAGCGCGCGACCGAGGCGGTCATGCCGTTCGGCTCGCGGGTCTCGCTGGTGCTCAAGGCCGATATCCGCCCCGGATACTCCGGCGAGCTGGACGCCAAGATCGAACGTCTCGAAGCGGCGATCGAGGACTCAGGCGACCGCTAAGCTGTACCGGTGAATCCCTCGACTGAATCGAGGGGTGCGGCGAAGTGGGCGCTCCTCTCTCTCGCCATCGGCAGTTTCGGCATCGGCATGACCGAGTTCGTGGTCATGGGTCTGCTGCCGAACATCGCCGCAGATCTGCTGCCCGCGCTCTGGGCGACCAGCCAGGAAGAAGCGCTGAGCCAGGCGGGGTGGCTCATCTCGCTGTACGCGCTCGGCGTCGTGGTGGGCGCGCCGACCATCGCCGGCTTCGTGGCGCGCTATCCGCGGCATCGGGTGATGATCGTGCTGGCCCTGTCGCTCGCCGTGTTCAACGCGCTCACGGTCGTGCTGCCCAGCTTCGAACTGGTCGCCGCATCACGGTTCCTCGCTGGCCTTCCGCACGGCGCCTATTTCGGGATCGGTGCGCTCGTCGCCGCCGATGTCATGGGCCCGGGCAAGCGAGCGAAGGGCGTCGCGTTCATCCTCACGGGTCTGACGGTCGCGAACGTGGTCGGTGTGCCGTTGGGGACGTTCCTCGGTCAGCAGTGGGGGTGGCGGGCGGCCTTCGCGGTCGTCGCTCTGGTGTTCGCGCTGGCGACGCTGTTCATCGCGCTGTTCGTGCCCGAGCATCCTGGGGACCCCGGTCGTACGATGCGCCAGGAGCTGCGCGTGTTCCGCATCCCTCAGGTGTGGTTCACGCTCGGGGTCGGTGCGATCGGCTTCGGCGGGTTCTTCGCGGTCTACAGCTACATCGCGCCGCTCGTGACCGAGGTCGCCGGGTCCCCGGAGTGGGCGGTGCCGATCGTCCTCGTCCTGATGGGCCTCGGGATGACGGCGGGAAACCTGGTCGGAGGGCACCTCGCCGACATCGACCTGCGACGCACGTTGCTCTTCGGCCTCGCGGCGATGGGTGTCGTCTTCGCACTGCTCGCGCTGCTCTCGTTCTGGATCGTGACCCTCGGCCTGCTGGTGCTGGTCGTCGGCTTCGTCTCTTCGATCCTGAGCCCGACGATCCAGACACGGCTCATGGACGTCGCAGGGGACAACCAGTCGATCGCGGCGGCGATGAACCATTCGGCGTTGAACATCGGCAACAGCCTCGGCGCGTTCCTCGGGGGTGTGGTCATCGCGGCAGGGTGGGGCTTCACGGCTCCCGCATGGACCGGGGCGGCACTCGCGGCGGCCGGTCTGCTCATCGCTGTGCTGTCGTATCGGGTCGAAGGGCGTCGTGCCGTGGCCCCGGTGCTCGTCGCGTCGTAGCCGTTGCGTGGTCGCCGTCGCATGGCAGCCGTGGGGTCATAGAGTGACGGGGTGAGCACCGCCGATCGTTCCCTGCCCCTCGCCGGCACCGCCGTTCTCGTGCGTGCGGCGGACGACGGCTTCGAGGTGCTCGTCATGCGCCGCCCCGAACGCGGATCCTTCGCCGGCGCGTGGGTCTTCCCCGGCGGCAAGGTCGAGCAGGGGGACCGGCACCCGGGCGACGGTGAGGTCGAACAGGCACGCCGCGCCGCGGTCCGCGAGACCTTCGAGGAGGTCGGCCTCCACGTCGACGACCTCGCCGTGTTCTCCGAGTGGCAGCCGCCCCTCGAGGCGCCGACGCGGATCCGCACCTGGTTCTTCCTCGCGGAGGCACCGGATGCCGAGGTCTCGCCGTCCGCCGACGAAGTGGCCGAGGTCGCCTGGGTCCGTCCTCAGGAGGCGCTGGCCCGGCACGGAGCAGGGGAGTGGACGCTGTACCCGCCGACGTGGGTGACCCTGCACCAGCTCTCGGCGTTCACCGACGCGCCGTCCGCGCTGTCTTCCGGTGGGGCCGTGCAGCTGTTCCAGACGCGGGTGCTTGGCTCGGAGACAGGACAGGTCTTCGCGTGGGAGCAGGGACGACTCGAAGCCGGGACCCTGCCGTGGCGGTTCATCGCCGGGTGAGCCGCCCCGGCGTCCTGCCTCGGGTTCAGCTGTCGAGCAGGCGCCGCAGGTTCGCGCCGACCGCGTCCGTCTCGATGAGGAACCCGTCGTGGCCGAAGTCGCTGGAGAGCACCACGGCCTCCCCGCCGATCACGTCCGGGATGCTGCGGGCGATGCGCTGCTGCCCGTCCACCGGGAACAGACGGTCGCTGTCGATGCCGAGCACCAGGGTGGTCGCTGTGACCGCGCGCAGAGCCTCTTCGACGCCGCCCCGCCCTCGTCCGACGTCGTGCGAGTTCATGGCTTCGACCAGAGTGATGTAGCTGTTGGCGTCGAAGCGACGTGTGAACTTGTTGCCGTGGAAGTCGAGGTAGGACTCGACCGCGAAGCGTCCGCCATGACCGAGCGGGGAGACATCCGACTGCCAGGACCGCTGGAAGCGCTGGTTCAGCTCGATCGGACTGCGGTAGTTCAGCAGTGCCATGCGCCGTGCCAGGGCGAGTCCGCGGTGCGGGCCGTCGCCGTCGCCGAGGTCGTAGTACTCGCCGCCCTGGAAGCGCGGGTCCATCCGGATGGTCTCCAGCTGCACCGTGTTCAGCGCGATCTGGTCTGCTGTCGTGACCGGGGGTGAGGAGAGCACCGCGAGTCGTCGCACACGGTCGGGGTGCGTGACCGCCCACTCCAGGGCGTGCATTCCGCCCATGGAACCGCCGATGACGGCCGCCCAGCTGTCGATGCCGAGCGCGTCGGCGAGCCGGACCTGCGCCGCCACCTGATCGCGGATGGTCAGATAGGGGAAGCGGGAGGCCCATTCATAGCCGTCGGGGGCGACGCTGGCCGGGCCGGTCGAGCCCTGGCAGCCTCCGAGCATGTTCGGCGCGATCACGAACCAGCGATCGGTGTCGAGCGGCGCGCCGGGACCGGTGATGTCCTCCCACCAGCCGACGGTGGGGTGGCCGGCGCCTGCAGCACCACGCACGTGACTGTCGCCGGTGAGCGCATGGAGCACGAGGACCGCGTTGTCACGGGCGGCGTTGAGTTCGCCCCAGGATTCGTAGGCGATGCGGATGCCGGGCAGTTCGGCGCCGCTCTCCGTGGAGAACGGGCCGAACGCGGCGAAGCGTCGGCCGCCGACGGGGTCGCCGTCTCGCCATGCGCCCGTCGCCGGCGGGCGGGCGCGGAGCAGTCGCACGTCGGCCTCCGTCACAGGCGCCGACGGCACCGTGTCCTCGGAGGTCGTCTGCCAGTCCATGTTTCCATTCTCGCGTGGCCGGATGCCCGACGGCGGCAGGTTACGACCCGGGTTTCGGGTCTGCTGTGCGCGGCGCACGATGATCCCGCACATGACGATGCCCCGGACCGTGCGGTCCGGGGCATCGTCGAGGCGGTGCAGGTCAGGCGCGAGCGGCCTCCGACACGGCGCGGGCCGCGGCGAGAGCCTGGTCGAGGTCGGCCTTGAGGTCGTCGATGTTCTCGATGCCGACCGACAGGCGGACGAGGCCGGGCGTGACTCCGGCCGTGAGCTGCTGCTCCGGCGTCAGCTGCGCGTGCGTGGTCGAGGCGGGGTGGATGACGAGCGAGCGCACGTCGCCGATGTTGGCGAGGTGGCTGAACAGCGACAGGCTGTTCACGAACTCGCGGCCGGCTTCGACGCCGCCCTTCAGCTCGAACGACAGCACCGCGCCGACGCCCTTCGGCGCGTACTCGTTGGCCTTGGCGTACCAGGGGGAGGAGGGCAGGCCGGAGTAGTTGACGGTCGCGACGTCGTCGCGGCCGTCGAGCCACTCGGCGATCTCCTGGGCGTTCTGCACGTGGCGCTCGATGCGCAGCGAGAGCGTCTCGACACCCTGGATGAGGTTCCACGCGCTCTGCGGGGCGATGGCCGAACCGAGGTCGCGCAGCAGCTGCACGCGGGCCTTGATGATGTAGGCGAGCGGGTCGCCGACCGCGGCGGTGTAGCTCGCGCCGTGGTACGAGGGGTCGGGAACAGTGAGGCCGGGGAACCGGTCGACGTTCTTCGACCACTCGAACTTCCCGCCGTCGATGATGACGCCGCCGATCGTGGTGCCGTGGCCGCCGAGGAACTTCGTGACCGAGTGCACGACGATGTCGGCGCCGAACTCGAACGGACGGATCAGGTACGGGGTCGCGATCGTGTTGTCGACGATGAGTGGGACGCCGCTGTCGTGCGCGATGTCGGCGACCGTGCGGATGTCGAGGATGTTGATCTGCGGGTTGCCGATCGTCTCGGCGAAGAACAGCTTGGTGTTCGGGCGGACGGCGCGGCGCCACTCTTCCGGGTCATCCTGGTTCTCGACGAACGTGACCTCGATGCCGAGCTTCGCGAGCGTGTACTTGAAGAGGTTGTAGGTGCCGCCGTAGATGGAGCTCGAGGCGACGAAGTGGTCGCCGGCCTGTGCGATGTTCAGGATCGCGAAGGTCGAGGCCGCCTGGCCGCTGGCGAGGACGAGGGCGCCGGTGCCGCCTTCCAGCGCGGCGAGACGCTGCTCCAGCACGTCCTGCGTGGGGTTCTGGATACGCGTGTAGATGTTGCCGAACTCCGCGAGGGCGAAGAGGTTCGCCGCGTGGTCGGCGCTGTCGAACACGTACGACGTGGTCTGGTAGATCGGCGTCGCGCGGGCCTTCGTGACAGGATCGGGGGCAGCACCGGAGTGGATCTGCTTGGTCTCGAAGCGCCAGGACTCGGGTGCGGACATGATGTTCCCCCAGGAGGTCGGAAGGTCGGATGGCGGATGCCGTTGAAGCGAGAGTACGGAACTCCGCTCGTTGTCAACAACACCCGGGAAATGTGACGTAACACGGCTGAGGCCCGGAATCACGCGGTTGCGGCAGCCGCAGTGCGGGTATCGGGTCGCGAGGGTTTTCTGTACTGTGTGGCTCAAGTGCTCACGACCGCGCACGTCGGAGCGAGGAGGGAACGTCAGATGACTGCCGAGTCGGAACCGACCAGCGTCTCCAGCGGGAGCGAGGCGTCGAGACCGGGCATCGCGCGGCGGACGGTCCTCGTCGGTGCCGCGTGGTCGCTCCCTGTCGTCGCTGTCGCCGTCGCGACCCCGGCGGCGGCGGCCTCGACCGCCGCGCTTGGCCGCTTCGTGATCGAGACCATGCAGGGCGGTACGTGGGTGAACCCCGAGTACTACGGTGCGTCGCTGCAACTCCGCAACGACGACACGCAGGCCGCATCGCTCCCGGTCGCCGACATCACCAGCGGCACCGTCACGGTCACGTTCGCACTCGCCGACGCCGGACCGCTCGCTCCCGTCGTGATCGCCAACGCCGGCGGCTCGAGCCCCACCGTCCCCGCACTCCCGAACACGGATCCGACCTGGACCGCCGCCGGCGTCTCGGACAACGGCGACGGCACCGTGACGTACACGCTCGCCTACGCCGGAAGCCTCGCGGGGCAGGGAGTGACGCACGTGACGTTCGGCATCCTCGGCCCGACGCCGTTGCACTCCGGGGTGTCGGTCACCGTGACGTCGACCGGCAGCCCGACCGACGGGTTCGTGCACACGCGCACCGCCACCCTGTTCTGAGAGATTCGCGGGAAGGCGCGGTGTCTGTCCGCGCAGACCCGCGGACATCGTACGGTGGAGACATGGTGAACAGACGTGCAGTGGTGACAGGTGCGAGCTCGGGCATCGGGGAGGCGACGGTGCGCGCGCTCCGTGCGCGTGGATGGGACGTCGTCGGTGTCGCGCGACGCGAGGACCGGCTGTCCGCCCTCGCCGCAGCCACCGGGGCTTCCGCCATCGCATGCGATCTGACCGACTCCGCCGCCGTCGACGCTCTCGTCGAGCAGCTCGCCGCGTCGGGGCCCGTCCATGCTCTCGTGCAGGTGGCCGGCGGAGCGCGCGGCACCGACCGCATCGAGGACGCCGCGGTCGAGGACTGGCAGTGGATGTTCGACGCGAACGTGCTCGCGACCCAGAGGCTCGTGGCGGGGCTGCTGCCGCTGCTGCGCAAGGCCGCGTCGGCGGACGGTCATGCCGACACGATCTTCGTCACCTCGACGGCCGCGCAGTCGGCGTACGCAGGTGGCGCCGGGTACAACGCGGCGAAGGCTGCAGAGGCGATGCTCGTGCGGGTGCTACGTCAGGAGCTGAACGGCGAGCCCATCCGCGTCGTCGAGGTCGCGCCGGGCATGGTCCACACCGAGGAGTTCACCCTGAACCGTCTCGGCGGGGACTCCGTGGCCGCGGAGGCGGTGTACGCCGGAGTCGAGGCACCTCTCGTCGCCGACGATGTCGCCGACGTGATCGCCTACGCCCTCGAATCGCCCGGGCACGTGAACCTCGACCTGATCACGATGCGACCCGTCGCCCAGTCGGCCCAGCATCTGCTCGCGCGCGGCCCCCTGCGCGTGCGATCCATCGACTGACGATGGCGCGATCACTCGCCGAGCTCGCGGCGGATGGCCGGATCGATCCGGGCTGGGCACAGGCGCTCGCTCCTGTGCAGGACGTGATCTCCGCACTCGGTGACCGGCTCCGTGCCGAGCAGCAGGCGGGGCACGGCTACCTGCCCGCCGGGGAGAACGTGCTCAGGGCGTTCCAGCGGCCGATGTCCGACGTGCGGGTGCTGATCACGGGCCAGGACCCGTATCCCACGCCGGGGCATCCGATCGGTCTGTCGTTCGCGGTCGACCGCGACGTGCGCCCGCTGCCCCGCAGTCTCGCGAACATCTACAAGGAACGCGAGAGCGACCTCGGGATCCCGCCCGCGCCGCATGGCGACCTGACGGCGTGGAGCGACCAGGGCGTGCTGCTGCTGAATCGCGTGCTCACCGTCCGTCCAGGGGCTGCGGCCTCGCATCGCGGTTGGGGCTGGGAGAAGGTGACCGAGCTCGCGATCCGCGCGTTGGTCGCGCGTGATCAGCCGCTCGTCGCCGTGCTGTGGGGGCGGGACGCGGCGAATCTGCAGCCGATGCTCGGGTCGACGCCCGTCATCGCCTCGGCGCATCCGTCTCCGCTCTCGGCGAGTCGGGGCTTCTTCGGCTCCCGCCCGTTCTCCCGCGCGAACACCCTCCTCGAAGAGCAGGGTGCCGCGGCGGTCGACTGGAGGGTGGAAGGCGAAGCCCCTCCGTCTCTAAGCTGAGCGCATGCAGTTCGAACCGGGGGACCGTCGTCGCGTCCTCCCGCGCCATCTGCGCCCTGATGTCGCGCCGGAGGTGTTCTCCTACACGATCCGCGCCGCTCGGCCCGCCGACCTTCCTCATGTGCGGGAGATCTACAACCACTTCGTCAGCAACTCGGCGGTCACGCTCGACGAGCGGCGCAGCAGCATCCCGTACTGGCGCGAGAAGTATGCGCTGCTCACTCGGCTGCAACTGCCGTTCCTCGTCGCGGTCTCACCGGCCGGCGTGGTGATCGGATACGCGCTCGCACAGCCATGGGCGGGCAAGAACGCCTACAAGTACACGGTGGAGGACTCGATCTACCTCGGGCCCGGTGCAGGCGGCAAGGGCCTCGGCGCCGTGCTGCTGCAGGCGCTCATCGACGCGTGCGAGCAGATCGGGCTCCGAGAGATGGTCGCGGTGATCAGCGACCGCGGAGCCGAGGCGTCGATCCGCCTGCACGAGAAGCTCGGTTTCGTCGAGGCAGGGCGGATGGGGCGGGTCGGGCACAAGTTCGGCCGCGACCTCGGCACCGTCTACATGCGACGCGCGCTCACACCCACAGGGAGACGACGGGGTTCGCTCTTCGGCGCCCGACGCTGACACCGGCCGGGTGGCCTCAGTGGTCCGGGATGACGGGGATCGCGGCGAGCAGCGTTTTCGTGTAGTCCTGAGTCGGGTGCAGGAGCACGTCCTGCGTCAGGCCGCGCTCGACGATGTGTCCGTCTTTCATCACGACGACCGTGTCGCACAGGTTCTGGACCACCCCGATGTCGTGCGACACGAGCAGGAGCGTGAGGTCGGTCGTCTTCCGCAGCTCGATCAGCAGCTCGAGGATCTGGGCCCGCACCGTCACGTCGAGGGCCGACAGCGGCTCGTCGCCGACGAGGATGCGCGGCCGGTGCACGATCGCGCGAGCCAGGGCGATCCGCTGCCGCTGACCGCCCGAGAACTCATGCGGATAGCGGTCGCCCGCGTCGGACTCGAGACCGACCTGCGCCAGGACCTCGCGCACCCGCGCACGATGGTCTCCGTCGATGCCCAGCGCCCACAGCGGTTCCCGGACGATCTGCCCTGCGGTCATCCGAGGGTCGAGCGAGGCATACGGGTCTTGGAACACCAGTCCGGTCTCGCGGCGCAGCCAGTGCAGCGACTTCGCCGAGGCTGTCGCGTCCACGGGTCGACCGTCGATCGACACCGTGCCCGCGGTCGGCCGATCCAGCCCGAGGAGAAGCCGGACCAGGGTCGATTTGCCTGATCCCGACTCGCCGATGATGCCGACCGACGAGCCCTCCGCGACATCGAGGTCGGTGGGGGCCAGTGCGGTCTGGGTGCGCGTGCGTTCGAACGCCGCGCGCTTCGGGACGAAGAAGTCCCGACGCAGTCCCCTGGCTTCGATCAGGCTCATGCGACACCGCCGTCCGGCCGCCACAACGTCGCCGTCGCATCGCGGAGAAGACCCTGCGTGATCGGGGACGCGGGCGTCGAGAGGAGCGTGGCGACGGGGGCGGCCTCCACCACGCGGCCGTGTTCCAGCACGACACCTTCTGTCGCGACCTGCGCCAGCACCGCGAGATCGTGCGTGATGAAGACCAGCGACATGCCCTCGTCGGCGACGAGGGAGAGCAGCAGCGACAGGATCTCGGCCTGGATCGTGACGTCGAGCGCCGTCGTCGGCTCATCCGCGATCAACAGCTTGGGTCGGCAGGCGAGCGCCATCGCGATCGCGACGCGTTGCCGCTGGCCGCCGGAGAGCTGGTGCGGATACCTGTCGACGATGTTCTCCGGATCGGGCAGTCGCACCCGCGCCGCCTCGCGGATCGCGCGCTCTCTGGCCTCTCTGCGGCCCAGACCCTCGTGGATGCGGATCGACTCCGCGATCTGCCTGCCGACGGTGCGGATCGGATTCAGCGCGGTGCGCGGTTCCTGGAACACGATGCCGATGTCGTCGCCGCGCAGCTTCGCCAGCTCGCGGTCGGGCATTCCGATGAGTTCGATGCCGTTCCAGCGGATGCTGCCGCTCGCGGTCGCCCCGTCGGGGAGCAGACCCAGCACGGCGAGGGCGGTCAGCGACTTGCCCGATCCGGACTCGCCGATCAGGCCCATTCGCGCGCCGTCCGGAACCTCGAAGGAGATGCCGTCCACCACGCGGCGCCCGTCGATCTCGATCACCAGATCCCGCACGGAGAGACTCATGCGACCACCCCCGGAGTGTGGATCTCGGCGGCGCGGTGCCGCAGGGTGGGGTCGGTCGCCTCACGCAGCCCGTCGCCGAGGAGGTTGAGGGCGAGCACCGTGATCGTGATGGCGAGTCCCGGCCAGATCACCGACAGCGGATGCACGCCGATGTAACGCTGCAGATCGGCGAGGAGCAGACCCCAGCTCGGTTCGGCCACCGATGCGCCGAAACCGAGGTACGACAGGCCTGCTTCGGCGAGGACGGCGACGGCCATCGACCACGACAGCTGCACGATGAACACCGGAGCGACGTTGGGGAGCAGGTGCCGCACAAGGCTCTGCGACGGTGTGAGTCCCGCGGCGCGGGCGGCCAGCACGAAGTCGCTCTGCTGCACCCGACGCAGTTCGGGCCTGGTAACGCGGGCGATGTTCACGCCGAACCCGATGCCGACAGCCCAGATCACCACCCAGAGCGAACCGCCCCACACCGAGGAGATCATCATCGCGATCAGCAGGACGGGGAAGGCGATCAGGATGTCGACGAGCACCGCGACGGTCTCCCGGATCCATCGTGCGGTCAGGGCGCCGAGAGCCGCCAGCGCGATGCCGACGAGTGTGGCGACGATCCCCGCACCGACGCTCACGAAGACCGTCGTCCTGGCGCCGGCCATCAGCAGGCTCAGGATGTCGCGGCCGGTGTCGTCCGTGCCGAGGAGGTGCGGCCAGCCCGGCGGCAGCCACCGGTCGCCGATGTCCGAGGACTGCGGGTCGAACGGGGTCCAGAACAGCGCCACGACCGCGGTGAGTGCGATCACGGCGACGACGATGACACCGAAGCGACCTGTCGAGGTGCCCCAGAGTCGGCCCAGCCAGCGCGGCGTCATGCGGCCTCCCGTTGACGGGGGTCGATCGCACGGTGCAGGAGGTCGACGAGGAAGCCGACGATCAGCACGAAACCGGTCAGCACGAGGAGCTCGCTCTGCACCTTGATGAGATCGCGGGTTCCGACGTCCGCCACCAGCATGCGGCCGATACCGGGGAGGGTGAACAGCTGCTCGATCACGACCGACCCCACGATGATGCCGGCGACCTGGAGCCCGAGCACCGTCACGATCGACAGTCCGACCGCGGGGATCCCGTGCTGGATGAGTGCACGCGTGCGGGTGAGTCCCTTCGCGGCGGCGGTGCGGACGAAGTCCTGACCGGCCGCCTGGAGGGTCGCACTGCGGACGAAACGCATGAGCATGGCCCCCTCCACGATGCCGATCGTCAGCGCCGGCAGCAGCAGGGACTCGATGGCCTGCCAGGGTGTGGACCAACCGGTGCGGGGAAAGCCCTGCGGCGGGAACCAACCCAGCCACACGGAGAACACGACGATGAGCATCATGCCGGCCCACACGACGGGCACGGCGGCCAGTGCCTGAGCGCCGACACTGAGCGCCGTGCCGCCGCGACGTCCGCGGAGGAGTGCGGCGAGGATGCCGAACGGGACGGCGATCAGCACGGCGATGAGCAGCGACATGATGCCGAGGGGTACGGTGACCTGGGCCTTGAGCACCAACTCCTCGCCGACTGACGCGCCGGAGAGGAGCGACGTGCCGAGGTCGCCCCGGAAGATGCCGCCGATCCAGTCGGTGTACTGCGCGAACAGCGGGCGGTTCAGCCCGAGCGACTCGCGGAGAGCGTCGACCTCTGCTGGAGAGGCCTGGGTGCCGGCGATCAGTTGGGCGACGTCGCCGGGGAACACCCGAAGAGTGAGGAAGATGAGCACGCTCGACACGAGGAGCCCTGCGATGAGCAGGGCTCCTCGGACGAGCGTGTAGCGGATCACGGAGGTGGTCGCCGGTTACTTCTCGGCGGAGACGGTGACCCCGGCGAGGTTGATGCGCGAGTTGATCGAGTCCTCAGGGAAGCCGGCGACGATCGGACTCACCGCCGTGATGGTCTCGCCGTTGTACAGCCAGTCCGCCGCGTGGTCCTCCGACACGATGCGCGCGGCCTGCGCGAGGAGTTCGGCGGACTCGTCCGGGTCGACCTCCGCGAGCGCCTGCGCGTACAGCTCCTGCACCTCGGCGTTGTCGTAGCCGAAGTAGTAGTCGGGGTTGGCGAAGTTGCCGAAGTCGCGCGGCTCGACGTGCAGCACGAAGCTGAGGTCGTAGTCGTGGTTGGTGTACACGTCTTCCAGCCAGGTCGGGAACTCGACCGAGTTCACCTCGAGGGAGACGCCGACCTTCTTGAAGTCGGAGATCAGCACCTTCGGCACGGTCGTGCCGTAGAACGACGGGATGGTGAGTGTGAGGTCCAGGTCCTCCTGGCCGGCTTCGGCGAGCAGCTCCTTCGCCTTGTCGGGGTCGTACGAGATCACATCCGACAGGTCTTCGTAGCCGGGGTCGAGCTCCGGGATCGGTCCGTACAGGGTCGTCCCGGCGCCGACCGCCTCGATGAGGGCCTCGTGATCGATGGCCAGTCGCAGCGCCTCGCGTACGCGGACATCGTCCAGCGGCGCCTTCTTGTTGTTGAAGGCGAGCGTCGCCTTGTCGGTCGTGCGGCCCTTCGTGAGTGCGAAGTCGCCGGAATCCTCGAGCTGGGGCGCGAGGTTGGGGTCGACCGCGGTGAGCACGTCGACGTCACCCGCGAGCGCGGCGTTGACGCCTGCCGTGAAGTCGGGGATGTACTGGAACTCGACCTGGGCGACGCCTGCTTTCTCGCCCCAGTAGTCGTCGTTGCGCGCGAAGGTGATGGTGCTGCCTTTGTTCCACCGGGTCAGCGTGAACGGCCCGGTGCCGTTCTCCGCCGACTTGAGATCGGTCGTGTCGCCGGTCTTGAAGACCAGTCCGGCCGGCCCCGTCAGCGCGAACAGGAAGTTCTGGTTCGGAGCGGTGAGGACGATCTGGACCGTCGTCGCATCCGGCGCGGTGATCGATGCGACCGAGGCGAAATCGGCGTTGCCCTGCACCGTCGCGTCGGTGCGGACCGTCTCGTACGAGGAGACGACGTCGGCCGACGTGAGCGCCGTCCCGTCGTGGAACGCGACACCGTCGTTCAGGGTGAACGTGTACGTCAGGCCGTCGTCGGACACCGTGTAGTCGGAGGCGAGGCGGCCCTCGATCTCGTTCTCCTGCGTGCGGCTGACCAGACCCTCGTAGATGTTGTCGATCAGGATCTGCTCGAGGGCGGCACCGCTGGTGTGGCGGATGTCGAGGTTGGTGGGCTCGAGGACCAGGCCGACGTGCAGGGTGGCGTCCGGGTCGGGCGCCCCCGTGGTCGTCGACGGCTGGGGCGCGGAGGAGCCTGCGCAGGCGCTGAGCACCACCGCGGTGGCTGCGAGCGCGGATATCAGCGCGAGACGTCGGGTGCGTCGGAACATGGGGTGTTTCCTCTCGGTGCGGCAGATGCTGTGTGCCGTTGGATCGAGCCTAGAGTTGCGTGGCGGGGTGCGGGTGGGGTGTGGAACGAATCGTCATACTCCGTGCGCAGCGGACGCGGAGGCGATGAGCGCGGCCAGGGCGACCGGCGCCGTCTCCTGGACGTTGTGCGTCGCCTCCAGGGTGACCAGGCGCGCGGAGGGGACACGGTGCTGCAGCTCGGCAGCATCCGATTCGCTCACGAATCCGCGTTCGGCGCGGACCAGCGTGAGGGGAGCCTCGACCCCGGCCAGGTCGTCCCACCCTGTCTCATGCAGCGCGGAGGGGGTCGCGGCGGACCCGGGGTCGTGCGCGGCGAGGGACTGTGCGGCGAGATGGGCGAAGTGATGCTTCCATTCGATGCGGCCGTCGGGGCGCACGCGCGTGTTGAGGAAGACGCCGCGCTCGGTCTCGGGGCGGCTGCCGCCGAAGCCGAGCGACATCGCCTTGTCGACGAGCTCATCGCGAGTCGCGAAGTCGGTGGGGCCCTCGTAGAACGCGCGGAGGGCGGCAGGGCCAGCGGTGACATCGATTCCCGGAGTGATGTCGACGATCACGAGCTCCGACACCAGGTCGGGGCGTGACGCGGCGAGCGCCGCACCCGTGAGGCCGCCGAGCGATTGTCCGACGACGAGCTGCGGGGGAAGCGACCAGGCGTCGAGGGCGTCCGCCACGTCGCGCGCGAGGGTGCGCGGCGTGTAGTCCTGGTCGTCGCGCCACGAGGAATCTCCATGACCGGCGAGGTCGATCGCGAGCAGCGGCTGGCCCAGGGCGAGGGCCGTGGTGTCCCAGGTGTGGGCGTTCAGCCCCGCGCCGTGCAGCAGCGTCACGTGCGGAGTGTCGGTGCCGAAACGGAGTGCGCTCAGAGTGCGTCCGTCGGCGAGGGAGAGAGTCAGGCGCTCCACCGCGGGGAGGGGGACCCCGAGTGCGTCGGCCTGTGCGGGAAGATAGCTGAACTCGCTGTTGTCGATCGCCACGTCCACATTCTGCGCCCTCGCGACGACGCGAGAGAAATGCGAGAGCAGAATGCTCATCTATTCTGCGTAACATGTGGGCTTTATGTGAATCTCACGCGTTCACATGTTGCCATTCTGCATTCCGTGTCCTCGCGACGTCCGGACCCGTGGGATCGGACGGCGAATATCATGGAGTCATGAGCGAGACGCGTGTGCACCTGTCCAAGACTGAGCCTGCCGCCTATCAGGCGCTCGATGCGTTCTCCAGGACGGTCGGACAGATCTGCGCCGCGAACGGCATCGACGATCGCCTCAAGGAGATCGTCATGATCCATTGCTCCCAGCTCAACGGATGCGCGTATTGCGCGCGGATCCACGTGGATCGCGCCATCGCGGCAGGCATCGACACCGACACGCTCACCCAGATCCCGACCTGGCGCGAAAGCGGCGTGTTCAGTGAGCGGGAGCGCGCGGCGCTCGAACTCGCCGAGGCGTTCACGTTCATCTCCGAGGACGGGGTCTCGGACGAGGTCTACGACCTGGTCGGCAGCGTCTTCACCGAGAAGGAGTATGCGGCGCTGAGCTGGGCGTGCGTCTCGATCAATGCGTTCAACCGTGTCGTGATCGCGGGACGCTACCCGGTCCCGGCGCGCGCGCCGAAGGCCGAGGTATGACGATCCTCGATGTGGAGGGCGTGACGAACGTCCGCGACGTCGGAGGTATCCCCGCGGCGGGCGGACGCATCCGCTCCGGTGTCCTGCTGCGGTCGGGTCAACTCTCCGGCGCGACGACGAGCGGAGCGGCGCTGCTGCGCGCGAACGTCGCGCACATCGTCGACCTCCGTGACGGCGAGGAGGTCGCGGCGGAGCCGACCGAGATCGAGGGTCCCGACACCACGCACCTCCCGTTGTTCCTCGGGTCGGTCCGCTCCTTCTTCGAGGCGGACACGAGTCTCGACGAGCTGTATCTGCACCTGCTCGAGGAGAGCGGCGATCGTATCGTCGACGCGATCCGGATCATCGCGGCGGGGGAGCGGACCCTGGTGCACTGCACGGTGGGCAAGGACCGCACGGGCGTGACGGTGGCACTCGCCCTCTCGGCGGTGGGCGCCGACAGGGAAGCGGTGATCGCCGACTACGCGCTCACCGAATCGCAGCTCCCCGTCCAGCGCTCGCAGCGCATCGCCGAGTACCTGCGCACCCAGCACCCGGAAGCGGTGAACGCGGTGGCCCTCGCGACGCAGTCGCCGGCGCCGGTCATGCGCCGTCTGCTCGAAGAGGTCGATGAGCGATGGGGATCCGCCGCGGGGTACCTGCGCGCCAACGGGATGACCGAGGAGGAACTCGCAGCACTGAGGGCCGTTCTCGTCGAGCCGAGTGAAGACGGCGCCCCGGGCGGACACTCCTCAGAGGAGCAAGGTTAGGCAAGCCTTCTCTTGGTGTACGATGGAGGCATCATGAGCACCTCCCTCGAGACCCGCAGCACGCGCGCCGAACGCCGCGCGGCCCGTCAGCGGGCGCACCATCTGGTGACGGCCGACGAGCAGTCGCTCGCCGAACTCGAGGTGTTCCTGACGACGCTGCCGCTGTGCGCGTCCGGGCGGATCTTCATCGAGGTTCCCGAGGTCGCCGACATCGGAGTGATCCAGGCGCCCCGCCGGATGACCGTCACCTGGCTCGCCCGCGAACAGCGCTCCGGGACACCGGGAAGCGGCCGTTCCTGCGCACCAGGGCAGGCGCTGGCCCGCGCGACCTGCGCCTGGGCGGACGAGATGATGTGCGACGACGAGATCGAGACGCATGTCACGCTGCTCGGCGGCTACCTCGGCACCGCCGACATCGTCGAGCACCTCACGAAGTCGCTGGAGATCTCCCCGGCGCTCATCCAGGCGCCCGAGCGCTTCGGTCTGCTGCCCGCCACGCACTGAGTCGCGCCGCGGATCGCGGTCAGCGCGTGCGCTGAACGTAGTTCCCGTCTTCCAGACCCGCTTCGATCTCGAACCGGTTGCGCAGCGGATCACGCCCCGCGAACAGATACAGGACGGGCATCAGGAAGCCGTAGCGGAGCCACTGCGCCTTGTGCACGGCTTCGTGGCGGAGCACGGCATCGCTCGGGCGCTCGTCGCCGGTCAGGAAGCACCCGCCGACGCACACGCCGCCGCGATTGAACGTCCACTGCGGCATGCCCCGGAAGATCCACAGTCCTCCGCGTCGCTCCACGGGACCGGTGCTCCACAGCGAGCCCCACACCCACCCCACGGCAGTGCCCCACGCATAGCCGAGGCGGCTGATCGGCGACCGCAGCAGGAATGACGGGATGCGAAGGTCGGCCCGCCTCCCGCGGGCGAGCGCCTCGTCGGCAGCCGGGCGCCAGTCCGAGCGCGCGCTCACGCCACGGCCCCCACCAGGCGCAGCAGGGCGCCGAGGTCATCGACGGCATCGGCGGGCGACCGAGGAGCGAAACCTGCGATCGTCGCGCCCGCCAACGGGATCTCCGCACGGAGGGCCCGGATGGCCGTGGCGAGTGCCGCCGGGGAGAGGCCGAAGGGCACCGCGGAGGAGACCCCGGCGAACTCCGGCGGATCGAGCACGTCCACATCGATGTGGACCCAGACGCGCGCGGCACCGGTCGCGCGCACGGCCTCGAGCAGCGCATCGGGTCGGTCAAGGTCGGCGACCGAGAGGTTCGTCAGCGCGTCGAGCTGCGGGATCTCCTCGTCGTCGAGGTTGCGCACCCCGACCGTGACGACGCGCTCGGGGGGGATCGCGGGGGTGAGCACGAGCTGCTCCTCGCCGTCGCCGAGCAGGGCGCGCAGGGCCATGCCCGAGAAGGCGCCGGAGGGCGAGGTCTCCGGCGTGTGCATGTCGGCGTGGGCGTCGCACCAGATGACGGCGATATCGTCCGTGCCGCCGGGAAGGGCGTCGAGAGCGGCCACCGTGACGCTGCAGTCGCCGCCGATGACGACGGTGTCGGCGTGGATATGTCCGTGCACGAGTTCGCGCGTGCGCAGCAGCGCGCTGAGGCGACGCACGCCGGTGCCGAGGGATTCCCCGGCCTCGACCGGCACCTCCAGCATCGTCGTCGCCGCGCGGGGAAGATCACCGGCGATCGCGGAGGCGCCGTCGATGAGGAGCATCGCCCGCGGGGCCGGAGAGCCCTGCCACTGCGGGATGACGAGGAATCGCACCATGGTGCCTCCCGAAAGAAGAGCGCGGATGCCCCGAGCGTGTGGCCCGGGGCATCCGCTGATCGTGTCAGTTGCCTTCGATGGCCTGACGGGGAGCGCTGCCGCCGGACTTGAGCTCGGCGAGACGGGCCTCGACCTCGGTCAGCTCACCGAGGTCTTCCAGACTCTCGAACTGCGCGTCGAGGCTGGACGCCGCCAGCTCGATCTTGCCCTGCGCGATAGCCTCCTGGCGGCGGACCTTGTCCTCGAACCGGCCCAGCTCGCTGGTGGGGTCGAGCACGTTGATCGACCCGACCGCGTCCTGCACCTTGGTCTGCGCCTCGGCGACCTTCGCGCGCGCGAGGAGCTCGCTGCGCTTGTTCTTGAGTTCGACGAGCTTGTCCTTCATGCCGTTCAGGCCGCTCTTGAGCTTGTCGACGATCTCGGTCTGCGCCGCGATCTGCGGCTCGGCACCGGTGGCCTCGCGCTCGGCGCTGATCTGGCGCTGCAGGGCGATCTTGGCGAGGTTGTCGAACTTGTCGGCGTCCGCCGCGTCGCCGCTGGCGCGCATCTCGTCGGCCTTGCGGCTGGCGGCGAGAGCCTTGTTGCCCCACTCGGTGGCCGCCTGGACGTCTTCTTCGTGATCGCGCTCGAGCAGGCGCAGGTTGCCGATGGTCTCCGCGATCGCGGACTCCGCGTCGGCGATGCTGTTCGTGTAGTCGCGAACCAGCTGGTCGATCATCTTCTGCGGGTCTTCCGCAGAGTCCAGCAGAGAGTTGATGTTCGCGCGGACGAGGGTCGAGATACGTCCGAAGATGGACTGCTTGGTCATGCGTGGTTCCTTTCAGAGGGCGTCTTCGAGAGCTTGTCGTATGTGTCTGTGTGGGGGATCAGAAGCGTCTACCTCCGGATCGACCGCTGCGGCCGCCTCCGCCGCGCGAACCGCCGCCGCCGAAGCCGGAGCTGCGGAAACCGCCGCCCCCTGAGGAGCGCCAGCCGCTGCTGCCGCTCCGGCGCGATGATCCGCCGCCACCGCCGGCGAGCAGGCCGCCGATGATGCCGCCGAGGATGTCGCCGCCGATTCCCGAGCCGCCCGACGACGATCCCGAGCCGCCGAAGAGGCCGCCCCACCCGTCGTCGCTGCTCGGGCGATAGGACTGCACGTCGGACTGCGCGGCCGACGTCGCCTGCCCGGCGAGGGCCAGGGCGCGGTTCGCCTCGGACAGTGCGGCCTCCGGATCGGTGGCGCGCAGGTTCGCCGCCTGGGCGAGGCTCGCCTCGGCACTCGCGAGGCGCGTGCGAGCGGTGGACCCGACCGTGCCACGGCGGGTCTCGATGAACTCGCGGGCCGCGCGGATCTCGGAGTTGGCCTGCGCGAGCGTCTGCTCGAGCATCTGCTGCACGCGACGTGAGCGCTCGACGCCCTCGCGACCGCGGGCGATGGCGGCGTCGATCTGGGTGTTCGCAGCCGTGAGGGCCTCGAACGCGCGCTGCGGGTTGCGCGGAGAGCCTGTGAGGTCCGCCTGCGCGAGTTGGAGCTGCCGGGCCGTCGTGGACGCCGCGGCGGCGATCGTGCCGTCCGCGTCCGGGAGCTGTTGCGCGGCGGCGAGGTCTCCCTGCAGTTCGGTGATGAGTGCCTGCGCCTGAGTCTCGATCCCGGCGAGTTCGCTGCCGAGGGTGGTGACGGCCTGCGCGAGCTGAGCGGCCTGTGCGACGGACTGCTCTGCCGTGCGGATCGCGAAGGCGGCTTCGCCGGATCGACCGGCGGCGATCGACTGAGTCGCGGCGGCGATGGAGCGATCGGCCAGAGCAGCCCGCTCCTGCGCCTGCGCCGGGTTGTCCGCGATCGTCGCGAGCGCGTCAGGAGCGTAGGTCGCGGACAGCGCGGCCAGTGCGGGCGGGGCTGCCGCGAGCACGGGATCGAGCGCCGCGCGCTCACCCCGTACGCGTTCGAGCTCCTGCGGTGCGTTCTGCTCGAGCTTGCGGAGCGCGTCGAACGCCTCGGTGTTGTCGTCCAGCACGTCGTCGATCTCGGCGGCGATCTGGATCATCCGGATATGCCATGCGCGTCGGTCGTGGATCGTGTCCTCGATCTCGTCGTCCAGCTTCTGCTGGAGATCGAACGCCTCGGCGATCTTCGCCTTCGCCGCGTCGACGACTCGGGTGAACTCCTCGGTGGCGCCTTCTCCGAACTGGGCGACCGCGAAGCCGAGCTCCTCCTTGCTGGACGTGATCGCGTCGTCGGCCTGCACGAGGGCGAGTCGTGCCTGCGTCTCGACCTGCTGGTCGGTGAGCGTGGAGAAGGGGTCGGCGGGATCGGGCTTCTCCGGCATCGCCCCGCGCCTGCGGATCTCGGCGTTGCGCCGCGACCGCCGCACCAGCGCGATGATGAGCCAGAGGAGCAGTCCGACGGCGATGATCGCGACGACGATCAGGACCGCGCGGATCGCCCCTGCGCCTCCGTCGCCCTGGATCTCGTCGGCGGCGAGGGTGATGGCTCCGACCCAGTCGCCGTCGGCGGCGAGGGGGACCATCTTCTCCTCGATGTCGTCGAGCTGGTCGAAGCTCAGCGGGCCGTCGGCGGGAGCGGAGATGTAGTAGTTGCGGCCGTCGACCGCGACCGCGAGCAGGTACTGGTCGGTGCCGAGGTTGTTCGCCTCCGCCACCGTGTCGGCCCACTCGACGTTGTCGCTCGGGTTCGTGAAGTCGTCGACGAGCACCACGAAGAGGTCGGCCGAGGAGTTGTCGGTCAGCTCCTGCAGGCGCGCCTCGACCGTCGCCTCCTGATCGGCGCTGAGCACGTCGGCCTGATCGGTGACGAACCCGGCATCGAGGGTGACCGGGTCGGTGGCGGAGGCGGCGGATGCGGAGAGCGTCCCCATCGCGGCGGCCAGTGCGAGTGCGGCCAGCGCGAGCCACCGTTTCGTCATCGTGTTCCCTCCGACCGGCAGCCGAGCCCCATGTCACGAGTCTATGCACTCCGCACGACACGCGACAGCGCCAGGGCCCTGATCGCCGTTCGCCGTCAGCGGAGGCACATACGCTGGAAGGCATGGACGACATGTACGGTTCCGATGTACTGGCAGCCGGCTGGCGCGACCGCGGTGCGAAGAAGGTGGCGCAGGTAGCCGCAGAAGCGGATCTGGTCGTGGAGGTCGCCGACGACGGGTTCTGCGGTGCGGTCACCCGCGTTCAGGGCGGCACCGTGGAACTGGAGGATCGCCTCGGCCGCCGACGGCTGTTCCCTCTCGGAGGCGGTTTCCTCATCGACGGCGCCCCCGTCCGACTCGTGGTCCCCGCGGCGAAGGAACAGGGACCACGGCGGACGGCATCGGGCTCGTTCGTCGTCTCCGACCAGCGCGCACGGGTGGCCCTCCCCAGTCGCATCCTCGTCGAGGGCAAGCACGACGCCGAGCTCGTCGAGAAGGTCTGGGGTGCCGACCTGCGCGTCGAGGGGGTGGTCGTCGAGTTCCTGCAGGGCGTCGACCTGCTCGACGAGCTGCTGGCGGCCGAGCCCCCCAGTGCGACACGTCGTTACGGCGTCCTGGTGGATCACCTCGTGCCGGGATCGAAGGAGACGCGGATCGCGCAGACCATCGCACGCGGCCCGCACGGGAAGCACCTCCGCATCGTCGGGCACCCGTTCGTCGACGTCTGGCAGTGCGTGACCCCGCGCGCGCTCGGTATCGAGAAGTGGCCCGAGATCCCTCGGGGCACCGATTGGAAGACCGGGATCTGCCGGGCGTTCGGCTGGCCCCACGAGACCCAGGGCGACACGGGACGCGCCTGGCAGCACATCCTGTCGAAGGTCACCACTTACCGGGATCTCGAACCGGCACTGCTCGGTCGGGTGGAAGAGCTCATCGACTTCGTGACCGCGCCCGCGACCTGAGTCCGCCGCGTCAGGCAGCGAGGACCGGCGACGGCGGCGGCTACCCTGGAATCATGCCCGAACCCCGTACCTTCCGTGACGAACCGGTGTCGTTCGTGCGCCGCAGCGGCCGGATGTCCGACGCTCAGGAACGCGCCTTCGCCGAACTCGGGCCGCACTACCTGCTCGACGTCCCCCGCGACGTCGCCTGGACGTCGGTGCACCCCGAAGCGCGCCTCGACCCTGTGGCCGAGTACGGCCGGGAAGCCGACCTGTACGTCGAGATCGGCTCGGGGCAGGGCCACGCGATCGTGGCGGCCGCCTCCTCCCGACCCGATGACGACTTCCTCGCGGTCGAGGTGTTCCGCGCGGGTCTCGCCAGGACCATGCTCGACGCCGACCGCGAGGGCGCCCGCAACCTGCGTGTCGTCGAGGCGAACGCGCCAGAGGTGCTGTCGTCGTACCTGCCGGAGGCCGCCGCGCGCGAGGTCTGGATCTTCTTCCCCGACCCCTGGCACAAGAAGAAGCACACCAAGCGCCGCCTGGTCCGTGCCGGGTTCGGCGACACCGCCGCGCGAGCACTGCGCGACGGCGGGCTGCTGCGACTCGCGACCGACTGGGAGGACTATGCACTCCAGATGCGCGAGGTGCTCGACGCCGAGCCGCTGTTCGAGCGCGCCTTCGACGGGGAATGGGCCGAACGCTTCGACGGACGTGTGATGACGGCCTTCGAACGCAAGGGCATCGCCAAGGGGCGAGACATCCGCGACCTGGTCTATCGGCGCCGGGCGCGCCCGTGACCGAGGTTCGGGGCGCCACCATGACGAAGCTGGGCATCCTGCCCGCACTGCTCGTGTGTGCCGCGGCCCCGGCCTTCTTCGTGCTCGAGATCCCGTGGTTGGGGTGGGCGCTGCTGGCCATCGGCATCGGTGCGTCGTGGCTGATCGAGCGCGGCCGCGAGGCCCAGGATCAGGTCGTGAGCATGGGGGCGCGTCGGGAGACCGCGACGGTGATCGGCGTGCATCGCCCGCCCTCGCTCACCCGCGATCTCTCCCTGATCGCCGTCGGTCTGCTGATCGTCAGCGTCATCCCGCTCGCCGCCGAACTCGACAACCTCGCGATGCTGCGGTTCACGCTGGCTCTGGGCGGGGCGGTCGCGGTGCCGTATCTGATCTCCCGGTTCGTCTACCGCGACCGTGCGATCGGCTTCCCATGGCGGACGCATCGGCGCTGGGGGCGGCTGCAGTGGGGCTGGCTCGTGGCCGTGCTCGTGCTGGGCTGGCTGATCCTGCCGTTCTACTTCATCACCAGCGGGGTCTATCAGAACTGGCCGGTGGTCGACACGCCTGACCTCATCGCACGGCTCTTCGTCGGCGTCGGGGCCGTCGGCATCTGGGACGAGCTCTTCTTCATCTGCACGGTGTTCGCCCTCCTGCGCCGTCACTTCCCCGACCTGATCGCCAACCTGCTGCAGGCGATCGTCTTCGTGTCGTTCCTTTGGGAGCTGGGCTATCGCGAGTGGGGACCGCTGCTGACGATCCCGTTCGCGCTCCTCCAGGGCTACATCTTCCTGCGTACGCATTCGCTCGCCTACGTCGTCACCGTGCACCTGCTCTTCGACGCCGTGGTGTTCGCCGTGCTCGTGCACGCACACAACCCCGGCCTCCTCCCGATCTTCCTCGTCTGAGGGTCTGCGAGCTCAGGTTGCCGAGCGGTCGTGGGGACGAGAGAATCAGGCCATGCTCATCGTCGGACTCGTCCTCGCCGCAGCCGCCGCTGCGTTCCACGTCTTCATCTTCGCGCTCGAGTCGCTGCGGTGGACCGAGCCGGAGACGAGGAAGATCTTCGGCGTGGCCAGCGAGGCGGACGCCGTCACGATGAAGCAGCTCGCCTTCAACCAGGGCTTCTACAACCTCTTCCTGGCGCTGACGACCCTGCTCGGCATCGGCCTCGTCATCGTCGGCGCGCAGACGGTCGGGCTGACCCTGGTGTTCGCCGGCACCGCCATGATGCTCGCCGCTGCGCTCGTGCTGGTGCTCTCGGATCGGACGAAGGTCCGTGCGGCCGCCATGCAGGGGACGCTCCCGCTGCTCGCGGTCGTCGTGACGGCCATCGGGGTCGCCGCCGGCTGAGGACCGTCCCGACCACGGGGTGACAGCCGCGCCGGCACCCGTCACACTCGATGCATGGCCGACTGGGTGCTGCACGTGGACATGGATCAGTTCATCGCCGCCGTCGAGGTGCTCCGAAGGCCGGAGCTCGACGGGCGACCTGTGATCGTCGGGGGCCGTGGCGACCCCACCGAGCGCGCCGTCGTGTCGACCGCATCCTACGAGGCGCGGGCATTCGGCATCGGGTCAGGCATGCCGCTCAAGATCGCCGCCAGGAAGGCCCCGGAGGATGCGGTGTTCCTTCCCGTGGACCATGAGGCGTACGGGATCGCCTCCGGAGAGGTGATGGCAGCGCTGCGTGCCCTGCCCGATGTCGTGGTCGAGATCCTCGGTTGGGACGAGTGCTTCCTCGGCGTCTCCACCGACGATCCGGAAGGGGTCGCGCGCGCCGCGCAGGCCGCTGTCCTCGATGCGACGGAACTGCACTGCTCGGTCGGCATCGGCGACAACAAGGTGCGCGCCAAGATCGCGACAGAGTTCGGCAAGCCGGGCGGGATCTTCCGGCTCACAGCGGAGAACTGGTTCGAGGTGATGGGTACCAAGCCGACCCGCGACCTGTGGGGCATCGGCTCGAAGGTGCAGAAGCGTCTGGCCGCGCATGGGATCGCCACGGTTCGCGACCTCGCCGATGCGGACGAGCAGACCCTCATCGCGGAGTTCGGACCGCGCATGGGCGTCTGGTATCACGGGCTCGGATCCGGCCTGGGGCCGCGCGTCGTCGACGACACGCCCTGGGTCGCGCGCAGCCACAGCCGTGAGATGACATACCAGGAGAACCTCACCACACCGGAGCAGGTCGAGTCCGCGGTCCGGGAGCTCGCCGGCCAGGCTTTCGACGACTGCGCCACGGAGGGCCGGACCGTCGTCCGCGCGCACCTCAAAGTCCGCTACGCGCCCTTCGAGACCAAGACGTCGGGCCGGAAGCTGCCGGCCCCCACCGTCGACCGGGACGAGTTCGTGGCCGCGGCACTCGCGCTCGCCAGCGCTCTCGACGCCGAGCGGGAGGTGCGTCTGCTGGGCGTGCGCGCGGAGATGACGATGCCGGACGCAGCGGCTGACGTCGAGCGGACACCCGTGCGCGGGAGGATCTGAGCGATCGGGGCGGCCCGCGGCGGTGAGCTCGACCGGCTCGGCTCACCCGCGGATCACCGCGGCCACGGCACTCACCTCGATGAGCGCCCCCGGTACTCCCAGACCAGCCACGAGCGCCGCCGTGACCAGGGGCGGTGCGCCGTCTCGTGCGAGTCTCGCGCCGACGGCGCCGTATGCGGCACGCAGGTCGGCATCCTGGTGGATCAGGACGGTCCAGCTGATGACGTCGTCGAGTCCTGCGCCGGCGGCTTCCAGCGCGATGCGCGCGTTCTCCACGGCACGGAGCGACTGTTCTCCGGCATCCGCGGAGACGACGGCACCGCTGGCGTCGACCCCGTTCTGGCCGCCGACGTAGATCGTGGTCGCTCCCGGCGGCACGACGGCGACGTGACTGAACGCAGGGCTGACGACGAGCCCCTCGGGCTGTGTGAGTGTGATCTCCATGTGCACACTCTGCTCCGGTCGACGGACATCGGTAACCCCGATGTCGTGAGGGGGATCAGAACCGCAGCAGGACCTTGCCCACGCGCCCTGGGGCGTTGCTCGCCTGCACGGCGGCTCGGATGTCGGCTGCGTCGAAGGTCGCGGCGACCGGAAGGGTCAGCGTGCCGTCGCCGATCCGCTGGAACAGTTCGCCGAAGAGTTCGCTGCGGACGGCGGGCTCGAGCTGGGGGATGACCTTGCTGCCCCAGAACCCCTTCACGGTCGCCTGCTTGAAGATGACGTCGGAGGACGCGATCTCCATCGTGGGGGAGTCCATGGCCCCGAAGGCGACGAGTGTGCCGCCCTCCGCGAGCAGGGAGAGCACGTCTCCTGCGGAGGAGCCGCCGACGGAGTCGACGCCCGCCATGATCGGTGCTCCGCCGGTGAGAGCGGCGACCTGCTCGCGCCAGTCGTCGTGATCCGTGGCGACGACATCGCTGACGCCCTGTGCGCGAAGCTCGTCGACGCCCGCGGTCCGTCGGACGAGGCCGAGGACCCGGACGCCGCGTGCCGCGCCCAGCTGGGCGAGCATGCGCCCGACGGCGCCGTTCGCCGCGTTCTGCACGATCCACTCGCCCGGCCGCACGTCGAGGAAGCGCAGCAGGGTGATCGTGCTGAACGGCATCGACACGAGCTGGGCCGCGCTCTCGTCCGGGAGGGAATCGGGAACGGGTATCAGGCCGGCGGCGTCTGCGAGGAAGTACTCCGCCCACGCGCCGAACGTGCCTCCGGTCGCCACGCGCTGACCGACGGCGAGGTGCTCGACTCCGTCGCCGAGAGCGTCGACGACGCCGAGCGCCTCGGTGCCGGACGCGGCGGGCAGTTCCGGGGTGAAGCCGTACGTTCCGCGGACCGTCCACAGGTCGTGGTTGTGGATCGGGGAGAGCAGCGTCCGGACACGCACCTGGCCGGCACCCGGCGCGGGTATCGGGCGCTCCTCGAGCTGGAGGACCTGCTCGGGATCACCGAACGTCGGATGGATGAGTGCGCGCATGAGGTTTCCGTTCTTTCGATGCGAGTTCAGGGAGTGTCGTCGGCGCGGGCGGACGAGGCGATGCCGGCGCTCACGCGCTGGAGTCGTTGCGTGATGTCGTGCAACTCGGAGATGAGAGCGCGGCGATGCTCGTCGTCGTGAAGGCCGGCGGCCTCGGCGACGACGGCATGGATGGGGGCGACCTCGGCTCGCAGCTCCTGACCGCGCGGTGTGAGCTGCACGGTCACGACCCGCTCGTCTGCGGCGCTGCGCGTGCGGGAGAGGAGCCCCGCCTGTTCGAGGCGACGGACGAGGGGCGACAGCGTGCCGGAGTCGAGGCGCATCACCTCGCCGAGGGAGCCGATCGTCTGCTCTCCGTCGAGCCACAGTGCCGCGAGCACCAGGTATTGCGGATACGTCAGGCCCCAGGGGGCGAGGAGTGCCCGGTACGCCTGCGTGGTGGCACGAGTGGCGGAATAGAGGGAGAAGCACACCATCTCGTCGGTCATGGCCATGTGAGAAGCATTGCACACATGTGTATTGTGCACAACTTATTGGAGGAGCGGCAGGACACCACCCGCACGGGGTGAGAGATCGCGTGCTTGGTGGTGCGGCCGCAGTACGCTCGGGGCCATCGAGCAGCCCGGAAGGCAGGTGAGCACTGTGAGCCGACCACCGTGGCTTTTCAGCACGCTCGAGGGATACCAGCGTCGGTGGATCACGCGCGACCTGGTCGCCGGGCTGTCGGCCGGTGCTGTGGTGATCCCGCAGGCGATGGCCTACGCGACGATCGCGAACCTGCCGGTGCAGGTCGGGTTGTACACATGCATCCTGCCCATGATCGTCTACGCGTTCCTCGGCGGGAGCAGGGCGATGAGCGTCTCGACGACGTCGACGATCGCGACGCTCACGGCCACGACCCTGGTGTCAGCGGGAGTGGCCGCCGGTGCCGACGATGCGATGGGCTCCGTGATGACGCTGACCCTGCTGGTCGGGGTGGTGCTGCTCCTCGCACGGTTGTGTCGACTGGGCTCGCTCGTCGAGAACATCAGCGGCGCCACGGTGCTCGGCCTCAAGATCGGCGTCGGGGCGACCGTCGCGGTGGGACAGCTGCCGAAGCTCCTGGGGGAGAGCTTCGACTTCTCCGGCCACGGGTTCTTCCGGTCGCTCGTCGCGGTCGGCCAGGCGCTCGACAGCCTGAACTGGCCCACGGTCGCGCTGTCGGTCGGGTCGATCGCGGTGCTGGTGCTCCTCAAGAAAGTGGCGCCGCGGGTGCCCGGCACTCTCGTGGTCGTGGTCGGGGGCATCCTCCTCGTGTGGCTCGCCGGCATCGACCACCTCGGCGTGAACCTCATCGCCCCCGTGCCCGGGGGGCTGCCGCTCCCCGGAGTGCCCGACTTCGCCCAGGCGACGGCACTGGTTCCGGGCGCGCTCGCGATCGCGGTCATGGCCTTCCTGGAGTCCGCGGCTGTCGCGCGGAGCCTCCGCACCGCATCCGAGCCTCAGATCGACAGCGACCAGGAGCTGTTCGCCACCGGCGCGGCGAACGGGGTCGGCGCCTTCTTCGGCGCGATGCCCGCGGCGGGCGGGTTCTCGCAGAGCGCGGTCAACCAGAGCGCGGGTGCGCGATCCCAACTCGCGACCGTCGCCACGGTCGTCCTCGCGATCCTCGTCGCCCTGTTCCTGGGACCGGTCCTGAGTCTGATGCCGGAGGCGACCCTGGCAGCGATGGTGTTCGTCGCGGTCGCCGGGCTCATCAACATCCCCGAGCTCGTCCGTTGGGCACGCATCAGCCGGGTCGACTTCTGGATCGCGCTCTCCGTCGCGATCATCGGACTCACGGCGGGGCTGCTCCCGGCTGTTGCGGTCGGCGTCGTGGTCACACTCGTCCTGGTGCTGCGAGAGCTGAACGTGCCCAAGGTGCGGGTGGTGGGGCAGGGGCGGGGCGTGCTCGGGGTCGAGCTCGACCGCGGTCTGTACACCGCCAACGCCCAGGCCAACGAACGCAGGATCCTCGAGATCGTCGGGGGAGCGGAGGAGCCGACCCGCGCCGTGGTGCTCGGGCTCGAGCAGCAGGAGGTCATGACGATCACGGTGCTCGACGCGCTCGCGGAGCTCGACAGGGAGCTCGCCGCGCAGGAGGTGACTCTGCACCTCGCGGGGCTTCCGTCGGCAGCGGTCGCAGTCGCCGAACGCACCCCGTGGTTCACCTCGCTCCGGTCTGCAGGCCGGGTGCACGGCTCCGTGCGAGACGGGATGGACGCCGCTGCCGCCGCACCGACGGATACATCGGAGGGCGCCGTTCACCCTGGTGAAGTCGATGAGGCCCGCTGACGACCGACCGGGAGGTGCCTAGGCTGGCCCCGAACACGATCAGCGGAGACCGCGTCGTGATCGGGGAAACGGGGGACTCGCATGCTCGACACACGGATGCCCGCGTCGGCAGGGCGGCCGAGGTGGATGACCACGGCGGCGTGACCTGGCAGTGGTCGCGGTTCGGCCTCGGTCTGCTCTTCGCCCTCCCCGCGATGATCGTCGCTCCGTTCAGCGCCACGGCCGGGCTCGCGCTCGCCGCGGGTGTGCTGCCGGCGGCGGCGTTCCGCCTCCCGCCGCGACGGCGTGGGCGCGCGGTCATCCCTCTCGTCGGCGTGCTCAGTGCCGCCGGCGTGCTCCTCGGATCGCTGCTGGCGACGGTTCCCGCCGTCGCTGTCGTGGCGGTGTTCGCGTCCGCGGTGCTCGCGGCCGTCACCGCGGCTCGGGGACGCGTGGCGCAGCTGGTGCTGATCCTGGCGCTGCCCATGGTGGGCATCGGGCTGAGTTTTCCCTGGTCCGCCGTCTCCATCGGACTCGCCGCCAGCATGCTCGTGGGGTCGGTGTACGCGTGGCTGGTGGCGCTCGCGTGGCCGGAACGCGATGAACCGCCGCCCGCGGCAGCACCCGTTCCCCGAGGTCGCGCGATGCTCGTCTACGGGATCCTTCTCGGTGCGGCGGCCGCGATCGCGGCCGCGGTCGGATTCGTCCTCGGACTCGAGCACGTCGGCTGGGCCACGGCGGCGGTGCTGCTCGTGATGCGGCCCGTGCGCGGGCAGCTCATCGCGCGCAGCATCGGTCGCGCGGTGTCGGTTCTCGTCGGCGCCTTCGCCGCTGCCGCCTTCGCGGTCGTCCGACCGGACGACCTCGTGATGGGGATCGCCGCGGGTGTCGTGGTCGGCGCCCTGTGCGCGAGTCAGGAGAGCCGCTGGTACGTCGCCCCGGGCTTCATGACCTTCATCGCCCTCACGCTGATCCTGGTGACGTCCTCGGCACCACCGGGGGCGCGGTTCCTCGAGCGGGCATTGGAGACGCTTCTCGGCGTCGGCCTCGCCCTGGTCTTCGGCGCGGTGGTGCCTTCGCTCCTGTCGTTCCTCGCTCGCCGACGCGGGGTGCGGTCGGTCTGATCCGTCTTCCGCCTGATGCTTGAGGCTCTGTGCGCGCGATGCCATACTGCGGAATATCGGTTGACCTTGATCCCCGTGGCGCGACGTCGCATCGCCGGAATCGCCCTCGAACTCGACAACGACGACCTCGCATTCACTCCCGCCGAGGTGCGCTCGCTGTACCGAGCGAACGGGTATCGGCTCTCGCAGGGCGAGATCAGCGCGATCCTGCAGCGCACTGAGGGGTGGGCGGCCGGACTCCGGCTCATGCTCCTCGCGCGCGCGGAGCACCACGCCGACGAACGCCCGCTCCGTGGGGACGCTCCCGCCGTCGTCGACTACTTCCTCGAGGAGGTCTTCGCCGACCTCGACGACGAACTGCGCGACTTCCTCGTCGTGACATCGGTGCCTGACGCATTCACTCTGGAGCTCGCCACCGTGCTCGCGGACGGGGCCCCCGCCGCGGCGCTCGTCGAGCGACTCACCCACCTCCACGTGCTGATGAGCCGACACGGCGATGAACCGGTCTGGTACCACTACCACCCGCTGCTGCGGGAGTTCCTCGCCGGTCGCCTCGCCGAACGAGCGCACACGGTCGTCGAACGTCTCGAGAAAGAAGCTGCAGAGTGGTTCGCGAAGCACGAGGAACACCTGCCCGCACTGCGTCATGCGACGCTGAGCTCCGATCCCGTATGCATCTCCGTCATCCTGCGTCGATGCGGCATGCAGCTGATCCTCACCGGGCACGCGGAGCGCGTGATCGAGGCGATCGCGACGATGCCCGCGCCGTTGCGCTCCGACCCCGCCGTGCAGATGCTCGTCGCCGCGGCCGAGCTCGCCCGCGGTGACGCGTCGGCCGCGGCCGCGGTGCTCGCAGCGTCCCGCGATCGGAACGGCTCCGCGGTGCAGCGCCGGTGGCAGGCGGGACTCGACCTGCACACGGCCGTGCGTCGGGGCGGTATCGTCGACGCGCTCGACAGGCTGGGGACAGCTTTCGATGCGGTCACGGGCGAATCCCAGGTCGACACCTACGCGTTCCTCCAAGCGGCCATGGGAGAGCTGTACGTCGGTCATCTCGACCGCGCGGAACGCTATGCCCGCTTCGCGGGGGACCGGGCGCGCATGGTCGGCGCGATCGCCGCGGAACTGCAGTCATCCGCGATCCTGAACACCAGCGCGCTCTTCCGCGGCCGGATGCGCGATGTCCTCGACTCCGCATCCCAGTTGGACGCCCGCTGGTGCGAGCTCGGCACTCCCGATGACGCGTTCTACGAGGTGACCAGGGTGTGGCGCGCCTGGGTTCCCTACGAGCGGCTGCAGACAGTCGACGCCGACCGCACGCTGCGCGAAGCCACGGCGATCATCGACTCCGGCTCCGAACCGGCGATCGCGCGGGGGCTCCGAGGGTTGGTCGTCCTGCTCACGCACGAGCGGGCCGACGATCCGCGCGCCGCCGCGATCGCGCTCCTCGACAACCTCTCGCCGCGCGACGACATGCCGCTTCCGCTGCACTGGTACGCGATGGTGAGCACATTCGCCGTGCACGCCTTCGACCGGCTCGGCGAGCCCACCCTGCGGGACCGGTTCATCGCCGACGCCGAACACGCTCTCGGTGCGACCGGCGACGTCCTCGTGCTCCGCGCGATCGCGGCGTTGCACGATCATCGCCACGCGTCGGCACGCGAGACCCTCGCCCCCGTCCTCGACGGCTCATCGCGGTGCCTGCTGCCCGCCTCACTGGTGGACGCGTGGTTGGTCGAGGCCGCACTCGACGTCCACGGGGGCGATCCGGTCAGAGCGCAGGAGTCGCTGGCCACGGCGTTGTCGCTCGCCGAGCCCGAGGAACACGTCCGGCGCTTCGCCCACGCCGATCCTGCGGTGGTGCGCCTGCTGGGAGCACGAGCGACGTCAGGAACGAGGACGCACTTCGCCGACACGGTCAGGGATCGGCTCGCGTCCGCGGGGGCGCTCGTGGACGAGGAGCTTACCCAGCGCGAACGGATCGTGCTCCGAGCGCTGACGCGCAACTCGACCCTGCGTCAGATCGCCCAGCAGGAGTTCATCTCTCCGAACACGGTGAAGACCCACGTGCGCAACATCTACCGCAAGCTCGGCGTCTCCGACCGCGACGGGGTCATGGCGGCCGCGCACGCCCTCGGGATCGAGTGATGCGCGCGGCCGCCGATCCTTCGCATCAGTCGCGGGCCATCGCCGCCGCGAGGTGGGCCTCCAGGTCGAGGTAGGCGTCGTCTGCGATGTCGAAGACGACCTTGGTGATCTCGCCGCCGGCGAAGTCGAATCCGTAGCCGTACAGGGACGACACCGGATCCGCGCTGTCCCGGCCGATCGTCAGGCCCTCGCCGCAGAGCGAGAAGTGACCCAGCACCGTGCGGATCTGCTTCTCGCCGACGACCTGGTCGTCGATGTACAGCTTCACCGGCCCCACGCCCTCGCGATGCTCACCCATGCTCTCCTTGGTGAACTCGACCCCGATGATGTGCTTCCCGGAGGTCGGCGCCGGCGCGGAGACCCGGTCCTCCGGCGGGATGCCGAGGAAGTTGTACACGTAGTGGACCTGTCCGTCCTTGATCACGAGTGCGTGGCCGCCGAAGCGGGACCCGTGCGCGAAGATCACTCCCTGCGTGTCGGAGGTGAACTCGACCTCGGCGGCGATCTTGTACGAGACGCCGTGCGTGTTCGCGGCGGACCGCTCCGGCACCTCGCTCGTGCCGGGGTAGTACACGAACCGCCCTGATGGGGGAGCCGGCTGGTGGAACTCCATCGCGACGAACGTCTCGAAGTCCTTCGGATTCCCGATGATCTGCAGATCGTTGAGGGGCAGCACGTCGTTGACCTTCGCCTCCTCCATCCACAGCGCCTTGAGCTCCTCGACCTTCTCCGGCTGCTCCACCGCGAGGTTCGTGGACTCCGCCCGGTCGACGTCGGTGTGGTAGAGCTCCCACTCGTCGTCGTCGAAGTTCCCCTTGCCGCTGATGGGGCCGTGCACCGTCACCGCCTTCCATCCGTCGTGCCAGATGCCGCGCTGACCGAACATCTCGTAGTACTGGGTCTTCTTCGCGGTGGGTGCGTCGGGGGCGGCATCGAACGAGTACGCCATCGAGACGCCGGACAGCGGGGTCTGCTCGACGCCGTTGTAGACGTCGGGGAACTCCACCCCGCACGCCTCGAGGATCGTGGGGACGATGTCGGTCGAGTGGTGGTACTGGTGCCGCACCTCGCCGCGGGCCTTGATGCCGGCAGGCCAGTGGATGACCAGCGGATCGCACACCCCGCCCTGATAGGTGTAGCGCTTGAACATCTTGTACGGGGTCGAGAACGCCGCAGCCCACCCCGTCGGGTAGTGGTTGTACGTGTCGGGCGAGCCGAGCTTGTCGACCAGGCGCAGGTTCTCCGCCTCGTCGTCCGGGTAACCGCCGAAGATCTTGCCCTCGTTGACCGATCCGTTCGGGCTCCCCTCACCCGATGCCCCGTTGTCGGCGCAGTAGATGATCAGCGTGTTGTCGAGCTGACCTGACTCCTCCAGATAGTCCACGATGCGTCCGACCTGCGAGTCCGTGTACTCGCTGAATCCGGCATACACCTCGGCCATCCGGCTGAACATCCCCTTCTCCTCGTCGGTCAGGGAGTCCCACGGCCGCACCTCGTCGGACGCAGAGAACGTGCCGTCCGGCATGGGGTTGAGGGCCGTGAGCGCGGTGTCCTCGGGGAGGATGCCCTTCTCGATCATGCGGGCGAGCACCCACTCGCGGTAGGCCTCGTAGCCGTCGTCGAACATGCCCTTGTACCTGTCGATGTACTCCTGCGGCGCGTGGTGCGGAGCGTGGTTCGCGCCGGGACAGAACCACAGGTACCACGGCTTGTCCGGCTCGGTCTGCTTGACGTCGCGGATCATCGTCAACGCCTGGTCGGCCAGATCCCTCGAGAGGTGGTATCCCTGCTCGGGAAGGTACGGCTGATCGATGTAGTGGTTGTCCTCGGCGAGCGACGGGTACCAGTTGTTCGTCTCGCCGCCGATGAACCCGTAGAACCGGTCGTATCCCTGCGCCAGCGGCCAGTGCTTCTTGGACGCGCCGGCCGTCCACTCGTCGATCGGCACGTTGTGGTTCTTGCCCACCCAGAACGTCGACCAGCCGGCATCGCGCAGCACGTGCGCCATCGTGGCGTTCGACTCGGGAATGTGGGAGTTGTACCCGGGGAAGCCCGTCGACGACTCCGAGATCGTCGCGAAACCGTTCAGGTGATGATTGCGTCCGGTCAGGAAGGTCGACCGCGTCGGCGAGCACAGCGCCGTCGTGTGCCACTGGGAGTAGGTGAGCCCGTTCTGCGCGAGGCGATCCATCGTCGGCATGTTGATGCGACCCCCGTACGGAGACCACGCGGCCATGCCCGTGTCGTCGTACAGGACCACGAGGACGTTGGGCGCCCCCTGCGGAGGTCGCGTGGGGAGGAACGCGTCCCAATCGGCGACGGAGTCGCGCACGTCGAGGTTGATCTTGCCCTGGAAGTCGCGAGCCATCATCGTCTCCTTCGGATCGTGGGTCGTGCAACGCCCCGTGGATTTTCACGGTACTGGGACGTGCCTCTCCGGGCACCCGTGCGGGGGCGCGTTCATCCGGGTGATCTCTGCGTGTTCCTCGCCGTCGATCGCCATGGCGCGCCGCATCGGTTCACAGCAGGGCGGCGATGGCCTTCTCGAGCTGAAGTGCTCCGATCACGAGGAGCAGAGCCGCGTTGAGCACGTGGGAGTTGCCGGCGATCCACGTGCGCACGCGGTCGAGAGCCGGCTGCGCCTCAGCGCCGCGCACGATGACGTAGAGCACGGGCGCGGCGACGGGCAGGGTGCCGACGACGACGAACACGATCGCCACCACTGCTCCCGCGGTGCCCCCGACGTCCGACTGGGAGATGTCGAGCGCCGCGAGGATCGCGCACGACGCATCCACCGGGTTCAGCACGAACAGCCCCACCCCGAGGAGGAACGTGCGACCGGGCCGGAAGGACTCCACCGAATGCAGCCAGCCGGGCAGTTGCGGAGATGCCGCCACGACGTCGCGGGGCGAGGAGGCCGCCGCCATCCGCTCCACGTGAGCACGGCCCTTGCGATACACCCACACCGCCGCGCAGACCAGGAACGCGCCGATGAGCAGGCGCACGACCGGAACCCACAGCGGCGGCTCGTTCCGCTCGCGGATGGCGAGCTGCGGGAACAGCCACAGGAAGAACGCCAGGAGGCCGCCCAGCCCGAGGAGCCAGCCTAGGAGGTAGGCGATCCCGTTCGTGCGCGCGCGGCCGGAGAGCAGCACCGCGACGAGCGCCATGATCGCGAGGGGACTGAGGACGACGCCGAGAGCGACCGGGACGAGGTCGAGGATCAGTTCGCCCATCGCCGGATCCTCCGTCTGCTCGAAGCGCTTGCGGCCTAGAAGCTGCCGATGCCCTTGCCGATCATCGAGACCCCGATGACCAGCAGGAGGACGGCCATGATCACGGCGTTCTCCTGCGCCAACCACCCGCGAAGGGCATCCAGCGGGCCGCGCAGGCGGTTGGACGCCACCAGGTATCCGAGCACAGGCACGAGAACGGTCGACGCGGCGATGAGCGTGTAGACGACGACGACCACGATCGTCGAACCGGCCGAGAGCGCTCCGCTGCCGATGTCCGTGCCCGCACCGGCGGCCATGATGAGGTTCTTTGGGTTGACGGCGGAGAGCAGGAAACCCAGGCCGAGGGCCACCGGGAAGGTGACGGTGTCGATCGCCCTCATCCACTTCGGCAACGCGGCGTCCTCGCCCGCCTTCGGCCGCTTGCGCCACTGCCCGAACGCGAGGAGGAACAGGAGTAGGCCGAGCACGAGCTGCACCACGCCCCGGATCGGCCGGGAGGCATCGGGATCCTCTTCCGGCAGCACGGACGACAGCAGCGTGAAGACCGTCACGGCGGCTACGATCCCGATGACCCAGCCGAGCAGGAAGCCGACGCTGGTCACGCGCGCTTTCGGCGAGAGCAGCATGAGGATCGCGGCTATGACGGGGATCGGACTGATCGCGACCCCGAGCGCGAGCGGGAGGATCTCTCCTATGACGGCGCCCATCAGCGGCCTTTCTCCTGTGGCGTCCGCTCCGTCGTCGACGGGGCGAGGCGTGCGATCGCTTCGCGGTTGGTGGCATAGACCGTCTCGGACGAGAGCAGCCCGAGGGCCGTGAGGCGCTGGAGCGTGTTCGGCCTGACCCGGCTGAAGGACAGCGACACCGCATGGTTCGCGAGCCACTCCTTGAGGGAGACGAAGGACTCAGCGCCGGTCACATCCACGTCGGTCACCGCTTCCATGTCGATGACGAGATGATGGACCTCGTCTTCTCCGGCCGACCGGATGGCCTCCTTGACGGCACTCGAGAACACGGCGCCGTTGGCGAAGAACAGCGGCGCGGCGAGGCGGATGACGATCACGCCTGGCGCGGTCACGGTTCCGGCGGGAGCGTCTTCGAGCAGCGATTCGCCGGGGTCGCCGCTGGACTCGAGGACGTCGATGGCGGGGTTCGACGCCCGCTTGGCGAGGTTGATGAGTGCGAGCACGAACGCGACCAGGATCCCGGGGATCGACCCGATGAACAGCGTCACGAGGAAACAGGTCGCCCCGATGAGGAACTCGAAACGATCCTTGCGCCACAGATCCACGAAGTCGCGGATGCCGAGCAGCGGGATGATCGCGACCCCGACGATCGCCCCGATCGCGGGAGAGGGGATGTCGGCCAGCAGCGCCGTGCCGAACAGGAGCAGCAGGAGGGTGCCTGCGGCGAGGATCAGGGCGGGGAACTGCGTTCGCGAGCCCGCCTGATCCATGGCCGCGGTGCGCGAGGTCGAGGAGCCGACCGCGAAGCTGCCCTGGGCGCCGGCGGCGATGTTCGAGACACCGAACGCGAAGAGGTCGCGGTTGGCGTGGAAGGGGTACCCGTGCTTCTCGGAGTACGACCGCGAGACCAGCAGACCCTCGGCCGTCGTGACGAGGGTCAGGGCGATGGCAGAGGGCACCAGTGCCAGCCAGAGGGACCAGTCGATCATCGGCCAGGTGAGCACCGGAGGACCGGCAGGGACCTCGCCGAGGACATCGACGCCGCGCTGGTCGAGACCGGTGAGGACCACGACGAGCGTCGTCGCGATCAGGACGATCAGCGCCCAGGGCACGGACCGCAGGAACGCGCGTCCGAGCAGCAGCACCGCGACGGAGCAGACCGAGATCAGGACGGCCCACCCGTTCAGCGTCGTGATCCCCCCGACGAGGTCGGCCACCTTGCCGGTGAACTCCTTGCCGGAGTCGATCGTGACGCCGAGCATCTTCGCCACCTGGCTGACCATGATGTCGAGCGCCAGCCCTCCGACGAACCCGACGAGGATCGGCTTCGACAGGAAGTTCGCCAGGAAGCCGAGCTTGAACACGGCGAGCAGCACGAACATGCCGCCGCAGATGATCGCCTGCGCGAGGGCGAGCGTGGCGTAGTCCGCGCTGCCGGCGGCGGCGAGGCCGCCGATCGAGGAGGCGACCAGCGCGGCTGCGGCGGCGTCGGGTGAGGCGACCAACTGCCGGGACGAGACGACGAGGGCGTAGACGATGGTGGGGACGATCAGCGCGTAGAGACCGGCGGTGGGCGGCAGGCCGGCGATCTGCGCATATCCGATGTTCAGCGGGATCGCGATCGCGAGCAGAGTGACGCCCGCCGTCAGCTCGGTGACGAGGTTCCGCCGGGTCAGACCCGCGAGTGGTCGTTGCACAGCGCCTCCCTTCGCCGGCGCTCAGGCGAGCGCGCTCGGGTCAACGATCCCACCGGAGCGGACGCGGCGACCACGTCTGGTCCCGAACCTCCCCCTGGTGATTTACGCGCCGGCGCGGCGCCGTCGACGACCGCGAGCTGCGGGCGCGGGCGTCGGCGCAGGGGGCGGAGGCACGGCGCTGCGGTCTCCCGAGAGCCAGCGCACCCAGGTCTGGTCGGCATCGCCTTCCAGGACGAGCGCGCGCACGAGAAGAGTGAGGGGGATGGAGAGGATCGCACCGAGCGGTCCGATGATGAACGTCCAGAAGATGACGGAGAAGAAGCTCAGGGTCAGGCTGAGGTCGACGGCGTCGCTGACGAACTTCGGCTGCACGAGCACCTGCAGCACCACGTTCACGACGCAGTACACGGCGACGACGCCGAGCATGAGGGGCCAGCCTCCCACCACGAAGGCGAGGATCGCCGGGGGGACGAGTCCGAGGACGAAGCCGATGTTGGGGATGAAGTTCGTGACGAACGCGAGGATCGCCCAGACCACGGGAGCCGGCACGCCCATCCACCACAGGGCGAGGCCGTCGATGATCGCGACGATCGCGCCGAACGTGGCGTTCACGATGTAGTAACGGCGGATGCCCGCGTTCAGATGCGTGATGCGGGCGATCACGACGCCCTTCGTGGCCCCGAACAGGGCCGGCGCCTGACGATACCGCGCGGCGTCCACCGCCATGAAGATGATGTATGCGCAGACGAAGAACAGCGCGGTGGCGACGCTGAGAACCGTGCCGCCGACGCTTCGCACGATGCCCAACAGGGTCGTGGGGTCGAGCACGGAGGCCGCGGCATCCGAAGCCTCCTCATCGAGGCCGAGCGACTGCAGCCAGGCGACGACCTGGTCGGCGGTGTCCGCGAGGCCGCCCTCGGAGACGAGATCGCCGATCAGGCGGGCGAACTGCGTGCCGGCGAGCCAGAGCAGCGCTCCCATGGCCAAGAGGATCAGATAGGCGACCACGATGACGCTCGTCGTGCTCGCCCACGTCGGCCAGCCGCGGCGATCGAGGGGACGGCGCAGGGGCTCGCAGATCACCACGATGACGATCGCGAGCGCGACCGGTCCGACCAGGTCGCGCGCGAAGTACACGCCGGCCAGCGTCACGACGGAGGCCGCGAGCACGAGGAGCACGCGCAGGCTGGGGGAGAGCATGCGGTCTGGCGCACCCTGGGGTGCCGGCGAGGTGGTCACGCGGCCAGCGTAGCCGTCGGGACGGCGGTTTCCCGTCGCCCCGCGGGGGTCGGATGAGCGCGGCTCAGAACGACTCCGGTGCGACCAGCGGAGGCGGGCCCTGGCTCTGCACGACGACCGCTGTGAGTTCTGCGGCCTCCAGCGCGTCGGCGACGGAACGCACGGTGGCCGAGACGACGGCGGCGCCGTGCAGAGGATGGTGCCAGATCCGGAGAGCGAGCATCCAGCGGTCAGGCGAGATCGAGACGACGTGCACGACCGGGTGTTCGCGGGCGTGCACACCGTCGACGGCGCTCGCCGCGGTCGTGATCACCTGGATCACCTCGTCGAGGTCGGCGCCGTCCGACCGGACGACCCTGACGTCCACGGCGCTGCGACGCGCACCGTGCCGGGAATCGTTGACGAGCACCCCGCTGAGCAGCGCGGCGTTGGGAACGTGCACCGTGCGTCCGTCGACGGTGGTGAGGACCACGGAACGACCGTTGAGCTCCTGCACGGTGCCGCGGATCACGCCGTCTGGTCCGTCGACGGCGATCTCCTCGCCGATCTTCACCGACTGCCGGGACTGGATCAGGACTCCTGCGGCGAAGTTGTCCGCGACGCCGCGCAGCACCAGGATCACGATGACCACGGCGACGGCCGTCATCGCGAGCAGCGGTTGCACGTTCGCGCCGAGGAACGCCAGACCGACCCCGATGCCGACCAGGAGCAGGGCGTACTGCGTGAGTCGGGCTGCCAGCTGAGAGACCGTGTCGGAGATCCCGGGGGTGCGCTTGGCGAGCGTGAGCACACCCTTGCGCGCGAACCGCGACAGCAGCCATCCGACGAGCACCGACAGCAGCGCCAGCACGATCTGCCAGGCGGAGAGCCCGTCGGGGAAGAGGTCGCCGAGGGTCACGGTCGTGTGCCGCTCGGGGTCTTCGGCCGGTGTGTGCGCCTCATGCGTCCAGGATGCGCCAGCGCACCGTGCGTCGGCGGGGGCGCTCACCCCGCGAGGGTGAGCGCCCCACGACCCGCACGCGCGGGAGCTGCACGATAGCGGCATGGAAGACAAGCCCGCTCCCGCCGACGACCGCACCTACGGGCTGCTCGAGATCAGCACCGTGCTCCTCCTCTCGATCACCGCGGTGATCACCGCGTGGTGCGGCTTCGAGGCGTCGAAGTGGGGTGGCGAGATGTCGATCGCCTTCAGTCAGGCATCCAGCGCGCGGGTGCAGGCGGCGTCGGCGCAGGCGACCGCGCAGGCGGCGCGCCAATACGATCTGACCATCTACACGCAGTGGGTGCTCGCGGACCGCGAGGGGTCGGAAGACCTGGTGGAGTTCATCGAACAGCGCTTCACGCCGGAGTTCGCCGTCGCCTTCGACGCCTGGGATGCGGAAGGTCGCGTGTCCGACGGCCCGTTCGCGATGGAGGAGTACGTGCCAGCCGGCGAGGCGGAAGCGGCAGAGTTGAG
Organism: Microbacterium sp. NPDC028030; assembly: GCF_040637855.1. Classification (NCBI taxonomy): domain Bacteria; kingdom Bacillati; phylum Actinomycetota; class Actinomycetes; order Micrococcales; family Microbacteriaceae; genus Microbacterium; species Microbacterium sp. NPDC028030. The sequence goes on along the minus strand of NZ_JBEZXF010000002.1, from coordinate 900,494 downwards.
CGCTCGCGCAGACGAGAAGTTTGACGAAGCTCTGCGGAACAATCAGCGCGGCGACGACTATTCGCTGTTGACTGTGCTCTTCGCGCTCGTGCTGTTCTTCGCCGCACTCTCCCAGAACCAGCGTGCGCGTTGGCGGCGGATGGTCTTCGTGACGCTGAGCGGCGTGCTCGCCGTCGTCGGGGTCATCGTCCTGACGACATACCCGATCAAGATCTGACGCCGTCATGCGCCCCGCAAGCCCCTCGAACGAGACGCCGTCGAGGTAATGGCGCGGGGAAAGATCACCCGGGGGAGGCCCTTGAAGGGTGCCGGACAGCGCCACTAGCTTTGGTGCCATGTCGCCCCCCGTGCGTTCGACGTTGCCCGGACCGACGGTTCGGTTCCGGCCGCCGGCTCCCCAGCCCGGTGCGATCCGCCGCGAGCGCGTCAGCACCGCGATAGCCGAGGCAGCGGCGCGGGATGCGCTGACCGTGATCAGCGCGCCCAGCGGATTCGGCAAGACGACGGCCGTGGCCGACTGGGCGGCGTCGCTGGAACAGGTCGCCTGGCTCGGGCTCGGCTCCTCCGACGCCGATCCCTCCCGCCTGACGCAGGGCGTCGTGAATTCCCTACTGGTCGGGGCGGCACGTGCGGGACGACCGCTCGCGCTTGCCCGCGACCTGGACGACCCCCATCACGCCTACGCCGAGATCTGCCGGGTCTTGGAACACCTCGACACCCGCACCCACCTCATCGTCGACGACGCGCAACGGGCAGGGGAGGACTGGCGAAGCGGTCTCCTCGGCATGCTGGCCGAGCAGGCGCCGGACGGTCTGCGGGTCGTGCTCGTGGGGACGACTCTGCTCGAGGTCACACTGTCGCGGCATCGCCTCATGCATCCGGAGTCGTTCGTGAGCGTCGACACCCTCAGCTTCACCCCGGCGGAGGTGCAGCTCCTGCACGATGCGAAGGCGAGCGCTCTCGATCCGGGGACGATCTTCGAGGAGACGCAGGGGTGGCCGATCGCCGTGCGGCTGATGATGATCGGCGGCGCCAGGGCCGACTCCGGTGCGCAGAGTGCGTCGAGCTTCCTCGGTACCTACGTGCGCGAGCACGTCCTCGGCGTGCTGCCACCTGAGGTCGTGGAATTCGTGCTCGAGGGGAGTGTGTGCGGCGAGTTGACACCCGAGCTGGCGGCGGCGGTGACGGAGCGGCCGGACGCCGCCGAACTGCTCGAGAGCTGCGTGCGCCTCGGACTGTTCCTCGATCGGTACGAGGAGCCCGACGGCGTCGTCTACCGCTGGCATGCGTCCTTCGCCAGACAGTGCGCGGAGATCCTGCGACAGGATGCGGCTCGCGCCGCCGCCTGTCATCGTCGGGCGGCGAAGGCACTCGAGGCGACGGACCCCATCGCCTCGATCACGCACTCGCTCCGCGCCGACGAGCCCGTGGCCGCACGGGAGTCCCTGTTGCGCCACTGGCTCGGGCTGGTCGTCGGGGCGAGCGCCTCAGAGGTCGAACGGACCGCGACCGACATGCTGCGTCGCACGCCGGACGATGCGCAGGTGCTCCTCGTCCGCTCGTGTGCGAGCGATGTGCTGGGCGACCACCGAGTGGCCCGCGAGTTGTTCCGGCGTGCCGAGGCGATGATCGCCCGCACCGGCGACGGCAGGGAACCCGCGGTCCTGCAGATCGCACGCCTGTTCATCGCCGATGAGCGCGCGGCGGTGGCCGAAGCGAGCGCCAAGGTGCGCCGGATGCTGCTCGATGCGGACTCGACCGAGCTCGGCGACCGGGCCGCCCTCAACTATCTCCTGGGGTGGACCGAGATCCGGCATCGGGGCGATCCGACCATCCCGGTCGAGTACTTCTCGGCGGCCGCGCGAGAGGCGCAGAGCTCGGGGGACCAGGAGTTGGCGAAACGTTCACTGGGTCATCTCGCGTTCGGTCAGACGTGGGCTGGCCGCTTCTCGGACGCCCGATCGTCGCTCGCCTCGGTCGAGGGCGCCGAAGACGTGAGCCTGCCCTGGAGCACATACGCGGGTGGGAGCGCTGCGGCCGCGGCAGGGTACGTCGCCTACTGGGCGGGCGAGTCGGACGAGGCGATCCGGGCATTCGGGACCGTGATCGCGAACGGGAGCTCGGACCGGTCGTTCACGAGCATCGCGCGCATGATGATCGCGTACGCGTCGGCCGAGACGGGCGACGTGGCGGCCTGTCGCCGCGCGGCGATCGGCATCCAGGACATCCCGTTGGAAGTGGTACACGGCATCTCCTGGCCGGCGTTCCGGGAGTCGTCCGTCGCCCTGCTCGAGGAGGCGGTCGGACGCCAGGACCGCGCGATGCGGATCGCCAGGAAGTACATCCACTGCCCGGACCTGCCCGTCGTCAACGTCGCCCTCGCCGGCATGCTCCGTCGCGCCGGGGAGCACTCCGGCGCCCTCGAGATGCTGAGAGCGTTGCGTGCGTTCAGCGAGGTGTCGTATGTGAAATCCGCGACGCTCATCACCGCGGCGGTGCTTCGTCGCCAGGCGGGGCACCGCGAGGAGGCGCACGAACTGTGCGAGGCCGCGGTCGCCGTCGCCAGCGGCGAGAACATCCGGCTGCCGTTCGGTCCGAGGGAGACCGCCGTGCGAAAGCTCCTCGGCGAGCACGTGCACTACGGCACCCAGTTCGAGGACTTCATCGGCCGATGCCTGGCGAACGATGCGGCGGGTTCGCTCGTGGATGCGCTGTCCGACCGGGAGCGCGAGGTCTTCCAGCAGTTGCAGACGGCACGCACCCTGCACGAGATCGCGGGCGAGCTCTCGGTGTCGATCAACACGGTGAAGACCCACCAGAGGGCGATCTACCGGAAGCTCGGGGTCTCCTCGCGACGTGAGGCCGTGCGGACGACCGTCTGAGTCGCCATCATCCTGGTCACGACTGGCGAAGGGCGGCAGCGAGGACCGTGTTCGCGATCTCGGCCGGGATCGGCTGGACGGCGAGGATACGGTCCTCCCTGTGGTCGACGTCGCGCGCGAACCGTTCGCTCCAGGTCGGTTCGACGAGCATGAGCGCGGCGAGCGTTCCGACCGGCAGTTGCGAGGCGAAGTACCGCACGTCGTCTTCGCACACCAGACCGGGGGTGTCCAGCCCGAGGCCCGCGAGCGTGAACTCGTCGCCGTCGACCTCGATCAGGTGATAGCCGTCTTCGAGACGCCGCATCATCACGAAGTCCAGCAGGCGGATGGTGCCGCCCTCCACCTGACGCAGCAGCGCTTCGAGGATGCGCGGGCTGAGGCGGTCGTCTTCCAGACGCGCGACGACGAACTCGACGTCGCCGAGCGCCTGCAGGGTCACACCGACCGCCTCAACCATGCTGTCAGCTCAGGGCGCGGGCCTTGATGGCGGCGAACTCGTCGGGCGTGATGGTCCCGGCCGCGAGGAGCTTCGACGCCTTGTCGATCTCATCGCTCGGACTGGATCCCGCGACGCTCCGGATGTACGAATCGGCGGCGTGCTGCTGCTCGCGATACGCCGATGCGCTGCGTTCACCCATACCGCGTCCGCGCGCGATCAGGTACACGAGCGCCGTCAGGAACGGGACGAAGATGAGGAAGATGATCCACACGGCCTTCCACCAGCCGTTGAGGCTGTGGTCCCGGAACAGGTCGGCGACGATGTTGAAGAGCACCATCAAGTAGGAGATGAACACGAACACCCAGAAGAACCACCAGATGATGTCCCAGAAGCTTTCCCAAATGGACACTTCGGACCCCTTTCGTTGAGTTACTGCGTATCGCGATGGTGGCAGCGCCCGCGCCGCCGGGGGAGGACCGCTCACCCCTAGCGGGCGACCCCGCTCGGGCGCCGGTGGCCACGGCGGTCACCAGGAACGGGTGAGGGCGTTCGGTCTGCACGCGTCGCCCGCGCGTAGCGTGCACCTGTGGACGAGAGGGAGCCCGTGCGCGGAGACGCACCGAACGACCGCAGCCGTCGGCCCCGGCTGCGGCTGGTCCTGCCGGCACGGCCCGTGCTCTCCGGGTTCTCCGTCGCGGTCGGGGTGCTCCTGGCGATCGCCCTCGCCGCGACGATCGCCGGCATCTCCACGGTGCTGATCTCGATCTTCCTCGGCATGTTCCTCGCCCTGGGCCTGGACCCTGCCGTCCGGGCCCTGGAGCGGCGCGGAACGACGCGGGCCGCGGGTGTGGCGATCGTGGCGGTCATCTTCCTCGGGGTCGTTGCCGTGATCCTCGTGGTGCTGATCCCGGCGACGGTACGCCAGATCACCGCTGCCATCGAGGCGGCGCCGGAGACCATCGAGGCGATGGAGGCGAGTGCGTGGTATCGCACGCTGGAGGCGAACCTCGGCGTCGACCTCTCGGCGGCGGTCACGGAAGGCCTCCGCTCACTCACGACCCTTTCGTCGTTCCTCGCGATCTCCGGAGGCGTTCTCAAGGCAGGGTTCGGCGTCATCGGCGCCGTGTCGAGTTTCGTCCTGGTCGTGGTGCTCACGCTGTACTTCGTCGCGTCCCTCACGAGCATCAAGGAAGCGGTTGCGAACCTGGTTCCGCAGTATCGGCGTGCGCGGTTCACCGCGTTGCTGGAGGAGATCACGCAGTCGGTCGGGGGAGTGGTCGCCGGTGGCGTGACCCTGTCGGCGATCAATGCTCTGGTCGTGCTCGTGATCCAGCTCGCGGTCGGCTCCTCCATTCCCGCCGTGATGGCGATCGTCGCGTTCTTCATCACGCTGGTCCCGATGATCGGCTCACTCGTCTTCCTCCTGATCGGCGGCGTCGCGACGCTGTTCGTCAGCCCGATCGCGGCGCTCGTCTTCGTCGTCGCCTACCTCGTGTACATCCAGATCGAGGCGTACGTGGTGACGCCGCGGATCATGGGCAGGGCGGCCTCGGTGCCCGGCGTGCTCGTGATCATCGGCGCGATGATCGGCGCCACGCTCCTCGGTCTGCTCGGTGCGCTCGTCGCGATCCCGTTGACCGCATCGATCCTGATCGTGATCCGCAAGGTGTGGATCCCGCGGCAGAACAGTCGGACCTCGCCGCCGGACGACGATGTGCTCACCCCGTTGGGGTGAGCGCGGACATCACCTCGAGAGCGGCGATGCGAGCATGAGCGGACGGCCCGCTCCTCGCCACCGTGAGAAAGGACGATCCATGAACGACTTCCGATTCGGCCCCGCCGAGTTCTACCTCGTTGGCTTCGAGGGCGAGCGTCCGGACCCTGCCACGTTCCGCGCGCTCACCGACCTCGTCGACAGCGGCGTGGTCCGCCTCCTCGACTTCGTCGTGCTGTCGAAATCGGCGAACGGAGATGTCGAGATCGTCGAGCTGGAAGCGGACGGCGCGTCACTGGGCCTCGACGACTTCGCACCCATAGCCGCGGGGCTCGCCGGCGAGGAAGACGTCGAAGCGCTCGCCGAGGCGCTCGCCCCCGGTCAGTCGGCCGCGGTCGTCGTCCTCGAGCTCGCGTTCGCCCGCACCCTGGCACAGAACCTCGCGGCCGCGGGGGGTCAGGTGCTCCGCAGCGAGCGGGTTCCCGCACCGGTCGTGAACGCCATGATGGACATCCTCGATCAGGAAGGTGAATGACATGCCATTGAGAAGATTCGGTCGCCCCGGACTGATCGGCCTCGCTGCCAGGACGGCTGTGGTCGCCGGAACGGCCTCGGCGGTGGGCGGCGCCATGTCGCGGAACCAGCAGCAGCGTGCCCAGGGGCAGTACGAGCAGCAGCAGTACGAAGCCGCACAGCAGCAGGCCCAGATCGACGCCGCCGCACAGAACGCCGCCGCACAGTACACCGCGCCTCCGGCGGCAGCCCCCGCAGCAGGCGGCGCCGACGACATGATCGCGAAGCTGCAGCAGCTGGCTTCGCTGAAGGAGTCGGGCGTGCTGTCCGACGAGGAGTTCGCGGCGGCGAAACAGAAGCTCCTCAGCTGAGGAGCCGTCCGTCTGCGCTGAGAGAGCCGCCGGCCCCGAGGAGATGACGCATGAGTGAACTGGATGACCTGCGCGCCCGCGTCCTCCTCCTCGAACAGGAGAATCAGACGCTCAAGGCCCCGCGTCGCCGCCCGGTGGCACGGAGCGTCGTCGCCGCGATCGTGCTGACACTGGCCGTGTTGATGGCGCCGATCGCCGCGATGGGGACCTGGGCCCGCCTCCAGCTCGTGGACTCCGATCGATTCGTCGCGACCTTCGCCCCATTGGCGCAGGACCCCGACGTCCAGGACTTCGTCTCCGCCCAGGTCAGCACCGCGATCCACGAGCAGATCGACCTCGATGCCGTCGTCGGTGAGGTCTTCGACGGGCTGCGCGAACTCGACTTCCCCCCGCGCGCCGCATCGGCTCTCACTCTGCTCGAGGCGCCTGCGGCCAGCGGTCTGACATCGCTCGTCGACGGTGTCGTCCACGACGTCGTCGCTTCCGAGCAGTTCGCCGACATCTGGGCGCAGACCCTCCGGTTCACGCATGAGCGCGCCGTGGCGATCATGCAGAATAGCCCCGACACCGCGGTGCAGCTCGCGGACGACGGCGTCTTGTCGATCGACCTCGGTCTGGTCGTCGAACGGGTCAAGGCGGAGCTGACGGAGCGCGGTGTGGGATTCGCCGACTTGATCCCCGTGATCGACCGTTCGATCCCCATCGCCCAGGCCGACGCCCTCGTCCTGGTGCGCACGATCTATCAGATCGCCGTCGCCGCGGGATTCTGGCTGCCGTGGGTCGTCCTCGGACTCGTGGTCGCCGGAGTCCTCCTCGCCCGTGACCGTTCCCGTGCGCTCTTGTGGACCAGTGCCGCCTTCGCCGCGGCATTCCTCCTGCTCTCCGCGGGGATGGGGATCGGCAGGACGTTCTTCATCGGTGCGGTGAGTCCGTCGATCATGACGTCGGCGGCCGCTGAGGCATTGTTCGACGAAGTGACCGCACTGCTGGGTTCGACGATCGCTGCACTGGCCATGGTCGGGTTGCTCGTCGCGATCTGGGCGTGGTTCGCCGGGTCGAGCCGCAGCGCCCTGGCCGTCCGTGGCGTGCTCGGCAGCGGCTTCGCTGCCATCCGCGGCACCTGGGAGGGACGCGGGCTGTCCACGGGGCGTCTCGGTCTCGCCGTCGACCGCTTCCACGGACCGATCCTCATCGTCGGGATGGCGCTCGCCCTTCTCATCCTCGTCATGACCCGCCCCGTCTCCTTCGGCACGGTGCTCGGCGTCAGCGCCGGCCTCCTCGTCTTCGCCATCCTGGTGGAACTGCTCCGACGGCCGGGCCCTGTCGAGACGGCGCAGACGCGCACCGGTACCTCGGACGCTGCCGCGGATGGCGAGGGTGAGCCGGATGGCGCCGCTGCGGCGTCGGCGACCGCGCCGGTGCTCTGACGGGCTCGCCCGATAGATCACCCCCTGAGGGTGAGCGGGCTGCCTTTGCGCTCGGCGTGACGCCGATACTCGGCAGGAGGACGATGTTGTGCAACCCGGGACCGGAGGAGAGATGATGTCGGAATTCAATGCGGACTTCGCGGGGAAGATCGAGCTCGACGTGCGCGACTCCACGCCGGACTGGTCGCCGTACGAGCTCTCGGTCGCTCCGGAGGGCGCTCCCAACGTGCTGATCGTCCTCTACGACGACACGGGACTCGCGTCCTGGTCGCCCTACGGCGGTCGTATCAACATGCCGACGATGGATCGGCTGGCGCAATCGGGTCTCACCTACACGCAGTGGCACACGACGGCGCTGTGCTCGCCGACGAGGTCGACCATGCTGACCGGACGGAACCACCACGTCAACCGCGCCGGGGTCATCATGGAGGGCACGAACGGCTTCCCCGGATTCGCCGGACGACTTCCGGCTGAGTGCGCGACGATCGGACAGATCCTGCAGGGGAACGGCTACTCGACGTTCTGGGTGGGCAAGGACCACAACGTCCCCGAGGAGGACAACGCCCCGGGCGGAAACCGCTCGATGTGGCCGCTCCAGCTCGGGTTCGACCGGTTCTACGGCTTCCTCGGCGGCGAGACCAACAACTGGTATCCGGACCTCGTCGAGGACAACCACTTCATCGAGGCGCCGGCGACCCCGGAGGAGGGGTACCACCTCTCGAAGGACCTCGCCGACCAGGCTCTGGGCATGATCCGCAACCAGCAGGCGTCCAACCCGTCCAAGCCCTGGTACATGTGGTTCTGCCCCGGCGCCAATCACGCTCCGCACCACGCACCTCAGGAGTACATCGACAAGTACAAGGGGGCGTTCGACGACGGCTACGACGCCTATCGGGACTGGGTGCTCGCCCGCATGATCGAGAAGGGCGTCCTCCCGGAGGGCACGGCGATGACCCCGATCAACCCGCTGCCGGAGGATGCCGCGAACCCCGCGGACCACGTGCGCCCCTGGGACGAGCTCTCCGACGACGAGAAGAAGCTGTTCGCACGATTCGCCGAGGTGTTCGCCGGGTTCTCCGAGTACACCGACGCGCAGGTCGGACGCATCGTCGACTATCTGGAGGAGACCGGTCAGCTCGACAACACGCTCATCTTCTACTGTGCCGACAACGGGGCCTCGGGTGAAGGGTCGCCCGACGGTTCCGTCAACGAGAACAAGTTCTTCAACGGGTACCCCGACGATCTCGCCGAGAACCTGACGATGATCGACCGGCTCGGATCGCCCGACACCTACAACCACTACCCGACGGGGTGGGCTGCCGCGTTCTCCACGCCGTTCCAGATGTTCAAGCGCTACTCGCAGTACGCGGGCGGAACGTGCGACCCGATGGTCATCCATTGGCCGAAGGGGATCACCGCCCGAGGGGAGTTCCGGCACCAGTACCACCATTCCGTCGACGTGGTGGCGACGGTGCTCGATGTGATCGGCATCGAGATGCCGGACTCGTTCCGCGGTGTGGCCCAGCATCCGCTCGACGGGGTGTCGATGAAGTACAGCTTCGACGCGGAACCGGACGGGCCGACCGAGAAGAAGGTCCAGTACTACTCGATGCTGGGCACGCGGGGCATCTGGAAGGACGGATGGAAGGCGGCAGCCGTGCACGCACCCCTCAGCGGCAAGGGGAACTTCGACCAGGACGTCTGGGAGCTCTACCACGTGGCGGAAGACCGCTCCGAGTCGAACGACCTGGCGCAGAGTCAGCCCGAGAAGCTCCAGGAACTGATCGCCGCATGGTTCGACGAGGCGGAGAAGAACTTCGTGCTCCCGCTCGACGACCGCTCAGCGCGAGAGGTGCTCACGGTCGAGCGTCCACAGGCGGAACCGCCGAGGGACCGGTACGTGTACTACCCGGGCACCGACGCCGTGCCCGAGAGCGTGGCGGTGAATCTCCGAGGGCGCTCGTACAAGATCGTGGCCGATGTGGTCCTGGACGAGGGCGCGGAAGGTGTCCTCTTCGCGCACGGCTCGAGGTTCGGTGGCCACACCCTGTTCATCAAGGACAACCGCCTCACGTACGTCTACAACTTCCTCGGCATCCCCCCGGAGCAGTCGTTCACGTCGGAGGAGCTCACTCCGGGGCCCCACACGGTCGGTGTCGACTTCGTCCGCGAGGGCGCGGGCGAGCACGGGGAGTCGGTCGGCACGGCCACGCTCTACGTCGACGATCGCGCGGTCGCCTCCGGGCCGATGCGCGCGCAGGTCGGCAAGTTCACGCTATGCGGCGACGGCCTGTGCGTGGGATGGGACAGCGCCGACCCGGTGAGCCGGCAGTACGCCAACCCGTTCCCGTTCACCGGCGGGAAGCTGCTCGGCGTCGGCATCGACGTCAGCGCCGAACACTACCGCGACCTCGAACTCGAAGCCGCGGCGATGCTGTCTCGCGAATAGCAGGACGGCGGTGAGCGCCCCGGCGATGTCCGGGGCGTTCGCTGTCGATCAGGCGTCGCCGGCGTCCGAGACGGGCGCGGGGAACACCGTGTCCCAGTCGTCGCGCACACTGACGACCGTGTAGCCGCTGTCCGACGCGGCAGCGAGAGCCTTCTCGGCGCCGGCGTCGTATGGCGTGTCTCCGCGGTCCGGGTCGTCGTGGTGGATCAGCATCGCGAACCCTGACCGCGGTCCCCGTCGGGCGAAGTCCAGCATCGCGGTGTCGCCGTTCGAGTTGCCGCCGGCGAACAGGGGACGCCGACCGATGCGCGTCCAGATCCGGACCGGCTTCTCCGGGCCGTCGTCGAAGAAGGCGAGAGACGAGGAGTACCGCACAGTCGCGTCGGTGTCGTCCCAGGTGAGGCCGAAAGCCGAACCGACCACACGTTCCGGGGGGATGCCGTAGTTCGACAGCGTCATCGGTCGCATGAAGTCGCGCTCGCCGCCGGAGACGATGTAGCAGGTGAAGCCGTGGTGCTCCAGGTAGCGGAGCAGCTCGATCATCGGCTGATACACGGCGTCGGAGTACGGGCGTCTCAGGACCGGATGCTGCGCCGTGCGGTAGAAGTCCTCGACCGAGCGGGCGTAGTCCTCCACGCTCATGCCGTCCGTGAGTCCGACGAGCGCCTGGATGATGGTCGTGAGGTCGGAGTCGTCGCCCGCGTAGTGCTTGTCGATGGCGGTGCTCAGCCACCCGAAGTCACCGCTCACCGCAGCGCGATACGGCTGTCGCTCGGCCAGCTCCGGGTGGAGTTCGGCCGCCGCCCGCCACTGCTCCACCACGTAGTGCAACTGCGTGGGCATCGGCTTCTCCGACCACAGGGTGCCGTCGTTGTCGAACACGGCGATCCGCTCCTCGACGGGCACGGCATCCGGTCCCTCGGTGACGGCGGCCACGAAGGCCTCGATGTCACGGCGGGTCCGGTTGCCGCGCCATGAGCGCAGGGAGGGGTGGTCGGTCATGTCGGATCCTCGCGTCTCGCTCGGTGGTCGCCAGCCCCTCCATGTTGACATCGGGCGTCGGGCGGCACGCGCATCCGTCATCCCCGGAGGGTGAGGCACGCTACCCGGAAAAACCCGGCGTTCCCGGTGGCTGGAATACCCTCGGTGGGTATAGGGTTATGTCGAAGGAGTACCCCATGGGGGTATCCCGAATCGAGGAGAGGAACGTCATGAGCACGAGCGAATACCAGGTCACCGGAATGAGCTGCGGTCACTGCGAGGTAGCCATCCGCGGGGAAGTCGGCCAGATCCCCGGCATCGACGCGATCGAGGTTAGTGCGCAGACGGGCAGGCTCGTCGTCACCAGCGCAGAGCCCGTCGACGATGCGGCGATCCTCGCGGCGGTCGACGAAGCGGGGTACCAGGCGGTGCGAGCCTGATGAACACGGCGGGTCGTCTCGGCGTCTACGGCGCGGGGCTGGTGGTGGTGTTCGGCGCCGCGTTCGCGGCGTCGGGTGCCCTCGTCCCGGCCGACGCCGTGGCGTTCTGGGCGGAGCGAGGACCCGCGGGGCATGCGGCAGACGAGTCCGCGGAGCACGCGGGGGCAGACGAGCAGAAGGAGACCGAAGTGAGCGGAGTCACGATCGCCGCATCCGGATACGCCATCGGCCCGGTCAGCGCGCCGGGGGAGATCGACGCGGAGGGCGAGCTGTCCTTCGACATCCGCGACGCCACCGGCGAACCGGTCACCCGATACGAGACGGCGCACGGCAAACAGCTCCACCTCATCGTCGTGCGCAGCGACGGCAGCCACTACCGGCACGTGCACCCCGCGCTCGACCCGAAGACGGGCACCTGGTCGCTGCCGTGGACCTGGGATGCCGCCGGCACCTACCGCGTCTACGCGGACTTCACCGCCGACGGTGGGAACAGTGTGACGCTCTCCCGCACCGTCGACGTCGCGGGCGCCGTGGTGCCCGACGCCCCCACGGCGACACAGACCTCGGCGCGCGTCGCCGGATTCGATGTGACGATCAACGGCGCGCTGGTTGCAGGCACGGGAAGCGAGCTGACCGTCGAGGTCGCCCGCGACGGCGCGCCGGTGACGACTCTCGAACCCTACCTGGGCGCTTTCGGCCATCTGGTGGCCCTGCGCGAGGGTGACCTCGCCTACCTCCACGTCCATGCGCACGGCGACGAGCCGCAGCCCGGTGACCTGGCAGGACCCGCGGTGGTCTTCACCGCACAGACCCCGACCGCCGGCCGCTACCTGCTGTATCTGGACTTCCAGGTGGACGGCGCCGTGCACACGGCCGAGTTCGTCCTGGACGCCGCACCGGGAGACGCCGCCGCAGACGACTCCGGCGACGACGACTCCGGCGACGACGACCACGGCGGACACTGACCCACCGACACCGCGCGTCATGCGCCATCCGGCGCGAACGGCACAGAACGAGGAGACATCATGACGGACACACGGTCCGCAGCCCCCGCGGCAGGCACGAGCATGGAGCTGGACATCGGCGGCATGACCTGCGCGTCGTGCGCGATGCGCATCGAGAAGAAGCTCAACCGGATCGACGGCGTCACGGCGACCGTGAACTACGCGACGGAGAAGGCCAAGGTGACGGCACCCGACGGGTTCGACCCCGCACTGCTCATCGCCGAGGTCGAGAAGACCGGGTACACCGCCGCCCTCCCCAAGCCCGAGAAGACCGCGGTTCAGGGTGACGCCGACGAGGCGTCCGACCCGGAGCTGACGAGTCTGAAGCACCGGCTCGTCGCCTCGATCGTGCTCACCGTCCCGGTCGTCGCGATGGCGATGATCCCCGCGCTGCAGTTCACCTCCTGGCAATGGCTCTCGCTCGCGCTCGCCGGCCCGGTCATCGTGTGGGCGGCGTGGCCGTTCCACAGGGCGGCGTGGATGAACCTCCGACACGGTGCCGCGACCATGGACACCCTCATCTCGATGGGCACGCTCGCCGCGCTGCTGTGGTCCCTGTACGCGCTGTTCTTCGGCACCGCGGGCGTTCCCGGCATGACGCACCCCTTCGAGCTGACCGTGGCTCCCAGCGACGGCGCCGCCAACATCTACCTCGAGGTCGGTGCCGGCGTGACCACGTTCATCCTCGCCGGGCGGTACTTCGAGAAACGGTCCAAGCGTCAGGCCGGAGCGGCGCTGCGCGCCCTGCTGGAACTCGGAGCGAAAGACGTCTCCGTGCTCCGCGACGGTGTCGAGGTGCGGATCCCCACTGCGGACCTGGCGGTCGGGAACGAGTTCGTCGTCCGCCCCGGTGAGAAGATCGCCACGGATGGGGTCGTCGTCTCCGGGACCTCGGCGGTCGACGCGTCGATGCTCACCGGCGAGTCGGTCCCTGTCGAGGTCGGCGAGGGAGACACCGTCACCGGGGCGACCGTCAACGCCGGGGGACGGCTGGTCGTGCGGGCCACACGCGTGGGATCCGACACCCAGCTCGCACAGATGGCCAGGCTCGTCGAAGACGCCCAGACAGGTAAGGCCGAAGTGCAGCGGCTGGCGGACCGCGTCTCGGGGATCTTCGTTCCCATCGTGATCGCCATCGCTGTCGCAACGCTCGGTGCCTGGCTCGGCGCAGGGTTCCCCGTCTCTGCCGCCTTCACGGCCGCTGTCGCGGTGCTCATCATCGCCTGCCCCTGCGCCCTCGGACTCGCCACCCCCACCGCCCTGCTCGTGGGAACGGGACGCGGCGCCCAGATGGGCATCCTCATCAAGGGGCCGGAGATCCTCGAATCCACCCGCAAGGTCGACACGGTCGTGCTGGATAAGACCGGCACCGTCACGTCGGGCCGGATGGCGCTCACCGCCGTGCACACGGCAGAGGGTGTCGACCGGGGCGAGCTGCTCAGGCTCGCCGGAGCCGTGGAAGACGCCTCGGAGCACCCCATCGCACAGGCCGTCGCGGCGGCAGCGACGCGGGAGTCCGGAACGCTGCCCGTCGTCGAGGGCTTCGCCGCCATCGAGGGTCGCGGTGTGCAGGGCATCGTCGACGGACACGCGGTCCTGGTCGGTCGGGACTCGCTGCTCGCCGAGTGGTCGCAGCACCTTCCCGCCGCGCTCGCCGCCGCGAAGTCCGAGGCCGAGCGACGGGGAGAGACCGCGATCGCCGTCGGTTGGGACGGCGAGGCCCGCGGCGTGCTGGTGGTGGCCGACACGGTCAAGCCCACCAGTGCTCAGGCCATCGCGCAGCTGAAGAGGCTGGGGCTCACACCCCTCCTGCTGACGGGGGACAACCGCGCCGTCGCGCAGCAGATCGTCGCCGAGGTCGGCATCGCCGAGGTCATCGCCGAGGTGCTGCCGAAGGAGAAGGTCGACGTCGTCACCAGGCTCCAGAGCGAGGGGAGGGTCGTCGCGATGGTCGGCGACGGCGTGAACGACGCGGCCGCTCTGGCGCAGGCCGACCTCGGGCTGGCGATGGGTACCGGAACCGACGTCGCGATCGAGGCCGGCGACATCACGCTCGTCCGCGGCGATCTGCGCAGTGCGGCCGATGCGATCCGTCTCTCCCGCAAGACCCTCGGCACGATCAAGGGCAACCTGTTCTGGGCGTTCGCGTACAACGTGGCCGCGATCCCGCTCGCGGCTCTCGGACTGCTCAACCCCATGCTCGCCGGTGCGGCGATGGCGTTCTCGAGCGTCTTCGTGGTCGGCAACAGCCTCCGCCTGCGGTCCTTCCGGAGCGAGGCGGCGGATCCCTCCCCGGCGGAGGCGGCGGCGCCGCGCGAGCGCGCACCGCAGACCGCTTCCGCGGAGATCATCTGAGAACGAAAGAGGAGAACGACATGTCCGATTCCCCGGCAGCATCGTGCTGCAGCATCGACACCCGCCGTGCCGTCGCACCGGCAGGACGCAAGGATCTGCTCGCGCCACCGGCCGCCGGCATGGCAGAGTGCCCGGTGATGGTCGGCAGCCCCGTCGTCATCGCCGACGCGGAAGCCGCAGGACTCTTCCGCGATTGGGAGGGCACGCGTTACTACTTCTGCTGTGCAGGGTGCGGACCGGCGTTCGACGCCGACCCCGCGAAGTACACCGCAGCAGCCTGATCGTTTCCCCGCTCGGGGTCGGCCACGTGCCGGCCCCGACCACCATCTTCCCGAAGAGGAGAGGTTCATGAGCACCTCGCATCCCGAGCACGCGCACGATACCCACCACGGATCCCCGCACGGCGCCGAGCACAGCGCGGATCACGGACACAGCACCGCTGCCGACCACACCGGTCACGCCGGACACGACGGCCACAGCGAGCACGGCGGTCACGCCGATCATGCCGGACACAGTGGGCACGCGGGTCACGGCGACCACGTCGCCCAGTTCCGGCGCCTCTTCTGGATCATGCTCGTACTCGCCGTGCCGACCGTCGCGCTGTCGGGAATGTTCGCGATGATCCTCGGGTACCCGCTCCCCGATGTCCCCGGCCTCCGCTGGGTGTCGCCGATCCTCGGAACCGTCATGTACGTGTGGGGAGGGAAGCCCTTCCTCGTCGGCGCGGTGAGCGAGATCCGCGGGCGCAAGCCCGGGATGATGCTGCTGATCGGCCTCGCCATCACGGTCGCCTTCCTGGCGTCGTGGGGTGCGAGCCTCGGCGTCCTGCATCACGAGCTCGACTTCTGGTGGGAGCTGGCGCTGCTGATCGTGATCATGCTGCTCGGGCATTGGATCGAGATGCGTTCGCTGGCGCAGACGACCTCGGCACTGGATTCCCTCGCGGCTCTCCTCCCTGATGAGGCCGAGCGCGTGGAGGACGGGCAGGTCGTGGTCGTGGCGCCCGCCGATCTCGCCGTCGGCGACGTCGTCGTCGTGCGCCCCGGTGGGAGCATCCCCGCGGACGGCCGGATCGTCGACGGTCGCGCCTCGATGGACGAGTCGATGGTGACGGGGGAGTCGCGCACGGTCTCCCGCGGCGTCGGAGACCCCGTCACCGCCGGTACCGTCGCGACGGACTCCGGATTGCGCGTCGAGATCACCGCGACCGGTGACGACACCACACTCGCCGGAATCCAGCGTCTGGTCACGGAGGCGCAGAACTCGTCGTCGCGAGCACAACGCCTCGCCGACACGGCTGCCGGTTGGCTGTTCTGGTTCGCGCTCGGCGCCGCCGCGATCACCGCGATCGTGTGGACGCTGGTCGGCCTGCCGGACGACGCCGTCATCCGCACCATCACGGTGCTCGTCATCGCCTGCCCGCACGCGCTCGGACTCGCCATCCCCCTCGTCGTCTCCATCGCGACGGAGCGGGCCGCGCGGGGAGGCGTGCTGGTCAAGGATCGGCTGGCGCTGGAGAGCATGCGCACCGTCGACACCGTGCTGTTCGACAAGACCGGCACGCTCACCAGGGGAGAGCCGGTCGTGTCGGAGGTGTCCGTCGTCGAGGGGCACGACGCCGACGCGGTGCTCGCGCTCGCCGCCGCTGCCGAGGCTGACAGTGAGCATCCCCTGGCGAAGGCGATCGTGCGGGCGGCTGCCGACCGGCGACCCTCCGTACCGGAGAGCCGCGACTTCACCTCGTCCCCTGCCGTGGGCGTCACAGCGGTGGTCGAGGACACGACGGTTCGCGTCGGTGGTCCGCGCCTGCTGGCCGAGGAGGGCGTCGAAGAACTCGCTGTCGCCGAAGCCTGGCGCGCGGATGGCGCGATCATCCTGCACGTCCTCCAAGACGGTCGGGTCATCGGTGCGCTCAAGCTCGCCGACGAGGTCCGTCCCGAGTCGCGGGAGGCGGTCGACGCGCTGCACGCTCTCGGCGTCCAGGTCGTCATGATCACGGGCGACGCCGAAGCGGTCGCGCACACCGTCGCCGCGGATCTCGGCATCGACAGGGTGTTCGCGGGTGTGCGGCCGGAGGACAAGGCAGCGAAGGTGCAGGAGCTGCAGCGCGAAGGGCGCAAGGTCGCGATGGTCGGAGACGGCGTGAACGACGCCCCCGCTCTGGCGCAGGCCGACGTGGGCCTGGCCATCGGCGCTGGCACCGACGTGGCGATCGCCTCGGCCGGGGTCATCCTCGCCGGCGACGACCCGCGCTCGGTGCTCTCGGTGATCGAGCTCTCGAGGGCCGCCTATCGGAAGATGCGGCAGAACCTGTGGTGGGCGGCCGGTTACAACCTGCTGTCCGTACCGCTCGCCGCGGGCGTGCTCGCGCCCATCGGGTTCGTGCTGCCGATGTCGGTGGGGGCGATCCTCATGTCGTTGTCGACCATCGTCGTCGCGCTCAACGCCCAGCTGCTGCGTCGGTTGGACCTCCGGCCGGAGGTCACGACACGCGCGATCCTCGACCGCTGAGGTCGCGCGTGTCGTCCTGAACGTCAGCGCGGGGTGATGTCTCCGAGCTTCCAGCTGCGGTCGAAGTACGGCTCAAGCGGACCGTACAGGCGGAAGTACGAGAACCAGTGCTTCCCCGGAAGGGTCTGCACCCAGTTGCGTTCCCCCTCCGGAGGTTCCGTCGGCCCGAAATACAGGTCCGCCGAACCGTCGGCGTTGAGGACGACGTCATCTCGCGAGCCGCGGTCGCCGCGCTGCTGAGGGTTGTCGATCAGACAGCGTGTCGTGGCGTCGTACACCGTCGCGGACCAGAAGAGCTTCGCCGGGACGTCGGCGGGGACGTGCAGGGTGTAGTCCCTGCCGCCGTCGAGCCAGTCGCCGGCACCGTCCGTGTACGACCCCAGGTACGCCTGACCGACGCCGGGTGTCGTGCTCTTCATCGCTTCTGCGAACGACACCGCCTCGTAGAACCAGGACGCGCGCTCGAGCAGTTCGTCGTAGCCGTCGCCGCGCTGCGCGGTGTTGTCGAGCACGATCGCGAGCTCCCACGCTCGGTCCGGCCAGTACGTGCCCTGCGCGAATCGCTTCGCGAACGTATTGGCCCGAGCCATGAGCTCGCCGGCGGCGGCCCCCTGCTCGAGGATGCGCGTGAGGCGGGCATCGGGCGCGAACGGTCGGCCTTTCTCGATCCCCAGCTGCCTGAGCATGGCGAGGTAGAAGCGGTCCCGTTCGTCGACGACCTCCGACTGGTAGATCTGGTGCAGGCGACGCCAGTACTCGAGACCTCGAGGCTGATCCCCGCTCCAGGGGCGCCCCTCCGGCGACACGATCCGCGTCGGTGAGGGGTGCGCCCGATCCGCATGCGGGTAGATGCGCACGGCCCGGACGAGCGCGTCCGACCGCTCAGGGTCGGGATCCAGGGTCCGGAAGCCGAACATGATGTTGACGCCGGAGGAGCGCAGCACGCGGTAGTCGCTGCTCAGCTCCGGGGTTTGATCGACGCCGGGGGCGAGGACGAGGTACTTTCCTCCTTCACCCCGGTCGGGACCCATCTCGCCCATCGCACCGAACTCGCGCTGCCAGAAGTCCGAGACACCGCCGGCTGTCGGGCCCGGCGGCAACTCGATGACGAGCGGGCCCGTCTCCGACAGGTCGAAGAAGTTCAGGATGTACGGCGTCGTGGCGTTGGCGGTGATCAGGCCGAGTCGATCGCGATAGCTGACATAGCGGACGAGGTCGCTGCTCGTCGCACCGAACACGTCGTAGTGCTGGGTCTTCCACTGTGCGTACGACACGAGGGGCAGTGCCCAGAGATAGGCCTGGCAGGCGAGCTGATGATCCAGCTCGTCGAAGATCAGCGAGATGTCGGCGCGCGCGGGAAGATCCCCGTCCATGCGCGCCTCGGCGAGCCGGCCGGGAAGGTCGATTCCCATCAGATCACTTCGCTCCGCCGAGCTCGTGGATGAGCTCCGCCTCCTCCTCGGCCGAGAGCGACGTCTGCACGACCGTGCCCTCGTAGGGTGCGAGCGCCGCGGCGAACTTGTCCTGCGTGATCTTGGTCGCATATACGACGACCGCGGACTTGCCGGCGGAGACGGTGCTCTTCACTCGGTCGCGGAACTCCGCGTCGATTCCGGTCTTGTCCAGTCCGGCGAACAGTGCGCCGAAGAGGCCGCCGAACAGCAGACCGGCGACGGGGATGAAGAACAGCAGACCGATCAGCATCCCGAAGAGCGCGCCCCCGACCGCACCGACGCCGACGTTGGCCGCGGCCCCGGGATACTCGACCTTCGTCTTGCCGTTCTGATCGACCTTGACGAGCGCGAGACCCGCCAGCTCGACGACCAGGTCGTTCTGCAGTGACTGGATCTGCTCGTACGCGCCTTCCGCCTGCGTCTCGGAATCGTAGGAGATGATGATCAGTTCGGCCATGAGCTCTTCCCTTCTCTGGGCTGAGACGAGCCGCCGCAGCCGTCGTGGGCGGAAGCGCCGTGCCTCCGTCGAGTCAGGCTACCCACGCCTGTGTCCTGATCCAGCGGGAGGGGAGGGAAATCACCCGGGGGAGGTTGGCTGAGGTGCTGCGGTCGATGAATCGAAGGGCGATCACCGCGGGATGCTCGCGTAGTCTTCACGACATGGTCGAGCGCGGTGGACGGCGGCGATACCGGCGGGAGTGGCGGAGGCTGGCGCTCGCCGCGCTGCTCTTCGTGTTCATCGTCGGTCTCCTGCTGCAGACGCTGACCTCGGGTATCGCGCACTCGGCCCTGCAATGGACGGTCATCGGAATGATCGTGGCAGGGTCGGCGGCGCTGCTCGTCTGGCAGGCCCTGAAGGTCCGTTCGCTCCGCCGGAGTCTCCGCGACAGGTGAAGGCCGCGCACCGACGAGAAAAGCCGCCTGACACCAGGCGGCTTTTCTCGTGGTGGAGGGTCTCGCTGACGTGTTCACGAACCGTCAGCGTACGAAAACCCGATGTGCCCCCGACAGGAGTCGAACCTGCGACCTACGGTACCAACGTTCGGGGGTCTGTGCCGTCGGCAGTTACCGAGATGTATCGGCTGTAGAAGTCGATCGGATCCATCTTCAGGACTCGCGCGATGTTCTCCAGCTCGTCGGCGAGGAAGGGCGACTTGCCGCGCAGGCGCTCACCCATTGACGTGGGGTTGAGGCCGATCTGAAGCGCCACATACCGGTTCGAGCGGTCGTCAGCCTTGATGAGGGCCTCGACGAACTCACCACGGGCGCGGCGAAGATCGCGTGCTGCGTTCCGAAGAGGGGTCACGTTGCTCTGAATGCTCATGTCAGTGACTGTACAGATTTCCGGTCAATATGGCAAGCACCCCGCACAGGGGTGCCGACAATCTGGCAACACACCGAACATGCGTCTTGCAAGTGAACGGAATTCCGCGCATGCTTGCCGACATGACGAACCAGGTAATCGGAATTCCTGACAAGGTGCGCGGTGTGGCCGCCGAAAAAGGGTACACCCAGGAGCGCACGGCCATGGCTGCCGGCATCTCTCGAACTGCTCTCGTTGACCGTTACGCGGGCAGGACGTCTTTCAAGGCGGACGAGATCTTGGCGCTCGCTCTCGCGATGCGCGTCCGCATCGAGCGGTTCTTCCCTTCCGTGGAAGAGCTGGCCGACGAGGACGCCGCATGATCTCCCGGGCTGGGGTCCGGGTGCCTCCTGGGGACGGGGCGGAGGTGGACCGGCGCACCGTGGGGACGGATGCGCCGGCCACCGGATCCGCACGAGTGGCTATCGGGATGGCGACTCTCTGGCTGACCCTCGTCTGTCTTGGCATCACCTTCTTCACGTGGACCGTCAACGGCGTGACGCTCCTCGGCACGATCTTCTTCGCCGTGTTCATCTGGGCGATCGGCGCCCACCGACGTCAGTTTTGGGAGTCGTGATGGACGAGACATGGAAGCCCGTGGTCGGGCACGAGGCCCGATATGAAGTGAGCAACATGGGGCGCGTTCGCAGCCTGGGATGGCGTGGCCGCGATTCGCTCGGCAGAGAGCGTGACTACGAACCGAAACTGATGAACCCGACCAAGGGATCTCACGGGTACCCGGCGGTTGACCTCCGATCCGCGAGCGGACGATCGGCGAGGCTGGTGCATCACCTGGTGCTCGAGGCTTTCGTCGGCCCCCGGCCGGCGGGGATGGAGGCATGCCACGGCAACGGGAACCGCGGCGATGCTCGGCTCGTGAATCTGCGCTGGGACACTCACTCGGCCAACATGGCTGATTCGATCTCGCACGGGACGCATGCGGCGACCCGACGAACACACTGCCCGCACGGTCACCCTCTTGCGGAACCCAATCTTGTCGCGAGCGAGATGCGGGCGGGGCGGCGGCGCTGCCTGGCTTGTGCTCGCGCCAGGACGTACGCGCGGGATCACCGCTGCGAGGTAACTCAGCAGCTCCGCGAGCAGAAGTATCGGGCGATCTCTGCCCAGACCAACTGAACGTATCGACTCACATAAGGGATAGGGACCCATGAGTACAGCAGTATTTGGCGCGCCTGAATGGTGGGCAAGAAGTGGCAGAACGATCAAGCCGTTGGAGGACGGGACGCTCACGTTCCAGGGATCACACGGGTATCTCGCGCCGAGGACGGCGATGGATGCCGAGGAGTACTTCCTCGGCAAGCGTGACGAGGATCTTGGGCGGTGGCGGTGCCCGACTGACCTGGACTGGGTAGCGCGCGAGGGTCTGCATACGGCTGATGGCCGCACGGTCGTCGTTGTCAACGAGCGCACGCTCGATCGCTTCTGGTTCAACGAGCGGGTCAGGGATGCGTCGGAGGATGTCGATCTCGCGCATCGTGTCGGTCGCGCCTACTTCGAGGCTCACCCGGAGCGGAAGGCTGCGGGGGCGAAGGCTGGCGAGGTGTGGGAGCTGACGATCGACGACGGCAGTGAGCACACGGTGTTCGTCCATGAGGACCGTGCAGTCGGAGGAAGAGCCGGCGTCTCGCAGGGCGGAGCGTACTTCGACATCGAGGACAGCTCGAACGTCGTGGCCGCTCGCCGTGTCTGGCCGGAGGACGCATCGTGAGCGCGTCGAAGCAGCCTCCCGCGAAGCTCGCTGAGAGCATCCCCGCGGTGACAGCCCCGGTGAAGCTGCCGCGCCTCATTCCGAGCCGTGCGAGCTATCTGGCGACCCTCATTACGGGCGCCGCGCTCATCGTCCTCTGCCTCGCGGGCCTGGCCTACGGGGTGACGCTGTGACTGCCGTGACGTTCTTCGTCGCCGGCATCCCGGTCCCTCAGGGGTCGAAGACGGCCTACGTCGTCGGCAAGCGCGCAGTGCTCACGGACGCGAACAAGAAGGCGTTGAAGCCGTGGCGAGCCGAGGTGACGCGCGTGGCGCGGGGGTCGTGGCTCGACCGGCTGCGTTTGGAGGACGTGGCCGTGCGGGTGGAGGCGACGTTCGTGTTCGAGCGGCCGAAGTCGGTGAAGCGGCCTGCGCCGTCGGTGAAGCCCGACGTGGACAAGCTCGCGCGCGCCCTGCTGGACGGGGTCACGGATGCGGGCGTGTGGAGGGACGACAGCCAGGTCACGGACCTGCACGTCGAGAAGGTCTACGGCGATGCGCCCGGGGTGCACGTCGTCATCAGCAGAGCGGACTCACCGCTCATTGAAATCGAAGGAGAAGGCGGCGTGACTGAGCGCATCGCGGTGAAGGTTGGAGAGTACGGCTGGATCGAGAACACACCCACTTACACGGACATCGTGAAGACGTTCGGCGAGGTGGTCGCCGAGACGGAATGGGGCAGCTACCAGGGCGACTCGCTGTACATGGTGAAGGGGGAGCAGGGGTACGGCATCCTCACGTTCGGCTGGGGTTCGTGCTCCGGATGCGACTCCCTCGAGGGGTGCTCATCTCAGGCCGACATCGACGCGCTGCAGGACGACCTCGAGCGGGGCATCCGGTGGTTTCCGACTCTCGGTGAAGCGGTGGCGTTCGTCGAGGGTGGCGGGTTCAAGGACTCGTACCTCGACGACGAGATGATTTCCGCGTTCGTGAAGGCCGCTACGACGGTCGTCGTCGCTGAGGGCGAATCACGGAAGGCCGTCGAGAGCGCTGTGAAGAAGGCCACGCTGGTGAAGGACGTCAGCGCTCAGAACGGCGCGACCGGCGTCCAGCGCCTGTACCGCCTCGATCCGCCTCTGGTCGGGCACGAGCTGGTGGTCGTGTCCGCGATCGGCTCCGCGTTCGACACTGGCCGCGCAGAGACATACATCTTTCCGGCGGCCACCGACGGCAGTATCGCCGACTGGGGTGAGCTTCCGGGGTCATTCCAGGGCGCGGCTGACCACGTCGAGGCGCTGATGGGCGCTGGATACGAGGTGTCCGCATGACCGTCATGGAATCGCAGGCACTCACTGACCTGCTGGCACGCGCCGGGGCACCCGACACGGACCGTCCCCGGTGGATCGCGGAACGCATGGCCGGCATCACTGCGACAGAGGTCCGCGACCTCGCAACTGGGAAGGTGCGCGCCCAGGCGCTCATCGACATGAAGCTTGGGCGTACCCCGGAGCCGGGTGACCTGTCGCGCATCCCGATCATCGGCTGGGGTCGGGACCGTGAGGTCGTGATCGCTGAGGCGCTGCGCGGTGTCGGTATCGAGCCGGAGTCGCGGGTGTTCCACGGCGAGCACAACAGCCGTCACCTCGCCTCCCCGGATGGGGTCGGCGTCGACTTCGATGACTCGTTGATCGTCTCGGAGATCAAGACGTCGGGCGCACCGCTCCTGGTGGGTTCGCCGGAGCTGGAGGCGAAGGGCTACGTGCATCAGATGCAGTGGGTGATGCACGTCACGGGCGCCGTCCGCTGCCGGTTCGTCGTGGAGCAGCGAATCCAGGTGAAGGGCGGGTTCGTGCCGGGACCGCTCGCTGAGGACTGGATCGAACGCGATGACGCAGCGATTGCGGAGCTGATCGAGATCGCGGATGCGTTCCTCGCGGAGTTGGATCGTCAGCGCGAGGACGGCGCCCCTGTCATCGACGAGGAGCTGGACACGCACGCCGTGAACTACCTCCGCGCGATCGATGAGGAGAAGCGGTGGGGCGACCTGAAGCGCGAGCACTACGCGGCCGTGGTCGCGGCGGGGAAGTCGCAGGAGTCGCCGCTCGCACGGATCACGTACACGGCGGAGAAGCCGGGTGAGGCGCTCGAGGTCGAGGAGATCGACTACGACGCCGCGCGGGCGACGCACTTCGGGCAGGCGCTGTTCGCGGAGCTGCAGTCGGTGACGGCCAGGTGGAACGAGCACCTACAGGGGTTTATCAGCACGAAGCCCGTGCAGGGCAAGGGGCGTGCCGCGTCGGCGCGCATCACGGCAGGTAAGGGGACAAGGTCATGACCACGCAAGAGAACCAGACAGAGCAGGCGGAGACGGCAGTCACCGGGAAGCCGCTCGCGGACTACGAGCTGTACGTCGATCTCCTGTCGAACGTGCTCGCAAACGGCCTCGCGCTGTCGACGCAGCAGGACTTCTTGGCCACGCTCGACCGCTCGCTGCCGCTTCACGAAGCGGTGCGCGATGCGGCCCGGGACTCGATCAAGTGGCGGTTCGCATTCGACATCGACCGCATTGAGGCCGCGCGTACCGCGGCGGAGCAGGAGCAGAAGGCATGAACACCGCACTGAAAACGAGGAAGCCGACCGGGCTCCCGTCCTGGCCGATCCTGTTGCTCGCGGGTCGCGAGAAGGCCGGGAAGTCGTGGGCCGCAGTGTCCGCCTCGGCATCGCCGCTGGTCGGCCGCACGCTGTACATCGGCATCGGTGAGGACGACCCCGACGAGTACTCGATCATCCCCGGCGCCGACTTCGAGATCGTCGTCCATGACGGCACTTACCCCGGCATCCTCGCCGCGGTGCAGGCCGCAGTCGCGGAGCCGGCGGGGGAGAAGCCGACGCTGATCATCGTCGATTCGATGACGCGTCTGTGGAACCTCATCGGCGACAACATGCAGGCGATCGCGAACAGGAGAGCGAAGGGCCGGAAGAACGCCGCCGGAGATTTCACGATCTCGATGGATCTGTGGAACGTCGCGGCGGACCAGTGGTCGACCGTCATGGACGCGCTACGTGCGCACCAGGGCCCGGCAATCCTGACTGCTCGCCTCGACCCGGTCGCGGTCATGGAGGGCGGGCAGCCGACCACTCAGAAGGAGTGGAAGATCCAGGGGCACAAGTCCCTCCCGTTCGATGCAACCGCGATCATCGAGATGCGCGAACGCGGCCAGTTCCTGATCACGGGTGTGAAGTCGGCTCGCGTGCAGCTCGACAAGCCGAAGCTGTTCCCCGAGTTCACGGTCGACCGGCTCTGGACCGACCTCGGCGTGGCCGATGGGACGGCTGACCGGACGCACGCCACGGTCCAGACGGATCGAAGCGGGGCCGAGCCGGGAGCGCCCCGCGAGGAGGCTCCTACGCCCGCTCCCGTGGCCTCGATCGACTGGGCGAAGGAGATCATGCCCGTGCGCGATCTGGACGACCTGAAGGCCATCCATCAGCGCGCGACTCAGGAGAAGGAGCTCGGCCTCACAGTCGGTGCTGATCACAAGCAGTCGACGCTCGACCTGATCGCGGCGTGGAAGCTGCCGACGCCGCAAGGCGCGCTGACGATCGCCGCTCTGATCCAGGCCGTGAAGGCGAAGATCGCGGCCGGAGAACTTCCCGCCGACGCTCAGCCCGTGCAGACGGACGCGTGGCCGGTCGCGGACATCCCGAAGGACGGCGAGTCATGATCCCGCGGCTGTCGTGGCGGAACCGTCTACGCCTCGCTATCGCGGTCCTCCGCGGTGACGTCTACCCCGAGCCGCCTTTCGACCTCGGAGAGCGTATGGGTTGGGGTCAAAGGATCTGGCTCCGCACTGTCGAGGACATCGAAGTGCTGCGGGAGACGGGCGCATGAGTCAGCTCGAGCGGTTCCTCGCGCGCCTCGGCATCGCACCCTTTGACGCCGAGAACGAGCTGCACGCGCTGCTCTTCGACGCGCTTAAGGACGCTGACCGGGAGACGCACATCGAGCGACTGATCATCACGCGCGGGGTTCTCGCTCGAGCGCACGAGGATGCGGCGACAGCGGTCGGGTCAGCGCGCACGAAGTACGAGACGACGCTGAAGGCGAAGAAGGCCGAGGCGGTCATCGACGGCAAGAGCGTCGCGGTGGCGACCGTGCTGGCCGATGCGGAGGCGCAGGAGTTCCGGAACCAGATGCACGAGGCGGAAGCCTTCTGGCGGTCGGTGAAGGAGTTCCTGCGCACCGTGGACAAGGACTTCGACAAGACGCGTTCGGTGGGTGCGGATGCTCGCCAGCAGCGCGCGGCGGAGACACGCGGGGGGCAGCTGTGAGCGTCCTGCTGGATGAAGAGACGGTCGTGCTCGACTCGCTCGACTTCGAGGTGCCCTGCAACCGTGGCGAGCACGCCGCGGAGGTCATGGTTCGGTGCCGCTCCTGCGGATCCGGCTCGATGCTCTGCCGTGACCACCTCGCGAAGGTCCGCCAGCGCGTTGAGGAGTTCCTCGCGGCTCGTGCGTTCGCGCTCTGCAAGTGCGCCGACTGCGGCGACTTCGGCTTCACTTTCGACGAGCTCGTGGAAGTAGTGCCGCTGTGAACGCCGTCGACGGGCTCGTGCTCGCGAGAGACATGGGCAAGTGCGTCCGCTGCGGTCGTCACGTCGCTCACCTCGACCGCGGCTACGACTGGTCGATCCATCACCGGCGCCCGCGCGGCACAGGCGGGACGTCGATCGCGTGGGTGAATCAGCCGGCGAACCTCGTCGTGCTCTGCGGATCGGGAACGACCGGATGCCACGGGCGGGTAGAGCGCGACCGGAAGCACGCATTCGACGAGGGGCTCCTCGTCTCCAAGATCGGCGTCGCTACGGCGATGACCACACGACTTAAGCACGCACTGCACGGGTGGGTGCTGCTGGACAACGAGGGCGGCTATGAGGCCGCTGATGAGTACGGGAAAGAGTGGGCAGAGCTGTGAGCTACAGAGCCTTGAACTGGGCGTGGGAGGCAGACCTCCCGACGTCGCAGAAGTTCGTCCTGGTGGCGCTGGCCGATATGGCGGATGAGCACGAGTCGTGCTTCCCCGGCCAGGAACGTCTCGGTCGGATGATCGGGGCGACGGATCGGACGGTGCGCGCGGCGCTGGTGAAGCTCGAGGAGTCTGGGCTGATCTCGCGGACCCAGCGACGGGGTGCGGATGGGATGCGCACCTCGGATCGGTACGTGCTCCACACCAACCGGAAGATTCTTCCGGTAGTCGAGTCACCGGAAGCTGACGACGACCTCACCGGAAATCTGCGACAGCCTCACCGGAAGCAGATTCCAGGTAACCCCCAGAGAACCACTAGAGAACCATCAGATCCTGTCGGAGATCTCCTCGATGTGCTCTGGATGATGTGGCCGGCGTCGAGACGTTCGACCAGGAAGGTCGCCGAGCGGGCACTGAAGACTGCGCTCAAGAGCGCGGATGCTCCGACGCTGATCGAAGCAGCGAAGGCTCACACCGATGTGTGGGTGACGTGGCCGCAGGTGGATGAGAAGTACATTCCGCTGTTGTCGACGTGGCTGAATCAGGAGCGCTGGACGGGCGCTGCGCCGGAGCCTCGCACTGGCCGTCCGCTGTCGCCCGTGGACATGGGGCGCGCGGCTGCAGAGCTGCTCGCCGTCGAGAACCACCCTCACCTGCGAGCACTGTCATGAGCCGGGTCATCGAGGCGCGCCGCTGGAGCGAATGCCCTTCGTGCGAGCAGTCGATCCGTCCCGGCGACCTGATCATTCCTGACCCTATGGATGGCGCGGAGAAGACGTGGGTCCACGAGACGTGCCCTGCGGAACCGAAGCGCGGCGAGGTCTGCACGGTCTGTTTCATGGAGAAGGCGCTCAACGGATCCTGCGGGTGCGAGTCGTGAACGCCGGGGAAGCGAACGTGCTGCTGACGAAGGCGGCACTGGTCGACCGGTGGATGAAGTTCGGGACTCCGCAGGAGCTTGCAGCGGCCGCGAACGAGTGGGCGATCGTCCTGGTGGACGTACCCCTCGATGTCGCGCTCGAGGCGCTGTCTGCGCACTACGCGACTGAGCGCCGCAGCATCATGCCCGCGGACATCGTCGACTTCGCGCCGCCGCTGCGCAGCTCCTCGCACGCGGGGAACGTCACAGAGCAGCGCCTGGCGCGCGAACAGAAGGAGCTGGGCTCATGACTCTGTACAACGATCACTTCCAGAACCATCGGCGCTACAGCCTTCCGAAGGCGCAGCTCATCATCGCGGATATCCCGTACAACACCGGCACCAACGCCTACGGTTCCAGCCCTCAATGGTACGTCGACGGCAAGATCGCGAACGGTCAGTCCAATGTGGCGGGGAAGCAGTTCTTCGACACCGACAAAGACTTCCGCATCTCCGAGTTCATGCATTTCACGTCCCGCATGCTCAAAAAAGAGCCGAAGGAGACGGGGACTGCTGGCTGCATGATCGTTTTCTGCGCGTTCGACCAGCAGATGGAGCTCATCGAGCAGGGCAAGAAGTACGGGTTCAACCGGTACATCAACCTCGTCTTCCGCAAGAACTTCTCGCCGCAGGTACTCAAGGCCAACATGCGCATCGTCGGGAACGCCGAGTACGGAGTGCTGCTTTACCGAGAGAAGCTCCCGAAGTTCAACAACAACGGTCGCATGGTTTTCAACGTCATGGACTGGCCGCGCGACACGGTAACACCGAAGGTGCACCCGACTCAGAAGCCGGTGCGACTACTCGAGCAACTCATCGAGATTTTCACTGACCCCGGCGAGGTGGTGGTCGACCCTTGTGCGGGAAGTGGTGTGACCCTGCTGGCGGCGCAGAACCTCGGGCGCAGAGGGTTCGGCTTCGAGATCAAGAAGGAATTCGTCAGGTCGTACGAAGAGAAGATCGCACCCGCGGTGAGTACGCAGTTCGACCTTTGGGGACGCAACGGGGTGGTCTCATGAACGAGCTCGCGCTGCCGTCGAATGTCGAGGCTGAACGGTACGTGCTCGGTGCATGCATGCTCTCGCCTCGCGCTGTCGACGACGTGTCCGAGGTGCTGAAGGTCACCGACCTCCATGACACCCGCCATGTCACCGCGTACGGGGCGATCCGTCGCCTCCATGACCAGGACAAGCCGACCGATGTCGTGTCCGTGGTCGACGAGCTGATCCGGGCAGGTGAGCTTGTGGGGAACCTCGATGCCGCATACCTGCACGCGCTCACTGATGGTGTCCCGTCGTCGGCGAACGCCGGCTACTGGGCGGACATGGTCCGCGAGGCGGCGATCCGCCGACACGTGATCGAGGGGGCACGCCGTGCCGCGCAGGTCGCGACGGATGCCACCGTGTCCGCGTCGGATGTCACCGAGCTCGCCCGTGACGCGTTCGACCAGATCGAGGACGCCGCGTCACGCGGGGTGGAGTCGATCGGCGACTGGTTCATGGACTTCGCCGAGTCGCTCACCGAGAAGCCCTCGTACACGCCGACGCCCTGGTACGACCTCAACCAGCTGATCTTCGGGGTGCGCGACGGAGGCATGTACGTCATCGCGGCCCGGCCCGGTGACGGGAAGTCGATCATGGCGGTGCAGATCGGTCTCGCCCTGGCGAAAAAACGCCCGGTGCTGTTCGTTTCGCTGGAGATGAACCGGGAGGAGATCGCGGCACGTGCGATCGCGTCGCTCGGGCAGATCTTCATCGGCTCCCTGAACAAGCACCAGCTGACCGAGTCGGACTGGAAGGCATTCGCCGCTCACCGTGCCGCGCTCGAAGCGCTGCCGCTCGTGATCGTCGACTCGTCGGAGGTGTCGACGATCCCGCAACTGAAGGCGAAGGCGCGGGCGGTGCGCCGGAAGTACAAGCGGAACCCGGTCGTGATCGTCGACTACCTCCAGCTGCTGTCCTCCCCGGTGAAGGCGGAGTCCCGGCAGGTGGAGGTCGCGGGGTTCTCGCGGTCGCTGAAGCTCGCCGCCCAGCAGTGGAAGGTGCCCGTCATCGCCCTGTCGCAGCTGAACCGTGGGAACACACAGCGCAAGGGGCGAGGAGCGGAGCCGATGCTCTCGGATCTCCGAGAGTCCGGCGCCATCGAACAGGACGCAGATGTCGTGCTCCTCCTGCACCGCAAGCCGGTGGCAGGCAGTCCCGACGACCTGAAGGTCATCGTCGCCAAGAGCAGACAGGGACCGCAGGGCGAGATCTCGCTCGTGTGGCAGGGGCAGTTCTCGCGCGTCCTGTCGAAGTACCAGGCCACCGAACACATCGATTTCAAGGGAGGTGCGTGATGAAGGACTGCTCGCTGAACCTCACTCCGTTCGCGGATACGCCCGGGGTGTGCGACCACTGCGGCAACCCGCTCACCGGGCGGCGGAAGCGCTGGTGCAGCGATGCCTGCTCGATGGTCGACTTCCTCGCCCATGACTGGAACGCGGCCCGCAAAGCAGCGAAGAAGCGTGACGGCTACAAGTGCGTGACGTGCGGTCGGCCGGACGACGTCGACCAAAATCTCCGGTCGATCCTCGAGGTCAACCACATCGAGCCGCGAGTTGGCCGTGGCTACGGGGCGGGCTGTCACAACCACCTCGAGAACCTCGAAACGCTCTGCCACGACTGCCACGTCAAGGTGACCAAGTCGCAGGCCGACGCTCGCCGCGCCGCGCAGGCCGAGTGGGTAGCGACGCGGGGCCGACTAGCGAACGCCCACCCTCCGACCCTCTGGGAAGACCAGGACATCGCGGGCACCGGCTCGCTCAACACGAAGGACACACCATGAACGAGACCCAGATCAGCGTGATCGGCAACCTGACCGCAGACCCGGAACTGCGCTACACGCAGAACGGCGTCGCTGTCGCGAACTTCACGATCGCGAGCACGCCACGCACGTTCGACCGTCAGGCGAACGAGTGGAAGGACGGCGAAGCTCTGTTCCTCCGTGCGTCGGTGTGGAAGGAGTTCGCGGAGCACGTCGCCGGCAGCCTGACGAAGGGCATGCGCGTCATCGCGCAGGGTCGTCTGCGTCAGCGCTCCTACCAGGACCGCGAGGGCAACCAGCGCACCGCGATCGAGCTGGAGGTCGACGAGATCGGCCCCTCGCTCCGGTACGCGACCGCGCAAGTGACTCGATCGGCCGGGAATGGCACCTCACAGGCCATAGGAGGCGGATACAGCGCCTCGCAGACGTCCAGTGAGCCGTGGTCTACCCCGGGCGCTTCAAGCGCTCAGGAGGACGCGTGGGGCGGTGAGTTCTGATGGACCCGCTCACCGTCCTGTTCTGGATCCTCGCTGGTATCGGCGGCCTCGTGCTGCTGACCGCCGTTGCCTTCTTCGCCCTGTTCATGGGCCTCATGATCTTCGGCTTCCGTCTCATGCGAGACGACGAGGCCGCCCAACTCCCCGAAAGGACAGACCGATGAGCGCATTCCGCGTCGGCCTTGGCCCGGATCGCGACCTCGTAGCGACGCACGTGCCTGGTCACAAGAAGCCCTACCTCGGGATCCAGAGCGGGAACACGTTCCTGGCGCTGGCCGAGTTCATCAGCGATGCCGACATGGACGCGCTCTTCGAAGCGCTGCAGGGCGTCGCGCTCATCCCGTTCACACCCGAGGAGGTATCGCCGTGATCGAACGCGAAGAGATCCGGTTCGTCGCCGCGGCCGACTGGACCGACGACTGCCGCGTCCGTGTCGAGCTGCGCAAGCGCGTCACGAAGCTCACCATCGCCGAAGCGAAAGCCCTCCGGTCCGAGCTGGACCGCGCGATCGCGGAAGCCGAGCGCGGCGCCGAAGAACTGCGTCACGAGCATGAGCCCGCGGCGTTCGACGTGCAGCACATCCACCCGGAGGTGAGTTCGTGAGTGATCGCAGCTGCTCAGTAGCCGGGTGCGAGCGCGCGTACCGAAGTGGTGGCCTGTGCTGGAAGCATCGAGCCGCTGCTGAGGCTCGTGGTGAGGTCACGACGGATCTGCGGCGTCGGGAGAACCGACCGGCGCTCGACGCGATCCAATGCCGGGTGGATCAGTGCCAGAGGCCAGCGAAGTATCGCGGCAAGCGGCTGTGTATGGCTCACTACCTCCGCATCTGGAAGCACGGAAGCGCAGACCTTCCAGGGCGTCCGACGCTGGCCGAGGTGCTCAACCAAGGAATCCAGAGCCGCGATGGATGCTGGATCTGGGGTGGCCCGATCTCGTCGTCGGGTTACGGGCGGATCGGCTCCCTGTACACGCATCGAGTGTCGTACGAGATCCACGTGGGCGCGATCCCTGAGGGGCTTCAGATCGATCATCTGTGCTTCGAGAAGCTGTGCGCGAACCCGGATCACCTTGAGGCGGTGACGCAGGAGGAGAACCTTCGTCGTCAGCGTCTCCGGATGACTCGCAAAGCCGACGGCACGTGGGTCCGCACCCTATCGGGGGTGACCCGGTGAGCGCCATGACCGTCGAGAGAGTGCGTCCGTGCGCGGACTGCCAGCGGATGACGCGCCCTTCCAAGTCGATGCTGAGGGACTACCCGGGCACGATCGTCCGGGGGAGCGCAGAGAGGTGCCTCACCTGCTACCTGAAGGTGCGTGGCCGGTCTGAGCGGAAGCCGCGGGCACCGAAGCCGATCCGGGTCACGGTGACGTCGAGCGTGGTGCTGGCGACGGTCCCGGGGGAGCGGCACCCGCAGCGTGCTGACTGCAGGCCGTCGTGTTGCCGTAACCCGTACATCTGCCGCACCGGTTACGCGTGCGCCTGCCATCGGAGGGAGTCGTGATGCTGACCGATACGGAGATCTACGCTGCCGAGCTGCGCATGTGGCGGGAGCGCTTCGAACAGCACCTCGACCAGGTGCCGGTGATCTTGGAGACGCTGCGTGATCAGGCGCACCCGTTGAAGGCTGCGCGTCTCGCGGAGAAGGTGTCGGGCGGTGGGGGTGAAGCGCCGCTCCCGTTCCGGGCGGATCCGGTGGATGACTGCGATGACTTGTGGGCGTCGCTGGTGGAGTTCGTGGGTGAGGTCGCGGAGCGTCTGCAGGAGCCGTCACCGGGGGCCGCAGGCGCGTCGTGGGGCGTCCAGGGGAGCGTCCGGGGTATCGGGGCCGGGGTGGACGGGGATCGGGCGTACAAGGCCGGGTTCGCGTTGATCGCTTGGCTGATCGACCGGGCGCAGAAGATCCACTGGTTGGGTCTGCGGGACTCGGAGGATCACCTGTTCGGGTTGATCCGGAAGCTGATGGGCCGGTACGTGGCCCCTCCGATCGAACGTCCCTCCCGCCGCCGGCAGTGCGTGGTGTGTGGGGAGTTCGCGGTGGTCGTGGACTGGGTGCTTGGTGGGACGGGTGAAGCGGTGTGCAGGACGTGTGGTGCGACGTACGCGCCTGAACAGGGAGGAGAAGGGGATGAGTGATCAGAGGCTCGTGGAGGCGCTGGAGAAAGCGCTGACCGATGAGGTGTACGACGGCGGCATGGGGTATCTCGGGGATGAGCAGTTCCCGGCGTATGTTCGCAGGTTGGCGGAGACGGCGGCTGGGGTGTTGGCTGGGGCGCACACCCCGACCGACGACGAGCGGCGGGAAGCACTGCACCTGATCGAGCAGGCCGCGAGCTTCCGCGAGCAGACGAACGCCGATCCTGAACCCTCTCCGAACAGCATGGTCGGGCTGTGGCTGCGCACCGCGTCTGCCCTCGAAGCCGCTCTCCGCCGCACCGAGGTACCGGAGCCGAGCGCCGACCACCACGCCATCCGCGTCTGCATCGACATCGCCAGCACGGTCTATGGCGGCTATGACGATGCGCAAGGAGCGCTCAGTGACATCCACATGATGCTCGCTCCCATCGTCGAACGGCACGAGCCGCAGGGCGAACCGTCCGACGCGCAGGTGATCGCGGCGCTCAACGCGTACTGGGAGTACGACCCGCCCGTGACCGACGTGGGCTACTGGTCGGAGAAGCACGTCGGCATCATGCGCGCCGCTCTGCGTGCTGCTGGGGGTGTGCGATGAGCCGCGAGGTGATGTCTCCGTGGACGGTGATACGCCTGAGCAAGCCGCAGCCTTCACGCTCGGCGTTCTCCTGGGCCGGTACAGGGTCGCGAAGACCGGAACGTACGCGCGTGCTGCTCGGCTCATCGTGAACGCGTACCCGGCGATCGTTCCTGCGCTCGCTGGTGTCGTCGGACAGGAAGGGGAGCCGCGATGAACGAGCAGCGCGACGAGTGGGGCGAGACAGCGGAGGAGCGCCACGCGCGTATCCTCGCCCGCGACCTCGCATGGATGACGTACGCGGAGGCGTGCGCCCGTGACGGCTTGCCGCGCTCTGAGCGGGATCATCTGATCTTCAACGACGGGTATGCGGCGGGCCGAGCCGACTACCTGCCGAGCGCTTCTGTCGTAGCCGAGGAACCGGAAGGCGAACACGTCTTCATCGAGCGGTACGGCATGTACCACGCGAAGTTCGGCGGGATCGGCGGAGACGCGACCAGCCTGGGGATCACGCGAGAGGCGTGGAAGGCCATGGGCGAGCCGAACGTTCTGGCCGTGTCGTGGGTGCCGATAGAGCAGGAAGGAGAGCCCGATGCGTGAGGGCATGTGGGAAGCGGTCGGCATGTTCGTCGCGGGGCTGGTGGCAGGCGCACTCACCCTCGGAGTCGGCATAGGGATCGGCTACTACAACGCCACACCGCCGCCGACCAACGTCGAGCAAGGAGAAGAACCGTGAGCGACTCGATCCCCGCCCACATCCGCGCTGAGCTCGACGTCACACCCGCATGGTGGGACCAGCAGTATCACGCGCTCGTCACGAAGCACATCCCGCGAGACCTGGACTACCACGCCGACCACGACCTCGACGACGGCATCCAGTTCTACGCCTCCTCGTACTCGATCGCCCCCTGGTGCATCACCTGCGGCATCCGACTCGGAAGGACACCCGATGGCTGAACGGCTCACGTATCGCGAAGCAGCAGTCAGGGTGCGCCGCTCCGTCCTCACAATCAAACGATGGCGCCGCAACGGATCACTCGTCATGGGCTGGGGAATCCGCGAAGGCCAACGAGTCCGCCTCGTCGACGAAGCCACACTCCTGAAGTGCTGGAGGGAACGCATGAACGCCGACCCCATCCACCAGGCCAGACTGCGCAAGTTGCGACACGCCGAAGAAACAGTTTGACCAGTTCCCGTTGAATC
Source organism: Microbacterium sp. NPDC028030 (assembly GCF_040637855.1). Taxonomy (NCBI): domain Bacteria; kingdom Bacillati; phylum Actinomycetota; class Actinomycetes; order Micrococcales; family Microbacteriaceae; genus Microbacterium; species Microbacterium sp. NPDC028030. The sequence continues at coordinate 865,728 of NZ_JBEZXF010000002.1, read as the reverse complement.
CCCCTAACTTAATGATCAGACAGGAATGAAGGAAGGCCCGAGGAGAGATCCCCGGGCCTTCGTCGTTTCCTGCCTACCCCCATCCCAGTGGGGCGGCCGGCACCCCCAACCGGCCGCCCAGCGGGATCAGTAGTAGACGGAGTTCTCGGGGCTCTTGCCCCTGCTGTCTTCCAGTACGGTCACGGCGATCCCGGGACCGAAGACCATCCACAGCGACCGATCCTCGGTGAGCTTCACCTCAACCCGCTTCGGCCCCGCCGATGACATAGCGTCGATCACCTTCAGCCCCTCGTCGGCAGGCACCGAGTACTCGTGCCCTCCGTAGGTGATCCTCGTTCGCCTCTGCTGTGCGTCGCTCATGTATCGCTCCGTCCTCGCCTCAGCCCATCGCTTCGGTACGCGCTCATCATCAGCGCATCCCCCGACACAGGCAGGGCTCGACACGCGAAGGAGCCGTGATGAAGATCACCCTCGGGATCGCCGCCGGCATCAGCCTCAGCATCCTCGTTCACATCATCTGGAAGCCCGCCCTCGGATGGGCGCTCTCACGGGGCGACTGATGGGCGATCTGCATCATGGCCGCGGGTACAAGGCGTACCGGAGGAAGCGTGCCGCATTGAAGCGTCGCGTTGGCAGGGAGAACTTGCCTTGCGGGTACGGCTCGGACTACGGATGCGGTGAACCCATCGATCTGACGTTGGCCTACCCGCACCGGATGAGCTTCAGCGCCGACCACCCTGACGCGCTCGCGAACGGCGGGCACCTGACGAAGCAGGACCTCGTGCCCATGCACCTCGGCTGCAACAGCCGGAAGGGTGACGCGGCAGAGGTAGAGATCTGGGAGGCATCGTGAGCCCGGACTTCGACCACGACCTGCTGGTCGACGTGTGGACCCATCCGGAGACGGGCGTGCTCATCCTCGGCGAAGACATGCCGCGAGAGCTGACCATGCTGCGGCGTTGCCGCTCGGTGTCCCCATGAGGAGGCTCGAGAGATGCCGTGGACACCGAGGACCGAGGAGTCCGCATGATCCGCGCATGGCTGGTGTGCGCACGCCGCTCCCGCCGTCGTCTACGAAGAGCGGACGCCGCCCTCGACCTCTGGACCCTCGGCGGGCGGCGCTGAGCGCCTGGCTGACGGCCTAAACCACACACGAAGGCACTCGCGCCACCCAGGGCAAGACGAGCCCTCACGCCGCAGCCCAAGACCCCGGGGGTACACCCCAAGGTCGAGATCGAGGGACACCTCCCGCCCGACCTGTCCTCATTTCTCTCCGACTCGTTTCGTGACGCGTCTCATTTCCCGAATCGGGGTGCCGGATGCCGAGGAAAGCAGCGGATCACGGGACCTACCGGGCCTACCTGCGGTGTAAGGAGAGCCCTGAAGGCGCCTGTGGGTCGTGTCTGAAAGCGAAGACCGACCGCAGCGCTCGAGTCTCGAAGTCGGCGGCGTCCCGGCTGTCAAAGACGACCGATGCCGTGCCGCCGGTCGTTGTCCCGCCAGCAGCGCGAACGTCCGAGGGGCACGTCTCCCGCGTCGAGGTGTTGCAGGAGCTGTTGCAGGAGTCGCGCGAGCTGGTGAAAGAGCTGCGGCGCACGGATCCGGCTCGGGTGTATCTGCAGATGCGCGAGCAGCGGGAGATCCTCCGGGAGCTCGCAGAGCTGCAGGGCAACGGGCAGGTGAAGGGGGTCACTCTTGCTGACCAACTCGCCGAAGCCCGCGCTCGTAGGACGGCAGACGCCGCGTCTGCTTCGTCTGCCTGACCGTGCCGGATCGCTCGGCGAGGAAGCTCTCGATCTCTGGTACCTGACCGGTCGCCGCTCGGACCCGTGGCAGGAGCTGTCGCTCGATGCTCTGTTCTCGGTGGACGAGGTCGGCTTCTGGGCATGTTCGGAGTTCGGCGAACTCGTTTCTCGCCAGAACGGCAAGGGTGACGTGCTGTCGCCGGCAGCGCTCGCTCACCTGTACCTGTGGCCGAAGCCGGACGGTGAGCCGAAGACGATCGTCCACACGGCGCACCAGTTCAAGACGGCGCGTGAGGCGTTCCTCAAGCTGCAGCGTGCGATCAAGTCGTCCCCGGCGCTCATGGGGGAGATCTCGAAGATCTCAACGTCACACGGCGAGGAGGGGTTCGAGCTCGCGAACGGTAACCGTCTGCTGTACCTGGCGCGGTCGCGGAACTCGGGAGTCGGCTTCACGGTGGATGTGCTGATCGTGGACGAGGCGCAGGAAATGGGGCAGGAGGCCTTGAACGCCCTATTGCCGACGATGTCCGCGGTGGAGAACACGCAGGTGATCTTCACCGGGACTGTGCCCGACGAGCTGAACAACTCCGAGGTGTGGGAGGGCGTACGCGACCGCGGGCGCGGAGGACTTGACCCCCGCGGAGGATGGATCGAGTTCACGCCCGATGGGTCCGACGATCCAGATACTGCGGCGAAGATCGACGTGATGTCGCCTGAGGTGTGGCGACAGGGCAACCCCGCACTGGGGTTCCGGCCCGGCCTGGCGACGTCGATCGGCGACGAGGCGATCCGCATGGACCGCGAGTCGTTCGCGATCCAGCGTCTCTCGATCTGGCCCAACCGTCGCGAGGAAGCCGCCGAGTCGCTGTCCGAGCTCGATCTATCGGCATGGTCGCACCAGGTCGAACCCAAGGCGAGCGTGACGGGCGAGGGTGCGGTTATCGCAGTCGCGCTGGGTCGCGGTGGTGGGTTCGCGACGATCGGGAAGGCGATCCGCGTCGACGGTGACTCGATCGCCGTCGAGCATCACAAGACCGATCGCGGAACGCTCTGGGTGGCCGCCGAGGTGAAGAAGCTGAAGGCGGAGCTCGGGAATGCGCTCGTCGTTCTCGACCCGAAGAACGCGACTGCCGTCATCGGGAAGCTCGATGCCGCGAAGGTTAAGTACCTCGCAATGAACCTCGACGAGATAGCCGCTGCACATGCGCTCTTCATCGAGCTCGTGAACGCCGGCATGGTGCCGCATCGGGACCAGCCCGAGGTGACGAAGTCGCTCGAGCTCGCAACGACACGTCCGATCGGGCGCTCTGGGTACACCTGGGAGCCATCCGATCCGACGAAGCCGATCACGCAGGCCCAGGCCGTGACGTGGGCCCTGTGGGGCGTTCTGAAATCTGAGGCGACGCCCAAGCGTGAGCGCCCGATCGTGAGGGGATACGCATGAGCCTCATCCTGCTGGACGGCACGACGCCGCCGATGGATGCCGCAGCGCTGGGCGCGCTCGGCGCCGACCTGAAGAAGGACGCACAGGCGACGTGGGCTCCGCTCCGCACGCTGCAGAAGCACATCGACGGGCAGCTGCTCCGGACGTGGATGCCAGAGAACGTCGACGCCGAGTACAAGGACCTGCTGCGGAAGTCCGCCTCCCCGTGGCTCGGTTTCGCGCGGGATGCGATCGCTCAGGGCTGCATCGTGTCGGGATACACGAACACCGACATCTGGGAGCGCGCGTGGCGCGCGAACGGCATGGATGGTCGGCAGGACGTCGTCACCCGCGACGCGGTCGGCTTCGGCCGCGGCTTCGTCGCCGTCCTCCCCGGCAGCGACGGCGACAGCGTCGTCATGCGCCCGATGAGCGCGCTCGACACCTACGCCGTCTACGCGGACCCGTGGGACGAGTATCCGGAGTACGTGCTGCACCGGCGGAAGCCGCGCGCGGTGGGGAAGCCGTTCTGGCAGGGCGACTGGATGCTGATCGACAGCGAGGGCATCTACCGCTTCAAGGGCACACCGGACACACCGCTCGAGATGACGTTCGAGTCGCACGGGATGGACTTCACCCCGATCGTCGGGGTGTCGAACACGCTCGACGCGACGCCGATCTCGTCGATCGCGGACAAGGTCCCGGTCTACAAGCGGATCGTGGACGGGACGTTCACCCTGCAGATGCTGCAGCGGTACGGCGCGTTCCCGCAGAAATGGATGGCAGGCGGCGAGGTCGACCCCGGAGTCCGGTCGTCGGTCGACGGCCTGCTGCACGCGAGCGGCGAGGCTGGTGAGACGGCGCGCTTCGGGGCGTTCCCCGCGGCGGATCTCGACAAGGCGGTCTCGGCGCTCGACGCGCACATCAAGCACTTCAGCGCCGTCGTCCAGGTCCCGCCGCACTACCTGCTCGGCGCCGTCGTCAACATGAGCGCGGAGGGCATCGCGGCGGCCGAGGCGGGCTACCACCGGAACCTGTCGGCGCGGAAGAAGTCGATCGGTGAGGGCTACGAGCTGGCGATGCGCACGGCCGCGGCGATGCTCGGCGACAGTGACGCCGCGGCTTCGACGACCGATCAGGTCGACTGGGAGAACGTCTCCTCGTGGTCGCTGTCTCAGGTATCCGACTTCGTTCAGAAGATGGAGACGATCACCGGCCCTCTGGAGCCGCTGTTCCGGATGGTCCCGGGCTGGACGAAGAAGGACGCGGAGGACGCGGCGAAGGCCGCCCGTGAGATGCGGTCCGCGTCGTCGCCGGTCGAACTGGCAAACCTGATCCAGTCCATCTACCTCGGCGTGGGCAAGGTGCTCTCGTCGGACGAGGCTCGCGAGATCGCGAACCGTGCGGGCGCTGGCCTGCGCGGCGAGCTCGAGCAGATCACACCCGCTTCGGGCGGGGATGCAGGGACGGCACCTGTCGAAACCGCCGGTCAACCCACCACCACTCCGTAGGAGGATCCATGTTCACCCACCAGCAGAGTCTGGCGACCCGCTTCCCGTTCCTCGTCTTCGCGGACGACGGTGCGGACGGCGGCGGAGGCGACGGTGCCGCTGCAGGCACCCAGGACGGCACCCCGCCGCCCGCGTATACGCCCCCGCAGTCGCAGGCCGACCTCGACCGCATCGTCGAGTCTCGTCTCGCCAGGGAGCGCCAGAAGCTCACTGCTGAGTACGGCGGCGACGCGGCGACCGTGAAGCAGCAGCTCGAGGACTACCAGAAGCATCTCGACTCGCAGAAGACCGATCACGAGAAGGCCCTCGAGGCTGCTCGTGCGGAAGCTGCGGGCGAGACGCGGACGAAGTTCCTGGGGCGGATCGTGTCGTCGGAGGTGAAGCTCGCGGCGACCGCCGCAGGCTTCACGGACCCGGGCGATGTCGTCGCGTTCCTTAATTCCGAGGAGCTCGTGAAGGACGACGAGCCGGACGCCGACGCGATCACGAAGGCGATCACGAAGCTCGCGACCGAGAAGTCGTACCTGCTGAAGGTCGACACCAAGCCGACGCCGCGCACGCGGCCGAAGCCTGGCCAGGGTGAACCGACCGACACGTCCAACTCGGGCGGCAAGGGGAACGCCGCGTCTGCGCTGCGCCAGTTGGCGACGCGACGCAAGAACTCCTGACCTGCAGTTCCACAACCACCATGAGCCATCCCGTCTGGGGTGGCTTTAGTTCTGAAAGGACACCCCTGCCATGGCAGATATCACTCGCGAGGACGTCGCGACGCTCATCCAGGAGGAGTACAGCGACACACTGCTCTCCACCGCGGAGGCGCAGTCGGCGGCCCTCACCGGATTCGAGACCGTGCCGCTCGGCACGAAGATCACGAACGCGCCGGTGCTCACCACCCTCCCCGAGGCCAAGTGGGTCTCGGAGTCCGCGACGGCCCCCGAGGGGCGCAAGCCCACCTCGAAGGCCATCTGGGGCAACAAGCGCTTCGTGGTCGAGGAGATCGCCGTGATCGTCCCCGTTCACGAGGACACCCTCGAGGACGCCGACGACACGATGATCGCCAAGATCACCGCGCTCGGCGGCACCGCGATCGGCAAGAAGCTCGACGAGGCCGTGCTGTTCGGCGTCGACAAGCCCGCCACCTGGCTCAGCCCCGACCTGCTCGCCGCAGCAACGGCGGTCGGCAACATCTTCCAGGTGTCGCCGACCCCCGGTGCGGACGACCTCGCCGGGTCGATCTTCCAGGCCGCGGGCGCGGTCGCGGACTCGGGCGCCGACCCGACCACGATCCTCTCCGCGTCGGGTCTGCGCTTCCGGCTCGCCAACCTCCGCAGCGCGGACGGCCAGGCGATCTACTCGCGCACCCTCGGCGAGGGCGGACTCGTCACCGACAGCATCGCTGGCCTCGACGCCGCGTTCGTGAAGAACGGCGCGTGGGACAACACCCTCGCGTCCGCGATCGTCGCCGACCGCTCGCGCGTGCTCATCGGCGTCCGTCAGGACGTCACGGTGAAGTTCCTCGACCAGGCCACGGTCGACGGGATCAACCTCGCGGAGCGCGACATGGTCGCCTTCCGCTTCAAGGCCCGCTACGCGTACGTGCTCGGCAACACGATCAACGCGTCCGGCGAGCTGTCCGAGCCCGCAGCCGCGGTCACTCCGGCCGCGTAACCGAAGGAGGCGACACGCATGAGCATCACTCTCACGCACCCCGGCAAGGGCCGTCAGGTCACGGTGCCGGACGATGTCGCCGACTCCTACACCTCGCAGGGGTGGGTGGCCGCTGGGTCGCCTGCCCCTGCTGAGCAGGAGCCGGTGGACATCTCGAAGCTGAAGGTCGACGAGCTCAAGGCATACGCCGAGGAGCACGGCATCGACCTCGGCGACGCGACGAAGAAGGACGACATCCGCGCGGTCATCGAGGCCGCCACCAGCTCGGAGGAGGACGACGATGCTGACGCTGACGATGCAGAAGCTGGATCCGTTCCTGCCGACGCTGACGGCGGCGCAGAAGACCAGGGCTGAGGCGTGGCTTCCGGTCCTCGCACTGCGCTTGAATGCGCGGTACGGGGACCGGATCACGTCGCCGCCGGTCGCGAATCCGACCGAGCCGGCGTTCGTGTCGGCCGCGGCGGACGCGATCATGACCAGGCTGACCCGTCCGGGGCTCGTGGAGTCCCAGGCTGTCGGGCCTGCGAACGTGCGCTACAACGCCCGTGCGGCGCTCCTGAAGTGGTTCCTGCCTGAGCAGCTCGACGAGCTCGACGCGATGGTGGGGCTGGGAAACGTCCGGTCGGTCCGCATGGCCGCCCCGGACGGCATCCGCTTCGGGAACCCTGCACGCGACCCGATCCCGGAGGAGGCGCTCTGATGGAGTTCCCCTTCGGTGAGACGGTCGTGCGCGAGCGTCGGCAGATGGTCACCGACCCCTACGACCCCGGTACTCAGGTGCCGGGGTCGTGGGGTGACCCGCTGTCGTATCTCGTCCTCGAGCAAGCGTTCGTCGCGTCGTCCTCGTCGACCGCGCCGACGAACGCGACACGAGCGCAGATCCTCACGGAGAAGTCGCTCTACCTGACCGAGCCGAGCGCCGATGTGCAGCCCGGCGATCGCATCCGACGCGGCGGGACCTTCGACGAGGACACGCAGACGTGGTCGGGCGGCGAGGTCCTGTACGTCAACGTGCGACCCGCTGCCGACACGAACCCGTTTACGGGCTGGCAACCCGTCGTGGAGATCCCGCTCGACTTGTCGGAGGGCTGACCTGTGGCGACCGTATTCGACGACGCTGCGATGAACGAACTCGCGCGTGGTCCCGGGATCACGGGTGCTGTCGTTCAGGCAGCTGAGCGCATCGCTGATCAGGTGCGCGCGGACGCTCCTGTCGACTCGGGGGACTTCAAGGCGAGCATCCGGGTGACGGTGAAGCAGCAGCGTCGGTCTGTCGGCCTGGTGCAGTCCACTGATCCGAAGGCGCTGATCATCGAGTCGAAAACGGGCGTCATGGCCCGTGCGGCGAAGAAGTCTGCGAGGCGACGATGACAGCCATCATCCATGCCGACCTCGAGTTTTGGCTCACCGGCTGGCTGCGCGCGCAACTCGCGGCGCGACCTGAGCCTGTGTGCCAGGGCGTGAAGGTCGACAACAAGGAACCGCCGGGCACCCTGCCGCCGAAGCTCGTCGTCGTCCGATATGACGGCTCCAGTGTCGAGGAGCTACATGTCGACTCCGCCTCGGTCGGCGTCACCGTCTATGCCGGCACGAAGGCGCTCCCGAAAGAGGCCAACGACCTCGCACGCATCGTGCGTGCCCTCATCGGCGACAGTGCCCGGGTAGAGGCCGGGAATCCCGTCGCTGCGGTCACTGCATCCAACGGCCCGATCCCCGTCGCTGACGAGGGCGAGAAGGCCGTCAGGTACCTCACGTTCGAGCTGGCTGTCGTCGGCTCGGCTCTCTGATCCACCCACACCAAACCCCTGAAGACCTCCGCGCGGCAGCCGGGGGTCTTCCTCATTCCAGGAGGAAGAACACTATGGCTGCGGACACGCAGGGAAACGACATCACTCAGGTCTTCGTGCCGGTCACCGGCTTCATCGGAGTCGCACCATTCGGGACCGCGATCCCCACCCCGGCAGAGGGGGCGACCGACCCGCTGACGCCGGCACTCAACGCCGCCTTCAAGAAGATCGGACTGCTGAAGACTGACGGAGGCCCGCAGTGGGCATGGGAGCAGACAGGCGACGCGATCGAGTTCTGGCAGGACGGCTACTCGCTGCCCTCCGGACTCTCGAACGTGACCCTCGCTGTCACGGCCGCGCAGACCGACCCGTGGGTGCGGGAGCTGATGGCCGGCACGGCGCCGGACGAGAACGGGTACGTCAACTTCGACGGCGGCGGTCACGCGACGCAGTACGTCGTGTTCACCGAGGAGATCGCGAAGTCGGGCGCTATCCGTCGCAGGGTCGCCGCGAACGCTCAGGTGCAGTCGGTGGTCGAGGACCGTTCGACGCGCGGCGAGGTGCTCGGCTACGCCATCACCTTCAAGATCAACCGGTCGCCGGAGACGGGCAACGCTCACTTCGGTGAGTGGGTCCTCGCGGCCTGACCCCAAGTGTGGGGTGCTGAGTCCTTCGTGGGTGGCTCAGCACCCCGCTTCACCCACACCACCCACGGTCACCCACGAAGGAGACACCCATGTCCGCACCCACCGCGCGGAAGTCCGCGCCCCGCAAGACCGCACCGAAGAAGCCCACGGCGAGGGCCGTCGAGAAGCCGGCGGTCGCCCCGTTCGCTTACACGGTCGAGGACGACGTCCTCCGCTATACGACGAAGGCGGGCCACGAGCTCGTCATCGACCTCGACTTCCCCGCCGATCTGCTCAACATGGCGATGGGCACCGATGACGAGGACCGCTCCGAGGATGAGCAGTTCGAGGTCATGGGCCGGACGTTCGGCGAGAACTTCATGGACGCGTACCCGCTGATGGGTGCGATCGAACGCCGCCGGCTGCAGCGTGCCGTGTTCACGGAGTTCGCGAAGGCGATGTCGATGCCGTTGGGGGAATCCTCGCGCTCCTCCGATTCGTAGACGAGCACCGCAAGCCCGTCCGGTTTGACCTGCAGCGCCTCGGCCTGGATCTCGATGATCTGGGTACGAGGCGGCTGCGGTACCGGCGTGCAGCGGATCTGATCGAGGAGCTGTTCAAGGAGACCGGGTCGCACGTGTTCGCCGCTCTGCGCGGGTACGACTGGGTCGCGGCGCACGCCGACGTGGCGCTGATCACTCTCGCGGAGTGGTTCGTGAACGTGCACCGCAACACGGACAAGGCGAAGGAGCCGATCAGGTTCCCGCGCCCGTGGCCGGATGCTGACGCGGCGCCGTCCGTGACGCCGGACGAGCTGGCGGAGCTGACGGAGAAGCTGCTCGCGAGGAGTGCGCTCCGAGATCGATAAGGGGGAGCGCATGACTCAGGTTGCTGTCACCGAGGTTGCTGTCGTCCCCACGTTCAAGGGCTTCCGCAGCATCGTCACCAGGGAGACGGACGGTAGTGCGAAGAGCGCCTCACAGGGCTTCTCCCGCGCGTTCGCCCGCACAGGTGCGGATACTGGCAAGAAGACGGGTGCGGGCTTCAAGGCGGCGTTCGAGCAGTCCGCGAAGGGTACGTCGTCGAAGCTGACGAAGGCGCTCGAGGCTGACGTTGCGAAGGCGTCCCGTGCGCTGTCGGCGGCGAGGCTGCGGGAGCAGGACGCGGCGGGCAAGACGCGTGTCGCTGAGGCGCAACTCGCGGAGGCGCGGAAGAAGTACGCGTCCGATTCGTCCCAGGTGATCCGTGCGCAGGAGCGCATGGAGTCTTCGTCCCGGCAGCTCAGTGCAGCGCATGAGCGCACCGAGGCCGCCACGGACGATCTGAAGCGTTCTCAGAGCGAGCTGGCCCGTGCGGCCGACCATGCCGGTGATGAGCTGGCACAGGCCGGTCAGAAGGGCGTGACGGGCTTCCGTAACAACGTCCTGACGGGTGTGAAGGGTTTCGCGGGGGGACTGGTCACCGCGTTCGCCGCGTTGGGGATCGGGAACATCGTCGCGGACGCGTTCCGCAGCGCGAAGGACTTCGTTCTCGGGTCGATCGATATCGCATCCGACTTGAACGAGTCCGTCAACGCGGTGCAGGTCGCGTACGGCGACGCCGCCGACGCGGTGCTCAAGCTGGGTGACAACTCGGCGAAGGCGTTCGGTCTCAGCAAGCGCGACCTGAACGCCTACGCCACCCAGTTCTCAGCCTTCATCGGGACGATCGCTGGCGAGGGTGGCGACGTCGCGGGCACGCTCGAGACCCTTGTTGGGCGGGGCACGGACTTCGCGTCCGTGTTCAACACGGACGTGGCCGAGGCGCTACGCCTGTTCCAGTCGGGTCTTGCCGGTGAGACGGAGCCGCTGCGGAAGTACGGCATCGACATGTCCGCCGCGGCCGTCGAAGCGTACGCGCTCGCGAACGGCATCGGGGACGGTGTCGGGGCGCTCACGGAGGCCGAGAAAGTCCAGGCCCGGTACGGGCTGCTGCTCGCTCAGACGGCGAAGGTGCAGGGCGACTTCGCCAACACCTCCGACGAGTTGGCGAACAAGAATCGCATCAACGCCGCGTCGTGGGATGACGTGCAGGCGAAGATCGGTGACGCGTTCCTGCCGATCGCTCAGCAGCTGGCAACGGTCGTCGGTGACGACCTGATCCCGATCATTGGTGAACTCGCTGAGGAGCAGGGTCCGGAGCTCGCGAAGGCGTTCGCGGACATCCTCCCCGACCTGACCGAGCTTGCGAAAGAGCTGCTGCCGCAACTGCCCGGGCTGTTCAAGTCGACGGCCGACGCGCTCCCCGCGATCATCGGCTTCCTCGGTCTGCTTGCCCCTCTGCTCGTCTCGGGCATCGAGGGGTGGAACGGGCTGACGACGACGATCGGCGGCTTCTTCGACCTGATCTCCGGGAACACCACTCCGGAAGAACTCGTCGAGAAGATGGTCAACCTGCAGGGTCCCATCGGCGACACTGCACGTTCCTTCTGGGATGCGGGTATCCAGATTGGGGAGGCGATCGGCGGGACCATTCGAACCGTCAGCGACGGCGTGAACGGCATCGTCGGGTTCCTCTCGGCGCTTCCGACGCGAGTGGTCGAAGCGATCGGCGACCTGGGGTCGATCCTCTACGGGTCTGGCCAGGCGCTGATGCGCGGGTTCCTCGGCGGCATTCAGAGCATGTTCGCTCCGATCGGCGACGCCGTCTCGGGTGCCCTCGACTGGGTGATGGGGTTCTTCCCCCACTCGCCCGCGAAGCGCGGCCCGCTCTCCGGTTCCGGATGGGCCGACCTGAAGAAGTCCGGCAACGCGTTCTGGGATCAGTGGGTCGGCGGCATCGGCGGCGGTGAGGGTCCGGAATTCCCGGAGTTCACGAGTGCCGGCGGTTCGTCAGGCACTGCCCCTGGTGGAGCGCCGGCCCCTGGTGGTGGTGGCGGCCGCTCGGTCAGCCAGGTGAACCACTTCGACAAGACGGACCCGCACGAGGCCGTAGAGCTCGCGAACCAGCAGTGGGCGGCGATGTTGAGGGGTGTCTGATGTTGCGGATCACGATGGGCGGGGTGCAGATCCTGGGGCGACCCCTCGATCTGTCGCCCCGCGTCGAGGGCCTGTTCGTCGGGCCTGATGGGTTCGAGGGGTGGGACGACGGCACCGAGGCGCGACGGGAGACCATCGAGCGAGTCGCGGACCATGGCGACTTCGACGTGCCGACGTTCCAGGGTTCTCGGGTGTTCTCGATCGATGGGCACGCGTTCGCATGGTCTGAGAGGGAACTCGCGCATCTCCGGCATCGAGTGATCGGCGTCGGCGCGGACGGTGGCCGGCTGAAGGTGACGGTCGAGCACCAGGGGCAGGAGCTGTGGGTGTGGGCGCGCCGAGGAGGTAAGCCCATCTTCAAGGACGCCGGCATCCGCAGCGGGATGCTCCGCGGGACGTTCCTGGTCCAGATGGTGGCGGCGGACCCGCGGAAGTACGGGGAGGTTCGTGACTTCCCAGCGGGGTCCGCGGCGATCCACTACGGGAACTTCCCGGCAACCCCGCGGCTGATGGTCGGTGCCGGGTCGGGCGGGTACACGGTCACGGGCCCGGGCGGGCGCGTCATCACCGTGAACTCCAACGCACCGGCTGAGGCCCACTCGATCGACTTCGTCACCGGGGGACTGTTCAACGGCGCCGGGGGACGCGTTCCGAACGCGATCACGGTCTATCAGCCGTGGTCGATCCCGGTCGGGCTTCCCGGCGTGACGGCGACGATCACCGGTTCGCGGTCTCTGGCCCAACGGGTGACGGAGACGTACATCTGAGGAGGCCCCGTGCCCGAGTACCAGGCGTACACGTGCGACTCCGTGGGGAACGTGTACGACCGGATCCCGTTCAGTGGTTTCAGTCACAGCACGCTGCTGTCAGCTGGCGACTCGGGGTCTTCGATCACGGTTCCTCTGGATGGCACGTTCACGAAGACGGAGATGCGGAACCACTTCCGCCCGTGGTCGCGGATCATCGCGATCGAGAACAACAGGAAGATCGAGTACCTCGGGTACATCACGGCCCCACCGACTTACCGTCGAGGCTCCAACGTCCTCGACATCCGGCTCAGTGACGCATGGGCGATGCTGAACCGTCGCGGTGCGTGGGATCACAACGCCACGAACGTGGAGGAGTGGCAGCAGGACGTGTCCGGCAGCCTCGCCTACCAGGGCGCGATGGCGATCCTCCGGGGACGCACAGCCCCCGCCCCACCGTCCGCGGACCTGCCCATCACGCTCCCGGGCGGATACCCCGGAGCATCAGTCGACCGCACCTACTACGGGTACCACTTCGAGACCGTGAGCGACGTGCTCTCCGACCTGGGCGACGAGGGCCTCGACGTTCTCCTGAAACCGCGGTGGGCGACGCTGGACTCCCAGATCGACTGGCTCTATCAAGCGGGTCCCGCTTGGTCTTCGGGGACGTCGTACGAGTTCTTCGTCACCGCGGAACAGTCGGGGATCTCGGCGTTCTCCGAGTCGGGCGATGCGCTGCGTGTCACGAACAACGCCTACCGGGTCGGTGAGGGGTCCGAGGTGGACATGCTCGTCCGCTCCAACAGGAACCTCGACTCGCTCTACCCGTTGCTGGACCGGGTGGAGATGTCGAAGAACGTCTCGAAGGCGGCGCAGCTGAACGCGATGAGCGCGCAGGACCTGGTGCTGTTCGAGCACCCGACGTACCAGCAGGAGTTCGTCGTTTCTGGGGATCATGCGATCGCGGCGGGGGACAGTGTGCGCCTGCACTTCGACGGTGACCCGTGGATGGCTGACGGTTGGCATGAGCGCCGCGTCGTGAAGACGGCGAAGTCGGTGCCGGGGCCGAACTTCAAGACGATCACGGTACAGCCGACAGGGGGCGCCTGATGGTCGATCACCTGGGGTCGGATGGTCTCGCGGTGCAGTTCGCGAAGATCTGGCGGGAGCTGCGCCGCATCTCGAAGGCGACGCTCCAGAACTCGTCGATTGGCCGCGCGGTCATGCGGTTCTATGCTGGCGGCCGGATCCGTATCGAAGATGGCGGCGGGATCGACATCCTCGGCTCTGGTTTCCTCAACATCGACGGGAACCTCAATGGCGACGGTGTCCTTGACTGGTCAGGAACGGTGTACTTCCGTGGACCGACTGGTGTGCAGGGCAACTTCGCGACTTCTGGGAACGCGACAATCGGCGGTGCGACGACGATCTCAGGGAGCCTGAACGTCACCGGCGCCACGACGCTGAACAACACCGTCACGATGAACGACGACCTCACGGTTGGGACTGGCCGCATCGTCGTCGGCAACATGGTCATCCAGAAGACGGGCGGGTTCTCCGGCGAGGTCGCCTCGTCAGGCATTCTGTACCTGCGCGGCGCGGGCATCCAGATCGACGGTTCAGTCACGGCGCAGGATCACTTCACGGTTCTCGGTGACTTCGACGTGCTCGGGGCGAAGAACTTCAAGATGCCGCACCCATCGAAGGAGCACGTCTGGCTGCGCCACGGGTCCACGGAGTCGCCCGTGTCGGGTACCGAGTACACGGGCCGCGCGCGGCTTGGCGCGGACGGGTCGGCGGTCGTCGAGCTTCCGGAGTACTTCGAAGGGCTGAACAAGCCTGGGGGCCGCACAGTGCAGCTCACACCTGTTGGCAGGCCGTTCCCGGTCGGCGCGGACGAAGTCGTTGACGGAAAGGTCACCGTCTACGGCGATCCCGGCCGCGAGGTGTTCTGGCTGGTGAAGGCCGAGCGCTTCGGCGGTGACTTCCTCCTCGAAGAGGAGATCCCGCCCGCACCGTTCAGCGAGGACCAGGAGGACTGAGCAATGGGCCTGACATTCGTCGGCGGTGCGTACAACCGCGCGCAGGGCACCCGCGAAGCGTTCGATGCCCTCTCCGATGAACTCGTCCGCGAGGGCCACCCGGCCATGATCTCGCTCTCGGGTGACCGGGAGCCTGAGGATCAGGAGCGCATCTGGTACGAGCGGATGACGCTCACACCGAACGGCCGAAAGGTGTACGGGTACCGGTGGTGGCAGGGGAAGAAGTGGTACCAGATCCATCCCGACACGGTCGCGCCGCCGCGCACCAGTAACCATGAGGCCCGCAGGTCGAACGATCTGAAGTGGCCGTACAACTCCGACACGACGGCCGCGCGTCGCGCGAAGGTACTCGCTCGGAAGTACGACATCACTCGTGAGGGTGAAGGGTTCGGCGAGTTGTGGCACTGGACCCACTGGGGGCCGCTCGGACGCATCGACAAGCCAGCCGCCGCGGGCGGCACGACGACACCGGAGGACGACATGACCCCTGAGCAGGCCAGCAAGCTGAACGCGATCCACGATGCGATCTTCCGTGGCGGCAACAGCATGAAGGACAACAAGGCTTCGATCTCGGATTCACTGTCCCGGATCGCACGCGACTCTGCGTCGGCGGCGGACAACACGAAGCCGATCATCCGCGACTCTGGCCCCGTGAGCGTGCGCCAGGAGCTCGCGAACGTGAGCACGCGGGTGGCGCAGCTTCAGGCGTCACAGTCTGGGCTTGAGGCGGCTCTCACGGCCCTGGCGAACGCGAAGGGGCTGGATGCGTCGGCGATCCTGAAGGCCGCGCAGCAGGGTGTCGAGAACGCGCTCCGCAACGTCACCTTCAGCGTGGATGTGGATGGCTGACCTCATGCCGCTCCGATACCTGGACAATGTCCATCCGCGCTCCCGGTGGGGCGTCTGGGCGTGGTCGCCGGTCATCGTGCTCCGGGTCGCGCTCGTCGGCGTCTACCTCGGTTTCGTCTACGCCAGCGTGATCGCATTCATCGCCGGCGTTCCCGTGTTTCGGCTGACGGCTCCCGAAGGCTACACGTCCGTGTGGGCCGTCCTGCTCGGGACTTCCTCGGTGCTCGCCGCCGTCGGCTCAATCACGGACCGTTGGCAGCAGCTCGAGAAGTGGGCGTCACTCGTACTCTCCGCGATGATGCTCGCCTATGTCGGCGGCCTCAACGGGGTCGGTTTCGTGGAGGGCGATCTCGACCGTCAGTTCGTCGGGGCTATCGCGTTCATCGCGTTCATCCTTCCTGCTGTGCGGTTCGTGTACCTGGCGGCGCAGAGTGGGAAGAGGAAGCATGATCGGCGCTGAGCTCACCTTCACGGAACAGATCACGCCATATCTTCCGCTCCTCGGAACGATCGTCGGCGGCATCGTCGTCGGGGCGTTCGCGATGTGGAACCGCCGCAAAGGGAACACGGAGACCAAGGCGCCCACGGTCGCCGAGATCTGGGCGCGTGCTGACCGGCTCGAGTTCCGAGCGCGGTGGGCGTTTCGCATCCAGGACGCCTTCCGTGAATACGTCGCCCGTGTGCGCGGTGGCGGCAGCGTCATCCCGACCCTCGAAGAGCAAGCCGCTCTCGACAAGAACCTGGAAACCAACTCGAAGGAGTCCTCATGAAGCTGTATGCGAAGTCCCTGCTGTACGTCCTGCTCGCCATCGCGGGCGTTCTCGTCACCGCACTCACCGACAACATCGTCACGACCTCGGAGCTGGTCAACGTCGGCATCGTCGGCGTCGGCGCGGTCGGCGTGTACGTCGTCCCGAACAGCCCGGAGGGCGTGGCGCGATTCCTGAAGACGGCTGTGGCCTTCGTCGCCGCTGCACTCGTTGCGCTCTCTTCGTTCCTGACGGACGGAATCACGACGTCGGAGTGGCTGCAGATCGCAGTCGCTGCGTTCGCTGGCATCGGGGTTTACATCATCCCGAACGAAGCGGTTCCGACCAACTTGATGCGCTTCGCTGGACCTCTGAACATCACCGGCGCGATGCAGATCTCTGACGAGGCCCAGCGCACGAACACTCGCGAGAACTGAGGGGGACAGGATGCCGACCTACGAGTACACGGGCACTCTCGCCGACATCGGACTCGGCGTCCTCACCGACCTCGCCCCGCTGATGTGGGTCCACCCGGAGGTTGAGGCCTTCAGCCCGGAAGGACTGATCTCCGCCACACCCGTCCCTGTGGCGGTCGATCCGGTCACCGGCGCGTTCAGCATGGATCTCGTGCCGTCCGGTGACCTGACGCCCGCCACAGGAGGCGGATCCGGTGTAGACTACGTGATCGAGGTCGTGCTGTTCAAGCCGACCGTCGACGGCGAGAGCTTCATCGCCGGCACCGACGTGTGGAAGTTCACGGCCGTCGCGGGCGGCGGCAACGTCGGAGAGATGAACGGTGGCAGTCTGCTCGCCGTGTGGGTGGGGCCGCCCTGGCCTTCCGCACCTGTGCCTCCTGGCTTGTACATCGACATGACACCCCCGAACCCGTGGGGAGTGAAGGAGTAATCATGGCGCTTCCGGCAGGAGTGACGCAGCTCGGCACGTTCCAGGGAGTCCCCGGTGAGAAGGGTGACACCGGCACCATCGCCTCCGCCGGCGCGACGTCTGTCCCCGCGGGGGAGGCGGCCGCGGTGGTGATGACCGGACCAGAGGACGACAAGCATGCGGAGTTCTTCATCCCCCGCGGTCTCCCTGGAGTCAACGCGGTCGAGAACGACGAGGCGGTGTCGACCTACGTCACGGCCGAGGACTCCGAGACGCGGCAGGCGATTGATGCCACGGTCGGGCCATCGGCGATCCTGAACCCGGAGACCGCGCAGAGCAACGCCGTTCAGACGCTCATCGACGGTTCGCTGCTCCCGTTCCAGGGTGCGCTGCGCACGGTGTACGCCGGCGCCGACCTCTCGACGCCGCGACCGGACTATGCGGGCCCGATTCTCTGGTACGTGACCGTGAACGGGCAGCCGGCCAACGCGATCGACGGCGACTCGTTCCACTACGTCGCGCCGGAGGCGGTGTGGACGCCGATCGACATCCCGACACTGTGGGCCTGGTACGACCCGACCCTCCTCGGGATCGCGGACGGCTCGACCGTCACGTCGCTCCCGGACCAGTCGCCGAACGCTCGCCACCTGAACGTCATTCAGGGCACCCCGACCCTGAGCATGACCGGCCTCAATGGCACGAAGGCCGTCTCGTTCAACGGTGCTTCGCGCCTCATGCGCGAGCTCACCACGGTCCTCTCCGGGCCGATCACGATCTTCACCGTGTTTCGGGCTACGGGTGTCGCGGGAACGCAGACCGTCGTGGGTGGCCGCACCGCTCCCGCGAGCACGGCGCGACAGCTGCTGTACCGCTCGGTCTCGGCGAACGTCTTCGGCATGAACCGTGGAACGCTTCTCCCGGGAACGGGTCTCGGCTCCGACAGCAACATCCACGTCGCAGTCGCCACGCTGAACGGTGCATCCTCCAGCCTTGCCCTCGACGGGACGCCCTGGGTGTCTGGTGACGCTGGTGCGGTCGACCTGGACCGGATCTCGCTGGGTGTCTCACCGAACACGGCCGGCGCGGACTTCCTCACCGGGTACGTGGGCGGTGTGATCATCATGACCGGTGTCGCAGATGCCGACACGATCACGAAGGCCACTGCATTCCTGCGGGGTCGCCACGGGGTGGTGTAACCATGCCGACGACCGCAAAGGGAACCGCATACACGGAGTTCACCGCGACACCGCCTGGTGGCGAACTCACGCTCTGGGCGATCCCCGACACCCTGATCGGCACGCCGGGGATTCCCATCGTCCTGTATACGCACGGCGCGAGCGGCGGGTACAACCAGTTCGCTACCTCGTCCGCATGGACGGGTCTTCGTGAGTGGCTGATCGACAACGGCATCGCATGGGTGGAGGGCGTGGGTGGGGGACCGCAGGCGTGGGGGAACCTCGCACAGCGGAACTCCTACCCGATCTCCCTGCTCTACGTGATGGGGATCATCGGAGGCTCAAGCCCGATCATCATCCTGGGCCGCTCCATGGGTGGCCTCGTCGCGTACTGGCTCGCAACGCAGTCGAGCTTCGCCTCGCAGGTTGTCGGCCTGGTGCTCTCGTCGGCGGTGACGAACCTGGAGGAGTGGATCCTCCCACCGCCGATCGGGTACGAGTTCCGGGTCGCGTACGGCCTCGCTCAGGACGGATTGAACTACGAAGAGAAGACGGCAGGGTTTCACCCCCTCGAGTTCGACCCGGCACTGTTCGCCGGCAAGAACATCCTCAGCCTCGTCGGTGACGCCGACACGACGGTCCCGCCGACGACGAACACATACCCGATGCGAGAGCACTGGGCGGGACAGCCAGCGATCGACCGGCTAGAGGTGCGGGCTGGGGGTGACCACTCGCAAGGGAACGGCACGTACACGATGGTGGCACCCATGGCCGCGTTCATCAGCGACGTCCTCGGCCTGACCCCGCCGCCGAAACCGATCCTCCTTCGCGTGCTGGAGGAGTACATCATCCTCGGCGGCAAGGCGCACGTCACCACGCCTCTCGTCACACCATGATCAAGACCCCCACTCGACTTCGGTCGGGTGGGGGTCTTTTCGTCGTGTCCTAGGATTCAGAGGTGACGAAACGTGAATGGGTCGGCCCCGCATCTCTTGCGCTGCTGACGTGCGTCGGGCAGATCAAGGAGAACCCGCTGCTTCAGTGGGTGCCCGTCGACCTCACGCTGTTGACCGCCGCCTTCGTCGTCCTCATGATGATCCGAGCTCGTATCGCGCACGGGCCTACGACTGGCCGGGTGATGGTCGCGTGGTTGCTGTGGGTGGCGTTCATCCCCGCCGTGGCGCTGTCCGACTTCGACTCGTACTCCGTCACGAAGATCAGCACTCTTTTCACGATCACGCTCGTGCTCGCGATCGCCCCGTTCTACCTCCTCCGCACGGAAGGGCAACGGGTGGCCTTCATCCGTGCACTGGCGGTGATCGCTGTGATCCTCGCCGTGCTCGCTCTCCTGAGTCCCACGACGTCGGCGTCCTACACGAACCGTCTCACTCTCGAGGGTGCTGACACGATCGGAACCGCGCGCGTGAGCATGGCCGGTGCCGTGATCCTGGTGATCGCCGCATTCCAGCGCGGCATCAAGCCCATCTTCCGGATCGCAATGATCGGCCTCGCCGGGCTCACAGCGATGCTCGGTGTCCTGTCCGGTTCGCGCGGACCCGTGATCGCAGGTGTCGCGGCGATCCTCCTCGTGATCGTGTTCGCCCCTGCCATGAAGAAGTACCGCGGGCGCGCGCTGCTCGGCGCCGTGCTCCTCGGTGGCATCGTGGTGTGGATCGCACTGCAGAACCAGTCCGATGGCCTCAACAGGATCATGTCGATCCTCACCGGCGACTCTGACACGTCGTCTTCGGTGCGCTCTGACATGTGGGACTCGGGAGTCGCCCGCGTGCTTCAGAACCCGGTCGGGATCGGGTGGGGCGGGTACGCCGACGAAGGATCGATTTACCGGTACCCGCACAACCTGTTCATCGAGATCGGGATCGAGGCGGGATGGCTTATCCTGCTGATCTTCGCTGTGCTGGTCGTAGCCACGCTGGTTCGCGGCGTCCGGGTTGCGAAGGGCACGACGGGGATGGTGTTCCTCGGGCTTCTGATCTTCTCCATCATCAACGTGATGGTGTCCGCTGACATCAACGGGACGCGCTTGCTGTGGCCGGCGATGTTCGCGATCTGGGTGATGCCGGCGCGCGACGACGAGCCGTGGTTCTACACGATGGCTGCGCGGCGACGCCAGTTGGAGAAGGACAGCCTCATCAGGGTGTGAGAGGTTACGGCATCGAGAATGCTTGCCACTCTGCAGCGTGATCCTCGTTGCAGAAGACGCCGAGACCCTTGACGCGGAATCCTTCGCCCTCAGCGACGGGTGCCTTGCATTCGAGGCAACGGCTCAGCGACTTCTTGTGTGAGCGGCGAAGCATATCGAGGATGGGCATACGTGAATGATAGCCGCCTGGGGTGACAGGTGGCTTGAATCTGAAAGCATGGGCTAGTGATTCCCTTGCTGATCGGTGGCATGGTTGTGTTGGCTGTCGGCGTGTGGGCGCATCGCGCCTACGACCGCAGTGTCCCGTCGAGCAGGGGGAGCACTCTGCCAGAGAACGTCTACCGTGTCGTGATGGGGTCGGCTTTCGCGCTTGTCCTCATTGGCGTCGCGGCAACGATCTTCGGGGCGATGTGGCTGCTTGCTGTCGTCGCGTGAACGGCGCTACTCGTCCTCGGCGAGCTGTACGGCGTTGCCCCATACCCAGCACCGGAACGTCTGGTCCTCGGCGCGGAACTCGATGCCGGCCGCGAGCGGTGTCGAGCGCACGAGCTTTGCGTCGACCCGCACGGCCTCGGGGCCGAACCTCACCCATGCCTTCACGCGGCGCTGCAGCGCGTAAGGGTAGATCGTGAGGGGCTGCCCGCGGACGTCCATCTCCCGGTCGGTGAGCGACTGCAACGGGCCGTGCTTCGCGGCCTCGAGGATCGATCGCGCCTGCGACTGCATGTCGCGATACGCGGAGAGCGTCGCCCCAGGGTTCCCCATAGCCGGTCGTGTTCCTTCCTCCGGCCGAGAGGTTCGATTCTACGGCCCGACTTCCGACAGCACCTCTGGGCGAACAGAAAATCCCCTCCCGCACGTGATGTGCTGGGAGGGGATTTCGTGTGTCTACGGCCTACTCAGGCCGCTTCTGGAGTGCGCCGTCCGGAGCGTTCGGGTATGGCGCGGCCGGGAAGAACCGAGAGGGCGCTGCGGCGGTCCTCATCGAGCACCTGCGTATACCGCTGGGTCGTCTGGAGGGACGAGTGCCGCATGAGTTCCTGGACGGCTCGAATGTTCGCTTTCCTGCGCACAAGTTCGGTACCGAAGGCGTGTCGCAGTGAGTGCCCGGTCAAGGACTTGTCGACGATCCCGGCGCGCTCACGCGCATCAGTCAGAAGGTCACTCACCGACTGCCCCTTGATGTGCCCTTCACGACCGGCCCGTGCAGGAAACCACCACCCTTGACGCATGGTGGGCGCGAGATCCCGGATCGTGTCGTGCAACGGGAGGTAGTCGGTGCGCCCTCCCTTCCCGAACACCTTCAGGGTGCCCGCCTCAAGGTCGATGTCGTCGGAGTGGACGGCGGCGACTTCGGATGCGCGGAGCCCTTGGTATGCGGCGAGGAGAATCATCGCCCGGGTCCGCTTGTACGCACCCGTTGAGAGGAGCCTGTCGATCTGCTCCTGCGTGTAGGGGCGCGGCCTGTGCGGTGGGACCTTCACGACTGGAAGCCGCAGGGCAGGGTTGTCCGCGCGAAGCCCCTCAGACTGGATGAAACCGTAAAACGCGAGGAACGTCGCGCGTGTCGTGGCCCTCGTCGATGGTGCGATGTTCTCGCGACCGATGTCGCGGCGCAGGTGGAACACCGTCGCATCGATCAGGGCAGTGTGCTGCCGTGCGACGAACGAACGCAATATCGAGGTGCGCGTGCTGATGGTGCGGGCTGCACGGTTCCCCGAACGTTGATAGTCGGCGAACGCGTCCAGCAGGTCCTGATCGTTCATGAAAGCCCCCTCGGCTCAGTCTCTTTCGATGACCGTATTGACGACGGAACAGCGGTCGCGACGACCGGCACGCCCAGACCCGCTCGGGGTATCTGAGGCGTGTCGTTCACGACCGCTGATGTCGCCCATGCGCTATTAGCGCGCGAGAGAGATGGGCGTAACGGATGCCATCCCGGAGCGCACCGCTGTGGTGCGCTCGCGGGTTGGGAATGTAATGAGTGTGCCCCCGACAGGAGTCGAACCTGCGACCTTCGGTACCGGAAACCGGCGCTCTATCCACTGAGCTACGGAGGCGTACCGGTCGACAATATCACTCGTCGGGGGTGGTCTCCGACCCACCGGCCTCGGTGACGGGTGCGACGCGCATCTCGTCGAGGGCCGCGGCGAGGCGCTCGGCCAGATACCGGTGGCCCTCGGTCGAAGGGTGCTTGCGTCCGACCTCGACGTCGATCACGGAGAGATAGTTCTCTTCGGTGATCCAGTCCTGGGCGATGGGGGAGATGTACCACCAGCCCCGTGCGCCGGCGAGTTCGCCGAGATCCGTGTCGATGCGTGCGGTCGTCGCGCCCACCGGCAGCTCGTGCGGGGCCGGGCCGAGAACGACGATCGCGGCGTCGGGATAGATCGCGGCGAGGGCGTCCCACGCGGCGGTGACGGCTTCCCGGTAACCCTCGGCACCCTGCGCGCGGTCGTTGATGGAGCCCTGGATGATCACGAGGTCGGGGGAGAGGGAGGGGTCGAGGGCGGCGATGCGCTCGCCGAAGGTCGGTCCGTCGATTCCCGGCTTGAGGTATCCGCTCCCGCGCACGCCGTTCACGATCGTCTCGCCGCCGATCAGGTCCGCCAAGACGTAGGCGTAGCCGAGGGTCGGCTCGGACGCGGCGGACCCGTACGTCCAGGAGTCGCCGAACACCAGCACGGTCGGGTGCTCTGGAAGGGTGAGCGCCGCGGGAGCGATCGCTTCCGCGGCCGCGGTCGCGCCGTCTGCCGCAGCTCCGACAGGTGCCGCGGTGGGCGGCGGAGTCCACGGCCGCCACATGCCGAGAACGCCCGCCGTGACGGCGAGGAGCAGGGCGATGGCGACCCCTGCGGTGCGCAGTCGACGGTTGGGGGCTGAGGCCTTCATGGCTTGAGAGTAGATCACGTCGCGTCGATCGCGAATTCCGCGCGCCTCACGTCGTCGGATCCGGCTGTCCAGCCCCCGTAAACTGGGGAGGCTATGAACCCCGAAACCCTCGCCGCCGCCGTCCTCGCCGTCCTCGCACCGATCGCCGAGGAACGACGTCCTGGCGAGCCCCTCGGCCTCGCCGCATCCGACGTCGTGCTGGAGCGCCCGCGCAACCGCGAGCACGGCGACTGGTCGTCGAACGTCGCGATGCGCCTGGCGAAGCCGCTCGGCACGAACCCGCGCGAGTTGGCGCAGCAGATCGCCGACGGCCTTTCTCAGGTCGACGGCATCGCCACGGCCGAGGTCGCAGGTCCCGGGTTCCTCAACATCCGTCTGGATGCCGGGGCCGCAGGCGCGCTGGCGAAGGTCATCGTCGATGCGGGCGAGGCGTACGGGACCAACGATTCCCAGGCCGGTCAGAGCATCAACATCGAATTCGTGAGCGCGAACCCGACCGGACCCCTGCACATCGGGCACACCCGGTGGGCGGCGCTCGGCGATGCGATCGCCCGCGTGCTCACGGCCTCCGGAGCGACGGTCGCGAGGGAGTACTACATCAACGACGCCGGTGTGCAGATGGAGCGCTTCGCGAACTCCGTCCTCGCCGCGGCCAAGGGCGAGCCCACACCGGAGGGCGGCTACGCCGGCAGCTACATCGGCGACCTGGCCGCACGAGTGCTCGGCGCGCGCCCCGACCTGCTCGATCTGCCCGCCGAGGAGCAGGTCGTCGTCACGCGCGAGCTCGCCTACGGATACCAGCTCGAGGAGCAGAGGCAGTCGCTGTCGAAGTTCAACGTCGACTTCGACGTCTGGTTCTCCGAGCGCACCCTGCACGCGAAGAACGAGCAGGGCATGAGCCTCGTCGACCAGGCGGTCGACCGCCTTCGCGAGCAGGGCCACGTGTTCGACGACCAAGGCGCCGTCTGGGTGCGCACCACCGACTTCGGCGACGATAAGGACCGCGTGATCCGCCGCTCCAATGGCGAGTACACATACTTCGCCGCGGATGCCGCGTACTACCTCAACAAGGGCGACCGGGGCTTCGAGTACAAGCTGTATCTCCTCGGTGCCGACCACCACGGTTACGTGCACCGTCTCAAGGCGATCGCCGGCGCTGCGGGTGAAGACCCGGAGAAGAACGTCGAGGTCCTGATCGGTCAGCTCGTCTCGATCGGCGGCGCGCGTCTGAGCAAGCGCGCAGGGAACATCATCGAGATGGACGATCTGCGTGAATGGCTGGGCACCGATGCGCTGCGGTACTCGCTGGAGCGTTCCCCCGCCGACTCGCCGCTGGCCCTGGATCCCGAGCTGCTGCAGAAGCGCACGAACGACAACCCGGTGTTCTACGTGCAGTATGCGCATGCCCGCACGCACAACGTGGCGCGCAACGCCGCCGACTCCGGCGTCGATCGCACCGAGTTCGTCCCCGAGACGCTCACGCACGAGACCGAAGGCGCCCTGCTCGGTGCGCTGCAGGAGTTCCCGCGCATCGTGGCCTTCGCCGCGGAGGTGCGCGAGCCTCACCGCGTCGCCCGCTACCTCGAGGAGCTCGCGGGCCTCTACCACCGCTGGTACGACAACTGCCGGGTGATCCCTCAGGGCGACGACCCGATCGAGAGCGTGCACCGCACACGTCTCTGGCTGAACGACGCGACCGGTCAGGTGCTGCGCAACGGGCTCGACCTGCTCGGTGTGAGCGCACCGGAGCGCATGTAGTGCACACCGCCGTCTCCGGGCGTGCGGCAGGATGGCAGGCATGAGCGACGACAACCACACCCTGCCGTACCCGGACGCCTCGGCCGAGCATCCGACGCTCGTGATCCCCGGCTCCACCTCCGCTGCGGCCACGGATGCTGCGCCTCGGAGTCGCCGTCGCTGGCCATGGGTGCTGCTGATCGTGGTCGTCGTGTTGGCACTGCTCGTCGTCGCGGCGGAGTTCATCGCGCGCGCCGTCCTGCCGGGCATCGTGCGGTCGATCGTGGTCGAGCAGCTCGATCTCCCCGCCGACCAGCAGTTGGATGTCGAGACCGAAGGCCTTCTGCTTCCGCAGCTCATCGGCGGCAGTCTTGACACGCTTCACCTCTCGACGGATTCCGTGACGCTGGAGGGGATCACCGGTGCGGCCGACGTCACAGCGACGGGCGTGCCGCTGCGCGGCGGCGACCTGGGCGGTGCGTCCGGCACGATCCGCATCGATCAGGAGGAGTTCACCTCGCTGCTCTCCGGCACGGATCTGCCGATCGAGTCGGTGGAGTTCGCCGCGCCGAATGCGACGGTCGGCGGGTCCATCGACGTGTTCGGATCGGCGGTTCCGCTGTCGCTGACGCTCACGCCCGGTGCAGTCGACGGCGACCTCGAGCTCACTCCGGTCGCAGCCAGCATCGGCGGGCTCGACATCGACCTCGACGAGGTCGGCTCGAACCTCGGTTCGCTCGGCGC
Source organism: Microbacterium sp. NPDC028030 (assembly GCF_040637855.1). Classification (NCBI taxonomy): domain Bacteria; kingdom Bacillati; phylum Actinomycetota; class Actinomycetes; order Micrococcales; family Microbacteriaceae; genus Microbacterium; species Microbacterium sp. NPDC028030. The sequence goes on along the minus strand of NZ_JBEZXF010000002.1, from coordinate 839,968 downwards.
ACGGCTCACCGAACCGCAGCGCGTGTGCATCGCCGATCAGCTTCCCGCGGGACTCACCCTGACCGGACTCGAGATCGTGGATGGGGCCGCCGTGATCGACATCGACGTGGACGGCGCGATCGTCACCGACGCCTCGCTGCAGGAGAAGGGCGTCTGCCCCAGCTGACGTCGTGTGTCCCCGTCAGCGGGCGTCCGGGTGCGCCTCGAGACCCGCCCTGAGGTGAGCGGCGAGCCAGGAGGGGCGTTGCAGCGGTATCCCGTGGCCGCACCCGTCGACGACCTCGAGCGAACTGTGCGGCAGGTCGCGATGCAGCGCTGCCGCTGAGCGCTTCATGAGGGGCTTCTCCTCGGCTCCGACGAGGATCGACGCCGCACCGGGGAATGCGCGCCATGCCGGGGGAGGGGTGAACCGGAGATTCTCTTCGACCGCACGCAGAAGCGTCTCCCGCGAGATGCCAGCCGAGGTGTGCAGATACTCCGGGAGGAGCTCGTCCGGAATGAACAGCTGACGCGCCTGCAGCTTCGCGAACCATTCACGTCTTGCGAGGCCTGCCGTCGCCCCGAGAAGAGCGAGAGTGGCGCGCGTCGCCCTCATCGGCACGGCCTGCGCGCTCACGACGACGGCATGGTCGACCAGCCGCGGATGCGCGGACGCGAGTTGGACGGCCAGCTGGGCTCCGAGTGAGAAGCCGACGACCATGGCAGATCGTGCTTCGTCTTCGAGGAGTCCGGCCAGCGCAGCGGCGGTCTGCGCATGCGACACGTACGGCTCGTCTGCGCTGTGTCCGTGACCGGGGAGGTCCGGGATGAGGAGGCGGTGCTCGTCGCCGAGGTGCGCGCGGAGGGGCTCCCACATCCACCCCGCGACACCTCCGCCGTGGAGGAGGAGCAGACGCCGGCCGTCGGCCGGTCCGTAGCGGGCGATGTGCATCGTCAGGTCCTCTCGAAGGTCTCGGCCATGCGGCCGATCGTGTCGATGGCGCGCTCGAGGTGTGCGGGCTCCATGGGCCCGAGCAGACGGGCGGCCGACAGCAGGCCGATCGAGGCACTGGACAACGCGAGGGCCAGGGCGTCGACATCCACGTCGGACACGATCTCCCCGCGGTTCTGCAGATCATGGAGCCACTCGACGACTCGTCGCTGCCGATCCCGATATCGGCCGTCCTCGACCGCGGCGACGTGGTCGCCGAGCACTCCGCGATCGTCGAGGAAGGCCGCGGTCATGAGTGCGTCTTCGCTGAGCGCCCGTGCAGACGCCCGATACGCGGAACTCAGTCGGGGGTGGTCGCCCAGCTCGTCGCGTATCCGGGCGTTCATGCGCGCCGTGCCGCGCTGCAGGAGGGCGTCGAGGATGCCGCGTTTGCCCTCGAACTCGAGGTACACGGCGCCCTTGCCGATGCCGGCCTGCTCGGCGACGGCAGCGATGCTCATGCCGTCGAAGCCCTGTGCGAGCACGAGCTCCTCTGCCGCATCCAGGATGCGCTCTCGCCTATTCGGGACGCGGGGTCGAGGCATGGTCGCCGCTCCTCAGATGATCGAGCATCGCCGGGATGACGAGGTCGGGCCGGTCCCGCTGCACCCAGTGCCCGGCGCCGGGGACCTCGAGGATCGTGCCGGAAGGCAGCAGTTCGGCTGCGGTCTCGACGCGTGCGATCGGGACGCCGGTGTCACGGTCGCCGTGCACGAGCAGCACCGGTGTCTCGATCGGCGACAGCCTGTCGGTGTACACGGTGCGCAGGCGGTTCCAGAGCACTTGATCGCGCTGCCACTCGCCGAAGACCTCCATGCCGGTGCCCGTGGCGGCTTCCGCCATCACGGCCTGCACGAGCGCGGACGTCCGTGCCTGCGGGTTCCTGACGAGGTCTCGAAGCCCACGCTCCATCGCGGCATCGTTGCGCGCGTACGAGCGTGTCAGCGCAGCCAGCAGCCCCGACCGCAGCAGCAGGAACGACGACAAGTGGGTCACCGGGCCCAGGAAGCCGTCCGCGAGGCGCGGCATCAGGCCGTAGCAGCCGAGCAGGATCGCCGCCCGCGCCCGCCCGGGCTGGTCGAGCAGGTGGCCGATGGTCATCCCGCCCCCGAGCGAGAGTCCGGCGACCGCGTAGTCGGAGAGGTCCAGAGCCTCCACGAGCTCCGCGACATGCCGGACGAGCTTTTCCTGGGTCAGCGCCCACTGCGCGCGGGGACTCTGCCCGAAGCCGGGATGGTCGGGCGCCACCGTGCGGTGTCCCGCAGCAGCGAGCGCAGGACCGACCTCGCCCCACGAGAGCTCTGCGCTGTCGGCGCCGCCTCCGTGCAGCAGCAGCACCGGGGCGCCGGTCTCCTCGGCAGGGAGCCATTCCAACACCGACACTGTGGCGTGCGGGAGGTCGATGCGCGAGCGTCGGGCTTCCATGACGGGCATCCTCTCGTTGTGACCAGTATAGCCCTTCTGGTCACAACGGTGCGGCTCGGATCAGGATGCGTGCTCGTCCGCCGCGGCGCGTTGTGCGGCGCGCAGTTCCGCCGTGGCGATCCCGACCTCGGCCTCGGCGCGCTGCAGCCGACGCTGAGCGAACGTGGTGGCCGCGAACCGTGCGTGCACCCGATCGGCCCTCTCCTCCTCGGCAGTGACGATGTACGCGCACGCGAACAGCATGACCTGTGCGGAGAAGTTCAACCAGATCAGCAGCGCGAGCAGTGACGCGAACGAGGCGAGGAGCGGGTTGCTCGTGGCGCCGCCGACGAAGAGCCCGGACAACTCCTGCAGGACCAGGAGTCCGAACGCGCCGAGCAGAGCGCCGGGCCACAGCGAACGTGCGGGTGGGCGCACTCCGGAGAGCAGCAGGAACACCCCGATGATGAGAGCCGTATCGAGGGCGAATACGATGACCAGGGAGAGGCCGCGAACCGCCAAGGCGACCGCGGGGGAGTCCGCAGGGAGGCCGAGGGCATCCGCGATCCAGGCCACGCCGAGCTGCCCGACGAACGTGAGCGCCGCCGAGACGACGAACGAGAGTCCGATCCCCAGCGCGAGCGCCAGGTTGCGCAGGATCACCCAGATCCACAGGATGTCGTCCTGCACGGTGCCCGCGATCACCCGGACAGCGGTGCGGAGCGAGCCGATCGCGCCGAGTGCGGCGCCGACGAGGGCGACCAGCGAGATGATGCCGGCGATCGACAGGGATGCGGGCGCGCGGAGGTCCCCCGGGTCGATCGCACCGTCCTTGCCGATGAGCCCAGGGACGGCGGACTGCACCGCTTCGATGATCGCGCGCCAGGCGTCGGGGTTGCCCGCGAGCCACAGTGCGGCGAGCGAGAAGCCGAGCAGGACGCCGGCGAACACGCTGAAGAGCGCGCGGTAGGTCACGCTGTCGGCGAGTGCCGGACCGCGTCGCTCGGAGTAGAGCAGCGCGGCGCGCACCGGCCGTCTGGCGAGGGCCCAGGCGATGACCGGCGTCGTGATGCGCGCGATGAGGCCGGGCTTCGCGGGTGCGTCCGTTCGGGGGCTGTCGTCTCGTGTCTCGGTGTTCGCCACGCCCCCACCCTAGGAGCAGGGGAGGCAGCCATGCAGGGGCTTGACGCGGCGCGTCACCATGGCCAGTGCGACCGAGCCGGTGCCCTAGAATCGGGGTCAACCTCGATGTGCGCCCCTCGCCCGAGGTCCTTCCCACGATTGGTGACAAGTGCATCTCCCTGCCGATTCGCTCGCTCCGGAATGGCTCGTCGTCCCCGAGGACGCCAATGATCTCGCCGACGGCGTGTGGCCGGCATCCGCGGTGCGCGGCGGCGACGGCGCCGTCGAGATCGCCGGCGTCAGCGCGACCGCTCTGGCTCAGACGTATGGCACCCCGCTGCTCGTGCTCGACGAGGAGGAGGTGCGCGGTCGTGCCCGTCGATTCCGCGACGCATTCGACCGCGCAGCGGCCGAGAACGGCACGACGGCGCAGGTGTATTACGCCGGTAAGGCGTTCCTGTGCACCACGGTCGCCCGGTGGATGGTCGACGAGGGGCTGCGAGTCGACGTGTGCACCGGGGGAGAGCTCGCCGTCGCCCTCGCCGCCGGCGTCGTTCCCGCATCGCTCGGGTTCCATGGCAACAACAAGTCGGTCGCCGAGCTCGAGCGTGCCGTCGAGGTCGGTGTCGGGACGGTCATCGTCGACAGTGCGATCGAGATCGAGCGCCTCGCGGCGATCACCGCCCGCACCGGGGCGACCCAGCGCGTGCTCGTGCGCGTCGTGAGCGGCGTCCACGCCGAGACACACGACTTCCTCGCGACCGCCCACGAAGACCAGAAGTTCGGGTTCCCGCTCCGGGAGGCCGAGGCGGCGGTCGCACGCATCCGCGAGATCCCCGGCCTCGTGTTCGCCGGATTGCACTGCCACATCGGTTCACAGATCTTCGGCGTCGCAGGATTCCGAGAGTCGGCCTCGCGCGTCCTCGACCTCCATGCCGCATTGCTCGCGCACGGCCCTGTCCCGCAGCTCAACCTCGGCGGCGGCTTCGGCATCGCCTACACGCGGGTCGACGACCCGACCCCGATCGAGGAACTCGCCGGCGCCATCGTCAGCGCCGTGGCGGAGGGATGTGCGGCTCGGGGTATCCCCGTCCCCGCCCTGTCGTTCGAGCCCGGTCGGGCCATCGTCGGCACGGCGGGAGTCACGATCTACGAGGTCGGCACCACGAAGGACGTGACCGTGGCGTCGGGGTCCGTCCGCCGGTACGTGAGCGTCGACGGCGGCATGAGCGACAACGCACGACCCGCTCTCTACGGCGCCGAGTACTCGGCACGCCTCGCGTCGCGCGTGGGCACGGGTGAGCCGCGCCTCAGCCGCGTGGTCGGCAAGCACTGCGAGTCCGGCGACATCGTCGTCGATCACGAATACCTGCCGGACGATCTCGTGCCAGGCGATCTGCTGGCGGTCCCCGCGACCGGAGCCTACTGCGCTCCGCTGGCCAGCAACTACAACCATGTCCCGCGTCCGCCCGTCGTGGCCGTCCGAGATGGTCGTTCGACGATCATCGTCCGCGGCGAGACGCTCGACGATGTGCTGGCTCGCGACGCGGGCATCGACGGGGCGGACGCCCCGAGGGAGAACCAATGACCCACCTCCGAAGGAGCAACCATGACTGACTACCGACGACTTCGCGTTGCACTGCTGGGCGCGGGAGCGGTCGGCTCGCAGGTCGCGGCGCTCCTGCTGCGTCATGGCGCCGAGCTCGCGGACCGCGCTGGCGCCGAGTTGGAGCTCGCCGGCATCGCCGTGCGCGACGTGGATGCGCCGCGCGATGTCGACCTGCCGAAGGACCTGTTCACCACCGACGCCGAATCCCTGATCCTCGGCGCCGACATCGTCATCGAGCTCATCGGGGGCATCGAGCCCGCGCGCACCAGCATCCTGCAGGCGATCGGCTCCGGCGCCGACGTCGTGACGGCCAACAAGGCACTCCTCGCGACGCACGGCCCCGAGCTGTTCGAAGCGGCAGACCGCGTGGGAGCCTCGGTCTACTACGAGGCAGCGGCCGCCGGTGCGATCCCGATCATCCGTCCACTGCGCGATTCGCTCGCCGGCGACCGGGTGGTGCGCATCATGGGCATCGTGAACGGCACGACCAACTACATCCTCGACCGGATGGACACGGAGGGCGCTGATTTCGCCGACGTGCTCGCCGACGCGCAGCGCCTGGGCTATGCCGAAGCCGACCCGACGGCCGACGTCGAGGGGTACGACGCGGCGCAGAAAGCCGCGATCCTCGCGAGCCTCGCCTTCCACACCGCGGTGCCGTTGGACGCTGTCTACCGCGAGGGCATCACCTCGATCACGGCGTCGATGATCGAGGAGGCGCGCGCGGCGGGCTTCGTCATCAAGCTTCTGGCCGTGTGCGAGCGCATCGAGGCGAACGGCGCCGAGTCGATATCGGTGCGCGTGTATCCCGCGCTGGTGCCGAAATCGCACCCCCTCGCATCGGTGCACGGTGCCAACAACGCGGTGTTCGTCGAGGCCGAGGCCGCCGGGTCTTTGATGTTCTACGGTGCGGGCGCCGGCGGCGTGCAGACCGCATCCGCCGTGCTCGGTGACGTCGTCTCGGCTGCCCGGCGCCACATCGCGGGCGGTGTCGGCGTCGGCGAGTCCACCAGGGCGAACCTGCCGGTCGTCCCGATCGGACACGTGACCACGCGCTACCAGATCACCCTCGAGGTCTCCGATGCGCCGGGCGTGCTCGCCACCGTGGCCGGAATCCTCAGTGACGGTGAGGTGTCCGTCGCCACCGTCGTGCAGACCGTCGAGGGGGAGGACGAGCCGACGGCTCGGCTGATCATCGGCACGCACCGCGCGACCGAGCAGGCCCTCAGCGCGACCGTCGACGCTCTCGCCGACAGCGACGTCGTCGCCCGCGTGGTCTCGGTGCTCCGGGTGGAAGGCGAGTGACGATGGCCGCAGCCCTCGCGCCCACCGCGGGCGACACGGTCGAGGGGCGTACCGTCGAGGTCCGCGTGCCTGCGACGAGCGCGAACCTCGGCCCCGGCTTCGACACCCTGGGCTTGGCACTCAGCATCTACGACACCCTCCAGGTCACGGCGCTCCCGGCGGGGGAGCTGGAGATCGAGGTGTCGGGTTCCGGTGCCGCCGAGATCCCGCGCGACGCGTCGAACCTCATCGTCCGCACGATCGCCTATGTGTTCGCGGACGCGCAGCGCCCGATGCCCGGGCTCCGCATCGTCGCCGAGAACGGGGTCCCGCATGGTCGTGGACTCGGTTCGTCCGGTGCCGCGGTGGCTGCGGGAGTGCTCGCCGCGAAGGGGCTGCTCGAGGGCGATGTCGAGATCGGCGACACCGACCTCCTCCGCCTTGCGACCGAGATCGAAGGGCACCCCGACAACGTGGCGCCCGCCCTCTTCGGCGGGTTGACGATCGCGTGGATGTCGGAGCGCGGCCCGCAGCACAAGAAGCTCCTCGTCCACCGCGGAGTCTCGCCGCTGGTGCTGGTCCCCGCGTACACGATGTCGACGTCGCAGGCGCGCTCCCTCCAGCCGCCGCAGGTCTCGACCGCCGACGCCGTGTTCAACGTCTCCCGCTCCGCGCTGCTGATCGCGGCGCTGATGCAGAGCCCCGAACTTCTTCTGGACGCGACCGCCGACAGGCTGCATCAGGACTACCGGGCGGGTGCCATGCCGGAGACGCAGCGGCTCGTGCAGGCGCTGCGAGCCGCGGGATTCGCCGCCGTCGTCTCCGGCGCCGGGCCGAGCGTGCTGGTGCTGGCGGACGGCCCAGGCAGCCGCCAGGACGCGGTCGAGCTGGCCGACCGGGTCACCGACACCCCGTGGGAAGCGCTCCTGCTCGCAGTCGACGTCCGTGGTGGTACAGTGGGGACTCGAGCGGAGGGCTCCACGTAACGACGTGAATCTGGCCCCATTGCAACTCTTGCAAGACCCGCACGCAAAACCCTTGAGGCACAAGTGCCGAGGCTGGCTGGCGCCGAGCGTCAGCCCGTGCGATCGTGCGCAGCACCCGTTGTGCGCGTTCAACGCTCATTCCCCATGACATATAAGGGAGTACTCGTGGAGAACCTCTCCGAGACCCAGAACGACCAGTCGGCTCCGACCGCCGAAGCGCCTGCGGCCACCGCCGAGGCGAAGACCGAAGCCGCGCCGGCGCGCAAGCGTGCGCCGCGCCGCGCGAGCACCGCGACGGCTGCGGCGAAGGCGGAGAAGGCCGAGGCCGCCAAGGCCGCAGCGCCCGAGGCCGAGAAGACCGAGCAGAAGACCGACGCGCCGAAGGCTGAGTCTGCTCCTGCCGATGCGGCCGACACGGCGGAGGCAGCGCCCAAGGCGAAGGCACCGCGCCGGAGCCGTGCGAAGAAGGCCGATGCCGAGGCCCCGGCCGCGGAATCCGCTCCCGTGGAGGCACCTGCCGCCGACGCCGCTCCGGCCGACGCAGCTGCCGAGCCCGCGCCCAAGTCGACCGGCCGCGGCCGCCGTGGAGCCCAGAAGCCTGCCGCTGAGACGGAGGCGACCCCGGTGGCAGCCCCCGCCGCCGATGCCGCAGCGGAGTCGGCACCGGCCGAGACCGCACAGAACGGCGATGGCGGATCCGACTCGTCCGACGGTGGCGAGGAGCAGGGCGGCCGTGGCCGCAACCGCAACCGCAGCCGCAACCGTGGACGCGGCCAGAACGGCGCGGCGCAGGAGCAGCAGGCGCAGCCCGCCGCCGACGACGACCAGGCCGGCGGCAACAGCCGTAACCGCCAGCGCAACAAGCGCCGCAACGGCGCCCCGGCAGACGAGTTCGACACCGAGATCGGTGAGGACGACGTCCTGATCCCGATCGCCGGCATCCTGGACGTGCTCGACAACTACGCCTTCGTCCGCACCACCGGATACCTCGCCGGTCCCAGCGACGTCTACGTCTCGCTCGGCCAGGTCAAGAAGTACAACCTCCGCAAGGGCGACGCGGTCGTCGGCTCGATCAAGCAGCCGCGCGAGGGCGAGCAGCAGGGTCGGCAGAAGTACAACGCGCTGGTGAAGGTCGACTCCATCAACGGCCTGTCCGTCGATGACGCCGCCACGCGCGTGGAGTTCGGCAAGCTCACCCCGCTGTACCCGCAGGAGCGTCTGCGTCTGGAGACGGCCCCCGAGAAGCTCACCCAGCGCATCATCGACCTGGTCGCCCCGGTCGGCAAGGGCCAGCGCGGCCTGATCGTCGCGCCGCCCAAGGCCGGTAAGACCATCGTCCTGCAGCAGATCGCGAACGCGATCGCACAGAACAACCCCGAGGTCCACCTCATGGTCGTGCTCGTCGACGAGCGCCCCGAAGAGGTCACCGACATGGAGCGCTCCGTCAAGGGCGAGGTCATCGCCTCGACGTTCGACCGTCCGGCCGAAGACCACACCACGGTCGCCGAGCTGGCCATCGAGCGCGCGAAGCGTCTCGTCGAACTCGGCCGCGATGTCGTCGTCCTCCTCGACTCGATCACCCGCCTCGGCCGCGCATACAACCTGGCGGCGCCGGCCTCCGGTCGCGTGCTCACCGGTGGCGTCGATGCGTCGGCGCTGTACCCGCCCAAGCGCTTCTTCGGAGCGGCACGCAACATCGAGAACGGCGGATCCCTCACGATCCTCGCGACCGCGCTCGTCGAGACCGGGTCCAAGATGGACGAGGTCATCTTCGAGGAGTTCAAGGGCACCGGCAACAGCGAGCTCCGCCTGTCTCGCGCCCTCGCCGACAAGCGGATCTTCCCGGCGGTCGACGTGAACGCGTCGAGCACCCGCCGTGAAGAGATGCTGCTCTCGGCCGACGAGGTCAAGATCACGTGGAAACTGCGTCGCGCCCTCGCCGGCCTCGACCAGCAGCAGGCCCTCGAGGTCGTGCTCGGCAAGCTGAAGGAGACGAACTCGAACGTCGAGTTCCTCGTGCAGATGCAGAAGTCGATCCCCACGCTCCCGTCCGGCGCGCACGGGCACGACAACAACATCCGCTGAGCGGCTGAGCCGTGTTCGAGTCCGTCCAGACTCTGATCGACGAGCATCGCCGGGTGCAGGAGGAGCTCTCCGACCCGGCGGTGCACGCCGACGCCGCCCGAGCGAAGCGCGTCAACCGGCGCTACGCCGAGCTCTCGCGCATCGTCTCGGCATACGAGGCCTGGGTCGCTGCGACCGACGATCTCGAGACCGCGCGCGAGTTCGCTCGCGAGGACGAGTCGATCGCGGCGGAGATCCCCGCGATGGAGGAGGAGCTGCAGGCCTCCCAGCAGCGTCTGCGGCGGCTGCTGATCCCACGCGATCCCGACGACGCCCGCGACGTGATCATGGAGATCAAGGCGGGCGAGGGCGGTGCGGAGTCCGCGCTGTTCGCCGCCGATCTGTTGCGCATGTACATCCAGTACGCCGCGTCCAAGGGGTGGAAGACCGAGCTGCTCGAGCGCAACGAGTCCGACCTCGGCGGCTACAAGGACGTGCAGGTCGCGATCAAGGGCTCCTCGTCCGACCCGGCGCAGGGCGTCTGGGCGCATCTGAAGTACGAGGGCGGAGTGCACCGGGTGCAGCGCGTGCCGGCCACCGAGTCGCAGGGACGCATCCACACCTCCACGACCGGCGTGCTCGTCTTCCCCGAGGTCGATGAGCCGGAGGAGATCCAGATCGACCAGAACGATCTCAAGATCGATGTCTTCCGCTCCTCCGGTCCTGGCGGACAGTCCGTCAACACGACTGACTCCGCGGTGCGCATCACCCACGTGCCCACCGGCATCGTCGTCTCGATGCAGAACGAGAAGTCGCAACTGCAGAACCGCGAGGCCGGAATGCGTGTGCTGAGGGCGCGACTGCTCGCGCGGCAGCAGGAGGAGCTGGACGCCGCCGCATCCGACGCCCGTCGTTCGCAGATCCGCGGCATGGATCGCTCGGAGCGCATCCGCACGTACAACTTCCCGGAGAACCGGATCGCCGACCACCGCACCGGGTTCAAGGCGTACAACCTCGACCAGGTGATGGACGGTGCCCTCGACCCGCTGATCGAGAGCGCGATCACCGCGGATGAGGAAGCACGCCTCGCCGCGGTGGGCGCCGAGTCCTGACGCGCGCGGAAGGTCGTCCGAGCGCTAAGCTCTGGCCGTGATCACATTCCTGTTCCGCGGCCTGATGTACGTCGTGTCGGCGGGCCTCGGCCTGATCGCCGCCGACCTCCTTCTCGATGGCTTCGTGATCGAGTGGGACAGATGGTGGGGCTTCGTCATCTGCATCCTGATCTTCGCGATTCTGCAGAGCGTGCTCTCGCCCTGGGTCGGCAAGATCGCCGATCGCTACGCCCCGGTGCTGATGGGTGGCATCGGGATCGTCTCGACGCTCATCTCGCTCATCATCGTGGTGCTGCTGCCCATCGGAGGGCTCCGTATCACCGACCTCACCGGCTGGCTCCTCGGAGCGGTCATCGTGTGGCTGATCACTGCGCTGGGGAGTGTGCTGCTGCCCCTGATCTTTTTGCGCAAGAAGGTCGACGCGGTCAAGACCGCGCGCCGCTAGCCTCCGTCGGGTGAGTCGCTCCACTCACCCTCAGAAGAAGGAGCAGACCATGGCTCGAGTGATCGTCCATGCCACGGTGACCCTCGACGGGTTCCTCGCGGACGAGGACGGCGGGGTCGACTGGATGTTCGGCCGCCCGTCCGCTCCGGAAGACGATCTCGTCGTCGAGAGGACCATGGAGCACATCGGCGCCATCGTCGGGGGAGCTAACAGGACCAGGACCATCGAGGACGGCGAGATCCCCTACGGCGGCATGCTGAAGGTGCCGGTGTACCTCATGACCCATACCGCGCACGAGCCGATCGAGCGAGACGGCATCGTCTACACGTTCGTGGTCGACGACATCGCGAAGGCGGTCGAGACGGCCATGCAGGCGGCGGGTGACAAATGGGTGAGCCTGCTGGGCGGGAGCATCGCGCGACAGTGTCTGCAGCTCGGGCTCGTCGATGAGCTTCACCTCGACGTCGCACCGGTTCTGCTGGGAGGCGGGATCTCGCTGTTCGCCGGGCTCGGTCGACGCATCGAGCTGGAGCGCCTGGAGACATCGGCCTTCGCGAGCGAGACCCACCTGCGCTACCGCGTCCTCCGCTGAGCGCGCCGTACCGTCACGCCGGCAGCACGCGCGCTCGTCGCCCGCGTCACACCGCCCGGGTCAGATCGCGTAGTAGTCCGGTGCGGTGAGCAGCGCTCTCGTGTCGTCGCCGACGGTGCGGTGACGAGGCTTGGCGGGCACGCCGACCAGGACGCTGTCTTCCGGGGCGTCGCGGGTGACGACGGCGTTGGCGCCGACCACAGACCGTGCTCCGATCGTCACCGGGCCGAGGATCTTGGCCCCCGCGCCGACCATGACTCCGTCGGCGAGCGTCGGGTGCCGCTTGCCCGAGGTCCTGGTGCGTCCTCCGAGGGTGACGCCGTGATACAGCATCACGTCATCGCCCACCTCGCTCGTCTCCCCGATCACCACTCCCATGCCATGGTCGATGAAGAAGCGACGGCCGATCCGCGCACCTGGATGGATCTCGATACCGGTCAGCCACCGCGTGATCTGCGAGCCCGCACGTGCGAGCAGTCGCAGGCGGCGGAGCCAGAGTGCGTGCGCGACGCGGTGCGCCCAGATCGCGTGGAGACCGGGGTACAGCAGAGCGACCTCGATGCCGCTGCGCGCGGCCGGGTCCCGGAGGCGAGCCGCCGCGATGTCCTCGCGCATTCGCCCGATCATGCCCATCGGACGGCTCAGTCTTCGCGAAGATCCTCGAACAGCGCGGTGGAGAGGTAGCGCTCACCGGTGTCCGGGATCACGACGACGATCGTCTTGCCGGCGTTCTCCGGGCGGGCGGCGACCTTGAGCGCCGCGGCGACCGCTGCGCCGGACGACATGCCGACGAGCAGACCCTCCTTGGCCGCGAGGTCACGGGCGACCCGCAACGACTCATCGAACTCGGCGGTGAGGATCTCGTCGAGCACCTCGCGGTCGAGCACGTCCGGGACGAAGTTCGGGCCGATGCCCTGGATCTTGTGCGGGCCCGGGTGCCCCTCTGTGAGCACGGGGGAGTCCTTGGGCTCCACGGCGATGACCTTTACGCCGGGCTTGGCGGCCTTGAGTGCCTGGCCCGTTCCGGTCACGGTGCCGCCGGTGCCGACTCCGGCGACGAGGATGTCGACGGCGCCGTCGGTGTCGCGGAGGATCTCCCGAGCCGTCGTCTCGCGGTGGATCTGGGGGTTCGCAGCGTTCTCGAACTGACGGATCCAGATCGCGCCCGGAGTCTCGGCGACGATGCGCTTGGTCTCCTCGATCGCTCCGCTCATGCCCTTCGTCGGGTCGGTGAGCACGATCTCGGCGCCGAACGCCTTGAGCAGCACGCGCCGCTCCTTCGACATGGACGCCGGCATCGTCAGGATGACCCGGTAGCCACGCGCCGCGCCGACCATCGCCAGAGCGATGCCCGTGTTCCCGCTCGTCGACTCGACGATCGTGCCGCCGGGGGCGAGCTCGCCCGAGGCCTCGGCCGCGTTGATCATGGCGATGCCGATGCGGTCCTTCACGCTGGAGGCGGGGTTGTAGTACTCGAGCTTGGCGAGCACCGTCGCACCAAGGCCCTCGGTCACGCGGTTCAGGCGCACGAGCGGCGTGTTGCCGAAAGCGGTCGTGATGTCGGAGTGGATGCCGGGCATGGGGAGCCTTCCTGTGCGGGTTCGCTGCCGCACCAGCCTAGGGGAGGAGGCTATGCGCGAGGGCAATGTGACGGGCTCGCGCACTCTACGCTGGAACCCATGCCCGACACCTCTCTCGGCGCGGTCGTCCGCGCCGCAGCTCAGCGCCTGGCCGATGCCGGCGTCCCGGATCCCGCGGTCGACGCCGAACTGCTCGCCGGCCACGCGCTCGGACTCCGTCGCGGTGAGGTGCAGGCGGCGGTCATCCGCGGAGACGGGATCGACGACGAGGCTGCGGCGACTCTGGAAGCACTGGTGACGCGCCGCGCCGCCCGCGAGCCCCTGCAGCACATCACGGGCAGGGCGCCGTTCCGTCATCTCGAACTGGCCGTCGGTCCCGGCGTCTTCGTGCCGCGGCCGGAGACCGAGACCGTCGTGCAGTACGCGATCGATGCGCTGCTCGCGTCGGCGGAGCCTTCGCCGATCGGGGTCGATCTCGGCACCGGGAGCGGGGCGATCGCTCTCGCGATGGCGACCGAGGTGCCGCACGCCCGTGTCTTCGCCGCCGAGCTCTCTGCAGATGCGCACGCGTGGGCCAGCCGCAACGTCGCCGGGGTCGACAACCTGACCCTCGTCCTGTCCGACCTGGCAGAGGCGTTCCCCGAACTCGACGGCACCGCGTCGGTCGTCATCTCGAATCCGCCGTATGTGCCGGACGCCGCGATCCCTCGTGATCCGGAGGTGCGCCTGTTCGACCCCGACATGGCACTGTACGGGGGAGAGGACGGACTCGACATCGTGCGCGTGCTCAGTACCCGGGCGCTGCGTCTGCTGCATTCCGGTGGCCTTCTGGTGATCGAGCACGGCGAGCTGCAGGGCGAATCGATCAGGGAGATCCTGACCGCCGACGGCTGGCGGGGAGCCGCAACGCATCGCGATCTCACGCTGCGGGACCGTGCCACCACGGCACTCAGGCCCTGATCAGCAGGCTCCGAGCATCCTCCGTATCCGCGCCGCATAGAATCGAACCGTCATGTCAACCATCTTCGACTGCCGCGACGACTCGCAGCTGCTCGCCGGCATGCGCCATGCGCGCCAGGCGATCGGCCGTGGCGACCTCATCGTGATGCCCACAGACACCGTGTACGGCGTCGCCGCCGACGCCTTCTCCCCGGCAGCCGTGCAGCGGCTCCTCGATGCGAAGGGGCGGGGGCGCGATCAGCCACCGCCCGTGCTCATCGGCTCGAAGGAGACGCTCGCCGCCCTGGCGGAGTCCGTCCCGGAACCCGTCGAGCGCCTCATCGAGGCCTTCTGGCCCGGCGGACTGACGATCGTGCTCCCGGCCCAGCCCTCCCTGGTGTGGGATCTGGGGGAGACGCTGGGAACGGTCGCCGTGCGGATGCCGGAGGGACGCGTCGCCCTGGAGCTGCTGGCCGAGACCGGGCCCCTGGCGGTGTCCAGCGCGAACCTCACCGGCCGACCGGCTGCCATCTCCGCTCTGGACGCGGAGAAGATGCTGGGCGACAGCGTCTCCGTGTATCTCGCAGACGGCCTCAGCAAAGACGGCATCGCCTCCACGATCGTCGATGCGACGTCTCTGGTCCGCCGTGGTCCCGACTCCGAGGCCGGCGGCGTCCGCATCCTCCGAGACGGCGCGGTCTCGCGTGAGCAGCTGCAGGAGGTGCTCGGCGATCTGCTCGAGCCCGAGGAGCAGGGCGAGCACGAGCACGCTGAGCAGGCGCATGCGGAGGAGCAGCAGGACGCGGATTCGTGAAGCAGTATCTCGCCACGATCATCATCACGGCAGCGATCACGTTCGCGCTGACCTGGGCGGTCTGGCGACTGAGTCTGCGGTTCAAGCTGTACCCGGGCATCCGTGAGCGCGACGTGCACACGACCCCGACTCCGCGTCTCGGCGGTGTTGCCATCTTCCTGGGGATCGCCGCGGCCTTCGGGTTCTCGGCCATCAACCCGTTCTTCCAGAGCATCTGGATTCCGCCGCAGACGATGTGGTCGATTCTCGGAGCCTCGCTGCTGATCGCGATCATCGGGGTCGTCGACGACCTCTGGGACATCGACTGGATGATCAAGCTCGGAGCGCAGTTCCTGGCCGCTGGCGTCATCACCGTCGGGGGAGGGCTGCAGATCCTCTCGCTGCCCTTCGGCGATCTGATCGTGGTCTCCAGCTGGCTGAGCATCACGATCACGATGTTCGCGATCGTGATCGTGATGAACGCCGTGAACTTCATCGACGGTCTCGACGGTCTCGTGGCCGGCGTCTGCCTGATCTCGAACGGCGTCTTCTTCGCATACTCGTACATCTTCACGCGCGACTCCGGCGCCTCCAGCTACTTCAACCTGTCGACGTTCCTCGCCGCCGCGCTGATCGGCGCCTGCCTGGGCTTCCTGCCGCTGAACTGGAGTCCGGCGAAGCTGTTCATGGGCGACTCCGGTGCCCTTGTGATGGGTCTGCTCATGGCGACGTCGGCGATCGCGATCACCGGTCAGATGGACCCCTCTGCCCTCGACCCCGAGCGCCTCGGACGCTCGCAGCTGGTCGGCGCGTTCCTGCCCATCCTGCTGCCGCTGCTGGTGGTGCTCCTTCCCCTGCTCGACTTCGGACTCGCCGTGCTGCGACGCATGAGCGCCGGTCGCTCGCCGTTCTCGCCCGATCGCAAGCATCTGCATCACCGGATGCTCGACCTCGGACACCGTGACCGCGACGCGGTCCTGATCTTCTACGCATGGACGGCGGTCATCTCCCTCGCTGTCCTGCTGATGTACGTCGGCGCGCGGGAGGACTGGCCCGGTCAGTACCTTCCCGGCGTCGGCTTCGGCATCGTGGGCATCGCCGCCTGCCTCGTCGTGACCCTGAGCCCCACCCGCCGCAGGAAGCGTGCAGCGGCCGCCGAACCCGACCAGACCCCCGTGGAGCCCCGATGAGCCCGAGCCCTGTTTCCAGCACTCCGATCCTGCGACGAACCCTGATCTGGTCGGCTGTCGCGACCGCGGTGCTCGTCGTCGTCGCGGCCGGCATCGGCTACATCGTCGCTCAGGGCGAGGGCCTGGTCAGCGGGCTGCTCGGCGTCCTGCTGGCGGCGCTGTTCCTCGCGATCACCGGCATCAGCATCCTGATCGCCAACCGCTGGTATGGCGATCCGATCTACGTGCAGCTCTTCTTCGCCATCGTCCTCGGCGGCTGGCTGCTCAAGCTCGGGCTCTTCGTCGTCGCGATGATCCTGCTCGCCGGGCAGCCGTGGCTGCATCCGATGGTGTTCTTCCTCTCCATCGTTGCGGGCGTGCTGATGTCGCTGGCGATCGACGTCATCGTCCTCACCCGCATGCGCCTGCCCAACGTCAGCGACACCACCCTGCCGACCGAGGTTCCCGAGGACCGTGCGCCGGGCCGAGCGAACGACATCGACGACGGGGCGGCGCCCGCCGAGGGCGGTCCGCGGTCTTAGGACACCCTCAGATTCTGATACTGTTGAAACGTGCCCGCCGCTCGCCCGCGAGCGCTTGCGCTGTGTAGCACACCGACCATCGTCGCCCCGGTTTAGACCGGTGCCCCGAAGCTGGAGCCCGCGCTGTTTAATCTTGCTGCGACCCTGACCCCCCGACTTGCCTCCGACGGCGAGTTCCACGGCCCTTCGATTGACGATTTCTTCCCGGAGATCCTCTTCAACATCGGCCCGATCCCCGTGAACCGGATCCATCTGGTCCAGTTGCTCGCGGTGATCGCCGTGGTCCTGATCCTCTGGCTCGGCACGCGTCGGATGACGGTCGTCCCCGGACGATTCCAGAGCCTGGTCGAGATGGGGCTCGGCTTCGTCCGCACCAACGTCGCCCACGACATGCTGGGGCGCAAGGACGGCGACCGGTTCCTGCCGATCCTCACGACGATCTTCTTCATGGTGCTGTTCATGAACATCACCGGGATCATCCCCTTCCTGAACATGCCGGGAACGGCGATCGTGGCGGTGCCGCTCACGCTCGCGGTGGTCAGCTACGTGACCTTCATCTACGCGGGCATCAAGCGACACGGATTCAAGTTCTTCAAGAACTCGCTCTTCCCGCAGGGTGTGCCGGTGGCGGCCATGCCGATCGTCGCGATCATCGAGCTCATCTCGACCTTCATCCTCCGCCCCGTCACCCTGACGCTGCGTCTTCTCATGAACCTCGTCGTGGGGCACATGATCCTGGTCCTCGCGTTCTCCGCGACCCAGTTCTTCTTCTTCACCGCAGGCGGCGGCTGGGCCGCGCTGGGTGTCGGAACCCTCGCCTTCGGCGGCGCCTTCACTCTCTTCGAGATTCTGGTCGCCGTCCTCCAGGCATACGTCTTCACCGTCCTCACCGCGGTCTACATCCAGCTCGCGGTCGCAGAAGAGCACTGAGCGGGCAGGCATCAGCCTTCCCACCCAACGAAAGGAAAAACCCGTGGACGCTACTACGGTTCTCGCTGAAATCAACGGTCACATCGGAGCGGTCGGCTACGGCCTCGCAGCCATCGGCCCGGCCATCGGCGTCGGCATCGTCGTCGGCAAGACCATCGAGGGTGTCGCCCGTCAGCCCGAGCTGGCCGGCCGTCTCCAGGTCCTCATGTGGATCGGTATCGCCTTCACCGAGGCGCTCGCGTTCGTCGGCATCGCCGTCGCATTCATCCCGTTCCCCGCGTAATTCTCACCGACTTCAGAAGGAGACAGGATGCTGAACGCTCTTGTCACGAACCTCGCAGCTGAGGGGGAGCCGAACAACCCCCTCATCCCTGCGTGGTACGACATCATCTGGTCGGGCGTGTGGTTCATCGTCATCCTGATCGTCGTCTGGAAGGTCGCCCTTCCTCGGCTGACGAAGATGCTCGACGAGCGCTCCGCCGCCATCGAGGGCAACATCGCGAAGGCCGACGAGGCGCAGAAGCAGGCCGAGGCGGCTCTCGAGGAGTACACGCGTCAGCTCGCTGAGGCGCGCACCGAGGCCGGCGAGATCCGCGAAGCCGCCCGCGAGGACGGCAAGAAGATCGTCGCCGAGGCGAAGGACACCGCGACGGCCGAGGCCGCTCGTATCACCGCCACCGCGCACACGCAGATCGAGGCAGAGCGTCAGACCGCTCTCGTCTCGCTGCGCAGCGAGGTCGGATCGCTGGCTCTCGACCTCGCCGGTGGCGTCGTCGGCGAGACGCTCTCCGACGACGCTCGTGCGACGGCTGTCGTCGATCGCTTCCTCGCCGACCTCGAGGCATCCGAGAAGGCGGCTCAGTAATGGGCAGCGCGACCACTCAGGCACTCGCGGCATCCATCCAGACGCTTGCCGCAGCGAAGGACGTCACTCTCGACACCGCGCGGGAGCTGCTCGCTGCCGCACGTGCCGTGAGCGAGTCGTCTCAGCTGAGCGGCGCGCTTGCTGATCCCTCCGCTCCCGCCGTGGCACGGCAGAACATCGTCGCCGCGGTGTTCGGCGGGTTCTCCACGGGTGCTCAGGATGTTCTGAAGACCGCCGTGGCGGAACGCTGGTCGAACGCCGACGAGCTGGTGGACGGTATCGAGGAGCTCGCGATCCGCGCTGCGGCGATCGCGGATCCGGATGCGGACATCGAGGGAGAGCTCTTCGGGTTCTCCCGCGTGATCGCGGCCAATCCCGAGCTCGAGCTCGCCCTGGGCAGCCGCCTCGGCGGAGAAGACGCCAAGGGTGCGCTCGTCGAGCGCCTCCTGGCCGAAGGCTCCACGAGCGCTGCGACATCGCTGATCATCACCTCGCTCGTGCGCCAGCCGCGCGAACGTCGTGTGCGGCGCTTGCTGAACCGGGCGATGAGCATCGTCTCCAGCCAGCGCGGTCGCGTGGTGGCCACGGTGCACACCGCTACCGCACTGAGCGACGCGCAGCGAGCACGCCTCAGCGATTCGCTGTCGCGTCGCTACGACGGTCAGGTATCTCTCAACGTCGTCATCGACCCTGCCGTGGTCGGAGGTCTGCGTGTGCAGATCGCCGATGACGTCATCGACGGCAGCATCTCCGCACGACTCGCCGACCTTCGCCAGAAGCTCGCGGGCTAACACGACTTCGCGCGGGGAACCGCGCACCCAGATACAAAGGGAAGACAATGGCAGAACTATCGATCAGCCCCGACGTCATCCGTGACGCGCTGAAGGACTTCGCCGCAGCATACGAGCCCACCGCGGCCGGGGCGACCGAGGTCGGCACCGTCATCGATGCCGCAGACGGCATCGCGCACGTCGAGGGACTGCCCGGCGTCATGGCGAACGAGCTCGTGATCTTCGCGGACGGCACCAAGGGACTCGCACAGAGCCTGAACGAGCACGAGATCGGCGTCGTCGTCCTCGGCGACTTCACCGGTGTCGAGGCCGGACAGGAAGTCACCCGCACGGGTGAGGTCCTCTCGGTTCCGGTCGGCGACGGCTACCTCGGCCGTGTGGTCGACCCGCTCGGCAACCCGATCGACGGCCTCGGCGCCATCGCCACCGAGAGCGTTCGCGCTCTCGAGCTCCAGGCTCCCGGCGTGATGCAGCGCAAGTCGGTGCACGAGCCGATGCAGACCGGCATCAAGGCGATCGACGCGATGATCCCCGTCGGCCGTGGCCAGCGTCAGCTCATCATCGGTGACCGCCAGACCGGCAAGACGGCGATCGCGATCGACACGATCATCAACCAGAAGGCCAACTGGGAGTCCGGCGACGTCAACAAGCAGGTCCGCTGCATCTACGTCGCCATCGGCCAGAAGGGCTCGACCATCGCTTCGGTGAAGGGCGCGCTCGAAGAGGCCGGCGCCCTGGAGTACACCACGATCGTGGCCGCTCCGGCATCCGACCCCGCGGGCTTCAAGTACCTGGCTCCCTACACCGGTTCGGCCATCGGCCAGCACTGGATGTACGGCGGCAAGCACGTCCTCATCATCTTCGACGACCTGTCGAAGCAGGCCGAGGCCTACCGCGCCGTCTCCCTCCTCCTGCGCCGCCCGCCGGGCCGTGAGGCATACCCGGGTGACGTCTTCTACCTGCACTCGCGTCTGCTCGAGCGTTGCGCGAAGCTGTCCGACGAGCTCGGCGCCGGATCCATGACGGGTCTCCCGATCATCGAGACCAAGGCCAACGACGTCTCGGCGTACATCCCGACCAACGTGATCTCGATCACCGACGGCCAGATCTTCCTCCAGTCCGACCTCTTCAACGCCAACCAGCGTCCGGCGGTCGACGTGGGTATCTCGGTCTCGCGCGTCGGCGGTGACGCGCAGGTCAAGTCGATCAAGAAGGTCTCCGGAACGTTGAAGCTGGAGCTCGCGCAGTACCGCTCCCTCGAGGCGTTCGCGATGTTCGCATCCGACCTCGACGCGGCTTCGCGTCGTCAGCTCGCCCGCGGCGCTCGCCTGACCGAGCTGCTGAAGCAGCCGCAGTACTCGCCGTACCCCGTCGAGGAGCAGGTCGTCTCGATCTGGGCCGGCACGAACGGCAAGCTCGACACCATCGAGGTCGAAGACGTCCTGCGCTTCGAGCGCGAGCTCCTGGACTACCTGCGTCGCAACACCTCGGTCCTCGACACGCTGCGCGACACCAACGTCCTCGACGACGCCACTGTCGCGGAGCTCGAGAAGCAGACGGATGCCTTCGTCCTGGAGTTCCAGGGCGGCAAGGGTCACGCCATCGGCGCCCCTGGTCACGAGGAGCACGCTGCAGCCGAGGCTGAAGACGTCAACCAGGAGAAGATCGTCAAGGGTCGTCGCGCGTAATCGCGTGAGGTACTGACATATGGGCGCTCAACTCCGGGTCTACAAGCAGAAGATCTCTTCTGCTCAGACGACCAAGAAGATCACGAAGGCGATGGAACTCATCGCGGCTTCGCGCATCCAGAAGGCGATGGCACGCGTCAAGGCGTCCACTCCCTTCGCGCGAGCCGTGACGAGGGCCGTATCGGCCGTCGCGACGCACTCGAACGTGGATCACCCGCTGACCCGCGAGCCCGAGAACATCACCCGCTCCGCGGTCGTGATCTTCTCGTCGGACCGCGGCCTCGCCGGAGCCTTCAACTCGCAGATCCTCCGTGAGGGTCTCGAGGTGGCGGAGCTCCTGCGCGAGCAGGGCAAGGAACCGGTGTTCTACCTCATCGGTCGCAAGGCCGTCGGCTACTTCCAGTTCCGACGGATCGCTGCGGCTGCGGAGTGGACCGGCGACACCGACACCCCGTCGTTCCACACCGCCGAGGAGATCTCCGCGACACTGCTCGACGCGTTCTCCCGCGGGGGACAGGACGGCGGCGTCGACGAGATCCACCTCGTGTACAACCGTTTCGTCAGCATGATGACGCAGTCGCCGGAGTCCGTGCGTCTGCTCCCGCTGGAGATCACGGAAGCCGATGAGTCGGAAGCCGGTAACACCGTCTACCCGCTGTACGAGTTCGAGCCGGACGCCGAGACCGTTCTCGACGCGATCCTGCCGGTGTACATCCAGAGCCGCGTCTTCAACGCACTCCTGCAGTCGTCTGCCGCCAAGCAGGCCGCCACGCAGAAGGCGATGAAGTCGGCCAGCGACAACGCCGACAAGCTCATCACCGACTACACCCGTCTGCGCAACAACGCGCGTCAGGCGGAGATCACGCAGCAGATCGCCGAGATCGTCGGCGGCGCCGACGCTCTCGCGAGCAAATAGACCATCAGGAAAGAGACGAAAATGACCCTCACCGCTCCGGCTGACCAGCCGGCGACCGCGGTCGTCGGGCGCGTCGCACGCGTCAACGGTCCGGTTGTCGACATCGAGTTCCCGCACGACTCGATCCCCGACATCTACAACGCTCTCAAGACGTCGATCACGGTCGACGAAGAGACCGTCGAGATCACGCTCGAAGTCGCTCAGCACCTCGGTGACGACCTCGTCCGTGCCATCGCCCTGAACCCGACCGACGGCATCGTCCGCGGTCAGGAGGTCCGCGACACCGGTGAGGCCATCTCGGTCCCCGTCGGCGACGTGACCAAGGGCAAGGTGTTCAACGTCATCGGCGAGGTGCTCAACCTCGAGCCCGGCGAGACGATCGAGGTCACCGAGCGCTGGCCCATCCACCGCAAGGCGCCGAACTTCGACCAGCTGGAGTCGAAGACGACGATGTTCGAGACGGGCATCAAGTCCATCGACCTCCTCACCCCGTACGTCCAGGGTGGAAAGATCGGTCTGTTCGGTGGAGCCGGTGTCGGCAAGACCGTCCTCATCCAGGAGATGATCCAGCGCGTCGCGCAGGACCACGGTGGTGTGTCGGTGTTCGCCGGTGTCGGTGAGCGCACCCGTGAGGGCAACGACCTCATCCACGAGATGGAGGAGGCGGGCGTCTTCGACAAGACCGCGCTCGTGTTCGGCCAGATGGACGAGCCGCCGGGGACGCGTCTGCGCGTCGCGCTGTCGGCTCTGACGATGGCGGAGTACTTCCGTGACGTGCAGAAGCAGGACGTGCTGCTCTTCATCGACAACATCTTCCGCTTCACGCAGGCCGGTTCCGAGGTCTCCACGCTGCTGGGCCGCATGCCCTCCGCAGTGGGTTACCAGCCGAACCTCGCCGACGAGATGGGTGTGCTCCAGGAGCGCATCACCTCGACGCGTGGTCACTCGATCACCTCGCTGCAGGCGATCTACGTGCCGGCCGATGACTACACCGACCCGGCTCCGGCGACCACGTTCGCCCACCTCGACGCGACGACCGAGCTCTCTCGTGAGATCGCCTCGAAGGGTCTGTACCCGGCCATCGACCCGCTGACCTCGACGTCGCGCATCATGGACCCCCGCTACTTGGGCGAGGACCACTACCGCGTCGCCACGACGGTCAAGCAGATCCTCCAGAAGAACAAGGAACTGCAGGAGATCATCGCGATCCTCGGTGTCGACGAGCTCTCCGAAGAGGACAAGATCGTCGTGTCGCGTGCACGTCGCATCCAGCAGTTCCTCTCGCAGAACACCTACATGGCCAAGAAGTTCACCGGTGTCGAGGGTTCGACCGTCCCGCTCAAGGAGACCATCGAGTCGTTCGATGCGATCACCCGCGGTGACTTCGACCACGTCGCCGAGCAGGCCTTCTTCAACGTCGGTGGCATCTCCGACGTCGAAGAGCAGTGGGCGAAGATCCAGAAGGAGAACGGCTGACCATGGCATTGCACGTCAGCCTCGTCTCCGCGGATGCGGAGGTCTGGACGGGAGAGGCGAGCCTCGTGGTCGCCAAGACCGTCGAGGGTGAGATCGGCTTCATGACCGGCCACGAGCCGGTGCTGGCGATCCTCGCCGAGGGCCAGGTCCGCATCACCCAGTCGGATGGCAGCAAGGTGCTGGCGAACGCACAGGACGGGTTCCTCTCCATGGAGGGCGACACCCTGACGATCGTCGCCGGCAACGCGGCTCTCATCGCCTAGCGACAACCGTTCGACACGTCCGCCTCGGTACCCGTTCGGGTCCCGGGGCGGACGCGTCTGCATCCACAGAGGTTTCATGAAGATCCTGCTCCCGCCGTCGGAGACCAAGCGTGAGGGCGGTGACGGTCCGCCGCTCGATCTCGAGGCGCTCGCACTGCCGACGCTCGGAGCCGAGCGGTCCGCCGTCCTCGACGCGCTGATCGATCTCGCGGCCGACGAGCCTGCGGCCAGGCGCGTCCTGAAGCTGAGCGAGCGCCAGAGCGGCGACATCGCACACAACAGGAGGCTGCGGACGTCGCCGACGATGCCGGCCGTCGACCGCTATACGGGGGTCCTGTTCGATGCGCTCGATGCGCAGACGCTCTCGGCCGCATCTCGCCGCTGGTTGGCGACGCACGTCTGGATCCACAGCGCCCCGCTGGGGCCGATCGGTGCGCTCGATCCGATCCCCGCGTATCGGCTGGCGGCGGGGACCTCGCTTCCTGGTCTTCCTGCGCTCCGACGCCATTGGGGTTCCGCGACCACTTCCGCCCTGGCCGATGCTGCACCGTCGTTCGTGCTCGACCTGCGCAGCGAGGCGTACGTCGCCCTCGGCCCGGTTCCTGCGACCGTCCCTTCCGCGTACGTGCGGGTCGTGACCGAACAGGGGAGGGCGCTGAACCACTTCAACAAGAAGTCCAAGGGGCTCCTCGTCCGCGCTCTCGCCGAAGACCGGCCCCGAATCGGTTCTCTCCGAGGTCTCCGTTCGTGGGCGGGCTCGCACGGTCTCGTGTTCCGCCATGGCGACCACTCCGGCGTTCTGGAGCTCGTCGTCAGCGAATAGCGTGTGATTCGGCGCACCTCATGTCGCCCGCGCGGCTCGTTGCCCGGAATATTGCACACCGATATGGTGGTGTCGCGGCGTGAATCGCGTCCGTTCATTCAGATCCGGAGGGGATCATGGACTCCTACTACGACTCGGGATACCTTGCCGCGATAGCCGGCATCGTCATCTTCAGCATCATCATCGGGCTCGCGGGATACGTCCTGGGGTCGCTCTTCTACATGAAGATCTTCCAGAAGGCCGGTGTGCAGGGAGCCTGGCGCGCCTGGGTGCCGGTGTACAACGTGATGATCTTCTTCAAGCTGGGTGATCTGAGCCCCTGGCTCGTGCTCTACGGCATCGCCGGAACCGCGCTGCTGGGTTGGATCGGAGTCGGTTACGTCTTCTCCGTCGCACTCGCCGTCCTCTCCGCCATCGCAGCGTGGCGCGTGGGCCTCAAGCTCCAGAAGGATGCGGTCTGGGTCATCCTCTACGTCTTCCTGAGCATCGTCTGGCTCGGCATCAACGCCTTCGACAAGTCCCGCTGGAACCCGAACATCCAGCCGGCCTCCTGGGCGGGCAACGGATTCCTCGGCGACCGCACGGTGTGGGACGGCATCCCCGCTCAGCCGTCGGCCGCTGCTCCGCAGGCGGGGTATGGCGCTCCTCAGGGCTACGCGCCTCCGGCCCCGCAGGGCTACGCTCCGCCGGCACAGCCCGGCTACGCTCCGCCCGCACAGCCCGGCTATGCTCCGCCCGCCCAGCCCGGCTATGCTCCGCCCGCGGGGCCCGCAGCTCCCGCAACCGGCGCCCCGGTTCCGCCGGCTCCGCCGACGACGCCTCCGGCACCTCCGGCTGCACCGCCGACGACGCCGCCCGCGCCTCCGACGGCGCCCCCGGCTGCACCGCCGACCACGCCGCCGAGCGATCCCACGCAGCCGCCGGCCTGACCATCGGAAACAGGGCTCCCGACCTCGGTCGGGAGCCCTGTGGCGTTCCCGGGTGGTCCTCGATCCGGACCGGCCGCTAACGTGGAAGCCATGGTCTTGTCGCAGCGCCGAGTCGGCGCGTCCGGTCTCCTCGTCTCGTCCACAGGCCTCGGCTGCAATAATTTCGGACGCGCGGGAACCGCGACCGAGACCCTTGCCGGAACGCGCGAGGTGATCGACGCCGCCCTCGCCAACGGGATCACCTTCTTCGACACCGCCGACATGTACGGCGCGGTCGCCGGTGCCAGCGAGGCGTTGATGGGTGAAGCGCTGGAGGGGCGGCGCGACAGCGTCGTGCTGGCGACGAAGTTCGGGCAGGAGCGCGACATGGGATACGCGTTCCCGGCGGCCCGCGGGTCACGTCGATATGTCCGTCGCGCCGTCGAGGAGTCGCTGCGGAGACTGCGCACCGACTGGATCGACCTTTATCAGCTGCACCTTCCCGACCCCGAGACGCCGATCACCGAGACCACGGACGCGCTCGACGAGCTCGTGCGCGAAGGCAAGATCCGCTACTACGGGCACTCGAACTTCACTGGATGGCAGGTGGCTGAAGCCGAGCTCACGACCCGTGCTCGCTCGACCGGCCGATTCGTCTCTGCCCAGAATCACTACTCCCTGCTCTCTCGGGCGGCGGAGCGCGAGGTGCTCCCGGCGGTGGAGCGCTTCCAACTGGGCTTCTTCCCCTACTTCCCGTTGCACAA
This sequence comes from Microbacterium sp. NPDC028030, assembly GCF_040637855.1. Lineage (NCBI taxonomy): Bacteria > Bacillati > Actinomycetota > Actinomycetes > Micrococcales > Microbacteriaceae > Microbacterium > Microbacterium sp. NPDC028030. Next base: position 813,933 of record NZ_JBEZXF010000002.1, on the reverse strand, counting down.
CGGGCTGCTCACCGGGAAGTTCACGCGCGACGGAGGCCCGTCGTCGAGTCGGATCATGTCCGAACGCCGCCACCTCTGGGAGAGGGCGCCCTGGGATGCGCTCGACGCGTTCCGCGATTTCTGTGATGACCGAGGTATCACCATGGTCCAGGCGGCGTTCGGCTGGCTTCTCGCCCGGCCCGCGGTGTCGAGCGTCATCGCCGGTGCCACGTCTGTGGCGCAGGTCGAGGCGAATGCCGTCGCCGGAGACGCCTGGCGTCCGGATGCCGCCGACCTCGAGATCCTCGACGGGCTTTTCCCGCTGCCCGCCGATCCGGCCGCCTGAGTGTGATCATGGGACGGTGGAGTTCTACTACGATGTGTGAGTATCCTGCGGACGCCCGATCCGTCGCAGGCTCATCGGAGGCAGCACGTGGCTGAGACGAAGACGCATCGCGTCACGGTTGCGCAGCGCCCTCTGCTGCTGTCCTGGGCGGGAGTCACCGACCTGGGCCGGCGACGCGAGACGAATCAGGATGCCTTTCTCGCGGAGTTCCCGCTGTTCATCGTCGCCGACGGCATGGGCGGTCACGCAGGCGGGGAGATCGCGAGCCGCAGTACGGTCGAGCGGCTGCAGGCCGTCGTGTCCTCGGGGGACGTGAGCGGGCCTTCGATCGAGAAGGCTCTCGAGCTGGCCGTGGGAGACATCGCGGATCACCCGGAGACGACCGACGAAGGCACGGGGACGACGCTCACCGGTGTCTATTTCCACACCGAGGGTGAAGACGCGCAGTGGGTGGCGCTGAACATCGGCGATTCCCGGGTCTATCTGCTCCGGGATGAGCGCCTCGTGCAGGTGACGACGGATCATTCGGTGGTCCAGGAGCTGATCACGGCCGGCAAGCTCAGCCCCGAAGAGGCCGAAGGGCATCCGTACAGCAACGTGATCACCCGCGCGGTCGGCGCGAGCGAACTGACCGCGCCGGACTACGTCACGATCGACGTACGACCGGGCGACCGGTTCGTCATCTGCTCCGACGGGCTCACGAAGGAGCTCACCGATTACGGAATTCAGCACTTCCTGCGTGAGAACAGTGACCCGGGCGACGGTGTGGATGCGATGTTGGCCGCGGCGCTCGAGAACGGGGGTCGCGACAACGTGACTCTCATCATCGTCAAGGTCTCCGACGAAGACGACTCATCCTCCCCAGACGAAGACACCGCGCAATAGCGGTTCGGCGCTGTGGACAGCGCCGAACCACCGACCGCGATGCGGTCCACTGGATGCATGGATTCCCTGCCCATCGTGCTCCCTGCTTCCCCTGCTCCGCCGCGCCGTGCTCCTTTGCCGATCCTCGCGCCGATCGTTCCTGTGGCCGGCGGGGTCGTGTTGTGGCTGGTGACCGGGTCGGCGTTCGCGCTCTGCTTCGCGGCTCTGGGGCCCCTCATGATGGGGGCCTCGCTGCTGGATGCGACGCGCGCCCGGCGTCGCGAGCACCGCGACAGTGACGCGCGGGCCGAGCGCGAGTGGGCGTTCGCCGAGTCCGAGCTGACACGTCGGCACGATGACGAGCGGACGGCGCTGCGGCTCCGGCACCCGGATGCGGCCGCGTGCCTCGCGCAATCACCGCTGCGCAGCGCGGAACCGCCCGATCCGGCGACACCTGTCGTCGTCGGCGCCGGCAGCGTCTCGAGCAGCGTCCGCTGCAGTGGTGGAGATGATCGACGAGCGAGGGAGTTCCGAGAGCGATGCCGTGTCGTCGACGCGGCGCCGGTCGTGGTCGCGCTCGGCGGCGGAATCTGCCTGCGGGGAGCGCGACCGCTGATCGCCGCCGCTGCACGAGCGCTGGTCGTCCAACTCGGCATGCGCTTCGGCCCGACGCAGCTGGCGCTACGGGGGACGGGCCTGGAAGCGTGTGGGCTGGGGGCTTCACCGCATGCGGCGCGCGGAGGTCGAGGCAGGTTCGCCCTCGCGGTCGATTCGAGCGAGACGACGCGCACGGAGGCGGATGCAGTGATCTGGCTGGCGCCCGCTGACGCGGAGGTCCCAGAGGGCGTGACGACGGTGATCGACATCATCGAACCGCGCAGGGCGAGTCTGCGTACGCCGCACGAAGAAGCCGTGATCGCGGTCGAGTGTCTCTCCTTCGCGCAGGCGGGCGCGATCATGGAAGGCTTCGCCGTGTCAGACGATGCGGCCGCTGTCCTTCCCGACGCCGTGTCGCTGGAAGAGCTGGAGCAGCCGGTCCCGGGGCGTGGCCTGAGCGCGGCGGTCGGACGGAGCGCACGTGGAGAGGTCGTGCTCGACATCGTGGAAGACGGACCGCACGCGATCGTGACGGGCACGACCGGCACTGGCAAGAGCGAACTGCTGGTCAGCTGGGTCACGGCCATCGCCGCTCGCAACGGACCAGACAAGGTGGTCTTCGTCCTGGCCGATTTCAAAGGCGGCACGACATTCGAGCCGTTGCGCGGGCTGAGGCAGGTCGCCGCCGTCATCACCGATCTCGACGAGGAGGGTGCGCGGCGGGGAGTCTCCAGCCTCACCGCAGAGCTGCGACGTCGCGAGAGCGTCCTCGCCGCTGCCGGAGCGCGCGATGTGTGCGAGGTCGACATGCCTCGACTGGTGATCGTCGTCGATGAGTTCGCCGCGCTGCTCTCGGAGCACCCCGATCTGGGGGCCGTGTTCACGGACGTCGCTGCCCGGGGCCGAGCGCTGGGCATTCATCTGATCCTCGGCACCCAGCGGGCAGCGGGCGTCGTGCGGGATGCGTTGGCCGCCAACTGCCCGCTCCGTATCAGTCTTCGCGTCGGCGACCCCGCTGACAGTCGCCTCATGATCGGGTCGGAGGCGGCCTCCGCGCTCCCCGGCGGCGCAGACTCACGCGGTCTCGCGCTCGTGCGTCGACCGGTCGACACCGAGCCCGTCACGATGCGCGTGGCATTGACAGGCGCCGCCGATCTCCACACCGTCGAGCGGCTCTGGGCGGCGGAGGCGCCCCCGCGCAGCCCCTGGCTCGCCGCACTTCCCACGTGCGTGCCCCTCGCCGACCTGGTCGTCTCCGAAGCGGCTGAAGCGGAGACTCTCGTGCTCGGACGCTCCGACGACCCTGCGCATCAGGCGCAGCCTGCCGAGACTCTGCGCTGCGGGGAGGAACGGGGCATCCTGTTCCTCGGCATGCCGGGGTCTGGGCGTACGGCGGCTCTGCGTGCTCTGGCAGTGCAACGTCCGGATGCCGAGTGGGTGCCGAGTGACCCGGAACAGGCATGGGATCTGACGGTCGGGTGGGCGACCGGGAGCCGACGACCACCGTCGTTGGTGCTCTGTGACGACATGGATGCGCTCATCTCCCGGCTGCCGCCTGAATACGCCCAACAGTACGCGCAGTACTGGGAACAGATTCTGCGGAACGGGGCAGGAACGACGTTCGCGGTGACGGCGGCCAGGGCGTCGGGGAGCCTGGGCAGGGTGCTCGAGGTGATCCCGCGGCGGGCGCTGCTGAGGATGCCGACTCGCATCGAGCACCTCGCCGCCGGCGGAGAGGCCTCGTCCTTCGTGCGCGATCGCGTGCCGGGGCGCGCGAGCATGGGTGATCGCGAGGTGCAGTTGGCCTGGGTGCCCGACGATGCCGACGGCACCGACGACCCCGACGGCTCCGATGAGGGCGCGACCGCGGCGGCGTGGACACCCTCCTGCGCGGTGACGGGCGTCATCAGTGCCGGTGCCCGATCGGTCGCGGCTCGCTTGCGCAAGGCTCATCCGTCTTTCGAGGTGATCGTCGCGGGGACGGAAGCGACCGAACCGGATCGCCCCTGCGTCGTCGTGGCAGACGGGGAGACCTGGCAGCGCCACTGGTCTCTCTGGCAGCACATCCGCGCGGACGGCGAGATCGTGATCCGCGCGGAGCATGCCGTAGATCTCCGGCAGCTTGCCGGTGTACGCGAACTCCCGCCCTACGCACGTCCCCATGCAGGTCGAGCCTGGGCGATCATCGGCGCGGGTGCGCCCCGACGTGTCATCATCCCGGAGCTGATGCCCCGATGAACGGGACCCATGGACCGAAGACCTCGACGGGAAGGCGGCGTCAGATCCCGGTCGCCGGCCGGATGGCGCCCACGTCGGCTCCGCCGCCGCTGATCGTGAGGGGGAGTGCTTCGCGAAGAGCCGACACATCGGAGTCGCTCACCCCGCCGGCGCGTGCGAGGAGAGTGGCGGCGACGATCGCCGATGCGCGTGTGGCGCCGTCAAGCATCTTCAAGGCCACGGTCGTGCCGTTCGGCGCGACCATCACCATGACGCCCTCTGCGCCGTGCTTGGCGAAGACTCCGAGCTTCTCGATGGCGACGGTGTCGGGGCGGCCAGGGCCCTCGATGGTCCACGGGTGCTCGCGTACGGCACGCACCAGGGAACCCGCGACGCGGTGGAGCGCGAACGGCGAACGGTCAGACGCCGTGCCTACGCGGTGCAGCGCACGCGCGAGGCCGGTCAGGGTCATCGCGAACACGGGCGCCCCGCAGCCGTCTATCGCGGTGTGCGCGATCTTCTCTCCCGTGAGCCGTTCGACCACCTCGCGGATGTGGGCCTGAAGCGGATGCGCGGGGTCGAGGTATCCGTCGGTGGGCCACCCGGTCGCGACGCACGCGCGCAGCATCGCGGCGTGCTTCCCCGAGCAGTTCATGCGTACGCGACTCGGTTGTCCGTGCTCGCGGACGAGATCATCCCGCGTCGTGGAGTCGCTCGGCCACGAGGCAGGACACCCGAGGGCGTCTTCGGTCAGCCCGCCCTCGGTCAGGATGTCACGCACGACGGAGGCGTGCCGGTCGGTGCCGACGTGGCTCGCCGTGGAGATCGCGAGTTGCTCGCCTTCGAGGACGGCGCCGGCTGTGATGCACGCGATGGCTTGGAGGGGCTTGAGGCTCGAACGCGGCAGGATCAGAGCATCCGTGTTGCCGTGGCGGGCCACGATCTCTCCATCGGACGAGAGGACCACGGCGGCGCCGGCGTGGCGGGATTCGACGAAACCGCTCCGCTCGACGACGGCGAGTTCCACGGAATCCTGAACGGTGAGAGTCTCCAGCACCCGTCAACTCTAGCGTCGGGCGCCCGACGGCTCACCTCCGGCTCGTCGCCCCTGGCAGACTGTCATCATGGCAGAGTCGACCCCCCGCGCCCTCGGCGAACATCACTACGCACTCACGTCCGTCTGGACGGGCAACACGGGCACCGGCACGACGGGCTACCGCGATTATCGGCGCGATGTGACGATCGAGGTGGCGGGGAAGCCCGATCTGCTCGCCTCGGCAGACAAGCCGTTCCGCGGAGATCCGACGCGGTGGAATCCCGAGGACCTCCTGCTCGCCTCGCTCTCGGAGTGCCACCTCCTGTCGTATCTGCACGCGTGCGTCACCGCGGGCGTCGTGGTGGTCTCGTACCGTGACCACGCGACCGGCATGATGCGCGAAGACGGCAGGGGCGGAGGAGCCTTCGTCGAGGTGATGCTGCGGCCCGAGGTCGTCGTCGCGGAGGCGTCGATGATCGAGGCGGCCGAGCGCGCCCATGCGACAGCGAACGAGTGGTGCTTCATCGCGAACTCGATGAACTTCCCGGTGCGCCACGAGGCGAAGGTCAGCGCCGTCGGCTGAGCCACGCGTCGGGTCAGCGACGTTCGTGGGGGAGCGCCTGCTTGATCTTCTCGATCGTGCCCTGTGCCGGCGCCTCGTTGTAGGTGCCAGCGAGCTCCTGTCCGGACAACCCGTGGATCGCGGCCATGATCTCATCGGTCGCGAGGCGACGGGCGCGCCCGCTCGTCGCCGGGCCGTGCGGTGACAGGTCGAGGGGTTCTCCGAAGCGGACCGTGATGCGCTCCTTGAGCGTCGGAACCTTCGCGCCCACCGGCATCACCGTGTCTGTGCCGATCAGCCCCACGGGCACGACGGGAGCACCCGTCTGCAGCGCGAGGAACGCCACGCCGGTGCGGCCCTTGTACAGTCGCCCGTCCGTGGACCGCGTGCCCTCCGGATACAGGGCGACCGCGAGGCCTTCGTCGAGCAGTTGGCGCTGCAGATCGAGCGCATCCAACGCCGCCTGCCCCGCCCCACGTCGCACCGGGATCGCGCCGATGGACTCGAAGAACGTCTTGCTCATCCACCCCTTGAAGCCCGTGCCTTCGAAGTACGACGATTTGGCGAGGAAATGAACCGGACGAGGCGCCGCGACGGGGATCGCGATCGAGTCGATGAAGGAGAGGTGGTTGCTCGCGAAGATGACGGGCCCGGTCAGCGGGACGTTGTCTCGGCCCTCGATCCGCGGACGGTAGACGGTCCGCGCGAGGGGAGTGATGAGGCTGCGACCCAGGGTGTATGCGAGTCCGGCATGACGGGGCTTCGCCGTCTCGGTCGGCGAGGATGCCTCTTCTGACGAGGGTTCGGGCTCGACGGACGGCGCAGAGGTCATCAGAGCAGGCTACTCCGGGATCCATGCCGTCGCGGGAATGAAGATTCGCGCCGCGCCTCCCAGCGAGGGCAAAGGGGTATGGGGGAGGATGGAGTGTCCCGCCCGCGATCCCGAGGTCTCACTGTGCGCAAGCGTCCGCTCATCGTCCTGTCCACCGTCGCCGCGGCGACCTTCCTGCTGGCGGGCTGTGCCGGCAGCTCCGCTCCGTCGAGTTCCGGCACGCCGAGCCCGTCCGCGTCGAGTGCCTGCGCTCTGGACGCGCAGCCCGGTGCCACCTCCGATGCGGTGAAGGTCGAGGGCGAAGGGGCGGACACCAAGGTGACCGTCCCGGCCGATGCCGAGTTCGCGGGCGTCGAGCGCACGGTCGTGTCAGAGGGGGATGGCGAAGAGGTCTACGTCAACGACCTGGTCTCGGTCGAGTACCAGATCGTCGACGCGACCAACAACGAGGTCGTCGACTCGTCGGCGCGGGGTGAGGACGGTCTCCTCCCCGTCCTCCTCGACACCAACCAGTCGTCGCTCTTCGTGGCGGCGCTCGAGTGCGAGCCCGTCGGCTCTCGAATCGTGCTGTCGCTTCCCGGCAGCGCGTTGGGCGAGGGGCAGAACGACGTCGTCGTGTACGCCCAGGCCGTGGAGCACCTGCCCGAGGTCGCGACCGGTACCCCTGTCGACCCGACGCCGGGTATGCCGGCCGTCGAACTCGACGACAAGGGCGCGCCGACCGTGACCATCCCCGACGGAGATGCGCCGGCGGAGACGAAGGTCGCCGTCCTCAAGCAGGGTGATGGGCCGACCGTCGGATCCGGCGACCTCGTCGTCGTGCAGTACCTCGGCGTCAAGTGGTCGGACGGCACGGAGTTCGACTCCAGCTGGAGCCGTGACGCCGCGCCCGCGCAGTTCCAGACCACGGGTGTCGTCGCCGGCTTCCAGAAGGCGCTGGAGGGGCAGAAGGTCGGCTCGCAGGTGGTCGTGGTGATGCCGCCGTCCGACGGCTACGGAGCGAGCGAAGGTCACGAACTCCAGAAGGAGAGCCTCGTGTTCGTGGTCGACATCCTGGCGACCACTCCCGTCCAGCAGTAAGCGGGACGGGGCCGGGCCGTGTCCTAGGCTGGCGTTATGCGTCGCGTCATCGTCCTCGGCTCCACCGGCTCCATCGGCACCCAGGCGCTGGACGTGATCCGCGCCAACCCTCGTCGGTTCGAACTCGTCGGCCTCGCTGCCGGCTCCAACGCGTCGATGCTCGCCGAGCAGGCGGAGCAGTTCCACGTCGAAGACACCGCGCTCGGTGCGGACGAGGCCGAGCAGCTGGTCCGCGATGTGGACGCAGACGTGGTGCTGAACGCGATCACCGGCTCGATCGGTCTCGGCTCGACGCTCGCGGCGCTGAAGGCCGGGCGGACGTTGGCGCTCGCGAACAAGGAGTCGCTGATCGTCGGCGGCGACCTCGTGCTGGCTGCTGCAGCTCCCGATCAGATCGTTCCGGTCGACTCCGAGCACTCCGCTCTCGCGCAGGCTCTGCGTACCGGCACCCACGCCGAGGTGCGGCGCCTCGTCGTGACGGCGTCGGGTGGGCCCTTCCGCGGGCGCAGCCGTGCGGACCTCGTCGACGTGACTCCCGCCGAGGCGCTCGCGCACCCGACCTGGGACATGGGACGCATGGTCACCACCAACTCCGCGACCCTGGTCAACAAGGGGCTGGAGGTCATCGAGGCGCATCTGCTCTTCGACGTGCCGTATGACGACATCGAGGTCGTGGTGCATCCGCAGTCGATCGTGCATTCCATGGTCGAGTTCATCGACGGGTCGACCATCGCCCAGGCATCACCGCCCGACATGAGACTGCCGATCTCGTTGGGCCTGGACTGGCCGCATCGCGTCGGCGGGGTCGGAAAGCCCCTCGACTGGACCGGCGCGACGTCCTGGACGTTCGAGCCCCTCGACGGCGAGGCGTTCCCCTCCGTAGCGCTCGCGAAAGCCGTCGGGCGGGCCGGGGGCACCTTCCCCGCGGTCTACAACGCGGCCAACGAGCAGGCCGTCGACGCCTTCCACGAGGGGCGGTTGCCTTTCCTCGGCATCGTCGACACGATCGCTCGGGTCGTCGACGCCCACGAGGCACCGGACGCACTGACGGTCGAGACGCTCGCCGCTGCCGAAGCCTGGGCGCTCACGACGGCCGATCGGATGATCGCGGCGCGTTGATCCACACGCCGGGCGTGTGACGAGGCCACCGCCGAGCGGTCAGTCCTCGTCAGGGTAGGGAACGGGCCACTTCGAGTCGGGGACCGGCCAGCCGGCGGCGCGCAGCGCTCGGCGCGCGAGCTCTCGCGCCGAGTAGGGAGTGCGCATACCGCGGATGTCGCGGTAGTCCTGATGGCCAGGGCCTGCCCAGAGGATCGCGTCGCCGTCGCCGACCAGGCCGACGGCCGTGATGATGGCGTCCTCCGGAGGCGACGCCTCGTGAATCTCCGCATCCGGTCGTGCCTTGCGTGCGCCCTCGACGAGCGTCGCGCGGATCGAAGCCGGGTCCTCGAAGCGCGGGTGGTGGTCGGTGACCACGAGGATGTCGCTGCCCTCGACGGCGGTGCGTGCCATGTCGAAGCGCTTGCTCGCATCACGGTCGCCGTCGGCGCCGAAGAGCATGAGCACCTTGCCGGGGGTCACGCGGCGGACGGCGGCGAGAGTCTTCTCGAACGCGTCGGGGGAGTGGCCGAAGTCGACGAACACCGCGGGGCCCTGTTCACCGGAGACGAGCTGCGTGCGGCCGGGCAGATACGCGCGGATGCCGCCGTCACGGGTGAGCGCATCGACGATCCGTGTCCACTCGTAGCCGCCCTCGAGCAGCATCACGATGGCGAGGGCGGCGTTGGCGGCCATGTGAGGTCCGATCACCGGCACCGTCGTCGTGAGCGATCCCTCGGGACCGGTCATGGTGAATGTGGTACCGGCGGCGCGCTCCTCGTCGATCACGACGACCCAGTCCGCGGCGGACGCCGATCCGGGGTCAGCCGCGATCGACGGCGTACCCACCGTGACGACGGGGACCTCCGCGCGATCGACGACGATCGCACCGGACGGGGAATCGAGGCAGATGACGCCGCGCTTCGCCCGGTCGGGGCGGAACAGCGGGAGCTTCGCTTCGAAGTACTCCTCCATGTCGGCGTAGTCGTCGAGATGGTCGTGGCTCAGATTGGTGAAGCCCGCGACGTCGAAGCGGATCCCGTCGACCCGGTGGCGTGACAGCGCCTGCGCGCTGACCTCGACCGCGACGGCCTCGACCTCGCGCTCGCGCATCAGAGCGAGCAGCGCATGCATCTCGGACGCCTCGGGCGTCGTCAGACGGGAGACGATGATCTCACCGGCGATGTGCCGTTCGGCGGTGGACGAGAGCCCGGAGACGACGCCGATCTGGTCGAGGATCCCCGCGAGCAGGTGGGAGACGCTGGTCTTGCCGTTGGTGCCCGTGGTCGCGAGCAGCAGGGGGAGCGGGTCGTCTGCTCCGGTGCCGTACACCCAGGCGCTCAGGTCGCCGAGCACGCCGCGCGGATCATCGACGACGATGATCGGGAGCCCCGCGGGCTCCGCGATCAGCGCACCCGGCTCATCGGTGATGACGGCGACGGCGCCCTTCTCCGCGGCCGTCGCGGCGAAGTCCGCGCCATGGCGATTGACGCCCTGGATCGCGACGAACGCCTCTCCGGGGCGGAGATCCGCCGTGGCGAGGGTGATCCCGGAGAGCGAGACCCCTTCGATGTCGCCGCGCACGGCGCGTGCGAAGCGGGAGGCGAGTTCGGACAGCTGACGCCGGGGCGGGTTCGCGGGGCGGAGCACGGGAGGCAGGCTCGGTTGTTGTTCAATCGACATGTCGCCTCCATGATCTCACGACGGCCTGCGGAACCTCTCTGCGGCACGACCCCTCGCGCGCCATCGTGTGACGCGCGAGGAATCGCGAAGCCGTCAGGCGCGGCGTCGGTAGGCGAGCACGGCGACGACGAGTCCTGCGAGCCCGGCCACGAGCCCACCTGCGCCGAGGGCGACGGGCAGCGGATCGGCAGCGTCCGACGATCCCGACGTCGCCTCGACGGACTGCGCATCGTCGTGCTGGCCGTGCGCGCTCGAGGAGTCTGCGGAGACGGACACGACCGGAGCGGGCGCATCGAGGCTGTGCGGATCCTCGCCGTCCTCGGCCAGCTGCGTCCACTCGGTCGATCCCTCGACGCACTCCTGCACCACGGGGAAGGCGAGCGACTCCGGCGTGTTCTCATCCAACCCCACGGACATGCTCACGGCCCCCCGGAGCCCGTTGGGAACAGGAGTGAGAGCGGTGTAGGTGACGGCGCTGACGAGACCGTCGTCGCCGCGCTCGACCTGGATGTCCCAATCGCCGTCCATGGTCGGCGCGACGGATGCGAGCCCGTCCGGCATCGTGATGCGCAGGGCGGTGGTGGGCGAGTCCTCGCAGCCGTGCGAGAACGAGAAGGTGAGAACGCCGTGATCTCCGACAGCGAGTTCGTCGGGGCTGACCCCGACGTGCGCTGAAGCCATCGACGGGAGGGAGACGGCGAGGATCGCGCCACCGATGACGCCGGTGACGGAGAGGGCGGTGCGACGGGTACGGGTGTTACGGGACATGAGAAGACTCCAGTTGCTCGTTCTGCGGGCGCACCACGACGGCGCGCTCACGCGAAAAGGGGACACCGCCAGGAGGTGACGGCGGGTTGCGGTGCGACGGATCGTGGATCAGTCGCGGACGAGCGCAGGAGGGCCTCGACGCCGTACGGTCGCCGAGACGGCGGTGTCGAGAGGTCGGAGAAGCACCGACTGCAGGCGCGGGGGGCGCGGGTGCTCCGCCGGAGCGGCGACGACGGCACGGCCGAGCACGGCCTCGACCCAGCGGGCGACGGCGCGGACGGTCGTCTCGCCGCGCCAGACGAGGAGGATGGTCAATGCGGCGGCGACCGCGTGAGCGAGCAGCATCGTCGCACCGGGTGCTGTGGCGGCCTCGGTCGATCCGAGTGCCGTGAGATCGATGACGTGAGTGTGACAGATCGAGGTCCGGGGAGCGGGGCCCGTCGGCGACCCGAGCGCCTGGAACAGGAGGTGGAAGACGGTTTGCGAGAGGACGACCGCGACCGCGACGCGGACGCGTGATCGGCGCAGACCCACCAGCACGGCCGAGAACGGGGTGAGAAGTGTCGCGACCGCGAGGATCAACAGCGGGTGCGGAGCGACGCCGCCACCGAGCGTGTGCGAGACCGCCGCGAGCAGCGTCGCGACGGTGGAGACGACGGCAGCGCGCACGAGTCGCAGCTGACGGGCATTCACCCTCACAGCCTAGCCGCGCCGACGGCGCCGGGCAGATTCCTAGCTGGGGGCAGTAGCGTTGGCACGTGGAAATCCTGCTCTACCTGGGCGGCATCCTCTTCATGCTGATCGGCCTCGGGGTCTCGATCGGTCTGCACGAGGTCGGCCATCTCGTCCCCGCGAAGCTCTTCGGCGTACGCGTCGGCCAGTACATGATCGGGTTCGGGCCCCGCCTCTGGTCGAAGCGCATCGGCGAGACCGAGTACGGCTTCAAGGTGCTTCCGCTCGGGGGCTTCATCTCGATGTCCGGGATGTACCCGCCGTCGAAGAACTCCCGTGCGGCGACGGGCGTGTTCCGCTCCCTGATCCAGGACGCCCGCTCCGCCAACGACGAGACCATCGCCGAGGGCGCGGAGGACCGCGTCTTCTATCGCCTCCCCGTGTGGAAGCGCGTCATCGTGATGCTCGGCGGACCGCTGATGAACCTCTTCCTCGCGGTCGTCGTGTTCACCGTGCTCCTCTCCGGAATCGGCTTGCAGCAGGGCACGACCACGATCTCCGCGGTGAGCGAGTGCGTCCTGCCGTCCTCCTCCACGGCGACCGAGTGCGCGGCAGATGACCCTGAGTCCCCGGCCGCCGAGGCCGGAGTGCAGCCGGGAGACGTGCTCGTCGCCGTCGACGGACGCCCGGTGTCGACTTTCGCCGATGCGACGGCGATCATCCAGTCCTCGCCAGGGGAGGCGCTCGACGTCGTGGTGCGGCGCGACGGCAGCGAGGAGTCGTTGACTCTGACGCCGATCGCTGCGGAGCGGACGATCACAGACGCCAGCGGCGCGCCGGTGCTGGATGAGGACGGCGCACCCGTGGTGAAGGAGGTCGGGTATGCGGGCATGTTCTCCCAGATGGGATACGTGCAGCAGCCCCTCGCCGCCGGACCGGAGATGGCAGCCGAGAACGTCGGCAGGGTCGCCTCCCTGATCGTGACACTGCCGGTACGGCTCTGGGACATCGGCGTCTCGCTGGTGACCGGGGGCGAGCGCGACCCCAACGGGCCGCTGAGCGTGGTCGGGGTCGGTCGTCTCGCTGGCGAGGTCGCGGCGACCGATGCGCCCATCCTCAACCGGTTCGCGACCCTGTTGGGACTGCTGGGCTCGTTGAACATCGCCCTCTTCGTGTTCAACCTGATCCCACTGCTGCCGCTGGACGGCGGACACGTCGTGGTCGCGCTGTGGGACGGCGTCAAGCGGGCGTGGGCCAAGCTCTTCCGACGGCCGCCTCCGGCACCCGTCGACGCCACGAAGCTCGTGCCGCTGACCGTCGTCGTCGCGGTGCTCCTGATCGCGATGGGCGCGTTGCTCCTGATCGCCGACGTGTTCAACCCGGTGGATCTGCTGGGCTGAACGTCCGACGGGCCATCACCCGAGCGCGTGGGCGACCAGACGCTCGAGAGTCCTTATGCCGTCGCGCGACAGGATCGATTCGAGGTGTCCCTGCACGGACGCGAAGCGCGGGCCGCGCAGGGCGTAGACATCGCCGGATGTCGGATCCGCAGAGACCGCCACCGGTCCGATGGCGGTCGTGCCAGGCGCGACCCGGGCGGTGAAGGTGTTGTAGAAGCCGATCGAGGCATCTTCACCGAACACCGGCACGGACTTCTGCAGGCCCTGGTGCGGGGCGTCGAGCGGTGTGAGCGGGATGTCGAACCTGTCGGCGAGGATCTGGTGGCTGAGGCACACCGCGATCAGAGGGTTCCCTGCGGCGAGTCGGCCGGCCACCACTTCGCGCATGCGAGCGATGCGTGCGTTGTCCGTGTCTCGCGGATCCCCGGGGCCCGGCCCTGCGACCACGACGTCGGCCTTCTCCAACTCCGCGTCCTTCGCCTGGTTCCACGGGGCGATCGTGACGTCGAGCCCGAGGTGACGGAGTTGGTGGGCGAGCATCGTGGTGAACCGATCCTCGGCGTCGACGACCACGGCGGTGCGCCCGACGAACGGCCCCGTGAAGTCTTCGCCCTGCGGGTTGAGCCAGAACTCCGCCAGGCGCGCGTTGCGCGAGGACAGCAGCGCGGCGACCGTCGGATCGTCGGCGAGAACGTGCTGCTGCGTCGGGGCATCGGCGTCGCTGCGGGCCTCCGCTGCCCGGTCTCGGTCGATGGCGCCGATCGCGCCCAGCACGCCGGCGGCCTTTCCGTGAGTCTCCGACACTTCGCCCTGCGGGTCGGAGTGCCGGACGAGGGTTGCGCCGACGGGGACGCTGAGGGCGCCGTCTCGCAGATAGACCGTGCGGATGAGGATCGGTGCGTCGAGGTCGTGGCCGCCGTCCGCGTTCGGGGTGAACAGTGCGGCGACGCCCGAGTAGTAACCGCGGGGCTTCTTCTCGTGGCGGCGGATCACGGCGCACGCGTTCTGCATCGGGGAGCCGGTGACGGTGGGGGCGAACATCGTCTCGCGCAGGATGTCGCGCGGGTCGAGGGTGCTGCGTCCGCGGAGCATGTACTCGGTGTGTGTGAGTCGCGACATCTCTTTGAGGTGGGGCCCGGTGATGCGCCCGCCGTCGGAGCACACAGCGCTCATCATCTTGAGCTCCTCGTCCACGACCATGAACAGCTCCTCGGTCTCCTTCGCGGAGGAGAGGAACTCGACGAGGGTGTCCTTGGTGGCGCCGCCGGCAGGATGACGGAACGTGCCGGAGATCGGGTTCATCGTGACGACGCCCTCGCGGGCGACGACGTGCGCCTCGGGGCTCGCGCCGACGGCGATGTGCCCTGGCGTGAAGACCGCGAACGTCCAATAGGCGCCACGCTCGTGCGTGAGCAGCGCGCGGAACCAGGTGAGTGCGGCCGTGCGGTCGTCGACATCGATGCTCGCGGTGAAATCGCGTCGGATGACGAAGTTCGCCCCCTCGCCCCGACCGATCTCCTCGGCGATGACTTTCTCGACGATCGTCGCGTAGTCCTCGTCCGCGATGTCGAAACCGTCGTCGTGCAGCGGAACCGGGGCGTCGGGCAGCGCCGTGAGGAGCTCGCGGGTCGGCAGATGGAGATGCTCGTCGACGATCACGCAGCGCAACGGAGCGCCGTCGTCCTGCGCCACGAACCCGCGCTCGCGCACCTGGCGATAGGGGACCATGGCGAAGACCTCGCGCGGTGTGCCGCCGATCGTCAGCGGGATGTCGGCGAGCAGGTCGACGTCGACGACGTCGCCGCTGAGCAGCTCCACGGTGTCCGCGCCGTCGCGCGCGATCAGCACGAAGGATGCCGCCGGGTCAGCGCTGAGCTCGGCGAGTCGTGAGAGGGTCATGGCTGTCTCCTGTGCAAGGCTCCGGCTCGGCGCAACGAAAAGACCGCCCCGGAGGCGGTCTGGATTCGTGGGAACGCGAACACACCGCCTAGGAGGCGGGCCACCAGGTGAAGTTCGCGAACATGGGCCGAAACTACCACACCGGCGGTGTGCGCCCCTGGCGCATGACATGGCGCGGTCGTCCAGCCCGCATGCATCCTGGCGGCGTAGGCTGTGAGCGTGCCAGCAGTGAACCTCGGAATGCCGAAGATCCCCGAAGTCCTCGCCCCGCGCCGCAAGTCCCGGCAGATCAAGGTGGGCAAGGTGCTCGTGGGCGGCGACGCTCCCGTCAGCGTCCAGTCGATGACGACCACGAAGACGACCGACATCAACGGGACGCTGCAGCAGATCGCCGAGCTCACCGCGTCGGGTTGCGAGATCGTGCGCGTCGCGGTTCCGCACCAGGACGACGCCGACGCGCTCAAGATCATCGCGATGAAGAGCCAGATCCCCGTCATCGCCGACATCCACTTCCAGCCGCGGTACATCTATACGGCCATCGACGCCGGATGTGGGGCTGTCCGCGTGAACCCCGGCAACATCCGGGAGTTCGACGGCAATGTCGGCAAGATCGCAGAGGCCGCCAAGGCTGCGGGCGTCTCGCTGCGCATCGGCGTGAACGCGGGATCGCTGGATCGCCGGATCCTCACCAAGTACGGCAAGGCCACGGCGGAGGCTCTGGTCGAGAGCGCCGTCTGGGAAGCGTCGCTGTTCGAGGAGCACGATTTCCACGACTTCAAGATCTCGGTCAAGCACAACGATCCGATCGTGATGGTCAAGGCCTACCGCCAGCTCGCCGAGCGGGGTGACTGGCCCCTGCACCTCGGCGTGACCGAGGCGGGACCGGCGTTCCAGGGCACGATCAAGAGCGCGACGGCGTTCGGCATCCTGCTCGGCGAGGGCATCGGCGACACCATCCGCGTCTCCCTGTCGGCACCGCCGGCAGAAGAGGTCAAGGTCGGGCATCAGATCCTGCAGTCGCTCAACCTTCGGGAGCGCAAGCTCGAGATCGTCTCGTGCCCGTCGTGCGGTCGCGCCCAGGTCGACGTCTACACCCTCGCGGAAGACGTCACCGAGGGACTCAAGGACATGACCGTTCCGCTTCGTGTCGCCGTCATGGGCTGCGTCGTGAACGGACCTGGTGAGGCCCGCGAGGCCGACCTCGGGGTCGCGTCGGGCAACGGCAAGGGACAGATCTTCGTCAAGGGCGAGGTCATCAAGACGGTGCCGGAGGCCGATATCGTCGCGACGCTGATCGAAGAGGCCAACCGGATCGCTGCGGAGATGGGCCCTGGCGCCCCGCTCGGCACCGCCCAGGTCGTCACGGCCTGAAACCCCGTGCCACGAGACGGCAGCGTCGTCGCACCGAGGAGAGCCATGTCGACACCCACCATCGTGACCTTCCCGGGCGGGGCCGTCACGGGCTCCGGCACCGTCACGCGCGTCGAGCACAGCCCGGAAGGAGCCGTGGTGATCGTCGACACCACGCCTTTCCACCCCGTGGACCACACCTGGCCCGACCAACCGGGTGACCGCGGCTCGCTCACCGTCGGAGCCGAGTCTGCGCCGGTCGCCGAGGCGGTCATGGTCGCCGCTTCGGACGAGGGGGCGTTCGCCGTCGGAAGCGATATCCCCGTCAAGCGCGGCGCCGAAGGCTGGACCTGGCTCGTGGGGCACCGGATCGAGGGCGAGCCCCCAGCCGCGCTCGTCGAAGGAGCACCCGTGGGCATGTCGGTCGACGTCGTGCATCGGGACGGCCTCAGCCGCGGCCACACCGCGTGCCACCTCGCTTCTCTCGCCCTCGATCTGGCTCTCGCAGATCTGTGGCGCAAGGACCCCGGGCAGGACGCGATCGGTAACCCCGACTTCGAAGGTCGCGCGAATCAGTCCAGCCGCATCCGCGAAGACGGGGCGGTCGATGAGTATCGCCTCGGGAAGAGCCTTCGTCGCGCGGGTTTCGACACCGAGACGTTCGCTGCGACGCTCGCCGACCGCGAGGAGCGGATCAACGCGCAGCTCGCCGCATGGATCGCGACGGGTGCCTCCAGCCGGATCGAGACGGAGGGCCCGACGATCGTGAACAAGCGTCGCTGGCACTGCGAGCTGCCCGAAGCCGAAGCGGTGATCCTGTGCGGTGGCACCCATGTGACGTCGCTCGCCGAGTTCTCCTCGATCTCCGTGTCGCTCGATCTGAGCGATCCGCAGCTGCTGGTGATGACGACGGCGGCGACGGCAGCGGTCTGATCGCGCCGGCCGTCACCAGATGGCGCGGAGCACGCGCTGCGCATCAGCCAGCGTGAGTCCCTCCGCCTTCGCGGCGGCGGACAGGGCGCGGGCCACATCGGCGATACCGCCGGCGACCGGCTGCACGGTGTCGCTCACCCTCGTGCCGGAGCCGATCCGCGACGTGACGAGACCGTCGTCCTCGAGAATGCGATACGCCTTGGCGACGGTTCCCGGCGCGATGCCGAGGTCCGACGCGAGCTGACGCACCGAGGGAAGCCGATCCCCGGCCAGCAGGTATCCGGTCGTGATCAGACCGCGGAGTTGCCCGTGCACCTGGTCCGCAGGGGACTCACCGCTGTCTCGGCTGATCGTGATGATCATGAGGTGTGCACCGGGACCTGCCGCCGTGTGCGGATCGTCACTCCGCTGAGCGCCGCGAGCATCCACAGCGTCACTCCGGCGACCGTCGAGGCGGTCCCGGTGATGAAGAGTGCCGGTTGCATGGCGGCGAAGGGGGTGCCCAGGGAGATCATGCCCAGCTCGTTCCCCGACACCGACAGCATGACCGAGGCGGTGCCGCGGAGGGAGTTGAACACGACGGCGAGGTGGAGGAGGACGGCTCCGGACGCGAGGCGCGTGATGTTGTCTGCACGGGTGCGGCGTACGGCCGTGTCGTGGGCGATGTCTTCGCCCCACGCGGGTCGCGGGAGCCGGAGCCATGCGACGGCGGTGATGACGAGGAGCACGGCGAGCAGGGTCAGGGAAGGAAGGGAGTGGTACCAGCCGTAGATACCCGTCGACGCGGAGGTGCCCGACGTGCCGAGGGTGATCGTGAACCGGGTGTGATGACCGAGCTCGTCGGTCTCGGACGCGGCGCCGGCGGCCAGCGTGAGCGCGAGGGCTATGGCGGCCAGCGATCCCAGCACTATCGGCTGGCGCGGGCGGACGAAGGTCTGGAGCGTGCGGGGCGCGAGCCGGGCTGATGCGCTCGTCCGTGCGGCTCGCGCCGGGAACGAGAGCACGACGACGCCGAAGATGCCGAGGATCAGGGGGAGCGCGGCCAGGAAGCCGAGGTCCGTCCACAGCGGTGGGCCCGCGCCGAGCGCTCCCACGCGAGGAGCCGACACCACTAGAGACGGGATACCTCCGGCGATCGCGGCAGCGACGGCGTCCGGCCGAGTCATCCGCGGCGTGTGGCGGAGTAGCGTCCATCGGAGGGAGAGGGCGATGCCCAGGGCGAGGAGGATCGGTCCCCAGGTCAGGAGCATGAGCAGGACCAATGTCGCCTCCGTAGTGTGTCACAGTATCGACACATTATGTATCAACGAAGTGACACACTTCAAGAAGGCCTCGAGCGGCGACCTCGAGGGCGGACTCACAGGGCGAGTTCGACGACCCCTTTGGCGATGTCGGTGCCCGCCACGCGGAGGCGTACGACGTCACCGGGCTTCGCGCCGTCGGGCACAGGAGCTGTGGCGGTGACTGCCGGTACGGCGATCTGGACCTCGGCGCGCTCGCCCCGCAGCTCGATCACTTTCGCCTCGACGCTCGTCCCGACCAGCGGGGTGAGCACCGCGGCCTCGACGCAGTCGACCGTCGCGGCGTTCAGTCGTGACGCGCGTTGCCCGGACTCCTGCATGAGTGCCGGGAGCTCGCCGAGCGAGTCGCGCGCCCAGTCCGGCACCGGAACGCCGTTCGACACCGCGAGGCAGATGGCGAGGGTCCACCGATCGACCAGGCGGCGCAACGGTGCGGTCGCATGTGCGTAAGGCGCCGCGATGGCCGCCTGCAACGCATCCTCAGGCGTCTCGCCGTCGAACACGCGATAGCCCGCACCGCGGAACAGCGATGCGGCGGCCTCGAGCACCGGGAGGGTCAGGGGGTCGCTGCGGTCGAGGTCGCGGAGATACTCGCCGTACGTGCCCCTCGTCCAGGGGCGCCCCAGAGCCGTGGTCTGCAGTCGGAACGTCTCGAACGCCGCGTCGTCCGGCTCGGGCATGGTGCGGAGGATGCCGACGCCGGCCTCGAGCATCAGCGATGCCGCGGCCATCCCGGTCATGAGCGAGAGCTGGGCGTTCCACTCCTCGACCGGGAGCGGACTGCGACGTTCGATCGCGTAGGTGCCGTCCTCGGTGCGCACGACCTCCTCGTCGGGAAGGTTGAGGCTCGCACCTCCGCGCAGCCGCTCCTGTTCGAGTCGGAGGGCGCCGATCACGGGCAGGAGAGCCGCGGGGCCGTCCTCACCGCGATCGAGGGACTCCTGTGTGGTGGCGTAGTCGAGCTGCTGCCGCGAGCGGATGAGCGCGCGCTCGAGGTGGAAGTCCGTGACAGCGCCCGCGGAGTCGAGCGCGAACGTCCAGACCAGCGCTGGGCGGTCGACACCGGGCAGCAGAGAGGCGCGGTCCTCGCTCAGCACGGCGGGATGCAGCGGGATCCGGCCGTCCGCGGTGTACAGCGTCTGTCCCCTGCGACGGGCTTCCGCATCGACGGCGCCGCCGGGGCGGACGAAGCCGGGGACGTCGGCGATCGCGTAGTGGACCGTGTATCCGGAGCCGTCGCGCGTGAGATGAAAGGCCTGATCGAGGTCGCGCGAGCCCGCGGGGTCAAGGGTCGCGAATGGAACGTGCGTGAGATCGAGCTCCGGAGTCGTCGCGGATGCCGCTTCGGCCTCGGCGAGAACGTCTTCGGGGAAGGACGACGGTGTGTCCAGCGACTCCCGCAGAGCAGCCAGTGCGGACGCGAGTTCGGTCTGCGCGGCGGACGGGGCGACATGCGATCGGCGCTGGGGCATGGCTCCACACTATGGCGAGGAGCCGACGAGGAGCACGGAACCGACCCACTCCTGCCCGTGCCGCGTTAGCGTGGAGTCATGACCACTGCTGCGAAGGCCCAGACACTTGTCGGACTCTATGACGCTCCGGAGATCCTCCGCGTCGTGAACGTGTGGGACGTCGTCTCGGCGCGGGCGGTCGCCGCTCTCCCGGAGACGAAAGCGCTCGCCACCGCCGGCCACGGCATCGCCGCGTCGTTCGGGTACGACGACGGCACGACCCCTCGCGAGGTCATGATCGACATGGTCGGGCGCATCGCCGCGGCGGTCGAGGTCCCCGTCTCCGCCGACCTCGACGACGGCTACGGGGACGCGGGGGAGACCACTCGGCTCGCGATCGGCGCCGGCGTGGTCGGTGCCAACGTCGAGGACCGCCTCAAGCCGCTCGACGAATCCGTCGCTGTCGTCGAGGCGATCGTCAGGGCGGCTGAGGCCGAGGGTGTGCCGTTCGCCCTCAATGCGCGCACCGACGCGTTCGTCCGAGCGGGGCACCGGCCGGTGCAGGAGAGCATCGCCGACGCGATCCAGCGCGGACGCGCCTTCCTCGACGCCGGAGCGACCGCCGTCTTCGTGCCAGGCATCCTCGACATGAACGTCACCCGCCAGCTCGTCGAGGGCATCGGGGAGCGCAAGGTCAGTGTGATCGGGCTCCCCGGAGCCCTCGCTGCGTCCGAGTACGAGAAGCTCGGCGTCACGCGCATCTCCTACGGCCCTCTTCCCCAGCGGGTCGCGCTGACCGCGCTGCAGGAGCTCGCTGCCGATCTGTACGCGGGCGGTGTCGTCCCGGCGAACCTGCCGGCCCTGAACTGATCGCGGAAGAAGAGTGACCACGGCTCACTAGACTTGCTGCGTGGTCACTCGTCTTTCGAACTTCTTCCTCCGCACGCTCCGTGAAGACCCTGCAGGCGCAGAGGTCGCCAGCCACAGGCTGCTGATCCGGGCCGGGTACATCCGCCCGCAGGCCGCCGGCATCTTCGCGTGGCTGCCATTGGGTCTGCGCGTGAAGGCGAAGATCGAGACGGTCGTCCGCGAGGAGATGGCCGCCGCCTGCGCGCAAGAGGTGCACTTTCCCGCGCTCATGCCGCGTGAGGCGTACGAGGCGACCGGGCGCTGGGAGGAATACGGCGACCTGCTCTTCCGTCTGCAGGACCGCAAGGGCGGTGACTACCTGCTCGCCCCCACGCACGAGGAGGCGTTCACGCTCCTGGTGAAGGACCTCTACTCCTCCTACAAGGACCTGCCCCTCACGATCTTCCAGATCCAGGACAAGTACCGCGACGAGGCGCGCCCCCGCGCCGGTCTGCTGCGCGGCCGCGAGTTCACGATGAAGGACGCGTATTCCTTCGACTCGTCAGACGAGGGACTCGACGTCAGCTACCAGGCGCAGCGCGACGCGTACGAGCGCATCTTCCAGCGCCTCGGACTCGAGTACGTCATCGTCCAGGCGGACGCCGGCGCGATGGGCGGCTCGCGAAGCGAGGAGTTCCTGCACCCGACCCCCGTCGGTGAAGACACCTTCGTGCGCAGTGCCGGAGGGTACGCCGCGAACGTCGAGGCGTTCACGACCGCTGTCCCCGAGGCGATCGCGTACGACGCCGACGCGACCCCTGTGGTCTTCGACTCGCCCGACACCCCGACCATCGAGACCCTCGTCGCCCACAGCAACCGCGTGCTGGACGGCGAGTTCACGGCGGCCGACACGCTCAAGAACGTCGTTCTGGCGCTCACCCACCTCGACGGCACGCGCGAACTGGTCGTCGTCGGCATCCCCGGCGACCGCGAGGTCGACGAGAAGCGCGCAGAGGTCGCGTTCGCGCCCGCCGAGGTCGAGACCGCCACCGCCGACGACTTCGAGAACAACCCGCTGCTCGTCAAGGGCTACATCGGACCCTGGTCGCCCACCGGCGCCGTGCTGGGCGAGGAGTCGGCCACCGGTCTCCGCTACCTGGTCGACCCGCGCGTGAGCGAGGGGACGAGCTGGATCACGGGTGCGAACATCGACCAGAAGCACGCGCACTCCGTGGTCGCCGGACGTGATTTCACCACCGACGGCATCGTGGAGATCGCGAACGTCCGTGCGGGGGATCCCGCCCCCGACGGCTCCGGACCCGTCGAACTCGCCCGCGGCATGGAGATCGGACACGTCTTCCAGCTCGGCCGCAAGTACGCCGAGGCGCTCGGGCTGAAGGTCCTGAACGAGAACGGCAAGCTCGTCACGGTCACGATGGGCTCGTACGGTATCGGGGTCACACGCATCCTGGCGATCATCGCCGAGCTGAACAACGACGACAAGGGCCTCATCTGGCCGGCGTCGGTCGCACCGTTCGATGTGCAGGTCGTCGCGGCGGGCCGTGATCAGGTCGCGTTCGACGTGGCGGAGCAGCTCTCGGCGCAACTCGAGGCCACCGGGCTCGATGTGCTGTATGACGATCGCCCGAAGGTCTCGCCCGGCGTGAAGTTCGGCGACGCGGAACTCGTCGGGGTGCCGAAGATCGTGATCGTCGGACGCGGTGCGGCCGATGGACAGGTCGAGCTGTGGGACCGCGCGAGCGGGGATCGTGACGCGGTCTCGGTCGACGAGGTCGTCGCGCGCCTCACCGCCGCGGACTGAGACTCACGGCCGCATCGTCAGCAGACGATGTGGCCGTGGTTCATGATGTCGTCGTCCGGGGTGTCGCGGGTGACGAGTGACTTGAGCGCGCCTGCGGCCATCGCGATCCTGCCCTTCGACGGCTCCCAGAACTCCGTCACCGTCGGCGTCACCTTGAGCAGTGCGATGCCTGGCGTGTCGAGGCCGTCGGCGAACCAGATGTCGAGTGAGGGCGTGTAGAGCTCCTCCATCTTCGCCCTGTCGTGCACGAGCTCGGCCGTGCCGGCGACCGACACGTAGCGCATCCCCTTGCTGTCGCAATAGGAGAGGCCCACGTCGTGGTGGCGTCGAGCCTCCTCGACCTTCTCGGTGTCCTCCGCGGTGAAGAACCAGATGTCGCCGGCATCGTCCATCTGCCTGGTCGACATCGGTCGGCTGACGAGGTGGCCGTCGTCGTCGACCGTGGTGAGCATCGTGAAGTCGATGTCCTCCACCAGTTCGGCGACGCGGGCGAGGGCTTCGGGTCCTGTGATCTCCGTCATGAGGCAACTGTGCCGCGAGAGGCGCGAGCCGTGCACGGGCGTTGACAGCGGCCAGGGAACATGATCGGCGCGTGGTGCCGCTGGGACTGTCGGTCCAGGGCGGCGTGGCACAGGGTCGTGGTCGCCCCGGATCATGACACCCTGGTGTCATGATCGACGAACCCCTTCCCGAAGCCCTCAGCTCTGAGATCAACGCCGTCCTGGACGATGCGGGAGTGCACACCGACAGGCGGCTGGTCATGCGCATGCTGCGCACGGCGATCCTGCTGGGGGAGGACGGCGCCGATCGTCTCGACCTGAAGATCGCGTCGGCGGCGCTGGCCGAGATGCGCGACGCGTTCCGGCTGTTCGCGCCGTTCAGGGGAGTCCCCAAGGTGACGGTCTTCGGGTCGGCTCGCACCAGACGGGACGATCCCTTGTACCTCACGGCGCGCGATGTCGCCTCGGCACTGGCCGGCGACGGGTGGATGGTCGTCACGGGAGCCGGGCCGGGGATCATGCAGGCCGCCTCCGAGGGGGCGGGGCCCGCGCTCTCGCTCGGCGTATCGATCCGACTGCCGTTCGAGGAGAAGCCGAACGGCTTCGTCACGGGACAGGATCACGTCGTCGCGATGAAGTACTTCTTCACTCGCAAACTGATGCTCATCAAGGAGTCCCTCGGGTTCATCTGCCTTCCGGGCGGCTTCGGCACGCTCGACGAGATGTTCGAGCTGCTCACACTGCAGCAGACGGGCAAGGCGGAGCCGACGCCGATCGTGCTCCTCGACCAACCGGGTGGCACGTTCTGGCAGGGGCTTCGCAGCTTCATCGACGACCACCTCGCGCCGACCGGGGTGATTTCAGAGGGAGACTTCGATCGCGTCGTGATCACCGATTCGGTCGAGGCCGCCCGGGCGGAGATCACCGGGTTCTGGCACAACTACGACTCGCTGCGGTGGGTCGGTGACGCGCTGGTGCTGCGCCTCAAGGCCGCGCCGACGGACGCCGAGATCGAGAAGCTCAACGAGCAGTTCGCGTCGATGCTCTCGTCGGGGCGGATCGAACGGACGGCCCCGCGGCAGCCGGAGGTCGCGGACGACGACAACCTCGACCTGCCTCGGCTGATCCTGCATCTGGATCAGCGACAGGTGGGGAACCTGTTCCGGCTGATCGGAGCCGTCAACGCGCTTCCGTCCGCTCCCGCGCGGTGATCCGAGCGGCGAAGTCCGCGAGCTCGACGGCATGGTCGAGGATGCGCTCAGCGGCTCGGTGGCCGGAGGCGAAGGCGGCGCCGACCGTGGCCGGCTCGTCGCCCCACGTCGCCTCACCGGCGAAGTGCAGGACGCCGTCGACGGGACCGGCCAGGGCGTCGTGGTCATGATGCGAGGAACCCGTGGCCAGATACGAGTAGGAGCCGTTCGAGAACCGGTCATCGCCCCAGCGGGTGACCCAGTGGGCGAGCGGCTCGCCGACGGCTTCTCCGTGGAGGAGGCGCAGGGCACTGAGCGCGTCGGCGACGATCTCGGCATCCGCACGCTGCTGCATCCGTCGACCGAACGGGCCGGCGGCGAAGGTGAGCAGAGTGGGGACGCCGCTGACGGCGGAGACGTCGTACCAGGAATGCCAGTGCTCGCCGGCCTCACCGAGCGCGCGGATGACGTACGCCTCCTCGTCCCAGAAGCGTTCGGGGAACTGGACGAACACCTTGTTGAACACGCCCATCCCGAGCCTCGAGATGGGGCCGGAGACCGCGTCGGGGAGTGCTGGTTCGAACGTGATCGTGCCGGAGTTGAGGATGCCGAGCGGCACGGTGACGATCGCCCTGTCCGCGTGGAACTCGGTCCCGTTCGCGTGCACGACGACCCCGTCGGATGACCGACTCACGCGTGTCACGGTGTGTTCGAGTCGCACGTCGAGGCCGGCGCCGATGCGTCGCGGCAGCTCATCGTATCCACGGGGGAAGATCACTTCGTCGCCCTCGATCGCGTCCTCGTCGAGACCGTGCGCGTCGAGATCGCCGATCCAGGCGCCGCACTGCTCTTCGACGCGATGGCGGAAGAACTCCCGGATCTCGTCGATGCGTTCGGGAGGCAGGCCCGACCGGTCGAGGGCACGCTCCGTGACGTCCAGGTAGGTGTCGCCGGGGGAGGAGGAGTCGATCTCCTCCAGGAGGAGGCGGTCGGCCAGGTCGACGTCCGCGATCCACTCGGCGGTGGCCGCGGCGTCCATACGCCGGCCGTCGCCGTCGAAGTTCTCCATCGGGCGTCCGCCGACCTGGAAGCTGCCGACCGTGTACTCGATCGTGGGAATGCCGAGCGCCTGGACGAGGTCCCACAGCGGAGAATCCTCGATCCCGTGGATCCAGGAGGCGCCGAGGTCGACCGGGTACCCGGCGCCGCGGTCGGTGTGCATCCGTCCGCCGACGCGGTCGCGGCCCTCGAGGACGACGACCTTCTGCCCCGCGTCGACGAGCATCCGGGCGCTCGTGAGCCCCGACATCCCTGCGCCGATCACGATGGTGTCGAATGTGCTCACGTGCTCCTCCTCGAACGATCCCGCTTCCCACACCGCCGCGGCCGCGCCGGAGTCGGTCGGCACAGGGTATCGTGGTACGGATGTCGCGCGTGCGAACAGGCGCGACGAGAGCTGAATAGAGAGGCCGTCATGGACATCGAACTGAGTCTTCTGCGAGGGATCGAGAAGGAGAAGGCGATCCCCTTCGATGAGCTCGTCGCGATCATCGAGCAGGCGATCCTGACCGCGTACTCCAAGCACGTCTCCGAAGACGGCGCGACCCCCGAGGGCGTTCGCGTCGACCTGGACCGCAAGACCGGGCACGTCGCCGTGCTCCAGGTCGTCCGGGATGAGGAGGGCGCCGTGATCGGCGAGGAGGACGCCACTCCCGACGACTTCGGTCGCATCGCCGCCTTCGCCGCGAAGCAGGTCATCAGCCAGCGTCTGCGTGACATCGCCGACGATGTGGTGCTCGGCGACTTCAAAGACAAAGAGGGCGACATCGTCGCCGGAGTCATCCAGCAGGGCCCCAACCCCCGCATGATCCACGTCGATCTCGGCGCGGTCGAGGCGATCCTGCCGCCGGAGGAGCAGGTGCCGGGCGAGGAGTACACCCACGGCTCGCGTCTTCGCGTCTATGTGACCAGCGTGGCCAAGGGGCTGAAGGGGCCGCAGATCACGGTCTCGCGCACCCACCCCGGACTCGTCCGCAAGCTCTTCGCCCTCGAGGTGCCCGAGATCGCGGCCGGTCTGGTCGAGATCGTCGCCCTGGCCCGTGAGGCCGGACACCGTACGAAGATCGCGGTGAAGGCGAACGATCCGTCGATCAATGCGAAGGGCGCCTGCATCGGCGAGCTCGGCCGTCGCGTCAGGGCCGTCACCGAGGAGCTCGCTGGCGAGAAGATCGACATCGTCGACTACGACCAGGATCTCCCGGTGTTCGTCGCCCATGCTCTGTCTCCTGCGAAGGTCACGAGCTCGTTCGTGCTCGACGCCTCGACGAAGGCCGTCCGCGCACTCGTCCCCGACTACCAGTTGTCGCTCGCGATCGGCAAGGAGGGTCAGAACGCGCGTCTGGCCGCCAAGCTCACGGGCGCCAAGATCGACATCCAGCCCGACAGCATCCTCGACTGAAAGGCTTCGGCCTTCCGGATCGCGCGTTGCGCGGACGGGTCGGGGTGAAACGCAGGTGTAAGATGGAACCCGTACGAACGTGCGTCGGTTGTCGCACGCGTGCTCCCCGCTCCACCCTGCTCAGGGTGGTGTCCCAGAACGACACGCTCATCGTCGATGAGCGTGCAGTCCTGCCGGGGCGCGGCGCGTGGGTGCATCCGACACAGGAATGCATGGAGGCCGCTCTGCGGCGACGCGCATTCGGGCGAGCACTGCGTGTGACCACTCAGCTGGACACACGGAACTTCGAACAGCACCCACCCAGAAACAAAGGCTGAACAGCTATGGAAACAAAGTGAACGGCTCGAAATGAGACCCGTCCGCGACTAGTGGTCTGCCCTGTCTGGGTAGACCGACCCAGACAGGAGAATTGTGGCTGGTAAACCACGCGTACACGAGATCGCCGCCGAACTCGGCGTCGACAGCAAGATCGCACTTGCGAAGCTCAAGGAACTCGGCGAATTCGTCAAGAGTCCTTCTTCGACCATCGAACCGCCGGTTGCGCGCAAGCTGCGCGCGGCGATCGAGGCCGACCCCTCGCTGAAGGGTGCCGCCGACGCTGCGCCCGCGGCCAAGCCGGCCGCGGCGAAGCCTGCTGCGAAGCCGGGCGCCTCTCCGGCACCCACTCCGGGCCCCAAGCCCGGTCCGAAGCCCGCCCCGGAGGCTCCTGCCCCCGCGGCTCCGGCACCGGCCGCAGCGACTCCCGCTCCGGCAGCCCCCGCGCCCGCGGCCCCCGAAGCATCGAAGTCCGACGCATCGAAGCCCGCTGACGGCGCGCCGACGCCTGGCGCTCCGCGCCCCGGCAACAACCCGTTCTCGTCCGCGCAGGGCATGGGCCAGCGTCCGGCCGGTCCGCGTCCGGGCAACAACCCGTTCGCCTCGGCGCAGGGCATGGGCCAGCGCCCGACGCCGGGTAACATCCCGCGTCCGCAGGCTCCGCGCCCCGGCGCACCCCGCCCGGGTGCTCCTCGTCCTGGTTCGCCTCGTCCCGGTGCCCCTCGTGGTGGCCAGGGCGGTCGTCCCGGCGCTCCGTTCCAGCAGCGTCCTGGCGGCCCCGGTCGTCCCGGCGGTGCCGGTGGACCCGGCGGCGCCGGCGGTCCCGGAGCCCGTCCTGGTGGCGGCGGCGGTTTCGCGGGTCGCCCCGGTGGCGGTGGCGGTCGTGGCCGTGGCCCCGGCGGTGGTACCGCAGGTGCCTTCGGCAAGGGCGGCGGCAAGAGCAAGCAGCGCAAGTCGCGGCGGGCGAAGCGGCAAGAGTTCGAGATGCGGAGTGCTCCGGTCGTCGGTGGCGTCAACGTCACCCGCGGCAACGGAGAGATCATCCGCATGCGTCGCGGCGCATCCATCGCGGACTTCGCCGACAAGATCGAGACGCTGACCGGCTACACGGTCCAGCCCGGAACCCTCGTGACGATCCTCTTCAACCTCGGCGAGATGGCCACGGCCACCGAGTCGCTCGATGAGGCCACGTTCGAGGTGCTGGGCGAGGAGCTCGGCTACAAGATCCAGATGGTCTCGCCCGAGGACGAGGACAAGGAGCTCCTCGAGGGCTTCGGTCTCGACCTCGAGAAGGAGCTGGAGGAGGAGAGCGAGGACGACCTCGAGATCCGTCCCCCGGTCGTCACCGTCATGGGTCACGTTGACCACGGTAAGACGCGACTGCTCGACGCGATCCGTCAGACCAACGTCATCGAGGGCGAGGCCGGCGGCATCACCCAGCACATCGGTGCGTACCAGGTGTGGACGGAGCACGAGGGCATCGAGCGGGCGATCACGTTCATCGACACCCCCGGTCACGAGGCCTTCACCGCCATGCGTGCCCGTGGTGCGCAGGTCACCGACCTCGCGATCCTCGTGGTCGCGGCCGACGACGGCATCATGCCGCAGACGGTCGAGGCGCTGAACCACGCGCAGGCGGCGAACGTGCCGATCGTGGTCGCGGTGAACAAGGTCGACAAGCCCGATGCCAACCCCTCGAAGGTGCGACAGCAGCTGACCGAGTACGGGCTGGTCGCGGAGGAGTTCGGTGGCGACGTCATGTTCGTCGACGTGTCCGCTCGTGCCGGCACGGGAATCCAGGAGCTCCTGGACGCCGTGCTGCTGACGGCCGATGCCGGTCTCGACCTGACCGCCAACCCGAACAAGGCCGCTCGTGGTGTCGCCATCGAGGCGAAGCTCGACAAGGGTCGCGGTTCCGTCGCAACGGTGCTCATCCAGTCCGGAACGCTCCGGGTCGGTGACGCGATCGTCGCTGGTACGGCATACGGCCGCGTGCGTGCGATGGCCGACGAGAATGGCGAGCAGGTCGTCGAGGCCTACCCGTCGCGTCCGGTCCAGGTGCAGGGTCTGAACTCCGTGCCGCGCGCCGGCGACGTCTTCATCGTCACCGAGGAAGACCGCATGGCCCGTCAGATCGCTGAGAAGCGAGAAGCCGTCGAGCGCAACGCCCAGCTGGCCAAGGCCCGCAAGCGCATCTCGCTCGAGGACTTCACCCGTGCTCTCGAAGAGGGCAAGGTCGAGTCGCTCAACCTCATCATCAAGGGTGACGTCTCCGGTGCCGTCGAGGCGCTGGAGGAGTCGCTCCTCAAGATCGAGGTCGACGACTCGGTGCAGCTGCGCATCATCCACCGCGGCGTGGGTGCGATCACCGAGTCCGACGTGAACCTGGCGACGATCGACAACGCGATCATCGTGGGCTTCAACGTCCGCCCCGACACGAAGGCGCGTGAGCGTGCTTCTCGCGAGGGCGTGGACATCCGCTTCTACTCCGTCATCTACAACGCGATCGACGAGATCGAGAGCTCGCTCAAGGGCATGCTCAAGCCGGAGTACGAAGAGGTCCAGTCGGGTGTCGCCGAGATCCGCGAGGTGTTCCGCTCCTCGAAGTTCGGCAACATCGCCGGTGTCATCGTGCGGTCGGGGACGATCACGCGCAACGCCAAGGCTCGTGTCATCCGCGACGGCGTCGTGCTGGCCGATGGTCTCGCCATCGAGTCGCTGCGTCGCTTCAAGGATGACGTCACCGAGGTTCGGACGGACTACGAGGCCGGTATCGGTCTCGGCAAGTACAACGACATCCAGATCGGTGACGAGATCGAGACCACCGAGATGGTCGAGAAGCCTCGCGGCTGATCAATTCGAAACACCTTCGGGCGTCCTTCGTTCCCGCTCCCCGGAGCGCGGGATGAAGGACGCCCTGAGGGTTCCTGGACAGGGAGAGAACAATGGCAGGCGAACGACAGGCGCGTCTCGCGGACCGGATCCGCGTGATCCTCGCCGAACGGCTGGAGAAGGGGCTGCGTGACCCGCGCCTCGGCTTCGTCACGATCACCGACGTCCGCGTGAGCGGTGACCTCCAGCACGCATCCGTGTTCTACACCGTGCTCGGCACCGAGGAGGAGCGGATCTCCAGCGGTGCCGCTCTCACATCGGCGACCGGAATGCTGCGCAGCGAGGTCGGACGGCAGTTGAGCACGAGGCTCGTGCCGACGCTCGAGTTCATCCCGGACGCGCTTCCGGAGAACGCGGACCACATCGGTGCACTGCTCCGTGAAGCGCAGCAGCGCGATGCCGACGTCGCGAAGCTCGCCTCTTCGGCGTCGCACGCCGGCGACGCGGACCCGTACCGCAGCGACGACGACGCGGAGTAGGCACGGTTTGATACGCTCGGCCTCGCGGGTCAGGCACCCGCGAGGCTCAAGGGGATCGGTATAGAGGGAACCAGCACGACGGGGACCTCCTTCGTCGCGCCCGCCGTCATCGGACTTCTGCTCGACGATCTGCACGACCGGGGCTTCGGCTGCGCACCGCACGTGCTCGGGCGACTGACCGCCGACCTCGGCGCGGATGTGGAGACGATCAGACAGGTCGTCGAACGACTGTCGGCGGATCAGCGCCACGGGCTGCGTCCCCTGCCGAATCCGCTCCCGTCCGTGCCCGCCATCGCGGGTGCGTTCGATGGGCTGGAACTCGACGGCAGGGACCGTGAGCTGCTGCTCGCCCTCGCCGTCGCCCTCGACGACAGCCTCGCTCCGTTGGTGGATCTCGACGGACGTTCGCCCGACGAGATCGCCTCCGGCCCGATTGGCGAGCATCTCCTCGTGCACGCCGGGCATGTCAGATTCGTCGATCCGCGGCTCTCGGTCTGGATCAGGGCGACGGCGCCCACCGCGACCACGGCCCGGGTGCACGAGCGGCTCAGCGCGATCCTCCGCCGGAGGGGCGACCAGGTCGGAGCGGATTGGCATCAGGCGCGCGGATCTCTCGAGCGCGACCCCGCGACGGCGCCTCAGCTCATCCGGATCGCCCGGCGTCTCATCGGGGCGGGGCTGCCGGAGCGTGCGTTCCTGCTCGCCCGCGAGGCGGTGGCGCACGCGGTCGACGGCCTTCGCGATGAGGCGGTACTCGTCGCGGGTTCCTCGGCGGTTGCCGCAGGGTACGCGGCAGAAGGCGCCGCATGGCTCGCGCGCCTGTATCCCGGAGGTGCGGCGAGCTGTCGGCGCAGAGGGCTCGGCGGCCTGTTCGTTGCGCACGCGTTGCTGACGGGGACGGTGCCCGACGTCGACCATCGCGCACTTCGTCCGGTCGGAGACGCCGAAGATTGGGGGCAGTGGACGAGAGCTGCGGCCCTCGCGGCGCTGATGTGCGCGGAGAGGCAGGATCGCCGCGGAATGCGCGTCTGGCTCGATGAGGTCAGACAGGGCGCCGCTCGCATCGGCGTCGAACGCGACCTCGGAGACCGGGTCGTGGCGCTGAGCTGGCTGATCGCCGGGGAACGCGATGTCGACGGGTCGAGCGGGTCGCGCTCGGTGAGCGGCACGATCCTCGATGCGCTGCGCTCCGCGATGGACGGAGACCTCGACCGGGGGCTGCGCCTGCTGGCGCGAGACGATGCCGCGATTCTCCCGGTCGGCGATGCGCTCGTCCCCGAGCACGAGCGCACCCCGTTGGTGCAGGCTTACCGTGTCGTGGTCGAGGTGCTTCTGCTCGCGTGGCGAGGCGATATCGGTGTGGCGCGGGACAAGCTGTTCGAGGCCGCGCTCGTCCTTCCCGTCGCGTTGCCGTTCGCCGGGCTGGGGGTGGTGCTCGCCCGCCGCCTCGATCTCATCGTCCTCGGCGAACTCGGCCCGTACTCCCGCGCGCTCACCGAGGCGCTCCCACCGGGCGTCAGGATCGATCTTCTCGTCGATCGAGGACTCCGGGAGTACCTCGCAGGCTCGTTCGACGATGCGGCTGCGACCATCCGCCTCTGGGCCGAGCTCGGAGGCGTGCGCCCGGCCATGACGGTCCCGGGTCTCGAAGAGCTCGCGGTGGGTGCGGGGAGCCACGAGAACACGGTCGTCGCCTTGGCTCCGCCGGACATCATCCGCGCCCAGAGCCTGCGCGCTCGGCTGGCTCGCGCAGGAGAAGGGCGATGGCGGTCGGAGTGCGATGACGTCCGTGAGGCCGCACGGACGCTCCGCTCGCCGTTCGCGCGTGCGCGGGTGGAGACGATGCTCGGGACGCAATTCGCCATCCGCGACGATCACGTGTCGGCGCGGATCCATCTTCTCCACGCGGAGCGCCTGTTCGAACTCTCGGGAGCGACGGCATGGGCGCGGGCGATCCGTCGACGCCTCGACAGGCTGGACCCGCGGGACGGCAGCACGGCTCCGGCGATCGATGCGCTCTCGGCGTGCCGTGCCGCATGGTCGTCGCAGCTCACGGCGCGTGAGCTCGAGGTCGCGATGCACGCGATCCGTGGGGCGGCGAACCGCGACATCGCGGAGGCGTTGCGGGTGTCGGTCCGTACCGTCGAGGTGCACCTCGGCCGCGTGTTCACCAAGCTGGAGGTGCGCAGCCGAGTCGAGCTCACGGTGTTGGCGCACCGAGCAGAGCAGCACCTCTGACGCGTCGTCAGCGGGGAAGGAAGAGCGTGGCGCCGTCGGCCTCCGCGAGTCCGTCGGCGATCAGCGAGTCGATCGCGCGATCACGCTGCTGCTCGTCGGGCCAATCGGGCAGGACGGACGGCAACGGAGCACCCTCCGGCGCGATGTCCCTGAGCAGTCGGAGGACTGCGCCGCGCGCCTGGCGGTCGGATCCTTCGTAGGTGGCCTGGCGTCGGCGTCCGTCTCCGGTGTCGGGGCGCCCGTCGGCGAGCCAGGCGCAGGTGGGCGCGAGCGGGCACACGTCGCAGCGTGGTGCGCGGGAGGTGCACACCGTCGCGCCCAGTTCCATGGCCGCGGCGTTGAACACTGCGGCCTCCTCGACCGTGTCGGGCAGGAGGGACGCCATCAGCGCGAGGTCTCTGCGGGAAGGGGGTGCCGGCTGGGCTCGACCGTCGATCGCCCTGGCGAGCACGCGACGCGTGTTGGTGTCGACGACGGGGTGGCGATCACCGTACGCGAACACGGCGACGGCTCTGGCCGTGTAGTCGCCGATGCCCGACAGCGCGAGTAGCGACTCGATCTCACGGGGGACCGCACCGCCGTGTCGAGCGGTGATCTCGATGGCCGCTCGATGTAGCCACAGCGCCCGTCGGGGATAGCCCAGGTTCGCCCACTGCCGCACGACATCCGCCGTCGACGCCGCGGCCATGGCGGTCGGGGTCGGCCAGCGCTCGAGCCACGCCTCCAGATGCGGGATGACCCGCGTCACCGGCGTCTGCTGCAGCATGAACTCGCTGACGAGCACGCCCCAGGCTCCGAACTCCTCATGGAACTGCGGCCGGCGCCAGGGGAGGTCACGAGCGGTCGCCCGGTACCACGTCGACAGGCGCGACGCGATGTCGTCAGGGGCCTGCGGTACGGGCATCCCTTCAGCCTATGCGAGCGCGGGCGACCTCCCGGCGCCGAGGCTTCGGTGCGCCGGGAGTGCCCGGATGCGATCGGTAGGCTGGGAGGATGGTCTCGCCCGGCATCCTCCTCGTCGACAAGCCCTCCGGGCTCACCAGCCACGATGTCGTCGCACGCACGCGCCGTGCCTTCGGTACGCGCAAAGTCGGTCACGCGGGCACCCTCGACCCGATGGCGACCGGACTGCTGGTGATCGGGATCGAGGGCGCGACCCGTCTGCTGACCTATGTCGTCGGCACGGACAAGACCTACCTGGCGACGATCCGCCTCGGCGCGAGCACCGGGACGGACGACGCCGAGGGGGAGACGGTCGCGACCGCGGCGCCCGAGGCCTGGGAAGCCGTCACGGACTCGGCCGTGCGAGCAGGCATCGCCGCGCTCACCGGAGCGATCTCGCAGGTGCCCAGCGCGGTCTCCGCCATCAAGGTCGACGGACGTCGTGCGTACGACCGTGTGCGGGCGGGCGAGGAGGTCGTTCTCGCCGCACGCGACGTGGTCGTCTCCCGGTTCGAGCTGATCGAGGCGCGGCGAAGCGACGGCTACCTCGACCTCGACGTGGTGGTCGACTGCTCTTCAGGAACCTACATCCGCTCACTCGCCCGTGATCTGGGAGCTGCTCTGGGCGTCGGCGGGCACCTGACCGCGCTGCGGCGCACTAGGGTCGGTCCTTTCGACGTGACCGACGCCGTCGCCCTCGACGCCCTCGACGGCGCTCACACGCTGACCCCGGCGGAGGCTGCGAGTCGCCTGCTGCCGGTGCTGGACATGTCGGGCGATGACGCGCGCGACCTGCGTCAGGGGAAGCGCCTCGCCGGACAGGCGGGACGACTGACCGCAGCGATCGCTGCGGCGGTCGATGAAGACGGGGTGCTCATCGGGATCGTCGAGAAGCGCGGCGCAGACCTGAAGAGCGCCATGAACATGCCGGAGGGCGAGCGATGATCCTGTGGTTCACGGTCGTGCAGATCGTGGCGGCGGTGGCGGCCGGGGTGTTCTGCCTCGTCGCAGGACTCATCGGACGTCGACCGAGCGACTTCACGGTCGGAGCCCTCGCGCTCGTCGAGGTGCTGCTGATCGTCCAGGTGGTCGTGGCGATCGTCGCGCCCCTCGTGGGCAACCCGCCGACGGGTGACCTGCTCGAGTACTGGGTCTACCTCGTCTCGGCCGCGCTGCTTCCCGTGGGCGCGGTGCTGTGGGCGCTCATGGAGCGCAGCAGATGGAGCACGGTCATCCTCGGTGTCGCTGCGCTGGCCATCGCCATCATGCTGTGGCGCATGCAGGTCATCTGGGCGATCCAGGTGGCGTGACGTGCGGCGTCGGGGCGGAGTCCCGGTGTCCTGCGCGGCTCTAGGATGGAATGCGCTATGAGCACCACCGCCCCCACCACTCGGATGACCGGAATCGGTCGCGTCCTCGTGATCGTCTACGTCGTCATGGCGCTGGCCGCCACGGGGCGCAGCTTCGTGCAGATCGTCCGCCGGTTCGACGAAGCGCCCCTCGCGTATTCGCTGTCCGCACTCGCCGCCGTCGTCTACATCCTCGCCACCCTCGCCCTCGTGCTCGCCCGTCGGCGCGGTTGGTACACGGTCGCCTGGGTCGCCATCGTCTTCGAACTCACGGGCGTCCTCGTGGTCGGGCTTCTGAGCATCCTGATGCCGGCGCTGTTCCAGCACGAGACCGTGTGGTCGCTGTTCGGGCGCGGATACCTGTTCATCCCGTTGGTGCTCCCGGTGTTCGGGATCTGGTGGTTGCGCACGCACCGCCCGGTCGATGCCGCGCGACCGGTCGAGGCCGGCGCATGATCGTCTTCCGGAGCCCAGAGGAGGTTCCCGCCGGCTTCGGACCGAGCGCGGTCGCGATCGGCAAGTTCGACGGCGTCCACGCGGGGCATCGGGCGGTCATCGCACGGCTGAACGAGGCGGCCGCAGCCACCGGCAGCCGGTCGGTCGCCGTCACCTTCGACCGCAACCCGCTCGCGATCCTGCGTCCGGACCGCTGCCCGGAGAACGTGGTCACCGTCGACCGCAAGCTCGAGCTGCTCGGCGAGCTGGGCATCGACGCGACGCTCCTGCTGACCTTCGACGAGCAGCTCGCGGCGCGCAGTGCCCACGATTTCGTCGTCGACATCCTCGTGGGCGCACTCGAAGTCTCGACGGTGCTGGTCGGCGAGGACTTCCGCTTCGGCAACAAGGGGGCGGGCACCCCCGAGCTCCTGCGCGAACTCGGGCCACGCTACGGCTTCGCGGTCGAGGTCGTGGAAGACGTGTACCTGCCCGGCTCCGAACGCCGCGTGTCGTCGAGCTGGATCCGTGAACTCCTGATGGAGGGCGACGTCGCGGCCGCGACGAAGGTGCTCGGCCGTCATCCCGATGTGCGGGGCGAGGTCGTCCACGGTCTCAAGCGCGGCCGCGAACTCGGTTTCCCGACCGCGAACCTCTCGACGATCGTCGATGCGTTCGTCCCCGCAGACGGCGTGTATGCGGGATGGCTGGTGGACCACGACACCGGGATCCGGCATCCGTCCGCGATCTCCGTCGGCACGAACCCCACATTCGACGACGTCCTGGTCCGCCAGGTGGAAGCGCATGTGCTGGGGGAGACGGGCCTCGATCTCTACGGTCACGATGTCACGGTCGAGTTCGTCGAGCGCCTCCGCGGCATGGTGGCGTTCGAAGGCATCGAGAAGCTGATGGACCAGATGGCCACCGACGTGACGGATGCCGCTCGGGCCCTCGGACTGCGCGCCTGATCGTCGATCCCGTTCGACATGTCGGCGTGGGTGTTCCCCGGGTCTCGGCCGCGATGGCATAGAATGGGTCTCGGCTCCCGCCGATCCTCGCGCTTCTCGCGTGCCTCGTCGGGAAGAAGATCCACTGTTCGTACGGTCCTGGCTCACGCCACACGCGGACAACGAGAACGGCCCGCGACTTCCTGGGGAAGTCGGAGCCTTCACGCTCAGGAGGAGCATGCCGACCACGGCAACCGCCGCCACGCGGCGAAAGAAGACGTCCCGTCGCGACGACGAGGCACCACTCATCCCGATCCTCGCGCGCAAGGTGCGCGAGATCGAGGCGAAGTCGCAGCGGGGGAAGCTGGGACCGACGAATCGGGTGAAGTTCCAGGTGATCGCCTTCCTGGTGCGCGAGGAGCGCGCCAGGGTGAAGGCGGACGCCGAGATCGGCGACCCGGCACGCGCCGAGCTGCTGAAGCGGCTCGACGGCGTGGCGACGATCCTCGCCAAGACGGCCGCCCGTGACACCTCGCTCATCCAGCTGCTGGAGGCCGACCAGGCGACGTCGCCTGTGGCCAAGCGCATGCGCCGCGACTGGCTGCTCGAGTCTGGCGCGGAGTTGGCCCCGGAAGAGCTGATCATCGCCGACGCCGCACCCGTGCAGATCTCGGTCGTGCCTGCGGCGATCGCCGAACGCCAGGTCACACCGCCGTCCGTCGAGGCTCGCCAGCTGGCGAACCCGTTCCTCGCACCGGATCTGACACCGCGCTCGACCGCGACACCCCGTCGGCGTCTCGACGGCTGGGAGCTCATGGGCCCCCTCTACAAGGCTTTCGAGACCGGGGCCGGCGGCTCTGCCGCGTCGATGGAGCTCCCTCCCGCGCCCGAGTTCGACCACCTCTCGCCCAAGGGGCTCGAGGTCATGGTGCACCAGTCCCGGTTCCTCGAGGCCGTGAAGACCGGGCACCGCAGCTTCCTTCTGGCGGATGAGCCGGGGCTCGGCAAGACCGCGCAGTCAGTCCTCGCCGCATCCGTCGCCGGCGCCTACCCGCTCCTCGCCGTCGTCCCGAACGTCGTC
Organism: Microbacterium sp. NPDC028030; assembly: GCF_040637855.1. Classification (NCBI taxonomy): domain Bacteria; kingdom Bacillati; phylum Actinomycetota; class Actinomycetes; order Micrococcales; family Microbacteriaceae; genus Microbacterium; species Microbacterium sp. NPDC028030. Next base: position 776,368 of record NZ_JBEZXF010000002.1, on the reverse strand, counting down.
AAGATGAACTGGGCGCGCGAAGTCGAGCGGTGGACGCCGCAGCGCCGAGCCACGGTGATCCAGGGCGACGGTGCCGACATCGATGCCTTCGCCGACGTGTTCATCGTGAACTACGAGATCCTCGACCGTCACCTCTCGTGGCTGGCGTCGATCGGCCTGCGCGGCATGGTCGTCGACGAAGCGCACTTCATCAAGAACCTGTCGTCGCAGCGGTCGCAGAACGTGCTGTCGCTCGCCGCGCAGGTTCGCGAACGCACACCTGGCCACAACCCGCTCATGCTCGCCCTCACGGGTACGCCGTTGATCAACGACGTCGAGGACTTCGACGCGATCTGGCGCTTCCTCGGCTGGACGACGGGCGAGAAGCCGGGCCCCGAGCTCATGGAGAAGCTCGACGCCACCGGCTTCACCCCGGCCGACAAGGCGTTCTACCCCGAGGCGCGGGATGCCGTCATCTCGATGGGCATCGTTCGTCGCAAGAAGAAGGACGTCGCTGCGGACCTCCCCGACAAGCTGATCGCCGATCTGCCGGTGCAGCTCGACGACGAGTTCGGGCGCAGCATCCGGCAGGCGGAACGGGAGCTCGGCGAGCGTCTCGCCGCCCGCTACCGTCGCATCATCGAAGCGCGTGGCGATCGAGGGCTGGCACCCGGCGAGATCGACGACGACATCGTGCGTCTCGTCGCGCAGAACGAGCTCGAGGAGTCGAAGGCGGCCGGCACAGGGGGAGACAACGTCTTCACCATGGTCCGCCGCATCGGTCAGGCCAAGGCGCAGCTCGCGGCGGACTACGCCGCTCAGCTGCAGCGGTCGGTCGGCAAGGTCGTCTTCTTCGCGAAGCACATCGACGTCATGGATCAGGCCGAGGCGCACTTCGCGGCCGCGGGGATCCGTGCGGTGTCGATCCGCGGAGACCAGACGTCCACCGCGCGTCAGCAGGCGATCGACGACTTCAACGGAGACCCCTCGGTCGGGATCGCGGTCTGTTCGCTCACCGCGGCCGGTGTCGGGCTGAACCTGCAGGCGGCGTCGAACGTCGTGCTCGCCGAGCTGTCGTGGACGGCCGCGGAGCAGACGCAGGCGATCGACCGCGTGCACCGCATCGGTCAGGACGAGCCCGTCACCGCGTGGCGGATCATCGCCGCCCACACGATCGACACGAAGATCGCGGAGCTCATCGACCAGAAGCAGGGGCTCGCGGCGCGGGCACTCGACGGTGAGGCCGTCGAGGAATCGGCGGGGGAGCCGGTGCAGCTCGCGGCACTCATGCACCTGCTGCGTCAGGCGCTCGGCGGCGCATGATCGTCAAGAACTACGGTTCTTAACACGCGATTCGCTTGTCACACACGTCGCTTCGGGAAGTTCGTCGATATCGACGGATCCGCGCGTCAAGATCGGCGGTTTTCGTCGACCCCGAATAGCGCCCGAGTGCACCGGGGCGCTAGTGTCGATCGAAGGCAGCGCGGCCTCTTCCCCCATCTCCCGAACGTCTGAAGGCACCAGCATGAAGATCGGCATCCTGACGAGCGGCGGCGACTGCCCCGGCCTCAACGCGGTCATCCGCGGCATCGTGCTCAAGGGCACCACCACGTACGACCTGGAATTCGTCGGCATCCGCGACGGATGGCGTGGCCTCGTCGACGGCGACTTCATGCCGCTCACGCGGCACGAGGTGAAGGGTCTCTCCAAGGTCGGAGGCACGATCCTCGGCACCAGCCGCACGAACCCCTATGAGGGAGAGCGCGGGGGAGCGGAGAACATCGCCAAGACCCTATACGGCCACAAGATCGACGGCATCATCGCGATCGGCGGGGAGGGTACCCTCGCCGCCGCCGACCGACTCGCGAAGGACGGCATCAAGGTCATCGGCGTGCCGAAGACGATCGACAACGACCTCCAGGCCACCGACTACTCCTTCGGCTTCGACACCGCGGTGAACATCGCGACGGACGCCATGGACCGTCTGCGGACCACGGGCGACTCGCATCAGCGCTGCATGGTCGCGGAGGTCATGGGGCGCCACGTGGGGTGGATCGCCCTGCACGCGGGCATGGCCGCCGGCGCGCACGTCATCTGCATCCCCGAGGTTCCGATGTCGATCGACGACATCACCGAGCTCGTGACCAGCGCTCACGACCGTGGCAGGGCACCGCTCGTCGTCGTCTCCGAGGGGTTCAAGCTCCTCGGCATGGAGGAGGCATACAGCGACAAGGGGCTCGACGCGTTCAACCGTCCCCGCCTCGGCGGCATCGGAGACCAGCTCGCGCCCGAGATCGAGCGCATCACCGGCATCGAGACCCGCGCCACGATCCTGGGACACATCCAGCGCGGTGGATCCCCGTCGGCGTTCGACCGCGTGCTGGCGACGCGTCTCGGGCTCCACGCCGCCGACGCGATCGTCGACGAGGCCTGGGGGCAGATGGTGGCGATGCAGGGCACGGACATCGTCCGGGTGCCCTTCGCCGATGCGCTGGGCGAACTCAACACGGTGCCCCGCTACCGCTACGACGAGGCGGCTGCCCTCTTCGGCTGATCGCAGGCACGCTCGACAACGCTTCGTGTGGGTGGATCAGCGTTGTTGCCAGCATCCTGAGATCAGGCAATCGCGCCGAATCAGGCGGTAGCTCACTGCAATCGCCTGATTCTGAGTGTCTGCCTGATTTCGCGCGCCGTCATGGGACGATGTTCCCCGCGTACGCGCGCTGACGCGGGCGTACCGCCGTTGTGCTCAGTCACCGTTTCGTCGCGTGTGCAGCCCCTGTGCGATCGCGGTCAGGACGGTCTGCTCGACGTATCGGGCGTCGTACATCACCTGGTGCACGTCGAAACGGAGGATCGTGTACCCGCGCAGCACGAGGCGAGCATCCGCTCGGATATCCCGACGGCGATCTCGCGCTGAGCTGTGATGTGCGAAACCGTCGATCTGGATTCCCAGTCGCTCTCCGATCATGGCGTCGAGCGGATGCCCGTCGACCCAGACCTGCTGCCGCATCTCGACCCCGATCCCGCGCATCAGGGCGAGGAACGCGGTCTCAGGACCCGAGTCCGACCTCCCGCCGACCAGTGCTGCGATCCGTGATGCGGAGCTCGAGTGCCACTCCACCCGCTCGAGGACATCGAGGTCGAGCATCTCGCCGGATCGCAGACTCCCAGACGGCCAGGGCATCCGTCGTCGGCACGCACCGAGCGACCTGGAACAGCACGTTGAGGGACGGGTCCACCGTCGAACGCCGTGCCACGGGAACGGGACCGCGGCTGCGGTGGACGCGGATGCCCGTCGATTCAAACCGGGAGGCGCTGTGCGGCAGCGCGACGTGCACCGCATCCGTGCTGATGTCCCACCAGCCGCACATGCTCGCGGCGCTCACGCAGGTCACGCGCCCACCGACGGAGGCGGCAGCGACGAGCCGTGCGTCGCAATCGGGCGTCACGAGCCAGGACCGCCGCACCCGCAGGAGGTGCCCGTCTTGAACTGCTCGCCGCACCGCGTGGTCCGTGAACCCGGCCGTCCGCAGAGCGGACGAGTGTGCGGCACCGTCGTGCTGGCGTACCCAGTCATCTGCAGAGATCGTCACGGTCCCACCTTGGCCGACGCCCCGAATGCCGCGGGACTGTCGAGCCGTGGTCAGGGGACAACTGCGACGGGTCGTCGATTGTGGAGGAGTCGACGCATCCGTTCTGCTGCATCCTGAAATCAGGCAAGAGCGCCGTATCAGGCAGGAAGTGAGCGAATCAGCCTGATCCGGCGTGATCGCCTGAACTCGCGTGCAGGCACGCTCGACAACAGGGTCGAGCGCGGCCGCTGCGCTCAGTCGTCGGCGAGGCCGAGCGTGTCGAGCAGCCAGGCGAGTTCGAACGCGCGTTCCTTCCAGGAGTTGTAGCGCCCGCTGACCCCGCCGTGTCCCGCGACCATCTCGCACTTGAGCAGCACGTCGGAGGCCCCGGCCTCGCGCAGTCGTGCCACCCATTTCGCAGGCTCGACGTAGAGCACCCGGGTGTCGTTGAGCGAGGTCACCGCGAGTATCCTCGGGTACTTCACGCCATCTCGGACGTTCTCGTACGGGGTGTAGGACTTCATGTACTCGTAGACGTCCGGGTCGTGAAGGGGATCGCCCCACTCATCCCACTCGATCACCGTGAGCGGAAGCGACGGGTCGAGGATCGTGGTAAGCGCATCCACGAACGGGACTCCGGCGAGGATGCCGGCGAAGAGCTCGGGCGCGAGGTTGGCGATCGCGCCCATCAGCAGACCTCCGGCGCTGCCTCCCTCCGCGACGAGCTGACTCGGCGCGGTGACCCCGGTGGCGACGAGGTGCTCGGCGCAGGCGACGAAGTCCGTGAAGGTGTTGCGCTTGTTCAGCAGCTTCCCATCTTCGTACCACTGGCGACCCATCTCTCCGCCACCGCGGACGTGCGCGACCGCGAAGACGACTCCGCGGTCGAGCTCGGAGAGACGGGCGACGGAGAATCCCGGGTCGATGGAGTGCTCGTACGAGCCGTAGCCGTAGAGGTGCACAGGTCGTGTCCCGGCCCCAGGATCGCCGAATGAGCGCTTCCACACGAGGGAGATCGGCACGCGTGTGCCGTCGGAGGCCGTCGCCCAGTCTCGTCGCTGACCGTACTCGGCGGGATCGTAGCCGCCCAGCACGGTGACCTGCTTGCGCAGGATGAGCGCCCGGTCTGCCAGATCGAGGTCGTACACCGTGCCCGGGGTCACGAACGACGTGTAGCCGAGGCGGAGGAACGGCGAGTGCCACTCCGGGTTCCCGCTCACGCCGGCCGAATAGAGCGGTTCGTCGAACGGGATCTCGTCGACGGCGTCCGTGGCATAGTCGAGCAGCCCGACGCGCTCGAGACCTTCGCTGCGGTACTCCACGGTCGCGAAGTCGCGGAACGCGTCCATGCCGAGCAGACGCTGTCCCGGTTCGTGCGCGATGACCACGTGCCGCTCGCCCCGAGGGTCGGACGCCGACACGGAGACGAGCTCGAAGTCGAGAGCGTCATCGTTGTGGAGGATGAAGAGGCGGTCCTCACCGTCCACCACGGCGTGGTCGATCGAGTATTCGACGCCCTCGCGGCGGGGCCAGACGAGCCGCGGCTCGGCGGTGAGTTCGCCGGTCAGGTCGACGAGGTATTCCTCGCTCGTGATGCTGGACCCGACGCCGATCACGAGGTACCTGCGGCTGCGGGTGATCCCGGCGCCCAGCCAGAACTTCTCGTCGGGTTCATGGAAGAGGCGGACGTCGTCGGCGACCGGCGTTCCGAGACGATGCAGCCACAGCGTGTCGGGGCGCCATGCCTCATCGCGCGTCGTGTACAGCACGCCTGTGCCGTCCGGCGTGAAGAACGCTCCGCCGGTGTCCGGGATCTCGTCCTCGAGCGTCTCTCCGGTCGTGAGGTCGCGCACGTGCACGGTGTAGAGCTCGTCGCCTTCGAAGTCGGTCGACCACAGCAGCTTCGTCGCATCGTCCGAGGTGTCGAAGGCCCCGAGCGAGAAGAACTCGTGGCCATCGGACTCGACGTTGCCGTCGAGCAGGACGACCTCGCCGGGAACCGGGACACCGGGCACGAGCGAAGGGGGAGTCCAGTCGTCTTCGGTGGCGGCCGCCCGGCAATGGATGCCGTACTGGGCGCCCTCCTCCGTGCGGCTGTAGTACCACCATTCGCCGCGGCGGGTGGGCACCGAGAGGTCGGTCTCCTGCACGCGCGCCTTGATCTCGTCGAACAGCCTGCTGCGGAGATCGGCCAGATGCGCGGTCGCGGCATCCGTGTGCGCGTTCTCGGCTTCGAGGTGCGCGATGACCTCTTCCGAGTCCTTGGCCCTCATCCATTCGTACGGGTCGTCGAACGTGTCGCCGTGGTGCGTGCGGAGGGTGGAGCGGCGTGCGGCCAGGGGAGCGTCAGTCACCGTCCCACGCTATCCCAGGTCGAGTTGACCGGCACGGGGGAGGGTGGGAGGATTTACCGGGGCCGGTTAACGGAAGTCAAACCCACGGTGAACTCTTCGTTCGTCACGTCGATCCCGTCGACAACTCCTTCTTCCTCAACGACCGAAAGCGAACGGTGGAAACCGCAGCCCTCATCGTCGTGCTCGTCATCGCGCTGGCACTCTTCTTCGACTTCACCAACGGCTTCCACGACACCGCGAATGCCATGGCGACGCCGATCGCCACGGGTGCGCTGAAGCCCAAGACCGCCGTCCTCCTCGCCGCCGTCCTCAACCTCGTCGGCGCGTTCCTGTCGACGGAGGTCTCGAAGACCATCTCCGGCGGAATCATCCGCGAGGATGCGATCATCTCCGCCGGGGCGGATCTCTTCCTCTCGCTGATCTTCGCCGGCCTGATCGGCGCCATCACCTGGAACATGCTGACCTGGCTCCTGGGTCTTCCGTCGAGTTCGTCCCACGCGCTCTTCGGCGGTCTGATCGGGGCGACGTTGGTCGGCGCTGGCCTCGGCGGCATCGACTTCGGCATGGTGCTCTCGAAGATCGTGCTCCCTGCTCTCATCGCGCCAGTGACCGCCGGGCTGATCGCCTTCGCGGCGACGAAGATCGCCTACTCCGTCACCCGCCGTTACGACGGCAAGCCGGACGGACGCGACGGTTTCCGCTGGGGCCAGATCTTCACCTCGTCCCTCGTAGCCCTCGCGCACGGCACGAACGACGCGCAGAAGACCATGGGCGTCATCACCCTGGCCATGATCACGATCGGCTGGCAGTCGGGTGCGCACCACGAGCCCGAGCTGTGGGTCATCATCGCATGTGCGTTCACGATCGCCCTCGGCACGTACCTCGGCGGCTGGCGCATCATCCGCACCCTCGGTAAGGGGCTGACCGACGTCAAGCCCGCTCAGGGGTTCGCGGCCGAGAGCTCGACCGCTGCGACCATCCTCGCCTCGAGTGCCCTGGGCTTCGCACTGTCGACCACCCAGGTGGCATCCGGATCGGTGATCGGCTCTGGTCTCGGACGCCGAGGATCGACCGTCCGCTGGCGGACCGCAGGCCGGATCGGCGTCGGCTGGCTGCTGACCCTTCCCGCGGCAGGCGGGGTCGGGGCGTTGGCGGCGCTCCTGGTCGTGTGGCTCGGCAACTGGGGTGTGGCGATCGACGCGCTTCTGGCGCTCGCGATCATCCTCGGCCTGTTCATGCGTTCGCGCCGGAACGCGGTCACCCCGGCGAACGCGATGAGCGATGTCGCCGAATCGGGAATGGCCATCGACCTTCCCGACACCCCGCCTCCGACACGACGTCAGCAGCGCATCGAGCAGGCGAAGGCCGAGGCGAAGGCACGAGCGGCGGCTCGCGAGGAGGCCAAGGCCCAGACGAAGCGTGAGGCGGCAGCGAAGGCGAAGAAGAAGGCTCAGGACAAGGCGAGCGCGAAGGCATCCAAGTCGGGGTCGACCTCGACGACCGGGGTGTCAACGAAGAAGCCCGATGCGCCTCGGAGCGGGGAGTCGGAATGAACGTCGTCATCGACTGGGTCGCCTTCCTCCAGGTGTTCCTCGCGGCTCTCATCGGAGCGGCCGCGATCGTGACCTTCTACGCGCTCGGTCTCCGACTGCTCGTGCGCAGCGGCCGCGCGCCCGTGGTGAGTCCCGCGGAGTTCACGGACGCGATCACCGTGATCACCGAGAAGGAGCTCCGGCGCGCGGAGAAGCAGGCCGCGAAGGCGGCACGGAAGAGCCCGCTCACCGAGGGGCAGAAGCTCGTCGCCCTCTTCGGCGCCTACGCGTGCTTCGCCCTCTGCGCCGCGGCCGTCGTCGCGGGCATTCTGCTCCTCGTGATCGGCCACTGATCGCACCGAGCCGGTCTGCTCAGCGCAGCAACCCGGCGACGAGGTCGTCGATGATGGCGTCGGTCTCCGTGTCGGGGTCGATCGGCATCGTGAGGCGATCGAGGAGGAGCCCGTCTATCGCATAGTGGAAGAGAGCGATCTCGCGGCGACCGCCGGGCAGACCGGCTGCGGCGTTGAAGGCGACGTCTCCGTCGAACCCGGCGCGTTGCCAGGCTCCGAGGACGGCGGCGACCTCCGGTCTGCGGCTGCTCTCGAGGCGCAGTTCGAAGAGCGCCAGAGTGACCTCGCGATCGTCGGTGAGGCGGCGGACGATGTCGCGGACGTAGTCGGCGAACAGTGCGGCGCCCGGCACCCCGCTCGATCTCCGTCGGAGGTCGTCGGGCGTCGGGGCGAGTCGTTCCCCGATGCGCTCGACGAGTCCGGCGACGAGCGCGTCCCGACTCCGGAAGTAGTTCGACGTGGTCCCCGTCGGGATGCCCGCGGCGACGTCGACCGCGCGATGCGTCAATCCGCGGGAGCCCTCTCGTGCCAGCACCGCGAGTCCGGCATCGGCGATCGCCCGACGCCTGCTCTCGTTCTTCGCCATGAGGCGATCCTAGCCCGAGCACTACACCCGCTGTGGTCACCGGGGAATAGGGTGATCCCATGTCCGCAGGAACCAGCGCACACGTCTTCGGCCGTCATGAGCCCGCATCGCATGTCCTGATCCACGTCAGCGACCCCCACTTCCTCGCCGGAGGGGCGCAGCTGGGTGGCCGGTACGACGTGGAGGAGAACTTCGCGCGCACGCTGCGCGCGATCCGTGCCGTGCACCCGCATCCCTCGGCGATCGTGATCACCGGAGACCTCGCCGATCTGGGCGAGCCCGACGCGTATCGGCGTCTGCGTGCCGCGGTCGAGCCCGTCGCCCGCGAACTCGGCGCGCCGGTGGCGTGGGTCGCCGGCAACCACGACGAGCGTCCTGCACTGCGGCAGGGCTTGCTGGACCTCGAGCCGACCGAGGACCCGGTGACGGGGGTCTGGGATCTCGACGGGTTGCGGCTCATCGCCCTGGACAGCAGCGTTCCCGGGTGGCACCACGGCGACATCGACCACGACCAGCTGTCGTGGCTGGCCGAGCAGCTCGCCGACCCCGCACCCCACGGCACCGTGCTCGCTCTGCACCACCCGCCGATCCCGAGCCACCTCCCGCTGTTCGACGTCCTGGAGCTTCGTCATCAGGATGAGCTCGCCGACGTGATCCGCGGCACGGACGTCAGGGGCATCCTCGCGGGGCACCTGCACTATTCGTCGCACGGCACATTCGCCGGGGTGCCGGTGAGCGTGGCGTCTGCGACCTGCTACACGATGAACGTGGCCCGCCCGCCCGCCGACGTCAACGGCATGGACGCGGCGCAGGCGTTCCACCTCGTCCATGTGTACCCCGACACGATCACGCACACCGTCGTCCCCGTGACCGACGCGGCGACGGGCGACTACTTCTCCGAGGAGTGGCTGGAGCGCATGGCGAGCCTCACGCCCGAGGGGCGACTCGAGGCGTTCTCCCGCAAACCCGGTCGCTGAGCGGCGTAGACTGAAGGCATCCCCCACCCTTCTCACCCGCCACGACCCACGAGGATGTGACATGGCTTCTGCCGCGCCTACCCTGACCCGCACCGAGACCGATTCGCTCGGGAGCATGGAGATTCCCGTCGACGCGTACTGGGGGATCCACACCGCCCGCGCCGACGCGAACTTCCCGATCACGAAGCGGCCCATCTCGGTCTATCCGGACCTGGTGGTCGGGCTGGCGATGGTGAAGCAGGCCAGCGCCCGCGCGAACCGCGAGATCGGCGTGCTCGACCCTGAGCGTGCCGACCTGATCGACCGCGCGGCACAGCGGGTGATCGACGGCGAGTTCCACGAGCAGTTCACCGTCGGCGTCATCCAGGGCGGTGCCGGCACCTCGACGAACATGAACGCGAACGAGGTCATCACCAACATCGCGCTCGAGATGGCCGGACGCGAGAAGGGCGACTACGCCTTCCTCTCGCCGATCGACCACACCAACCGCAGCCAGTCCACGAACGACGTGTACCCGACGGCCGTCAAGATCGGTCTGTCCCTGACGCTGCGCTCGCTGCTCGAGGAGCTCGATCTGCTGCGTCTGTCGTTCCTCGGCAAATCGCGCGAGTTCCACGATGTGCTCAAGGTCGGGCGCACCCAGCTGCAGGACGCCGTGCCGATGACGCTCGGTCAGGAGTTCAACGGATTCGCCACGACCCTCGGCTACGACCACACGCGCCTCACCGAGAACGCTTCGCTGATGTTCGAGATCAATATGGGCGCCACCGCGATCGGCACGGGCATCACGACGCACCCCGGCTACGCTCCCGCCGTGCTCAAGCACCTGCGCGAGATCACCGCGCTCGACCTGCGCACGGCAGGAGACCTCGTCGAGGCGACGAGCGACACGGGCTCCTTCATGTCGTTCTCGTCGACGCTCAAGCGCAACGCGATGAAGCTGTCCAAGATCTGCAACGACCTCCGACTGCTCTCGTCCGGACCGCAGGCGGGTCTCGGTGAGATCAACCTTCCCGCGATGCAGGCGGGATCGAGCATCATGCCGGGAAAGGTCAACCCGGTCATCCCCGAGGTCGTGAACCAGGTCGCGTTCGCCGTCGCCGGAGCCGACATGACCGTGACGATGGCGGCGGAGGCGGGCCAGCTGCAGCTGAACGCCTTCGAGCCGGTCATCGCGCACTCGATCTTCCAGTCGATCACCTGGATGCGTCAGGCCATGTGGACGCTGCGCGTCAACTGCGTCGACGGCATCACCGCGAACCGCGACCGCCTGGGTGCGATGGTGGGCGCTTCGGTCGGTGTCATCACCGCCCTCACCCCTTTCATCGGCTACGCGGCCGCCGCAGCGCTGGCGAAGACCGCACTTCTGACGAACCGGAGCGTCGCCGACCTGGTCGTCGAGGCCGGGCTCATGTCGCGCGACGAGGTCGTCAAGCAGCTGTCTCCCGCGCGCCTGTCGGGACTCGAGACCATCACGGCGGCGATCCCGGTGGTCGCGCCGGAAGACCTGATCGAGATCTGAGCCACCGCGCACAGTGAGGGGGACGGACGCCGTCGCGTCCGTCCCCCTCGCTGTGCGCCGGACGACCTCAGTCGGTGATCCGACAGTGCGTGGTGAGCTCGCCGATCCCGTCGATGCCGACGGTGACGGTCGAATGGTCGCGCAGGAAGATCTGCGGATCGCGGGAGTACCCAGCGCCACCAGGGCTCCCGGTCGAGATCAGGGTGCCTGGCAGCAGGGTGAGCGACTGGGAGAGGTGGGCGATCAGCTTCGCGACCGAACGCACCATCTGGTCGGTGCTCGCGTCCTGGACCGTATGCCCGTCGACGACGGCCCAGATGTGCAGATCCTGCGGGTCAGCGACCTCGTCCGCCGTCACCGCGAAGGGACCCGTCGGGGTGAAGCCGTCGAAGGACTTGCAGCGCGACCACTGCGCCTCGGAGAACTGGATGTTCCTGGCGGTGATGTCGTTCACCACGGTGTAGCCCCAGACGTGCGACAGTGCGTCGGCCTCGCTGACGTCTTTCGCAGGGGTGCCGATGAGCACCCCGAGCTCCGCCTCGTAGTCGACCGCTTCGCTCAGAGACCGTGGCCAGGAGGTGGTCTGCTCGTGACCGGTGAGGGAGTTCGGCCACAGCGTGAACACGGTCGGAGCGGCATCCGTCTTCAGTCCGAGCTCGCTCGAGTGCGCGGCGTAGTTCAGGCCGACGGCGAGGACCGCCGGGGGTGCGAGCACTGCGGATGAGAACTCCCAGTCGCCAAGCGGGTGGCGCGGTGCGGTGCTCTGCGCGAGAGCGGCGCGCAACTGCTCGAGCAGGGCATCCCCTCCCTCGATCAGCCGCTGCAGGGTCGCAGGGGCGTCGGTCAGGAGGTCAGAGACGAAGATGGCGTCCGAGTCCTGCACCACGGCGAGCATCGCGCGAGGGGAGTCAGGACGGCGCAGATGAGCGAACCGCATGTTTCTACGGTACCCGGTGGCGGGCCGCGGGCGCGTGGAGGACTCAGCCATACCGGCGCGTGCTCTCTTGTGCCCCTAGGCTTTGCCTATGAGTTTCGGAGGACCGCCACCGCCGCAGCAGCCATCTCCGTTCACGCCGCCCCCGCGGCAGGGAGTGCAGCCGGGCTATGCCTCCCCGCTGGCTCAACCGACTCCGTACACGCCACCTGCTCCGGTCGCTCCCGCACCGGCCGAGTCGCTGCCCGCCTTGCCGATGCCGACGCGCAAGGGGCGCACGATCTCGCTGTGGCTGTTCAGCTTCCTCGGCTTTCTTCTGCTCGCGCTGATCGGATACTTCGGCTGGGCGCTCGGCGTGACGGCCTCCGCGATCGGCCTCGTCCTGGCCCTCATCCCGTTGACGGTCGTGTTCCTCGGCGTGCGGATGATCGATCGCTGGGAGCCGGAGCCGAAGCGGCTCGTGCTCTTCGCTGTCGCCTGGGGCGCGGTCGCGGCCGTCGGACTCACTCTCCTCGTCGACATCGGCCTGAAGATCCTGATCGGACCCGCCCCTGAAGCCTTCTCCGCCGTGGTGCAGGCGCCCATCGTCGAGGAGTTCTGGAAGGGCCTCGGCATCTTCCTGATCTTCCTGCTCGCTCGACGGGCATTCGACGGCCCGGTCGACGGTGTCGTGTACGGCGCGCTCGTGGGCGCGGGGTTCGCGTTCACCGAGAACATCCAGTACTTCGCGCTCAGCCTCATCGAGGGCGGGGGAGAGCAGCTCACCGTGACGTTCGCCGTACGCGCCATCCTCTCGCCCTTCGCACACGCCATGTTCACCGCCGTCACCGGTTTCGCGATCGGTCTCGTCGCGCGCAGGCACGGGTCAGCGGGTTCCGCTTTCGGGGCGGGACTCGTCGGCATGATCGGCGCTGTCCTGCTCCACGCGCTATGGAACGGCTCCGCCACCTTCGCCGACTTCTTCGGCCTGTACTTCACCCTTCAGGTGCCGCTGTTCATCGGATTCATCCTGGGCATCGTCGCGCTTCGCCGAGAGGAAGCCCGTCTGACCCGCGCCCGCCTCGCCGAGTACGCGAACGCGGGGTGGTTCACGCCGGAAGAGGTCACGATGCTGGCCACCCCGAGCGGGCGCAAAGCCGGCCTCACATGGGCGCGCGGACTCCGCGGCGACCGGCGTCAGCTCATGCGGGAGTTCATCAAGGACGCGACCGCCCTGGCCGCGGTCCGCCAACGAGCCATCACCGGACGTGATCCGCTCGCCGTCGAGGACGAGCGCGCCCTCCTGATCCGCACGCGTGCGGTACGGGCGGCGTTGCTGGCCTACTAGGTATGCCTACGGGACGCGCGGGGAAGAGAGGGAAGCATGAGTACTTTCGTCCTGATCCACGGTGGGGGAGATGTCGGCTGGTCCTGGCATCTCGTGGCCGCGGAACTCGAAGCGCGCGGGCACGAGGTATACGCTCCCGATCTTCCGGCCGATGATGACTCGCTGACTCTCGATGACTATGCGGATGCGGTCGTCGCGGCCGTCGGTACCCGGCCGGACACCGTCGTGGTCGGTCATTCGTTCGGGGCGTTCACCGCGCCTCTCGTCGCCGAGCGGTTGTCGTCGCGGCTCCTGGTGCTGGCCGCAGGCATGATCCCGGTGCCCGGCGAGCCGCCAGAGCGGTGGTGGGCGGACTCCGGCTACCTCGCTGCCGCGGAGGAGCAGGCCGCGCGTGACGGCGGGCTGACCGGCAATGACGACCCCTACGTGAGCTTCTACCAGGACGTTCCGCGTGACCTGGCCGACGAGGCGCTTCGACAGGAGCGCGCACATCCGTCGGCGGCGGCGATGGAGAGGCCATGGCCTCTCGAGACCTGGCCGGACATCCCCACGAGATTCGTCGCGTTCACGGACGATCGGTTCTTCCCGGCGAGCTTTCTCCGACGACTCTCGCTGGAGCGTCTCGGAATCGTCGCCGACGAGGTTCCCGGGGGGCATTGCGCCATGCTGAGCAGGCCGAGGGAGATCGCGGAACTCCTGGTCGGCTACCTCGACTGAGTCCGGGGCGCACGTCACGGACAAGACTCAGCGCCCGGTGCTGCGGCGATGCCTGCGAGTCTCCCGGGCGCTGAGTTGATCTGTAAACAGGGTGCACCCGGCCCTCGCGGGTGTCAAGAGGTTCTTGTCCTCGCCGCCTCGCGGGGTGTTCGCTGTGAGCAGGTGCGATCGCGTTGACCGGGTCAGTCGCGCTCGGGTTTGATGGAGGCATGACTGATCGCACAAAGCCTGAGTTCGATGCCCCCAGCACCCCCGCGCCCGCGGAGCTCGTCATCCGCGACATCATCGAGGGAGACGGCGCCGAGGCGAAGCCCGGCGACACCGTGACCGTCCACTACGCCGGCGTCGAGTTCGACTCCGGCGAGGAGTTCGACTCCTCCTGGGGTCGCGGCGAGACCATCCAGTTCCCGCTTCGCGGTCTGATCCAGGGGTGGCAGGACGGCATTCCCGGCATGAAGGTCGGCGGTCGCCGCGAGCTGATCATCCCTCCGCATCTCGCATACGGCCCCGTCGGCGGTGGCCACTTCCTCTCCGGAAAGACGCTGATCTTCATCATCGATCTCGTCGCGGTGGGCTGACCGCTCAGGCTCTGACGGGGCGCTCCTCTTCGATGGAAGAGGGGCGCCCCGTTCCGTGTCGCGAACTCTTCTCCATTCAGGGGAATACATGCGAGTGAATGTAAGTTGTCACAGGAGTCGCGGTGAACGCGGCCCTTGTCCGAAGCCGCAACAGCGGCCGATGTCTCCAGAGGAGAAACCATGACCAGCATCGACATCCCCGGCTACCGTCCCGGCACCTGGGTGCTCGACCCCGCGCACAGCGAGGTCACCTTCAGCGTCCGTCACATGATGATCTCCAAGGTGCGCGGCACGTTCGGTGTGAAGAACGCCACGCTGATCGCACCCGAGAACCCTCTCGAGGCCAAGGTCGAGGCGTCCGTCGACGTCACCTCGGTCGATACCAAGGACGAGGGCCGTGACGCGCACCTCCGCTCGGCCGACTTCTTCGACACCGAGAACTTCCCGACCATGGAGTTCGTCTCCACGGGCGCCCGCGTCAAGGGCGACGACCTCTTCGTCGACGGCGACCTCACGATCCGCGGCATCACCAAGCCGGTCAGCTTCGAGCTCGACTTCGGCGGCTTCGGCACCGACCCGTACGGCAACTACAAGGCCGGCGCCTCCGCCAAGACCGTGATCAACCGCGAGGACTTCGGTCTCACCTGGAACGCGGCACTCGAGACGGGTGGAGTGCTCGTCGGTAAGGATGTGACGATCACCCTCGACCTGCAGGGCGCGCTGCAGCAGGACTGATCTCCATCCCGCAGTCTCCCGAACCCCGGGCCCGTCAGGGCTCGGGGTTCTCTGCGTCGTAATCGTGGAACCGTCGGTTGCGGCGCGACAGCATCGCCACGAGGGCGATCACGAGCACGCCGCCCAGCAGAGGCGGGAACCAGAGCGTGGTGAGGGTGGCCAGTGTGCCGGCGTACAGCGCCCCGACGCGGGGCCCTCCGGCGACGACGACCACGAACAAGCCCTGCAGGCGCCCGCGCATGGCATCGGGTACGGCGGCCTGCATCATGGTGTTGCGATAGATCGAGCTGACGTTGTCGGAGGCGCCGGAGAGGGCGAGCGCCACGCAGGCCGCCACGATCAGTCCGATGTTCGGTGCGTCTTCGCCGACGGGGGCGGAGAAGGCTCCGACGAGCAGGACGACACCGAACAGCAGGATCGATGCGCCGTACGCCTCGACTGCGCGCGCGATTCCCCGCCCGTGCCAGCGGTACTGGACGACGCGACCCGAGAACAGGCTCGACGCGAACGTGCCGACGGCCACGGCTGCCGTGAGGATGCCGGTCGTCACGGCACCCCCGCCCAGGAGCACGGTGCCGAGGGCGGGGAACAGCACGAGGGGCTGGCCGAAGGTCATCGCGATGATGTCGATGATGTACTGCATCCGGATATTGCCGGCCCTGCGGAGGAATCGCCATCCGTCGACGAGCGACTCGAGCCCAGGCCGGACGGTCTCGCCCTCCGGACGCAGGGTCGGAAGCGTCCACAAGCCCAGAAACATCGACAGCATCAGCACGACATCGATCGTGTAGGTCCAGCCATAGCCGGTGAGCGCCACGAGGACGCCGGCCAGGGCAGGGCCCGCCATCACGGTGAGTCCGAATGCGACGCCGTTGAGAGCGGACGCGGCGGCCAGCTGCGCGCGCGGGATCAGGCGTGGCACGATCGCGGTGCGTGTCGCCATCCCGACGGAGTTCGCGGCCGAATTGATCATGCTCAGTGCGTACAGCCACCAGATGGTCTCGGTGCCGGTCCAGGTCAGCGCCGCGAGCAGTGCGGTGGATGCGAAGGTGATGGTGGCGGCGATCAGCGCCACCCGGCGACGGTCGAACGCATCCGCGAGCATGCCGCCGTACAAGCCGGCCAGGATCATCGGGACGAGCCCCGCCACCGCGATCATCGATACGGCGAAGGTGCTCTGCGTGAGCACGAAGACGTGCAGCATCACCGTGACGATCGTGAGCTGGCCGCCGATGCCCGCGAGGGTCGAGCCGATCCACATCCGCGCGAACGCCGGACTGGTCTTCAGGGGAGTGAGGTCGATCAGGTGACCGCGCCGGGCGCTCACTCGTCCGTCTTCTTCTGCACCTCTCGAGCCTAGTTGAGACGCGACCGGGGAGCGTTCGGCCGCGGTGCGCGGGAGGGGCCGCCGGCTGGTAGACTCTTCAGGTTGCCGTTCGATCGGCCGCGGATAAAGAGAGCCCACGCATCAGGCGTCGGGCGCCGCGCAACAAGCAGAGAGGGGATCGAATCTATGGCACTGGAAGCAGACGTCAAGAAGGCGATCATCGAAGAGTACGCGACGCACCCCGGTGACACCGGATCCCCCGAGGTGCAGGTCGCGATGCTGACGCAGCGCATCAAGGACCTCACCGAGCACCTCAAGGAGCACAAGCACGACCACCACTCGCGTCGTGGGCTGTTCCTGCTCGTCGGTCAGCGCCGTCGTCTCCTCGGCTACCTCCAGGACATCGACATCGAGCGTTACCGCTCGCTGATCGAGCGTCTCGGACTTCGTCGCTGAGGCACCGCGACCCTGCGTTCAATCGCGCAGAACATTCTTGAGAAGGCCGCCCCACGGTGTGGGGCGGCCTTCGTCATGTCTGGCCCTCGTGCGGAAGCGCCGCGGAGGGTCAGACGGGAGTTGTCACGAGGTCGGCATGGTGGATCGCCGCGACGTCGGGGTGCGCGCGCAGGCGAGACTTGAGCGCGTTCTCGCCGTACAGCGCGTGGATCGGGTTGCTCGGATCCTTCGTGACTCCCTTCGCCTCCGCGGCGAGTTCGGCGGGAAGTTCGATCAACGGGAGCCGCTTGTCGAGCGCGGGGTTGAAGAAGAACGGGATCGAGATGCGGTCGTCGGGGGCCTGCGGTGACACGACGCGATGGTTCGTGGCCTTGAGGTACCCGCCCGTCGCGTACTCCAGCAGTTCGCCGATGTTCACGACGAAGGCGCCGGGCACCGGGGGAGCGTCGACCCAGGTGCCGTCGCGCTCGACCTGAAGCCCGCCCTTGCCCGGCTCGACCCACAGAAGGGTGAGGACGCCGGAGTCCTTGTGCGCGCCGACGCCCTGCTGAGGCTCCGGCTCGTGCGTGCCCGGGTATCGGACGATCTTGATCAGGGTCGAGGGCTCGCCGAAGTGCTCGTCGAAGTACGTCTCCTCCGCGCCGAGGGTCTGCGCCCATTCGCGCAGGAGCCTGCGCGCGACCTCGGACAGCGTCTCGTGCCACTCGGCGACGACCTCCTGCAACTCGGGCTGCGCCGTCGGCCACAGGTTGGGGCCGATGAGGCGGTTGAACGCGGGGCCGCCATCGACGGGTTCGCGCTCGGGGCCGATGTCGATCTGCTCGCGCCAATCGACCTTTCCCTGCGTCCGCTCTCCGCCGATGCGGGTGTATCCGCGGAAGTGCGGGCTGTTCACGTTCTCGATCGCCAGCTTGTCCTCCTCGGGAAGGGCGAAGAAGTCGAGCGCTGCGCGGTGCAGGCGGGCTTCGAGCTCGGGGGAGATGCCGGTACCCGTGAGGTAGAAGAACCCGACGTCGTGCGTCGCGGCCCTGAGGTCTTCGCGGAATCGGGCCGCGGCCTCCGGGCCTTCGTCGAGCTGGGACAGGTCGAGGATGGGGAGCGAGAGTTCAGCCATGGACCGAGGGTATGTCGGCCTTCTCGGTACGAGCGCGACTGTTGCGTCTCATTACCGCGCCTCACGTCGGGCGCCGCCCACCCGATTCCGACGGGGCCTTCGCGGGTGCTAGAGTCTCGTGAGTAAGGGCTGCCTTACCTCAGTAATCGTCAGGGAGTCAGTCTCCGTGCTCGCCACTTTTCTCATCGGCCTCCGCGAGGGGCTCGAAGCCGCGCTCGTCGTCGGCATCCTCGTCGCCTACCTCCGCCGCCTCGGGCGCACGGATGCTCTCCCGCGGATGTGGGCGGGTGTCGGCCTCGCGATCGCCCTCGCTCTCGGCATCGGCGGCGTCCTCACGTTCGGTGCGTACGAGCTCACCTTCACGGCGCAGGAGGTGATCGGCGGCACGCTGTCGCTCCTGGCCGTCGGCATGGTGACCTGGATGATCTTCTGGATGCAGCGCGCGGGGCGAACGATGAAGGCGTCCCTCGAGGGCGGCATCGATCGTGCTCTGACCGTCGGAGGGCTCTGGGCCCTCATCGCGATCGGCTTCGTCTCGGTAGCTCGAGAAGGCATCGAGACGACGTTGCTGCTGTGGTCGATGGTGCAGGCGTTCGGCGACGCCCCGGCGGCGCTGCTCGGCGCCCTCCTCGGCCTCGCGACCGCCGTGCTCATCGGCTGGCTGATCTCCCGCGGTGCGGTCAAGCTCGACCTGCGTCGCTTCTTCGCGTGGACCGGCGGCTTCCTGGTCGTCGTCGCGGCAGGGGTGCTCGCCTACGCCTTCATGGATCTGCAGGAGGCTGGCGCGCTTCCCGGTCCGTTCACCACGGCGGCACCGATCGATGCGGCGACCGGCGGAGTGCTCGTCGGGTGGGCCGCGTTCCCGTTCGGGTGGGCCTTCGACGTGTCGGCCGTGATCGCGCCGGGTGGCACCCTCGCCACGGTGCTGCAGGCGACTGTCGGCTTCATGCCGAAGATGACCTGGCTGCAGGTCGTCGCGTGGGGCGTGTATGTCGTCATCGTCGGCTCGTCGTACATCCGGGGCCTGCGCTCGAAGCGCCCCTCCGCACCTCGCGCCTCCACGGCCCCGAAGACCGATCCTTCCCCTCTCTCACCACAAGGAGCAGCATGACCACCTCTCATCGTGTCCTGGGCGCACTGACCGCGGCGGGCGTCGCAGCGCTCGTCCTGAGCGGCTGTGTCGCGAAGAGTGACAGCGAGGCGGGTGCCGCATTCGACGTCTCCTCGACGGATGGCGAATGCGCCGTCTCGGCCGACACCGCGAAGAGCGGCACGCTCACCTTCGCCGTGAAGAACGACACGGACCAGGTCTCGGAGTTCTACCTCCTCGCCGACGACGGGTTGCGCATCGTGGGAGAGGTCGAGAACATCGCGCCCGCTGCATCCCGCACCCTCACGGTCGTCGCGCAGCCCGGCGACTACTTCACCCTGTGCAAGCCCGGCATGATCGGCGACGGCGTCGGCAAGGCCGCGTTCACCGTGACCGGCGATCGCGTGGCCGTCGACGGCCCCGACTCTGAGCAGAAGCAGAAGGCCGTCGACCTCTACGCCGCGTTCGTGAAGGACCAGGTCGGCCAGCTCGTGCCGGCGGTGGACGATCTCGTCTCGGCCTACGAGAGCGGAGACGACGAGGCGGCACGCGAACTCTTCCCGCAGACGCGGGCGTTCTACGAGCGCATCGAGCCGGTTGCCGAGGCGCTGGGCGACCTCGACCCGCGCATCGATTACCGCGAGGTCGACGCCGTGGCCGAAGGGTTGGACTGGACGGGATTCCACCGCATCGAGAAGGACCTGTGGGTCCCGGCGCAGGATGCGCTGAACGCCGACGGCGAGACACCGGCCTGGCAGGACTGGGCACCGTCGACCCCGCAGCAGCGTGCCGACTACGGTGACCTGCTCCTCGCGGACGTTCAGGAGCTGTACGACTACGTCCACTCGGACGACTTCACCACAGCGCTCGACGACCAGGGCATCGGCGGGATCTCGAACGGTGCCATCGCGTTGCTCGACGAGGTCGCGACCGGCAAGATCTCCGGCGAGGAGGACTGGTGGTCCGGGACCGACCTGTACGACTTCGCTGCGAACGTCGAGGGCTCGAAGATGGCCTTCTCGCTCGTCCAGGACTTCGCCGTCGCGCAGGGCGACGAGGGCACCGCGCTCGTCGATGAGATCGAGGCCGGATACGCCGCTCTCGAGGACTCGCTCGCCGCACACGGCTCGCTGACCGAGGGCTTCGTCGGCTACGCGGAACTGACCGAGGAGAACAAGCGCGAGTTCACCGATCTGATCAACGCGCTGGCTGAGCCCCTCTCGCAGCTCACCGGCACGGTCCTGGACTGATCGATGTCGAGCGCGATCGGACGGGTACCATCACGGACGTGAACGAACCGGAAGTGGATGCCTCCCGCGACGATGCACCGACGGGGGCGACCACCGCTCCAGCCGGTCTGAGCAGGCGCGGACTGCTCGGCCTCGCCATCGGCGGCGGGGTCGCAGGGCTTGCGGTCGGCGCGGGGGCAGGTCTCGCCGGAGGGGTCGCGCTGGGCCGCGCGCGTGCCGCGGATGACGCCCACTCCGCGTACGAGTTCTTCGGCGCGCATCAGGCCGGGATCACCACTCCTGTCCAGGACCATCTGCACTTCGCGAGCTTCGACATGATGCCGCGCAGCGACCGCGACGACATCATCTCCCTGCTGCAGGACTGGTCGTACGCGGCGTCGCGGATGTCGCAGGGGCTCGAGGTCAGTGCGAGCGGCGCCGTCGGTGGTCCGGCTGAGGCGCCGCCGGACGACACCGGCGAGGCGTTGGGCCTTCCTGCGGCGGGGCTCACGATCACGTTCGGCTTCGGCCCGAGTCTGTTCGAGAATGAGGAGGGGGACCGCTACGGCATCGCCGCGCAGCGTCCAGTCGGCCTGGAACGGCTCCCCGCATTCCTCGGCGATGACCTCGACCCGCAGACCTCGCACGGAGACCTCTGCATCCAGGCGTGCGCAGACGACCCGCAGGTCGCCGTCCATGCGATCCGCAACCTCAGTCGTATCGCGTTCGGACGCGCCCGACTGCGCTGGTCGCAGCTGGGTTTCGGCAAGACGTCGCGCACCACCGCGACGCAGGCGACGCCGCGGAACCTGTTCGGGTTCAAAGACGGCACGGCGAACATCCTGGCCGACGACGACGCAGCGCTCGACGACCACGTGTGGGTCGACGCCGAGGACGAGCCCGCATGGCTGGCCGGCGGCTCGTACCTCGTGGCGCGCAAGATCGCAATGCTCATCGAGACCTGGGACCGGGTTCGCCTCTCCGAGCAGGACACGATCATCGGACGGGACAAGGGGGTCGGAGCGCCTCTTTCCGGAGGCGACGAATTCACGGCACCCGACTTCCGCGGCGCTGCGATCGACGTGAACAGCCATGTGAGCCTCGCACACCCGGAGCACAACGACGGGATCCGGATCCTCCGGCGCGGGTACAACTACGTCGACGGCAACAACGCGCTCGGACGCCTCGACGCCGGACTCTTCTTCCTGTCGTACCAGCGCGACCCCGCCCAGTTCATCTCGCTGCAGCGTCGGCTGTCGACCGACCTGATGAACGAGTACATCCGGCACGTGGGGTCGGGGATCTGGGCGGTGCCGGCCGGTGCGGCTCCCGGCTCCTACGTCGGCGCCGACCTGTTCGCCTGAGCGCGTTCAGGCTTCGCGCCGTGCGTCCTCGAGGATGCCGACGACCGATGCCGCCATCGCATCAGCTCCGAAGTGATCGTGCGCGGTGATGGTGACGACCGCATCGTCGAGGAAGATCAGCAGTTGTCCGTGGGCGCCGTGCAATCGCCACGCGCGCCCAGGGCCGCCCCACCCCGCGAGGGCGTAGCGGTCGTAGCCGGGGGTCTCACCCGCGACGACCGGATTCTCGTGCATCGCGTCGATCCACCGCGATGACACCAGCTGTCTGCCGTCCCACATCCCGCGGTCGCGGATCAGGAGCCCGATGCGCGCCATCTCCGTCGTGCGGAGGGGGAGGCCCCCGCCGGCCTCGATGCGTCCGTTCGGGCTGCGCGCCCAGACGACGTCGGTGATGCCGAGGGGCGTGAG
Source organism: Microbacterium sp. NPDC028030 (assembly GCF_040637855.1). NCBI lineage: Bacteria > Bacillati > Actinomycetota > Actinomycetes > Micrococcales > Microbacteriaceae > Microbacterium > Microbacterium sp. NPDC028030. The sequence goes on along the minus strand of NZ_JBEZXF010000002.1, from coordinate 754,211 downwards.
GAGCCGCGCGCCGAGATAGTCGCCCACGTCGCCGACTCTGGTCTCGAGCGCCGCCATCGCGGTGTAGGTGCTGGCGTTCGAGTACTGGAAGACACGGCCACGCGACGGGCGGCGGAGGAACTCGCGGGCGAGGTCCGGCCAGTCCGTCATCATCGTCTCCGACCAGGGAAGGTCGATACCGCTCGACATGGTCAGCAGATGGCGCAGCGTCACCTCATCCACACCGCTGCCCCGCTCGAAGTCGGAGAGCAGGCCGGCCACCGGCTCGTCGAGGTCGATCAGTCCGGCATCGGCGGCGATCGCTGCCGCGAGAACGCAGACCCCCTTGGCGACGGAGTGCACGTCCTCGCGGACGTCGGGCGTCCAGCGATGCTCGGCGACGTAGGTCCCGATCCGCACGTGGAGGCCGTGCGCTTGGAAGCGGGCGGCATCCACGGCTTCGACGATCCGGTCGCGCACGGTGTGCGCGGGGCCGCCGCTCGTCATGGCGTCGGGCGAGGGCGCCGTGACCCGGTCGGATCGTTCCGTCGTCCCTCTCGCGTCGCGAGCTCCGGATCGTTGAAGAGCCAGCGTGGTCGCGGTTCGACGAGGGGCCTGAAGAGCCGGCGCACGGGCTTGGTGGCGAGGAGCAGGGCGACGACCACCGAGAGCGCGGTGACCAGAGGCAACCACAGCCACGTCGGTTCCAGGTCGCGCAGGACGCCCGTCTCGCGGAACGGATACAGCACGAACGAGTGCAGGAGGTAGACGTACATCGTGTACTGGCCGAAGCGTGTCCACCAGTACGAGCCGCGGGGGATGAGCACGAAGAAGGCGGCGCACAGGACGACGGCGAGCAGCATGAGAGCGATCCGGATGCCGCCGGCCCACCACTGCTCGCCCACCAGATCCGAGTAGGAGTCCTCGTAGAAGAGCCAGTGCCGCAGGTCCACCGCCTGCCACAGCGGCAGCCAGTTCCATGCCGCCCATCCGGTCACCGCGAACACGCCGACGGCGGCGGCGCGGATCCACCAGGGACGCAGGTCCAGTAGGCGGAGCCGATCGACGATGTCGCGGTCGCGAAGCCACCAGCCGAGCGCGAAGAACGGCAGGAGACCGAGGGTGCGCGAGAGCGAGAAGGTGCTGTCGACGTTCGGGAGATAGCCGGAGCCGATGGAGATCGCCACAGCCCACAGCAACGGCCACCGCAGGAGGGCGAGGTACGGCAGCACAAGTCGGAAGATCCCGAGCGCGAGCAGGAACCAGAGCGTCCAGCTGGGCTGTGTGATGTTCGGGTTCGCCTGGCCCTCCACCAGCCACTTGGTGAGAGTCCACAGCAGCTCGAAGATCACATACGGCACCAGGATGTCGGTGATGACCCTCGCCATCTGCGTCTTCGTCGGAGAACCGGACTTGGAGAAGTACCCGGAGATGATCGCGAACGCCGGCATGTGGAACGCGTACAGCGCCAGGTAGAAGGCGAACGCGATGTCGGAGTCGTAGATCAGTCGTTGGATGGCGTGCCCGAGGACGACGAGCACGATGCAGACGTAACGTGCGTTGTCCCAGAACGGCACGCGTCGGCGCTTGCGCGGAATCGCTCCTGTGGTGGGCCCTGAGATGTCCGCCCCGGTACTGCTCATCGTTCGAGGCTACAGCCCGGGAATAAAGTTGCTCTGAGCGCGTTGACACAAGTACATTCAAATGAATAGAAACGGATGCGAGTCATCCGCTTCGGAGACACGGAGCAATCATGAGCGAGCAGTCAGGCGCGCAGGCGATGCAGTTCGGCATCATGTCGGTCAGCGACATCACCCGCGATCCCACCACGGGGGTCACCCCCAGCGAGCAGGAGCGCATCAAGGCGACGACGGCCATCGCCGTGCACGCCGAAGAGGTCGGGCTCGACGTCTTCGCGATCGGTGAGCACCACAATCCGCCGTTCTGGTCCTCCAGCCCCACCACCTTCCTCGCGGCTCTCGCCGCGCAGACCGGGCGCTTGATCGTCTCGACGTCGACGACGCTCATCACCACGAACGACCCTGTGCGCATCGCCGAGGAGTACGCGATGCTGCAGCACGTGTCCGATGGCCGCATGGACCTCATGCTCGGCCGCGGCAACACCGGGCCGGTCTACCCGTGGTTCGGGCAGGACATCCGGCAGGGTCTTCCGCTCGCGATCGAGAACTACGCTTTGCTGCACAAGCTGTGGCGTGAGGACGTCGTGGACTGGGAGGGCAAGTTCCGCACCCCGCTGCAGGGCTTCACCTCGACCCCCCGCCCCCTCGACGGCATCGCGCCCTTCGTGTGGCACGGCTCGATCCGCACCCCGGAGATCGCCGAGCAGGCCGCCTATTACGGCGACGGGTTCTTCGCGAACAACATCTTCTGGCCCAAGGAGCACTACCAGCGTCTGATCGAGCTGTACCGGCAGCGCTTCGAGCACTACGGGCACGGCACCAGAGAGCAGGCGATCGTCGGACTCGGCGGTCAGGTCTTCATGGCAGCGAAGTCGCAGGACGCCGTGAACCAGTTCCGTCCGTACTTCGACAACGCACCGGTCTACGGTCACGGCCCCAGCATGGAGGACTTCACCGAGATGACCCCGCTGACGGTGGGCTCGCCGCAGCAGGTCATCGACCGCTACGCTGCCATGCGCGAGCACTACGGCGACTACCAGCGCCAGTTGTTCCTCATCGACCACGCTGGCCTGCCGCTGAAGACCGTTCTCGAGCAGCTCGACATCCTCGGCTCCGAGGTCGTCCCTGTGCTGCGCAAGGAGCTGGCGAAGGACCGTCCGGCCGCCGTGCCGGACGCGCCCACGCACGCCGCGCGGGTCCGGGCTGAGTTCGGCGACGGTCCCACCCGGCAGGCGCGTCCGGGCGCCAACCGCGGCGACAACCTGACGGGGGACTCGCCGTACCAGGACACACCCGCACCGGCGGGCGCAGCATTCGGACTCGGCCGGAAGGAGGCCTGAGATGACCACGCGGAGGATCGCCGTCGTCGCGGCGGGCCTGTCGAACCCGTCATCCACCAGGATGCTCGCCGACCGGCTGGCTGCTGCCACCGTCCAAGCTCTCGCCGAGCGCGACATCGAGGCGAGCGTCGATGTGATCGAGCTGCGCGACTATGCGCACGACATCACGAACAACATGCTCACGGGGTTCGCTCCGCCGGCGCTGGAGTCCGCCATCAATACGGTGGTATCGGCCGATGCGCTGATCGCGGTGACGCCGATCTTCTCGACGAGCTACTCCGGACTGTTCAAGTCGTTCATCGACGTCCTCGACCCGGATGCGCTCACCGGCAAGCCGGTGCTGATCGGCGCGAACGCCGGCACCGCGCGGCACTCGCTCGCGATCGACTACGCCATCCGGCCGCTCTTCGCCTACCTGCACGCGGAGGCCGTGTCCACGGGCGTGTTCGCGGCGTCGAGCGACTGGGGCGGCTCCGGCGATGATGTGGCACCGCTCGGCAAGCGCGTCGAGAAGGGCGCGACCGAGCTCGCAGAAGCCATCGCTCGTCGCGACGCCACCACGGTGGCCGACCCGTACGACCCGGCGACGTACCTCGGCGAAGGACGCTCCTTCGGCCACATGCTGGGCGGCCTCGCCGGCGAGTGACGCTGCCAGCAGCACGGTGACCTCGTCGGCGACGGGGTGACGTCACGAAGGAGAGAGGGATGCGGGAGCCCGGGTGTACGGGCTCCCGCATCCGCGCGGTCAACCGCTCTTGCGTCGGAACTCACGCCGGGTCTGCGGGGCGTTCGCGCTGTGGACGGCCGAATCGCCGTCGAGGTGTGCCTCGCCCTGCCGGTGGTGCGCGTTCTTCTTCTCGAGCGCTTCCTTGAACTTGCGCTTCATCTCCTCAGCGGAGGTGGCGCCTTCTTCGGTGCTCATGCCCCGAGCCTAGAGCACCGGAGTGCGCTCTCTCACCCTCTCGTGCGTCGACTGATGAGGTCGAACAGCAGGCCGAGACCGATCGCGAAGACCACGGAGACGGGCACCGCGACGAGCGGACCTCCGGGGAGGACGGCAGCGACGGCGGCGCCGACCGCCGCCTGGTACCCCGCCCATCCCGTGGCGGCGAGGGCGACCAGAGCGAGGTAGCGCGGCGGATGGATGCGCGATGCTCCCGCCACCAGATTGATCGCGAGCCGCGCGAACGGGACGAAGCGGGCGGTGAACAGGACGGTGGCCGTGCCGGCGTCGAGTCGACGCCGCGCCCACGCGAGAGCCTGCTGCACGCGCGCTGCTCGCATCCACCGCCAGCGTTCGGTGCCGACCAGCCGCCCGAGCACGTAGCAGCAGGCATCGCCGAGAGTCGCGGCGGCGGCCGCGCACACGACGACGGCCCAGAGCGGCGGAGTACCCGTCGTCACGGCGAGCGCTCCGAGGGCGGTCACCGCGATCTCTCCCGGTACGACGACGAAGAACGCATCTCCGACGACGAGCAGGCACATGAACGCCAGGCTCCACGGGCCGGCGAGTGATTCGGTGAGCATGTCGGCAGCCACGTCGCCCACTGTGCCTTCCGCCGGTGAACGGGAACCAAAGGCCGGATAACCGGTGACCCCCCGTCCAGCATCCGGTGAACATCTGGTGCCGAAGGTCGTTTCCGGCCGGTGGCGGCCGGGACCGCCGTCATCCTTGGCGTGTGAGAGTAGCGATCGTCACGGAGTCCTTCCTTCCGCACATGAACGGCGTCACCGGCTCGGTGCTGCAGATCCTTCGGCACCTCGAGCACGCGGGTCACGACGCACACGTCATCGCGCCCGCTGCCGACGGAATTCCCGCCCAGGTCGACGGCGCGCTCATCGAGGCCATTCCGAGCCTCCCGCTGCCGGGCTATCGCAACGTCAGGGTCGGGACGTCCGGCGTGCATCGCATCGCCTCGTCGCTCCAGCGGTTCCAGCCGGATGTGGTGCATCTCGCTTCGCCCTTCGCGCTCGGCTGGCGTGGCGTGCTCGCCGCGGAGCGCCTCGGCGTCCCCAGTGCGGCCGCCTATCAGACGGACGTGGCGGCGTACACGGAGCGCTACCGCATCGCCGCGACGACCGGTATCGCCCAGTCCCACATCTCGCGATTGCACCGCCGGGCGACGTTGACCCTCGCTCCATCCGCCGACTCCGCTCAGCAGCTCGCCGCACTGGGCGTTGACCGTGTGCGGCGCTGGGGGAGGGGCGTCGATGCGGAACGCTTCCAGCCCGCACGTCGCGACGTAGCGCTTCGCGCCTCCTGGGCGGCAGAGGTCGTGATCGGCTATGTGGGGCGTCTCGCTCCCGAGAAGCAGGTCGAGGATCTCGCCGCGCTGCGTGACATCCCAGGGACGCGAATCGTGATCGTCGGGGACGGGCCCAGCAGGGCACGGCTGGAGAGCCTGCTCCCGGAGGCGGTGTTCCTCGGGCACCTCGACGGTCTGGCGCTCGCGTCCGCGATGGCGTCGTTCGACCTGTTCGTGCATCCCGGCGAGAGCGAGACTTTCGGTCAGACGCTCCAGGAGGCGCACGCGAGCGGCGTGCCCGTGATCGCGACAGGTCGCGGAGGCCCCCTCGACCTCGTGCGGATGGGCATCGACGGCTGGCTGTACCGACCGGGGGATCACGCGGACCTTCGGATGCGTGTGGCCGACCTCGCGGGGGACGCTCGGAAGCGACACGCGTTCGGCGCAGCAGGCCATGCGGCAGTGCAGGACCGCAGCTGGGCGAGCGTGTGCGATCAGCTCCTGGGGCATTATGACGAGGCGCGGACGCTGCACCGTGCCGACAGGGGAGCACGGGCGCGACGCACGGTCCGGCCGGAAGTCCCTGCGGCGGTGACACCCCGTCGTTGGCGGCGTTTCGTCGCGCTCGGAGATTCGCTCACGGAGGGACTGTGCGACCCGGCCCCCGACGGCGCCCTGCGCGGGTGGGCCGATCGCCTCGCACTGCTTCTCGCGGCGCAGGGCGGCCTGCACTACGCGAACCTCGCGATCCGCTCGAAGCGGGTGCGTGATGTGGCCGGCATGCAGACGGAGCGGGCGGTGGAGCTGCGTCCGGACCTCGTCTCGATCCTGATCGGCGCCAACGACCTCGTGAAGCATCACGTGGACATCCACGCGCTCGCACTGGAACTGGAAGGTGCGGTCGTCCGGCTCAGGGAAGCCGGCGCGGACGTGCTCCTGGTCACGCCGTTCCTGCCGGGGCGTCGTGCGGCGGTCATCTACACCCGGAGGTTCGCCGCGTTCGCCACGGCGTTGGCGGGCATCGCCGCGCGCACCGGTGCGATGCTCATCGACACCGACCTGTATCCGTCTCTCGCGGAGCGGCCGAACTGGGGGGAGGATCTCGTGCATCTGAGCAGTCGCGGGCATCGCTTCCTCGCGTATCGGGCGGGAGAGATGCTCGGTGTGCCCGACGCCGATGCGCTCGGACTTCTCGACGCTGCACTGCACGAGCATGAACCCATCAGCGTCGGGGTCTGGTGGCGTCGTCATGCCCTTCCCTGGGTGTGGCGTCGGCTGCATGGGCGTGCCGCCGGCGACGGCAGGGCGTCGAAGCACCAGGACTACGTGTATCTCGGCCGGACCCCGGCCGGACGTGGCGTGACGGTGCGCTGATCGCAGGACCGCGACCACCGTCGTGGCTCGCGTGAGCTATCGGCGGCCCAAGCCGTGGTACTGCCAGCCCGCCGCACGCCAGGCTGCGGCGTCGAGGCAGCTGCGGCCGTCGACGACGACGCGGCCGCGCACCAGAGCACCCGCGTGCTCCGGCGAGAGATCCCGGCGGTACTCATCCCATTCGGTCACGACGACGATCGCGTCGGCGTCGCGGAGAGCCTCATCCCGGTCTCGCGCGTATCCGAGCTGCGGGTGCGCGGCGGACGCGTTGTCGATCGCAGCCGGGTCGGTGACGACGACATCCGCTCCCAGACCGCGCAGACGCACGGCCACGTCGAGGGCGGGGGAGTCGCGGATGTCGTCGCTGAACGGTTTGAACGCGGCTCCGAGCACCGCGATCCGTCGCCCGAACACGAGTCCACCCAGCGCATCGACCACGAGCCGGACGGCGCGTTCCCGTCGCCGCAGATTGATCGCGTCGACTTCACGGAGGAAACCGACCGCTTCGCCGCGGCCGAGCTCGTCGGCGCGCGCGGCGAAGGAGCGGATGTCCTTCGGGAGGCAGCCTCCACCGAAACCGATGCCCGCCCCGAGGTAGCGTCGCCCGATCCGGGTGTCGTATCCGAGGGCGTCCGCGAGAAGTGCGACGTCGGCGCCGGAGGCTTCGGCGATCTCCGCCATCGCGTTGATGAACGAGATCTTCGTCGCGAGGAAGGCGTTGGCCGCACCCTTCACGAGCTCGGCGGTGGCAAGGTCCGTCACGAGGAACGGAGTGCCCGCGTCGATGGCCTGCGCGTAGGCGTCGCGCAGCACGGCGACGGCGCGCCCGCCATCCGCGTCCTGCTCCGCGCCCACCACGAGCCGGTCGGGCGCGAGCGTGTCATGCACGGCCCAGCCCTCGCGGAGGAACTCCGGGTTCCAGACGAGCGTCGCCCCTGTGTCGATCACGCGTGCGGCGAGCCGTGCAGCGGTGCCGACCGGGACGGTGGATTTGCCTGCGACGACATCGCCCGGCCTCAGGTGAGGGCGCAGGCCGTCGACGGCCGCCTCGACGAATCGGAGGTCGGCGGCGTGTCCCCCTGCCACCTGAGGTGTGCCGACTGCCACGAAGTGCACCTGCGCACCCTCGGCGTCCGCCATCTGACTGCTGAACCGCAGCCGCCCCGAACCGAGTCCCTCGGCCAGGAGTTCCGGCAGCCGGGGTTCGAAGAACGGCGCAGCGCCCGACGCCAGGGCGGCGATCTTCCGCTCGTCCACGTCGATGCCGACGACGTCGTGCCCGATCGAGGCCATCGCAGCGGCGTGCACGGCACCGAGGTACCCGCAGCCGATCACTGACATGCGCATGGACTCAGCAGAACCGATCACCCCCACCTGAGGGCATCCGTCGGGTGAACGTCGTATGGCCGACGTATGTCCTGTCCGCGATGCACGGCGCCACGAGGGAATCGCGGTCGGCGCTGGTAGGGTGGATGCGGTTGGCGTCTGTCAACCGCACAATTTCATATCGACTCATGGAGCGATCGGCGGAGAAGCTGGTCCCCTGTGGTGGGTTCCTCGGCACGCGTCGGGTGGCTTTCTACTGGTGGCCAGCGCAGGCGAGATTCGCGGGAGTGCCCGCGCGCCCGAACCCTTCCGTTCCGCTCCTTTGAACATGCTCGCGCGTCATACGGATTCGCGAGTCTAAACAAAGAAGGAGAGACCTCTTGGAAGGTCCTGAAATCACCGCCACCGAGGCCGTTCTCGACAACGGCCGCTTCGGCACCCGCACCATCCGCTTCGAGACCGGCCGCCTCGCGCAGCAGGCTCAGGGCGCTGTCGCCGCGTACCTCGACGGCGAGACCATGCTCCTCTCGGCCACCAGCGCGGGCAAACACCCGCGCGAGGGCTTCGACTTCTTCCCGCTGACGGTCGATGTCGAGGAGCGCTCTTACGCCGCGGGCAAGATCCCCGGCTCGTTCTTCCGTCGCGAGGGCCGCCCCTCCACCGAGGCGATCCTCGTCTGCCGTCTGATCGACCGCCCGCTGCGTCCGTCGTTCGTCGACGGCCTCCGCAACGAGGTCCAGATCGTCATCACCGTCCTCTCGATCGCGCCGGGCGAGTTCTACGACGCGCTCGCGATCAACGCCGCGTCGGCGTCGACGCAGATCTCGGGTCTGCCGTTCTCGGGCCCCGTCGCCGGTGTGCGCCTCGCGTTCATCCCTGGGCACGGCCAGCACGAGGACCAGTGGGTCGCGTTCCCGACCGCGGAGCAGGTCTCCGAGGCCGTGTTCGACCTGATCGTCGCCGGTCGCGTCGTCACCAAGGCCGACGGCTCGGAAGACGTCGCCATCATGATGGTGGAGGCCGAGGCGACCGAGGACAGCTGGAACCTCATCAAGGCCGGCGCCACCAAGCCGAGCGAAGAGATCGTGGCCCAGGGCCTCGAGGCCTCGAAGCCGTTCATCGCTCAGCTCGTCAAGGCTCAGGCAGAGCTCGCCGCGACGGCGTCGAAGGAGCCGGGTGTCTACCCCGTCTTCCCGGCGTACAGCGACGAGGTCTACAACTTCGTGTCCGAGCGCGCGTTCGCCGAACTCAGCGACGTCTACCAGATCGCCGACAAGACCGAGCGTCAGACCGCTGACGATGCGATCAAGGACCGCGTGAAGGCCGAGCTCATCGAGGCGACCGAGGCGGGTTCGCTTCCGGCCGCCGCTCCGCTGGAGTTCTCCGCCGCGTACAAGTCCGTGACGAAGAAGATCGTCCGTGGCCGCATCCTCACCGAGGGTGCGCGCATCGACGGCCGTGGCCTGGCGGACATCCGTCCGCTCGACGCCGAGGTGCAGGTCATCCCGCGCGTGCACGGCTCCGCGATCTTCCAGCGTGGCGAGACCCAGATCCTGGGCATCACCACGCTGAACATGCTCAAGATGGAGCAGCAGATCGACTCGCTGTCGCCCACGACGAGCAAGCGCTACATGCACCACTACAACTTCCCGCCGTACTCGACCGGTGAGACCGGCCGCGTCGGTTCGCCGAAGCGTCGCGAGATCGGGCACGGCTTCCTCGCCGAGCGCGCCCTCGTGCCGGTGCTGCCGAGCCGCGAGGAGTTCCCGTACGCCATCCGTCAGGTGTCCGAGGCGCTGAGCTCCAACGGCTCCACGTCGATGGGCTCCGTCTGCGCATCGACGCTGTCGCTGCTGAACGCGGGTGTGCCGCTGCGCGCTCCCGTCGCCGGCATTGCGATGGGTCTCGTCTCCGACGAGGTCGACGGTGAGACCCGATACGCGGCCCTGACCGACATCCTGGGCGCGGAGGACGCGCTCGGCGACATGGACTTCAAGGTGGCAGGCACCAGCGAGTTCGTCACGGCGATCCAGCTCGACACGAAGCTCGACGGCATCCCGTCGTCGGTGCTCGCGGGCGCGCTGACCCAGGCCAAGGAGGCTCGTCTGACGATCCTCAACGTCCTGAACGCCGCGATCGACGCTCCCGACGAGATGGCGCCCACCGCGCCGCGCGTCATCAGCGTGCAGATCCCGGTCGACAAGATCGGCGAGCTGATCGGCCCGAAGGGCAAGACGATCAACGCGATCCAGGACGAGACCGGTGCGCAGATCTCCATCGAGGAGGACGGCACCGTCTACATCGGCGCGACCGACGGCCCCTCGGCCGAGGCCGCCCGCGCCCAGGTCAACGCGATCGCCAACCCGACCAACCCGGAGGTCGGGGAGCAGTTCCTCGGCACCGTCGTGAAGATCGCCACCTTCGGTGCGTTCATCTCGCTCCTCCCGGGCAAGGACGGCCTGCTGCACGTCACCGAGGTGCGCAAGCTCGCCGGTGGCAAGCGTGTCGAGAACGTCGACGACGTCCTGTCGGTCGGCCAGAAGATCCTCGTGAAGATCACGAAGATCGATGACCGAGGCAAGCTGTCGCTCGAGCCCGTGATCGACGAGGCACCAGCTGCCGAGGCAGCGCCTGCAGAGGACGCTGCCGCCGAGTAAGCACAGCGCCGGCATCGGAGCCCGGGTCCGTCCGCACTGGACGGGCCCGGGCTTCGTCGTCCCGGTGTGACCAAATCGTTATCGGACGTTTCCGCGCCGTTCCCTGGATTGGTCAAGACGTTCGGGGAAGTCGCTTACCCTCGAAGTACGCACCGGGGGGTGCAGATCGAGCAGGTACGCAGGTCGGCACGCACCGATCGACGCGGGGGTGAGAGAGAATGCGGTTGTTCAGCGTAGGCGCGGGAGCAGACGCCGAGCGCGCCCAGCAGGGACCCGCCGAGCATCCCTCCGCGCCGATCCCCATCGTCGGCCCCGGGATAGGAGAGACGATCCGCGTTCCTCTGGGAGAGACCGGATTCGAGACCTTTCCGCTGATGCTCGGCGCAGCCGAATTCGGCTGGAACGTCGACCTCGAGACCAGCCACGGCATCCTCGATCGCTATGTGGAGTTCGGCGGGAACGCCATCCACACCGCGGACGGCTTCTCGGGCGGGCGTAGCGAGCACATCATCGGACAGTGGCTGCGGTCACGCGGACGACGCGATCGGGCGGTGTTGAGCGTGCGCATCGGCGCGCACGCCGACAACCCGGGACTCGGCTCCGTGAACCTCGTGCGTGCGGTGGAGGGCTCGCTCACCAGACTCGGTGTCGAGCGGATCGACGTGCTGTACCTCGACGCCACCCTCGACGCGACGACGAACCTGGAAGACACCCTCGCAACAGTGGAGTGGCTGGCGGATGCCGGCAAGGTCGGGGCCGTCGGCGCCTACGGACTTGCGCCGGAGCGACTCGTCGAGGCGCGCATCCTCGCCTCGGCAGGCTACCCACGTATCCAGGTGATCGATGCGCCGTACAACCTGATCCGGCGTCAGCCGTTCGAGGGCGATCTGCGTCTGGTCGCCGGTGCGCAGAACCTCGCAGTGACCCCGTCGCATGCACTCGAACACGGATTCCTGTCCGGGCGGCATCGCAACAAGGCGCTCACATCGCGGGGGGTCCGCGGCGAGCAGCTCAGGGGGCACCTCAACCGGCGGGGGATCAAGATCCTGCGCGCGCTGGACCAGGTCGCGGAGGAGCTCGCGGTTCCCGTCGCGGCCGTGTCGATCGCCTGGCTGCTGGCGCAGCGCACGATCGCCGCGCCGATCGTGAACGCCTTCGCCACCGATCATGTCGACGAGCTCATGCAGGGCGCGGGGGTCTCGCTGTCGCGCAGCCACCTCGCCGAGCTCACCCGGGCCGGCAACTGAGCTTCCCCCCACCCGTGACATAGGGTGGGAAGGAGGCCCGGCGAATGCTGGCGATGAAGCGAGCGAGTTGTGACGCACTACATATATCTGGTCAGACACGGTGAACATCAGGACGCGGAGCACGGTCTCGCCGATGGACCCCTCTCTCCCCGAGGGCAGCGGCAGGCCGAGCTGATCGCCGACCGGCTGTCCGGGCTTCCACTCGATGCTGTCTGGCATTCACCGCTGCTGCGGGCGAACGAGACGGCCCGGGCGATCGCCGCTCGTCTTCCCTCCGTGGACCCCGAGCCGACCGCGTTGCTGTTCGACTGCGTGCCGACCGGCATGACGGAAGACACTCCCGCGGTGTTCGAGCCGTTCTTCGGATCGGTCACCGAGGCGGAGATCGAGGCGGGGCGGGCGCAGATGTCGGACGCGGTCAACGAGTTCCTCGTACGCAAGACCGGCGAAGTGCATGAGGTGCTCATCACACACAACTTCGTGATCTCGTGGTTCGTCCGCGAGGTGCTCGCGGCTCCGGAGTGGCGATGGATGACGTTGAATCAGTCCCATTGCGGCCTCACGGTCATCGCGCAGAAGCAGGGGCGACCCTGGACTCTCCTCACCCATAACGACACCGGCCACCTCCCCGTGGAGTTGCGCACCGGCATCCCCGACGCCCTCCTGGTCTGAGGCGGCACCCGAAGGGGGCGGGGGCCGCGCTGCTCTGCGATCGGACTCTGTGAGTGCCACGCCGGATCTGGTGCCGCACTCCGGCAAACCGCAGCGCCGCCCGCGCGCCCCCGGCCGCACCCCACCGGCGCCGAAATAGACTGGGCACATGACCACGCAGGTAGCCCTCGTCGGCGGAACCGGGAAGCTCGGCACGATCATCGGCTCGGTGATCGATGAGCTCGAGGGCTTCGAGGTGAGCCGCGTGCTGACCTCGTCCAGTGATCTCTCCGAGCTCGACGGGGCGGATCTGGTGGTGGACGCTTCGACACCGCAGGTGAGCATCGAGGTCGTGCGTGCAGCCGTCGAGCGCGGCACCAACGTCCTGGTCGCGACCTCGGGCTGGTCGGCGGAGCGGATCGCGCTCGTGCGCCCTCTCGTCGAGGCTGCCGGCACCGGTGCGGTCTTCATCCCCAACTTCTCGTTGGGTTCGGTGCTCGGCTCGGCACTGGCTGCTGCGGCGGCCCCGTTCTTCGGTTCGGCGGAGATCGTCGAGGCACACCGCGAGACCAAGATCGACTCTCCGAGCGGAACCGCCGTGCGGACGGCGGAACTGATCGCCGCTGCTCGGGCGGAGAACGGGCCCGTCAGTGCGCCGCATGCGGATCAGCGCGCGCGTGGACAGCAGGTCGGCAGCGTGCCGATCCATTCGCTGCGCCGCCCTGGCGTGGTCGCGAAGCAGGAGGTCATCCTCTCCGGTCCCGGCGAGTCGCTCACCTTCACTCACGACACGACCGACTCGGCGTTGGCTTACGCGCCCGGAATCCGGCTCGCCGTGCCCTTCGCGCTCAACGCGACGGGTGTGGTCGTGGGCCTCGAGCACATGATCGACATCGGCATCCGATCGTGATGTCGCGCATCGGCGTCGGCCTGATGGCTGCGGCGCTGCTCGTCTACCTCGCCGTGGCCATCTGGCTCGCGGTGATGTTCATGTCCGTCGGCACTGCGGTGTCGATCGGAATGGGGATCACCCTCCTCGTGCTGGCGCCCATCGGGGCCTGGGCGTTGGTCAGGGAGATGATGTTCGGCTTCGGAGCGGACCGCCTCGGACGTCTACTCGATGCCGAAGGCGGGATGCCCCCGGTCGAGACGGAGCTCACGCCGAGTGGTCGGATCGCTCGCGCAGACGCGGATCCGCTCATCGCTCGGTACGCCTCGGAAGCGGATGCGGCCGACGACGACTGGCGCGCGCGCTACCGCCTGGGCGTCGTCCAGGATGCGGCCGGCCGCCGTAAGGACGCCAGGGCCAGCATCCGCGAGGCGATCCGCCTCGCTCGTCGCCGACCCTGACGCGGCTTTCAGGCGAGCGTCGCCTCGAGAGTGATGTCGATGCCGGCGAGCGCCTGAGAGACGGGGCAGCCGGTCTTGGCGCCGTTCGCGATCTCTTGGAACGCCTCGGGCGTCAGGTTCGGAACGCTCGCGTTGACGTTGAGGTGGCTGCCCGTGATGCCCACACCCGGCTTGAACGTGACCGAGGCCGTCGTGTTGACGCGTTCCGGCGGAGTGCCGTTCTCCGCGAGGGCGTGCGAGAGCGCCATGCTGAAGCAGGACGCGTGGGCGGCCGCGATGAGTTCCTCCGGCGTGGTCGTGGTGTCGCTGCCCTCGCTACGCGCCTTCCAGTTGATCGGGAAGGTTCCGAGGTTCGATGAAGAGAACGCGACGGTGCCCGACCCCTCCATGAGCGATCCGGTCCACGTGCTGGCGGCTTCGCTGGTGACGGGCATGATTCCTCCGGTTCTCGCGCCGCGGGGGTGCGGCATCGACTCGTGGTCAGCCTATCGATCGGCCGGACGCGGGGGAACAGCGGTCAGGAGGCTGCAGCTTCGCGCCCGACGACCCCGGCGCGCTGCAGCAGGAGATAGAGCTGGCAGCCGAGGCAGAACGCGAAGGCCGCATTGAGGAACGCGGCGATGAAGGCGGCAGCCGTCGCGATCGGCAGCGCCCAGGGGATGCCGGCGAGGTGCAGCGCGAGTCCGATCGTGACGACGAACAGCCCCACGCCCTGAGAGAAGCGGGGCGGGCGCGGATCCTCGAGTTCGGTCGGCGGAGCGAGTCGGGGGCGCACCACTGAGCGGAAGACGACGCTCCATGGCGTGGTCCGGGGAGAGACGACACCCCACAGGAACAGCAGGGCGATGACGACAGTGAGCAGGAACCCTGGGTCGAGGACACGGTCGGCGAACCCTGCAGAGGGGAGGGCCCAGGTCCTCCCTGCGACGAATGCGAAGTCCGAGGACGGAGTGATCGCGAACCAGCTTCCGGGGAACTGCGCCGTCGAGATACCGATCAGCCCGAGGAAGGTCGCCGCGAGCAGCAGGACGGCCGTGATGGTGGCGGCGAAGCGCGGACCTCGGGGGTCGATGCCTGCGGGCGTGCTCATGTGTGCTCCAGACTTTCGGACTCAGACGGCTGCGAGGGCTTCGGCGAGGGCATGGCGGTGGGGCACTCCGTGGAATCGCGCACGGACCGCGCCTGAGCTGTCGATCACGAAGGTGGTCGGGGTCTGCAGCACCTTGTAGCGGGCGGAGAGATCAGGGCGATGCGTCAGATCGATCTCCACGTGGCGGAGTCCTTCATGGTCGGAGGCGTAACCGCCGAGCAGTCGGCGCACCTGCGGGCACCGCGCGCACATCTCGGTGCTGAACTGCACCAGGGTCGCCCGTGCGCCGAACTCCGCCGCGGCGGCGTCTGCGGGATCGAAGCGGAGCGCGCCGCCGTCGCGCCGTCGTCCGTCGCGCCGGCGCAGCACGATGCCGATGGTCGTCGCGAGCACGAGGAGTGTCGCGGCGATCCCCAGGGCAAGCGTGGGCGACATAGAGCGAGGATATGCCGTGTGGAGACAGCCTCGGGCCGATGTTTCACACCATGACGGACGCCCCGTAGCCGGCGCCGCTCCGCCCGAGACACGAAGGGTCGCGGTATCGTGGCTGTCATGAGCGAAGCCGTCCCGACGCCGTACGAAGACCTGCTCCGCGATGTCCTGGAGACCGGCACGCACAAGTCCGATCGCACAGGCACGGGCACCACGAGCGTCTTCGGTCGGCAGATCCGCTTCGACCTGTCGAAGGGGTTTCCGCTCATCACGACGAAGCGTGTGCACTTCAAGTCGATCGCCTACGAACTGCTCTGGTTCCTTCGAGGCGACTCGAACGTCGCGTGGTTGCGCGAGAACGGCGTCACGATCTGGGACGAATGGGCTGACGAGTCAGGCGACCTCGGTCCTGTCTACGGGGTGCAGTGGCGGTCCTGGCCGACGCCCGACGGCGGGAGCATCGACCAGTTGTCCGAGGTGATCGAGCAGATCCGACGCTCTCCCGACTCGCGGCGTTTGATCGTCTCGGCGTGGAACCCGGCGGATATCCCCGACATGGCTCTCGCGCCGTGCCACGCGCTGTTCCAGTTCTACGTCGCCGACGGCAAGCTCTCGTGCCAGCTGTACCAGCGCAGCGCCGACATGTTCCTCGGGGTCCCGTTCAACATCGCCTCCTACGCTCTGCTCACGATGATGATCGCGCAGCAGGTCGGGCTCGAGCCGGGCGACTTCGTGTGGACCGGCGGAGACTGTCACGTCTACGACAACCACGTGGAGCAGGTGCGCGAACAGCTCAGCCGAGACCCGTACGACTATCCGACACTGCGATTCGCGAGGAAGCCGGACTCGATCCTCGACTACCGCTACGAAGACTTCGTCGTCGAGGCCTACCAGCACCATGCTCCGATCCGGGCAGCGGTGGCCGTATGACCTGGGTCGGGCTGATCTGGGCGGAGGCGCGCGGCGGCGTGATCGGCGCCGAGGGCGGAATGCCCTGGCACGTTCCCGAGGACCTCGCGCATTTCAAGGAAGTGACCCTCGGAGCGCCGGTGGTGATGGGCCGCAAGACCTGGGACTCGCTCCCTGATCGCTTCCGTCCGCTCGCCGGTCGCGACAACATCGTGGTCACGCGTCAGCAGGACTGGGCCGAGGAGGGTGCGCGCCGCGCGGCGACGGTGGCCGAAGCCGTGCGCGGTCTCGACAAGGTCTGGATCATCGGCGGAGCGGAGATCTTCCGGCAGGTGATCGGCGACGCCGACCGGCTGGAGGTCACGGAGCTCGACCTTCAGGTCGCCGGAGACGCCTACGCGCCGCCGAAGACCGGCTGGCGCCTCGTCGACGAGGGGGAGTGGCACACGTCTCGCTCCGACATCCGCTACCGCTTCCTCGGATACGAGCGCTGATGCCCACTGCGTTGATCACCGGGGCCAGTGCCGGATTGGGAGCCGAGTTCGCGCGGCAACTCGCGCGACGTCGCGCCGATCTCATCCTCGTCGCCCGTTCGGCGGGTCCGCTGGAGGAGCTCGCCGCCGAGTTGCGTCGTGAGCACGGTGTCGCCGTCGAGGTCCTTCCGGCGGATCTCACGGAGGTCGGCGATGTCGAGAAGGTCGCCGCGCGGCTCCGTGATGTCTCCGATCCCGTCGATCTGCTCGTCAACAACGCCGGTTTCGGGTTGCCGCTGCAGTTCGCCGACAACGACATCGACGATGAGGTGAGACACCTCCGCGTGCATGTCGAGGCGTCCATGCGTCTCATGCACGCCGCGCTCCAGTCCATGCGAGGTCGAGGAGGGCGCATCATCAACGTGGCCTCAGTGGCCGGCTTCATCTCCCGATCGACCTACTCGGCCTGCAAGTCCTGGCTGATCGGCTTCAGCCGCTGGGCCGACGCGGAGTACTCGCGTGATGGAGTGAGCGTCACCGCACTCTGCCCCGGCTTCACGCACACCTCGTTCCACGAGCGCATGGGGCTGGCGGTCGGGCAGGAAGGCGTGCCGAGCATCATGTGGTTGAACGCCCGCGATGTCGTGCGCGCGGGGCTGCGCGATGCCGCCCGTGGCAAGCCGGTGTCCGTGCCGTCGGTGCGATACAAGGTGATAGTGGCTGTGGCCCGCTTCCTGCCGAGCTCGCTCACCTCGCGCGTGGCGAGGCGAGGTCGCGTCTGAGACGCACGTCTCAACGGAACCTGCCGAGCGCGATGCCCGCTTTCGCGACCGCGGCGATGGTCTCGCCGTCGGTGACGTCACCCGCCGCGATCATCCTGAGCACCCGTTCGAAGGGCACCCACGAGACTTCCCGGATGCCCTCTTCGGCTTGACTCGCGGCGGCGTCCTCCGAGGAGGGGAGCGGCCGGACGCCCCGCGCGAGGAACACATGCTCACGCGCCTCGGCGATCCCGTTCAACGCATACATGGAGCCGAGCGACGTCCAGTCGTCCGCCTCGTACCCGGTCTCCTCACGCAGTTCCCGCTTCGCCGCCGCGAGCGGTTCCTCGCCGTCGCTGCCTCCAGCCGGGATCTCGGTGCTCACCCCCACCGTGTATCTGTCGATGGTGATCAGGCACATGCGGTCCTCGTCGTCCACCGCGACGATGAACACGGCAGGATGCCAGGTGGCGACGACGCCGTAGATGCCATCGGCGCCGTTCGGGCCCGACACGGTGTCCTCCCGCACCCGGATCCAAAGGTTCTCGTACTTGGACTCGCTGCGGTGCGTGACCCATCCCATCCCATGAGCGTATGCCGAGCCGCGCTCCCACTCGGCGCGGCAGGACACATCGGTGACGTCACCGGACCTGTCACCGCGTCCGCATGAGCGGTATCCGACCAGATACGCTGGGAGCATGACGCACTCGGGCAACCCTTTCGGACAGGTCCTCGTCGCGCTCGTCACTCCGATGACGGCCGACGGCGAAGTCGACTGGCCCGCCGTCGAGAAGCACATCGATGACGTGATCACCGCGGGCGCGGACGGCATCGTCGTGACGGGAACGACCGGCGAGACCTCGACCCTGACGGACCCCGAGAAGCTCAAGCTCGTCGAAGTCGGCAAGTCCGTCGCTGCCGGCCGAGCCAAGATCATCACCGGCGGCGGCTCCAACGAGACGGCGCATGCGATCGAGCTGTACAAAGCGAGCGAGAAGGCCGGCGCCGACGGCATCATGATCGTGACGCCCTATTACAACAAGCCGACCCAGGCGGGTATCCTCACGCATTTCCGTCTGGTCGCGGACGCGACGGATCTCCCGGTGATCCTCTACGACATCCCCGGCCGCACGGGGGTGCCGATCAAGTACGAGACGATCCTCCGGCTCGCGAAGCACCCCAACATCCTCGCGGTGAAGGACGCCAAGGGCGACTTCTCGGAGGTGAGCCGCGTGCTCAACCAGACCGATCTGATGTACTTCTCGGGCGACGACGCGAATGTGCTGCCACACCTCGCGATCGGAGCAGCAGGACTCATCGGGGTCACCGCGAACGTGGCTGCGGCGCCGTACCGCACGATCATCGACGCGGTCAACGCGGGCGACCTCGCCACCGCCACCGCGGAGCACAAGCGTCTCGAGCCTCTCGTGCGCGCGGTGATGACGCACGTGCCGGGCACCGTGGCGGCGAAGTACATCCTGCACGGACTCGGCCGCATCTCGAGCCCGCGCGTCCGTCTTCCCCTCGTCGGCCCCGAGGAATGGGAGGCCGCGCTCATCGAGGATGAGCTCGATCTCGTCAAGAACGTCCCCGGCGCCGATTTCTCGAACTTCCGACCCGACCGCAATGCGGCTGCGGGTGGTGCCCTGCCGAAGGTGCACGGCACGACGCGCTGAGCCGCGTCACCATGAACGAACGGACGCGCGGAGTGTCCGACTGAGGAGACAGCATGTCCATTCCCCTGGTAGCACCGGCCGCTCTCGATGAAGGGACGCTGCGGGTCATCCCGATCGGCGGTCTCGGCGAGATCGGCCGGAACATGACGATGTTCGAGTACGACGGCAAGATCCTGATCGTCGACTGCGGCGTCCTCTTCCCGGAAGAGCATCAGCCGGGCGTGGACCTGATCCTCCCCGACTTCGAGCCGATCCGCGACCGACTCGACGACATCGTCGGGGTGGTGCTCACACACGGACACGAAGACCACATCGGCGCCGTCCCGTACCTGTTGCGCCTGAAGAGCGACATCCCCCTGATCGGCTCCGGCCTCACGCTCGCGCTGGTCGAGGCGAAGCTCAAGGAGCACCGCATCAAGGCCTTCACGCTGACGGTCAAAGAGGGCCAGGAGGAGCGGGTCGGACCTTTCGACCTGGAGTTCGTCGCGGTCAACCACTCGATCCCCGACGCACTCGCGGTCGCGATCCGCACTCCCGCGGGCATGGTTCTCGCGACCGGCGACTTCAAGATGGACCAGCTGCCCCTGGACGGACGGATCACCGACCTGCGGGCATTCTCACGGCTCGGTGAAGAGGGAGTCGACCTCTTCCTGGTCGACTCGACCAACGCCGATGTCCCCGGCTTCACCCCGACCGAGCGGTCGATCGGACCCGTGCTCGATCAGGTGATCGGCAAGGCGCCCCGGCGTGTCATCGTCGCGAGCTTCTCCAGCCACGTCCACCGCGTGCAGCAGGTGATCGACGCCGCTGCCGCCCATGGTCGTCGCGTCGCCTTCCTCGGTCGGAGCATGGTCCGCAACATGACGATCGCGGAGCAGCTGGGCTACCTGAAGGTGCCCGACGGTGTCCTCATCGACTTCAAGAAGGCGCGCGACCTTCGCGATGAGCAGATCGTCTACATGTCGACCGGATCTCAGGGCGAGCCGATGGCTGTTCTCAGCCGGATGGCGAACATGGACCACGCGATCGAGGTCAGCGAAGGGGACACCGTGATCCTCGCTTCGAGCCTGATCCCCGGCAACGAGAACGCCGTGTATCGCGTCATCGACGGCCTCACCAAGCTCGGCGCGAACGTCGTGCACAAGGCCAACGCTCGTGTGCATGTCTCCGGCCACGCGGCGGCGGGTGAGCTGCTCTACTGCTACAACATCCTGAAGCCGAAGAACGTCTTGCCGGTGCACGGCGAGTACCGGCATCTGATCGCGAACGCCAAGCTCGCTCAGGACACGGGCATCCCGGAGGACAACACGTTGATCGCCTCGAACGGCACGGTGATCGACCTCAAGGACGGCGTCGCGCGGGTCACGGGTCAGCTCGACCTCGGATTCGTGTACGTCGACGGATCGACGGTCGGCGAGATCACGGACGCGGACCTCAAGGACCGGCGGATCCTGGGGGAGGAGGGCTTCATCTCCGTGATCGTGGTCGTCGACGCGGCGACCGGTCGCATCATCTCCGGCCCCGAGATCCACGCGCGCGGTGTCGCGGAGGACGACGCGGTGTTCGACGACGTCACGCCCAAGATCGTGGCGGCGCTCAAGGAAGCGTCCGGGAACGGCGTCCGTGACACCCATGCACTGTCGCAGATCGTGCGGCGGACGATCGGCCGCTGGGTGAACCAGCGCCTGCGCCGGCGCCCGATGATCGTCCCGCTCGTCATCGAGGCATAGCAGCAGACATGACCGAGGGCTCTCGGTGAGACCATCCGGTCTCGCCGAGAGCCCTCAGCTGTGACATGGCAGTACGGCCGCGGTCAGTAGCCCCCGTATCCGCCCGAGCCGCCCGTCGATCCGCCCGTGGAACCGCCGGCGGACCCGCAGAAGCAGTTGAGGAGCGCCTGGATGAAATAGAAGCAGCAGTACATCTTTCCTCCTGATATGTAACATGATACTGCGAACGAGAAGTACTCTACATCACCGACGACGTGTCCGGTACTCACGGCTGCCCGACATGGTGACGTAACACCCGCGTCCTAGGCTCTCGTCATGGACAGCGGATTCGCCCTCCGTCGGGCCGCGCAGACCGATGCGGTGTTCCTCGGCGACATGCTCGTCGAGGCGGCGAACTGGCGCGCCGGGGGACTGCGACCGCGGCACGAGGTGCTGATGTCGTCGGAGCATCGGCGGTATCTCGCGGGGTGGCAGCGAGCGGCTGACGACGGTCTCGTGGCGACCGAGCTCGGTGGCGTTCCTGTAGGCGCAGCGTGGTATCGGATGCTCCCGCAGAACGCGCCGGGTTTCGGATTCGTTGGAGTCGCGGTGCCCGAACTGATCATCGGTGTGCATCCGCTCTGGCGAGCACGCGGGGTCGGCCGCTCCCTCTTACGTGGTCTCATCCAGCTCGCCGCCTCGCAGGGGCACGCGCGGATCAGTCTGAGCGTCGAGCGCGACAACTTCGCTCGCAACTTGTATCGCGCCGAGGGATTCGCCGTGGTGGCCGAGGGCGCAACCCGCGACACAATGGCGCGCCGGACGGCCTGATCGAGCACGTCGGATCCGCGGAAAGCCGCGTCATTGCGCGGGGATGTCGGGTGTTGGCCGTAACGTGAGAGCATGGCCAGGAGTTCCACGAAGACTGAGCGCGCGTCGACCAGCGCACCGTCGCGCCCCAAGCGGCAGACGGCTCCCAAGGCCCAGCCCGCTCCGAAGAAGTACATCGACGAGGCCGACAAGCCCTCCGTCGCTGTCCGTGCCTGGGCCGGACTCGCACACGGTGTCGGCGGGCTCTTCCGGGCGTTCGGACCGGAGACCCTCGACAAGGACGACCGCCGAGACGGGTTCCCCTTCCTGCTGGTGCTGCTCGCCGCGCTCGGTGCGGTGAACGAGTGGTTCTTCATCGGCAACGAGGTCGCCGCGAACATCAGCGCCTACTCCGTCGGCCTCTTCGTCGGGCGCGTCGCCTTCATCATGCCGGTGCTGCTTCTGCTCCTCGCGGGGTGGCTGTTCCGCCATCCCTCTTCCGTGCACGACAACGGGCGCATCGGTATCGGCTTCGGGCTGTTCGTCCTCGCCCTGTCGGGCATCTTCCACGTCGCAGGGCCCCGTCCGCATCCGAACCAGGGCATGCCCGCGCTCAGTGAGGCCGGAGGTCTGCTGGGGTGGTTGGTCGGTCAGCCGTTGACGTACCTGACGGACATCCCCGCGTACGTCATCCTGTCCCTCCTCGCAGTGCTCAGCATTCTCATCCTGACGAAGACGCCCCCGAATCGCATCGGCTCTCGACTCGGCGACCTTTACGCGTGGATGTTCGACGCGGAGCGCCCCCAGAAGCCTTCGGCGGACGCGACGGCGATCGACGACGCCGACAAGGTCGATGACCCCGACGTGCTGCCCTGGTGGCGCCGGAACAAGACGGGACGCGAAGAGGATCCCGACGAGGGCACGCTCGGGTCCGACGACATCACCGCGCTGCTCACCACATCGGAGCCGACGCCCGCGTATGACCAGGCGGTCGTGGTCGAGAACCCGTATGACGCCGCGACCGAGGTGCTGTCCGACGTCCGCTCGGTCGCCGACTCGCTCGCCGAGCAGCAGACCACCGCCCTCCTCGATGATTCATCCGACACCGGCGAGGTGCCGGAGCTCCCCGGCCTCGACGGGTTCGGCACCGAAGGTCCCGGCGACCGGGGCCCGCAGGCGCCGGTCGCTCCGTACATCCTGCCCTCTCCGGGTCTCCTGGTCGAAGGTCCGCCCCCTGTCCTGCGGTCCGAAGCCACAGACAAGGTGATCGAGCAGATCACCAGCGTGCTCACGCAGTTCAAGGTGGACGCGAAGGTGACCGGTTTCTCCCGCGGTCCGACGGTCACGCAGTACGAGGTCGAGGTCGGGCACGGGGTCAAGGTGGAGAAGATCCTCCAGCTGAGCAACAACTTCGCCTACGCTGTGGCGTCGAACGACGTGCGTATCCTCTCGCCCATCCCCGGCAAGAGCGCGATCGGGATCGAGATTCCCAACGCCGACAAGGAGATGGTCGCCCTCGGCGATGTGCTCCGCTCGCCCGCGGCGCAGAAGAGCACCCACCCGATGACGATCGGCGTCGGCAAGGACGTCGGCGGCAACATCGTGATCGCGAATCTCGCCAAGATGCCCCACCTGCTGGTGGCGGGTTCGACGGGCTCGGGTAAGTCGAGCTTCGTGAACTCCATGATCACGAGCTTGCTGATGCGGGCGCGGCCGGCCGATGTGCGCATGGTCCTGATCGACCCCAAGCGCGTCGAGCTGACGAGTTACGCGGGCGTTCCGCATCTGATCACGCCCATCATCACGAACCCGAAGAAGGCCGCCGAGGCGCTGCAGTGGGTCGTGAAGGAGATGGACATGCGGTACGACGACCTCGCGTCGTTCGGGTTCCGCCACATCGACGACTTCAATCGCGCGGTGCGTGCCGGCGAGGTCGAGGTGCCGGTCGGCAGTGAGCGGGTGCTCAAGCCGTACCCCTATCTGCTGGTGGTGGTCGACGAGCTCGCCGACCTCATGATGGTCGCCCCGCGTGATGTCGAGGACTCGATCGTCCGCATCACCCAGCTCGCGCGCGCGTCCGGCATCCATTTGGTCCTCGCGACGCAGCGCCCCAGCGTCGATGTCGTCACCGGCCTCATCAAGGCCAACGTCCCGTCCCGACTCGCGTTCGCTGTGACCAGCGTCACCGACAGCCGCGTCATCCTCGACAGTCCGGGAGCCGACAAGCTCATCGGTCAGGGTGATGCGTTGTTCTCGCCGATGGGTTCCTCCAAGCCGTTCCGCTTGCAGGGTGCATGGGTCGACGAGAAGGAGATCGACGCGGTCGTCAAGCACGTCACGCGTCAGGCCCGTCCCGACTATCGTCCCGACGTGCAGGAGGCTCTGGAACCGACCAAGAAGAAGGAAGTCGACGAGGACATCGGAGACGACCTGGAGCTGCTGCTCGCGGCCGCCGAGCTAATCGTCTCGTCCCAGTTCGGCTCGACGTCGATGCTTCAGCGCAAACTGCGTGTCGGATTCGCGAAGGCGGGCCGGCTGATGGACCTGCTGGAGTCCCGCGAGATCGTGGGACCCTCCGAGGGGTCGAAGGCGCGAGACGTGCTCGCGACAGCGGAACAGCTGCCGCAGGTGATGGCGAAGTTGCGTGGTGAGGACGTCCCCGCGGCTCCGTCCGGCTCCGCGTCGCCAGCAGCCCCTCCCGTCCCGCCTCTGCCCGCTGCGCACGATCCGATCGCCGCGCAGTACGAGGGTCTCCCCGAGGTCGAAACCGAGGGCGACGAAGACGCCTGGGGTCTGACGGGACGCGACTGATGGCCATTCCCCGGCAGCTGCCCAACGCCATCACGGTTGCGCGCATCCCGCTCGCGGTCATCTTCTTCGTGCTCCTGCTGCTCGGTGGAACGTATGGGGACGTCGCACCCGCACTGCGCTGGACCGCAGCGGTCCTCTTCATCGTCGGCATCTCCACCGACTGGGTCGACGGGTACCTGGCGCGTAAGTACGACATCGTCAGCGACTTCGGCAAGCTCTGGGATCCGATAGCCGACAAGCTGCTCACGGGTGCGGGGTTCATCGGGTTGGCGATTCTCGGCGAGGTGAACTGGTGGATCGTCGCGATCATCCTGGTGCGTGAGTGGGGGATCACCGTTCATCGCCTCATGGTCGCTAGTGAGCACGTCGTCGCCGCCGCCTGGATGGGCAAGATCAAGACGGCCTTCCAGGGCGTCGCCCTCGGCTGGGCGCTGCTTCCGCTCCATGTCCTGATCGGACTCGAGGCCTGGACGCTGGTCACGTTCGTCCTGATGATCATCGTGCTGCTGCTCACAGTGGCCAGCGGTGTCGACTACATCGTCGCCCAGGTGCGCGGATCCCGACAGAAGCGGGCATGAGCGTCGCCGACGCCGTGCTGTCGGCGTTGCGCGGGCGCGGCTGGACGATGGGCGTCGCGGAGTCGCTCACCGGAGGTGCGCTGTGCGCGGAGATCGTCTCGGTCCCCGGCGCATCGTCTGTGCTGCTCGGCGGAGTCGTGGCATACGCGACGGAGGTCAAGGCCGCAGTTCTCGGCGTCGAGGGGCAGCTCCTGGCGGCGCACGGACCGGTGCATCCCAGGGTGGCCGAGCAGATGGCCGACGGTGTGCGCCGCGTCGTGCGGGTGCAGGGAAGGAGCGCCGACGTCGGCGTTTCCACCACCGGGATCGCGGGTCCCGATTCGCCCGACGGCCAGCCGGTGGGGACTGTGCACATCGGTGTCGTGACGCCGTTCACCTCGCGGACGAAGGCGTTCCTCTTCCACGGAGATCGTGAAGAGATACGCGCGCAGACGGTGGATGCCGCGCTCGACGCGGTGCTCGAGACTCTTGCGGAATAGTGTGGGCATCGCCGGGGTTATCTCAGATGTGCTCACATTCAAACCACAGAGTGCAGGGGTAGATTCTGTGCATGCCAGGGGTATTAGACTGGCTGTCTCATCGGGGGAGACCTCGATCGATCACTTGGGGAGGAGGTTCCGATGATTCTTGTACGACAGGAAATCGGCGATGTGCTGAGGGACTTCCGCCTGCAGAAGGGGCGCACGCTCCGGCAGGTCGCAAGCAAGGCATCGGTTGCGCTCGGCTACCTCAGTGAGGTGGAGCGAGGTCAGAAAGAGGCGTCGAGCGAGATCCTCGCATCCGTCGCCGATGCGCTCGATGTGCCCATCTCCACGATCATGCGCGAGGTCGGAGACCGCATCTCCGTGCTCGAGGGCATCCAGGTGTTCCCCGACGTGGTTCCCGACGATCTCGTCGCCTCGGTCGAGCCGCAGCTCTCGCTGCACTGACCTCCCACCAGGGGAATCGATGCGTCGTAGCGAGTTCCTTCGTGCCGTGGATACGGAGTTCCAGGCGCGAGCCACTTCGCTGGTGAACGATCTCGGGCTGACGGCACTCCGGGGCCGGACTGCGGTGGAGGCTCTCGCCGACGGGACCCCACCCAGGGAGATCTGGCTCGCTCTCTGCACCGAGATGGATGTCCCCGAGGATCGCCGCTACGGCGTGGGCCGGCAGGAGCCTCGCAAGCGCTGAGCCGATTCGCGTCACGTCCGCAACGTACGGTACAGCGCGAGATGATTTCGGCGTGTCGTCGAAGATGTGTTCGAAACGAGCGTAGTCTTCTACACAAGTGGTTCAGAGAAGCCGATCTGCACTTCCGGTGGGATCGCCGAGTCGTTGTCGGTGGCCCCTCCTACGGTGGAGAGCAGGCCGAAGAGCCATACGCCTTGTCGGAGAGTTGCTCCCAGCCGGGAGCGCCGCGACAGCCTACAGGCGGCACCACGCGCGCAGAAGGAGCACATCATGCCATCACCCGCCGACCGCGAGAAGTCCCTCGAGACCGCCCTCGCCCAGATCGACCGCCAGTTCGGAAAGGGCTCGGTCATGCGGCTGGGCAGCGATGAGCGCGCCCCCGTGGCCGTCATCCCCACCGGCTCCATCGCCCTCGATGTCGCCCTCGGCGTCGGAGGCCTCCCGCGTGGCCGAATCGTCGAGATCTACGGACCTGAGTCCTCGGGTAAGACGACACTGACTCTGCACGCGATCGCAAATGCGCAGCGCGCCGGTGGCATCGCAGCGTTCATCGACGCCGAGCACGCGCTCGACCCCGACTACGCGGCGAAGCTCGGCGTCGACATCGACGCACTTCTCGTGTCGCAGCCCGATACAGGTGAGCAGGCCCTCGAGATCGCCGACATGCTCGTCCGGTCCGGTGCGATCGACCTCATCGTGATCGACTCCGTCGCGGCGCTCGTACCGCGAGCCGAGATCGAGGGCGAGATGGGTGACTCGCACGTGGGCCTGCAGGCCCGACTCATGTCGCAGGCACTGCGAAAGCTGACCGGTGGTCTGAACCAGACGAACACCACCATGATCTTCATCAACCAGCTCCGCGAGAAGATCGGCGTGTTCTTCGGGTCGCCCGAGACCACCGCGGGTGGCAAGGCGCTCAAGTTCTACGCGTCCGTCCGCATGGACATCCGTCGTATCGAGACGCTCAAGGACGGTACCGACGCCGTCGGAAACCGCACGAGGGTGAAGGTCGTCAAGAACAAGATGGCTCCGCCTTTCAAGCAGGCCGAGTTCGACATCCTCTACGGGGTCGGGATCTCGCGCGAGGGCAGCCTGATCGACTTCGGTGTCGAGCACGCCATCGTGAAGAAGTCGGGCTCGTGGTACACCTACGACGGCGATCAGCTGGGTCAGGGCAAGGAGAACGCACGTACGTTCCTGCTGAACAACCCGGACATCGCACTGGCGATCGAGACGCAGATCAAGCAGAAGCTCGGCATCGGTGCACAGGTCGCGGCTCCCGCGGCCGCTGACGAGCTCGCAGAGCGTCGTCCGGCCTGATGAACGACGAGCGTGGGGGCGATCCTGATCGGATCGCCCCCATCACCCCCCTTTTCGGTGGCTCCTCGAGGAGGAATGACCGCAAGCCCGAGAGTTCTCACGTCGAGGAAGAGCGTGCTGCAGACGTCTCATCGCCTCGGGCCGGAGATGCCGGCGTCTGGCGCTCGACGTGGGACACCCCGTCCAGCGCAGTGCACCCGTCCGGTGCGGTCGATGGGGGCAGCCCCAGCGACCGTCATCCGGCGCGCGGGGGGTCCCGCAGGCCCGGGTCGGAGTCGCCGCACTCGACTGTGGCCGAGGCTTCTCGTCTTCGGGCGCTGAGTGGACAGGATGCGGCGCCTGACGACGGGGAGTCTCTTGACGAGGCACGCGTCGCGGCTGAAGAGTCTCTCGTGCGCAAGTTGCGCGCTCGCTCGCTCTCCGTCTCGGAGGCCCGGCAGGTCTTGCGCGGTTTCGAACTCGAATCGGGGACCGTCGACGACGTCATCGACGATTTCTGTCGTCGGGGCTACCTCGACGACGAGGCCCTCGCCGGTGTCCTGGTGGCGTCGGGAGTCGAGCGGAAGGGGCAGGGGAGAGTCGCCCTGTCGCGCGCGCTCGCCCAACGCGGCATCCCTCGAGATGTGATCGACAGGGCGCTCGACGAGTTACCGGATGACGACGACGAGCGAGCGCTCGACTTCGTCCGTGGAAAAGCGCGCTCCCTGAGTCGGCTCGACCATGACACCGCGCTTCGGCGTCTGGTGGGGCAGTTGTCGCGGCGCGGATACAACGGTGCGGTGGCCATGAAGGCGGCGAAGACAGCGCTGCGGGAGACGACGTTCGGCAGTTCGACCTCCGGCGTCCGTTTCGTCGATTCCGACTGAGAGAACGGCGCGGCTGTGGCCGGAGGCGGCTCGTACAATGGATCAATCATGACTATTCCGCGCAGCGAACCGACGATCATCAGCGCTTCGTCGGCGGCCGTCGACGTCGATGGCCGACAGCGATCGTACGAAGTGCGCACCTTCGGGTGCCAGATGAACGTGCACGACTCCGAACGTCTTTCCGGTTCCCTGGAGAGCGCCGGCTACGTTCGGGCACTGGACGGCGCTGAAGCCGACGTGGTGATCATCAACACCTGTGCGGTGCGCGACAATGCGGCCGGCAAGCTTTACGGCACTCTCGGGCACCTCGCCTCGGTCAAGCGCCGCAAAGAGGGGATGCAGATCGCCGTCGGCGGCTGTCTCGCTCAGATGGACAAGCAGGCCGTGCTCGACAAGGCGCCGTGGGTCGATGTCGTCTTCGGCACGCACAACATGGGCTCGCTGCCGGGGCTGCTGGAGCGTGCGCGGCACAACGGCGACGCTGAGCTCGAGATCCTCGAGTCGCTCGAGGTCTTCCCTTCGACGCTTCCGACCAAACGTGATTCCGCGCACAGCGGGTGGGTGTCGATCTCCGTCGGGTGCAACAACACGTGCACGTTCTGCATCGTGCCGAGCCTGCGCGGCAAGGAGAAGGACCGTCGCCCCGGAGACATCCTGAACGAGATACGCCTGCTGGTGGACGATGGCGCGATCGAGGTCACGCTCCTCGGGCAGAACGTCAACTCCTACGGTGTCGAGTTCGGAGATCGTCAGGCATTCGGCAAGCTGCTGCGCGCAGCCGGTGAGATCGACGGGCTGGAGCGCATCCGCTTCACCAGCCCGCACCCGGCGGCCTTCACCGACGATGTGATCGACGCCATGGCCGAGACGCCGAGCGTGATGCCACAACTGCACATGCCGCTGCAATCCGGCAGCGACCGCATCCTCAAGGCGATGCGGCGCTCCTATCGCAGCGAGCGATTCCTCGGGATCCTGGATCGGGTGCGTGCCCGCATCCCGAACGCCGCGATCACGACCGACATCATCGTGGGTTTCCCGGGCGAGACCGAGGAGGACTTCGACGATACGATGCGTGTCGTCGAGCAGGCGCGCTTCTCTGCGGCGTTCACCTTCCAGTACTCCATCCGCGAGGGAACACCTGCAGCGACGATGGAAGACCAGGTGCCGAAGGAGGTCGTCCAGGCGCGGTACAACCGTCTGATCGCACTTCAGGAGCGGATCTCGCTGGAGGAGAATCAGAAGCAGGTCGGCCGCGAGATCGAGGTGCTGGTGTCGACCGGTGAGGGCAAGAAGGACGCCGAGACCCACCGGCTGACGGGCCGCGCCGAAGACAATCGACTGGTGCATTTCCAGGTCCCCGAGAACTCGGACCTTCCGCGACCAGGCGACGTCGTCACGGTGACCGTGACGCACGGCGCCCCGTTCCATCTGCTCGCCGACGACCCCACCGGGGCTCCGTTGCGGATTCGTCGCACGCGCGGAGGAGACGCCTGGGATCGCTCGCAGGCCGACTCCTGTGCGGTGCCGAGTCCCTCGGCCGAGGGTGGATCCCGAGCTGTGTCCCTCGGTCTTCCGACTCTTCGCGTCGGAGTGTGAGCGAGCCGCGCCTCTGGGCGATAGTCGGCGCGACCGGCACTGGGAAGAGCGATCTCGCGCTCGATCTCGCCGACGCACTGAGGGCGCGAGGCAACCCGGTGGAGATCGTGAACGCCGATGCGATGCAGCTGTATCGCGGCATGGACATCGGCACGGCTAAGTTGCCCGTCGCCGAGCGGCGCGGCATACCCCACCACCTCTTCGACGTCCGAGAGGTTCACGAAGAGGCTGCCGTCGCCTGGTACCAGCCCGAGGCGCGTGCGGCGATCAAGGCGATCCATGAACGCGGGGGAGACGCGATCCTGGTCGGCGGCTCCGGCCTCTACGTCTCGAGCGTCGTGTACGAGTTCCATTTCCCGCCCCGCGACCCGGAGATCCGTCGGCGGCTCGAACAGGAGCTGGAATCGGTCGGTCTTCCCGATCTGCTCGCCCGCCTTCGAGCGCAGGATCCTGAGGCCGCGGCGAAGGTCGACCCGCGCAACAGCCGGAGGGTCATCCGGGCGCTCGAGGTCCTGGAGCAGGGGAGCAGCACACACGGCGCGGCACTGCCCGAGCGCCCTGTCCTGTGGCATCCGCGCACGCGATTGATCGGCCTCCACGTCGACCGCGCCGACCTCGTGGCACGGCTCGACGCCCGGGTGGAGCGGATGTGGGAGTCCGGCCTCATCGACGAGGTCGCTGAACTCCGCCAGCAGGGCCTCGAACGGGGCGCGACGGCTCCGCGGGCCATCGGCTACGCGCAGGCGCTCGGCCAGCTCGACGGAACTCTCAGCGCGGCCGAGGCCATCGCACAGACCCAGGCGCTCACGCGTCGCTATGCGCGGCGGCAGGTGTCGTGGTTCAAGCGGTATCCGGAACTGCGCTGGTGGGATGCGCCCGCCGACGCGCACACCCTTCTGCAGGCCTGACCTCACCCCGCTCCCGGCGCGACCGGGTGTCGGAGGCCGGTGGCACGCTGGTCGCATGAGCACTCACTTCTTCACGGCCTCCAGCCTCGACGGCTTCATCGCGACCGAAGAGCACTCGCTCGACTGGTTGTTGACACAGGATGTCGATCCCGACGGACCGATGGGATACAACGCCTTCGAGAAGGACATCGGCGCGCTGGCGATGGGGGCTTCGACGTACGAGTGGGTGATGAGGCATGAAGAGGGGCGCTGGGGCTACAGTCAACCCACCTGGGTCTTCACGCATCGTGCGCTCGAGCTTCCCGAGAGCGCGAATGTGCGTCTCACTCAGGGTGCCGTGCAGAGCGTGCACACCGAGATGCTCACGGCCGCGGGGGAGCGGGACATCTGGGTCGTGGGCGGGGGAGACCTCGCCGGCCAGTTCGCCGATGCCGGGCTGCTCGACGAGGTCTGGGTGCAGTATGCGCCGGTCACTCTGGGAGCCGGGGCTCCGCTGCTGCCGCGGCGGCTCGACCTGGAGCTGCTCGAGGTGGCGCAGAACCGCAACTTCCTGTGCGGGCGCTACGCCGTCGTCTCCCAGGGGTAGTGGCGCTCTCTAGACTGGGGGCATGGTCGCATTCACCAAGGGTCACGGTACGGGCAACGACTTCATCATCATCGCCGACCCTGACGGGGCATTCGACCTCTCTGTCGAGCAGGTCGCGGTGCTCTGCGACCGCCACTTCGGTATCGGCGCGGATGGGATCCTCCGTGTCGTGCGCTCTTCGGCGATCGCCGATGGTGCCGCCGCGTTGGCGGAAGAGCCTGCGGCGGAGTGGTTCATGGACTACCGGAATGCCGATGGATCCATCGCGGAGATGTGCGGCAACGGTATCCGTGTCTTCGCGCACTATCTCGTGCGCGCGGGCCTGGCGACCATCGAGCCCGGCTCGACGCTCTCGATCGGCACTCGGGCCGGCGTGCGCGATGTGACGCGGAGCGCGACCGGCTACCAGGTCGACCTCGGGCGGTGGAAGCTCTCCGGCGACGACCCGCTCGTGCGGGTCGACGGACTCTCGGTCACGCGCCCTGGCCTGGGGATCGACGTGGGCAACCCGCATGTCGTCGTGGCGCTCGCGTCCGAGTTCGAGCTCGCTTCGCTGGAGCTTCACCGTGCGCCGGAACTCGACCCGTCGTTGCCGGCGGGCGCCAACGTCGAGTTCGTCGTGCCCGGCGAGCCCCTGGTGCGCGATGGCGTCGGGCATGTGCGCATGCGCGTCTTCGAACGCGGGGTGGGCGAGACGCTCAGCTGCGGCACGGGCGTCGCGGCGACCGCACTCGCCGTCCGCTATTGGGCGGGCGAAAGCGCCCCGAACAACTGGCAGGTCGAGGTGCCGGGCGGAACGCTCGGAGTGCGCATGTTCCCTGCTGAGGACGGTGAGCACGTGGCCCTGTCCGGGCCGGCTCAGCTCGTCTTCAGCGGAGAGATCGATCTGCTCTGATCGAGGCGAGCTCGGCGGGCGAGGCTGGGGCCCGACTGCGGTCAGAGTCCTGAGAGAGCGATCGGCTCCGTGGGCGGCGTCCCGTGCTTGCGGACCTTGAGGATCCGATAGCCCTTGCCCGTCGCGGTGCGGAAGACGCTGTACCCGGGGTGGAACGTGGAACCGATCCAGCGTTGCAGCGAATCCGCGCCGAGGTTCCGCTGTACGACGAGCCAGGCGTCACTGCGCTCATCGAGTCGAGGGATCCACCTCTCCAACAGGCTGTGCAGCTCGTTCTTGCCGACACGGATGGGCGGGTTGGAGCGGATCGTGCGAAATGAGATGTGTTCGGGAACATCGTCGGGAAGTGATGCGTTGATATTGGTGAGCCCGAGAGCCGCCGCGTTGCGACGGACGAGATCGAGGGCTCGCTCGTTCACATCGACGGCCCATACCGTCGCATGTGGTGCGGCGAGGGCCATCGAGAGACTGACCGGTCCCCAGCCGCTGCCGAGGTCCAGAAGGTCGCCGCCCGGGGGCACCGGGGGCATGTTGGCAAGGAGCACTGCAGTGCCGGCGTCCAGACGATCCGGGCTGAAGACGCCACCGGCGGTGGTGACTTCCAGCTCACGACCCGCGAGCGTGACGCGGATCCTACGCAGATTCTCGGGGCTTGCCGGGGCCGCAGTGAAGTAGTGATCGGACCCCATACGGCGAGCGTACCGGACTGCGCGGGCTAAGGTTAAGGCTCGCTATGAAACCCAGAGACAAGGAACGGATGACGGAGACCACAACCCCCTCCACCGACGACCACACTGTCGATCGCGTGCTCGCCAACGCAGAGAAGCGTTCGGACGTCCACGTGTTCGGCGCAGCTCAGGCGCTGCAGGACGAGTCCACCGCTTCTCACGGCGACACGGACGGCGTGCAATGGGATCTCGAGGATCGCCACGCGCTCCGCCGCGTGGGTGGACTCTCGACGGAACTCGAGGACGTCACAGAGGTCGAGTACCGGCAGCTGCGTCTCGAGAACGTCGTCCTCGTGGGTGTGTATCCCCAGGGCGCGCAGGAAGACGCGGAGAACTCCCTGCGTGAACTCGCTGCACTGGCGGAGACGGCGGGAGCTGTGGTGCTCGACGGTGTTCTTCAGCGCCGGCCGCACCCCGATGCCGCGACGTATCTCGGACGAGGAAAGGCGCAGGAGCTCAAGGACATCGTCGCCGCGGTGGGTGCCGATACCGTGATCGCCGACACCGAACTCGCCCCCAGCCAGCGTCGCGCTCTCGAAGACGTGGTCAAGGTCAAGGTCATCGACCGGACCACTGTGATCCTCGACATCTTCAGCCAGCACGCGAAGAGCCGAGAGGGCAAGGCTCAGGTCGAACTCGCCCAGCTCGAGTATCTGCTGCCGCGACTGCGCGGTTGGGGTGACTCTATGAGCCGCCAGGCCGGTGGCCAGGTCGGCGCGGGTGGTGCGGGAATGGGATCCCGCGGTCCCGGTGAGACCAAGATCGAACTCGACCGTCGGCGGATCCGCACGAAGATGGCGCTGCTCCGGCGACAGATCCGCGACTTCGGTCCTGCGCGCGAGGCCAAGCGTGCAGAGCGCAAGCGCAACACGATCCCTTCCGTGGCGATCGCGGGATACACGAACGCCGGCAAGTCGAGTCTTCTCAACGCCCTCACCAGCGCCGGCGTCCTGGTCGAGAACGCGCTGTTCGCGACGTTGGATGCGACCGTGCGGCGTTCCGAGACGGAGGACGGTCGCGTCTACACGCTGACCGACACCGTCGGCTTCGTGCGCAACCTTCCTCACCAACTCGTCGAGGCGTTCCGCTCGACGCTGGAGGAGGTCGGAGACGCCGATGTCGTCCTCCACGTCGTGGACGGATCTCACCCCGACCCGGCGGGCCAGCTGCAGACGGTCCGCGATGTCCTCGGCGACGTCGGCGTGCGAGACCTCCCGGAGATCGTGGTCTTCAACAAGGCCGACCTGATCGACGACGATGAGCGGTTGGTGCTCCGTGGCCTTCAGCCGCACGCCCACTTCGTGTCATCCCGGTCGGGCGAGGGCATCGCCGAACTGCGAGCCGTGATCGAGGAGGCGCTTCCGAAGCCCGCCGTCGAAGTCCACGCGGTGATCCCGTACGACCGAGGCGACCTTGTCGCCGCGATCCACGAGACGGGCATGCTGCTCTCGGTGGATCATCGCGAAGCGGGTACGGCTGTGCACGCTCGTGTGTCCGAGCGTCTCGCTGCCGAGCTCGCGCCCTTCGCGACGCCGGCCTGACCCCTCAACGCGCGAGGAACCGCGCCTCGACTGTCGCGGAGATGACGATCTCCTGTGGCTCGTATTCCATCGCCGGTGCGGCATCGGCCGCGAATGCGACTCCGCCACGAGCCTTCATCAGAGGCGCCCCCTGCGACGGCTGACCCGTCGAGATCAACCCGACATCGGCGATCTCGACGGGAATGATGTCTTTCAGTCCGATAGCCCCCGCGTACGCTCTGGCGCGGATCGCGGCAACGCGGACAGCCTCGGCCGCAACCTCCTGCTCGACGCGCGTGCGAGTCGCCGCGGTGAGGTGCCAGTCGACCCAGCCCACCTCGACTCCGTCCGACGCGGAGACGTCCGTCACCCAGAGCGAGAGTTCGGACGCATCCGCGAAAGTCGCCGTGAAGTCGATACTCGCGTGGTGGACGGGCGCGAGGCGTTTGCCCTCGCTGTTCCACGGGCGCTCCGCCCGCACGGCCAGCTGCGTGCTGCTCCACTCGACGACGCCGCCGCCGTCCGCACGTTCGGTGATGCTGTTGCGGATCGGTTCGGCGAGCTGCATCACGCTCGAGACGACCTCCTGGCGCCCGGCGCCTTCGGTCCGCACACTCACGCGGACCGTGGCGCGTTCGGGGGCGACGCGAGCTTCGTGTTCTCCTCGGACGGTGATTGTGACTTCGCTCATGGGGCGACTCTACGCCTGCCGTAGGAGCAGCGCGGAATGGCGCAGCGGCGTCGAACGTTGTAGTCTGTGATGCTCGGGTGTTTCACGCTCGAGATGACAATTCCACAGTGTGACAGCGGCTCCTTCGAGAGAAGGACCACGGGGCTGATCGGTTTCGACAGCGCCTGTGAATCCACGAGAAGCGGGCCGAGGATGCAGAGTTATCTCGTAAACGCTCTCTGCAAAAAAATAGTTGCCGAAACCAAGCGCAACGACTTCGCCCTCGCTGCATAAGCGAGCCCGATAGTCCGTCAGGCCGTATGTGATTCCGATACGGATCCTGGCGTCATCTAGGAATCTTGCTGCGTGACGGCGTCTGGACGTCACGTGGGACTTTTCCCAGGCTGGGCTCGTCGACTTAGGTGTCTGTGACAAAGGTTGGAGCCGAGCAGAACGCATTCACAGACTGCGCCCGGAGAAGGCGTGGAGACTCAGCGTTGGACGGGGGTTCGATTCCCCCCAGCTCCACCAAGCCGTTGTCACTCAACAAGAGGCCCGCCTCCCTAGTGATCACTAGGGAGGCGGGCCTTTCTTGCGTTGTGGACGACTGTGGCGCAAGTCGCGCGGGATGGGCCCGGCGAGGCATGCTTCCCCGAAATGGACTTTGGTCCAAGGGTGAGATGTCTTTTGTCACTATTACCCCTACGATCAGTTGAAGTGGAGTCGAGGACGGTTTCGCATCTGGGGATCAGGGGAGCACGCTCGATAAGCGCGCGTGGGGGAATGCGACATGCCGTTGAGAAGCCAGCGGACCATCGCGACGTTCGGCGCGATCAAGGTCCGCGAGTTCGTCGCGTCTGTCGATCTTCATTCAGCGCCGCTTCCCGGCGATTCAGAGCTGGTCGGCCTGCATATGGTCGAGAGCGGGAGCATCGACGTCGCCTCGGCGGGTGGGGCGCGTCGATTCGCGCCTGGAGATGCCTTCTTGGTCAGGCATGAGATTCTTCCACCGACCGCCGTGGGAGCAAACCTCGAACTCTTCTCTGTGCTCGTGCCCGCAGAAGGGCTTGCGACTGCTGCTCCCGCGCCGAGCG
The DNA here is from genome assembly GCF_040637855.1 of Microbacterium sp. NPDC028030. Classification (NCBI taxonomy): domain Bacteria; kingdom Bacillati; phylum Actinomycetota; class Actinomycetes; order Micrococcales; family Microbacteriaceae; genus Microbacterium; species Microbacterium sp. NPDC028030. The sequence continues at coordinate 717,796 of NZ_JBEZXF010000002.1, read as the reverse complement.
AGGTCCGACCGGTACGTCCCGACAGCGCGTTGCTGAAGGCCACGCTCGCGTTCGCCCGCCAAGCGACGACGTCCCCGGATGCGCTCGGCAGCTTCGAGACGTATTACCTGGAGCGGCTGCTGATCGAGATGGTGATCGGAGTCTCTGTCGAAGGCGGCGAAGCCCGGCCAAGAGCGCGCACCCGTGACCACTTCGCCGACGCTGTCGCAGTCATCGAGGCGCGTCTGTCCGACTTCGAGCTGTCTCCTCGCGTGGTGGCAAGAGACGTGCGCATCTCGCTGAGGCAATTGGAACGTGCGTTCGCTGCCCGTTCTACCACCGTGGGCCGACAGATCCGCCGGAAACGGGTCGAGCACGCTGCGGGGCTCCTCACCGACCGGGCGTATGACGTCATGACGGTCTCTGCGATCGCCGAGCATTCGGGGTTCTCGAACGACTCGAGTCTCGCGCGAGCCTTCGCTCAGGAAGGGTTTGCTTCTCCGGGTCGAGTACGACGCGTCGCTCAGGAAGCCGGTCGTTCCCATACCGAACTCGACGAGATGCGCACCGAAGACGACGTCTCTCACGTGGACACGGAACGTCACCTGCATCGGTCGACACACTGAGCACGACGCGCGGAAACGTCCACGCGATGCACTCAGGGGAGAACCAATGACAGAGGAGATCCGCAGCGCGACCACGCCCGTGCGCGTGAACCGCCGCACGGTCGTCAAGGCCGCCGCATGGTCGGTGCCGGTCGTCGCGGCCGTCGTGGCCACACCGCTCGCAGCGGCCAGCGTCCCGGAGCCGCAGCCGGCTCCCGGCGGCGGACTGTCCGTGTGGCAGGGTGGCACATCCGTGCAGACGTGGACGCTGACTCAGCCGAACCGCGTCCAGGTCAACACCGGCCAGAACGTCGGGTTCGACGCGTTCGATCCAGACACCGGCGATTCCGTGCCCGCAGGCACGTACCGCTCCGGAACGGTGACGGTGACGGTGCAGTGGGGTGCCGGCAACGGCGTCTCCGATCCGACCAGCTACCGGCTGGAGGAGCGCGCTCTGAACGGTTGGGTGCGGGTCGGCGCACCTCCCGCCGAGGGCACCTCTGGATTGGTCGAGTACACGTACGCCGGCATCCTCAACGGAGCGGCGAACACCGTGCCGCTTCCGGTCGTGTGGCTGTACCCCTCGGGCGGCGGAGCTTTGACTCCCACGTACGTGAACACGTCGCTGTCGTCGGAGTTCCTCAGCGAGAAGACCTCCGGCTCGCGGGTTCCCTAGCGATACATGGAATGAACAGAAGACCCCCGCCGGCAACGCCGCGCGGGGGTCTTCTGCCACGGGTAGCCGAGGTCCACGGTCACGGGACCCGGCCGCTGCGTCCCCGATCTGCAGTCGCGGCCTCCCCGGTGACGTCGAACGCCTTCGGAGGTCTCGTGTCTGCTGAGGGCACCGGTTCAGGGAATGATCGCGGGAGCGACCATGGTGCGGACCGCTTCGGGTAGCCCCGTTTCGACACCCGCCCCCAGGTCATGCATCACAGAGAGATTCTTCACGGCGTCGTGAGGGTGACGGTGTCGGTCGGGCTCCCCGATGTCGCGATGACCGCCGGCCCCGCAACGCCGACGGAAGCGGCTGTCAGCGGGGTCGCGATCGCGACGGCGATCACCGGCGCGGACCACGCCGCTCCCTTGACGATGGTGCGTCGGCTGACGCCGCGCGTCGCTGAAGGGCGATTGATTTCGGGCGGGGTGTGTCTTGCTCGCGATCTGGCGGGGTCTGGCATCGGGTCGCTGCCGTGTGTGAACGACCCGCGAACGATGCCAGACTGAATGGATGACCACTCTGCGCCCGGGAGGGAACGCATCATGACCGCAGTGAGTATCCGGCCCTCCATCGGAGCTGCGGAGTATCCGGCACTCGTTGCGATCTGGCGCAGCGCCGTGGATGCGACACACCCCTTCCTCACGGATGCTCACCGCGACGAGATCCAGAGCCACCTGCAGTCCGACTACTTCCCGGCTGTCACTCTCTCGGTCGCAGACCTCGATGGTCGACCGGCGGGATTCTCCGGAGTCCTGAACGGGAATCTTGAGATGCTCTTCGTCGACGCGGCACAGCGCGGCGGCGGCATCGGCACAGCCCTTCTGCGTCATGCGATCACCGAGCACGGAGTCACCAAGGTGGATGTGAACGAGCAGAACGACTCAGCCGTCGGCTTCTATCTCCACCGCGGATTCGAGGTCGTCGACCGGAGCGAGACCGACGAAGCCGGCCGTCCCTATCCGCTGCTCCATATGAAGCTCGGCGAGCCTTCCTGACCTGTCGGCTGACCCGGCTCAGACGTCCTGGGTATAGGCCGCGGTGAGCACCGCGTCGGCATACCCCGGCGCGGAGAACCGGATCGTGATGATGCCGTCCCAGAAGGCACTTCCGCCGTTCGCGGTCTCGGCCCCGAACATGAAAGCGCTGGCGGTGTCCCCGTCATAGCTCGACACCGTCGGTACCGCCGCAGCGTCCGGGGCGACGGTGGTGCCGAACACGAACGTGCGATGAAGCTGATCGTCTGGTGCCCCCTACAGAACGGTCCATCCGATGATGCCGGCGTCTCCACCGGGGATGTTGCCCTTGTAGAGGTACAGCCCTTCGGCACCGGCGTTCGCGCCCGTGCCCTGCCACGTGATGGTCGCCGTCACGTCTGTGGGGGACGACGCAGCCGGAGACATCGAGAGCTGCCCGCTCAACGCGAACTCGGAGCTCCACTGCGGGCCGGTGAAGGTCAGCACGACCTCGTCGGCGTCGAGTAGGCCTCCGCTGGCGGCGCGTGCTGGAGCGGCCACCGTGAGAGCGACAACGGGAACGGACCAGGCGGCTGCGCCGAGGAGGGTGCGGCGAGAGATGGCGGAACGCTCGGCGAGCGCGCGGTCTTCAGACAATGGGGATCCTTCGGTGGATGGGGCGCCCCGTCAGCGTGACGTCTCGGTGCGAGGAGAGAGTATCAGGGCCGGGGGTTCGCGTGCCGTCAGCCCGCCCACTCGACGAGGATCAGACCTTGCCGTGTGTCTGCGAACTTCACCCAACCGTCTCCGAACAGGTACGTCATCCCGTACCCGTCGTCATCCAGGCCCATGGCGTACTGCGGGTCCTCGGTGAAATACACCCCATCCGGACCGTCCTCGCGCTTCCAGCCCTCGGCGAGGAGACCTGCTTGAGCGTCCGCGGCATCATCCGCGCTCAACGCCGACCACCCATAGAGCTGACCGTGATCGGAGGCGACGCTGTAGTCGGCCCAGAAGCACAGCATGCCGTCCGTGAGCTCGACGCCGCCGACGATGAACTCCTTGGGCTGCGATGTCCACCCGGCTTCCGTGAGGGCGGCGACCGTTCCGTCGGAGATCATGGATTCGCAGGTGAGTTCTGCCGCGGGTATCTCAGGGGCGCTCGAGATCACAGGGGCGGGCGTCGGCGCGGGCGTTCGGACGATCCCGTCGGGCGTCGGGGTCGCGGATGGATCTGCGGGTGCACCGCACCCTGCGAGCACGACGATGATCAGCAGGACGCCCGCGGCGGCGGATGTGATGCGGGGGATCATCGCGGGCCTCGTGGTTCGGATCAGTCGTTCATGAGCTGCAGGAAGTCGTCGTGGAGACGGCCGTTGGTCGCCAGCGTCGAGCGCGCCGAGATCGTCTCAGTCCCGTCGGCCGCGGTCATCCTGCCGCCCGCCTCCCGGACGATCGGCACGGCGGCGGCGATGTCGTACTCCTTGACATCGAACTCCGCGACCATCTCGAGTCGACCTTCGGCGAGGAGCATGTACGAATACACATCTCCGTAGGCGCGATCGCGCCAGACGTGACCGGCCACCTTCAGCAGGGAGTCGAGCCGCCCGGCATCCGACCACTGTGCGATGCTCTGGAAGCTCACGCTCGCATCGTCGAGGGACGACACCGCGGAGGCCTGGATTCGACGGGGTTCGGCTCCGACGGTTGTCCACGCCCCGGCGCCCGTGGCCGCCCACCAACGACGCCCGAGCGCGGGCATGCTGACGACGCCGACCTGCGGCACGCCGTCGACAGCCAGGGCGATCATCGTTCCCCACAAGGGGACTCCGCGCAGGAAGTTGGCCGTCCCGTCGATCGGGTCGACGATCCACTGCCGGTGTGTGCTTCCCTGCGCGCCGAATTCCTCGCCGAAGATCCCGTCATCGGGCCGTTCGGCCTCGAGAATGCTGCGGATGGCCCGTTCGGTCGCGAGGTCCGCGTCGGTGACGTGGGAGTTGTCGGCCTTGGTCGATATCTCGAGGTCGGCCGCTTCGAACCGGGGGAGCGACTGCGCGTCGGCGGCATCCGCGAGGCGGAGCGCGAGATCGAGATCGTGGCGCAGGTCATCGGTGAGGGGGGAGGCGGTCACCCTCTCAGAATAGTCGTCGCCATCACGGCGTCGGAGAGCCTAAAGGCCAGGATTCGACGTCAGCGCCGGTGAGGCGCGCCCGGGGGCGCCACGATTTCGTGTGGGGCCGCGCGGCTGGTAATGTAATTCCTCGGTCGGGGTTATCCCGGGCCAGGCACCTCTAGCTCAATCGGCAGAGCAACTGACTCTTAATCAGTGGGTTCTGGGTTCAAGTCCCAGGGGGTGCACGGATAAGCCTCGGAGACTCTCGCCAGTCTCCGAGGCTTTTCTGCGTCTATCGAGGCCTCACTGGGAACGGTCAGATGAGGTCGTCCAGAAGGGCGGTGACGCGGAGCTTGATGTCGTCGCGGATGGGGCGCACGGCGGGCAGGTCGAGGCCGGCCGGGTCGTCCAGCTGCCAGTCTTCGTAGCGCGTGCCGGGGAAGATCGGGCAGGCGTCGCCGCACCCCATCGTGATGACGACGTCGGAGACCCGCACGTCGTCGGTCGTGAGGATCTGCGGGGTGTTCTCGGTGATGTCGATGCCGTCCTCGGTCATCGCCGCTACCGCGACCGGGTTGATCCGGTCGGCGGGCTCGCTGCCTGCGGAGAGGACGCGCACCCGTTCGCCTGCGAGCTCACGGAGGTACGCTGCGGCCATCTGCGAACGGCCGGCGTTGTGGACGCACACGAACAGCACGGTCGGGGTCTCGCGCATTTCGGTCTCTTTCTGGTCGAGGCGTGTGCAGTCGTCCCTGGTGCACTCAGGGACGACCGGCGATGTCAGCAGCAGCCCGGCGGGCAGCACTCCTGGTCGAGTTCGGGCGGGCAGCCCAGCTCGATGCAGAGGGTGTCGGTATCCATCATGCTCACCTCCTTTCATCGATGTCTATCGATGCATGAGCCAGTGTGCGATAAACATAGACGACTGTCAATATTCATGAGAGTCTATATTCATGCCCGTCGGTGAACTGCTCCCTGTCCGCGATCTTCAAGCGTGCTGTGCTCCGTTGACGCGGGAACCGATAGCGCAGGACAACGCGGAGTCCCTGGCGCGCACGCTGCGAGCTCTGGCGGATCCCGCGAGACTGCGGCTGATCTCGATGGTCTCGGCGCACGAGGGTGGCGAGGCGTGCGTATGCGACCTCACGGAACCCCTGGGGCTTTCGCAGCCCACAGTGTCGCATCACCTCCGCGTCCTCGCCGAGGCGGGATTCCTCACGCGGTCGAAGCGTGGCACCTGGGCGTATTACCGGCTCGTGCCGGGCTCTCTCGATGGCATCGCCGGGCTCCTGGCCACGGTGTAGACCGCTCCAGGGCCTGCCCGTGCCTGCGGCGTCGTGTTCTTCAGCCGGGTCCAGAAGTCCGCGAGGTCACGCGACCGCGATGATCGTCCCGTCGGTCAGCCGCTGCAGCTGGGCGAACGTCAACGGCATGACGGTGTGCGGGTGTCCGGCGGCTGCCCATAGCGTGTCGTGATCCTGAAGCGCGTCATCGAGGTAGGTGCGCAGCGGAGACGGGTGCCCGACGGGGGCGACGCCGCCGATCGCCTGCCCCGTGGCGGCGCGGACGACAGACGCCGGCGCCATCGACACCTCCGCGGCGCCGATGCTCGCGGCGAGGACGGTGAGGTCCGCGCGGTGTCCTCCGCTGGTCATCACGAGCACGGGCTCGCCGTCGGCGAGGAACACCAGACTGTTCGCGATCGCCGCTACATCGCACCCGACGGCGGTCGCTGCCTCGGCTGCCGTCCGTGCCGAATCGGGCAGAACACGGATGGCGGCCTCGATCCCGGCTTCGGCCAGGTGCGCGCGCACGAGTCGGCTGCGTTCGGGGAGGAGTACGTCGTCGCTCATCGCCCCACGATACCCACCGCTGACAGCGAAGACCGGACCGGATCGCGATGATCCGGTCCGGTCTCTGGCGGAGAAGTCAGGCCGCGTCGCCGATGAGGATCGCTGCCGCATCCTCGGTGGTCGGATCTGCCGGAGCATCGTCGATGTGAGCGAGCACACGCCGCCCGAGGAAGATCGTCAGCGCGGCGAGCAGCACCGAAGCCGCGGCGAACAGGTAGGGCACCGTGGCGTTGAACGCGTGCCACAGCAGTGCGGCGATCGGAGGAGCCATCGCGCCGCCGAGGAAGCGCACCGCGGAATAGGCAGAGGATGCGACGGAGCGCGGAAGGTCGGTCGCCTCCATGACGGCCTCCGTGAGCACGGTGTTCATCACGCCGAGGAGTAGGCCGCCGATGACGATGCACGTCACGAGTGCCGCGGGGCTGCCCACTACGAGTCCAGCGGCGATGAGGTCGACGGCGAGGAGCGGCAGTACGCCGAGGATGATGCGCGTGCGGGCCATCCGGCGCATCAGGACCGGCGCCACCCAGACGCTCGTGACCGCCAGTGCCACGCCCCAGCCGAAGAACGTGAACCCGATGCCCATTGCGCCGAAGCCGAGGGGGAACGGGGAGAACGCGAGAAGCACGAAGAAGCCGATGTTGTAGAACAGTGCCGTGACGGCGAGGATCGCGAGAGCCGGTCGGCGAAGAGCGACGAACGGCGCCGAGAACGGGACGGGCGTGCGCTTCTCGCCAGGGCCGCGGAGGAGAACGAGCACGGCGATGAAGGCGATCGCCATCAGGGCGACGACCGCGAAGAACGGCCCGCGCCAGCTCTGCTCACCGAGGAGGCCACCCAGCAACGGGCCGACAGCGATGCCGAGACCGAGCGCCGCTTCGTACAGGATGATCGCCGCGCTGCTTCCGCCGGACGCCGCCCCGACGATGGTCGCGAGGGCGGTGGAGATGAAGAGGGCGTTGCCGAGTCCCCAGCCTGCGCGGAAACCGATCACCGCGTCCACGCTGCCGCTCAGCGCGCAGAGCAGCGCGAAGACGACGATCAGTGCGAGGCCGATGAGCAGTGTGGCCTTCGCACCGATGCGACTCGAGATCCAGCTGGTCACGAGCATGGCCAGCCCCGTCACGAGGAGGTAGCTGGTGAACAGCAGCTCCGTCTCGACGGGTGACGCCTGAAGGGACTCCGCGATGGCGGGGAGGATCGGGTCGACGAGGCCGATTCCCATGAAGGCGACGACGCAGGCGAAGGCGACCGCCCACACCTGCGCCGGCTGCTTCCACACCGAGGGGGTGGCGGGGGTGTTCACCGGGGTTCTCCTGTTCGATCAGTGGTGTGCGCGGCGAGGATCTCCGCAGCGCGGGTGAGGGCCGACCAGTCGTCATCGGTGAGCGCGGCGAACCTCGGGGCGAGTGTCTCGCGGAACTCCGTGCGCCACTCCGCGAGTGCCGAAGCGCCCCCGGGTGTGATGTCGACGACCGTCGCTCGAGAATCGTCGGGGTCGGGGGAGCGGAGGACGAGTCCTTCGCGCTCGAGACCGCCGAGGAGGCGCGTCATGCCGGGCTGCGTGGTGCGGGCGGCCAGGGCGAGCTCGCCCACTCGGCGAGACCCCGCCTGCTCCAGCAGACTCAGGACGCGCCATTGGGCGGCCGGGGCCTCGTTGCCGGCGTCCTGCGCGGCGATGCGGCCCAGTGCGTACCCCGAGAGGACCAGGGACGAGATGACCTCCGAGCGATTCATACCAACAAGTATATACCCGATGGTATGCATTTTGGCCTATCGTCGGGTGCCGGCGATCCGGGCCGAGAGCTGGTGCGCGTGGGCGAGGAGGGTGCGTCCGAGGTCTGCCATGCGATCGGGCCCGAACCGGAACTCGACTCCGGTCAGGCTCAGCGCCCACTCCGGGCGCCCGGAACGATCGAACACCGCGGCCCCGATTCCCCAGCTGCCCTCCACGATCAAGCCGGGGTTCACCGCATATCCGCGCTCCTTGGTCTCGGCGAGGCGCGCGCGCAGAGCGGATGGACGGTGTGAGCGTCCCCACCGGCCCTCGAGTTCAGGGTGTCCCTCCAGATAGCTGTCCACATCGTGGTCGGGAAGGAACGACAGGATCGCCAGGCCGGCGCTGGCGACGCCCAGGGGGAACCTGACGCCTTCGCTCAGGACGAACGAGCGGATCGGGAAGGAACCCTCTTCGCGGAGAAGGCACACCGTCTCGTCCGCCCTCCTCACCGAGAAGAACGCGCTCTCCTCGGTCTTGACGGCGAGAGAGCGCACCACATCGCGCGCGAGTGCCGTCACGTCATATCGTGCGGCTGCCACGGATCCCATGAGGAAGAGTTCGGGGCCGGGCATCCACCTGGTGCTTTCGTCCTCCCGGTCGACGAGTCCTTCGAGCTTCAAGGCGCTCAGCAGCCGGTGGGCGGTCGAGCGCGACAGGTCGGCTGCACGGGCGAGCTCCTGCAACGTCGCTCCGTCGGCGCCGGCGGCGGTCACGAGGCGGAGCAGTCGCGCCGCGCGGGCGATCGCCTGCGCACCGGGCACGGAGCGGGAGGTCGGTTCCATATCGTGGACCCTATGTCCGGATCTGCCCACATCGCAAGATCGGACGGGGGCGGGTGGTCGCGGAGGGCGGATGCTGGGAGAAGACACGATTCCGAAGGAGCAGACGTGATCGACAAGCAATGGGGCTCTCCCGCCGAAGCCGTCTCCGACATCCCGGACGGCTCCTCGCTGGCAGTCGGCGGGTTCGGGCTCTCCGGAAACCCGATCGCCCTTATCGAGGCGCTGCTCGCGCAGGGGACCAAGGACCTCAGCGTGGTGAGCAACAACTGCGGCGTCGACGACTGGGGGCTGGGCGTTCTGCTCGCCGCGCAGCGCATCCGCAAGATGACGTCGTCGTACGTGGGGGAAAACAAGGAGTTCGAGAGGCAGTTCCTGAGTGGCGAACTCGAACTCGAGCTCACGCCGCAGGGCACCCTCGCGGAGAAGCTCCGAGCAGGAGGCTCCGGCATCGCCGCGTTCTACACGCAGACAGGAGTGGGGACCCAGGTCGCCGAGGGAGGACTGCCGCGCAGATACAACCCTGACGGCAGCGTCGCGGTCGCGTCGCCGGTGAAGGACGTGCGGACCTTCGATGTCGACGGCACTCCGCGTGACTTCGTTCTCGAAGAGGCCATCACGACCGACTTCTCGCTCGTGCACGCGCTTCGCGGCGACCGGCACGGCAACCTCGTGTTCAACAAATCCGCCCGGAACTTCAACCCGCTCGCGGCCATGGCCGGACGCATCTGCATCGCCCAGGTGGAGCAGCTCGTCGAGCCTGGCGAACTCGACCCCGACGCGATCCACCTGCCAGGTGTGTTCGTGCATCGCATCGTCGAGGTCGGTGTCGACATCCCGAAGCGCATCGAACGGCGCACCGTCGCCACGGAAGGAGTCTGAGATGGCACTCACCCGAGACCAGATGGCCGCGCGGGCGGCCGCGGAGCTCCTGGACGGCTCGTACGTCAACCTCGGCATCGGCCTTCCGACGCTCGTGCCGAACCATGTGCCGAGCGATGTGACGGTCGTGCTCCAGTCGGAGAACGGCATACTCGGGGTCGGCCCATACCCGCGGGAGGACGCCGTCGACCCGGACCTCATCAACGCGGGCAAGGAGACGGTCACGACGCTGCCAGGCGCCGCGTTCTTCGACTCGGCGACGAGCTTCGGCATGATCCGCGGCGGCAAGATCGATGCCGCGATCCTCGGTGCGATGCAGGTGTCCGCGACGGGCGACCTCGCGAACTGGATGATCCCCGGCAAGATGGTCAAGGGACCGGGCGGCGCCATGGACCTCGTGCACGGAGCCGGTCGGGTCATCGTGCTCATGGAGCACGTCGCGAAGGACGGCACCGCGAAGATCGTGGACGAGTGCTCCCTGCCGTTGACCGGTCGGGGAGTGGTCGACCGGATCATCACAGACCTCGCCGTGATCGACGTCACGGCCGCAGGACTCGTGCTCGTCGAGACCGCGCCGGGAGTCACCGTGGAAGAGGTCATCACCGCCACGGAGCCGCCGCTCGCCCTCGACCCCGCTCTACTCAACGGAAGGACCCAGGAATCATGACGGAGAACGATGTCGTCGTCGTCGCTGCGGCGCGCACCCCGCAGGGGCGGCTGAAGGGCCAGCTCGCCGCCTTCACGGCCCCGCAGCTCGGAGCTCTCGCGATCCGCGGAGCCCTCGCGCAGGGTGCCGTCGACCCGGCGGCGGTGGACGCCGTCATCGTCGGGCAGGTGCTCGCCGCCGGCTCTGGACAGAACGCGGCGCGTCAGGCGGCGATCGGCGCCGGTATCGGCTGGGACGTGCCGGCGCACTCCGTGAACAAGGTCTGTCTCTCGGGCCTGACCGCGATCATCGACGCGGCACGGATGATCCGCACGGGCGATGCCGAGGTCGTCGTCGCTGCGGGCATGGAGTCGATGACCCGCGCCCCGCACATGCTGATCGGATCGCGGGACGGCTGGACATACGGCAGCGTGGAGGTCCTCGACCACATGGCGTACGACGGACTCACGGATGCCTATGACCGGGAGAGCATGGGCGCCTCGACCGAGCGGCACAACGCGCGGTACGAGCTCACGCGCGAGGCCCAGGACCGGGTCGCGGCGCTGTCGCACCGACGCGCGGCCGCGGCACAGGAAGCCGGAGTGTTCGACGCGGAGATCGTCCCCGTCGAGGTGCCGCAGCGGCGCGGCGAGCCCGTGCGTGTGACGAAGGACGAGGGCGTCCGCCCCGACACGACTGAAGAGACCCTCGCCGGGCTTCGAGCGGCCTTCACCGAGGGAGGCTCGATCACGGCGGGAAACTCCTCTCAGATCTCCGACGGCGCCTCCGCCGTGGTCGTGACGACGCGGCGCACCGCCGAGAGCAGGAACTGGCCGGTCCTCGCGACGATCGGGGCGAGCGGTCAGACCGCCGGACCCGACAACTCGCTGCAGGCCCAGCCGGCGAGGGCGATCGAGCGCGCGTGCGAGAAGCAGGGGATCGCTCCGTCTGAGCTCGACGTCGTGGAGATCAACGAGGCCTTCGGCGCCGTCGTGGCGCGGTCACAGGTCGAACTCGGCCTCGACGACGCAATCGTGAACGTGCACGGCGGGGGCATCGCGATCGGACATCCGATCGGTGCATCGGGCAATCGCCTCGTCGTGCACGCCGTCCACGAACTCGTGCGCCGAGGGAGCGGGACCGCGGCGGTCGGGCTGTGCGGTGGCGGAGGTCAGGGAGAAGCGCTGATCCTCACGCGGTGAGTCCTAGGCCGAGGGCGCCCGGTGTCAGCGCCGAGCGTCCTTGGCGTGGTCCTGAGTGTCGGCAAGCGCCTTCTGCGAGCGGAACTGGAGTCGCTGGGCCTTCTTCGCCTTCTTGACGGACTGCGGGGAGTCGGCATCGACGAGCACGCCGCGTCGTTCGCGGTTCATATCGACCACGGCACCCACGGCCAGCGCCATCGTGATGCCCCAACTCACCCACGAGAGGATGGCGCGCCACGTGATGGGCTGTTCGCGGCTGCCCCGCAACAGCGAGATCCCTGCGGAGATCGCAGCGACGAGTCCGGTGCTGAAGAGGTAGCGCATTCCCCAACGCTACCTTCCCGTACCCCAGCTCGCACCGAGCCTTGACAAGCCCGCGGTGATCCTGGCAGGGGTGTACGTCGTGAACGACAGACGGAGCGTCCGCGGATCCGGGGTTCCGGAGTAGAACGAGAGGCCGGGGACGTAGGCGACGTCGTTGGTCAACGCACGCGAGAGCGACTCCGCGGCATCGAGCCCCTCCGGCAGTCGCGCCCAGACGAACATGCCCCCGTCCGGTCGGTTCCACGTGCTCCCGGGAGGCAGTGCTTCGGGGAGGGCATCGAGCATCGCATCACGTCGAGCCGCGTACGCCTCCCGGATGCGTGCGAGCGCGGAATCGCTGCGGCCGGAGGCGAGGTAGTGCGCTGCAGCCGCCTGGTCGACGGTCGAGGTGTGGAGATCCGCAGCCTGCTTGGCGATCGTGATCGAGGGGCGGATGTCCGGAGTCGCCCTGACCCAGCCGATGCGCAGGCCGGGGGCGATCACCTTCGAGAAGCTCCCGAGACTGATGACGTGCTCCGGCGCGTACTCGGCGAGCGACGGCAGCGGATCGCCCGAGTAACGCAGCTCGCGATAGGGCTCGTCTTCGACGATGCGGAACCCCCGGCGTCGAGCGATGTCCGCGATCCCGCTGCGGGCCGCGACATCGTGCGTCCGGCCGGTGGGGTTCTGGAACGTGGGCACGGAGTAGAAGAACCGCGGCCGGTGCTCGGCGGCGAGCTGCTCCAGGGCGTCGAGATCGAGTTCGTCGTCCACATAGGGAACACCGATCACCCGAGCACCCGCCAGCGCGAAGGTCTGCAGCGCTGCGAGGTAACAGGGCTCTTCCACCAGCACGATGTCGCCCGGATCTATCAGCGCCGTCGAGATGAGTCCGAGACCCTGTTGCGAGCCGGTCGTGACGATCAGGTCGGAGGCCTCCGTGGGAAGCCCGCCGGCGGTGTAGCGCCTTGCGATCTCGTCCCGCAGGCGCGGGTCTCCCTCCGAGGTGGAGTACTGGAGCGCACCGGGGGCTTTCAGTGCCGCATCGAACGCGCTCCGGATCCCCTCGAGGTCGAACAGCTCGGGTGCGGGGAGTCCTCCGGCGAACGAGATGACCTCTGGACGCTGCGTGAGTGCCAGCAGGTCCCGCACCGGAGAGGTCTTCGCACTCCCCACGCGCTGCGACCGCGCGGGAAGATCGAGGGTCGGGACGGCGGCCTGCGGCGCTGTGGGCACGGGGATCCTCCTCGGAACGCGTGGGTGCGGGGTGACGCCAGACTAGACCCGTCGCGCATCGATCGTCTCAGGGCCGGCTCTCGGGAGCGTCCGCTATCCTGGGACCGTCGCGGCTCGCCCGCGGCCGCACACCGTGTATCTACCGGCCGTCGGCGATCCGACGGACAGCGGCGGCACCCGACACCGCGTCGTCGACGCGTGAGAGCCATGACACACGCAACAGCACCTCAGCGCACCTCCGAACCGAGCCTTCTCCGTCTCGCGGGATTGCCCTACTTCCTCATCGCCTTCATCGCGCGGCTCCCGTTCGCCATGATGGTCGTCGGCGTCCTGACCGTGGTGGTCTCGGCGCGCGGCTCCCTCTCGCTCGGCGGACTCACCTCGGCCGCTGTCGGGCTGGGGACCGCGTGCTTCGGTCCGCTCCTCGGCGCCGCGGCGGACCGCTTCGGCCAGCGGGTCGTACTCGTGGTGCTCGCTCTCGCGAACGGCGCGATGCTCCTGCTGTTCACCGCCGTCGTCTACGGCGCGACGTCGGACGGCTTCGTGCTTCTGGCGGCGGTGGGCATCGGTGCGACAGCCCCGCAGGTGGCCCCGCTCTCGCGGTCGCGCCTGGTCACGATCATCGGCGAGCGGATGCCCGAATCCCGACGTGACAAGACCGTCTCGGGGACGATGGCGTACGAGTCCGCTGCGGACGAGACGGTGTTCGTGTTCGGGCCGTTCCTGGTCGGCATCCTCGCGTCCGCGATCGCGCCATGGGCACCTCTGGTGGGAGCCGCGGCGCTCACTGTGGTGTTCGTCGGTGCCTTCGCATTGCACCCCAGTGGCCGCCACGTCTCGCAGGATCGGGACGCGCACGGCCACGCGCCGTCGGCCGTCTCCGAGCTGTTCCGACCCGCGGTGCTGATCGTCGTCCTCGGGATACTGGGGGTGGGGATCTTCTTCGGCACGATGCTCACCTCGCTCACGTCGTTCATGGCGGACCGAGGTGCGCCGGAGCAGGCCGGTCTCCTCTACGGGGTCATGGGCGTCGGCTCGGCGCTTCTCGCCTTGGGTGTCGCCTGGCTGCCCGCCCGGTTCTCGATGCGCGCTCGGTGGCTCGTCTTCGCGGGCATCCTGCTGGCGGGCACGCTGCTGCTCGGCTTCGTCGACTCTCCCGGCACCATGATGGTCGCGCTCGCGATCATGGGGATCGGCATCGGCCCGACCCTGGTGACCCAGTACAGCTTCGGCGCCGCGCGCAGCCCGCGCGGCCGTTCGGCGACCGTGATGACGATGCTCGGCTCGGGAGTCGTCGTCGGGCAGTCGATCGGTGCGGCCGTCGCGGGGGAGATCGCGGAGAGCATCGGTACCTCCGCGGCACTCGTCCTGCCGATGGTCGCGGCTCTCATCGCCTTCGCCGCCGGCGTGGCGAACTGGTTCCTCAGCGCACAGCATCCCGCCGGCCGACCTGTCAAGGGCTGAGGCCACGGCGGCACTATCGCGCCTTCCTCGATAGGTTGGAGTCAACCGCTGGCGTGAGGAGCCCCCACTTGACCGCTGCAGATTTCGTCGTCGTCGCAAACCGGCTGCCCGTCGACCGGGTGGAGGGACCTGACGGCGAGGAGATCTGGCGCACGTCCCCCGGGGGGCTGGTGGCGGCTCTCGAGCCGATGATGCGCACCGCGAACGGCGCCTGGGTGGGCTGGCCGGGGCAGGCCGATGTCGACCTCGCTCCGTTCGAAGCCGACGGGATCGACCTCGTTCCGGTCGCGTTGAGCGCCCAGGAGGTGGCGGAGTACTACGAAGGCTTCGCGAACGACACGATCTGGCCCCTGTATCACGATGTGATCGCTCCGCCGCAGTACCACCGCGAGTGGTGGGAGGCGTATGTCACGGTGAACCGCCGGTTCGCCGAGGCGGCGGCCGCTGTCGTGGCCGAAGAGGGCACCGTCTGGGTGCACGACTATCAGCTGCAGCTCGTGCCGCAGATGGTCCGCGAACTCCGCCCCGACGTCACGATCGGGTACTTCCACCACATCCCGTTCCCCGCACATGGTCTCTACGCGCAACTGCCCTGGCGCGACCAGGTGCTGCGAGGCCTGCTCGGGGCGGACGTCATCGGCTTCCAGCGGGCGCAGGACGCGACGTACTTCCTCACGGCCGTCCGCCGTCGACTCCGTTACGAGGTCAAAGGACCGAACATCGCCGTCCCGGAGGGCGACGGTGTGCGCACCGCGCTGGCGCGCGCCTTCCCGATCTCCATCGACACCACGCCGTACCTCGAACTCGCTGCGCGCGAGGACGTGCGTGCGCGCGCCGCCGAGATCCGCGCGAGCCTCGGCAACCCGAAGCGCATCCTGCTCGGAGTCGACCGGCTCGACTACACCAAGGGGATCCGGCACCGTATCAAGGCGTACGGCGAACTGCTCGCGGAAGGACGACTCAAGGTCGAGGACGTGACCCTCGTCCAGGTCGCGAGCCCCAGCCGTGAACGCGTCGACGCCTACGTGCATCTGCGGGACGAGATCGAACTCGCGGTCAGCCGGATCAACGGCGACACCGACACGATGGGCCACTCCGCCATCCGCTACCTTCACCAGGGCTATCCCCGCGAGGAGATGGTCGCGCTCTACCTCGCTGCGGATGTGATGCTGGTGACCGCGCTCCGGGACGGGATGAACCTCGTCGCCAAGGAGTACGTCGCCACCCGCGTCGACGACCGTGGTGTGCTCGTGCTGAGCGAGTTCACCGGGGCCGCGGACGAGCTGCGCCAGGCCGTGCGCGTCAACCCGCACGACATCGAGGGTCTCAAGGACGCGATCATGACGGCGGTGGAGATGCCCCCAGCCGAACAGGGGCGTCGCATGCGATCTCTGCGCCGACGTGTCCTGGACAACGACGTCGACGCCTGGTCCTCCTCGTTCCTCGCCGCACTCGCCGAAGTGCGGGCCCGCTGACATCCCCCGACCCCCGCGATACGCGGTTCACCCCGCTGTGATTGGAGACGCCGTGACGCGCCCTTGGACCCCCGGAACCGCTGACGCCGATCTCGAAGCGCTGGCCGCGACACCGCGCCTGGTGGTCGCGCTCGACTTCGACGGCACCGCATCCCCGCTCGTCCCCGAACCGATGGCGGCGCGGGCGCTGCCGGAGGTCACCGCCCAGGTCGAACGACTCGCTGCGCTGCCCGACACCGTCGTCGCCTACGTGTCTGGGCGCAGCATGCACGACCTCCGGGTGATCACCGAGCACACCGACGACTCGGCGATCGCCCTGGCGGGATCGCACGGCGTCCAATACTGGTTCCCCGGCGAGGGTGACACCGACGCGGGAGGTCAGGCCGAGGAGGACGGCACGCGCGAAGAGCTCTGGGCCGCCGCGAAGCCGATCATCGACCGCTACGAGGGCGCGGAGTTCGAACCCAAGACCTTCGGCATGGGTGTGCACACGCGTCGGGCGGACCCCGAGACCGAGGAGCGTGTCTTCGCGGAGATCGACGCGCTGGTGCGCGAGCGGTTCCCGCATTGGCGACGACGTGCAGGACACCGTGTGCTCGAGTTCTCCTCCCGCGCCGAGGGCAAGGACGCGGCGATGAGAGCCCTCCGGCAGCGGTTCGACGCGACCGGCATCCTGTTCGCCGGCGATGATGTCACCGACGAGGACGCGATGCGCGTGCTCGGAGCCGGCGACCTCGGCGTCCGCGTGGGTCCGGGGGAGAGCGCCGCGACACTCCGTGTGGACAGTCCACAACAGATCGCTGCGCTTCTGGAGGCGCTCGCGGACGAACGCACCTCCGCACAGCAATAGACTCTCGTCATGTCCTCGCATGATCCCTCCACCCGCGCGCCCATCGACATCAAGCCCCGCAGCCGCGTCGTCACCGACGGCATCGAGGCCACGACCTCCCGAGGCATGCTCCGCGCCGTCGGCATGGGGGACGCGGACTGGGACAAACCGCAGATCGGCATCGCGTCCAGCTGGAACGAGATCACTCCCTGCAACCTGAGCCTCGACCGGCTCGCGCAGGGCGCGAAGGAGGGCGTGCACTCCGGCGGGGGCTACCCGCTGCAGTTCGGAACGATCTCGGTGTCCGACGGCATCTCGATGGGCCACGAGGGCATGCACTTCTCCCTCGTGTCACGAGAGGTGATCGCCGACTCGGTCGAGACCGTCATGATGGCCGAGCGCCTGGATGGGTCCGTGCTGCTCGCCGGGTGCGACAAGTCGATCCCCGGGATGCTCATGGCGAGCGCGCGCCTCGACCTGTCGAGCGTGTTCCTCTACGCCGGCTCGATCGCCCCCGGCTGGGTCAAGCTCTCCGACGGCACCGAGAAGGACGTCACGATCATCGACTCGTTCGAGGCGGTCGGCGCCTGCCGTGCCGGCCTCATGAGCGAGGAGGACCTCAAGCGCATCGAGTGCGCCATCGCTCCCGGTGAGGGCGCGTGCGGCGGCATGTACACCGCGAACACCATGGCCTCCGTGGCGGAGGCCCTCGGGCTCAGCCTCCCGGGTTCGGCCGCCCCGCCCGCAGCCGACCGCCGCCGCGACTACTACGCCCACCGTTCGGGCGAGGCCGTCGTGAACCTCCTGCGTCAGGGCATCACGACCCGCGACATCCTCACCAGGGAGGCGTTCGAGAACGCGATCGCGCTGGCGATGGCCCTCGGCGGCTCGACGAACGTGGTGCTGCACCTGCTCGCGATCGCCCGTGAGGCCGACGTCGAGCTGAGCCTGCACGACTTCAACCGCATCGGCGACAAGGTGCCGCACGTCGCCGACATGAAGCCGTTCGGCAAGTACGTCATGAACGACGTCGATCGCCACGGGGGCATCCCCGTGATCATGAAGGCGATGCTCGACGAGGGGCTGCTGCACGGTGACGCGCTCACCGTCACGGGCAAGACGCTCGCCGAGAACCTCGCAGACCTCGACCCGCAGCCGATCGACGGCGAGGTCATCCACACGTTCGACAACCCCATCCACGCGACCGGCGGCCTCACGATCCTGCACGGCTCGCTGGCCCCGGAGGGAGCCGTCGTCAAGACCGCCGGGTTCGATGCGGCCGTCTTCGAAGGGCCCGCTCGCGTGTTCGAGCGCGAGCGTGCCGCGATGGATGCCGTCGCCGAGGGCGAGATCGAGCCTGGCACGGTCATCGTGATCCGCTACGAGGGTCCGAAGGGCGGACCCGGCATGCGCGAGATGCTCGCGATCACCGCGGCCATCAAGGGCGCGGGGCTCGGAAAAGATGTACTACTCTTGACTGACGGACGATTCTCAGGCGGCACAACCGGCCTGTGCATCGGCCACATAGCACCCGAAGCGGTGGACGCAGGTCCTATCGCCTTCGTGCGCGATGGTGATCTGATACGGGTCGATATCGCAGCTCGCTCTCTCGATCTACTCGTCGATGAGGCAGAGCTCGCCTCCCGCCGCTCTGGCTGGGAGCCGCTTCCCCCGCGCTATACCCGAGGCGTTCTTGCCAAGTACTCGCGCCTCGTGCGGTCCGCCGCCGAGGGAGCGACCACCGGCTGACCAGGACGCCCCGTCATCCGGCGTCCTCCACAGATCACCAGAAGGAAAGTCATGACTGCTGACTCCGCCCCGGCCGTGCCGCGGCCGCCCGCCCGTCAATCGTCTGCGCCGGAGATCACCGGCGCCGAGGCCGTCGTCCGTTCCCTCGAGCTGCTCGGCGTCACCGACGTGTTCGGGCTTCCCGGGGGAGCGATCCTCCCCGTCTACGACCCGCTCATGGACGCCTCCGAGCTGCGCCACATCCTCGTGCGCCACGAGCAGGGTGCAGGACACGCGGCCGAGGGCTACGCATCGGCATCCGGCAAGGTCGGCGTGTGCATCGCGACCTCGGGCCCCGGGGCCACCAACCTCGTGACCGCGATCGCCGACGCCTACATGGACTCGGTGCCGATGCTGGCCATCACCGGCCAGGTGTTCTCGACGCTGATGGGGACGGATGCGTTCCAGGAGGCCGACATCGTGGGTATCACGATGCCGATCACCAAGCACTCGTTCCTGGTGAAGGACGCCGCAGACATCCCCGGTGCCATCGCCGCAGCCTATGAGATCGCTGGCACGGGCCGGCCCGGCCCCGTGCTCGTGGACATCACGAAGGACGCCCAGCAGGCGACGGCACCCTTCGTGTGGCCGCCCAAGATCGATCTGCCCGGCTACCGTCCGGTGACCAAGGCGCACGGGAAGCAGATCCAGGCCGCGGCGGCTCTGCTCGCCGAGGCCAAGAAGCCGGTGCTGTACGTCGGCGGCGGTGTGATCCGCGGCAAGGCGTCGGCGGAGCTGCTCGAGCTCGCCGAGTCGACCGGTGCACCGGTGGTCACCACGCTCATGGCGCGCGGTGCCTTCCCCGACTCGCACCCGCAGCACCTCGGCATGCCCGGCATGCACGGCACGGTGCCCGCGGTGCTGGCGCTCCAGGAGGCCGATCTCCTGGTCTCGCTCGGGGCTCGCTTCGACGACCGCGTCACGGGCAAGGCGGCGCTGTTCGCTCCCAACGCGAAGGTCGTGCACGTCGACATCGATCCGGCCGAGATCTCCAAGATCCGCACCGCCGATGTCCCGATCGTCGGCGACGTCCGCGATGTGCTGATCGACCTCGATGCCGCGTTCCGCGGGGCGGCCGCCGGTGCCAAGCCCGACATCGAGGAGTGGTGGTCGTACCTCGATGGGCTGCGCACCGAGTTCCCGCTCGGGTATGCACCGACGACAGACGGACTCCTCGCCCCGCAGTACGTGATCCAGCGGATCGGCGAGCTGACGGGTCCCGAGGGCATCTTCGCCTCGGGCGTCGGGCAGCACCAGATGTGGGCCGCGCAGTTCATCAAGTACGAGCGTCCGAATGCCTGGCTGAACTCGGGCGGTGCCGGCACGATGGGGTACTCGGTGCCCGCCGCGATGGGGGCGAAGGTCGCCGAGCCCGAGCGTCCGGTCTGGGCGATCGACGGCGACGGCTGCTTCCAGATGACCAATCAGGAGCTCGCGACCTGCACGATCAACGACATCCCGATCAAGGTCGCGATCATCAACAACTCGTCTCTGGGCATGGTGCGCCAGTGGCAGACGCTGTTCTACGACGGACGTCACTCGAACACCGACCTTAACACCGGGCACGGAACGATCCGCATCCCCGACTTCGTGAAGCTCGCCGAAGCCTACGGCTGCCTCGCGATCCGTGTGGAGAAGGAGGAGGAGGTCGACGCCGCCATCAAGCTCGCACTGGAGACGAACGACCGCCCCGTGGTGATCGATTTCGTGGTGAGTGCCGATTCCATGGTGTGGCCGATGGTGCCGCAGGGCGTGAGCAACAGCTACGTCCAGTACGCCCGCGACCACGCGCCCGCATTCGACGAGGAGGACTGAGCCATGTCGACCCACGTGCTGAGCCTGCTGGTGGAGAACACTCCCGGTCTTCTCACCCGCGTCGCCGGGCTCTTCGCCCGCCGCGGCTTCAACATCGACTCCCTCGCCGTCGGGGTGACCGAGGTGCCGGGGATCTCGCGCATCACCGTCGTCGTCGACGTCGACGAGCTCCCGCTCGAGCAGGTCACGAAGCAGCTCAACAAGCTGATCAACGTGATCAAGATCGTCGAGCTCGACTTCTCGACCTCCGTCCAGCGCGAGCACATGCTCGTCAAGGTGCGGACCGACAACGCCACGCGGTCGAACGTGATCGAGGTCGTGAACCTCTTCCGCGCGTCGGTCGTGGACTACGCCGCCGACGCCCTGGTGATCGAGGTCACCGGCGACAAGGGCAAGGTCGACGCGATGCTCCGCGCACTCGAGCCCTTCGGGATCAAGGAGATCGCGCAGTCCGGTCTCCTCGCGATCGGCCGCGGCGGCAAGAGCATCACCGAGCGCGTCCTGCGCGGCTGAACCGACAAACTCACCGGGTACCGCGCTGTCGTGGGACCCGATAAGACACGAATCGCAACGAACAAGGAGAAACACAAAGTGAGCACCGAGATCTTCTACGACGCCGACGCAGACCTGTCCCTGATCCAGGGCAAGAAGGTCGCGATCGTCGGTTACGGCTCGCAGGGCCACGCCCACGCGCAGAACCTGCGCGACTCGGGCGTCGAGGTCGCCATCGCGCTCAAGGAGGGCTCCAAGTCCGCAGCCAAGGCGGAGGAGGCCGGCTTCCCGGTCAAGACGGTCGCCGAGGCCACCGAGTGGGCCGACGTGATCATGATCCTCGCGCCGGACCAGCACCAGCGCATCATCTACAGCGAGTCCATCGCGCCGAACCTGACGGCGGGCAAGACCCTCGCCTTCGCGCACGGCTTCAACATCCGCTTCGGCTACATCGACGCTCCCGAGGGCGTCGACGTGATCCTGGTCGCCCCGAAGGCGCCTGGTCACACGGTCCGTCGCGAGTTCGTCGCCGGCCGCGGCATCCCGGACATCATCGCCGTCGAGCGCGACGCATCGGGTCATGCCTGGGACCTGGCGCTCTCGTACGCGAAGGCCATCGGCGGCACCCGTGCCGGCGTCATCAAGACGACGTTCACCGAAGAGACCGAGACCGACCTGTTCGGCGAGCAGGCCGTGCTCTGCGGTGGTGTGAGCCACCTCGTGCAGGCCGGTTTCGAGACGCTGACCGAGGCGGGCTACCAGCCGCAGATCGCGTACTTCGAGGTGCTGCACGAGCTCAAGCTCATCGTCGACCTGATGTGGGAGGGTGGCATCGCCAAGCAGCGCTGGTCGATCTCCGACACGGCTGAGTTCGGCGACTACGTCTCGGGCCCGCGCGTCATCGACGAGCGCGTCAAGGAGAGCATGAAGGGCGTGCTGGCCGACATTCAGTCGGGTGCCTTCGCCAAGCGCTTCATCGACGACCAGGACAACGGGGCCGAGGAGTTCCTGGCGCTGCGTGCCAAGGAGGAGCAGCACCCCATCGAGGTCACCGGCAAGGAGCTGCGTTCGCTCTTCGCCTGGAAGCAGCAGGACGAGGACTACGTCGACGGCAGCGCCGCGCGCTGATCCGCTCATCGAGCAAAGAACGGGCGTCCCTTCCGGGGCGCCCGTTCTTTCGTTCTCGACCGGTCAGGGGCGGGTCAGCTCCTCGAGGACCTCGATGACATGACGGTACGGACGGCCGGTCGCCCGCGTCATCCCGATCTCGCACGTGCGGTTCGCGGAGACGAAGGCATCGAAGCCGCCCCGTTCGCCATCCGCGGCGGCGATCTCCGCGGACTCCTGCGCCGTCGCGCTGGCGGTGAGCTCCGGATGCAGCATCCCGCGGTCTCCGGCGAAGGCGCAGCAGCCCCAGCCCTCCGGGATGAACACCTCTTCCGCGACGGCCTCGGCGATGGCCGTCAGCGCCCCCGTCGCCCCCAGCGCGGTCGTCGAGCACGTCGGGTGCACGGCCACTGTCGAGAGCTTCGCCTGCACAGACAACCGGGGGAGCACCTCTCGGGCGACGAACGTGGTCGCATCCTCGATGCGGAGTCCCCGGTACTTCGGATTCTCCGCCACGGACTGGGCGAGCATCACGTCGAGGCCCTCCGTGCAGGACGCGGCGTCGCACACCACGGGCAGTTCACCGTAGCGGCTCGCCTCCCACAGCGAGTCGAGGACACGCGCGGACATCCGCCGGTATCCGTCGAGGTGACCTTTCGACTTCCAGGGGGTGCCGCAGCACAGGCCGCCGTTCTCCTCGGGGACGACGACGGGGATCCCCGCGCGGTCGAGCAGGTCACGCAGCGCATCACGCGATCCCTGACCGTCGCCCTCGGCGCCGAACATCGTGCCGATGCAGGCGCCGAAGAAGACGACCTCGGCATCATCGGGCCCTCCCGCGCGCGGGGGCGTCGTACCGCCGCGGGGGAGTCCGCCGTCGTAGAGCGGTACCGTGTCGGCGCCGAGCACGGCCCGGCCGAGGTGCGTCACTCCGCGCACCAGAGGCGCCGGGAGCACATCGGCGACGGTCAGCGCGACACCACCTGCGCGCGTCACCGTGCCCCAGTGCTTCGCCGCCGTGCCCCAGAGCGCTCCCTCGACCGCGTTCGACTGCTCGGCGCGCAGACGGCGGACGAGGTCTCCGGTGTTGATGTCGACAGGGCACGCCACGCCGCACATGCCGTCGACCGCACAGGTCTGCACGCCGTCGTAGTCGTAGTCCTTCTGCAGGTCGCGCAGCAGCTCGGTGTCGCCCTGCTCCTCGGCCCACGCCATGTCACGGCGGATCACGATGCGCTGCCGTGGTGTGAGGGTGATGCTCTTGCTGGGACAGGTCGGCTCGCAGTATCCGCACTCGACGCAGCGGTCGACCTCCTTCTCGACGGTGGGCACGCGCTTGAGGTCGTGCAGGTACGAGTCGGGGTCGTCGGAGAGGACGACGCCGGGGTTGAGGATGCCCTCGGGGTCGAGCAGGCGCTTGATCTCCCACATCATGTCGGTGAGGTCGTCCCCGTACTGCCTGCGCACGAACGGCGCCATGATCCGTCCCGTCCCGTGCTCCGCCTTGAGCGAGCCCTGCTGGGACAGCACCAGGTCGACCAGGTCGTCGGTGAAGCGGCGGTACCGTGCGACGCTGTCCGCATCGTCGAAGCGCTCGTTGAGCAGGAAGTGCACGTTGCCGTCCTTGGCGTGGCCGAAGATGACCGAACCCTCGTAGCCGTGCTCCGCGAACAGCTCGATCAGGCGCTCGCACGTGGCGAGGAGTCGGGGGACGGGCACCACGATGTCCTCGAGCAGCGCGGTCGTCCCCGAGGGGCGTGCGCCGGCGACCGCGGTGTAGAGGCCCTTGCGCACATGCCAGAGACCGGCGCGCTCGGCGGCATCCGTCGTGAGGCGCGGTGCCACGGCGAGCGGCAGCGCTTCGAAGTGTGCCTGTGCCGCCGCGCTCGAGGCCGCCAGCGCCTCGGCGTCGGGGGCGTGGACCTCGACCAGCAGTGCGGCGTGCCCCTGGACCTCGATCTCCGCGATCGCCGCCGGCACGTCGCTCAGTCCCTGTGCGACCCGCAGGGATGCGGCATCCATGAGCTCGATCGTGGCGAGGCCGAGGCGGGTCAGGTCGGGGAGTGCGGTCATCGCGGCGGACAGTGTCTCGAACACGAGCAGACCGGTCGCGATCGCCGGCCGCACCTCGATCGTGCGGAAGCGGGCTTCTGCGACGAACCCGAGGGTTCCTTCGGAGCCGATCATCAGGTGCTCGAGGATGCGCACCGGGTCGTCGAAGTCGAGCAACGCGTTCAGCCCGTAGCCCATGGTGTTCTTCATCGAGAACTGCTGGCGGAGGAAGGCGACGTGATCAGTCGAGTCGAGGAGGCGGGTGCGCAGCGCGAGGAGACCGTCGGCGATCGCGGGCTCGGCGGCACGGAGCACTTCGTTCGCGTCCGGTCGTCCGGTGTCGAGGATCGTGCCGCTCGGGAGCACGATCGTCATCGAGTCGATGGTCTGGTAGGAGTTCTCGGTGATGCCGCATGCCATCCCGCTGGAGTTGTTGGCCACGACGCCGCCGATGGTGCAGGCGATCTCGCTTGCCGGGTCAGGACCGAGCTTGCGGCGATGGCGGGCGAGTCGGGTGTTGACCTGTCGCACCGTCGCGCCGGGGCCGACCCGGACGAAGGCGCCGTCCTCCTCCACCGCGATGTCTCGGAAGTGGCTGCGCGTGTCGACGAGGATGTCGCCGCTGACGCTCTGCCCGGAGAGGCTGGTGCCGCCGGAGCGGAAGGTGAGCGTGCGACCGGCACTGCGAACCGCGCCGAAGGCTCGCGCGACCCCCTCGGCATCGACCGGGGACAGCACCGCATCCGGAATCAGCAGATAGTGCGAGGCATCATGTGCGCGGGCGAACCGGTCGATCGAGCGGGAGTGCACCTCCGTGGTCGGCCCCAGCAGGGCGGGGTCCAGCGGTTCGGCGAGTGTGGTCGGCACGGTGCTCCTCTGCTCCGTCGAGATTGTCTGACAAGTGTACCGAGACCCGGCGGTTTCGATAGGCTGTGCCCATGATCACGACCAGCGAACCGACGCTCGGGATCGTCGGCGTCGTGGATGCCGTGACAGCGCAGCTGCGGGCGCGCATCCTCAGCGGAGACATCCGCTCGGGATCGCCGCTCACCGAGGCTGCGGTGTCGCACACGTTCGGGGTGGCGCGGCCCAGCGCGAAAGCGGCGATCGAGCAGCTCGTCGCGAGCGGGATCCTCGTGCGGACTGCGCACCGGAGCGCGCGCGTCGTGGGGATCGATGCCGACACCGTGCGCGACGTCTACCGGACGAGAACGCGCCTCGAGAGCGCAGCCCTTCGGGATCTCGCCCGTACCAGGAGCGTCCCCGACCTCGCGCGCGCGGCCAATGCCGAGATCCTGGCGATGCCACCGGGACCGGATCCCGCGACCGTCGACCCCGATCTGCGATTCCACACCGCTCTCATCGACGCGCTCCACAGCGAACGGACGAGTCGCATGTACCGCAGCGTCCTCGACGAGGTGCGGTTGTGCATGGCTCAGGTGCAGGGGAGACGATTGCTCGACGCTTCGGAGATCGCCGCCCAGCACGCCGACATCCTCGAGGCGATCGCGTCAGGAGAAGCGCAGCAGGCGGCGGCTCTTCTCGAAGCGCACCTCTCGTCGGCGGAGGAACGCCTCGTGGAAGCGCTCGACGCGGACTAGCCTCACTCGGCCGGGGCCTCCTCGACCACGATGGGCGCCTCGGTGGAGTCGGCCCACTCGGGCGCAGGCAGGACCGTGTCGACCTGGCCCGCCTGGATCTGCCGCAGTGCCTCGGCGATCTCTTCGTCGTTCTCAGGTACCGGAAGGTCGCACGCGCGCAGTTCCGAGGCGAACTGCAACGTCAGGCGGATCTTGCCCGCTTCGACGGCTTGAGCGGTCGTCCCGGTGCGGATCTCGCTTCCGGTCTGGATCGCGGAGACCTCGTCGCACACGTGATAGACCTTGCCTCCGTCGACCCAGACGACCTCGTCCTTGCCCAGGAGCTGGATGACCGCGGACTGGTCGGCGGTGTACTGCTCGACGGATGCCGGGGCGAAGTCGATGCCGAGCACAACCGCGAGGCCCGCGAGGACGACGCCCACGATGCCGGCGGTCGTCTTCTGTCCCTTGTCCATGTCCTTGTTGAGGAAGATGAGGATGACCAGCGGAAGGAACGCGACGATCGCGATGATCGCGCCGAGCTGGTTCTGGACGAAGAACCGTGCCTTGTCCGATCGGCGTGCGGGGTCGAGGCGGTTGGCCTTCTTCCACAGGACCGAGCCGGTGATCGACAGCGCGGCGATCACGACGAGGAGCACGAGGAGGGCGATGAACGCCCACTGCGGGAACTGCGCGGTGACGCCGGTCTCCTCGAGGAGACCCGTGTCGGGGTCGCGGACGAGCTTCCCGTCTTCGCCCACATACACCCGCTGCCGCAGGAGCCAGAAGATCCCGACGGCTTCGCCGATGATCGCGAGTGCCCAGAGCACCCCGGCGATCCAGCGGAAGCGCGTCGCCTTCGCCTTCGCCTCGGGGGTGGGCACCCACCCCGCGGGCGGCTCCGTGGTCGCGCCGCCCTGCGTGGGCCGGTCGACGCCGGCGTTCGTCTTGTCGCTCTCGGCCACGGTGCTCCCTTTCCCTCCGATGCCCGCCTATCCGGCTCAGGGCAACCCTGAGCCTAGTGGACGGCGTGTCCTACGCTGGGGACATGACCTCCGACCCCGACGACGCCCTCACGTGGGAGGGCGACGACACCCCGACACAGAAGGATCCCTCTCTTCCGCGCGGCTGGAACGCCGTCGGAAAGGGGAGCGAAGACGTCGGAACGATCGAGGACGACGGCATGGTCACCCCCGTCGGCTCCGACGAACCGGCGGGGCTGAGCACCCCGATGCTGTTGATCCTCGGAGTGGTCGGCGGCGTGTACCTCCTCTACACGGTCGGCTGGATCGTCGGCGGGTTGCGGCTCAAGCCGTTGGCAACCTTCCTCGTCACCGACGCGATGTTCCTGCCCTGGTTCGTCCTCGCGATCGCCGCTCCTGCGCTCTGGTTCCTCACCGGCTGGGTGCTCACGCGCGCGAGGCCCGCGTGGATCCGCGTCGCCGTGCTGCTGGCCGGTGTCGTGCTGCTGGTTCCGTGGCCCTTCGTCACGGTGGGGGTGATCGGATCATGAGCGCGCCGCAGGCCACTCAGCCCATCGCGGCGGACTCGCCCCGGTGGCTCGTCGGACTCGTCATCGGACTGGCGGGGCTGTTCTACGCGTACGCCGTGTGGAACGCCGTCGCGCACCTCATCACCATGGCGCAGACCGGCCTCACCGGCGGCGGGTGGGTCACGCTGCTGTTCGGCGTCGCGTTCCCCGCCATCGTCTTCGCCTTCGCCTACGTGATCGGCCGCCGGCGCAGGGTGGGCGAGCTCGCACTGGTGTTCCTCGCGGGTCTCGGCGTCGTCGCGGTGTTCTGGATGAGCCTGATCGCGCTGAGCCTGACGATGCCGAGCGCCTGAGTCGCACACGGTCACACGTCACGGAGAGCATCGAGCGCTCGGGTAGAGTTGACGCGATCGCGCCCCCATGGTGTGCGGCGCATCGGCCCCTCCCGCCTGCCGCGCTGCCCCGAAGGATCCACTGTGCCGAAGCCTGTCGTGCTCATCGCCGAAGTACTCTCTCCCGCCACGATCGAGGCCCTCGGCCCCGACTTCGACGTCCGCAACGTCGACGGCACCGACCGTGAGGCGCTGTTCGCGGCTCTCGCAGACGCCGATGCCGTGCTGGTCCGCTCGGCGACCCGCATCGACGAGGAGGCGCTGGGCCACGCCCCGAAGCTGAAGGTCGTCGCCCGCGCGGGCGTCGGTCTCGACAACGTCGACATCAAGGCCGCCACGGCCGCCGGGGTCATGGTGGTCAATGCGCCGACGTCGAACATCGTCTCGGCCGCGGAGCTCACGGTCGGTCACATCCTGAGCCTCGCCCGTCGTATCCCCGCCGCGCACGCGTCGCTGTCCTCCGGCGCGTGGAAGCGCAGCTCCTTCACCGGCGCCGAGCTCTTCGAGAAGACCGTGGGTATCGTCGGCCTCGGCCGCATCGGCGCGCTGGTCGCCGCGCGCCTCGCCGCGTTCGACATGCGTGTGGTGGCCTACGACCCCTACGTGACATCCGCGCGTGCGCAGCAGCTGGGCGTGCAGCTGCTCTCGCTCGACGAACTCGTCGCGGAGTCCGACTTCCTCACGATCCACATGCCGAAGACGCCGGAGACCACCGGCATGATCGGCGCCGAGCAGTTCAAGGCCATGAAGCCGACCGCGTTCGTCGTGAACGTCGCCCGTGGCGGACTGATCGACGAGGAGGCCCTCCACGCGGCGCTCGTCGCTGGCGAGATCGCCGGCGCCGGGCTCGACGTCTTCACGTCCGAGCCCCCCGCGGAAGGCGGCACGGCCCGTCCGCTCCTCGAGCTGCCCAACGTCGTCGTCACGCCGCACCTCGGCGCGAGCACCGAAGAGGCGCAGGAGAAGGCCGGTGTCTCGGTCGCGCGTTCCGTGCGTCTGGCCCTCGGGGGCGACCTCGTGCCCGACGCGGTCAACGTCGCGGGCGGTGTGATCGACCCCTACGTGCGTCCTGGCATCTCCCTCGTGGAGAAGCTCGGTCAGATCTTCGCCGCTCTCGCCACGTCGCCGCTCACCAGCCTCGACGTCGAGGTGCACGGCGAGCTCAACGACTACGACGTGAGCGTGCTCAAGCTGGCAGCGCTCAAGGGCGTCTTCACCAACATCGTCAGCGAGACGGTCTCCTACGTGAACGCTCCGCTGCTCGCGGAGCAGCGCGGCATCGCGGTGCGTCTGCTCAAGGACGACGTGAGCGATGAGTACCGGAACGTGATCACCCTCACCGGCGCACTGTCCGACGGCACGCAGCTCTCGGTCTCCGGCACCCTGACGGGTCCGAAGCAGGCCGAGAAGCTGGTCGGCATCAACGACCACACGCTGGAGCTGCCGATCGAGAAGCACCACGTCGTGATGCTCTACACCGACCGGCCGGGCATCGTGGCCGTGTACGGGCAGAAGTTTGGCGAGGCGGGCATCAACATCGCCGGGATGCAGATCGCCCGACAGGCGGCCGGCGCACAGGCGCTCAGCGTTCTCACGCTCGACTCGCCGGTCTCCGATGAGCTGCTCGACGATGTCCGCGACGCCATCGACGCCGACCTGTTCCGTCAGATCGAGATCACCGAGGTCTGACCGACTGCGATGCGAAGGAGGGCGGGAGCGCGATGCTCCCGCCCTCCTTCGCATCGGTGGGTCAGGCTGTCGCCTTCAGCACCAGGGCGATCAGATCGGCGAGCTCGTGGCTGCGAGGGACGAGACGTTCCGGCCCGTGCACGTCGAGCGAGTTGTTGAAGTACAGGCCGTCGCTGACCAGCATCACCAGGTCGAGGCTCGCGTTGTCGCGCACGTGGGGTCGGATCGTCTCCGCCCAGCGGCGCCTCGTGTCGCGCAGCATGTCGGCGGCAGGGATCGAGCCGCCCTGGGCGAGCCTCGTCGTCGCGATGAGTACACGATCGAGAGCGTCGTCCTCCATCACCGAGGTTCGCACGTAGTACGACACGGGGCCCTCCTCGGCGGCGGCCATCCGCTCCAGGTCGAGAGTCGTGAGACGGTCGAGGCGCTCCACCAGACCGGCTTCGAGCTCCTCCTTCGACCCGAAGTGGTAGAGCAGCCCACCCTTCGACACGCCTGCGGCTTTGGCTGTCGCATCGAGCGTCGCTGCCCGCTCGCCATCGGCGATGAGGATCGCTTCGAAGGCGTCGAGCACCTTCTCGCGGGCGAGGGGAGGTCGGGGCATCGTGGATCCTCTGCACAGCCGGAACGGGTCGGATGCTGTTACTATACCATCCGGACGGTTCACTAACCGTGCCATCACGATCCTGAGAGGTGTTCCATGACCCGTACTGCGTCGATCCCGACGACAGAGACGGATGCTCCCCGCGTCGGGGCGCGCGGCTGGGCGGCGCTCATCGTCCTCATGCTGCCGGTGCTGCTGGTGTCGGTGGACAACACGGTGCTGAGCTTCGCGCTCCCGGAGATCTCCATCGCGCTCGCGCCCACCGGCGCCGAGCAGCTGTGGATCATCGACGTGTACCCCCTCGTGCTCGCCGGACTCCTCGTGACGATGGGCACGCTCGGCGACCGGTTCGGTCGTCGCAAGCTGCTCCTCATCGGCGCCACGGGCTTCGCGGCGGTCTCGGCACTCGCCGCGTTCGCCCCGACGGCCGGGCTGCTCATCGCGGCCCGAGCGCTCCTGGGGTTCTTCGGCGCCATGCTGATGCCCTCGACCCTCTCGCTGCTGCGTTCGATCTTCCAGAACCGGGACCAGCGACGCATGGCGATCGCGGTGTGGGCGTCGGCATTCTCCGCCGGTTCCGCACTCGGACCGATCGTCGGCGGGTTCCTTCTCGAGCACTTCGCATGGGGTTCCGTCTTCCTCATCGCCGTACCCGTGCTCATCCCGCTGTTCGTGGCAGCGCCCCTGCTCGTTCCGGAGAGCCGCGACCCGAGGCCTGGCCGTATCGACATCATCAGCATCGTGCTGTCGATGGCGACGATGATCCCGATCGTCTATGCGATCAAGTCGCTCGCCGTCGACGGACCGAGCCTCACGGCCGGCGCATGGGCGCTGCTCGGGCTCGCGATGGGATACCTGTTCGTGCGGCGCCAGCTGCGCGCCGAGACGCCCATGCTCGAAATGGCGCTGTTCCGTCGCGGATCCTTCTCCGGAGCCATCCTGGTGAACCTGCTCAGCGTCGTCGCCCTGGTCGGCTTCCTCTACTTCGTGTCGCAGCATCTGCAGCTCGTTCTGGGCCTGTCGCCCATGATGGCGGGTATCGCACTGGTGCCGGGCATGCTCGCGATGATCGTCGCAGGACTCTCGGTCGTCCCGGTATCGCGGCGCGTCCCGCCGCACATCGTGATTCCCGTTGCGCTCGCGTTCTCCGTGGCCGGATACCTGATCGTGGCGTTCACGACCCACGAGCACGGGGTGCTCCCGCTCATCGTGGCGTTCGTCGTGCTGGGCATCGGCATCGGCGCGGCGGAGACCATCTCCAACGAACTGATCCTGTCGAGCGCCCCCGCGGCCAAGGCGGGCGCAGCGAGCGCGGTCTCGGAGACCGCCTATGAGCTCGGGGCGGTGCTGGGTACAGCGGTGCTCGGCGGCATCATCACGGCGTTCTACCGCGGGGCGCTCGTGCTCCCCGATGGGTTGCCCGCGGACGTCGCGCATGCGGCGGGGGAGACCCTGGCAGGTGCGTACACCGCCGCGCAGGCGCTCCCGGGTCAGCTCGGGACGGCGCTGTGGGACGCCGCGGCCGCGGCCTTCGGCTCCGGGGTGATGGTGACCTCCCTGATCGGCGCGGGCCTCGTGGTCGTCGCTGCGGTGATCGCGGCCGTCACACTGCGCAAGGCACCCTCGCACTGACCAGTACTCTGGAAGGACCGGTCCGCTCGCCGCGCGGCGTGCCAGGGCCGGTCCATCCCGTGCAGTGCGCAAGGAGTGTCATGTCGCGTGTCGTCAAGCTGGCCGTCATCCCCGGAGATGGCATCGGTCCCGAGGTCGTCGCCGAGGCGGAGAAGGTGCTCGACGCGGTCACGGCCGACAGCGACGTGGTCTTCGACAAGACCCGGTTCTCCCTCGGCGCGGCGCGTTTCCTCGAGACGGGAGACACCCTCACGGACGAGGACCTCGCAGCGATCTCGGCCCACGACGCGATCCTCCTCGGCGCCGTCGGCGGCACCCCGGGGGACCCGCGTCTGAAGAACGCGAACATCGAGCGCGGGCTGCTTCTGAAGCTGCGTTTCACCCTCGACCACTACGTGAACCTCCGCCCGTCGAAGCTCTTCGTCGGTGCTCCGGGTCCGCTCGCCGACCCGGGCGCGATCGACTTCGTCGTGGTGCGCGAGGGGACAGAGGGGCCGTACGTCGGCAACGGCGGTGCCATCCGCACGGGTACGCCGCACGAGGTCGCGAACGAGACCTCGGTGAACACCGCCTTCGGTGTCGAGCGCGTCGTGCGTTACGCCTTCGACCTCGCCGAGCGCCGTCGTAAGAAGCTCACGCTCGTGCACAAGACCAACGTGCTCGTGCACGCGGGCGCGATCTGGCAGCGCATCGTGAACGAGGTCGCCGCCGAGCACCCCGAGGTGACAGTCGACTATCTGCACGTCGACGCCGCCACGATCTTCCTGGTCACCGATCCCTCGCGCTTCGACGTGATCGTGACCGACAACCTCTTCGGTGACATCCTCACCGACCTCGCCGGCGCCGTCACGGGCGGCATCGGCCTCGCCGCCTCCGGGAACATCAACCCCGATGGCGTCTTCCCGTCGATGTTCGAGCCCGTGCACGGCTCGGCACCGGACATCGCGGGTCAGCAGAAGGCCGACCCGACCGCCGCGATCCTCTCGATCGCGCTGCTGCTCGACCACCTCGGCCTTCCCGCCGAATCGGCGCGGGTGAGCGCCGCGGTCGAGGCGGACATCGCCGGCCGCAGCGGCGTCCGCACCACTGCGGAGATCGGCTCCGCGATCACTGCCCGTCTCTGAACGGCGGGCGTAGGCTGACAGGGCGCGAGGATGCGCCCACCCACGAGGAATGGATTGACGACATGACGACGATCGACGCCGAGACGAGCGTGGCTCCCCTGGAGTTCGCCGTGACGAAGAACCTGAACGCGGCTTCCCCGGCCCGCGTCGCCGAGGTGCTGGAGAGCCCGGGCTTCGGTGTGGTGTTCACCGACCACATGGTCGACATCTGCTGGTCCGCCAAGGGGGGATGGCACCGTCCGCGCGTGCAGCCTTACGGACCGATCCCGCTCGACCCCGCGGCGTCCGTGCTGCACTACGCGCAGGAGATCTTCGAGGGCATCAAGGCCTACCGGCACGCCGACGGCTCGATCCACACGTTCCGTCCCGACCGCAACGCCGCACGCATGCAGGCGAGCGCCCGCCGCCTGGCGCTGCCGGAGCTTCCCACCGAGTACTTCATCCAGTCGCTGCGTGAGCTCATCGCCGTCGACGGCCGCTGGGTCCCGTCCGGCGCCGACCAGAGCCTGTACCTGCGGCCGTTCATGTTCGCCAAGGAGGCCTTCCTCGGCGTGCGGGCGGCGCAGAAGGTCGCCTACTACGTGATCGCGAGCCCCGCCGGCGCCTACTTCACCGGCGGTGTGAAGCCGGTCCGGATCTGGCTCTCCGAGGACTACGCCCGCGCGGGTCGCGGCGGCACCGGCAAGGCGAAGACCGGCGGCAACTACGCCTCCAGCCTCCTGCCGCAGGCCGAGGCCAGCGCGAAGGGGTGCGACCAGGTCGTCTTCCTGAACGAGAAGCGCGACGTGGAGGAGCTCGGCGGCATGAACGTCGTGTTCGTCTTCAAGGACGGCCGTGTCGTGACCCCGGAGTCCGACAGCATCCTCGAGGGCATCACACGCGACTCGCTGCTGCAGCTCGCCGAGGACCGCGGCTACACGGTCGAGAAGCGCCCGATCTCGATCGACGAGTGGCGTGAGGGCGTCGCCTCGGGCGACATCGTCGAGGTGTTCGCGTGCGGCACGGCCGCGGTCGTGACCCCGATCGGCGCACTCGTCGGCGAGGGCTTCGACGAGCCGCAGCCGCTGGGTGAGCTCGCGCTGTCCCTCCGCGAGGAACTCACCGACATCCAGTACGGCCGCCGCGAGGACAAGCACGGCTGGCTCCTGCGCCTCGACGCCTGATCGTCCCGGCGCTCGACGTCATGTCGAGACCGTCTTCCGGCGAGACCCCGAGCAGACCATCTGCTCGGGGTCTTCTGCGCTCGCTAGGCTGGATTCCATGAAGATCGCCCGGTTCAGCCACGACGAAGCCATCATGTACGGGATCATCGACGAGCGCGAGCTCGTGGTGCTCGCCGGTGATCCGATGTTCGCGGGATACGAGACCACCGGCGCACGGGTGCCCCTCGCGGATGCCGCGCTGCTCGCGCCGGTGATCCCTCGCTCGAAGGTGGTGTGCGTCGGCAAGAACTATCACGATCACGCGGCCGAGATGGGGGGAGTGGCTCCGGAAGAACCCCTGCTGTTCCTCAAGCCCAACACCGCGGTGATCGGGCCCGGCGACACGATCGTGCGCCCGACCCTCTCCGAGCGCACCGAGTACGAGGGCGAGCTCGTCGTCGTGATCGGGAAGATCGCGAAGAACGTGAAGGCGGAGAACGCTCTCGACTACGTGCTGGGGTACACGATCGGGAACGACGTGACCGCACGCGACCTGCAGCGCAAGGACGGTCAGTGGTCGCGAGCCAAGGGTTTCGACACCTTCTGCCCGCTCGGACCCGTGATCGAGACCGACTTCGACCCGTCGACGGCGACCATCGAGACGCGGGTCAACGGCGAGGTGCGCCAGCATGCGCCGTTGACTGACATGATCCACTCGGTGGCGTCGATCATCGAGTACGCCTCCGCGGTGTTCACGCTTCTTCCCGGCGACGTCATCATGACGGGCACCCCGGCAGGCGTCGGCGCTTTCGAGGCGGGCGACATCATCGAGGTCGAGATCTCCGGACTCGGGATCCTGCGCAACACCGCGCGCGACGCCGCACCCGTGTCATGACCGACGTCGCCCTGACGGCGGCACAGCAGACAGCCGTCCAGCGACGCACGGTCCTGGTGCTTTCACTCGGGCAGGTGCTGGGCGGCATCGCGTTTGGAGCCACGGTCTCACTCGGTGCGCTTCTGGCAGCCGACATCTCGGGGAACGAGGCGCTCTCGGGCCTGGCGACGGCTTCGGTCACTCTGGGAGCGGCAGCCTGCGCCATCCCGCTCGCGCGTCTCGCCGCGCGGGTCGGACGTCGTCGTGCTCTCACGTTGGGCAACCTCTTCGCGCTGGTCGGCATCGCCGTCGTCATCCTCGCGGCTTCGCTGCGGGTCTTCCCGCTCCTGCTCGCGGGCATCCTGATGATCGGCGCGGGCAACGCCGGCAACCTCCAGTCACGGTTCGCGGCCACGGATCTCGCCGCCCCACAGCATCGCGGGCGCGATCTCTCGATCGTCGTGTGGTCGACCACCATCGGAGGCGTCGCGGGACCCCTGCTCCTCGGGCCAGGCGAGGTCGTCGGGCAGGCCGTCGGGATGCCGCCGCAGACCGGGTCCTATCTGTTCTCGTTCGTCGCCCAGTGCGCGGCGCTCCTGCTCTACATCGTCGCGCTGCGTCCGGACCCACTGCTGGCGGCGCAGCGGCTGGCGAAGGCGACCGCCGCTGCCGTGGGGACCGCTGTCGTGGACCGGCCGAGAGTCGCACGCTACGCGATCTTCGCCATCGCCGGCTCTCACGTGGTGATGGCCTCGGTCATGGCGATGACTCCTGTGCACTTGTCGCATATGGCGCATGGTTCCCACGGGATGGCGGCGACCCCGGCCGATGTCTCCGCGCTGGTGGGGATCACGATCGCGCTCCACGTCGGCGGCATGTACGCGCTATCGCCCTTGTTCGGCGTGCTCGCGGACCGCTGGGGTCGGCTCAAGGTCGTCCTGCTCGGACAGGCGTTGCTCGCGGGAGCGCTCGCCTTCGCGGTCTTCACCGGCACGGAGGCGTGGGGCGTCGTGGTCGCCCTCATCCTGCTCGGTCTGGGGTGGAGCGCGGCGACGGTGGCCGGTGCCGCGCTGCTGACCGAGGCATCGGCGCCCGAGTTGCGCACACGCAGGCAAGGGCGCAGCGACTCCCTGATGAGCCTGTCCGCTGCGGCGGGGTCGGTCCTGGCCGGGGTGGTGCTGTCGAACTTCCAGTACTCGGGGCTCGGTGTCGCGGCGTTCATACTGGTGATCGCGATCGTGGTGCTGTCTCCGCTGGCGCGCTCCGGAACGCGATGAAGGACTGGGCGGGGGTCGGCGAGGCGTACGCGTCGTCGTACGCCCCGCTGTGTGCCGGGACCTTGCCCGCGCTGCGGGATGCACTGGGTGGCGCACGAGGGCGGAGCCTGGTCGATGTCGGCGCGGGGGACGGGACCCTCGCGGCCGCCTGGGCGAGCGAGGGGTGGAGCGTGACGGCGTGCGAACCGGAGCCGAGCATGCGGGCGGCCTCCCATCGGCGGCATCCCGAGATCGCGGTGGTCGCCGGAGGGCTGCCGGAGCTCCCGTTCGCGGACGGATCCTTCGATGTCGCCGCCGCCAACTTCGTGCTGAACCACGTCGCGTCTCCTCGCTCGTCTGCCGCGGAACTAGGGCGGGTCAGTCGCGGAGCGGTCGTCGCGACGACCTGGACGCTGTCGCCCTCGTGGCTCTGGGCCGAGATCACCGATCGGTCAGGCGTCCCGCCCTTCGCGGGTGAGCGGCTCCCTGCCGACGAGGACTTCGAGCGGACGGCGGACGGCTTCGAGCGGATGCTGCGACAAGCCGGTCTGCATCGTCTCGTCGTGACCGAGGTCGAGTGGGTCTGGTCCGCTCGGCCGGAGGCCCTCTGGCGCTCCGTCGAAGGAGGAGTGGCCGGAGCTGGCGCCCTGTACAGCGGACTCGATGAGAGGGGACGCCAGCGCTTCCGCGCCGCGTTCGAGCTCGTGGTCGATGAGCGCAGCGTCGGCGGCGTGCTGCCGCTCGAACATCGCGCCGCCGTCGGAGTGAGTGCTGCTCCCTGAAGACCGCCGCTCTTCGCAAGGCGCGGCGCGGTCGTCCCCGTAGAATCGAAGGGCTATGGCTACCCCTCACCCCCTCACCACGACGGCCGATGGTGCCGATGTCCGCGTCCGCTTCTGCCCTTCGCCGACCGGTCTGCCGCATGTCGGCATGGTCCGCACGGCCCTCTACAACTGGGCCTATGCCCGCCACAACGGCGGGAAGATGGTGTTCCGCATCGAAGACACCGATGCCGCCCGCGACAGCGAAGAGAGCTTCCGCCAGCTGATCGACGCGCTCACCTGGCTCGAGATCGACTGGGACGAGGGCGTCGAGGTCGGCGGGCCGCACGCGCCATACCGCCAGTCGGAGCGTCATGACATCTACCGCGGCGTGATCGACAAGCTCATCGCCACCGGCGCGCTGTACGAGAGCTACTCGACGGCCGAGGAGATCGACGCCCGCAACGAGGCCGCGGGCCGCGCCAAGCAGCTCGGCTACGACAACTTCGACCGCGAGCTCACGGACGAGCAGAAGGCGGCCTTCCGTGCCGAGGGTCGTCAGCCCGCCCTTCGCCTGCGCGTACCCGATGAGGACCTCACGTACGTCGACCTCATCCGCGGCGAGGTCACCTTCCCCGCCGGCTCGTTCCCCGACTTCGTGGTCGTCCGCCCGAACGGTGTGCCGCTGTACACGTTCGTGAACCCCGTCGACGATGCGCTCATGGGCATCACGCATGTGCTCCGCGGCGAAGACCTGATGCCGTCGACCGCTCGTCAGCTCTCGCTGTACGCGGCACTGATCGAGGCGGGTGTCACGACGTTCGTCCCGCGTTTCGCGCACATGCCGCTGGTGCTCGGTGAGACCGGCAACAAGAAGCTCTCCAAGCGCGACCCGCAGGCCGACCTCTTCCTGCACCGGGATCGCGGCTTCATCCACGAAGGGCTCCTGAACTACCTCGCCCTCCTCGGCTGGTCGATCGGCCCCGACCGCGACGTGTTCTCGCTGGAGGAGTTCACCGCGGCGTTCGACATCGTGAATGTGAACCCGAACCCGGCTCGCTTCGACCAGAAGAAGGCCGAGTCGATCAACGGCGACCACATCCGGATGCTGGGGGAGAAGGACTTCGCCGAGCGGACCATCCCGTACCTCGCTGCGGCGGGGCTCTTCGACGAGCCCACGCACGAGCAGCTCGTGATGGCCTTCCGTGTCGCGCCCCTCGTGCAGGAGCGCGTGCAGCTGCTCGGCGAGGTGCCGGGAATGGTCGGCTTCCTGTTCGCCGACGAGGTCTCATACGCCGAGGATGCGCTCAAGGGTCTGCCGGCGAATGGCGCCGAGGTGCTGGATGCCTGTGTCCGCGCGCTCGAGCCGTTGGCGGAGTTCACCCCCGACAAGATCCAGGAGGCGCTGGCTGCCGAGCTGGTCGAGAAGCTCGAGCTGAAGCCGCGGGTCGCCTACGGTCCGCCGCGTGTCGCGATCACCGGGCGTCGGGTCTCGCCGCCGCTGTTCGAGTCGATGGAGCTGCTCGGCAAGGACGAATCGCTGCGTCGCCTGCGTGCTCTTTCCGCGTTCCTCGCGGACTGAGGCGCGACGCGCCCGGGCGGCGGCGCGCGCCGGCGGTTTTGGTGATCCGCCGCCGCTCGGGTAGGCTTGATTCTCGGTGCGAGGCCCTGGTTTCGCCCTTGGGGTATGGTGTAATTGGCAACACGACGGTTTCTGGTTCCGTTATTCTTGGTTCGAGTCCAGGTACCCCAGCATAAAGAAAACCCCCGCTCAGGCGGGGGTTTCTTCGTTCGTCGCCGAACTCTGTGGACAGCCGCCGGGTTCGGCGGCTGTCGCTTAGGGCGCGAACTCGACGCTGACGTCGTTGCGAGGGTTGGCGAGGACGAAACTGAAGCTGCTGTCTGAGAATTTCTGCGCGATCTTGAGGTAGGGAGCGCTCACCGCCAGTCCCTCGAAGCGATGGATGAGTCGACCGGACTCCAATCGCGACACGAGCGTCCACCCGGTGACCGGAGTGTAGGTCACGTTGTCTGTGCTGGTCAGGAGGGTGTAGCTCGACGCATCCAGCCTGCTCGACGCATCCTCGTCTCTGAGTTCGATCGCGGTGGCCACCTCGCCCACCGGCGGAAGCAGCTTCAGGCCCAGGCTGCGGTTCCGGTAGTCGAAGGCCATGCGGGCAGGCGCGCACGCATCGTCCCAGTTCGCGATGTGGCGGTCGGTCGGAGCGATGTCGAGTTCGGTGTATCCGAACTCGAAGCCGTTCGCTCCGCCGGGCGTCCCGGACAGGGTGAGTGTGTCCCCGTGCTCGACGCCGGCCTGCGCCAGCGTCGACGACGGCGAGAGCACACTTCCGCCGGCGTCCTTCAGGACGAGTGAGTCCGTCGGGAGGCATACGAGCTGCTGCGCGTGTGCGGCGATCACCTGGGCCACCGTCCTCGTCGCCGGGTGTGCTGCACGCACATTCGACATGGGCAGGAACCAGCTGTCGCGGTCTTCGCGCTGGACGACGATCGTGGGGGTCGACGTCGCGGCGGCCGCGGCTGCGGTCGCCTGAGCCTGGCACTCGTTCGGGTCGTCCGTGTCCTCGAGGATGTTCGCGACGAGGCGGAACGGCGCAGTCCCGGTCTGAAGCTGGAACACCGTGAGGATGCGTCCGTCAGCGAGGTGCTGATAGTCGGGTTCGGCGGACTGCGAGGTCGTCCCGCCCGTGTTGGGATCCCTGAGTCTGACAGGCGATGCGAATGTCGTCCCCTCGTCGAAAGAGACGCTCACGGTGGCGATGCTGCCGGGGCCGCGGTAGCCGAGGATGAGTTTCGACGCGCTGCCGTCGAGGTGCGCTGTGCACGGAGAGCTCGTCGCAGAGAGCGTCGACCCGACCATGGTGCTCGTCACCGCGCGACTCCAGGTCTGACCCCCATCGACGGACCGGGACATGTAGAAACGGCCCACGGCTCCGCCCACCGCCGTCTCGA
This sequence comes from Microbacterium sp. NPDC028030, assembly GCF_040637855.1. Classification (NCBI taxonomy): domain Bacteria; kingdom Bacillati; phylum Actinomycetota; class Actinomycetes; order Micrococcales; family Microbacteriaceae; genus Microbacterium; species Microbacterium sp. NPDC028030. The sequence continues at coordinate 678,203 of NZ_JBEZXF010000002.1, read as the reverse complement.
ACCTCACGAAGGACTGAAGTGTGCCGTCGGGAAGCAGTTCGATGGTGCTCTCGTTCGCTCCGCCGGGGAAAAGCGACCCCCATGCGTCGTAAGGCGGTGAATGCGGGTCCTTCAGTACCTGACGATAGTCGGGCCAGGTTTCGCCCCCGTCGTGGGAGATCAACACACCCGCTTCGTACCGGTCGGGATCCGTCGCCCAGTCGGGTGTGAGTTCGCGGATGCCCCAGACGCTCTGCACGAGCGTGCCGTCCTGGAGCTCGAGGATCCGCCCTCCGCCTCCCCACAGTTCTCTGAAGGGGACGGGCAGGGCGATCGGATCGTCGGTGCCGTCCCAGGTCACGCCGTTGTCGGTCGACCGGGCGACGAAGAGAGCTGCTTCACGGTCGGTGTAGGTCACGTTGTTGACGGAGTCGTTGTAGGGGAGCAGGATCGTGCCGTCGTCCAGGGTGGTCATGCCGCGCTGCAGATGGATGCTCCCGCCCGGGAAGAGCGTCGGTTCGGCAAGGACCTCGGATGCGCTCCAGGTCGCGCCTTCATCTGTCGACCGGATCAAACGGAGCTGTCCGCCCGGCTGAGCATCTGTCGTGGTGTTGAAACCGACGAGAAGGTCGCCGTTCGGAGCTTGGGTGATGGCTGGGCGATAGGCGGGGAGGACGCCGCCGCCGAGTTCCGGAAACGTCGATGGGGAGGTCACGTTCCAGGCGTCGCTCACCACCAGGCCCGGGTCGGAGGCGGCGGTCGCCGGACCCGCGGATACGAGGAGTCCCGCGCCGAGAGTGAGGACCGTGGCCAGGGTGAGCGTCGTGCGGCGGGACTGCTTCATTGCGAGCTCCTCACGGGGTGATCGTGCCGACACGATTCCCCTTGTATGTTTCGTCTGGTGAAACGCAGGGTTCTATTGAATGAATAGAGGAGACCATGACTCGCCTTCGTTGTCAAGGGGACTGGGCATCGCGTGTGTGGGATAGCACGCGAGGGCGCCCGCACGCCACTCCCTTCCGCATTGTCGCCAGTATCGGCATCCTCGGTCTCACGCAGATGAAGGAGGCTGGACGATGGCGAGACTGGTTCGGGTGGTGCCGGGGGAGGACCCTGGATTCCGGCGTGTGCGTTCCGGATCCGGCTTCCGCTACGTCGACCCCGCCGGTGATTCGGCCCCGGAGGCCGATCGGGAGCGGATCGATGACCTCGTGATCCCGCCCGCGTGGCGCGACGTATGGATCGCCGCAGACCCCCTCGCGCACATCCAAGCCGTGGGCATCGACGGCGCAGGACGCAAGCAGTACCTGTATCACCCGTTGTGGCGGGTCTCGCGTGACCGGCGCAAGTTCGTGCGCGCCCTCGACCTCGCGGCGGCACTCCCGAGCGCCAGAGCCCAGGTGACGAGGGCGCTGCGTGAGGAGGGGCAGTCCAAGGAGCGTGCGCTGGCCATCGCGTTCCGTCTGCTCGACGATGCGGCGCTCCGGATCGGTTCCGAGCGCTACCTCGCCCGGCACGGCAGCCGAGGGCTTACCACGCTCCGGCGCCGTGACGTGCGCGTCGATGGACGAGACGTGGCGATGTCGTTCCCGGCGAAGAGCGGTCGCACGGCCTCCATCGAGATCACTGACGAGTCTCTGGCAGACGCCCTCACGGACTTCGCGGTCGGGGCCTCGAATGCCTTCCTGCTGGCGTATCGGAAGGGGCGCCGGCGCGTGAAGATCACTCCTGCCGAGGTCAACACGTACTTGAAGGACGTCCTGGGCGCCACCTTCTCCGCCAAGGACTTCCGCACCTTGCACGGCACGATCATCGCGGCGGACGCTCTGGCCCGGATCGGACCGCTGGATCGGCGGGGACACCGCGGGCGGGCCGAGCGCCTCGCCGTCCAGGCGGCTGCGACGGCGCTCGGCAACACGACGGCGGTCGCCCGCAACAGTTACATCGACCCCCGTGTGTTCCGCCAGTACGCGCGCGGGCGCACGCTCGACCTCGACGTGACGCCGGAGACCGCGATCCGCCGGCTGCTCGGCGGGCCGGAGACCTCCCGCAAGGTCAACCGTCGAGGGACATCCAGACGACGGCGATGAGCAGCGGGACGAGACCGGTGAGCACCCCGGTGATGACCGGCCACCAGCGCATCCGCGTATCCACGGACCGCGCTCGATCTGCCAGGGTGTCGCCCGCGCGGCGATAGACCAACGGATCCAGCGGAACGGCTGCGTCGTCGCGATACAGCAGGGTGCGCCGCGCGAACCGCTCCTGGAGGATCGCGATCACGCGGAGGAAGCGCGCGAGCTCGTCGACGTCGGTGAGGTCCACCGCGGGAAAGTAGACGTGCAGGGTGCGGTCCACGATCTCGAGGTCGAGTTCGGCGCTCTCGTCCAACAGGATGGCCATGAGATCGGGAGTGAGCACGTACAGCGCGTCCGTCTCGTACCCCGAGGGTGCGGCCACCTCGAACACGTCACTGAAGTCTCCTTCAAGTCGCAGTTCGGATCGTCCTGCCGCATGACGGGGAAGCACGGTGAGTGCACCGCCGCCTCGACGCGAACGCAACGAGATCCGCGGGGCCTCGGAGGGAAGCGGGATGCGCACGGCCCGCACGGTGTGCAGGGTCGCCCCTTCGCCGTCCCCGACCACGAAGGTGCGCTCGACGGAATCGAAGGGAACGTCCGTGTCGGTGGCGTCCAGATGGTCGACGGCCGTCCGGTTGCCGCGTTCGATCTGCTCGTCGATGGACCCGCCCCACAGTCGGTCCCCGATGTCGGGCCGGTACGTCCACCCGAGAGCCCTGGCGATGTCGCTGAGCGCCGCGCGTCGGCGCCGGTCTCGGAGCACCCGGATCGCCGTCCCTGCGACGAGCACGGCGCCCGCGATCACCACACCGAGCTGGGCCAGAGTGAGCGTCGCGCCCCCGAGGCCTAAACCGACGGGCAGCAGATACAGCGCGATGATCCCCGCGATCCCCATGTACGCGATCGACAGCCCCGCGACGAGGAGGCCCACGGGCGCGCCCCCCGGTGCGTCCGTCGGCCTCCTCGCGCGCTCACCCATGCTCAGGGCTTGTAGACGATCGCGATGTTCAACTGGCCCGAATCGCGCGCCCACGCCAGCCACCGCGGATCGCCCAGACCGCTCAGGCGCTGGATCGGGATGACGTGCACGCCCTCCTGCGGGCGGCTCAGCGCCCGGAACTCCGGCTTCTGGGAGATCCAGATCTTCCCGCCGCCGTCCCAGGGTTCCAAGGCGGTGTACACGTAGCCGTGCGCACGCAGGTTGGCGCTGTCGGCGAGGCGGTCCGCCTGCGGCCGCAGCTCGGCGAGCGTCTGCTCCGGCACCGTGCCGTCGAGCGTGAATGCGGCGACGTCGTACACGTTGCCTTCGCCATAGTCCCGCGTGGTCAGGATCGAGAGCTCGGTCACGCCCTTCTCGGCGGCGCGCGTCCACAGCGCGTGGGAGTTCTTCGCACGCTTGTTCATCAGGAAGCCGCCGAAATTCGTCTTCTGGAACGCGAAGTCGTCGAGCTTCGCGGCGATCTCGGAACGTGTGGTCATGGAGTCTCCTTCTCGGGTGGGTGCTGTCTCCGCGGACGAGCCTAGAAAGCGGTCAGCGTCCTCGGTGGAAGTCCGAACGAGTCCGAACGCGGACGCGCTCGCCTAGGCTCGAACCATGCCCGCCCTGCGTACCCTCGACGAGCTCTGCATCGGTCTCGGGCGCATGAGAACGGATGCCGGCGCGCCTTCCTACGCGGAGATCGCCCGCCGCATCGGCCGTGCGCGAGGCGGCGATGAGCCCGCGAAGGTGACGGTGTACGACTGCTTCCGTCCCGGCCGCCGCCGTGTCGACGACCGGCTGGTGGGTGACATCGTGCGCGCGCTGGGCGGTGACGATCCGGAGGCGGATCGTTGGCGGGAGTCCGCGAGGCTTCTCAACGGCGAACGGTCAGGGATGCATATCGAGGTGGCGCTTTCCCGGCGGGCATCGTTCGGCGCCGAGATCGGCCGCGAACAGGTGCTGAGCACCGTCCCCGCCGCCGACGTCGTGCTCATCACAGGGCTGCCGGGAGTCGGCAAGAGCACGCTCGCCTCGGCGCTGGTCGGCGAGAACCCCGTACTCACCGTGCAGCTGCGCGAGTCGGAGACGGACCGATCGCCGGCCGACCCGATCGAGATCCTGCGCCGCATGCTCGGGGCTCTCGGCGTCCGTTCGCTGCCCTACGAGCTGTCCCGGTTGCGGGAGCGTCTGCGCCTTGCCGCGCGGCATCGCACGGTTGTGCTGGAAGATGCGGTCGATGCTCGGCGACTCGCCGCCCTGATCGTCCCAGGGGTGCGCTACGTCGCCACGTCCCGCGTGGATCTCGCCGATCTCGAGGCTCAGATACGGCCGTCGCACGTCACGACGGGGCGCGTGCTGCTCGAGCCCATGACCGATCAGGACGCCAGGCGGCTCCTGACCCATCTGCTCCGTCCGGACGAGGGGAGGGAGGACCCCGGTGCGGGGCCGGTGTACGACTCCGCGGCGATCGATCGCATCGTCGCCGTCAGCGGCGGACTCCCGCTCGACGTGGCCATGCTGGCAGGCATCGTGCGGGAACACGCGGGCTGGTCGTTCCAGGACCTCGCCTCCCGCTTCGAGCACGAGCCCCGCGATGCACGCGTGCGTCCGGTCCTCGAGGCCGCGACGCGATCGCTTCCTCCGGGCGAAGCCGCCCTGCTCGCCGATGCCGCGCTGCTCGACCGGGATGTCGACGAGGCGGTCTTGGTCGCAGCAGGCGGAAGCCGCGCCGCCATCCACCTGAGGAGTCTCAGCGCGAGGCACCTGGTGGAGCGTGCAGACGGGCGAGTGCGACTGCATGCCACCGTCTTCGCCTTCGCCGCCGAGCGATCGCGCTCCCTCCGCCCCACCTCCGCCCGTCGCGGATTCGTGAAACGCGCCGTGAGTGCCGTGCTGGCGCGCATCGACGAGGATCCCGACTATCCGGCGAAGGACGCGCTCACGGTGCTCGCCGTGGCTGGAGCCGCGCGCGAGCATGGGCTCGACGAGGGCACGGAGCAGCTTGCTCTGCGCAGTCATCCCGCGCTCTCACGCTGGTCCATGTGGAGCGAATCGCTGGAGCTTCACGATCTCGCCGCTCGGGGCGACGGACTCGCGCTCGTGCCGGACATCGCCTTGGGCGTCGCGCACTGCGCGGAGAAGCTCGGACGCCTCGATGAGGCGTTGATCACGCTGCACCGCGTGCGGAGGATCGCATCGGGAGCTGCGCTCGCCCGCACGTGGAATCAGATCGGCAATGTGCAGCGTTGGATGAGCCATCTCGACGAGGCACTCGTCTCGTACGGCCGCGCGATCGAGTACGCACGCGCTGCGGGGGACCGGATCGTGGAGGGACGCGCGGTCGGCAATCATGCCGACACTCTCCGGATACTCGCCCGCTACGGGGAGGCGGAGCGCGGTTACGCCGAGGCGCTGGAGATGGCGACGGCCGAACGCGACGAGCTCAACCTGGCGGTCATCGGCGGCAACCGACCTCTGCTGTGGCTGGCCGTCGGTCGTCTGGACGATGCGGAGAATGATCTGCAGAGGCTCCTCGCGGAGTCCCGGGTCGATTCGCTGCCGTTCGCGCGGCGCACTCTGGCCCTCGTCGCGGAGGCGCGCGGAGACGACCAGCTCGCCAGGGCGCGCTGCGATGCCGCGGTGCAGACGCTCCGGGTCGCCGGAGAGTTCGCCACGTCCGCCGACCTCGATCTGCTCAGCGCGCGCCTCGACGGCCGCGAAGGGCGGTTCGCCCGTGCCCGTTCGACCGCCACGGAGGTGCTTCGCGAGGCCGAGCATGCGGGCTCTCCGCTGATCGCCACCGAGGCGGCGAACTCGCTCGCGGAGATCCTGGTGGGCGCCGCGGCCGCCGATGCCGGTCCCGGACTGCACGACGAGGCGGAGCAGCACGCCCGTGAGGCGCGGAGCATCGCCGAGGCGACGGGAGACCGCGCCGAGGTGGCCCGCAGCGACGCCATCCTCGCTGCGATCGCCCACGCGCGAGGCGACGAGCACCTTGGTGCGGAGCTCGTCGCATCCTCCGCGCGGCTGTACGCACGACTCGGCCATCGCCTGGCCGACAGCTGACCCGACGGCCAGGATGCCAGTATTGAGGTATGGATACCGCCAACCTCACCCGCGAGGAGACCGCAGCGCGATCCGCCGCCGTCACTCTGCACCGCGTCCGCGTCGAGCTCGACCTGACGGGGGCTCCGGAGCGGGCTCGCACGGGTTTCCCCACCAAGACGACGCTCGAGTTCGACGCCACCACTGACACGACGTGGCTCGACTTCATCGGCGAAGACGTGCTCCGTGTCACGGTGAACGGCGTCGACCAGGAGGTCGTCCACGACGGAGCGCGGATCACGGTGGCAGGCCTCGAGGCGACCAACGTCGTGCGCATCGAGGCCGTCGGGGCGTACAGCCGCTCAGGCGAGGGGATGCACCGCTTCCACGATCCCGTCGACGACCACACCTACCTGTACACGCAGTACGAGCCCGCCGACTCTCGACGGGTCATGGCGTGCTTCGAGCAGCCCGACATGAAGGCCGAGTACACCTTCGTGGTCGATGCGCCGTCCGGATGGGAGGTGCTCTCCAACCAGTCTCCGGCCCACGCCGACCTCGGCGTCGGGGTGCAGCGCGTCGAGTTCGCGCCGACATCGCCGATCTCGAGCTACATCACGGCGGTCGCGGCCGGCCCTTACACGAGGGTGGAGGGCCACTGGAGCCGTGACGAGCAGTCGATCGCTCTCGGTGTGTTCGTGCGGCGGTCGCTCGCCCCGCACCTGGAGGCCGAAGAGATCCTCGAGGTCACGCGGCAGGGGCTCGACTTCTTCACCGATGCCTTCGCCTACCCCTACCCGTGGGGCAAGTACGATCAGCTCTTCGTGCCCGAGTACAACCTCGGCGCGATGGAGAACCCGGGCCTGGTGACCTTCACCGAGTCGTACCTGTCGCGGGGGGCCGCGACCGACGCGCAGCGAGCGGCGCGCGCCAACACGATCCTGCACGAGATGGCTCACATGTGGTTCGGCGATCTCGTCACGATGACGTGGTGGGACGATCTGTGGCTCAAGGAGTCGTTCGCCGACTACATGGGCGCGCACGCCTCAGCTGTGGCCACGCGGTACCACGACGCATGGGTGAAGTTCGCCGCGAGTCGGAAGGCATGGGCCTACCAGCAGGACCAGCTGCCCACGACGCATCCGATCGTCGCGGACATCACCGACCTCGAGGCGGCGAAACTCAACTTCGACGGCATCACGTACGCGAAGGGCGCCGCCGTGCTGAAGCAGCTCGTCGCGTTCGTCGGTGACGATGCGTTCTTCGAGGGTGCACGTCGGTACTTCGCCGCCAACGCGTTCGGGAACACGACGCTGACCGATTTCCTGGTGCAGTTGAGCGCCGTCTCCGGCCGGGACATGACCGACTGGTCGGCGGCGTGGCTGCAGACGACGGGCGTGTCCACCCTGTGGACCGAGACCGAAGACGACGGTCGGAGCTTCCTGGTGCAGACGGATCCGCGTCCGCATCGGCTGCGCATCGGGACCTACGCGCTGGTCGACGGGCGCATCGTGCGCACCGAGCAGCAGGAGCTCGATGTGATCGGCGAACGGACGGAGGTGACGATCCCCGAGGCCGACCTCGTGCTCCTCAACGATGACGACCTCACGTATGCGAAGGCACGTCTGGACGACAGGTCGCTGCGTACGGTGGAGGAGTCCCTGTCGTCGATCGACGACCCCCTGGCGAGAGCCCTGGTGTGGTCGTCGCTGTGGAACGCGACGCGCGACGCGGAGTTGGACCCTGCGCGTTATCTCGCCATCGTGCGCGCACACGCGGGCGCGGAGTCGAACATCGGTCTCCTGACGGGAGTGCTCGCGAACGCGGCGTACGCGATCCGCCACTACCTCGTCTCCATGCGCCGGCATGAGGAGCAGCGCACGTGGACGGACACGACATGGCGTTCCCTGTGGGCTGCGGAAGCAGGCAGCGATGCGCAGCTCTCCTGGGCCAGGGCGCTCGCGACGGCCTCGGCCTTCGACGATGTGCACCACGAGGGGGTGCGCGCGCTGCTGGACGGCGATGTGCCGGAGGGACTCGTCGTCGACCCCGATCTGCGGTGGCAGCTCCTCACGGCCCTCGTGACCACCGGGCATGCCGACCTCGCGGACGTCGCGGCAGAGCAGGAGCGTGACGACACGGGTACCGGGCGCACCGCGGCACGACGAGCGCGGGCCGCGCGCCCTGACGCCACCGTGCGACGCGATGCCTGGAACGCGGCGTGGGACGACCTCACCCTGAGCAACGACCATCTGGACGCGGAGATCGCCGGTTTCCGCGCGGGCGGGCGCCGCGACCTGATCGCGGACTTCGACGGGGAGTACTTCGACCGTATCGGGGACGTCTGGAGCCGTCGCAGCATCGAGATAGCGAAGAGGCTCGTCCTGGGGTTCTTCCCGGCGAGCGACACGCTGCAGCCCGTCGACGAGTGGCTCGCAGCGAACCCCGCTGCACCCGCAGCGCTTCGGCGACTCGTGACCGAGCAGCGCGACCACCTGGCGCGCGATATCCGCGTGCGCGCGGCGCAGGAAGGCGCCGAAACGGTCTAGCGGGGAGCCACCTGCATCCCCATCACCGTGCGGACGATCCACGGGTGCGCCCGGTCGTCGTCGATGTGCGTCATTCCGAGGTTCTCAGCGACCCGGCGTGAGGGGTCATTGGCTGGGTGGATGATCGCGGTCAGCAGAGTCGGCGCGAATTCTCGTGCGACAAGTTCGACGCACGCGCGGGCCGCCTCCGTGGCGTAACCCTGACGCTGCATCGCCCGCCGAACGTGGTACCCCACTTCGAGCACGGGCGTGTCGTTGACCGATTGCCAGGTCAGTCCGCAGTCGCCGACGAAGTCTCCGTCGTGCGTCTCGATGACCCAGAGCCCGTGCCCGTGCTCCCGATAGCGCTGCTGCATGCGGGTGATCCACTCCGCGCTCTCGTCGCGGGTCTTGGGTGCGGGAAAGAACGTCATGACCTCGGGATCACCGAGCATGTCGGCCATGGCGTCCAGATCGTTCTCCGTCATCTCCCGGAAGACGAGGCGATCGGTCGGTTCGGGGAGGAGACGACGAGGTGCGTTCACAGGTCGAGGGATTCGCCGGGTTCGAGCACGAAGAACTCGCCGCCACCCTGTTCGGTCGCCCACTGGAGGCGTTGGCGATGCATGTTCTTCCCGATCACGGAAAGGGTCATGTCGTGGGTGCCGAAAGCACGGCGTGGTGCGACGGCGAGGACGTAGTCCATCGCCTCGCCGATCTTCAGCCACGGGGCACCGAGGGGGGCCGCGAGAGTTCCGACGTCGACGCCGTGGGGGACAGCGTAGGAGTCGCCGGGGTAGTAGAGCTCGTCGTTCACGAGCACGCCGACGTTCTCGACGACCGGGAGCGAGGAGTGGATGACCTCGTGCGTCCCGCCGAAGAACGTCAGAGTGAACCCGCCGACGTCGAGGGTCTCGCCGGGCGACACCACGGTGATGTCGTACCCGTCCGCGGCGCGCGCCACTCCCGATGGTGCGAAGATCGGCGTGCCTGGCGCGGCACGCAACAGGCGGTCGAGATGGTCCGACGTCCAGTGATCGGGGTGTTCGTGGGTGATGACGATACCGACCAGGTCGTCGAGATCGATCAGGGGGGCCGTGAACGAGCCGGGATCGATGACGAGGGTCTTCCCGTTGGAGTCGAGGCGGAGGGCGGCATGTTCGAACTTGGTGACGCGCATGGGAAGAGTCAACTCCTTCCGCTGCCGCACGGCAAACAAGCAGGCGCGCCACGCCCGGGATCCGGGTCGGGGCGGCGTCGATTTGGCGCAGTGAGAATCGCCATGGCATACTTGAACGGTTGTCGCGCGACGGAAACGTCTCGCCAGACGGCCCCATCGTATAGCGGCCTAGTACGCTGCCCTCTCACGGCGGTAACGCGGGTTCGAATCCCGCTGGGGTCACACGACAATGAGAAAGCCTCCGGTTCGCCGGAGGCTTTCTCTGTCTCCGGCACCCGGTCAGCCCTCGGGTCGCAGCGACATGCTCCGGAAGGTCGCAGTGCTCAACGGCAGGATCATGAGCGCCATCATCGCGCCGCCGAACAGTGCGAACGGCACCCAGAGTGCTGTGACCGACGCGAGAGCGCCGAAGCCGGCCATGGCCAGCGGCATCAGGCAGTCGTCGCCGAGGCGGGTGAGTGAGCCCATCCGACCCAGATAGGCGGTGTCGACGGTGGCGGAGAACGTGGCGCTCAGCAGCACGGATGCGTAGCCTGCGGTCGCCCCGATCATGAATGCCGCCGCGGCGACCGACCACGCGGGTCCGAAGCCCGACGCCACGATGCCTGCGCCCTGCACGACCAGCGCCCAGAAGCCGGCGCGCGCCTCGTGTCGGGGCCGCCACTTGGCGACCGAGACGGCACCGAGCGCCGCGCCGAGTCCGAGCAGCGCTTCGAACAGACCGACCGCTTGCGCGCCCCACCCCTCGGCGTGAGCCCTCAGCGCGAGGCCGATCCCGATAGCGGGCCCGACGGCGAGGTTCAGGCCCGACAGTGCGATCACGAGTGTCCTGGTTGTGGGATTGGCGCCGAGATGAGCGAATCCTCGACCGATGCCCCGCAGTGCGGACTCCTTCTCGGCACGCACGAGCCGGAATCTCGGACGGAGCCAGATGGCGATGAAGGCGACGACCACAGTGAAGGTGAGCGCGTTCGCCGACGCGCTTCCGGCCAGGCCCGCGTGGGCGACGAGGACCCCGCCGATCGCTGCGCCGCCCATCGTGCCGAGGCGGGAGGCCGTCTGGGCTGCTGCGCCGTACGACGGGAGATCCACCGCTCGCACGAGCTGCCTGGCGATCGTCCCGGCTGAGGGCTCGTAGAACGCGTCGCACACCCCGAAGGCGACCGCGGCGCACAGCAGCACTGCGACGGTGGGTGGCCCCGCGAGCACCCACACCGTGACCGCGACCAGCACGCAGACGCGGAGCACGTTGAAGATCATCATGACCCGGCGGGCGTCCGCCCGGTCGGCCATCACACCCCCGAAGAGCAGGATCGCCGCACGCGGCACGGTCCCTGCCGCGACGATGAGGCCGGCGACGGCGGGGGAGGCGACCTGGATCGCGGTCCAGGCGAGCGCGATCGTCCAGACGGCGTCTCCCGCCTCCGAGAGGGCTTTGACGCCGATCCAGGCGTGCACCATCCGGTCGCGGGCGAACGGCGGCGGCGCGATCATCTCGACCGGGGCGTGGACCGTCGACATCACGGCTCCGTCGGGAAGGCGTGGGCGAAGACGAAGACGGGTGTCCGTGGCGTGCCGTCTGTGAGGTCGATGCCCTCCTGCCATTCGCGGATCGTGCCGAGGATCCGCGCCGACAGGTCGCGCAGTTCATCCGGAGAAGCCCACGCCGTGGTCTCGGTGTTCGATCCGTCGTACTCCGCGTATGCAGGGTCACTGCGTCTACGGTGCCAGCGCTGCAGTCGATCGATCTGCATCCGGATCCCCTGGCGCTGCGCCTCTCTCGCGAGCAGGGCGTCGGCAGGGGCGTCGGCGTAATCGTCGGTCGACCAGGTGAGACCGCGGCGGGCGATCGTCCACCAGCTCGTACGCTTGTCACCGGCCGGGTCGACGGCACGCTCCACGAGACCTGCCCGCTCCAGCATCCGCAGATGATGGCTGATGCTGCCGACCTGGCTCTCGAGCGAACGCGCGATCGCCGTCACCTGGGACGTGCCGTAGAGCAGGAGGTAGTCGTAGATGCGGCGGCGCAGCGGATGGTGCACGGCTGTGATCACGGAGATGTCTTCCACGGGAGACGACGCTATTCCCGCTGGCACAAACCCACAAGAGTTCTTGTATACCGCGGAAAATCAACGATTATGCCTGTACGCCGTCGTCTCCGACCGGTGCGGCGGGCGGATCAGCCGTGGTCTGCGCCGGTGTCGCCCGCAGAGGCGCGAGCATTCCGCCTGTTCCGACGCGTCCGCCGGATCAGCCACACGATCAGCACGACCACGCCTGCGATCGCCAGCCAGGGGAGGATGAAGCCGAGCGCGATCACGAGCGCGTTCAGCGACACCACGAGACCGTTCCACCCGGCGAGCAGACCGTCTGTGAAGCCCGCAGGGTCGGCGGTGGTCGGGGTGGCCTCACGCGTCAGCTGCACCTGCAACGACGACATCGCGACCTGATCCTGCAGCGACTCGAGCTGCTGTTCGTACGACTCGAGCTGCGCTTGACGGTCGGTCAGCGCGACCTCCGCTTCGATCAACTCCGAGACGCTCCCCGACTGCGCCATCAGCTCCGTCAAGCGCTCGACGGAAGCCCGCGTGGAGTCGATGCGCGCCTGCAGGTCGATCGAGATCGACGTCACATCCTGCTTCGACGTCGATGAGGACAGGACATCACCCGTGTCGCGGAGAGCGGCGATCACCTCCGGCAGATCGGCGGACGGCACACGGATGCTGATCCAGCCGTACGAGGAATCGGCCGGCGCCGGGTCCGAGGTGCCGTCCACGGCGACCGACTTCCCGATCTCGGTGCTCTCGACATAGCCGCCGTGCTCTTCGGCGAGCGCGCCGATCGCGGACGCGGCGTCCGGGATGCTCTTGACCTGCACAGTCGCCTGCGCCGTCGCGACGATCTCCCGGTCGGCGTCGACGCTGCCGGCGATTGCCGAGTCCGACACGCTCCCGGGGAGGGCCTCGGGCGCCGACTCTGCCGTCCCGCCGGACGACGACGAATCCATGCTGACGCCGCCCGGCATGCTCATCCCGTCGGCCGTGACGGATCCACCGCCGCCGACAGCGCCGAGGATAGGGGGAGTCACGAGCACGCCGATCACGAAGGCGGCGGCGATGCCTCCGCCGGTCAGCCATCGCCGACGACGGGTGCGTGCACGCTGCGCCTCCGGGCGCGTGCGGGGGCGCTCGGCGGCGATCTCGGCGAAGACCGCCGACTCGATGCGGGCGATCTTCTCCTCCGACAGCTCGGGCAGGCTCACGTCGCTGGTCTGGTCGTTCATGCGTCTCTCACTTCGTTCACGGCGCCGCGCAGCTGCGTGCGCACTCGGGAGAGACGGTTGCGGACGACGGCGTGCGTGACCCCGAGCCGATCGGCCGCGGCCTGGTACGCGTACCCCTCGGTGGCGCAGAGGCGGAAGATCTCGCGATCGAGGTCGCTCAGTGTGCCCACCTCGGCGGCGATCCGTGCGGCGAGCGCGGACGTGATCACCTGCTCCTCTACGCTGATCGTGTCGGGGAGCTCCGCCTCGTCCACCGCCTCGGCGGCGTGCGCGCGATCACGGCGCCGCTGTCGAAGCCGATTCGCAGCCTGGAAGCGGCAGATCGTCGCCAGCCACGGCAGGATCGACTCTCCGCGGAGCTCGAGGGCGGGAAGCTTGCGCCAGGCGACGACGAACGTCTCCTGCGTCACATCCTCCGCGTCGGGCGCGGACCCGAGTATTCCCTGCGCGATCCAGTACACGGGCCGCACGTGCGCGCGGTACAGCTCGCGAAAGGCGCTCTCGTCGCCGACCGCAGCCTGGGCGGCCCATCTCTGATCACTCGTCTGCGCGGGCATCCTGATTCCGTTCGGTGTCTCTCAACCGGGAAGTGTCGCTCGATGCCCCATCGTCTCAGATTCCGTGCGACGGGCTCTGCGCGGCCATTTCATCACGGCGCTACTGCTGGGTGCCACGGCTCCGGTAGCATTGCCCGGGCGAGAGGGAGTATCCCGGATACGCGCGTAACGTCATCACGAGCACCGTCATCGCTGCTCCGGGCGCGCGACGCACACCAGTGCGGGGGAGAGACTTTCGACTCATTCCCGACCCCTCCGCGAAAGGTGCAGTGCGCCCTTGGAAATCCCCGTCTGGTTCGAGATCACCTCGATGGTCGTCCTCACGATCATCCTGATCGCCGACCTGCTCCTGATCCGGCTTCGCCCGCACATCCCCTCGACCAAGGAGTCCACGCTCTGGGTCGTCTTCTACGTGGGGCTCGCGCTGCTGTTCGCGGTGCTGCTGGGCAATGTCGGGGGATGGCAGAACGCGGGCGACTTCATCACGGGATGGGCGCTCGAGTACAGCCTCTCGATCGACAACCTGTTCGTCTTCGTGCTGATCATGGCCCAGTTCGCGGTGCCGCGGCGCTTGCAGCAGCAGGTGCTCATGGTCGGCATCATCATCGCGCTCATCCTGCGTGGCCTCTTCATCCTCGCGGGCGTCGCGATCGTCGAGAACTTCTCGCCGATCTTCTACATCTTCGGGGCGTTCCTCATCTACACGGCCATCCGTCAGGCGATGCCGGACGGCGACCACGAGGGCGAGGTGCAGCGCGAGAATTTCATCGTGCGCCTGCTGCGTCGCCGGGTGGACATCAGCGAGACGTACGACGGATCCAAGATCCGCACGACGGTCGACGGCAAGCGCATGTGGACGCCCATGGTCATCGTGTTCATCACGATCGGCGTGACCGACCTGATCTTCGCGATCGACTCGATCCCCGCGATCTTCGAGATCACCACGAACGGCTTCCTGGTGTTCTCTGCCAACATCTTCGCCCTCATGGGCCTGCGTCAGCTGTACTTCCTGCTCGGAGACCTGCTCGACCGTCTGCGCTACCTGCACTACGGCATCGCCGTGATCCTGGGTTTCATCGGCATCAAGCTGATCCTGCACGCCCTGCACGTGAACGAGCTGCCTTTCATCAACGGCGGCCATCACGTCGAATGGGTGCCCGACATCAGCAACATGGTCTCGCTCGGCGTGATCCTGGCGTCGATGACGATCGCCACGATCGCGAGCCTGATCGCGTCGTCGCGTGAGAAGCGGGCGAAGAAGAACGCGGTCGTCAGCGAATAGTCGAGCGGCGGACCTGCGGGCGTGTCAGAAGGCGCGCAGGTTCGCCTGCAGACCGCCGTCTGCGTAGTCCCGTCGCAGGATCCCGCGGCGGCGCAGGATCGGCACGAGTTCGTCGAGCGTGCGGTGCAGCGTGACCGGGTGGAAGTCGCCCCACAGCAGCACGCCGTCGTTGCCCCATTCGCCGAGCTCTTCGATCAGGTCGGCGAACTCGTCCGCGGTGCCGACGAACCCGGTGCGGTCGGCGATCCGGCCGGCACGCGCCAGGGCGGTGAGGTGGGCACGCAGCGGAGCCTGGTCGTCGCGGTCGCCGACCAGGCGTTGGATGCTCCCTCGCGAGACGTGCGCGCCGAAGATCGAAAGGTCGAGGGGCTTGTCGAGGTCGAGCCGGGTCAGGTCGGTCTCGAGGTCGCTGGACTGCTTGCGGGCGATCTGCACGAGCGCGGCGTCATCGGGATGCGCCGACGCGGCGACGATGCGGTCGGCTTCCTCGCTCGACGAGGTGATGACGGGCTGGATGGCGAAGAGGATCTTGACGTCTTCCGGGCGCCGCCCCTTCGCGATCGCGGCGTCGTGCACCTTCGCGCGGTAATCGCGCACGGACTTCTCGTTCAACGGGGCGAGCGCGAGTTGGACGTCGGAGTTCGCTCCGGCGAAGCCGAGTCCTCGCCCCGAGCCGCCGGGGGAGACGATCGCGGGATCCCCGTCCGTGAAGGGCACGGCGTTCAGCGGGCCGTTGAAGGAGAAGTACTCTCCACGGTGCTCGACGGCCCTCAAGCGGGTGCCGTCGGCGAAGACGTCCGTCTCCCGATCGGCGATGAGGGCTCCATCGTCCCAGCTGCGCCAGAGCGCGCGGACGCCCGCCAGCCATTCCTCCGCACGGTCGTATGCCTCGTCGTGGCCGAGCTGAGGGGCGTCAGAGAAGTGACGGGAGCTCCCGGTGTCCGTCACGACGTTCAGACCGAGGCGATGTCCGCTGAGGTGCTGAAGCGTCGCGAACTGACGAGCGGCCGTGTAGGGGAGGTACGCGGCCGGGTTCACCGTCGGCACGACGCCCAGGTGCCGCGTCGCCTGGAACAGGTACGGGGCGAGCAGGAGCGGATCGTGCTTCGGTCCGCCGAACGCGTGTCGCACGCGCAGGTCGATCGTCGACGGGGACCCCAGCGACGGCGCGTCCTCGATGATCACGAGGTCGAACCCGGCCTGCTCGAGCGTGCGCGCCGCGTCCTGGTACACCTCGGGACGCGTCCAGTCGTAGTCCCAGTCGAGCGACGGATAGCCCCAGCCCTGTGGTCCGAAGCCGCGCGCGAGGAACCACCCGAAGTGCTGGGGCCGGCTCATGCGACCGTCTCCCGCACGGCCTGGAGCACCTGTGCGAGGTCGAAGATGAGGTCCTCGACGTCTTCGATGCCGATCGACAGTCGCAGCGTCCCCTGGCGCACGCCGAGTATCGCGCGCTCTTCCTCCGTCCGCTGGGCGTGACTGGTCGTGCCCGGATGCAGCACCAGGGAACGCACGTCCCCGATGTGGGTCATGTGGGTGAACACCTGGACGTTCTCGACGAAGCGCCGTGCGGCGGGCAGACCTCCGCGGAGGGTGAACGTGAAGATGGAGCCGTAGCCGCCGTCGAGGTATCGCGTACCCGTCTGGTGGTCGGGGTGCGACGGCAGCCCGATGTAATCGACGCTCTCGACGGCCTCGTGCTCCTCCAGCCACCGGGCGACCAGGAGAGCGTTGCGGGACTGCCGTTCGACACGCAATCCGAGGGTTTCGACGCCCTGACCAATCAAGAAGGCGTTGAGCGGCGAAGGAGAGGCGCCGAATCGCGGGGCGACCGACTCTCGGGCGTACGCGATCCGTGCACGCCCTCCGTGACGCGCGAACACGCTCGGCGTATCGCCGCGGCCCGGCAGCACGAGGTGGGGCGCGTTGTGGCCGGCGTGCTCGGCGTCGAAGCGCCCGTCGTCGACGATCACTCCGCCGAGCACGGAACCGTGTCCGGCGAGGAACTTCGACGCGGAGTGGACGACGATCGCTGCGCCGTGTTCGAGCGGACGCAGCAGCGCCGGCGTCGCGAGCGTGTTGTCGACGATCAGCGGAATGGCCGACTCGTCGGCGATGTCAGCGATGGCCCGCACGTCGAGGACGTCGTTGCGCGCATTGGCGAGGGATTCCGCGAACAGGGCACGGGTGTTCGGGCGGATCGCCGCACGCCAGGCCGCCGGGTCTGCGATGTCGTCGACGAACGTGGTCTCGATGTCGAGGCGGGCGAGGTTGTCGAGGAAGAGCCCCCGCGTGCCTTCGTAGATGTGCGTGGACGAGACGATGTGATCGCCGGCGCCTGCGACCGTGAGCAGGGCGGTGGCCACTGCGGCCTGTCCGCTCGCGACGAGCACGGCGTCTGCACCGGACTCGAGGGAGGCGAGCTGGCGCTCCACGGCGCGGACGGTGGGGTTGCCGGTGCGGGTGTAGCCGAACCCGGATCCTGTGCCGAAGTGATCGGCCGCATGCTCGAAGTCGTCGAACTCGAAGCCCGCCGTCAGGTAGATCGGCGTCGCACGCGACGACGCCGTCTCACGGCTGCGCGCCGCGTGGACCGCGCGGGTGGCGAAGCGGGCGGTGTCGACGGTCATGCGGTGCCTCTCGGTCGTTCGGTGCTCAACAGAGTGTCATGTCGGGTCGGAGCACGTCCGCGCGGTGGTAATCTGACGTCATGCGGACCGTGCTCCTTCTTCTTAGCGGCCGCGGCGAGACCTCGATCTAGAGCCCCTCCTCGTCGCGGAGTCCATCGTGGGCCGAACCGCCAGCCACAGGAGACACGCAATGACCACCCCCGCACACGGTGCCGATTCCGCACGCCGCAGGACGCTCGCCGAGAAGGTCTGGGACGACCACCTCGTCGTCAAGGGCGAGAACGGCGAGCCCGACCTCATCTACATCGACCTGCACCTCGTGCACGAGGTCACCAGCCCCCAGGCCTTCGACGGTCTGCGCAGCGAAGGGCGGCCGCTGCGCCGCCTCGACCTGACGATCGCGACCGAAGACCACAACACCCCGACCTGGGAGATCGACAAGCCGATCGCCGACCTGACCAGCCGCACGCAGATCGAGACCCTCCGCCGCAATGCCGCCGAGTTCGGGGTGCGCCTGCACTCGCTGGGCGACGCGGAGCAGGGTATCGTGCATGTCGTCGGACCCCAGCTCGGTCTGACCATGCCCGGCATCACGGTCGTGTGCGGCGACTCGCACACCTCCACCCACGGTGCGTTCGGTGCGATGGCGTTCGGCATCGGCACGAGCGAGGTCGAACACGTCATGGCCACCCAGACGCTGCCGCTCAAGCCGTTCAAGACGATGGCGATCAACGTCGAGGGCACCCTGCGCCCCGGCGTCACGGCGAAGGACATCATCCTCGCGGTGATCGCGAAGATCGGCACCGGAGGGGGCCAGGGCTACGTGCTCGAGTACCGCGGCAGTGCGATCCGCGCCCTCTCGATGGAGGGCCGCATGACGATCTGCAATATGTCGATCGAAGCGGGAGCCCGTGCCGGCATGGTCGCGCCGGACGAGACGACGTTCGCGTACCTCGAGGGCCGTCCGCACGCGCCGAAGGGGCAGGACTGGGACGACGCCGTCGCTTACTGGCGCACGCTGCCGACAGACGAGGGCGCCACGTTCGACGCGGAGGTCTTCATCGACGCCGACGAGTTGGAGCCCTTCGTCACCTGGGGCACCAACCCGGGTCAGGGCAGTTCGCTGTCGTCCGCGGTGCCGAACCCGGCCGAGATCGCCGACCCGAATGAGCGCGCCGCCGCCGAGCGCGCGCTGGAGTACATGGACCTCACGCCGGGCACGCCTCTCAAGGAGGTGCCGGTCGACGCCGTGTTCATGGGCTCGTGCACGAACAGCCGCATCGAGGATCTCCGCGCGTTCGCGTCGATCATCCAGGGGAAGAAGAAGGCCGACGGTGTTCGCGTCATGGTCGTCCCCGGCTCCGCCAGGGTCAGGCTGGAGGCCGAGGCGGAGGGTCTGGACCAGGTCATCAAGGACTTCGGCGCGGAGTGGCGGTTCGCCGGCTGCTCGATGTGTCTGGGGATGAACCCCGACCAGCTCGCCCCGGGGGAGCGCTGCGCCTCGACGTCGAACCGCAACTTCGAGGGCCGACAGGGCAAGGGCGGTCGCACGCACCTGGTCTCACCGCTCGTCGCCGCGGCGACCGCGATCCGCGGCACGCTGTCCAGCCCGAGCGATCTGACGGAAGGGTTCTGAATCATGGAGAAGTTCACCACTCACACGGGCATCGCCGCTCCGCTGAAGCGCTCGAACGTCGATACGGACCAGATCATCCCCGCCGTCTTCCTGAAGCGCGTCACGAAGACCGGTTTCGAAGATGCGCTGTTCCACGGTTGGCGGCAGGACCCGGAGTTCGTGCTCAATCAGGCGCCGTTCCAGGGGGCGTCGGTCCTCGTCGCCGGGCCTGATTTCGGCACCGGATCGAGCCGTGAGCACGCCGTCTGGGCGCTGCGGGACTTCGGCTTCAAGGTCGTTCTCAGCCCCCGGTTCGCGGACATCTTCCGAGGCAACTCCGGCAAGCAGGGTCTGCTCGCAGCGACGATCTCGGAAGCGGATCTCGAGCGGTTCTGGGCCGAGATCGACCGGAATCCCGGCGTTCAGATGACGGTCGACCTCGAGGCGCGCATCGCCTCGATCGGCGACATCCAGGCCGAGATCGGGATCGACGATTACACTAGATGGCGGCTCCTCGAAGGGCTCGATGACATCGGGCTCACGCTGCGCAATGAAGACAAGATCGCGCAGTTCGAGGCCCGTCGCGAGTCGTGGCGGCCTCGGACCCTTCCCGTTCAGTAGACGGAGGGGGCGGGGGAGCCAGGGGCAACCCGCCCCCGAAATCCGTTGATGAAGTGAGGCTCCGAATGACGACACCTGTGCGCGACGCTCTCCCGGACGGAGTCCCTGCACTCACCGGAGACGTCCTCGCCATTCGAGGCGGACGCCCGCTGCGAGGACGCGTCGACGTCAAGGGTGCGAAGAACCTCGCGACCAAGGCCATGGTCGCCTCGCTTCTGGGCGAGACGGTGAGCACCCTGCGCGACGTGCCGGCGATCAGCGATGTCGCCGTCGTGCGCTCGCTGCTCGAGGTGCACGGCGTCCGCGTGTCCGAGGGCGACGAGCCGGGGTCGCTCGTCTTCGACCCGAGCGACGTCGAGTCCGCCCACTTCGAGGAGATCGACGCGCATGCCGGGGCCTCCCGCATCCCGATCCTCTTCTGCGGACCGCTGCTGCATCGCCTCGGCCAGGCGTTCATCCCCGACCTCGGCGGATGCCGCATCGGCGATCGCCCGATCGACTTCCACCTCGACGCGCTGCGCAAGTTCGGGGCGATCGTCGAGAAGCTCCCGAGCGGCATCCGTCTCTCGACCGGGGGCACCCGCCTCCACGGCGCGAACATCCACCTGCCGTACCCGAGCGTCGGTGCGACCGAGCAGGTGCTGCTCACGGCCGTCCGGGCGCAGGGCGTCACGGAGCTGCGCAACGCGGCCATCGAGCCGGAGATCATGGACCTGATCGCCGTGCTGCAGAAGATGGGCGCCATCATCTCGTACGAGCCCAACCGGGTCATCGTGATCGAGGGTGTCGAGAAGCTGCGCGGCTACGACCACCGCTCGATCTTCGACCGCAACGAAGCAGCGTCCTGGGCATCCGCCGCACTCGCGACGGATGGCGAGATCTTCGTCGGCGGTGCCAAGCAGCAGGAGATGCTGACGTTCCTCAACGTCTTCCGCAAGGCTGGTGGCTGGTTCGACATCCAGGAGGACGGCATCCTGTTCCGCCGCGACGGAGAGATCAAGCCCGTCGTGATCGAGACCGACGTGCACCCGGGGTTCATGACCGACTGGCAGCAGCCGCTCGTCGTGGCGCTGACGCAGGCGCACGGCCGCTCGGTCGTGCACGAGACCGTGTACGAGAACCGGATGGGCTTCACGGAGGCTCTGGTCAAGATGGGAGCCGACATCGTCGTGCACCCTCGAGGACTGCAGGACGGTCCCCGGCGCGTTCCGCGTCGTGACCTGGAGCAGGCCGCGGTCATCACCGGACCGACGCCGCTGCACGGCGCCGACATCGTGGTGCCCGACCTCCGTGGCGGATACAGCCACATCATCGCGGCGCTCACCGCCACCGGCGAGTCGAAGGTGTCTGGCGTCGACATCCTCAGCCGAGGCTACGAGAAGTTCCTCGCCAAGCTCGACGCGCTCGGCGCCGACTTCGACGTCATCCGGTGAGCCGGATGGCAAGACGGTCGACGGAGACGACGCGGCCGAGCGTGTTCTGGCCGCTCGCGGCTCTGGTGATCCCGCCGGTCGCGCTGATCGCGAAGATCCGGGTGCGCGGTGCGGAGAAGCTCCCTCAGGAGGGTGCCTTCATCCTCGCGCCGAACCACTACTCGGAGTTCGATCCTCTTGTGGTGGCGGTCGCGGTCTGGCGGATCGGTCGTGCCCCGCGCTTCATGGCCAAGGAGAGCCTGTTCAAGGTTCCCGTGCTCGGGTGGTTCCTTCGCCGCACCGGGATGATCCCGGTGGCCCGCACCTCGTCGGCGGCGTCTGCACGTCAGACGATGGTGCAGTCGCAGGAGCTCGTCGAGCATGGTCGCGGTGTGATCGTGTACCCCGAGGGCACGCTCACCCGGGATCCGGATCTGTGGCCGATGCGCGGCAAGTCCGGAGCGGTGCGCCTCGCCTTGGCCGACGGCATCCCGTTGATCCCGATGGCGCAGTGGGGCACGCAGGCCATCATGGGCCGATACCAGAAGGGGCTCAGCCTCTGGCCGCCGCGCAAGCCCGTCCAGGTTCTCGTCGGCGATCCCGTCGACGTGTCGGACCTGCGTGGACGTGCGAGCGAGCCCGCCGCGCTCACGGAGGCCACGAACCGCCTCATGAACGCGATCACGGCGCTTCTCGAAGAGCTGCGCGACGAGAAGGCACCCGCTGAGCGGTGGAACCCCGCGAGCCATGGCCAGAAGGAGACCGGACGCCTTGACTCCTAAGAGAACCGTTGCCGTCGGACCGCGGGTCACGGTCATCGGCGCGGGCAGCTGGGGGACGACCTTCGGCAAGATCCTCGCGGACGGCGGCGCCCAGGTGACGATGTGGGCTCGCCGAGCCGAGCTGGCGCAGGAGATCAACGAGGCCAAGCGCAACTCGCGCTACCTCCCGGGGATCAACCTGCCGCGAACCATGGCCGCGACACATGAGCTCGCCACCTCGCTCGACGGCGTCGACCAGGTGTATCTCTCCGTGCCGAGCCAATCGCTGCGCGAGAACCTGAAGGCGCTGCGCCCGCTGCTCGCCGAGAGCGACGCGAAGATCATCAGCCTCATGAAGGGCGTCGAGCGCGGTACCGGATTGCGCATGAGCCAGGTGATCCAGCAGGAACTGCGATGTGACCCCGATCGCATCGCGGTGGCGTCGGGGCCGAACCTCGCGCTGGAGATCGCCCGCGAGCAGCCGACGGCCGCCGTCATCTCCTCGCGCAGCCAGGAGACCGCCGAGATCGTCGCGAGAGCGGCCCGCAACGGCTATTTCCGCACGTTCGTGAACACCGACGTGATCGGCACCGAATTCGGCGGTGTGCTCAAGAACCTGATCGCCGTCGCGATCGGCATCGTCGACGGCGTCGGTTACGGAGAGAACACGAAGGCCTCGATCATCACGCGCGGACTCGTCGAGATGACGGACTTCGCCGTGGCGAACGGCGCCCACCCCGAGACGCTTCAGGGCCTCGCCGGCCTCGGCGACCTGATCGCGACCTGCCAGTCGCCCCTGAGTCGTAATAACACGGCCGGACGCCTGCTGGGCCAGGGATACAGCTTCCAGGACGTCGTGAAACAGATGCAGCAGACTGCGGAGGGCCTGGCGTCGGTCGCACCGATCCTGCAGCTCGCGCGCGAGGCCGAGGTCGACATGCCCATCGTCGAGCAGGTCAAGATGGTGCTCGACGGCAAGATGGATCCCCGCGACATCGCACCCCACCTGACGACGGACGACGACACCCCGCAGGGTGAGAGGACCAACCATGGACAAGCAGACGGTGGTGGTGCTCTTCGGCGGGCGCTCCAGCGAGCATTCGATCAGTTCCGCAACGGCGGGGGGCGTGCTGGGAGCGATTGATCGCGACCGCTACGCCGTGATCCCGGTGGGGATCACCCGCGAGGGCGCCTTCGTCCTCGAAGACGACGATCCCGCGAAGTTCCCGCTCGACGCCGCCCACCTCCCCGAGGTCGTCGACAACGGCACCCGTGTGCGATGGCCGGAGCCGGGTGGCGACCGCACCCTCCGCGTCGTGCAGGTCGACGGGGCCGTCGATGATCTCGGCGATATCGATGTGGTCCTGCCCATTCTCCACGGACCGCACGGCGAAGACGGCACCATCCAGGGATACTTCGACACCCTCGAGGTCCCGTATGCGGGCGGCGGAGTGCTCGACTCCGCGCTGTGCATGGACAAGCACTTCATGAAGATCGCTCTGCAGGCCGCCGGCATCTCCGTGGCGCCATGGGTGACCGTGCGCCGCAAGGACTGGGACGGCGACCAGGGCGAAGTGCGCACGCGCGCTGCGGCGCTCGGCCTGCCGCTTTTCGTCAAGCCGGCGCGGGCGGGCTCGAGTGTCGGCGTCTCGAAGGTCGAGTCCCCCGAAGAGCTCGACGCCGCACTCGCGGTCGCGTTCGCGGAAGACGACAAGGTGCTCATCGAGAGCGGAGTGAGCGGACGCGAGATCGAGGTCGCGGTGCTCGAGAGCACACAGGGCGTCAGGGCGTCGCTCCCCGGTGAGATCGTGCTCACTTCTCGGGGCTTCTACGACTTCGAGGGCAAGTACCTCGGTGGCGACGGCGTCGACGTGGTGTGCCCGGCGGAACTGACCGAGTCCGAGGTCGCGGCGATCCAAGACGCGGGCGTCCGCGCGTTCGAGGCAGTCGACGGTCGCGGTCTCGCCCGGGTCGACATGTTCCTGACTCCGACCGGCGAACTCGTGGTCAACGAGCTGAACACGATGCCGGGCTTCACGCCGATCTCGATGTTCCCGAAGTGCTGGGTGGCGTCGGGAATGAGCTACGGCGAGCTGATCACCGAGCTCATCGAGGCGGGTCTGCGGCGCTGAGAGCAGTTTCCCGCGGGTTCAGCCCGCGGGGAACTCCACGCGGTCCGTGCACTTCGCCGTCGCGGGTGCGAGGCCGGACTGGATGCTGGTGGAGAGCGAGTCCACGATCGACTGGAAGTCGATCTGCTCGCCGCGTCGGATGTTCACCTCGACCGCGGGGTCGCGGCCGTAGGTGACGAGGCGCTGACGTTCCTTCTCCTGTTCGAGCACGAGCCAGTCGACACCGCCCAGGGTGGTGCAGACGAGGGCGGACGGAGCCGGCGGCTCGACGCCGCAGCGCAACGCGATGGTGGTGGGCTCACCCCACGCGCCGGTGGCCTGGGCATCCGTCCACACGCGGTCGAAGCCCGCCACGTTGTCCGGGAGCAAGACGGAGACAGAGGCGCAGGCGGGGTTGTCCGCATCGTCCGCAGGCTCGAGGTGCACGGTCGTCGAGCATCCGGCGAGGGCTGCGGAGAGGATCACCGCGCCTGCGAGGGCAGCGAGGCGACGGGAACGAGGCATGCTTCCAGGCTACCTTTGACAGCATGCTCTCCCGACCCGACGACGATGATCCACGCCTGGGCGATGTCTCCGAGGGGCGGATCCTCCAGGCGATCCTGAGCCGCACCTCGCGGGCGGCTCACGCCCTCATCGGCCCCGGAGACGATGCTGCGGTGCTCGCGGCGCCGTCGGGGTCGGTGGTGGCGACGACGGACACGCTGGTGCACGGCCCTGACTTCCGGCTCGCGTGGTCCACCGGCTACGACCTCGGCTGGAAGGCCGCGGCCGTGAACCTCGCCGACGTCGCGGCGATGGGTGCGCGGCCGACGGCATTGCTGGTCGCGCTGGCCGTGCCGCGTGATCTCCGACTCTCGTTCGTGGAGCGGCTCGCCGACGGCTTCCGTGAGGCCTGTGACGCTCTGGCCCCTGGGTGCGCGGTCATCGGCGGTGACCTCACGGTGTCCGATGTGCTGACGATCGCGGTCACGGCGCTCGGCGACCTCGAGGGGCGTGCTCCGGTCACGCGGTCTGGTGCGCGTCCGGGCGATGTCGTGGCGGTCGCGGGTGAGCTCGGTCTCGCCGCGCACGGGCTCGCGGTCCTGTTCGGGCGGTTCCGCGACGGTGACGTTCCGGTCGCCGTCGACGTCACGACATTGGCACCGGGGGAGAGTGCGGCACTCTCCGCACAGCTGCGGCCCTCTCCTCCGATCGGTCTCGGCGCGGTGGCGGCGATGGCCGGAGCGACCGCGATGATGGACATCTCCGACGGGCTCGCGCTCGATGCGCGGCGGATGGCGGCGGCATCCGGAGTCACGATCGCCCTCGACGGAGCGTCTCTGGGGGCCACGCCCGATCGTGCCCTGGCAGGCGGCGAGGATCATGCGCTGCTCGCGACGTTCGCCGAGGACGCGCTGCCGCCGGGGTTCCGCATGATCGGACGCGTGCGCTCACGGGAGGAGCACGACCTGCTGTGCGACGATCTGCCGGTGGACGTCAGCGGCTGGGATCCCTACCGGGACTGGGACGCGGTCGGCGGCTGATCCTCGGCGGGCTCGGCCCACCACAGGGCCGTGTCGCCGTAGGCCTTCTCGCGGAACTGCTCCAACCCCGCGGCAGCGAAGTCGGGGGGCGTCGATCGTCGCGCCCGCTCGACGACCACGACGGCATCGGCGGAGAGGAGCGGGGCGAGCGCGACGAGATCCGCGGTCATCGCCCCGTCGTCGAGATCGTAGGGCGGATCGGTGAACACGAGGTCGAAGGGGCCGGACGCTCTCTGCAGGAAGGTGTGGACCGGGATCTCGTGCACGCGCCCGGGTGGCAGGGCTCCGGCCTTCGCGACGACCGCGGCGTTGCGCCGGACGATGGCTGCGGCCTGGCGCCCTCGCTCGACCAAGTCGACGCTCTTCGCCCCGCGGCTCAGGGCCTCGAGCCCGAGTGCCCCCGACCCGGCGTACAGGTCGAGCACCCTGGCTCCGGCGATCGCGCTCAGCGACTCGAGTGCGCCGAAGAGCGATTCGCGTACGCGGTCGCTCGTCGGTCGGGTGCCGGCACCGGGGACCTCGAGTCGTGCGCCCCGGGCGGCTCCTGCGATGATCCTCGTCACCCGTTCACGATACGACAGGACGGATGTCCGAGGTGTCGGTCCCTGTCCCTAGACTCGGAACATGTCGCTCACGCTCGATTCCTCGTTGGAGGACGCGCTCGGTGCGGCGTCCGCGAAGACGCTCGGGCGGGCATTCGGCATGCAGAGCGTCGGCGATCTGCTCTCCCATTACCCTCGCCGTTACGCCGATCCTGGCGAGCTCACGCCGATCAGGGATCTGCCGTTGGGCGAGACGGTGACCATCGTCGCCGAGGTGCTGTCGTCGAGCTTCCGTCGGATGCGCAACCGACCGGGTGCGATGGTCGACGTCGTGATCGGCGACGGCATCGGGCGCATGTCCCTGACCTTCTTCGCCAAGAACGTCGGCGCGGCGGAGTGGCGCTCGAAAGATCTGGCGGTGGGCCGTCGCGGGGTGTTCTCCGGCAAGGTCGGCGAGTTCAACGGCGTCACGCAGTTCGCTCATCCGGAGTACGAGCTCTTCGACGACGAAGACGCGGCGCGGCGCAGTGCGGATGCGCGTGCGGCAGTGCCGATCCCGATCTACCCGGCCACGTCGACCATCCAGACCTGGCAGATCGCTCGGCTCATCGGACGAGTGCTCGACGACCTCGTCGAGGTTCCCGATCCATTGACGGGCGAGATCAGAGAACGGGACGAGCTGCTCACGGCGGGCGCGGCGCTCGAGTTGATCCACCGACCTCGCACCCGCAACGACATCGATCCTGCAGTGCGGACGTTGCGTATGCACGAGGCACTCACGCTGCAGACGGCTCTGCTCCAACAGCGTGATGCGGTTCGCGCGCTGTCCGCGACCTCGCGCCCTGCCGGGGCCGGTGGGCTCCTCGAGCGTTTCGACGCGGCGATGCCGTACACGCTCACGCCCGACCAGGAGACGGTGGGCGGCCAGATCGCCGAGGACCTCATCGGCGCGTGGCCGATGAACCGCCTGGTCCAGGGAGAAGTCGGGTCGGGCAAGACGCTCGTCGCGCTGCGCGCGATGCTGCAGGTCGCCGAGAGCGGCGGTCAGTCGGCGTTGATCGCTCCCACCGAGGTGCTGGCGGGGCAGCATCTGCGTTCGATCGCGAAGATGCTCGGCCCCGAGTTGGCGCCCCTGCTCATGCCGACGTTGCTCACGGGGCAGATGCCTGCTGCCGAGCGGCGCAAGGCTGCGCTGCGGGTCGCATCCGGTCAGGCGCTCATCGTCGTCGGCACCCACGCGCTGCTGGGGGAGAAGACGACGTTCGCAGACCTCGGCCTGGTCGTCGTCGACGAGCAGCATCGGTTCGGTGTCGAGCAACGTGAGGCGCTGCGGGCGAAGGGTTCCAGCCCCCACGCTCTGGTGCTCACGGCGACGCCGATCCCACGGACGGTGGCGATGACCGTGTTCGGCGATCTCGACACCTCGGTCATCCGCACGATGCCGGCCGGCCGCGCGGGGATCGAGTCCTTCGTCGCGCCTCTGGCGGAACACCCGGGATGGTTCAACCGTGTCTGGGAGCGTGCGGCCGAAGAGATCGCGAAGGGGCGGCAGGTCTTCGCGGTGTGCGCCGCCATCGACACGACCAAGAAGACGGCCGAGGTGGGGGAGCAGGCCGCGCTCGCGCCCGAGAATGGCAACGGTCCGCGCTGGGGAGTGGTGCAGCTCGACGAGGCACTGGCGACGCATCCCACTCTGGGAACCGTCCGCCGCGCGGTGCTGCACGGGCGGATGCCGGCGGAGGAGAAGGATGCCGTCATGCAGGCGTTCGCACGCGGCGACATCGACCTCCTCCTGGCGACGACGGTGATCGAAGTCGGCGTCGACGTCCCGAACGCCTCCACGATGATCGTGCTCGATGCGGACCGCTTCGGGGTCTCGCAGCTGCATCAGCTCCGCGGGAGGGTGGGCCGTGGCGGTGTTCCCGGCCTCTGCCTGCTCGTCACGGAGGCGGAGTCGGGGTCGCTCGCGCGCGACCGTGTCGACGCCGTCGCCGCGACCCTCGACGGATTCGCCCTCGCCGAGGTCGACCTCGAACTGCGGGGAGAGGGCGATGTCCTGGGCGCTGCGCAGGCGGGCGTCCGCTCGTCGTTGAAGCTCCTCCGGGTCGTGAAAGACGCCGGTCTCATCACACGGGCCCGCGAGATCGCGGAGGCGATCCTCGCGCGCGACCCGGCGCTCGACGAGCACGCCGGCCTGCGCGAGGCCATCGCCCGCCGGGTGAGCGACGACGATCGGGCAGCCCTGGCGAAGAACTGACCCGTTCCTCGTGTGCCCTAGGCTGGTCGCATGAGCAGCAGGATCGCCGTCGTCCCGGGTTCCTTCGATCCGCCCACCCTGGGTCACCTCGATGTGATCCGCCGTGCGGCGGCCCTGTACGACGAGCTGCACGTGCTGGTCGTGCACAACCCGGGCAAAGAGGCCATGCTGCCGATCGCCCAGCGGTTGTCGCTCCTGGAGCGGTCGATCGCAGACGACGGCATGGCGGGGGAGATCGTGGTCGGCTCCTGGAGCATGGGTCTGCTGGTCGACTATGCGCGCGATGTGGGTGCAGGTGTGCTCGTGAAGGGCATCCGGTCGCAGATCGATGTCGCCTACGAATCCCCGATGGCGATCGTCAACCGGCACCTCGCCGGCATCGAGACGGTGTTCCTCCTGCCCGATCCATCGCACGCCATGGTCTCGAGCTCCCTCGTTCGCCAGGTCGCATCCCTCGGCGGCGATGTGACGCCGTTCGTCCCACCCGCCGTCGCGGAGTTCCTCGACACCGGCGGTCGCGGTATCTGAGCCGGTTGCCTGAATGCGCGGTCAGAGCGACCGTGGATGACGGCCGGTAGCATGGAATGGTGCGCTCTCGAATGAACGGTCCTTTCGTGCTCCCCGTCCGTGACATCGTCCGGCGTCCGGGGGAGATGCGCGAACACGAGTTCTCCGTCGCCCTCAAGGAGTCCTGGGGCGAGGGCATCGTCACGTTCGAAGCCGGTTCCGAGATGGATCTGGATGTCCGCCTGGAGTCCGTCCACGAAGGCATCCTGGTGTCGGGAACAGCCGATGCGGAGTACGTCGGCGTGTGCGGAAGATGCCTGATCGACATCGCCCGGCCCGTCGAAGTCGAGTTCCAGGAGCTTTTCGCGTATCCTGGTGAGGAAGAAACTGACTTCGAGGTTCAAGACGACCACGTGGATCTTGAAACTCTGGTCAGGGATGCGGCCGTACTGGCCCTTCCTTTTCAGCCGGTGTGTCAGCCGGATTGCCCGGGTCTCGACCCGAAAACGGGTGAACGGCTGACCGTGAGCACCGGAACGGAGCAGGCCGCTCCCATCGATCCTCGGTGGAGTGCGCTCCAGAACATCACAGACCAAGACGGCACGGAAGAATCTCGTGCCGCCGAGAAAGAAGAGAGCTAGTCATGGCTGGTAACCCCCCGAAGCGCAAGGTTTCCCGTTCGAACACCCGCTCGCGCCGCGCGCAGTGGAAGGCGGCTCCGGTCGCCCTCGTGAAGACCATCGAGAACGGTCAGGTCGTCTACAGCCGCCCTCACCAGGCGAAGGTCGTCACCGACTCCCAGGGCACCGAGCTCTTCCTCGAGTACAAGGGCCGCAAGGTCGCCGACGTCTGAGTCGCGTACTGTGACGGAGGTCCCCGGGGGGACGAGACCTCTCCCAGAGAAGCTCCGCGTCGACATCGACGCGGAGCTTCTGGAGTTGGCTCTGACTCACCGGTCCTACGCGTATGAGCACGGCGGCATCCCGCACAACGAGCGCCTCGAGTTCCTCGGCGACTCCGTGCTCGGACAAGCCGTCACCGTGATGCTCTTCACGACGCACCCCGACCTCGACGAGGGGGAACTGGCGAAGCGGCGCGCGAGCGTCGTGTCGACGGTCGCCCTCGCCGAGGTGGCCAGGGGTATCGATCTGGGTAGCCATCTGCTGCTCGGACGCGGTGAGGAGCAGACCGGAGGGCGCGACAAGGATTCGATCCTCGCCGACACGATGGAAGCCGTGATCGGCGCCACATACCTCTCCGCCGGTCCCGACGCGGCGACCGACCTCGTGCTGCGGTTGACGAAACCCCTCCTCGCGGACCCGGAGCGCTACGGTGCGGCGATGGATCCGAAGACGAGTCTGCAGGAACTCGCCGCGCGTGTCGGCGCCACCCCGCCGGAGTATTCGGTCCAGGCCAGCGGTCCCGATCACGACCGCCGGTTCACCGCGACCGTGGCAGTGGGCGATGTGCGCATGACGGGTACCGGCAGCAGCAAGAAGACCGCGGAGATGGCGGCGGCACTCAGCGCCTGGCGCACTCTCAGCGACCGTGCCTGAGCTTCCCGAGGTCGAGGTCGTCCGAGCCGGCCTGGCACCGGCCGTCGTCGGATCGATGATCACCGCAGTCAGCGTGTTCGACGAGCGTGCGCTCACACGCCATGCCGCGGGCGCGGCGGACTTCGTCTCTCGGCTGGAAGGCCGTTCCTTCACAGCGGCATCCCGTCGCGGGAAGTTCCTCTGGCTTCCGCTGGATGACAGGGAGTCGGCCCTGATCGCGCACCTCGGGATGAGTGGTCAGATGCTCCTACGTGCGCCGGGCGCCGAGGCGGAGCGACACGAGCGCGTGCGTATCGGGATCGAGCATCCCGCTCACGGCGAGCTCGCCGTCGTGTTCGCAGACCAGCGGACGTTCGGCTCCCTCGCGGTCGATGCGCTGGTCGAGGACGGAGGCTCCCTCGTGCCGAGCCAGGTGCGTCATATCGCGCGGGACCCGTTGGACGACGCCTTCGACGACCGCGCTTTCCTGGCCTCTCTGTCGCGCCGCCGGAGTGCGATCAAGAGGGTGCTCCTCGACCAGGGCCTGGTGAGCGGGATCGGGAACATCTACGCCGACGAGTCCCTGTGGGCGGCACGCATCCATCCGGAGACCTCCGCCGACAGGCTCTCGACCGTCGCTGCGAACAGGCTGCTCGCAGAGGTCCGCCTCGTCCTCACCAAGGCGTTGGCCGAGGGCGGCACCAGCTTCGACGCCCAGTACGTCAACGTCAACGGACAGGCCGGGTATTTCGCCAGGGAACTGCGTTCATATGGCAGGACTGGCTTACCTTGTCCGAGATGCGGCACGCCGATCGTGCGAGAGAAATTCATGAACCGCTCGAGCCACTTCTGCCCCAAGTGCCAGCGTAGGTCGAAGCGATAAGGAAGCGCCGGTACTCCCAGGTCCGAGGCTGGAAATCTCGGCCAGCATCGAGCCACGAGTTCGTTCGAGACCGACCTGATGACCTCCCTATCCACCGTCGTGACCATCAGCGGCTGTGACGACGATGGCCCCCTGCGC
Organism: Microbacterium sp. NPDC028030; assembly: GCF_040637855.1. NCBI lineage: Bacteria > Bacillati > Actinomycetota > Actinomycetes > Micrococcales > Microbacteriaceae > Microbacterium > Microbacterium sp. NPDC028030. The sequence continues at coordinate 646,736 of NZ_JBEZXF010000002.1, read as the reverse complement.
GGCTCCAGTGCCGCCGTCAGCATGATCGACGAGGAGGACGACGAGCACGAGGTCGACTCGCTGTCCAGGTGATCTCCCGACGCCCTACTCGGCCGCGCTGACGCCGGCGACGGCGTGCGCGCCGACACGACGGTCTTGGCGGGGCTGCGGAGAAAATCGTCGAGGCGCACGAGGACGACCGCGTGGTTGGCGTCACGGTCGTCATCGACTGGGCGTTCATCGAGCCCGCAGGCCCAGAGCGAAGCCCGCCAGGGAGGGCCTGCCTGCCAGGAAGGCCCGCGCAATCTCGAAGGCATGCTCGTCCGCGGGCTTTGAGGTCTGGCAGGAGCCGAGGACGAACCTGCCAACGAGCCAGCTGGCGAGCTCAAGAAGTGCGCGAGCGCCGAGGGTCGCCGAGGTCACCGGTAATCCGGCTCCGTTCAAGCCGTGCCCAAGGACGACGCCTCGAGCAACGGACTCGAACGCTTCCGCGAACGATGTCAGTGGCTACGTTGATGATTGAACGGCCGCATAACTTGAGAGGACCACCAAATGAACGTGTACCCCACAGTCCACAACCAGCGCGACTCGTTCGGCCTGCCGGTGTATGAAGCACGTGGGGGAGAGCTCTATCCCACGGTGCACAACAATCGCGATTCTTTCGGACTGCCCACCTATGAGATCCGCGGAGTTCAGCTCTATCCGACCGTCCACAACTCGAAGGACTCTTTCGGATTGCCGGCATATGAGATCCGCGGGCAGCAGCTGTACCCGACGATTCATAACTCGCGTCACGTGTTCGGCCTGCCCGTGTTCGAACTGCGGGCTTGATCCTTCGGGTCCGGTCGGCCGGCCAGGCCGCTCGCCGCGCCGCTGTCGAACACCTAAACATGCCGGTCGAGGACTTGTCTGATGTCTGGCTCGGTGTGGAATAGATGCCCATCGAGCCGATTGGACTTGGCCAGCTCTTTTATCCAATCGTGGGACGTGCCCTCGGCACCGTTGCCGTTCGTTCACTTGAGCAGCCTGATGGAGGGCACGGTTCCGGAACCTCGGAGGACGTCCAAAAAGCACCTCACGCGGCCCTGCGGGAACGATCACGGTGATGCCCTGTAAACCACTTAGACTCCGGTGCGTGGGCTAGGAGCTCAGCGCGAACAGCTCGGACTCGTCTATACCCAGTGCTTCGCACATTGCAGACAGATGCTTCGGATCATTAGCACGAATGAGCAAGAAGAGCGACCTGAGCACCACCGTTGCCTCACTTGGATCGATCATCGCTGAGACATTTCCTTCTTCGTTGTGCGAGTAAGCATGCAGGTAGCGTTCGACGTGGGTGCGGATATTCGTGTCATCCACCGCATCGATCGCCGCCTTCATGCCGAGGTGAAACTTGCCGATGTGTTGCGGGAAGCGGAAGCTGAGGAATGCCTCCAGCATCTTCCGCGCTGCGTTGGGCGCGAGAGCGAGGAGGTCCATGCGCGCGGCCAAGCTGAGATCGGGCTTCGCATCGATGACCGACGTCGCCACACGCGCGAACAGGAAGTGGTAGAGCGACCGAAGCCTGCTGGACTGCCGGGGATCAGAAGTCCAGGGATCAAGCTCGGGAGCGCGACGGGGTGCGGCGGACCCTGCGCGTCGATGTCGCATACGAATCTCGTGGATGGTGTATCCGCCGAGGACGTGTCGCCCGGCACCTTCGAGCTGGACCACCCACTGCCGGAACAACTCGAAGTTGTGCGTGAGCAAGAAGACTTGACTGGCGTAGGTGTGCTCCACGAGTGCAGACCATAGGAACGACGAGATCCCGAAGAGGATCCCCTCGTCCATGCTCGACACTGGATCGTCGATCACCACGATGGGTGCGTCGCCGGCTAGAACCCCTTCTCGGATGCTCGCGAGAAAGTGCAGGAGCGCGATGGCAGTCCGCTCTCCTTCGCTCAGATGGGTGGCGGGGAAGCCCGACCGTTCAATTCGGTACTGCTTGCCATCGTCGCTCGGCGTGAAGGCGAGCTCCGAACGACCAAGCAGGCGCGCCACACTCGCCGTCAGCTCGGCAGCTTGCGGGACCGGGTCAGCATCGAGGTTGCTGAGCGTGATGATTCTTTGGCCAAGTTCTCGCAGCTCATCCTCAAGGGACGTTGCCTTCTCGCTCAGTTCGCGAGCTAAACTCGCGAGCCGGTCATACTCGTCGGCGAATACCCTGACTCGGGACAGCTCGACTCGGCGAGCAGCCGCCGAAGCTTCTTTCTCATGCGCGAGACGGCGCGTTTCGTGTGTAGCGACCACCTCGGCGACAGCGCGAAGGGTCGGCGTGTCCGTCTTAGTGAGATCCTGTTCTGGAACGGCAAAAGGGTTCGATCTCTTGGCGTTGAGAAGGCCCTCAACCTCGGAGACGACCCGCTGGTAGCGGTCGACTCGGTCTTGGACCTCGCTCCGTGCCGTCCGCAACGCTCCCGCCAGGTCGGGGTAAAGATCGCCGTCGCGAGGCATGCTGTCCGCGAGTTTGGTCGCGCTCTGCCTGCATTCCTTCAAGTGAGCAAGCTGGGTGTCGATGCGGGCTTGCAGGTCCGTCACAGACCGATCGAAGTGAGCCGCGAGCGCGGCTCGACGCTCCGGTGAGATCTCATTGCCGCAAAACAGGCATTCAGTTTCGTGTTCATGAAGTTGCAGGCCGCGCTGAACCCACTCGGCTCCGGTGGCATTCTCGGCGAGCTGATCGAGAGGTCGCGATGTGACGTCGGCTTTCAGAAGCGCTTGTGACTCTCGAAGGATCTCGTCGACGCTCGTCAGGCTTCCTCCGAAAAGTGCTGTGTACGAGCGGGGTGCGCTCGATGTGGCTAGTCCTCTGTCGGCCGCGACGTCAGTTGATGCTGAGTCGAAGCCTGTCCGGTCGCCAGCCAGCAGGTTGCGTACGTTTCTGCGGGTATAGGTGTTCGTTCCGCGATAGGTGGCGACGGGGGAACTGCGTAGGTCGTCGACAATATGTCCGGCGACCTCTGTCATGCGTCGTTCGACCTCCGCTTCGGCGGTCTTAGCAGCAACTCGTGCTTCGGCGGCCTTGGGCTCGATCTCGGCTCTGCGGCGCTCCACTTCAGCCAGCTCGAGCTCCGCGTCGACGTTCGCCTTGCCCAGCGTAAGGAGGCTGTCGGAGCGCGGGCCCTGGCTGTCATCGAACCGCAGGTTCTCACGGACATACTCCGCGTTGAAAACCTGAACGCGGCTCCAGAACCCCTCGGTCGCATGCGTCACCGTGCTTTCGATGCCGTCGATGGACGCTGCGAGCTCGAGCTGTGCCCGTGCAGCCGCGGCATCTGATGCTGCGCAGGATCGTAGAAGACTAGCGAGAGTGCTCTTCCCGCTGCCGTTAGTTCCATAGAGCAGATTGACCCGGGCGAAGTTATTCGCCCGCCGGTCATCGGTCCAGCGCTGAAAGACGCGATAGTCGTGGACTTTGCGGATGCGGGTGATCGTTGCCTTCGTCACGGTTCTCCAGTGCAGCAGGGTTGTTGGTATGAGGCTAGCGCGCAGTCGACGACGTCAACGTGCGTGGTCAGCTCCCGGGCGTGCTATCCGGTAGAACGCCATAGCCCGAGTGCGGGTCGCTCTGCCCGGGCCGTGGAAGATGCCTACGCTGGGCGTCTGACGGAGGAAGTCTCTCTGTTAGGCCGAGCCAGGGTGCGGGAGGCGATGCTAGGCGGGCATCCTTGCGCCCTTGGTGCGGTTGCAGCGCCAGCACAGCGTCTGGAGGTTGTCAGGCTCGCTGAGACCGCCCTTGGAGACCGGCACGATGTGATCGACTTCGAGCAGCAGGTTCGGCTCGACAGCGACTGAGACCCCACACGCAGGATTCTGGCAGGTGTGGCGGTCGCGATCCTTGATCCACCCGCGCAGGCGGGCTGTCATGAGCGCGCGCTGACCGGCAGCCGACTTCGCCCAGCGAATCTTCTGAACGAGCGTCTCCGAAAGCGCATCGAGAGTCGGGGTGTTGAGATCGATGCTCACCGTCTGGCCGCTGTTGCCGCCGGCGGAGACGTACTGGAACTTGTACTTCGGGTAGGGCACAGTGATCGGCGAGAGGTGCACACCGACGAGGCTCCAGAATTCGTCCGCGTATCGCTGAAGGATGAACGCGGGCGGATTGATCATCGTGACAATCTCGGCTTCACGACGCTGCACGTTGGCGACGGCCTCTTCCAGCCGCGAGATGTCCTCGGCTACTCGCTGCACGTCGACAAGCGTCTCCTGGTTTGCCTTGATCTCGAAGTACTTCATCAGGTACTTGATCGGATCCATGCTCGCGTTTCGCACGACCTGCAGGGATGCATTGTGGACGTGAGGCGCGTACTCGGCCACGTTGCGGTCGCGCTGGTAGTTCCAGTTAGACGTGTTCTCGAAGTTCGCGAGGTGTGCGTACTGGCCGGTGGATGACGCGCCCAGCTCGAACGCGCCCTGGCCGCGAATTTCCGCGACGTAGTTCACGACCTCGTTGTGCTCGGCAACAACCGAGGCAATCTGAGCGCGGAGCCCCTGGAACTCTTCACCATTGAAGTACTTGTTCTTCCGGTACTTCCAGATCATTGGATTCGCGATCAAGACTCCGGCGAGAGCGAGAACGAAGAGGATCGGGTGAATCGCTCCGAGAAGCAACGGCAACGCGATCAGCAACGTAACAAAGAGCCACTTGGGCATTCTTCTTCTCCTGAGTAAGGCTCTCTTGGGTAGAGCTATGTGTTTCAGCCGGTTGAGTCTGTTGCCATGCTATCCAGAGCCCCCGACAAAGACGGCGCGACCTCACCCGCCGAACCCGCAATACGTCGCCGCGGTCAGGGCGGCGGTTCCTCCGTTCACCGAGGAGCAGAGCGGACGCCTCGCTCTGCTCCTCAATCCGGGCACCCCGCCGCTGACGGGTGTCGGCCCAGGTGATGAATGTACATTGCTGCTGTAGTGGGGTTATTTCGCGCACTCCCTGAACGCCTACGGCCGTGGCGGACAGCCGTGCCCGCGCTGCGGAACGCCGATCACGCGTGCCGCCTTCATGAACCGGTCGTCGCACTTCTGCCCGAGGTGCCAGCGCCGACGCTGACCCGTCGCGCGCCCTGCGACCCAGCGGAGGTCGTGGCGGGAGGTGTCGCGCGTCCTCCCACCGGGACCGCCGGGGCCGTAGTCGCCGGTCAAGCTGTCTGGAAAGCCCCTCCCAGGAGCGGACGCGTCGCCCTCGTGCTCGCCCACACCACGCCGATACCGGCGGCGACGACGAGGGCGATGGTGGCCAGCGACGCGGGCGCCGTGATCAGTGCGAGTCCGACCAACGGGAAGACCAGCACGGCGGCGACGAGCGCCGAACCGATCGCCGTGACGAGCAGCGGCGACATGATGGCGCGTCGACGGGCGCGGTCGACGGTCTCCAGTGGCATGCCCAGATGATGGAGGCTGCGGTGCAGTTCGCGCTGATCGAGCACATCGGACGTCTGGTTGACCCCGACGGACGCCGCCACCATGAGGAATGAGCCGATGAGGGTGATGATGAGGCCGGTGCGGATGTCCTGCGCGAGCGCGAGATCGGTCGACGACGCCTCAGGCCCCGTCATCACGTTCATCAGTGCCACGCCCGTTCCTGCGAACACGGCCATGAAGCTCGCCATGGCGATGCCGCCGACCTGACGCCACGCCGCCTTGGGGGAGTCGAGGACGATGCGTGCGGCGAGCAGGCGGTCCGGGCGCTCGGCACGCCGGAGCTGCCGTGATGCTGAGACCTTCAGCACCCACGGGCCGACCAGGTTGAGGACGGCCAGCACCGCGCCGAACAGGGCGGCGACCACGACGATGGTGGTCACGAGGCCGCCGATCGAGGGGAACACCTTGATCAGGACGAACGCGATGGCGACCGCTCCTCCAGCGAACACCGCTCTGAACCAGTGCACCTTCGTCACATCCGTGCGCGTCCGAACCCCCAGGGGAGAGATCACGACGCGACGCAGGCCGATGATGGCGCTGGCGGCGGACACCAGGAGCACGCCCACGAACACCAGGGCGATCTGCAGCGGAGGCAGGAGGACGGCCGTGAATCCGAGGGGCTCGCCGCGGAAAGGGATCAGGCCGATGAGGGGACTCATCGCGAGGTGGGCGATCACCCCGACGAGTGCTCCGGCGGCGGCGACGAAGACGGACTCCGTCACCGTGGCGACGGTCACCCCCGCAGGCGAGACACCCAGGAGGCGGAGCGTCGAGAGGCGTTCGTCCCGACGTCGGGCGGACAACCGCGCTGCCGCGCCGCCGAGCGACATTAACGGGACCACCAGGAGGACGAGTGCGATGGCAGCGAGGGCCTGGTAGAGGGGGGCGTACTCGTCTGTCCAGCCCCAGAAGGACTGCGCACCGCCGACGACGGTGAGGACCAGGGCCGTGACCACGCCGAATGCGACGACGGGCAGCGCGAGCACGCTGTTCTGACCGGGTGTCGGCCGGAGGAGCAGGGCCAGGACGTTGCGGTTCACGCGCTCACCGCCGCCGAGACGATACGGCCGTCGCGCACCGCGACCGTGCGGGTGCAGCGACCGGCCACCTCAGGATCGTGGGTGACCACGACCAGCGTGCGACCTTGACCTGTGGTCGACCACAGGAGGGCATCCATCACCTCCGCGGATGTGTGCGAATCGAGCGCGCCCGTTGGTTCGTCGGCGAAGACGAGCTCGGCGCCCGTGACCTGTGCGCGAGCGATCGCGACGCGCTGCGCCTGGCCGCCGGAGAGCTCGCCGATGCGACGGTCCTCCATGCCGCTGAGGCCGAGTGATGCCAGCCAGGAGGCCGCATGGTGCACCGCATCCTGCCGCCGGACGCCGTTGATCATAGACGCGAGGGCGACGTTCTCCACCGCCGTCAGCTCCGGGATGAGCAGACCCTGCTGGAACACGAAACCGAAGCGCTCTCGACGAAGCCGAGACCGCGCGGACTCGCCGAGCGCGGTGACCTCGATGGGTGCGCCCTCGGCCGGACGGAACACGACGCTCCCCGCATCGGGAGAGGTGATTCCCGCGAGCACGTGCAACAGCGTCGTCTTGCCGGAGCCGGACGCACCCATGATCGCCACCGACTCGCCGCGGTGGATCGCGAGATCGACACCGGCGAGTGCGCGGGTCGAGCCGAAGTTCTTGGTGAGGGCGTGGGCTTCAATCACGGGAATGTTCATGACTCCAGCCTCGTCATCCGGCCGCGCCGCGTCGTCGCTCCGGCGGATGACGATGCGGACCCGACGTCATCCGCAGGAATGAGATCGGGTCCGCGCACGCGTCAGAGCTTCTTCTGCCATGCCCCGGCGTATGACACCGGGATGAAGCCGACAGCCTCGTTGATGTTCAGCATCGGACGGTTCTCCTCGGCGTTGAACGTCGAGACCACGGTCGATTGCGGCATCAGCTCGCGCCACCGGAGCAGGTTCGCGCTCTTCACGATCATGCCCAGGCGGTGTCCGCGATGGTCTTTGCGCACCAGTGTGCCGAACTGATGCGTCACGCCCGTGCGATCCGCGGCGATGAGCAGCTCGTTGTACGCGACCAGCTCGCCTGTCGGCACATGTTCCACGGCGACGACGGACACGGCCTGACCGGCGCCGAGGAGCCGCGCCTCTCGGCGCACGACGCGGTCGGCGTCCCAGCTCTCTTCAGCGAAGTCCATGTCTCCGCTCGGAGCGTCCGTCGAGAGTCGGGCGAGCACGGCGGCGAAGCCCTCTCGCCGCTCCGGGGGCGTCGGCATGTCCCAGGCGACGACGCGGTACTCCGCACCCGCGAACGCGGTGGCTTCGGCGAGTGCAGAGCGGAGGGGAGCGCTGTCATCGCGCAGGTCGTATTCGCTGTTGCGCTCGACCTGCTCGAGGGTGAAGCCCGCTGCCTCAACCAGATCGGAGAGGGGTGTCGCCGGAATGCGGCCCCATCCCGTCCGGGGTACGAGCATCCGCTCCGACTCCTCGGGACGGTGCAGACTCCACAGCTGCAGGACGCTGCGTCCTCGCGCGCGCGCTTCCGCCTCGGCGCGTGCGAGAAGCGCTTCTTCGATGCCGCGCCCCCAGTTCTCCTCTGCGACGAGCATGTCGATCTCGGCGGCATGGGCTTCGGCTTCGAGCGCCAGGGAGAGCGTGATCATTCCGACGATCTCGGCGTCGATGCGTGCGACGAACCCGAGGTCGAGCGAGTCGGTCTGATCCTGCCAGTCCGGCAGCATCTGCGCCGCATCGGGTGCGAGGTCGGGGAGGCCGACCTGTTCGTCGCAGATGCGGCGATTGAGCTCTCCGAACGCGAGGAACTCCGCGGCGTCGGAGGCATCCAACGAGGCCGGAACGATCAGGGGCGTGATCGTCGGTGCGGTGGTCGTGTTCATGTCGATTCCTTCGTTGGCAGCGTCGGTCGGGGCGTGCCCCCGCACCCGCCAGGGGGCGGGTGCGGGGAACTGCGCGGCGGTCATGGTCGACCTGCCGTCAGCGCATGCCGCGCTGCATGTCGTACGTGAGCATCGCGTACGACTCGGCAGCGGAGCGGTGACGCTGTTCGCCGAGGAGGAGGAGGTCGGCCGGATCGATGTACAGGCCGCGGCGCTGCCGCTGCGGACGCTGTGCCCTCTGGAACAGCCAGAGGCCGATCCGGAGGGAGAGACGGTCTGCGAACGCCAGGCGACGCAACTCGTCGGGGCGGGGGATCTGGAGGACCTCACGGTCCTCGATATCGGGCGGGTGGGAGACGGTGCGGTGCAACGTGGTGTCCACGGTTGATCCTTCGAGAGTGGGATGGAAAGGGGTGCGGAAACGCCATGTAGCGACGGCGGAGCGTCGAGATCGGCGTGGAAGGAGGCGGCTCACTCGGAACCACGGGACGTGATCGGCGAATGGCGGCGGAGAGCCGTGACCCGCGATGCGGATCAGAGGGTGGGCGCGGAAGAACGGAGCCGGGAACGGCCCACTACGGGCCTGAAATCTCGGGGCGTTGCTACGAGAGCGCGCTGGAGCGGACGCCGGCGGTTACCGAGAACGCAAAGCGCGGCGCGAAATGCGCGGGCGCGGCGAAGCCAGTGGCCTGTGCGTTGAGCTGAGTGATCATCATCGGTAACCTCCTTTCGTGTGGCGATCCGGAGGCAACCGTAGCGAACCCGTTCGGACGACGTCAAGCACATTCCGCTCACACGGCGTGTCGCGAGTTGCTGCGCGTTCGGACCCTCCCCGCGCGGGATGACGGCTGTCGGCCGGGATTCCGATAGCGTAGCGGCGTGATTCTCCCCGGACGAGCGGTGCCCGCATGCATCTGAAGAGCCTGACGCTCAAAGGGTTCAAGTCGTTCGCGCAGCCGACGAGCTTCGTCTTCGAACCCGGCGTCACCTGCATCGTGGGCCCGAACGGATCCGGAAAGTCGAACGTCGTCGACGCCCTCGCCTGGGTGATGGGCGAGCAGGGGGCGAAGACCCTTCGCGGCGGCAAGATGGAGGACGTCATCTTCGCCGGCACGTCCACACGGGGTCCGCTCGGTCGTGCCGAGGTGCAGCTCACGATCGACAACGCCGACGGTGCGCTGCCGATCGAGTTCGCCGAGGTGACCATCAGCCGCACGCTCTTCCGCAACGGGTCGAGCGAGTATGCGATCAACGGCGAGGGCTGCCGTCTGCTCGATGTGCAGGAGCTCCTCAGCGACTCGGGTCTCGGACGCGAGATGCATGTGATCGTCGGCCAAGGACGACTCGACACCGTGCTGCAGGCGTCCCCGGAGGACCGGCGCGGCTTCATCGAAGAGGCCGCGGGGATCCTCAAGCATCGCCGGCGCAAGGAGAAGACGCTCCGCAAGCTCGACGCGATGGAGACGAACCTCACGCGTCTCAGCGACCTGGCGGGGGAGATCCGACGGCAGCTGAAGCCCCTCGGACGCCAGGCCGAGATCGCGCGCGAGGCCCAGACGATCGCGGCCGTCGTGCGTGACGCGAAAGCGCGCATCTTCGCCGACGACGTCGTCGCGCTCCGCACCGCACTCGCGGACCACACGCGTACCGAGCACGAACGCCACACCGAGCGGCTCGTGCTGTCCGACCAGGCGGAGACCGTTCGAGCGAGCATCGCGAGGCTCGAACAGGACCAGAACTCGGTCGCGGTGGACCAGGCACGGGGAGTGGCCTTCGGACTGGAGCAGGTCCAGGAACGGATGCGCGGGCTCTACACCCTGGCGAATCAGCGTCTCGCGCTGCTCGGCTCGGAGGAAGACGACGCGGCCGTCACGGCCGTCACGGTGACGCAGAGCACGATCGACGAGGCGAAGGACGAGATCGACGCGATCTCCGCGGGTCTCGGCGATGCTCAGGACGCTGCGGCGGCGGCGAGTCGCGAGGTGGTGCATGCGCGTGCCGAACTCGACACTCTCGACGTCGACATCGCCGAGCAGAGCGCGCTGGTGTCGGAGTACGACATGCGGCTCTCCGCTCTCCGCGGCACTGCCGATGCCGCCGCCTCGGCCCTTGCAGCCGTCCGTGGGGCGGTGCTTCGTCAGGAGAACGCTCTCGAGGCTGCGGATGCGCGCCGACGTGAAGCAGCTGAAGCGCTCGAAGCGATCGACGACGCCGAAGCGCCCGAGGGCACGGCGGTCGAGCACGCCGCGGCATACGAGAGTGCGCAGCGCGCTGCAACGGCGGCGGAAGCCGAGCGAGAGACGCTGCGCGAGCGGTTGCATGCGGCGGAGCGCGAGGTGGACTCCCTGACGGCCAAAGCTGCGGCGTTGAGCAGTGCCCTGGCGTTGTCCGGCGGCGCGGCAGAGATCGTCGCGGCCGGGGGGAAGGGCGTACGGGGCCTCGTCGGAGACGCCGTGCAGGTGCGTGTGGGGTACGAAGCGGCCATCGCCGCGGTCCTCGGGCCGCTGGCGGAGGGTGTCCTGATCGACACGGTGGACGATGCGTTCGCGCAAGCCGCCGAAGCGGCCGCGCAGCGCAGGGGAGTGGTGGACTTCGTCGTGGCCGATGCGCGGCGACCCGAATCCGTCACGTCATCGGTACCCGGCGTCATCCCCGCGGTCGAGACCGTGACGGCACCCGACGGCGTGCTCGGCGTGCTCTCGCACGTGCTCATCGCGGACGATCTCGACGCCGCGCGCGCCGCCCGCGGGGCGTTGGACGTGAGCGGCGACACGGCGACGACGATCGTCACGGTGGGGGGCGATGTGGTCACCGCGCAGACCCTGCGGACGGGGTCGGGCGGCGAGCGATCGCGTCTCGAACTCGCGGCTGAGCGGGATGCGGCGACCGAACGCCTCGCCGAGATCCAGATCGTGGTGGACTCGTTGCGCGAAGCCCGAGAGGACGCGAACGAAGCGGTAGAGACGACGCGACGTCAGGCGAAGGACGCCCTGAGGGCTCTCCGTGAGCACGACGCCGCTCTCGCGACCCACGCGGAGCAGGTGAACCGGGTCACGGTCCGCCACGAGGCCGCGGTGGCCGAATGCGAGCGGCTCGAGAACGGGCTCGCCCAGGCGCAAGCCGCGGTGGCGGAGGCTGAGGCGAAGGCGGAAGGTGCGAAGGCCGCGCTGGACGAGGCCGTCGCGGCGCCGCGACCGGTCCTCGATGCGTCCGCACGTGACGGCCTGCTGGAGGCGCTCGAACTCGCGCGCGAGGGCGAGGTGCGAGCCCGGCTGGAAGTCGAGACCTTGCGCGAGCGCGTGCGCGCGGCACAGGTGCGCGTCGTGAGCCTGGAGCGTCAGCGGGAGCACGAGCGCGACGCGGCGGCCGAGGCGGCGAGGCGTGCGGTGATCCGTCGAGCACAGCGGAAGGCAGCATCGGGCGTCACCGAAGAGCTTCCCCGAATACTCGACTCTCTCGACCGATCGGTCACCGAAGCGCGCGTCGTCCTCGCCGAGGCCGAGGCGGCGCGCTCGGCCCAGAACGAGGAGCTCGTCGCGCTCCGCGCTCAGGAGACGTCGTTGCGTGAGCGACTGGCCGGCCTGACGGAGAGCGTGCATGGGCTCGAACTGCAGATCCACGAGAAGAAGCTGCACCTGACCAGTCTGCTGGAACGCGTCTCGTCCGAGCTGTCATTGGACGAGGATATTCTCGTCGCGGAATATGGCCCCGATCAGCTGGTTCCTCGGGATCCGGGCATCGAGCCCGCGGATGGCGAACTCCTCGACGACACGGCCATCCCGTTCGATCGCCGCATCCAGCAGCGCCGACTGGCCGAAGCGGAACGCAAGCTCGCTCAACTGGGGCGGGTGAATCCGCTGGCCCTCGAGGAGTTCGCCGCGCTCGAGCAGCGCCACGCCTTCCTCACCGAACAGCTCGCGGATCTCACACAGACCCGCCAGGACCTCCTGACGATCATCGCCGACCTCGATGAGCGGATGCAGACCATCTTCGCGAGCGCGTTCGAGGACACGAAAGAGGCCTTCGGTCAGGTCTTCCCGCTGCTGTTCCCCGGCGGGACGGGAAGCATCTCGCTCACCGACCCCGAGAACATGCTCACGACCGGCATCGAGGTGTCGGTGCGTCCGGTCGGAAAGAAGATCGAGCGGCTCTCGCTCCTCTCCGGTGGGGAGCGTTCGCTTGCGGCGGTCGCGCTGCTCGTCGCGATCTTCAAAGCGCGCCCGAGCCCGTTCTACATCCTCGACGAGGTGGAGGCGGCACTCGACGACGCGAACCTCGGTCGGCTGCTGACGGTCTTCGAGCAGCTCAGGGAGAGCTCGCAGCTGCTGATCATCACGCATCAGAAGCGCACGATGGAGATCGCCGATGCCCTCTACGGCGTCTCCATGCGTCAGGACGGCGTTTCCGCGGTCGTCGGTCAGCGTGTGGGTGACCGGGCCGCGTCGACGGTGTGACTCGGTCGGGCATGCGCGCGGATGATCGTCCGTGCTACCCGTAGGCTGGAGGGATGGCGGAGAAGTCCTGGTCTCTTGGTCGCGCACTGCGCGGCATGTTCGTCAAGCCCACGATCGATGAGACGACCTGGGAGGACCTCGAGACCGCGCTCATCACGGCGGACTTCGGCCCTGACATCAGCGAGCGCGTCGTCGACGAGCTCCGCGCGAAGGTCGATCGCTACCGCACCACGGACCCGAAGGATCTGCAGCGCATGCTGCGGGAGACGCTCGAGGAGCACTTCGCCAAGTTCGACACGACCCTGAAGCTCACAGAGCGACCTGCGGTGGTCCTGGTGGTCGGCGTGAACGGGGTCGGGAAGACCACGACCATCGGCAAGTTCACGAAGTTCCTGCGCGGGTATCAGCGCAGCGTCGTCGTGGGCGCCGCCGACACGTTCCGTGCGGCCGCGGTCGACCAACTCGCCACGTGGGCCCAGCGCGGGGGAGCCGCGATCGTCCGCCCGCAGCAGGAGGGGCAGGACCCCGCATCCGTCGCCTTCCAGACGGTCGAGTACGCCAAGCGCGAAGGGATCGAGATCGCGATCATCGACACCGCGGGGCGCCTGCACACCAAGGGCGGTCTCATGGACGAGCTCTCCAAGGTGCGGCGCGTGATAGAGAAGCAGGCGCCGATCAGCGAGGTGCTCCTCGTGCTCGACGCCACGACGGGCCAGAACGGTGTGATGCAGGCCGAGGCGTTCCTGGAGCACGCGGGTGTGACGGGGCTGGTCCTCACGAAGCTCGACGGCTCGGCGAAAGGCGGGTTCGTGCTGGCCGTGCAGGAACGCACGGGCATCCCCGTCAAGCTGCTCGGCCAGGGCGAGGGCATCGACGACCTCACCGGATTCACGCCTCACGTGTTCGTCCAGTCTCTGGTCGGTTGAGGACAGGACTACCGCAGTGAGCACCGGGCTGGTTTCATAGCGTTATGGCGATCGAACACGACTACTTCGGACTCCTGTCCTCGGGCCCCGACGGCTCGATCTTCTGGTCGGAGACCGTCGAGCTCGGCGACCAGAGCGTCACGGTCGATCTGACCGCCCCGGACCAGGATGATGTGTCCGCCGACGCCCTCGACATCGCCGCCGGGCTCATCGCTGGGTTGGAGAACGTTGACGGAACAGCCCGTCGAGGCATGCTCGCCGAAGTCGACGACCGCACCAGCGAAGTCACCGAGTACATCCTGCAGCAGCAGGAGGCGTACGGCGACGATCTCCCTGACGTGCTCGTGGACGTGTCAGGCGATGCGGCCGTCGACATCATCCGATCGCTTCGACTCATGAGCATGACGATCCTGGCGGACGAGCACGGCGGCTCCGAGCCGTTCGCGGTTCTCGAGTACGCACTCGACGACAGCTCGACCGACGATGTGCTCCTGGTCAACCTCGGTTCCGACGGCACCGTCCAGTCGGTGATGAGCGCCGACTGACTCGAGCCGGTCAGACCGCCTGCGCGAAGCCGAGGTCTGCGCTCTCGGCGATGTGGGCGAGGTGGTCGGGGATCACCCGTCCCTTCGAGACCATCGACTGCGCCCAGAGGCGTCCGGCACGGTAGGAGGAACGCACCAGGGGACCGGCGAGGACTCCGAGGAAGCCGATGCGCTCTGCTTCCTCCTTGAACTCGACGAACTCGGCGGGCTTCACCCAGCGGGAGACGGGGTGGTGGCGCGGGGTCGGGCGCAGGTACTGCGTGATGGTGATGATGTCGCACCCTGCGTCGTGGAGGTCCTTCAGGGCCTGCACGACCTCCTCCGGCTCCTCGCCCATGCCGAGGATGAGGTTCGACTTCGTGATCAGCCCGGCGTTCCGTGCCTGAGTCAGCACGTCCAAGGACCGCTCGTACCGGAACGCGGGACGAATGCGCTTGAAGATCCGCGGGACGGTCTCGACGTTGTGCGCGAACACCTCGGGACGCGCGTCGAAGATCTGCCCGAGGAAAGCCGGATCGGCGTTGTGCTCGTTCGCCAGCAGCTCGACGCCCGTGTTCGGGTTGAGCTCGTGGATCTTCCGCACGGTCTCGGCGTTGAGCCATGCTCCCGTGTCGGGGAGGTCGTCTCTGGCCACGCTCGTCACGGTCGCGTAGCGGAGATTCATGCGTGCGACGCTCTCGGCGACGCGGCGAGGCTCATCGGTGTCGTACGCGTCGGGCTTGCCGGTGTCGATCTGGCAGAAGTCGCAGCGTCGCGTGCACTGAGAGCCGCCGATGAGGAAGGTGGCCTCCCTGTCCTCCCAGCACTCGTAGATGTTCGGGCAGCCGGCTTCCTGGCACACCGTATGGAGGTCTTCGCTCTTCACGAGCGAGTGCAGCGCGGTGTACTCGGGGCCCATCTTCGCCTTGGTCTTGATCCACTCCGGCTTCCGCTCGATCGGGGTCTCGGCGTTGCGGATCTCGAGCCGGAGGAGCTTTCGTCCTTCGGGTGCGGCGGTCATGCGTGGACTCCTGACAGTTCGGGGGCGGCGTATTCGGCGAGGAAGGCGTCTTTCACGGCGTCGACGACATCCAGCGGCGCGATGGCGGACCCGGATGCCTCGCTCACCGTCGTCACACCGGCGTCGGTGATGCCGCAGGGGATGATGCCGCGGAATCCGGCCAACGAGTTGTCGCAGTTGATCGCGAATCCGTGCATCGTCACGCCCTGCTGCACCCGCACGCCGATCGCGGCCACCTTGTCTTCGGACAGAGGGCGACGTACCCAGACGCCGCTCCGCCCGTCGACCTGGTACCCCTCGACGCCGAAGGGGCGCAGCACGTCGATCAGGAGCCGTTCCAGTCGACGCACGTGCGCGACGACGTCGATCGGTTCGACCAGCCGGACGATGGGGTATCCCACGAGCTGACCCGGTCCGTGCCAGGTGATCTTGCCGCCGCGGTCGACGTCGATCACCGGCGTGCCGTCCTGGGGGCGTTCCTGCGGTTCGGTCCGTTTGCCCGCGGTGTACACGGCTTCGTGCTCGAGGAGGATGAGGGTGTCCGCCCTGGCACCTTGGACGACCTCGGAGTGGATGCGGCGCTGCAGATCCCAGCCGTCGAGGTAGGGGACGGGCGTCGGTGCGAATCCGGGGGTGAGGATCTCGAGCGTCACAGTGTCACCTTCGTCGTTTAAATGGACTGCGTTCAACAATACCCCTCCTATCGACCGCGGGCGCTCGCGACCCACGCCTCCGGGTAACGTGTGGGCATGAGTTCCACCGGTCGGGCCGGACGCCCGAAGGCGTCATCGCGGGAGACGCTCGCCGAGGCGGCGTGCGAACTCTTCCTCGAGCGCGGATACGATGCCACTTCCGTAGCCGACATCACCCAGCGTGCGGGCGTGAGCAGGTCGAGCTTCTTCAACTACTTCTCCTCGAAGAGCGACGTGCTCTGGTCGGGCGTCGACGAGCGGATCGGACTCGCCACCCGCTCTCTCGAACTCCTCGGACGGGCGGCGACGGGGGCGGCGGTCCGCGACATCCTGCTGCTCGTCGTGCGCGACTTCGCCCCTGATCCCCTCGCGTTGGCGTTGCGCAACGCCGCAGCGATGGGGTTGGAAGACGAACTGGTCCGCGACACGGGACTGCGCCTTGCGCGACTTTCCCAGGCGGTGTCGGCGGCCGCCCGCACCGCCGGCATCGAGATCATCCGCGCCGACATCCTGGGGGCAGCCCACGCTGCGGCCGTCTTGTCAGCTCTCCGGGTATGGGCGGAACAGGGAGCCGGTCTCGGCACGCCGGAGGCCGTCTTGAAGGACGCACTCGGGGCGATACACGATCTGCCCTGGTCTGACTGAGCCGTCGCGGACGAATCGCGTCATGCCGGACAGGTCATGAGTGAACCCACCCCGAGGAGGAACTCATGGTCCAGGATCCGTTGGACGACCGGCTGGACGCATCGGCACTGACGCATACCGCGATCGACGCCGCACTGGTGCGCTCGATGATGAACGACGCGCGAGCGATCGTGAATCCGCGACGGACACCGCGCCGGGCGGCGGTGCTGAGCGGCGCGGTAGCGCTCCTGCTGCTCGGCGGGGCGGGCGTGGCGACCGCATCGTCGGACTGGCTCTGGGGCGCAGGCTTGGAGAACCCCGACCGCAGCTACACCTACACGTCACCCACGTGGGGCCAGTGCGAGATCCGCTACAGCGGCTGGAACACGCACAATCCGCTGATCCAGGCCGAGGTCGATCGGATCATCGACGACTGGTTCGCCACCGTCGATGTCGAGGCAGCAGCGGAGCCGTATGTCGCGACGTACCTCGCGCAGATCGAGGCCGACCTGCGTGCTCAGCAGGAGGAGGCATCGGACCCTCGAAGCCCGGATCTGAATGCATGGCTGGCTCATGATCAAGCCCTCGCGACGGTGCTCAGCGACGAGCTGAAGGCTCACGGCATCGACAGCGGTCGCGGCGACCTGGAAGGGACGGAGTCGCACAGTCAGCTCCACTGCGAAGGGGAGGACTGGGGCGGCGAGGGTGGCACTCCGTGACGCGGCACCCTGCGGATGAGGCGCTGATCGCTGCGTTCGAGGCGAACGCGTCCGACCTGCTCACATATCTCTCGCGTCGAGTGGGCCCCGACGACGCGGCGGACCTCCTCGGCGAGACGATGGTCGTCGCGTGGCGACGCGTGCGCCGCCTGCCGGACGAGCCGGAGCGTGTCAGAATGTGGCTGTTCGGCGTCGCGCGCGGCACGCTGCTCAACCATGCACGGGGAGAACGCCGGCGTTGGGCGTTGGCGGACCGGCTGCGTTCGCACGTCGACGACGTCCTTGCTTCGGCGCCGGCGGATGCGGGAGCGGATGTCAGGGATGCCATCGCACGCCTCGACCCCGACCTCGCCGAGCTCGTCCGCCTCGTGCACTGGGACGGCTTCTCGTTGACAGACGCGGCGGAGCTTCTGGCCGTGCCGCCGTCCACGGCGCGCGGTCGCTATCAGCGGGCGAAGGCCGAGCTCCGTGCCGCGCTGAGCATAGAGGCTCCGCTCGCGTAGAATCGACAGCACCATGGCTACCTTTGGCACGCTCTCCGATCGGCTGACCGACACCTTCCGCAACCTGCGCACGAAGGGAAAGCTCACCGCGGCCGATGTCGACGGCACCGTGCGCGAGATCCGCCGCGCGCTGCTCGACGCCGACGTCGCGCTCGTCGTGGTGAAGGAGTTCACCGCCAAGGTGCGTGAGCGTGCTCTCGGCGACGAGGTCAACAAGGCGCTGAACCCTGCGCAGCAGGTCGTGCAGATCGTCAACGAGGAACTCGTGCAGATCCTCGGCGGAGAGCAGCGTCGACTGCAGTTCGCGAAGACCGCTCCGACCGTCATCATGCTCGCCGGTCTTCAGGGCTCGGGTAAGACCACCTTCGCCGGCAAGCTCGCGAGGCAGCTCGAGGGGGAGGGCCACACGCCGCTCCTCGTCGCCGCCGACCTGCAGCGTCCGAACGCCGTCAATCAGCTGCAGGTCGTCGCCGAGCAGGCCGGGGCGACGGTGTTCGCTCCGGAGCCCGGCAACGGCGTCGGCGACCCCGTCAAGGTTTCTCGCGACGGCGTCGAGTATGCGCGCCGCCAGCAGCACGACGTCGTGATCATCGACACCGCAGGACGCCTGGGTGTGGATGCGGAGCTCATGAAGCAGGCCGCAGACATCCGCAAGGCGGTGAACCCCGACGAGGTGCTGTTCGTCATCGACGCGATGATCGGACAGGATGCCGTGAACACGGCGAAGGCGTTCCAGGAGGGCGTCGATTTCACGGGTGTGGTGCTCTCGAAGCTCGACGGCGATGCCCGCGGTGGTGCGGCGCTGTCCGTCGCCTCCGTCACCGGGCGCCCGATCATCTTCGCCTCGACGGGTGAGCGTCTCGAGGATCTCGAGCCGTTCCACCCCGACCGCATGGCGAGTCGTATCCTCGACCTCGGTGACATCCTGACCCTCATCGAGCAGGCTCAGCAGGCCTTCGATGAGGAAGAGGCCATGAAGATGGCCGAGAAGCTCGCCACGGAGGCGTTCACGCTCGAAGACTTCCTCGACCAGCTTCAGCAGATGAAGAAGATGGGCTCGATGAAGAAGATGCTCGGGATGCTCCCGGGCATGGGGCAGATGAAGCAGCAGCTCGACGACTTCGACGAGCGTGAGATCGACCGTACAGAGGCCATCATCCGGTCGATGACTCCGGGCGAGCGGCGCAACCCGAAGGTGCTCAACGGATCGCGGCGGCTTCGTATCGCCCGCGGTTCCGGTATGACCGTCACGGACGTCAACCAGCTCGTGCAGCGTTTCGAGCAGGCCGCGAAGATGATGAAGACTGTTGCCCGCGGGGGAACGCCGAACATCCCTGGTATGGGACCCGTGCCTGGAATGGGGCGTCCCGGTGCATCGTCCAAGCGGGGCAAGAAGGGGAAGTCCTCCGGGGGCTCCCGTTCGGGCAACCCGGCCAAGCGCGCAGCCGAGAACGCCGGGATCGCGGCGACCTCCACTCCGACCGGGTCGGGATTCGGTCTCGGTGGCGGCGGCGCCCAGGCTCCCAGCGAGGCGGACCTCGCAGAGATCCAGAAGCTCTTCGGCAAGGGCTGAGCGCTCCTCACGGCAGCGCTGATGCCGTCGCCTTCGCCGACTCGTGATCCTCTCCGCGAGTTGCCATGCGCGGACGAGTGAGGAGCTGGCCTGCGGTCAGCGCACCGATCGCGAGCACGATCCCGATCGCCTGGATCGCGGTGAACCGCTCTCCCGCGACCAGGACTCCCAGTGTGGTGGCCACGAGCGGCGAGAGCAGTGCGAGCAGGCCGGGCGCGATCACGGGAAGCTGCTGGACGCCCCGGAACCACAGCGTGTACGCGACGATGCCGCCGACTGTGCCGAGCCACAGATAGCCGAGTGCGGCACCCATGTCGACCTCCGACGGCAGGCCTTCCCACGCCAGGGTCAGTGGCAGGAGAAGGAGCCCGCCCGCGCTCAGCTGCCACCCCGCGTAGGCGACGGGGCCGACGTCACGAGGTCGCCCCCAGCGTTTGGTGAGGATCATGCCTACTCCCGTGGCGGTGACCCCGCCGAGCGCAGCGAGCACACCCCAGAGGTCGAGGTGTGCTGACGGACCCAGGACCACGAGCGCGACACCACCGGCACCGACGACGGCCGCGGCCGCGGCGAGCGGCCGGATCCGTTCGTCCAGGACGAGCGCTCCGAGCACGAGGACGATGAGCGGCTGCGCTCCTGCGACCGCGGCGGCCACCCCGCCGGGAAGTCGTTCGGCAGCCAGGAAGAGCAGGGGGAAGAACGCGCCGATGTTGAGCGCCCCGAGCACGACGGACTTCGCCCACCAGGTGCCGCGCGGAAGTCGGCGGGTGAGGAGGACCGCGAGCAGGCCCGCCGGCAATGAGCGCAGGAGACCGGCGAAGAGGGGGTGACCCGGGGGGAGGAGTTCGGTGGTGACGAGGTAGGTGGTGCCCCAGGCGAGGGGAGCGAGGGCGGTCGTGAGCACCAGGAGTGGCCTGTTCATGATCTCAGCATGCGCGCACCTCGAGAATGAGTCCAACGCATGGTTCTCATCTCATTCATGATGCATGATCATGGAAGGATGGACCTGCAACAACTCCGCTACGTCGTCGAGGTGACGGAAACCGGGAGCTTCACTCGAGCCGCCTCGCGATGCTTCGTCACCCAGTCGGCGTTGAGCCATCAGATCGCCGCACTCGAACGCGAGTTGGGTCAGCGCCTGTTCGTGCGCTCGAGTCGAAGCGTTCGCCTGAGTGAGGCGGGTGCGGCCTTCGTGGAGCATGCGCGCGCGGCGCTTCGCGCGGCGGAGCTGGCGAAGGAGGCCGCGGCAGCAGCAGAGGGCGTCGTGATGGGTGCCCTGCGGATAGGGGTCATCCCGACGGTCACGGCCATCGACGTGCCGTCCGTTCTCGCAGCCTTCCGTGCGGCCCACCCACACGCGCGGGTCGAACTGCAGGTCGGGAACAGTGATGCGTTGGCCGCGGCGCTGCGTCAGGGCGACCTCGACGTCGCACTGCTCGGTCTCCGTGAGGGCCTGGAACCAGCCGGAGTGGCGTGGCGCGCATTAGCTCGAACGCCGCTCGTGGCGGTGTTCCCACGGCACCACCCACTGGCGGAGCGCGGAGTCGTCGACCTCGAGGATCTCGCAGAGCTGTCGTTCGCGGACTTTCCCGCCGCAACCTCCGGTCGGGCCCAGAGCGATGCCGCCTTCGCCTCTGCGGGTGTGACGAGGGATGTGGCTTTCGAGGCGGATTCCGCGACGCTGATCCTCGGTCTGGTCGCCGTCGGGTTGGCGGTGACTCTGCTGGCTCCGGGAACGGTCGCACGCTCCGGGGCTGACGTGGCGACCGCTGACGTCCGCCATGGGCCCGTGCGCGTGGAGTACCTCGCATGGGATGGCGCAGCGCCCAGGAGCGTCGCGAGGGCATTCCTGCCGTTCGCTGCTGCTGTCGGGTCCGAGAATGCGGAAGCGGGTCCGGAGATGGACTCCGGACCCGCTTCCGAGTGACGTCAGATCACTTCACGTCGTCGTCGACCCAGTCCATCGACTTGGTGACGGCCTTGCGCCACAGGCGCAGCTGACGGTCGCGCTCGGCCTCGTCCATCGACGGCTCCCAGCGCTTGTCCTCCTGCCAGTTGGCCGAGAGGTCGTCGAGCCCGTTCCAGAACCCGACGGCGAGACCGGCGGCATATGCGGCCCCGAGGGCGGTGGTCTCGGCGACGACCGGTCGCACGACCGGAACGCCCAGCACATCCGCCTGGAACTGCATGAGCGCATCGTTGGCGACCATGCCGCCGTCGACCTTGAGCTCGGTGAGGTCCACCCCGGCATCGGCGTTCACCGCATCCAGCACGTCACGGGTCTGGAAGGCGACGGCCTCAAGGGCGGCACGCGCGATGTGGTTCTTGTTGGCGTAGCGCGTGAGTCCCACGATGGCTCCGCGGGCGTCGGAACGCCAGTACGGTGCGAACAGGCCGGAGAACGCGGGGACGATGTACACACCGCCGTTGTCCTCGACCTTCTCTGCCAGCTTCTCGACCTCGGGTGCCGAGGAGATGATGCCCATCTGGTCACGCAGCCACTGGATGAGGGATCCGGTGACGGCGATCGAGCCCTCCAGAGCGTAGTGCGTCGGCTGGTCGCCGAGCTTGTACCCCACAGTGGTGAGCAGTCCGTTCTTCGAGCGGACGATCTCCTCGCCCGTGTTGAAGATCAGGAAGCATCCCGTGCCGTAGGTGTTCTTGCTCTCGCCCTTCTGGAAAGCCGCCTGCCCGAACGTCGCGGCCTGCTGGTCGCCGAGGATGCCGGCGATCGGCGTCTCGCGGAGGAGGGAGGAGCTCTCGGCGGCGCCGTAGACCTCGGACGAGGACCGGATCTCCGGCATCATCGAGCGCGGAACGCCGAACGCCTCGAGGATGTCGTCGCGCCACTCCAGCGTCTCGAGGTCCATGAACATCGTGCGCGAGGCGTTCGTGACGTCGGTCGCATGCACACCGCCGTCGATTCCGCCGGTCAGGTTCCACAGCACCCAGGTGTCGGTCGTGCCGAAGAGGAGATCTCCTGCCTCGGCCTTCTCGCGGGCGCCGTCGACGTTCTCCAGGATCCAGGTGATCTTGGTCCCCGAGAAGTACGTCGCCAGCGGGAGGCCGACCACCGGCTTGAATCGCTCGACGCCGCCGTCCGCGGCGAGGCGATCGACGATCTCCTGGGTGCGGGTGTCCTGCCACACGATCGCGTTGTAGACGGGCTTGCCCGTCGTCTTGTCCCACACGACGGCGGTCTCGCGCTGGTTCGTGATGCCCACGGCGGCGATGTCGTGCCGGGTCAGGTCGGCACGGCCGAGAGCCAAGCCGATGACCTCCTGCACGTTCCGCCAGATCTCGGCAGCGTCGTGCTCGACCCAGCCGGCCTTCGGAAGGATCTGCTCGTGCTCCTTCTGACCGGTCGCGACGATGCTGCCCTTCTTGTCGAAGATGATCGCGCGACTCGATGTCGTTCCCTGGTCGATCGCGATGATGTAGTCAGCCACTTGTGCTCTCCTTTGATTCCAGTGTGGGCGGGGTGTGCGTCAGCCTGCGAGGCCGAGCAGTACGGGTGCGGCGAGTGCGGCGATCACTCCACCGATGAGCGGGCCGACGACGGGAACCCACGAGTAGGACCAGTCGCTCGCACCCTTGCCCTTGATCGGCAGGATCGCGTGGGCGATACGAGGTCCGAGGTCACGGGCGGGGTTGATGGCGTACCCGGTCGGTCCACCGAGGGATGCACCGATGGCCACCACGAGCAGAGCCACCGGGAGCGCGGTGAGCGGTCCGAGGCCCCCGGGCGTGCCGACCTCGATGTCGCCGTAGTCGGCGAAGGCGAAGATGACGAACACGAGGACGAACGTTCCGATGACCTCCGTGACGAGGTTCCATCCGTAGGAGCGGATGGCGGGGCCGGTCGAGAAGACGCCGAGCTTGTTCGCCGCCTCCGGCTCCTCGTCGAAGTGCTGCTTGTAGGCGAGCCACACCACGATGGCGCCGAGGACAGCTCCGACGAGCTCTGCGGCGGTCGCCGTCAGGAACATCACGAAACTGATCTTGCCGGCGACCAGGAGGCCGATGCCGACCGCGGGGTTGAGGATGGCGCCGGAGTAGGCGGAGACGAGCACACCGGCGAAGACCGCCAGGCCCCATCCCCAGTTGACCATCAGGAAGCCGCCGCCGAAGCCCTTGTTCTTCGCGAGAGCGACGTTGGCGACGACTCCACATCCGAGCAGGACGAGCATCGCGGTGCCCACCAGTTCGGAGAGGAAGTAGAGACCGAGATTCACATCAGCCATGTCTTCTTTGACCTTTCTTGTGTGTCGAGGCCCCTCTGCCTCGACACGTTATGGGGTGCGCCGCAAGGAGGGCGGCGGTCCGAGACCCCGTCAGCCGCGCGTGCGGGACGGGATATCGAGTCCGTGTCGCTCGTTCAACAGCTGCCGCGTCTGCTCGAGCTCCGCGTCGTGGCGAGACCTGTCCCAGCCGAGCACAGGGGCGACCGCGTCAGCGATCTCGTCGAGGACATCGGCGTCGGCGCCGCCGGTGAAGGCGATGCTGGTGCGACGGAGGACGATGTCCTCGAGCCGGGTCACCATCTCGTTGTGAACCATCCACTCGAGCTCCCTGGTCGACAGGTCGCCGTTGGCGAGGGGGGCGTCCGCGCCCTGCTCCACGTACTCCCACACCTGCGCGGCGCGGGTGCCGTAGCGCGCGAGCAACTGGTCGGCACGCGTTCCGGCGCCGGCGAGGTTCTCCTGGATCCAGATGCGTCGGGCCTTCTCGGTGCGGGGGAAGTCGCGGCCTCCTCCGATCGCGCGGCCGACGGTGGAGACGGTCCTCGTCCGGTCGATCAGTCCGAGCACGATGTCAGACAGGGACTCTCCCAGCGCACGGAACGTCGTCCACTTGCCGCCGACGAGGCTCACGAGCGGCACGGCGCCCTTCTCGTCGACCTCGATGCGGTAGTCGCGCGACACGAATCCCGGTGCGGTGTCCTCGTGACGCGGCAACGGCCGGATCCCCGAGAACTTGTACACGATCTGGTCGCGCGCGACGGCGATGGTCGGGAACACGTGGTGGATCAGGTCGAAGAAGTAGTCGACCTCCTCCTCGGTGCACACCGGGACCTCGCCCGGATCGGCATCGATGTCGGTCGTGCCGACGAGGACGCGTCCCTTGAGGGGGTAGATCAGGACGATCCGACCGTCGGAGTGTTCGAAGAAGATCTCCCGACCGCGGGTCGCCTCGAGCAGCTCAGGGTGGTCGAGCACGATGTGGGATCCCTTGGTGCCGCCCATGAAGCGGGTGTCGGCGCCCAAGGCATCGTTCGTCAGGTCGGTCCAGGGTCCGGAGGCGTTCACGACGACGTCGGCGCGCATCGCGAACTCGGTGCCGCTCTCACGATCGCGCAGGACGATCTCGTCACCCTCGCGGGCGATCGCCTCGACGTAGTTGAGTGCGTGCGCTCCGGGGTGCGCACTGCGGCCGTCCTGGAGCACATCGAGCGCGAGCCGCTCCGGATCATGCATCGAAGCGTCGTAGTACGTCGCCGTGTACTTGATCTTCGGGTCGAGAGAGGGGAGCTCGGCGAGAGACTTCTTGCGACCGAGGAATCGGTGCCGAGGGACGGTCCCGCCGTCACGGGAGAAGGTGTCGTAGATCGTCAGGCCGACCTTGATGAGGAACGCTCCGCGCTCCTGCGGCTTGCCGCTCTTGTGCGTCAGGAATCGCAGGGGAGCGGACAGGATTCCCGAGAACGTCGAGTAGATCGGGATGGTCGTCTGCAGCGGCTTGACGTAGTGCGGGGCGATCTTGAGGAGGCCGTTGCGCTCTTCGACGGATTCGCGGACGAGTCGGAACTCGCCGTTCTCGAGATAGCGGATCCCGCCATGGATCATGTGGCTCGACGCGGACGACGCCCCGGAGGCGAAGTCACCTCGTTCGACGAGCACGACGTCGACGCCCTGGAGTGCCAGATCGCGGAACGTGGAGATGCCGTTGATCCCGCCGCCGATGACGAGGACGCTCGTGCGTCCGGATTCGCGGACGGCGCGAACCTCTGCGCGCTCCGCTGACGAGTGTGTCGAATCGATCATCGTCGACCCTCTCTTCCTTGCTTGCCCACCAGCATCGACCTGAGTGGCATCCCGCGCAAGCCCACTGCACAAATGTGCAAGGATCGAGGTCGAGGAGGAAGTCATGGCCGGTGCAGGCGCGGAATCTCGCGACAGCAAGCTGGTCGCGGCGCTCACCGCGGCGCAGCTCTACTACATGCAGGACAAGACCATGGAGGTCATCGCGAACGAGCTCGGGACCTCACGGTCCTCCGTCTCCCGGCTGCTGAGCTTCGCCAGGGAGAGCGGCCTCGTCGACATCCGCATCAATTCTCCGCTCGAGCGGCTCGGGATGCTGGAGCAGCGCATCCGCGACCGACATCGCGTCGCGGCACACGTCGTGCCCATGCCGGAGATCCTCAGCGAAGTGGAAAGACTCGAACGCGTCGCGCTCACGGCTGGCCGTCTGCTGTCGCAGTTCGTCGACTCGAACATGGTGATCGGAGTCGCCTGGGGATCGACGATCAGTGCGGTCAGCCGGGGTCTCGCCCAGAAGGAGACGCACAACACGACCTTCGTGCAACTCAACGGCGCGGGGAACACGCAGACGACCGGGGTGGAATACTCCAGCGACATCCTCCAGCGATTCGGCCGGGCGTTCGGCGCGCAGGTGCAGCAGTTCCCCGTCCCCGCGTTCTTCGACGACCCGGCGACACGCGAAGCGATGTGGCGTGAACGGAGCACGCGCCGCGTGCTGGACCTGCAGGCGAAGATGGACGTCGCCGTGTTCAGCCTCGGTTCGCCGGCTGCGGAGGTGCCGAGCCGCGTGTACGTCGGGGGTTACCTCGGACGCGACGACTATCGCAGCCTCCGTGAGGACCACGCGATCGGCGACGTCGCGACCGTGTTCTTCCGGTCGGACGGTTCCTGGCGCGACATCCGCGTCAATGCACGTGCCACGGGCCCGGGGCTCGACCGGCTCCGACGCGTCCCTCGCCGCGTGTGCATCGTGTCGGGCATCCCGAAACTCGTGAGTCTTCGCGCGGCGCTGTCGGCGGGGCTCATCACGGACGTTGTGCTCGACGAGGGCCTCGCCAGGCGTCTGATCGAGGATTGAGGCGGATCTTGCCCCGCGCTACGACCCCTCAGTGGACGATTCTGGGCCGGATCGGAACTCGCGGATGAGGTGCTGCACCACCGCCGTCAGATCGCCTGCCGTCGCATTGGCGATGACGAGCTGCCTCTCGTAACTGGCGCCGTGCTCCAGTGTCTCGGCGTTGCCGCCGAACTCCCGGACGCAGCCGAGTTCGACCGCGACGGGAGCGAGTTCCTCGAGAACCTCCGAGAGGTGGTCGCGCACCGGCCGCTGCGTTCCCCCGGCGTCGACGATGATCCGCGCGTCGAGCCCATAGCGTGCCGCGCGCCACTTGTTCTCACGGTGGAACCAGGCGGGGAGCTCGGGGAGTCGCCTGCCTTCGTCGAGCATGCGGGAGAAGTGCTCGACGAGCACCTGGACCAGGGCGGCGACGGAGGCGAGTTCGGGCAACGTCGAGAGCCCGTCGCACGCGCGGACCTCGATGGTTCCCCAGCGCGGCGCCGGTCGGATGTCCCAGCGCACTTCGGTGGCGTCCGCCATGACCCCGGTGCGGACCATGTCGTCGAGGTACGACTCGTACTCGGACCAGTCGCGCAGTGGCCAGGGGAGACCCGCGGTGGGGAGCTGCTGGAACACCAGCGCCCGGTTCGACGCGTACCCCGTGCGCTCTCCCGCCCAGAACGGGCTCGATGCGGAGAGCGCCTGCAGGTGGGGGAGGAAGGCGGAGAGTGCGTTGATGATCGGGAACACCTTGCGGTGATCCTCGACGCCGATGTGCACGTGGATACCCCAGATCATCATGTTCCTGCCCCACCATTGGGTGCGTTCGATCAGGGTGTGGTAGCGCGACTTGTCGGTGACCTGCTGGTCGTACCACTGGGCGAAGGGGTGGCTGCCCGCCGAGAGCAACTCGATGCCGGCGGGGTCGGTCGCGGATCGCACGGCGGTGATGGCGTTCGCGATGTCATCGACGGCGTGCGCTACCGAGTCTCCGATGCCGCTCGTCACCTCGATCGTGTTCGTCAGCAGTTCGCCCGTGACGGTGTGTCGCTCGTCCTCGCTCTCGGCTTCCAGTGCGGCGAGCAGTTCCGGGGCGCGTCCGACGAGGTCACCGCTCACGGGATCCGCGAGCATGATCTCCCATTCGAGACCGACGGTGGAGCGGGCGGAAGAGGCGAACTCGAGCTTCACCCGCACAGTCTGACACGCGTGGGGCGCGACACGACAACGTCGTCGCCTCACGTTTCGCGCCCGAGGCTCGCATCTGGCAGAATAGAGGGTCGGACGGCTGCTCGACCCTCTATCCAGCTTTCGTCCACACTCATTTGAGCTTCCGCCGGGTGTGCACCCCACTCTCCAGGCGATCAGTTCGTTTCCTTCCACACAATTCAGGAGAATCGTGGCTGTCAAGATTCGTCTCAAGCGCCTGGGCAAGATCCGCGCGCCGTACTACCGCATCGTCGTCGCCGACTCGAAGACCAAGCGCGATGGTCGCGTGATCGAGGAGATCGGCAAGTACCACCCCACCGAGGAGCCTTCGTTCATCGAGGTCGACTCCGAGCGTGCGCAGTACTGGCTCTCCGTCGGCGCGCAGCCGACCGAGCAGGTCGCCGCCATCCTCAAGATCACGGGCGACTGGGGCAAGTTCAAGGGCGACAAGGACGCGAAGTCCACGCTCAAGGTCGCCGAGCCGAAGGTCCCCTTCGAGATCGACGCGTCCAAGAAGTCCGTCGTCAAGCCCAAGGTCGAGAAGAAGGTGGAGGCTCCCGCTGAGGAGGCTCCCGCCGCGGCCGACGCGGAGGCCGCCGAGGCTCCCGCAGCAGACGCAGAGTAATCCGTCGTGCTCGCCGCCGCGCTCGAACACATCGTCAAGGGGATCGTCGATCACCCCGAAGATGTGCGCATCAACGAATCCACTTCGCCGCGAGGCGACCTCCTCGAGGTGCGTGTGCACCCCGATGACCGTGGACGCGTGATCGGGCGCGGCGGCCGCACCGCGAAGGCCCTTCGCACCCTCGTCAGCGCTCTCGCTGACGGGCGTCGGGTCCGCGTCGATGTCGCGGACGACTGACGTGGTGCCGAAGGACCGCAACCAGGGCAAGAACCAGCTGCGTGTCGGGCGTCTCGTGAAGGCGCACGGACTCAAGGGCGGACTCAAGCTCGAGCTCTACACCGACAACCCAGAGGGGCGTTTCGTCCCGGGAGCCGGCTTCACGTTGCAGGTGCCCGAGGCATCTCCGTGGCACGGCAAGGATGTCACCGTCCGCGAGTACCGCGTGATGAACGGCAACCCCGTCGTGTTCTTCCAGGACGTCGACGACCGCGACGCTGCGGAGAGCCTCGTCCGAGCGATCCTGTGGATCGACCAGGACGTCGACGAGGTCGAAGACGATGCGTGGTTCGACCATCAGCTGGTCGGGCTCGACGTCGTCCGCGACGACCTCGTCATCGGTCGGGTCGTGCGCGTCGAGCATTTCCCCGCGCAAGACCTCCTCATCGTGAAGAGCGGCGATCGCGAGGTCATGGTCCCCTTCGTCTCGGCGATCGTCCCCACCGTGGATGTCGCTGAGGGGCGGCTGATCGTGACTCCGCCCCCGGGTCTCTTCGAAGATCTCGCGGACTCCGGCGACGACGAACCGCAGGACACGTCGGATGCTGAAGCGTCCGAGTGACCGCTGATACGGTTCCCCCGTGCGCATCGACGTCCTCTCCATCTTCCCGTCCTACTTCGACGGCCTGACCCTCTCCCTGCTGGGGAAGGCGCAGGACGCGGGAATCCTCGACCTCCGCGTGCGCGACCTTCGGGAGTGGGCGTTCGATCGTCACCGCACCGTGGACGACACGCCTTATGGTGGCGGCGCCGGTATGGTCATGAAGCCCGAACCGTGGGGCCTCGCCCTCGATGAGATCGCGGGTGATGTCGCTGCAGGAGAGGCCGGACCGCCGACCATCATCTTCCCGTCCCCGGCCGGTGAGGTGTTCACGCAGAGGACGGCGCGCGATCTTGCGACCCGTGAGCACCTGATCTTCGGCTGCGGCCGCTACGAGGGCATCGACGAGCGCGTCTTCGAGTACGCGTCTCAGCTCGGCGAAGTACGTCTGATCAGCCTCGGGGACTATGTCCTCAACGGGGGAGAGGTCGCCACGATGGCGATGATCGAAGCGATCGGGCGACTCATCCCTGGTGTCGTCGGCAACCCCGAGAGCCTCGTCGAAGAGTCGCACGAGGACGGTCTGCTCGAGTACCCCTCGTACACGAAGCCGGCCTCGTGGCGGGAACGCACGGTTCCCGATGTGCTCCTGAGCGGCAATCACGCGGCGATCGCCGCCTGGCGCCGGGACCAGCAGTTCGAACGCACGCGCCGTCGTCGCCCCGATCTCCTGCCGAGCGACGACGCAGCACAGTCCTGATCGGAGGCACGAGGAGTCGCCGCGACCGCCAGTTCAGAGCATCCGCTCCGAGGTCCGGTCGATCTCGAAGACCACGCCGTGCGGGTGCCGTAGCGCCAGTGCGCTCGTCGCGTCCAGCCCCCGCAGCTCGGCTCTGAGCATGCGACCGATCATCTCGTGGGTCACGAGCAGCGGGACCCCCGTCGACGCCCACCCGCAACTGCTGAGCGCTTTTCGGGCACGGGCACGTGCCTGGGCGTAGCTCTCCCCGCCGGGGAAGGCCCATCCATAGCGGTTGGCGGCGCGTTCCGCCCTGGCTGTGGGATAGGCCTCGTCGATCTCCGCCCAGGTCATACCGGCCAACTCGCCGTGATCGACTTCTGCGAGCTCCGGAACCTCGATCAGGTCGGCACCGATGTGGTCGGCGATGATGATCGCGGTCTGCCAGGCCCTGCCGAGGGGGCTCGAGCACACGCTGAGGACGCCGGCGCCGGCGAGACGCTCCGCGAGCGCGCGCGCCTGATCGATGCCCTCTGCGGTCAGCGGCGAGTCCAGCTGACCTTGCAGCCGCCGTTCCAGGTTCCAGGCCGTCTGGCCGTGGCGAGCCAGGAGCAGTCGCTCCGGCACGTGACGGTCCTGCGGAATCATGGACTCAATATGGCACACCTGGCGCCGTCGGTCGCGCGGCTGTTCGTCCGACCGCTGATAGCGTCGACGCATGCCTGATGACGTGCTGGCCAGATCCTTCGAGCGGAT
The DNA here is from genome assembly GCF_040637855.1 of Microbacterium sp. NPDC028030. Taxonomy (NCBI): domain Bacteria; kingdom Bacillati; phylum Actinomycetota; class Actinomycetes; order Micrococcales; family Microbacteriaceae; genus Microbacterium; species Microbacterium sp. NPDC028030. The sequence goes on along the minus strand of NZ_JBEZXF010000002.1, from coordinate 616,104 downwards.
CGGGGCCGACTACGACCGCTATCGGCCCGGATTCCCCGAGGCCGCCGCGGTGACGATCATCCCCGAGCGTGTCCCTGCGGTTCTCGACCTGGGAGCGGGGACGGGCAAGTTCACCGAGACGCTCGTGCGGAGGGCGGAACGCATCGTCGCGGTCGAGCCGTCCGCGCGCATGATCCAGGTGCTCCGGTCGAAGCTCCCCGAGGTCGAGTCGTCGATCGGCACGGCGGAGCATATCCCGGTGCCGGACGCCTCGATGCAGGTCGTGACGGTCGCACAGGCATTCCACTGGTTCGAGCGCGACATCGCCTGCGCGGAGATCAAGAGGGTCCTGGTTCGGGGTGGCACGCTCGGACTCGTGTGGAATCACGCGGACCCCACATGCGCGTGGGACCGGGCGTGCCACCGCATCGCACATCCCGCCGTGACCGAAACCGACGCCACCACCGACAGCGCCGACAGCGCCCTCCCCGGCTTCCTGCTCACCCGGCACGAAGAGGTGCGTTGGGTCGAGCGCCTCACGCGCGAGCACTACCTTCGCCGCTGGTCGACCGTCAGCACCTTTCTGACCGCCGACGACGAGACCGCTGCCCGGATGCTGAGTGCCATCGAGGCGATCTTGGACGATGACGTCGACACACGAGGTCGGAACGAGTTCGACCTTCCGCAGGTGACAGACGTCTACATCTATCGGAGCGACTGAGTCCCGCCGACGAGCTCCGCGACGGGCCGTCAGTCGACGCCGAGGAACGACCGGTCCGTCAGGATGATCGGTCCCTCTTCGGTGATCGCGATGGTGTGCTCGGAATGCGCACCCCGGGAGCCGTCGGCGCTGCGCAGTGTCCAGCCGTCGGGGTCGGTGACCAATTCGTCGGTGGTCGCGAGGAACCAGGGCTCGAGCGCGAGTACGAGTCCGGCGCGGAGCGGGAAGCCCCGTCCCGGTCGCCCGTCGTTCGCCACGTGCGGGTCTCCGTGCATCGTGCGTCCGACGCCGTGCCCGCCGAAGTCCGTGTTGATCGAATACCCCTCGCCGTGCGCCACCGCGGCGACCGCTGCCGAGATATCCCCGATGCGGTTGCCGACCGTCGAGGCGTCGATCGCGGCGACGAGAGCTCGCTCCGTCGTGTCGATGAGGCGGAGGTCCTCCTCGCGGGGGGTTCCGACGACGAAGGAGACGGCGGAGTCGGCGACCCACCCGTCGACCGCGACTGCGAAGTCGAGAGTCACGAGGTCGCCGTCGCGAAGGGTGTAGTCGTGAGGGAGCCCGTGCAGCACGGCGTCGTTCACCGATGTGCAGATGACCTTGCCGAACGGGCTGGCGCCGAAGGACGGGTGGTAGTCGATGTAGCAGGACTCGGCACCCGCCTTGCGGATCATGTCGTGTGCGCGCCGATCGATCGAGAGGAGATTCGTCCCGACCTTCGTGTCGTCACGGAGCGTAGCGAGCGTCTCCGCGACGAAACGTCCGGCAGCGCGCATCTCATCGATCTCGGCAGGGGTGCGCAATTCGATCATCGGGTGTCCTCTCGTCCCTCCCATTCTCCCTGATCTCGGGGGCCGGGTTTCCGCGGCCCGCTCTCAGCGAACACGGCACCTCGGGTGGAGCCGACGACGTACGATCTGAGCATGTGGTTGCGACAGGCCTTCTTCCGCTGGCTCCTCCCGGCGGCCTTCCTGCTGCCGCTGTGGCTGCTGATCGGCTGGGGCGTCTTCCAGGGCGGCTGGTCGATCCTCTGGGTGCTCCTGATCGCGATGCCCTCGGTCTTCCTCGGGCAGCTGCTTCTCACTCTCCTCACCCGCTCCCGACCCTCCGTCCGCATCGAGCGCGCTGTGTCGTGGTGGGATGTCGGAGGTTTCACCATCTGGAACGGCTTGACGATCGCGGTCGGGTTCTTCATCGACGGGGCCTTCCCGTGGTTGCTCACCGGGGCCATCGTCGCGGGCATCGGTCTCATCTGGTTGCAGCTGTGGCAGCTGTGGAACGAGGCGAAGGGCAGCGGAACGAGGCTGCGCGAGACCATCTCGTGGTCGACGATCCCGGCAGCCGGCGAGCAGGCGCCGCCGACGCGCGCGCACGAGGTCATCGTCGTCCGGGAGACGGACATCCGCGACTGAGGCCGCGGTTTTGGCCGCGCCGAGCATCCGTGGCAGAATGGGTGTTTGTGCCGTGACCGGTTCTGCCTCAGGGGAACCCGCGGACGCATCAGCGCCGTACGGCACACCCCCTTTCTTGTTCCTTCCGAAATCATGCATCCGACCTGAGGCGAGTGCAGAGAGAGACGATCATGCAGATCCTCGATGCCGTTGACGCGGCTTCCCTCCGTTCCGACATCCCCGACTTCGCTCCCGGCGACACCGTCAAGGTGCACGTCAACATCACCGAGGGCAGCCGCTCCCGTATCCAGGTCTTCCAGGGTGTCGTCATCGGCCGTCAGGGCGACAGCGTCCGCGAGACCTTCACGGTCCGCAAGATCAGCTTCCAGGTCGGCGTCGAGCGTACCTTCCCGGTGCACTCCCCGGTGATCGACCACATCGAGGTCGTCACCCGCGGTGACGTGCGTCGCGCGAAGCTCTACTACCTCCGCCAGCTCCGTGGCAAGAAGGCGAAGATCAAGGAGAAGCGCGACCGCTGAGTCGCAGCTGCTCCACAGCACCCCGGGACACGATGTCCCGGGGTGCTGTGTTCTCTCCCCGGTGTGCGACCCTTGATACGGTCGCGCCAGAGCGGTGTACGACTCGAGAAGGAACCTGATGACTGAATCGCCGACCGCGCGTACTTCCCGACGACGACGCGGGTTCCTGATCTTCCTCCGAGACGTGCTGGTGATCATCGTGATCGCCGCACTGGTGTCCTTCGTGGTGAAGACCTTCGTCGTCCGCTCGTTCTACATCCCGTCGGCATCCATGGAGCGCACGCTCCTCGTCAAGGACCGCATCCTCGTCGATGAACTGACCCCGCGCTGGACCGACTACGAGCGCGGCGATGTCGTCGTCTTCAAGGACCCGGGCGGATGGCTCGATGCCCAGCCGCAGACGCCACCACAGCCTCCGCTGATCCAGGCCGTCGACTGGGTGCTGAACTTCGTCGGCATCTCCGCGACCGATTCGCAGGACCACCTCGTCAAGCGCGTGATCGGTCTTCCGGGCGATCACGTCGTGTGCTGCAATGCGCTCGGACAGATCACGATCAACGGTGCGCCGATCGACGAACTCAGTTACCTGAACCTCCCCGAGGGTGACACGGCCGCGTCGAACGAGCCGTTCGACGTCGTCGTGCCGGAGGACTCGGTGTGGCTGCTCGGAGACAACCGCGACCGTTCGCGTGATTCACGGGCGCATCAGGAGCTTCCCAGTGGCGGATTCGTACCGATGGAGAACATTGTCGGCAAGGCGTTCCTCACGACGTGGCCGTTGAACCGGCTGGGACTCATCGACGGGCACCATGACATCTTCAACGGGGTCCCGGACGCGGAATGACCGTCATCACGCCGAAGCTGACCCTGGAGCGCAGACTCCTGGGGGAGTGCGAGCTGATCATCTCGCTCGACGAGGTCGGCAGGGGTGCGCTGGCGGGCCCTGTCGCCGTCGGCGCGGCCATGATGGATGCCGCAGGTGCGCGTCGACGGGTCCCGGAGGGGCTCCGCGACTCCAAACTGGTGACGGAGAAGCGTCGGCCCCAGATCGCGGCACGTGCGGCCGCATGGGTGCAAGCGTCCGCGGTCGGGTGGGCGAGTGCGCAGGAGGTCGACGAGGTCGGCATCATGCGGGCGCTCGGCCTCGCGGCTTCCCGAGCGGTGCAGGCGATCGCCGACCAGGGTGCGGCTCTGGGTGATGCCCTGGTGCTGCTCGACGGCAACCACGACTACGTGTCGAGGGTGCACCCCGAGCCGTTGCGCGTCCGTCCGGTGATCAAGGCCGACCGCGACTGCGCCTCGGTTTCCGCGGCATCCGTCATCGCGAAGGTCGCACGCGACACGTATATGGCCGAGCTCCACGACAGCCACCCGGCGTATCAGTGGAATCGGAACAAGGGATACGCGAGCCTCGAGCATCGCGACGCGATCCGCCAGAACGGTCTGTCGCCGTTTCATCGGGCGTCCTGGGCCATCACGGACGCTCCCACCCTGTTCTGAGGGCCCGAGCACCCGTCGATGCCGCGCCGCACCGCGCGCGACTCTAGGATGGACACATCATGGATGAGGAAGCCTTCGACGATTACGACCGCGAACTCGAGCTGGCCCTGTTCCGGGAGTATCGGGACGTGGTCTCCCAGTTCCAGTACGTCGTCGAGACCGAGCGCCGCTTCTACCTGGCGAACGAGGTCAATGTCGTCCGCCGCGACACCGAACACGACTTCTACTTCGAGATCTCGATGAGCGACGTGTGGGTGTGGGACATCTATCGTGCCGACCGCTTCGTGAAGGCCGTCCGGGTGTTGACGTTCAAGGACGTCAACGTCGAGGAGCTGCAGCGGCGCGAGTTCGAACTGCCGCAGGAGCTCTCCCTCGACGGAGAGTGACCTGAGGCTCCGGAGCAGGCCGACTGCTGCCCTCCACATCTGTTCGATTCCCTCGATTCTCCCCAGGGTGCGCCCAAGCGACTGACGCCCTCACGATCCCGTCGTCCCTCCGCATGATGCTGAAGGCATGGCAGAGAAGGATGAACTCGGCAGGGCAGGTGAAGCCCGAGCGGCATTGCACCTGACAGACAGCGGATATCGTGTGCTCGTCAGGAACTGGCGGTGTGCGCAGGGCGAGCTCGACATCATCGCGGCGCGAGGCGGACATCTCGCTGTGGTGGAGGTGAAGACTCGTCGGTCGATGGCCTTCGGGCATCCGTTCGAGGCGGTCGACCGTCGAAAGCGTCGTCGCCTGTGGAAGCTCGCCCAGGCCTGGATCGCCGAGAATCCGGAAGCCGCTCGTGGTCTGGTCGTGCGCATCGACGTCATCGGCATCATCGGCGCGGATCCGGCCACCGGCACGCTCGAGCATCTCGAGGACATCGCGTGAGCACGGCGCGGACCTGGGCAGTCGCTCTCACCGGCGTCGACGGGCATCTCGTGGAGGTAGAGGCCGATCTGTCGAATCAGACTCCGGAGTTCAGGATCATCGGGCTGCCGGACAAGTCGCTCGGAGAGGCCGTCCAGCGGGTCCACAACGCGTGCAAGAATACGGGCCTCGACCTGCCACGACGCAGGCTCACGGTGAACCTGTCGCCCGCGAGCCTGCCCAAGCAGGGAGCGGGCTTCGACCTGGCGATCGCCGTGGCTTCGCTCGCAGCCGGCGGTTCGATCGCGGCTCGTTCCATCGCCGCGACGGTGCACATCGGCGAGCTGGGTCTGGATGGTCGGGTCCGACCGGTTCCCGGTGTGCTCCCCGCGGTGTTCGCAGCCGCCCGTGCGGGCTTCGACGCGGTGATCGTTCCACGGGGGAACGAGGCGGAGGCGAAGCTGGTGAAAGGTATCGAAGTGCGGGGTGCGTCGTCTCTCGCCGAGGTCGCCGTATGGCACGGGGCCGACGTGGAGGTGCCCGAGGTGGCGACCGTCCACCCGCCGACTGTGGCGATGCGGGAAGGGTCCGATCTGGACCTGTCCGAGATCGTGGGGCAGGAGGAAGCCGTCGACGCGCTCACCGTCGCCGCAGCGGGAGGCCACCACCTCCTCTTGAGTGGACCGCCGGGAGCGGGCAAGACGATGCTCGCCCGAAGGCTGCCCGGGATCATGCCGCCTCTCGATGAGCAGGACGCGCTCGAGGTCGCCTCGGTCAAGTCTCTCAGCGGTGAGCACGTGGCCACGCTCGATCGAGTGCCACCCTTGGAGGCGCCGCATCACAGTGCGTCCGTCGCCGCGCTGGTCGGCGGTGGCTCTCGTGCGGCACGACCGGGGGCGATCGCACGAGCCCACTGCGGTGTGCTGTTCCTCGACGAAGCCGCGGAGTTCTCACGCGTCGCGCTCGACGCATTGCGTCAGCCGCTCGAGGCCGGTGTGATCGAGGTCAACCGCGCGGGGTTCACGGCTCATTTCCCCGCGCGCTTCCAATTGCTTCTCGCCATGAACCCCTGCCCGTGCGGCAATCATGGCGTCAGGGGCGCCGAGTGCACCTGCCCACCGATGGCGATCCGTCGCTATTCCGGCCGTCTCTCGGGGCCGCTCCGAGACCGCATCGACATCGACCTGCAGGTGAATCGCGTCGCCGCATCCCGGGCCGCGGGAGTCGGACGCACGACGACATCGAAGGCGAGGTCGCAGGTGGTCGCCGCTCGTGCACGTGCCGCGCAGCGGTGGAAGAGCACGCCATGGCGGCGCAATGCCGACGTTCCGGGAACATGGCTCCGCCAAGGGGAACTGCGTCTCCCCGCGGCGACACGTTTTCCGCTGGATCGCGCTCTCGAACGTGGAGCGCTCACCCTCCGGGGCTACGACCGCGTGCTCAGGGTGGCATGGACGATGGCCGACCTCGCGGGGCTCGACAGGCCGGGGAGCGATGAGATCGGCCTCGCGCTGCACCTGCGGGGAGGGTTGCTCCGATGATCGACGAGGCGCTGCGAGACATGGACACCGTGGCCGCAGTTCACCGCATCCACCCGGGTGATGCCGTCGCCGAATGTCTCGCGAGGACGGCATGGACGGTGATCGCCGAGCCGGGAGACGCAGCCGCCGGCGCGCTGATCGAGGCGCTGGGACCCGAGGATGCGTTGGCGGTCGCATTGGGGACGGGTCCACAGCCGATGGGATGGAGCGCCACCGGACGGGCGTCGCGCGTCCTCGCAGAGGGGCGTGCCCGGTGGCGACCGCGGGCGCGAGGCGACGCCCTGCGACAGGCGATCCGCGGCGCCGACGAGGTCGGAGCTCGTCTACTGATACCGGGTGACGAAGAGTGGCCCGCCTCCCTGGACGATCTCGGACCTCATGCGCCGATCGCCTTATGGGTGCGTGGTCACGCCGACGCCCTCTCCCGCGAGCCGCGTGTGTCGATGGTCGGTGCCCGCGCCGCCACCGGGTACGGGGAGCATGTGGCAGCGGAACTCGCGGGAGATCTCGCATCCGCTGGTGCTGTCATCGTGTCGGGAGGTGCCTACGGCATCGACGGGGCCGCGCATCGTGCGGCGCTCGGCGTTCACGGCACGACCGTGGCCTTCCTCGCCGTCGGGGTCGACCGGGCCTATCCGATCGGCCACCAGGAGCTTTTGCAGCAGATCACGCGCGATGGCGCGGTGGTCAGCGAACCGCCCTGCGGTACTGCGCCGACGAAGTGGCGCTTCCTGGCGCGGAACCGCCTGATCGCGGCGCTCGGTCAGGCGACGGTCGTCGTGGAGGCCGGCTGGCGCAGCGGCTCGCTGAACACGGCAGGGCACGCCGCGTCGCTCGGCCGTCCGCTCGGCGCCGTTCCCGGACCGGTGACCTCCTCGTCCTCAGCCGGATGTCACCGACTGCTCCGTGAGTACGACGCGCAATGCGTGACGTCCGCGAGTGAAGTGAGAGAGCTGTGGGCGCCGGTAGGGGTCGAGGCCTCCGACACGGTCGACTCGGCAAGCAACCCGGACCGCACGCGCGTACTCGATGTGATGGGCGCCAGATCGAGGGTCTCTGTCGAGGAGATCGCCCGGCGGTCCGGCATGTCGCCGGATCGTGTGCGCTCGCTCCTGGGCTTGCTGCACCTCGAGGGAGATGTGGCGCTCGACGATGGGGGCTGGCATCGCGCCCGATCACACCCGGGGCAATGACCCCGGGTGTCCGCCCTCCACTGCGGCGAGGCTGCGGCGATGAGAAACAGTCGCGAGGCAAGCTGGAGTCATGGATCTCACGGTCGCGGCCGAGGCGTTCGTCGATCACCTCGAGAGGGTGCGTCGGCTCTCTCCGGCGACCGCGAAGGCGTATCGGTCCGACCTGCGTGACCTGCATGCCGCGGCGAACGGCATGCATCTCGAAGACATCGACCTCGAGACTCTCAGAGACTGGCTGTGGCGTGCGACGCAACGGGGAGACGCGAGATCGACGCTCGCGCGGCGTTCCGCGGCGGCACGATCCTTCTTCCGGTGGGCGCAGGAACAGGGGCTGATCGCCCACGACCCGAGTCTGCGGCTCATCGCCCCGAAGAAGGGGCATGCCCTGCCGACGATCGCCTCCCGCGACTCCATGTCGACCCTGCTCGATGCGCATCGGGCAGCGGCAGAGGACGGAGACCCGATCGCTCTGCGCGATCATGCGATCCTCGAGGTGCTCTACGGCTCCGGCGTACGCGTCTCAGAACTCTGCGGTCTCGACATCGACGACCTCGACCTCGATCGCGCAACGGCACGGGTGCTGGGCAAGGGCGCGAAGGAGCGCATCGTCCCCTTCGGTGTGCCCGCGCGCGATGCACTGAGTGCGTACCTGAGCCGAGGCAGGCCGGCTCTCGTCGTCCGGTCGAGGAGCTTCACACCTGCCGTGATCCTGGGAAGCCGCGGGGCGCGGATCGGCCCGCGCACGGTCTATCAGCTCGTCGCGCGTGTCCTCGCGCCGATCGTCGGCGCCGAGACGATCGGGCCCCACGCGCTCAGACACACCGCGGCGACCCACCTCCTCGACGGCGGTGCGGACCTGAGAGCGGTGCAGGAGATCCTCGGACACGCGAGTCTCGGGACCACGCAGATCTACACCCATGTCTCCGCAGAGCGTCTGACGGCGACGTACCGGCTGGCCCACCCGCGCGCGTGACGCGCGCCCGTCTGCCCCAGGTCAGGTGCAGCAGGGGAGCAGCACCGCCCGAGGGACCCCGCCGAAGAGCAGCATCGGATTGATGTACACGCCGTCCCGTCTCACGCCGACGTGGAGGGAACCCGATGAGGTGTGGCCGCCCACCTCGACGGTCCCGATGTACTGGCCGGCAGCGACGGGGTCGCCGGGCTCGAGCGACGATCCCAGTGGTTCGTACGTCGACACGAGTCCGCCAGCATGGGCGATGGTCAGGAGAGGCCGATCCACCACTGTGCCGCGGAACGCCACGACTCCCTCGGAGGGGGCGCGCACCTCCGCCCCGATCGAGGTGCCCAGATCGATGCCACGGTGACCTGCTCCATACTCGCTCGCGGGGGCGCGATAGGGCTGAGTGACGACATGCGCTCCTGCCAGCGGCCACTCCCATCGCGGGAGCGTCCCGGACCCGGCCGCCGCGACGGACGCAGGGGTGGGCGCGGTGAAGCACAGCACGATGGCGATCGCACAGGTGGACAGCACTCGAACGAGAGAAGGCACGAGGTCATCCTCGGGCGCCGGGGGAGCGACCGATCCGTCGACGGCGGGCCGAGAACGGGGCGGAGGAAGAAGACCCGCGTGCAACGGGCGGTGCAGGGGGAGTGAAGCCACGCCCATCCTGTATGCTGGGGGAGCACCTCGATATCGGGGTGACTACGCGTGCCCACAGCGATTCACTCGCGGCATCCACATCCACAGGTCCTTCTCTCCGAGAAGGCGGGTGTGCGCCGGGCACCAGGAAGTCCGATCACCCGATCGGCTTGACAACCTCAACGGCGCAGACTCGCGCCAGAACCAGGAGACGACCATGGCTGTGGTCACCATCCGCCAGCTGCTCGACAGCGGCGTGCACTTCGGACACCAGACCCGTCGGTGGAACCCGAAGGTCAAGCGCTTCATCCTCACGGAGCGCAGCGGCATCCACATCATCGACCTCCAGCAGTCGCTCGGCTACATCGACAAGGCCTACGACTTCGTCAAGGAGACGGTTGCCCACGGCGGCACGATTCTCTTCGTCGGCACGAAGAAGCAGGCGCAGGAGATCCTCGCAGAGCAGGCCACCCGTGTCGGCCAGCCTTTCGTGAACCAGCGCTGGCTCGGTGGACTCCTCACCAACTTCCAGACGATCTCCAAGCGTCTCGCACGTATGAAGGAGCTCGAGGAGCTCGACTACGAGACCCCGGCGAACAGCGGCTTCACGAAGAAGGAGCTGCTTCTCAAGAAGCGCGAGCTCGACAAGCTGCACAAGTCGCTCGGTGGTATCCGCAACCTCACGAAGACGCCGTCGGCCATCTGGGTCGTCGACGCCAAGCGCGAGCACCTCGCCATCGACGAGGCCAAGAAGCTCGGCATCCCTGTGATCGGCATCCTCGACACCAACGCGGACCCGGACGACTTCCAGTACCCGATCCCCGGCAACGACGACGCGATCCGTTCCGTCTCGCTGCTCACCCGCATCATCGCCGACGCCGCGGCCGAGGGCCTGCAGCAGAAGCACAACCCGGAGTCGGGCGACGCAGAGCCGCTGGCCGAGTGGGAGAAGGAGCTGCTCGAGACCCCGGTCGAGGAGTCCGCTGACGCCGCCGAGACCGTGACCGCAGAGGACGCAGCTGCTGTCGTCGAGACGCCGGCCGCCGACGAGACCGCCGCCGACGAGGCCGGTGCCAAGGCTCACGACGAGGCGATCGCAGCCGCTTCCGGTGAGGAGACCGCTGAGGTCGCCGCCACCGAGGCTGCAGACGCCAAGTAATCCCTCGTACACACATACATAACGAAGCAAGGAGCCACCACACATGGCCAACTTCACCATCGCTGACCTCAAGGCGCTGCGTGAGCAGCTCGGCACGGGAATGGTCGACACCAAGAAGGCGCTCGAGGAGGCCGACGGAGACGTCGCGAAGGCCACCGAGATCCTGCGTCTCAAGGGTGCGAAGGGCAACGCCAAGCGCGCTGACCGCTCCACCAGCGAGGGACTGATCGTCGCTCGCGAGCAGGACGGTGCCGTGACGCTCATCGAACTCGCCTGCGAGACCGACTTCGTCGCGAAGAACGATCGCTTCATCGCGCTGGCCGACAAGGTCGCCGACGCCGCCGCAGCGGTCAAGGCCGACTCGGTCGACGCCGCCCTCGCCGCATCCGCCGGCGACAAGAGCGTCGAGCAGGTCATCTCGGAAGAGGCCGCCATCATCGGCGAGAAGGTCGAACTGCGCCGCGTGCGCACGATCGCCGGCGACAAGGTCGAGGTCTACCTGCACCGCACCAGCAAGGACCTGCCGCCGCAGATCGGTGTCGTCGTCGCCTATTCGGGTGACGACGCCGAGACCGCGCGCAGCATCGCGCAGCACATCTCGTTCGCGAACCCGTCCTACCTGTCCCGCGAAGACGTCCCGTCCGACGCCGTCGAGAAGGAGCGCGAGATCGTCACCGAGATCTCCCGCAACGAGGGCAAGCCGGAAGCGGCTCTGCCGAAGATCGTCGAAGGTCGCGTGTCCGCGTTCATCAAGCAGGTCGCCCTGCTCGAGCAGGACTACGCCAAGGACAACAAGCTCTCTGTCGCCCAGGTGGCGAAGGACGCCGGTATCACCGTGACGGACTTCGCGCGCTTCAAGGTCGGCGCGTAGCAAGGTCGAAGGGGTTCGGATCGTCAAGATCCGAACCCCTTCTTCATGCCCACGAGGCACTATCTTGAATCGGGACGAGAGGACACCCACCCATGACTGAACGCACCGGACGCCGCCGCGTCCTTCTCAAACTCTCCGGCGAGGCCTTCGGAGCCGGACAGCTGGGTGTGAGCCCCGACGTGGTCTCTCAGATCGCCCGTGACATCGCCGCGGCCGTCGATCGCGTCGAGGTCGCCATCGTCGTCGGAGGCGGCAACTTCTTCCGCGGCGCCGAGCTGAGCCAGCGTGGCATGGACCGCGGCCGGGCCGACTACATGGGCATGCTGGGCACCGTCATGAACGCGCTCGCCCTGCAGGACTTCCTCGAGCAGGCCGGAGCGGCCACACGCGTGCAGTCCGCCATCTCGATGACGCAGGTCGCCGAGCCCTACATCCCGCGTCGTGCCGAGCGTCACCTCGAGAAGGGTCGGGTCGTCATCTTCGGTGCCGGCGCGGGGCTTCCGTACTTCTCCACCGACACCGTGGCAGCACAGCGTGCGCTCGAGATCGGCGCGGACGAGGTGCTCGTGGCCAAGAACGGCGTCGACGCGATCTACACCGCCGACCCGAACAAGCACGCCGACGCCGAACGCATCGAGCGCGTCACCTATCGAGATGCCCTGCAGCGTGGCCTCAAGGTCGTCGACTCCACCGCCTTCAGCCTGTGCATGGACAACAGCATGGACATGCGGGTCTTCGGCATGGAGCCTGCAGGCAACGTCACCCGTGCGCTCCTCGGCGAGCCCATCGGCACCCTCGTCACCGCCTGAGCGTGTGACACGGCGCAGACCACTTCGCCCGATAGAATTTGCAGAACACCCCGACGATAGGAGTCACCGTGATCGCGGACGTCCTCGCTGAAACCACCACACGCATGAACAGGGCGGTCGAAGCTGCCAAGGAGGACTTCTCCACGGTGCGCACCGGTCGTGCGAACCCGCAGATGTTCCAGAAGGTGCTCGTCGACTACTACGGCACCCCCACGCCGATCGCTCAGCTCGCCTCGCTGGCCAATCAGGAGGCTCGCACGCTCATCATCACGCCGTACGACAAGTCGGCGCTGAAGGCGATCGAGCAGGCCATCCGTGACATGCCGAACCTCGGCGCGAACCCGACGAACGACGGCAACCTCGTCCGCGTCACGATGCCGGAACTGACTGCGGAGCGGCGCAAGGAGTACGTGAAGCTCGTCAAGACCAAGGCGGAGGACGCCAAGGTCCACGTCCGGGGCATCCGGCGCAAGGCCAAGGACGACCTCGACGCGCTCAAGAGCGAGGTCGGCGAGGACGAGATCGCCCGCGGCGAGAAGGAGCTGGACGGCCTGACGCGTCAGCACGTCGACCTCATCGACGACGCGCTGAAGCGCAAAGAGGCCGAACTCCTCGAGGTGTAGTCAGGATGACTGACGAAACGCGAGATGCCGACGACGGCAGGCCGGTGACGCGTCGCGAGGCGCGTGACGAGGCGCTGCCCGACGGTGTCCCGCTCGCGGACGAGGCGTTCCCGTCGTTCGACGCGGAAGCCATCCCGCCGCGTCCGCCTCTGCCGACCTCCGCCGGCGCACCGGCGGTGGCCGTCGGACCTCTCGACACCGCCGACCACAACGCGATCCGCGAGCAGTGGCGTGCGGCGAGGGACGAGTTGGGCACCCACGTCTCGCATGCCCGCGACCAGATCGACCAGGCTAACGAGCGGATCAAGGAGCGCACGGGACGAGACCTCGTTCTCGCGATCCTCATCGGTCTCGCCTTCGGGGCGGCGCTGCTCGGCTCGCTGCTGTTCATCAAGGCGCTCTTCGTGCCGTTCGCCCTCGCTGCTGCGTTGCTGGGCGTGTACGAACTGTCTCGGGCGCTGCGGGCGTCCGGGCGACGGGTCGATGTCGTCCCGCAACTCATCGCAGCCGCCTTCCTCGTGCTCTCCGCGTACTTCGCGGAGCCGTGGCTCTCCTGGGTGATGTTGTTCGTCGCAGTCGCCTTCGTGATCGTGTGGCGCCTCATCGCTCAGATGGTCGCCAAAGACGGTCGCACCTACGGCGATGTGCTCGCTGACGCCGTCATCAGCGGTTTCGTGCAGGTCTACGTGCCGTTCCTCGCGGGTGTCGCACTGATCCTCCTCGAGCAGGAGGGCGGTCAGTGGTGGGTGCTCAGCTTCATCGCCATCGCGGTCGCAGCAGACACGGGCGCCTATGCAGCGGGACTCGCTTTCGGCAGGCATCCGATGGCTCCGAAGATCAGTCCCAAGAAGACGTGGGAAGGCTTCGGTGGTGCCGTGGTCGCCTCACTCGTCGCGGGCGTGCTCCTGGCCATCTTCCTCCTCGAGCTCCCCTGGTGGGCGGGTCTGATCTTCGGCGCCTCCATCCTGCTGTCGGCGACGCTCGGCGACCTCGGCGAGTCGATGCTCAAGCGCGATCTCGGCATCAAGGACATGAGCTCGTGGTTGCCGGGGCACGGCGGTCTTCTCGACCGGCTCGACAGCATCCTTCCCTCCACGATCCCTGCGCTCTGCCTCTACTTCCTCCTCTCTCCCTGGGTGGTGCTGTGATGACCGATGATCGACTCGTGGAGCCCGCGACGCAGACGCCACCGGCGTTCGCGCTGACGTCGGGACGTGAGCGGGGATATCACCGCGCGGCGGTGGACGCGTTCCTCGCCTCCGCGCGGAGAGCTTTCGAAGCCGGGAACGACGAACTCGGTGCTGAAGATGTACGCACGGCGTCGTTCCCGCTCGTCAAGGGAGGCTACGTCGTCGCCGACGTGGATGCGGCTCTCGGGCGGGTGGAAGACGCCTTCGCAGCGCGGGAGCGAGAGCGCGTGGTGCGTACTCGGGGAGCGGGTGCCTGGGTCGAGCAGGCGCGAGTGGACGCGCAGGTCATCCTCGATCATCTTGCTCGGCCACAGCGGCACCGTTTCGCTCGAACCGGCGTCCTCACCTTCGGCTATCGCATGGATGAAGTCGACCATGTGTCGACGCGGATCGTGCGCTACCTCCGCGACGGCGATGCGCTGAGTGCGGAACAACTTCGCTCTGCGGCGTTCAGGATGCAGCGCGGCGGGTACCGCGAGGAGCAGGTCGACGCGCTCTTGGACGCCACCATCGAGGTCATTCTCGCTGTGCGTTGAGCTTCCTGATGGTCGATCCAGCTGACTTTGCGTAGACTGTCCCTCATCGTGAACTCCCGAAACGACATGAATCTCGAAAGAAGCGTCTCTTCGCCGGTGCCCGCAGCGAAGGTCGGTTCGGCGCGCTCCGATGCCCGTCGGTGGTCACGCCGCCGCGGAGTCGTCAGTGTGTTCAGCGCCCTAGCCGTCGTCGGATTCGCAGGCGCGCTCGTCGCACCGACGGGAGTGGCACTCGCGGAGCCCGTGCAGGCGGATGCTCCCGATTCCGCTTATTCGCTGGCCCTCGCCGACACGCAGAACCTCACGGTCACCGTGAGCGGGGCGGCCATCACCCCGGTCGAGCGCGGAACCTTCGAGGTGTACGTCAAGCCGAAGCCCAAGCCGAAGCCCGCGCCGACGGTGGCGTCGAGTTCGAAGAGCGGCTCGTCCGGCGGTTCGTCGCTGCCGCCGTACTCCGGCGGGGGAGCACCCGCGGAGTGGATGGCCGCGGCGGGTATCGCGCAGAGCGACTGGCAGTACGTCGACTACATCGTGTCGCGCGAGAGCGGGTGGAACCCGAACGCGACGAACTCGTCGTCCGGCGCCTGCGGGCTCGTGCAGGCGTTGCCGTGCAGCAAGGTGCCCGGCAACGGGTACAACCCCGTCGACAACCTGCGGTGGGCCACGGGGTACGCCACGGGTCGGTACGGCAGCTGGGCCGGCGCGTACAACTTCTGGACCAACAACCACTGGTGGTGAGCAGGCGCGATGCCACGCTCCCGCAGACGGCCTCCGGCGCGCCCTGACGCCGACGACTCGTTCGACCGACTGCTCGCGGGATGGAAGCGATCCGAGACTCGACGCGGCACTGAGTGGACGGTGCAGCCCGTCTCCGCTGCGCAGGCGCAGAAGGACTATCTGTGTCCGGGGTGCGGGCGGCACATCGAGGCAGGCACGGCTCACCTCGTGGCGTGGCGGGCTGACGGGGTGTTGGGTGATGCGGCGGACCTCGCCGCTCGACGGCACTGGCACACACACTGTTGGAGGATGGCGTGAGCATGGAGATCCGAGGACCGCTGGAGCTCCCGGCAGTGCGCGAGGACATCGAGCTGGTCACGGCGGATGGTCTCACCCTGGTCGGGGAACTCGCTCTGCCGGAAGGCACGGCTCCCGCTGCGACGCTGGTGACCCTGCACCCGCTCCCGACGGCGGGCGGGTTCATGGACTCGCACATCATCCGCAAGGCGGCAGCCCGGCTGCCTGCGCTCGCTGACCTGGCGGTCCTGAGGTTCAACACCCGGGGGACGACGTCTCCGCGCGGTACGAGCGACGGAGCGTTCGACGGTGGCGCTGCGGAGAGGTTCGATGTCGCTGCGGCGATGGACTTCGTGGCGGAGCGCGCTCTTCCGCGCCCCTGGTTGCTGGGGTGGTCGTTCGGCACGGAGCTTGCGCTGAAGTACGGCCGGGAGCACGCCATCGAGGGCATCATCCTCCTGTCCCCGCCGTTGCACCGGGCGACCGAAGCCGAGGTCGCCGCATGGGCGGACAGTGACGTGCCGGTCGTCGTGCTCATCCCTGAACTGGACGACTACCTCCGCCCCGACGAAGCGCGTCGGCGATTCGCATCCATCCCGCACGCGCAGTTGATCGCGGTGGAAGGTGGCAAGCACCTGTGGGTGGGGGAGTCGCAGACGCGGCGGGTGCTCACCGAGATCGTCGCGGCGGTCAACCCCTCGGCGCTGCCCCTGGCCACGTACTGGCCGCCGGTCGATTGAGCAGTTCCCGGTTCACAACTCGTTCATGCGGGGGATGAGCACCTGGCGGTAGAGGATCAGGATGCTCGCTGCCACGGGGATCGCGATGAGCGCGCCCAGGAGTCCGAGCAGGCTTCCGCCGGCGAGAGCCGCGACGACGACGACGGCGCCGGGCACGGCGACGGCCCGACTCATGATGCGCGGGGAGATCACGTACGCCTCGATCTGCATGTAGATCAGGTAGTAGATGGCTGCGGCGATCGCGATCCCGGGAGAACCCAGACCCGGGATCAGGCACACCAGGACGATGATCGTCGATCCGGTGAGGGTGCCGACGAGCGGGATCAGCGAGAAGAAGAACGCGATGATCGCCAGGACCGCCGGGAACGGGGCATCGATGATCGTGAGGTAGATCGCGCTGAGCACGCCGTTGATCACGCCCTGGGTGACCTGGCCCATGACGTAGTAGCCCACGGAGTCGGTGATCTGCTCCGACAGGTCGATGAAGCGGTCGCGTTTCGACGCCGGCGCCAGCTGGTACACGGCCCGCTTGAGCGACGGGGTGGAGGCTGTGAGGTAGATCGTCAGGATGAGGACGATGAACGCCCCGAACAGTCCGCTGAGCAGGGCTCCGCTGGCGACGAGGACTCCCTGGCCGATGGATCCGCCGATGTCTGCGAGGTTGATCGTCAACCAGTCGGTGACGGAGGTGAAGACAACGTCCACCTGCAGGTTAGGGAAGGTGTCCTGCATCCATTCCTTGAGATCGGGGATGAGGTTCCCTCGAGACACGATCGCCGAGATCTGTGCGATCAACTGCGAGATCTGATCGACGAGCACCGGGAGGATGATCAGCACGATCCCTCCGAACACCGCGAGGACCGCGAGGATCGTGACCAGCACGGCCAGCCAGCGGGGGAGTCTGCGACGTTCGAGGAAGGAGACGAGGGGGTCGAGTCCCAGACTCAGGAACAGCGCTGTGCCGACGTAGAGCAGGACGCTCGACAGTGTCTGCACACTGCTGATGAGCAGGATGCCCAATCCCACGCCGAGAGTCGCCACCAGGGCAGTGCGGAAGGGACTGTGGATCTTCATCTGTCGGCTCCTTGAAACGGATTCAGCAAGGGTATCGAGGTGCCCCACCGCCAGACGGGCGACGTGCCGATCCTGCCCGCACTGCATCTGCTTGTGGGCAACACACAGGTGATTTCGCTAGTCTGAAATGTCGAGTGTTGCGTCGCGGGTGGATGTCCGTGATGCGTGAGGAGACTATTCGTGCGTTTCGTATGGGCCGTGGTGGCCTTCGTGCTGGCTGCGGTGCTCATCGGAGCCGGGATCGCCCAGCGCACCCTGTTCATCGGGCCCGATTCGCAGCAGACGCAAGTCGAGATCGATGAACCGGCGCCTTTCGTCCTCCTGGACGGCGACGTGCTCAGGACGAACCCGGGCGCGCAGACGCTCATCGTCCGCGGTGAGGGCGACGTCTTCGGCAGCTACGGACGCACCGCAGACATGGAAGCGTGGCTCGCCGACTCCGACTACAACCACGTGACCGTCGATGACGACGGAGAGTTCGTCGTCGAGCACGTCCCGGCGCAGGAGTCCTCGGATCAGGCCGAGGGCGGTGACGGCGATACACCGACGGATGAGGCCGCTGGACGCGATCCTCGAGGCTCGGATCTGTGGCTGGACTCCTTCGACAAGGAGAACCGCCTCGTCGCAGACAACATGCAGCTCCCCGAGGGGACCAGCATGCTGATCGCCTATGACGGAACCCAGGACGCGCCCGACGACATCGTGGTGTCCTGGCCGCTGGACAACAGCACTCCGTGGGCAGGGCCGCTCATGGTCGGCGGTGGGATCGTGCTGCTCATCGGTCTCATCCTGTACGTCCTCGCGATCCGCCATCAGCGCCGCGGACGTGGTCCCCGCCGCAAGGGCCCCGGCCCGCTTCCGGTGACCGAGCCCATCGACGTGGCCGTGCTCCCGCCGGAAGAGCGGGCGGCGATCGAGGCCCCGGACGAGAAGCCCGAGGCGCCGGCTCCTGCCGAGCGCGATCGAGCGCGAGACACCGAGATCGAGGACGCGGAGATCGTGGACGACGCCAAGGGGTCCGATTCGAAGAACGCCATGCGTGCAGTACGGCCGGCCCAGCGCCGCAGACTGCTCGTGATTCCCGCGCTCGGCCTCACGGCTCTCCTCGCCGCGGGCTGCTCCGCCGAATCGTGGCCCCAGTTGGGCGACGTCTCGGCATCTCCTTCGCCCAGTCCCACGGTGATCGCGCCGGAGAATCAGAAGCCGCCTGCCGTCACGGAAGCGCAGGCAAAGCGCATCCTCCAGACGGTGTCCGACACTCTGATCGAGGCCGACACCGCTCTCGACGCCGACCTTGCGGCGACGCGACTGGACGGCCCGGCGCTCGCGGCGCGAACCACCGAGTATGCGCTCCGCACCAAGCTGCCGGACACGGCTCCCCCCTCGGCGATTCCGACGGACGACTTCGAGGTCGTGCTGCCAGAAGCGACCGATCGCTGGCCGCGGACCGTGCTCATGCTCTCGAAGAGCACGGGCGACGACACCGTTCCCCCTGTGCTGCTCATGATGACCCAGGCTGATCCGTGGTCGAACTACAAGGTCAGCAACATGGCGGAGATGTCGGCGGATGCCGTGTTCCCCGATGTGGCCGCCGCCTGGCTCGGGACATCTCTCGTGCCCTCGGATTCCGCCTTCCTGACGGTTCCCCCGGCAGAGCTCGCTCCCGCTTTCGCCGATGTCGTCGACACGGGGGAGTCGAGCGAGTTCTACGGTCTGTTCGACGACCTCTCGCTCAACCTCGCGCAATCCATCAAGGACAGTCGCCAGGCCGTCGTGCAGGGGCTCGCGGACAAGGGCGCGTCCAAGACCTCCAAGGCCGCGTTCGACATGGCTCCGACGACGGCCGAGCCGATCTCCATGACGACCCTGGACAGCGGCGCGATCGTGGCGATCTCGATGACCGACACCGAGACGGTGACGCCGACCGGGTCGGATGTGGTGATCCGGTTCGGGGACAACGCGCAGGCCAAGGCTCTGACGGGTGCGACCGAGTCGGCCAAGGGCGTCGAGACGACCTACGAATTCCAGCTCTTCTTCTCGGTCCCCGCACAGGGATCGACGGAGCAGATCAGGCTCCTGGCTGTGCACCAGGACCTCCTCTCGGTGAAGGTGATCAAATGAGTGAAATCTCCCCCTCTGCGCTGCGCGGCGCGGTCGACCTGTCAAGCCTGCGCAATCGTCCGGCGTCCTCGGCCGAGTCCTCCCCGGCGCCGAGTGTCGTGGACGTCGTGGTGGATGCGACCGACGAGACGTTCGGTCAGATCCTCGAGCTCTCCCGCACCGTGCCGGTCGTCGTGGACCTCTGGGCCGAATGGTGCGGGCCGTGCAAGCAGCTCAGCCCCATCATCGAGAAGGTGACGCGCGAGCTCCAGGGGCGCGTCCTGCTCGCCAAGGTCGACGTCGACGCGAACCCGCAGCTCGCGCAGAGCTTCCGCGCGCAGTCCATCCCGATGGTCGTGGCGCTCATCGCAGGCCAGCCCGTGCCGATGTTCACGGGTGCGGTGCCGGAGCAGCAGGTACGCGACGTGTTCGCCCAGCTGCTCCAGGTGGCTGCGCAGAACGGCGTCACCGGTTCGCTGTCCGTCGCGGAGCAGGGTGAAGCTCCGGCCGCTCCCGCCGAGCCCGAGCTGCCGCCGCTGCATGCAGAGGCGTTCGCAGCGATCGAGACCGGCGACTACGCGGCCGCGATCCGCGCGTACGAGAAGGC
Organism: Microbacterium sp. NPDC028030; assembly: GCF_040637855.1. Lineage (NCBI taxonomy): Bacteria > Bacillati > Actinomycetota > Actinomycetes > Micrococcales > Microbacteriaceae > Microbacterium > Microbacterium sp. NPDC028030. The sequence goes on along the minus strand of NZ_JBEZXF010000002.1, from coordinate 596,062 downwards.
TCTCGCCGAGAACCCGCGGGACGAGGATGCTCGCGCCGGCCTCGGTCAGGTGCGTCTGCTCGACCGCGTCCAGGGTCTCGACCTCCAGGCCGCGCGCGATGCGGCGGCTGCGGCACCCCTCGACGTGCAGGCGCAGTTCGATGTGGCCGACCTCGACCTCTCGGGTGGACATGTGGAAGACGCCTTCGCCCGTCTGCTCGACCTGTTCGCGCAGCTGCCGTCTGATGAGCGCACGCCCGTGCGTGAACGGCTGATCGAGTTGTTCGGGCTCGTCGGCGCCGCCGATCCGCGCGTGGTGTCCGCCCGCAACCGATTGTCGTCGCTGCTGTTCTAGACCGCGTCGTGCGGCGTGGAAGAGGGGCCTCAGCCGTGATTCACGGTCGGCACGTGCGGGTCCGACTGGTGGCGCAGCCACAGCGTCGTCAGGGCGGGCAGCGTGATGGTGGCCGTCGGACGCCCGCCGTCTGCGGCCCCGGCGTAGACCATGCCGAGGTTCCCTGACCCGCGGCCCCCGTATTCGGCAGCGTCGGTGTTGAGCACTTCCTGCCAGACGCCCTCGCGGGGGAGCTCGAGCGGGTGTGCCGTCAGCTCCGTGCCGGCGAAGTTGCTGACGACGACGAGTCGACCTCCGTGCGCGTCCCGTCGCTCGAAGGCGATCACGGACGGATCCCAGGTCGGTGCGCCGAGCCGACTGAAGGACGAGGCCTCGTTGTCGCGCTCCCAGAGCGGCGCCTGGGAGCGATAGGTGCGGTTCAACGCGCCGACGAAGTCCTGAAGCTGTGCGTGCGACGGCTGGTCGAGCAGCCACCAGTCCAGTTGGCGCGCCTCCGACCACTCGGCGAGCTGACCGAACTCCTGGCCCATGAACAGGAGCTTCTTTCCCGGGTGTCCCCACATGTACGCGAGGTACGCACGTGTGTTCGCGAGCTTGTGCCAGTGATCGCCCGGCATCTTCGCGAGCAGGCTTCCCTTTCCGTGCACGACCTCGTCGTGGCTGATGGGAAGCAGGTAGTTCTCGCCGAATGCGTAGACGAACGAGAAGGTCATCTCGCCCTCATGATGCGAACGGTACATCGGGTCGCGCGCGATGTACTGGAGCGAGTCGTTCATCCAGCCCATGTTCCACTTGAACCCGAAGCCGAGACCGGCGTGGTCGGTGGGTGCGGTGACCCCGGGGAAGCTCGTCGACTCCTCCGCGATCATCATGATGCCCGGGTGCAGTCGGTACGCGGTGGCGTTGACCTCCTGCAGGAAGCGGATCGCCTCGAGGTTCTCGCGGCCGCCGTGGATGTTCGGCTCCCACTCGCCGGCGGCCCTGGAGTAGTCGAGGTAGAGCATCGAGGCGACGGCGTCGACGCGCAGCCCGTCGACATGGAACTCCTCGAGCCAGTAGAGGGCGTTGGCGACGAGGAAGCCCCGGACCTCCGGTCGCCCATAGTCGAAGATGAGCGTTCCCCAGTCCTGATGCTCGCCGCGGCGGGGATCCGGATGCTCGTACAATGCCTGGCCGTCGAAGCGGGCCAGCGCGAAGGCGTCCTTGGGGAAGTGTCCCGGCACCCAGTCCATGATCACGCCGATGCCGGCCTGATGGAGGCGATCGATCAGGTAACGCAGATCGTCCGGGGAGCCGAAGCGGCTGGTGGGAGCGTAGTACCCGCTGACCTGATAGCCCCAGGATCCGCCGAACGGGTGCTCGGCCAGGGGCATGAACTCCACGTGCGTGAATCCTGCCTCCGTCACGTGCTGGATCAGCGGCGTGGCGAGTTCCCGATAGCCGAGTCCCTCGCGCCATGACCCGACGTGGACCTCGTAGACCGACAGGGGCTGGGCGACGGCGTGCGTCGCCGCGCGGCGGGTCATCCATGCCCCGTCCGACCAGGCGTACGACGATGCGGTCACCACGGATGCCGTGTTCGGCGGTACCTCGGCGGCGTGCGCCATGGGGTCGGCCTTGAGGATCCACGCTCCGTCGCGCGTGCGGATCTGATACTTGTACCGCGTGCCGATCGGGAGCTCGGGGATGAACAACTCCCAGACGCCGCTCACTCCCATCGAGCGCATCGCGTGCGCCTCGCCGCTCCAGTCGTCATGGTCGCCGACGACGCGGACCGCGGTGGCGTCGGGCGCCCAGACCGCGAACGAGGTGCCCTGCTCGCCGTCGAGCGTTCGCGGGTGTGCTCCCAGAGCCTCCCAGAGCCGCTCGTGTCTTCCTTCCGCGATCAGGTGCAGGTCGAGGTCGCCCAGCGTGGGGCGATGACGGTAGGGGTCGCCCGAGAGCGTCTCCTCGTGATCCGCGTACTTGGTCGCGACCCGGTAGGGCAGCGGGGGACCGACATGCTGCGCCTCCCAGATCCCGTGCGCGACGTGCGCGAGCTCGAGCCTGCTGCCGTCGCCGAACACCGCAGCCACTCTTTCGGCGAGCGGGCGTCGTACGCGGATCACCGTGACCGTGCGGTCGGCGGCGTCCTTGCGGGCGTGTGCACCGAGAACGGAGTGCGGGTCGTGGTGTGTCCCCGCGGCGATCGCCTCCCACTCGGTGGATGCCGCGACGTCTTCCGCATAGCTCATGATCGCTCCCTCACCTTCAGGATGTGCACGGGCTCGGCGAAGGCGTCGAGTCGCACGTAGTTGTGGTCGCTCCAGGTCCACACCGCGCCGGTGAGGAGATCCTCCACCTCGAACCGCTCGCCGAGCGGCACACCCCATCGGGTGGTGTCGAGGTGGACGGTCGTCTCGCGCACGGAGTGCGGATCGACGTTGGCCACCACGATGATCGTGTCCGCGCGCCCGGTCCCGGTGAAGGGCGCATCGAGGTGCTTGCTGTACACGAGCACGGCGTCGTCGTCGCTCCAGTGCGTCGAGAAGGTACGGAGCTGCCGCAGCGCCGGGTGGTCCCGCCTGATCTCATTGAGACGGCGGAGCAACGGCGCGAGGGACTCGCCCCTCGCTTCTGCGCCGTTCCAATCGCGGAACTTGTACTCGTACTTCTCGTTGTCGATGTTCTCTTCGGAGCCGGGACGCGCCACGTTCTCGAACAGCTCGTAGCCGGCGTACACGCCGTACACCGGGCCGGCCGTCGCCGCGATGCAGGCACGGATGCGATACGCGGCCCTTCCACCGAACTGCAGGTATTCGGTCAGGATGTCGTGCGTGTTCACGAAGAGGTTCGGACGCATGTAGTCGGCTGTCTCGTGCGACACGGAGGTGAGGAACTCTTCGAGCTCTGCTTTGGTGTTGCGCCAGGTGAAGTAGCTGTAGCTCTGCTGGAAGCCCACGGCAGCGAGCGCACGCATCACGGCTGGTCGGGTGAAGGCCTCGGCGAGGAAGATCACGTCGGGATCGGCCGCGTTCACCTCGGCGATGAGCCATTCCCAGAACTGCAGAGGCTTGGTGTGCGGGTTGTCGACGCGGAAGATCTTCACCCCCTGTCCGACCCAGTGCTGCACGATCCGCAGCATCTCCGCGGCGATCCCCTCCGGGTCGTTGTCGAAGTTCAGGGGGTAGATGTCCTGGTACTTCTTCGGGGGGTTCTCCGCGAACGCGATCGTGCCGTCGGGGAGCGTCGTGAACCATTCGGGATGTGCGCTGACCCACGGGTGGTCCGGGGACGCCTGGAGCGCGAGATCCAGGGCGACCTCGAGCCCCTCCTTCCGCGCTGCACGGACGAAGGCGCGGAAGTCCGCCGGCGTGCCAAGGTCGGGGTGTATCGCATCGTGACCGCCCGCTGCGGATCCGATCGCGTACGGGGAGCCGGGGTCACCGGGTTCGGCGACCAGAGTGTTATTGCGCCCCTTGCGATGGGTCGTGCCGATCGGGTGGACGGGCACCAGGTAGACGACGTCGAACCCCATCGCCGCGACCTCGGGGAGGCGCTTCATCGCCGTGCGGAAGGTGCCGCTCTTCACAGTGCCGTCTTTCAGGCGGCGGGCGCCTTCCGACCGCGGGAAGAACTCGTACCAGGCGCCCGTGCCCGCCGCGAGGCGATCCACGTTCACCGTCTGATCGGGGGAGGCCGAGCGCAGGCTCGTCACAGGACGTTCGCGGAAGATCTGCACGAGTCGCGCATCCGTCGAGACGGCGAGCGTCGTGTCGGCATCGCCGCTGCGCAACGCCAGCGCGACGTCGCCCAAGTGCTTCCGTTGTGCCGCGGGACGATCCCGCTCGGCGGCAGCGCGCGCGAGCAGGTCGGCGCCGAGTGCCGCCATGACGGGCACGTCGACCGCCGCTCCGACCTTGAGCTCGGCGGCGTGTGCCCAGGTCGCGAAGTCATCCGAGAAGGCCTCGAACCGGAAGCTCCACGCGCCCTGCTCGTCGAGCGCGATGTTCGTCGACCAGGTGTCGGTGCCGTCGTCACGCGGCGAGAGTCGATGAAGAGTCTCTTCCCCGGACGGCGACGTGAGCCGGACGTGCACACCGATGATGTCGTGCCCCTCGCGGAAGGAGGTCACGCTGAACGGGACGACCTCGCCGACGAAGGCCTTCGGGGTGAACCCGCCGGGAACCGCGGGCGAAGGCTGCAGGAGGGGTATGCGCGTCGTCCGCAGTGGACCGGGCGTATCGGCGTCATCCGCAGCGCGCGGCGGGATCTGAGAGGGACTCCGGAGAGTCGTGGACCGAGTTCCAGCACGTGCAGGCACATCCCGAATGTACCGCGCGGAGGGGATCACGGGTAGCGCGCGACGCGGTGCGTCGGTGCGGGTCTCACTCGACCCGGAAGAGTCTCATCGAGGTGCCCGACACCGGGAGGACGTCACCCGGCGCGAAGACCTCCTCCTCATCGGACGGGCGCTCCAGAGCGCTCGACCACAACGACACGAAGCGCGTCGCATCCTCGATCTCCTCGGGCAGACGCACATCGATCGGCGACTCTGTGCCGTGCACGATGAGCAGGATGCGGTTGTACGCCTCGGTATCGGGAGTGGATGCGGCGACGTACTGCAGGGTGCGGTTGCCGGGATCCGCCCACTGTCCCTGCTCCATCGTCTCGCCGTTCTGGTCGTACCAGTCCATGACGGAGGCGTTCGGGATGTGCTCGCCGAGACGCGCGTAGCGGCTGGGCCGGAGCGCCGGGTTGTCCTGCCTGAGCCGGATGAGGCGGGAGACGTGAGCGCGGAGGTCTTCCTGCCACGGTTCGAACTCCCAGCCGAGCCACGTCAGTGCGGAGTCCTGCGCGTAGGCGTTGTTGTTCCCACGTTGCGTGCGCCCGACCTCGTCTCCTGCCGTCAGCATCGGGATGCCTGCCGAGAGCAGGAGCGTTCCGAGGAGGTTCCGCATGGCCTTCCGCCGCGCCGCCAGGATCGTCGGATCGTCGGTCGGTCCCTCGATGCCGTGATTGAAGGCGCGGTTCATGTCGGCGCCGTCGCGGTTCTGTTCTCCGTTCGCCTCGTTGTGCTTCACGTCGTACGACACGAGGTCGTGCAGGGTGAAGCCGTCATGAGCGGTGACGAAGTTCACGCTCGCGAGCGGGCCGCGATCCTCGCTGAACGTGTTCGAAGAGCCGGCGAGGCGAGTGGCGAACCCGCCGATGCCCACGGGTGCCGATGCCCGTCGTGCGTAGTCGATGTCGCTCAGCCAGAAGTTGCGCACCCGGTCGCGGTACCGGTCGTTCCACTCGTGCCAGCCCGCCGGGAAGTTACCGGTCTGCCAACCGCCGAGGCCGACATCCCACGGTTCGGCGATGAGTTTGGTCTCGGCGAGGATCGGATCCGCCGCGATGGCGGCGAGGAGCGGGTGGTCCGGTGTGTAGGTATGAGTGCCGTCCCGCGCGATTGCCGTGGCGAGATCGAAGCGGAAGCCGTCGATCTGCATCTCCTGCGCCCAGTAGCGGAGCGAGTCCAGCACCAGTCGGGCCCCGGCATCGGTAGCGGTGTTGAGGGTGTTCCCGCATCCCGTGGTGTCGACGTACACACCGGACTCGTCCTGCCGGTAGTAGTTCGCGTTGTCGATGCCTCGCAGGCTCGAGCGGGGGCCGCCGATGCCCTCCTCGGAAGTGTGGTTGTACACGACGTCGAGGATCACCTCGAGCCCGGCCTCGTGCAGCAGCCGCACCATGCCCTTGAACTCGGCGAGCACAGCCTCCGGGCCCTCTTTGCGGGCCTCCTCTGTGGCATAGGCCGTGTGCGGAGTGAAGAAGTTGAGGGTGTTGTACCCCCAGTAGTTGGTCAGCCCACGCTCGAGGAGGCGAGGCTCCGGGACGAAGGCATGCACGGGGAGGAGCTCGATCGACGTGATCCCGAGCGAGTGGAAGTGCTCGATCATCGCGGGGTGGGCGAGACCGGCGTAGGTGCCGTGCAGCGCCGGGGGCACGTCGGGGTGGCGCTTGGTGAGTCCCTTGAGGTGTCCTTCATAGATGACGGTGCGGTCGAGGGGCACGCGCGGCTTCCTCGATTCTCCCCAGTCGAAGCCGTCCACGATGACGACGGACCGCCACTCCTCGTAGCCGTCGCCCTGGGCGAGACCGCGGGAGTAGGGGTCGAGGAGCAGGGTCTCAGGGTTGAAGGTGTTGCCTGGTCCATGCGGGCCGCCCACGCGGACGGCGTAGCGGACCCCGGGCTGGAGCAGTGCCGTGGTGACCTCCCAGACGCCGCCTGCGAGGCGTTCGAGCGGCACTTCGTCCGTCGCCCAATCGAGGTCGGTGGCGTCGAAGACCACCAACTCCACGGAGGAGGCGTTCTGCGACCAGACGCGCAGCGTTCCGACGCCGTCGTGAAGACGGACGCCGAGGTTGTCGAGGGCTGAGCCGCCGGGCGCGGCGAGGTCTCGGGACACGGGCATGAGTACACACTAGGCGCGATGTGTTGCAGTCTCATGACAGCCGGTACCCGGTTCCCGTCGTGCGACCCCCCACGCCGCCGTTTCGCGAGAGAATCGAAGGATGCGGCACTATCTCGATCACGCGGCGACCACGCCGTTGCGCCCGGAAGCGCGCGATGCCTGGCTGCACGCGTCCGAGACCGTCGGCAACGCCTCATCGACGCACGCCGCGGGTCAGGACGCCCGGCGCCTGTTGGAGGACTCACGCGAGCGTGCCGCAGCGGTGCTTGACGCCGAGCCGATCGAGATCGTGTTCACGTCGGGTGGCACGGAGTCGATCAACCTCGCGCTGCAGGGCTTGTGGCACGGACGCCCGGACGGCACATCGGCGATCGTGCTGCCGGACGCCGAGCATCACGCGACGATGGACACCGCGGCGGGTCTCGTGGATGACGGCGCGGAATTGCGGCGGGTCCCGGTGACGGACCAGGGGCGGATCGACCCGGCGCCGTTCGAGGGGCAGCTCGCGGGGGCGGCCCTCGCCACCGCACTCGTCGCGAACAACGAAGCGGGCACGATCAACGACGCGGCCGCGCTCGCTCGGGTCGCCGCCGAGGCAGATGTCCCGTTCCACCTCGATGCGGTCGCCGCTCTCGGACACGTCCCGCTGTCGTTCCGTGCTCTGCGGGGAGAAGCAGGCCCGGGCGTCGGACTCGTCGCGATGAGCCTCGCCGGCCACAAGATCGGCGCTCCCGTCGGCGTCGGTGCGCTGGTGACCGCGCGGACGGCGCGCCTGACGGCACTGCTGCACGGCGGCGCACAGCAGCGAGGACTGCGTGCCGGAACGCAGGACGTCGCCGGTGCCGCGGCCTTCGCCACCGCGCTCGAACTCGCCGAGGTCGAGCGCGAGGAGGAGGGGCGTCGACTGCGCACCCTGCGCGACCGACTCGTGAGCGGCATCCTCTCCTCGGTGCCCGACGCCGTGCTCCTGGGCGACCCGACCGACCGCCTCCCGGGGAACGCGCACATGCTGTTCCCCGGTGCGGTGGGGGAGAGCCTGCTGTTCCTGCTCGATGTCGCGGGTGTGGCCGCGTCGACCGGGTCGGCCTGTCAAGCCGGCGTGGCCGAGCCCTCGCATGTGGTCATGGCGATGGGACGAAGCGAACGGGACGCGCGCAGCGTGCTCCGGTTCTCGCTCGGCAGGACCTCGACCGACGCCGACGTCGATGCTGTGCTCGCCGTGATCGCGGACACCTACGCTCGCGCATCCGGCGCCGTCACAGGCGCACGCTCGTAGACTGGTGTCATGCGGATCCTTGCAGCCATGAGCGGTGGTGTCGATTCCGCCGTCGCGGCTGCCAGGGCCGTGGAGGCGGGTCACGATGTCGTCGGCGTGCATCTCGCGCTCTCCCGGGCCGGCGGAACCCTGCGCACGGGAAGCCGCGGATGCTGCACGATCGAGGACGCGCTCGACGCCCGTCGTGCCGCCGACATGCTCGGCATCCCGTTCTACGTGTGGGACTTCTCGGAGCGGTTCCGTGACGATGTGATCGCGGACTTCGTGTCGGAGTACCAGGCGGGTCGCACCCCGAACCCCTGCATGCGCTGCAACGAGAAGATCAAGTTCGCCGCGCTGCTCGAGCGGGCCATCGAACTCGGGTTCGACGCCGTGTGCACCGGACACTACGCGACCCTGATCGACGGGGTCGACGGCCTCGAGCTGCACCGCGCCTCGGACAACGCCAAGGATCAGTCCTACGTGCTGGGCGTTTTGACCGCAGAGCAGCTCGCACACACGTACTTTCCGCTGGGAACCACTCCTTCGAAGGCCCTCGTGCGCGCGGAGGCCGAAGCGCGTGGTCTCAGCGTCGCGCAGAAGCCGGACAGCCACGACATCTGCTTCATCCCCGACGGCGATACGCGCGGCTGGCTCGCCGAGAAGGTGGGAACGGCCACGGGCGAGATCGTCGATCGCAGCGGTCAGGTCGTCGGTGAGCACGAGGGCGCGCACGCGTTCACGGTCGGTCAGCGTCGCGGTCTCAAGCTGGGCGTTCCCGCAGCCGACGGCAAGCCGCGGTTCGTCCTCGAGGTGCGCCCTGTCTCGAACACCGTCGTCGTGGGACCCAAGGAGGCGCTCGCGATCGCCGAGATCGCAGGGGAGCGGTTCAGCTGGGCTGGAGCGGCGCCGAGGGAGTCGTCCTTCGACTGTCATGTGCAGATCCGCGCTCATGCGGAGCCGGTGGCCGCGCAGGCAGTGGTATCGGCCTCGGGTGTCAGGGTCACTCCGGACGTGCCGCTCGACGGTGTGGCGCCGGGGCAGACCGCGGTCCTCTACATCGGCACGCGCGTCCTCGGGCAGTTCACGATCGACACGACGGTGTCGGCTGTGCCCGTCGGCGCGTAGATCCTCTGCAGTGTCCGTGCCCGCTCGTAGACTGGCGGAGTGCCGGAGAACATCTCGCTGGAAGACGCCCGAATCGAAGCCGACGAGCTGACCACTCGCATCCTCGATGCGAAAGAGGCCTACTACGGTCGCGACACCTCGGTCGTCGACGACTTCACGTACGACGGGTGGATGCGCCGCCTGGAGGAGCTCGAGCGGCTGCACCCCGAACTCCAGGGGCAGGACTCGCCGACGCAGATGGTCGGAGCGGCAGAGGCGACGGGCCTCGCGACGATCGAGCACGCCGAGCGCATGCTCAGCCTCGACAACGTCTTCTCGATCGATGAACTGCGGGAGTGGGCGGCCAAGACGAAGGCGTCGGCGGGGCGAGAGGTCGCCTGGCTCACGGAACTGAAGATCGACGGGCTCGCGATCAACCTCCGTTACGAGAACGGGGTCCTGACCTCGGCCGCGACCCGTGGCGACGGACGCGTCGGCGAGATCGTCACCGAGAACGCGCTGCGCCTCCCCGAGATCCCTCAGCGTCTGAGCGGAGAGGGTCACCCCCCGATCGTCGAGGTGCGCGGCGAGGTGTTCATCCCCGTGGCTGCATTCGAGCGGCTCAACGCGGCGCAGGCGGCCTTCCGCGACCGCGCCTATGCCGATGCGCTCGAGCGGTGGGAGTCGCGCGGCGGCGTGAAGAAGCCGTTCGACGAGGAGAAGGCGCGCACGGCGGCCGCTCGCCGATTCCCTGCATTCGCGAACCCTCGCAATGCGGCCAGCGGTGGTCTTCGTCAGCAGATCGACAAGAAGAACGGCCTCGAGCTCGAGGCCGGGTTGCTGCGCATCGAGTCGCTCGCGCTCTACGTGCACGGCGTCGGGGCGTGGGCCGATCCTCCTGTCGCCGCGCAGAGCGAGGTGTACGACCTGTTGGCGGAGTGGGGTCTGCCCACGAGTCCACACACCAAGGTGTGCCGCACGATCGACGAGGTGGTGGAGTTCGTCGAGTACTTCGGCGAGCACCGGCACGACATCGAACACGAGCTCGACGGCATCGTCGTCAAGGTCGACGAACTCGAGCTGCACGACGAGCTCGGCGCGACCAGCAGAGCGCCCCGCTGGGCGATCGCGTTCAAGTATCCACCCGAGGAAGTGCAGACCACGCTGCTCGACATCGTGGTCTCGGTCGGGCGTACCGGTCGCGCGACGCCCTTCGCCGTCATGGCGCCCGCACACGTCGCGGGATCAGTGGTCCGCCAGGCCACCCTGCACAACAAGGACGTCGTCAAGGCGAAGGGGGTCCTGATCGGCGATACGGTCGTGCTTCGCAAGGCAGGCGACGTGATCCCCGAGGTGCTCGGTCCGGTCGTCGAGAAGCGCGACGGCAGCGAGCGGGAGTTCGTCATGCCTGCCGACTGCCCCGAGTGCGGCACCCCCCTGCGGGCGATGAAGGAGGGTGACATCGACCTGCGGTGTCCGAACGCCAGGTCCTGTCCTGCGCAGGTCCGCGGACGCGTCGAGCACATCGGCTCCAGGGGCGCCCTCGATGTCGAGGCGCTCGGCGAGGTGACCGCAGCCGCGCTGACGCAGCCGACGTCTCCCGCGGTGCCTCCCCTCGAGACGGAGGCAGGACTGTTCGCGCTGACCCTCGACGAGCTCGTACCCATCGAGCTGTTCGTCCGCGACGCCGAGACCGGACTGCCCAAAGAGGACGAGGACGGCCTCGTGAAGACGCGAGCCCCCTTCCGTCGGAACCCCACTGCCGCCGAGAAGAAGGCCGGTCTCGAGGGCCCGCAGCCGTCGTCGCAGGCGCTCACGCTGCTCGCCGAGCTGGAGAAGGCGAAGACCAAGGATCTGTGGCGTCTGCTCGTGTCCCTGAACATCCGTCACGTCGGCCCGGTCGCCGCGCGGGCTCTCGCCCAGTGGTTCGGCTCGCTCGACGCGATCCGCACGGCCTCCCGAGAGGAACTCGCCGCGGTCGAGGGCGTGGGCGGCATCATCGCGGACTCGCTGCTCGCCTGGTTCGAGGTCGATTGGCATCAGGACATCGTACAGCGGTGGGCCGACGCGGGTGTGCAATGGGCGACGCCCGGCCACCCCGGGCCCGGTGCCGCGGTCGCCGCCGGAGGGGTGCTCGAGGGGCTCACCGTCGTCGCGACCGGCTCCCTCGACGGGTACACCCGAGACGGCGCACAGGAGGCCATCATCAACGCCGGCGGAAAGGCCGCTTCCAGCGTGTCGAAGAAGACCGACTACGTCGCAGCGGGTCCGGGGGCAGGTTCGAAGCTCGCGAAGGCCGAGGAGCTCGGGCTTCGCATCCTCGACGCGGCGCAGTTCCACATCCTCGTGACCGAAGGGCCCGACGCCCTCCCGCCCGTCACCGACGGGGCGTGATCGTCGTCAAAGGCTGACCGAGCGCACGCCGCCGGCCGCGCGGAGCAGGCACGTCCGCTCCGCGAGGCGTCGTCAGTTCTTGTGGCGCGGCTTGCGGAACGGCTTCTCGTCGCGGCTGTCGCGGGTCGGGCGGTCGTCACGGTCGCGTGGCTCGAAACGGTCACCACGTCCGCCGGAGTCACGGCCGTCGCGCGGACCGCTCCGGCGTGCACCGCCGGGGCCGCGATCGGGCTTGATCTCGATCAGTCGTCCGGAGATGCGCGTGTCCCGCAGCTTCTCGAGCACGGAGCGATCCATGTTCGCGGGAAGCTCGACGATGGAGAAGTCGGGTCGGATGTTGATCGCGCCGAAGTCGTCGCGTCCGAGCCCGCCCTCGTTGGCGAGTGCCCCGACGATCTGACGGGGCTCGACGCGGTGACGGCGGCCGACCTCGATGCGGTAGGCCGCGTAGTCACCGCGTCCGCGGCGCTCCGTGCGCGGCTCGCGGGAGTCCCTGGCGGCGCGTTCTCGCGGGGGCCGGTTGTCGGCCTCGACCGCCTTCGACAGGGGGTCGTCCGCGGGGTCGAGGAGCAACGGCTTGTCGCCCTGCGCCACAACCGCGAGCGCAGCAGCCACGTCGCTTTCGGGGACGTCGTGGTGACGGACGTAGTGGGCGACGATGTCCCGGAAGGCTTCGATGCGGGTGGTCTCCGACAGGGCGGTGGTGATCGCGTCGTCGAAGCGGTTCAGACGTGTGGTGTTCACGTCCTCGGTGCTGGGCAGCTGCATCTGAGTGGGCTGCTGCCGAGTCGCCTTCTCGATGTGCTTCAGGAGGTAGCGCTCGCGCGGGGTGATGAAGCTGATGGCGTCGCCGGAGCGTCCCGCGCGTCCGGTGCGGCCGATGCGGTGCACGTACGACTCGGTGTCGGTGGGGATGTCGAAGTTGACCACGTGGCTGATGCGTTCGACGTCGAGGCCTCGGGCCGCCACATCGGTCGCGACGAGGATGTCGAGCTTGCCGTCCTTGAGCTGGTTGACGCTGCGCTCGCGCTGCACCTGGGGCACATCGCCGTTGATGGCAGCGGCGGAGTACCCGCGTGCACGCAGCTTCTCGGCGAGCGTCTCGGTCTCGTTCTTCGTGCGGACGAAGACGATCATCCCGTCGAAGTTCTCGACCTCGAGGATGCGGGTGAGCGCATCGACCTTCTGCGCATACGACACCACGAGGTAGCGCTGCGTGATGTTCGTGCCGGTCGCGGTCTTCGACTTGATGCTGATCTCTTCCGGGTCGCGAAGGTACTTCTGCGCGAGGCGGCGGATCTGCGGGGGCATCGTCGCGGAGAAGAGGGCGACCTGCTTCTCCTCGGGCGTCTGAGCGAGGATCTGCTCCACGTCTTCCGCGAACCCCATCTTCAGCATCTCGTCGGCTTCGTCGAGCACGAGATACTGCAGCTGCGACAGGTCGAGGGTGCCCTTGGCGAGGTGGTCCATGATGCGACCCGGCGTTCCCACGATCACATGCACCCCGCGGCGCAGGGCCGACAGCTGCACGCCGTAACCCTGCCCGCCGTATACGGGGAGGACGTGCACGCCCTTCATCTTGGAGGCGTAGGACTCGAAGGCCTCGCACACCTGGAGCGCGAGCTCGCGGGTGGGGGCGAGGACGAGGGCCTGCGGCGTCTTCTGCGAGACGTCGAGGCGCTCGAGCACGGGGAGTGCGAACGCCGCGGTCTTGCCGGTTCCGGTCTGCGCCATGCCGACGACATCGCGGCCGGCGAGGAGCGTGGGGATCGTGGCCGCCTGGATGGGCGACGGGGTCTCGTAGCCGAGATCCTTGATGGCTTTGAGGACGGGCCCGGTGATGCCGAGCTCCTCGAATCCGGGGGTCGCGGGGGAGTCGGTCAGCACTGCATCTTCAGGGGTCACTTCCCAAGGGTAGCGCGCGGCGGCGATCGATGCCTGTGAGGGCGTCCTCAGGCGCCTGTCGTCAGGGAGACCAGCTTCTCCTTCACCTGCCGTCGGAGCACCTTGCCGATCAACGACGTGGGGAGCTCATCGACGACGAACACGCGTCGGGGGACCTTGTAGGGCGTCAGGATGCCGCGGGCGAACTCGCGGATCGCTTCCACGTCGACGTCGGTCCCGGCATCCACCACGATCGCGGCGACGACCTCTTCGCCCGAATGCTCGTTGGGCAGGCCGACGACCGCCGCGTCCACGACCTGTGGATGCTGACGCAGCACGTTCTCGACCTCGGTGGGAGCGACGTTGAAGCCGCCGGTGATGATGAGCTCCTTGATGCGATCGACGATCCGCACGAAGCCGGCTTCATCGATCGTGACGATGTCCCCGGTGCGGTACCAGCCGTCGATGAAGACCGCCTCGGTCTCTTCGGGCTTCCCGTAGTAGCCCGAGAAGACCTGCGGGCCTCGGACGACGAGTTCGCCGGCTGATCCCGCCGGAACGTCCTCGCTCGGGTTCTCCGGATCGACGACACGGCACTCGGTGCCCGGCAGGGGGAGCCCGACGGTGCCAGGCACACGGTTGTCGGCGACCGGGTTCGCCATGAGGACGGGCGAGCATTCGCTCAGCCCGTAACCCTCGACGAGGTAGCCGTGCGTCGCCTCTTCGAACGGGATCACCAGTTCGTGCGGCAGCGCCATGGCACCGGAGATCGCGACCTCGATGCCCTCGAGCGACACCCCCTTCGTCTTCGCCGCCGAGAGGAGACGATCGGCGATGGGGGGCACGAGCGGGAGGAACGTGGCGGGGTGCTTCTTCACCACGTCGAGCACGAGGTCGGGATCGAACTTGGGGAAGAGCACGAGTCGCGCCCCCATCGACATCGCGAAGGTGAGGCAGAGAGTGAGTCCATAGGCGTGGAACATCGGTAGGACCGCGTACACGACGCATCCCTTGCCGCGCTGGATCGACGGCACCCAGGCTTGCGCCTGAGCGGCGTTCGCGAGCAGGTTGCGATGCGTGAGCGCCGCACCCTTCGGTGTGCCGGTGGTGCCGGAGGTGTACTGGATGATCGCGAGGTCATCGGTGTGCGGTGTCGGATGTGTCGCGGGCAGCGGTGGGGTCGACAGCAGGGAGTCCCAGGCGATCGTTCCGCGTACCTTCTCGGTGAGCGCTGCACGGGACTCTCGTGCCTTGGCGAGCGGAAGACGAAGCGCGAAGCGCGTGAGGAACGGCATGGCGCGCGTCACGTCGACGGAGATCAGGTTCGTCACGGCCAGGTCGGTCGGGAACTCCTGCACGGTCGATACGACCTTGTTCCAGACGATCGCATGCTTCGCGCCGTGGTCTTCGAACTGCTTGCGGAGTTCGCGCGGCGTATACAGCGGGTTGTGCTCGACGACGACCGCGCCGAGGCGCAGCACCGCGTAGAAGGCCACGATGTGCTGCGGGCAGTTGGGCAGCACGATGGCGACCGGGTCGCCTGGGCGGACCCCGAGGTCGCGCAGGCCCGCCGCAGCGTGGTCGATCGCGGCCTGGAGCTCGGCGTAGGTCGTCTCGCGTCCGAAGAACTGGAGCGCAGGCGCATCGGGGTAGTCGCGTGCGGAGGCGGCGACGATGTCGACCAGCGACCCCTCGACAGGTGGAAGGTCGTCGGGGACTCCGGCGGCGTAGCTGGCGATCCAGGGGCGAGGGGGGTGGAACGTGCTCACCCGCCCAGCATAGGACGACCGTGATGAGGACTCGGGAGTTCGGGGCACGCCAACTAGACTGGAGGAGTGTCTGAAATCACCCCTGATCTTGTGCGCCATCTCGGCGTGCTCGCGCGCATCCAGCTGAACGACGACGAGGTGACGCGGCTCACGGGCCAGCTCGACGCCATCGTCGACAACATCGCGAAGGTGTCGGAGGTCGCCACCGCCGACGTCGCAGCGACGAGTCATCCGATCCCGCTGAGCAACGTGTTCCGGCCCGATGTGGTCGGCCAGACGCTCTCGCACGAGCAGGTGCTCCAGAACGCCCCGGATGCCGCCGACGGCCGTTTCCGTGTGACAGCGATCCTGGGAGAAGAGCAGTGAGCGACATCATCCGGCTGAACGCGTCCGACCTGGCGGCGAAGCTCGCTGCCGGCGAGGTGTCGAGCGTCGAAGCCACGCAGGCGCACCTCGACCGCATCGCCGCCGTCGACGGTGACGTCCACGCGTTCCTCCACGTCAACGAAGGGGCGCTCGACGCCGCCGCTGCCATCGACGCCCGCCGCGCAGCCGGTGAGGCTCTCGGTCCGCTCGCGGGTGTGCCGCTCGCGATCAAGGACGTCCTCGTCACGACGGATCAGCCGACGACGAGCGGCTCGCGCATCCTCGAGGGCTACCGTTCGCCTTACGACGCCACCGTCGTCGCGAGGTCGCGTGCCGCCGGCATGATCCCTCTCGGCAAGACCAACATGGACGAGTTCGCCATGGGGTCCTCGACCGAGCACTCCGCCTACGGCCCCACGCACAACCCGTGGGATCTCGATCGCATCCCGGGCGGTTCCGGCGGAGGCTCTGCTGCCGCGGTCGCGGCGTTCGAGGCTCCGCTGGCGCTGGGCTCCGACACGGGCGGGTCCATCCGTCAGCCCGCCCACGTCACCGGAACCGTCGGCGTCAAGCCCACCTACGGCGGCGTGAGCCGCTACGGCGCGATCGCACTCGCCTCCAGCCTCGACCAGGTCGGCCCGGTCTCGCGAACCGTCCTGGATTCCGGACTGCTTCATGACGCGATCGCCGGGCACGACCCGAAGGACTCCACGTCGCTCACCGACGCCTGGCCGTCGTTCGCAGAAGCTGCTCGTGAGGGAGCGCGCGGAGACGTGCTCAAGGGACTCAAGGTCGGCGTGATCCGCGAGCTCCCGGACAGCGGGTTCCAGCCCGGTGTGGCGGCATCCTTCCGCAGTGCCCTGGCGCTCATGGAGGCGCAGGGAGCCGAGATCGTCGAGATCGGCGCACCGCACTTCGAGTACGGAGTGGCCGCGTACTACCTGATCCTGCCCGCGGAGGCGTCGAGCAACCTCGCCAAGTTCGACTCCGTGCGCTTCGGCCTCCGGGTCACACCGGAGGGGAACCCGACCGTTGAGGACGTCATGTCCGCGACGCGCGACGCCGGCTTCGGCGACGAGGTCAAGCGCCGCATCATCCTCGGCACGTACGCCCTCTCCGCGGGGTATTACGATGCCTACTACGGCAGCGCCCAGAAGGTCCGCACGCTCATCCAGCAGGACTTCGCGAACGCCTTCGCCGAGGTCGACGTGATCGCGACGCCCTCGGCACCGACCACGGCGTTCAAGCTCGGCGAGAAGATCGACGACCCGCTGCAGATGTACCTCAACGACATCACCACGATCCCTGTGAACCTCGCCGGCGTGCCGGGCATCTCGATTCCCAGCGGTCTCGCCGAGGAGGACGGCCTGCCTGTCGGTATCCAGTTCATCGCTCCGGCTCGTGAGGATGCCCGTCTCTACAGGGTCGGCGCCGCACTCGAGACGCTGCTCGTCGACTCGTGGGGTGCGCCGCTGCTCACCCGTGCACCGCAGCTCGCAGGAGGGAACCGCTGATGGCCGCCGCCAAGCTCATGGACTTCGACAAGGCGCTCGAGCTGTTCGAGCCGGTCCTCGGATTCGAGGTGCACGTCGAGCTCAACACCAACACGAAGATGTTCTCCGACGCGCCGAACCCGGCCAACGAGGCGTATCACGCGGCTGAGCCGAACACCCTCATCGCTCCGGTCGACCTCGGCCTGCCCGGCTCGCTGCCCGTGGTGAACGAGACCGCGATCCGCTCATCGATCAGCCTGGGCCTCGCGCTCGGCTGCTCGATCGCGGAGTCGAGCCGGTTCGCCCGGAAGAACTACTTCTACCCCGACCTCGGCAAGAACTACCAGATCTCGCAGTACGACGAGCCGATCGCGTACGAGGGCTCCGTCCAGGTCGAGCTGGAGGACGGCACGCTCATCACGATCCCGATCGAGCGCGCGCACATGGAGGAGGACGCCGGCAAGCTGACCCACATGGGCGGCGCGACCGGACGCATCCAGGGCGCCGAGTACTCGCTCGTCGACTACAACCGTGCCGGCGTCCCACTGGTCGAGATCGTGACGAAGACGATCTTCGGCACCGAGCACCGAGCCCCGGAGGTCGCGAAGGCCTATGTGCAGGCGATCCGCGACATCGTGCGCGGTCTCGGCATCTCCGAAGCGCGTCTGGAGCGGGGCAACCTCCGCTGCGACGCGAACGTCTCGCTGCGCCCCCGCGGGCAGGAGAAGCTCGGAACGCGGACCGAGACGAAGAACGTCAACTCCATGCGCTCGGTCGAGCGCGCCGTACGGTACGAGATCCAGCGTCAGGCGCAGATCCTCGCGGACGGCGGCACGATCACGCAGGAGACGCGGCACTGGCACGAGGACACGGGCACGACCTCTCCCGGGCGCCCGAAGTCGGATGCCGACGACTACCGGTACTTCCCCGAGCCGGACCTGCTGCCGGTCGAGCCGCCGGCCGAACTGGTCGCCGAGCTGCGCGCGGCCCTTCCGGAGCAGCCTGTCGCTCGTCGACGCCGTCTGATGACCGAATGGGGTTTCACCGACCTGGAGTTCCAGGATGTGCGCAACGGCGGACTGCTCGAGGTGGTCGAGGCCACCATCCTCGCCGGTGCGACCCCGGCCACCGCGCGCAAGTGGTGGACCGGAGAGATCAGTCGTCTGGCCAACACCCAGGAGAAGGACGCGACCGACCTCATCAGCCCGGAGAACGTCGCGGCGTTGCAGACGCTCGTCGAGGCAGGAACGCTGACCGACAAGCTCGCCCGTCAGGTCCTCGAAGGTGTGATCGCGGGCGAAGGGACTCCGCAGGAGGTCGTGGACGCACGTGGTCTGGCCGTGGTCTCGGACGACGGCGCACTGATCGCTGCGATCGACGATGCACTCGCGGCACAGCCCGATGTCATGGCCAAGATCAAGGACGGCAAGGTGCAGGCGGCCGGGGCCGTCATCGGCGCGGTCATGAAGGCGATGAAGGGTCAGGCGGATGCCGCCCGCGTGCGTGAGCTCATTCTCGAGCGCGCCGCCCAGTAGCGCGCCACCCCGGGCCTCATGTCCGAGGCCCGGGGGAGAATGGTCCGATGGGACACGGTGACGGACGCGGGCGGATAGTCTCCGTCGCCGACGCCGATGACGCCGGTACCCGCATCCTGCACGTCGACATGGATGCGTTCTATGCGGCCGTCGAGGTCCTCGACGATCCGACGCTTCGCGGTCTGCCCCTGATCATCGGTGCGCCCGACGGCAGGTCGGTCGTCTCCAGTGCGTCCTACGAAGCGCGGCGTTACGGGGTGCGCGCAGCGATGCCCGTCTCGCAGGCGCTGAGGCTGTGTCCCTCCGCTCGTGTCGTCCCTCCGCACTTCCACCGCTACCAGGAGGTGTCGCAGCAGGTGATGGCGATCTTCGAATCGTTCACGCCGTTGGTCGAGCCGTTGTCTGTCGACGAGGCGTTCCTCGACGTGCAGGGTGTGAGGCGGCTGTGGGGGAGTCCGGCTCGTATCGCGGAGCTGATCCGCGAAAGGGTGCGCGACGAGGTCGGGATCACCTGCAGTGTCGGCGTCGCGGCGACGAAGCACGTGGCGAAGATGGCCTCGACGATCGCGAAGCCTGACGGGATGCTCGTCGTCGCGGGGAGTGCGACCCTCGACTTCCTGGCGCCTCGACCGGTCCGAGCCATGTGGGGAGTGGGGCCGAAGGCGGCGGAGGCTCTGGACGCGCGCGGCATCCGCACGGTGCAAGACGTTCGTGATGCCCCGCGTGACATGATCGATCGCGCCGTGGGCCCGGCGCTCGGCGCACGTCTCGTGCAGCTCGCGCGGGGAGAGGACGCTCGCGTCGTCGACACCCAGAGGGTGGAGAAGAGCATCGGCCATGAAGAGACCTTCGATCAGGACGTCGTCGATCGCACGTTCCTCCGCGCCGAGCTTCTCCGGCTTGCTGATCGTGTGGCCGCGCGGCTGAGGCGGGCGGAGTGGGAGACGTCGACTGTCGCCATCAAGATCCGTTTCGATGACTTCCGCACGCTCAGTCGATCGCAGACACTGAGCGAGCCGACGGCGGTCGGTCAGCGCATCGGAGAGGCCGCGCAATCCCTTTTCGAGCAGATCGACAGGCGTGATCCGGTGCGCCTGGTCGGCGTCCGCGCCGAGAATCTGCGTCCGGCAGGCGGTGGCGGGATGGGACTCTGGGACGATGACGAGGACTGGCGCAGGGTCGAGGGTGCGGTCGATGAGGCCGTCGCCCGATTCGGCTCCGCGACGATCAGTCGCGCGCGGCACATCGGCCGCGGAGACGGCCGGGGCGCGGCGCAGCATCCGAAGGCGCACGGTCTGGATTGATCCCCCGAGGGCTGCGTTCCTCGACTACCGTGGGGGTATGCCGAACATTGCACTGGAACTCGGACAGCAGGCCGCGGCCTTCGGCGTGAAGAGCGCATACGGAGAGCCTCAAGACGTCGACGGGGTGAGCGTGACGCCGGTCGCGTTCACGTACTCCGGGTTCGGCGGCGGAAGCGGTGAGGGCGGAGAAGGCGGCGGAGGTGGCGGTGTCTCCGTCCCGGTCGGGGTGTATGTCCGGCGGGAAGAAGGCCTGCGCTTCGAACCCAACATCGTCACGCTGCTCGTGGTCGCTGTGCCGTTCGTCTGGGTCGCCGGGCGAGCTCTGTCACGCATCATCCGTGCCCTCAAGAAGTGACGACCCGGTCGCGACGGCGCTCGAGCATGCTGCCGCGCTGATCGAGCAGGACGTCCGCGCGGTCGCCGCTGCGAACCCCGTCGTCCTGATCGACGGGGGCAGCGGGGCCGGAAAGTCCTCGCTTGCTGCGCGGCTCGTGCGCCGCTGGCCCGTCCTCGGGCACGTGCAGCTGATCGCTCTCGATTCGCTCTACCCCGGTTGGGACGGCCTGGACGATGGTGCGGAGCGCGCCCTCGAATGGATTCTGCGTCCGCACGGTCGAGGGTACCTCGGCACGTGGCGGCGCTGGGATTGGGAGGCACACGAGGAGGCGGAGAGCCATGCCGTCGATCCTGCCCTCGGAGTGATCGTCGAGGGCAGCGGCATCCTGCGTCCATCGACGGCGGCCCTCGCCGATGTCCGCGTGTGGGTGGAGTCTGCGGAGGAGTCTCGCAAGGCACGTGCTCTCACACGAGACGGCGACACCTACCGCCCGCACTGGGAAAGGTGGGCGGCTCAGGAACGCCGTCACATCGAGCGCGACGATCCGCGGGCGCTGGCGACGAGGATCGTCGAGGTTCCCTAGCGGTCTTCACTGCCGAGGCCATCTGCCTCGTCAGCGGCCTGGATGATCATCTCCAGGCGGTAGCCCACCCATTCGTACACCTCATGGGGCCCGGATTCTCCGGCGTCCTCGTCATCCGTGATCCCGAGCCGCGTGGCGATCACCAGGCGAATGGCAGTGAGTGTCCGAAGCCAGGCGTCGATGCTGGCGGGGGAGATCAGAACCTCGCGTGCGCTCATCGCCTCCTTCTCCGTGAGCTGGTCGACGCCGGACGCGAAGTCATCGAGTGCGGCCCGTGCCTCGCGGGCGTCAGCCAGACGGCGATCGAGGAGATCATCGCGCGTCGCGTCCGCGAACTGGCTCGCGGCCTCGGAGTCCTCCGGATACGGGCTCGGGGTCAACCGTCCGATGGCCGGGTCGTCCGTTTCCCGCGACCCGTCGACCAGCTCGATGAAGTCGTCGATCAGGCGCGCCAGGTGGATCTCCTCGATCAACGTCATGCGCGTGACGAGAGTGCCCGCGGTCATTGCGGCGCCTTTCGCAGTGTCGCCCAGAGGCCGAAGTCGTGCATCGCCTGAGCATGCACCTCCATGGTCTCTCGCGGTCCCGAGGCGACGATCGCGTGGCCTTCATGATGGACGGCGAGCATCAGGGCGGTGGCTCGATCGAGGGAGTATCCGAAGTAGGTCCGGAAGACGCGGACGACATAGCTCATGAGGTTGACGGGGTCGTTCCACACGACGACCTGCCATGGCTCCAGCGGCGCCGCGCTGAGATCTGTGTGCTCGGAGAGGTCCGGGACGGCCGTCGGCGACATCATGCCCAGCCCATCTCGTGCAGCTGCTCGTCGTCGATACCGTAGAAATGAGCGATCTCATGGACCAGCGTCGTATGGATCTCGTCCCTGAGCTCGTCCTCGGTCTCGCACTGCGCCAGGTGGGGTTCGCGATAGACGACGATCCGGTCAGGGAGCTCTCCCATGCCGTACTGCGTCCGTTCCGTGAGCGCCAGGCCGTCGTACAGTCCGAGCAGATCCAGGCTTCCGTCCTCCGGGCGATCCTCGACGACGAACACGACGTTCTCCAACCCTTCGACCATGTCATCGGGCAAGCGGTCGAGTTCGTCGATCACGATTTCCTCGAAGGCGGCGGTATCGATCTCCATCTCTCCCAGCCTAGAGCCGGACACTCGACATCGTGACTGTTCAGTGGAGAAGAACGAGGATGCCCGCAACGGCGATGAACAGAACGCCGAAGACGGTGTTCAGTATCCGCTGACCGCGCGCGGAGCGGGTGAGTCGACGGAATGGACGGGCTGCAGCGGCGAAGAATCCCCACATCACGATCACGTCCACGACGATGACCGTGGCGATCAGGGTGAGGTACTGGGGGACCGGCGGTTGATCCAGGCGGATGAACTGCGGGATGAATGCGAGGAAGAAGACGATCGCCTTGGGGTTCAGCAGGTTGACCCAGAATCCTCTGCGGATCATCGACCAGTGGCTCTCCCTGGAGTCGATGGGAACGTCACCGTCGTCCACGTCGGCGACGGGTCGGGTGAGGATGAGGCGGATGCCGAGGAACACGAGATAGGCGGCGCCGGCGTAACGGATCGCGTTGAAGAGGAACTCGGAGCGCGATACGAGAAGCCCGACTCCGGCAGCGACGATCGCCACGTGCACCACGAGGGCGATCTGTTGTCCGATGATGCCCCAGATGGAGCGGCGCCATCCCTGGTTCAGGGCATTGGACATGGTGTTGATCGCACCCGCGCCGGGGGTGAAGCTGATCACGACGCTCGCGGTCAGCAGGGAGAACCAGACCGCAAGTGACACCTCGTAAGTCTAGGGGAGCGGCAGGGCCGGGCCCTTCATCGCCCTGGGTGCGGAGAAGGCCCGAACCTTGCGATTCGGGCCTTCTCTGAGAGGGTGAGTAACGGGACTCGAACCCGCGACATCCGGCACCACAAGCCAGCGCTCTACCAGCTGAGCTATACCCACCATGTGCCCGCCGGAGCAGGCAACCATACGAGTCTATTACATGTTCGGAGTGAACTCGGACACCGTGCGCGCGGCGATCTCGCGTGCGTCGTCGCTCGAGGGACCGGGCTCGTCGACGAACACGGCTTCGCGGTAGTAGCGCAGTTCGCGGATCGACTCGAGGATATCGGCGAGAGCGCGATGCCCTCCGTCTTTGAGCGGCGCCTGGAAGAAGACCCGCGGGTACCAACGTCGAGACAACTCCTTGATGCTGGAGACGTCTACGTTCCGGTAGTGGAGCCACTGGTCGATCTTCGGCATGTACTTGGCGAGGAACATGCGATCAGTGCCGATCGTGTTGCCCGCCAACGGCGCCTTCCGCTCCATGGGTACGAAACGCCGGATGTAGGCGAGCGTCTCCGCTTCTGCCTCTTCGAGGGAGACCCCGTGCGGGATCTCTGTGATCAGTCCCGACGTCTCGTGCATCTTCGTGACGAAGTCGTTCATGTTTGCGAGTGCGGTGTCATTGGGGCGGATGACCACTTGGAAACCGGGATCGACGGGGCGGAGTTCGAAGTCCGTGATGACGACGGCGATCTCGACGAGCTCGTCGACTGCCAGATCGAGCCCCGTCATCTCGCAGTCGATCCAGACGAGACGATCATTGTCGGACGCAGATACCATCTCGCCATACTATCGACGGCTCCGACATCGACCGCCGTGGCTGCAGTGCTCACGCGGCCCGCACGCCGGTCGGTCTCGGTCGCGGCACGCTCAGGGACGCGGAAGACCCCCACCTGGCCGCCGGGGCCGGGCAGGGGTCGAACGCATGTGCGCGGCATCCCGCGAGTTCGAGGAAGCGCCTCAGGGAACGCGCGCTCCCGAGGTCTTCTCGCTGAGGAACTCCGCCGACAGCGTCGTGTTGACGTAGGTGGGCGTGAGCGCCCCGCCCGCGCTCGGATAGAGCCACACGACGGGGAGCTGCGCAATGTTCGCTGCGCCGTTGAGGATCCCCGCGTGCGTGTACTCGACGATGCCGGACGTCCCCTCTGCGGGCAGCGGTCCCACGCGAACCCAGCCGTTCAGATTCCGCTCCTCGATGCGGTAGCTCGTCGGAGTGCTCACTCCGCTGCCCGCGCCCCACTGGATCGTGACGCTCACGACGCCCGACGTGTACTTTCCGGCGTCCGCGACATCGCCAGTGTCGGGGTCGAGAACGTTGAACCCCACGCTCTGGGCGACGTTGATCTGTACCCGGTTCGGCTGCGAGACCGTCCACGTTCCCACGGATGTCGACCCCTGCCACTCCGATAGACCGCCACCGGGCGCTGCCTGTGGCGGGATGGGCCCGCTCGCGGCGGCAAGCGGCGTCGCGACAGCCAGAGCTACGACGGGAACCGACCATGCGGCCCCCTTGACGATCGTCCTCCTGCTCACGCCAGAATGCTGCGCATTGTTGTCTACCACCGGATCACGTTTCCTCTCGTTCCGGACGACCCAGACGTCGTCCACGAGAAAGGAGTCAGAGGGGGAGGAGAAGTGACGCGAGAGTCATTCCGGTGGAGGCGGTGGCTGGGACAGGAGCGCTGCGGCGGATGAGAGTCCCCCCGACGGCTCTCGGACATCGAGGGGATCCCACGTGACCGGCACAACCTGCGTGGAGTGTCCCCTCGGCGCGACTCGAACGCGCAACCGACGGATTAGAAGGCCGTTGCTCTATCCATTGAGCTACGAGGGGGCGGCATCTAGGGTACCCGCCTCCTCCATGTCTCCGGAACCCGGAGCGGACCGACACTCGCTGCGCGCCCCGGGGTACCGCAAAGACGTGACAGCCTCAGCAGTAGCGGAGGGCGGCCACAGCATCGTCGGCGTTCCAGAACTCGCCGATGACGCGGAAGCGGCTCGTGGCGAGATGCAGACGCTCTGCGCGGTATCGGAGCCCCAGGGGGTGGGCGACGATGCGCAGGTGCCCCAGCACGTGCTCCCTCCTGTCCTGCACTCGCCAGAGGTGATCAGCCGCGCGGACGAGGTGCTCGCCGGCGGTCGCGAGGCGAGGCGTGGCGTAGGGCACCTCAGGGAGAGACGTGATCAGGTTGTCGGACATCGGAACTCCTTTCCTGGTTCGAACGTATGACCGACCACCGACATTGGGGCGTTCTCCTCGACACGCGCGCTGACCTTCCTTTTCTGCACCGTTCGGCGCTCCCACGGACTGTCCACGGAACGCGGGAAACAGCCGCCGCGGTCGCTCTCGTGTGCTGCAGGCTGGGGCGACCCGGACGACTGCTGCTCCGGTCACCGAAAGGACAAGACATGATCGACACCCTCACCATCGTGGGACGGGTCGCCACGGACCCGACGCAGGCGCAGACGGCGGGAGGCGTGCCCGTCACGAACTTCCGCGTCGCGAGCACGCACCGACGATTCGATGCCGCAACCCAGGAATGGTCGGACTCCGGGACCAACTGGTTCTCGGTTGCCGCGTTCCGGCAGCTGGGCGAGAACGCGAAGGCCTCGCTGCGCACGGGAGACAGCGTGATCGTCACCGGGCGGCTGAAGATCCGCGATTGGGAGAGCAACGGCAGACACGGCACCAGCGTCGACATCGAGGCCGACGCCATCGGGCATGATCTGCGGTGGGGTACGACGGCCTATCGACCGCGGCCGCGATCGACCAACAGCGAGCCGGATGCCGCACGGAGCTCCGCAGCGACCGTCGCGGTTCAGGAGACCGCGGACGACACGCAGAGGCCCGAGGGCGAGGAACCGGATACCACGCCGCTCGCCCTGTCGTGGGAGCATCCGGCGCCGATCACGGAATCGCGGTGAGGTGCCGGGGATTCCACCCGCGACGAGCACATGCGACAGCCCCTCCCTGCATCCGAGCCACAGCGCCGACGTAGACTCGGCTCGTGCCTCGTCGATCGGTCTTCTCGCCGGCGCGTACGGTCGGTGTCTTCGCCGTCTCGGTCGCCGCCCTCGCTCTGCTGTCCGGCTGCACATCGGGGGAGCCGTCCGTCTCGGCCTCGCCGACGTCCGCGGTGTCGCCCAGCCCAGCACCCTCCGCGCCCGCTGGACCGGTGCTGGTACCCGACGGCACCGCGGAGGAGAACCTCCCGTTGTTCACCGCGATCGCCGAGGGGATCTGGACGACCGATCAGCGAGGGTCGGGGCGCGCCTACATCGATGCTCTGATCGGGGCCGGCTTCGATCGCGAGGCGATGCAGGTGACGCAGGACCGGTCGACGGTCGGGAATCCGGCCGAGAGCTTGCAGTTCTCGGTGCGCTGGGGAGAGACCGAGTGTCTTGTCGGACAAGTGGGGCCTTCCACGGGCCAGGTGGTCGCGAAGGTCCTGCCGCAGCTCGCGGAAGGGCGCTGCCTCGTCGGCACCACGCGACCGATCGACTGGTGACACGACGCGAGGCCGGTAGGCTGGAGTGTCGATCTTCGACGCCAACAGAAGGAGCGGTTTCGGTGGCTGAGTACATCTACTCGATGGTGCGTGCGCGCAAGGCAGTGGGCGAGAAGCTCATCCTCGACGACGTCACCATGGCGTTCCTGCCCGGAGCCAAGATCGGCATGGTCGGTCCGAACGGCGCGGGCAAGTCGACGATCCTCAAGATCATGGCCGGACTCGACACCCCTTCCAACGGCGAGGCGAAGCTGTCGCCCGGGTTCACCGTCGGCATCCTGATGCAGGAGCCCGAGCTCGACGAGACCAAGACCGTCCTCGAGAACATCCAGGACGGGATCGCGATCAAGGCCAAGGTCGACCGTTTCAACGAGATCTCCGCACTCATGGCCGACCCTGAGGCAGACTTCGACGCCCTGCTCGCCGAGATGGGTTCGCTGCAGGAGGAGATCGACGCGGCCGACGGCTGGGATCTCGACTCACAGCTCGAGCAGGCGATGGATGCGCTCCGCACGCCTCCGGGAGACGCAGCGATCGCACCTCTCTCGGGTGGTGAGAAGCGTCGCGTCGCTTTGGCGAAGCTGCTCCTGCAGAAGCCGGACCTGCTGCTCCTCGACGAGCCGACCAACCACCTCGACGCCGAGAGCGTGCTCTGGCTCGAGCAGCATCTGCAGGCGTACAAGGGTGCTGTCATCGCGATCACCCACGACCGGTACTTCCTCGACCACGTCGCCGAGTGGATCGCCGAAGTCGACCGTGGTCGCCTCATCGGCTATGAGGGCAACTACTCCACATATCTGGAGAAGAAGGGCGAGCGCCTCGAGATCCAGGGCAAGAAGGACGCGAAACTCGCCAAGCGCCTCAAAGAGGAGCTCGAGTGGGTCCGCTCCAGCGCCAAGGGCCGCCAGACGAAGTCGAAGGCCCGTCTCGCCCGGTACGAGGAGATGGCGTCCGAGGCGGAACGCACCAGGAAGCTCGACTTCGAGGAGATCCAGATCCCCGCGGGTCCGCGTCTCGGCAACGTGGTGATCGAGGCCAAGAACCTGAAGAAGGGGTTCGACGGCCGCTCGCTCATCGACGGACTGAGCTTCAGCCTGCCGCCGAACGGCATCGTCGGCGTCATCGGCCCGAACGGTGTGGGTAAGACCACGCTCTTCAAGACCATCGTGGGGCTGGAGCCGCTCGACGGCGGCGACCTGAAGATCGGCGAGACGGTCAAGATCAGCTACGTCGACCAGTCGCGCTCGAACATCGATCCCGACAAGACGCTGTGGGAGGTCGTGTCCGACGGACTCGACTACATCACGGTCGGCAAGACCGAGATCCCGTCGCGTGCCTATGTGTCTAAGTTCGGATTCAAGGGACCCGACCAGCAGAAGAAGGCCGGCGTCCTGTCCGGTGGTGAGCGCAACCGTCTCAACCTCGCACTGACGCTGAAAGAGGGCGGCAACCTGCTGCTTCTCGACGAGCCGACGAACGACCTCGATGTCGAGACACTGAGCTCGCTCGAGAACGCGCTGCTCGAGTTCCCCGGTTGCGCTGTGGTCATCACGCACGACCGGTGGTTCCTCGACCGCATCGCGACGCACATCCTCGCCTATGAAGGCACCGACGAGAAGCCCGACCAGTGGTACTGGTTCGAGGGCAACTTCGAGGCGTACGAGGAGAACAAGATCGAGCGCCTCGGCCCGGACGCTGCGAAGCCGCATCGGTCCACGCACCGCAAGCTGACGCGCGACTGAGGCTGAGGTGTCGAGTTCGACCGGGTCGCGCCTGCACATCCCGATCCACCTCCGCTGGGGTGACCTGGATGCTTTCAACCATGTGAACAACACCTCGATGCTGAAACTCCTCGAGGAGGGTCGTGTCCGGGCTTTCTGGCGGGCAGGGCCGGGCGAAGCGGCACCATCGACGGCCGTGCTCGACTCCGGTATCGACGAAGGCATCCTCACGTTGATCGCACGTCAGGAGATCGAGTACCTCGCGCCGGTGCCGTACCAGCGACGCCCGCTCGAAGTGCAGATGTGGTTCGGCAAGCTCGGCGGCTCCAGCGTCGAAGTCTGCTACGAGGTCCACAACGACCCCACGGCAGAACCCCGACAGCTCTACGCCCGATCGACGGCGATCATCGTCCTGGTCGACGCGCAGACCGGCCGACCAACCCGGCTCACGCAGGAGATGCGTGACGCCTGGGAGCCGTTCGTCGGTCCGCCGATGGAGTACGCCCACCGGTGAAAGCGCTGCCTCGGAGGCGGCGTATGAATCAGGGCTGTTCGTCCGGGACGCGGATCATGATCTCCTGCGCCACGCTCGCGACCAGAGCGCCGTCGCGCGCGTAGATCCGTCCCGTCGCGAGTCCGCGACCACCGCGCGCATTCGGAGACTCCTGCACGTAGAGCAGCCAGTCATCCACCCGCGCGGGTCGATGCCACCACATCGCATGATCGAGGCTGGCGACCTTCAGGCCGGGCAGCGCCCAGTGCACGCCGTGCGCGCGAAGGATCGACTCCTGGATCGTCATGTCGCTGAGGTACGCGAGAGCGGCGCGATGAAGGCGCTGGTCGTCGGGGAGAGGCGCGCGAAGGCGCATCCACACCGCCTGCCGGGCGACGCGCTCATCCGTGCTCGGGCCATACAGGGGAGAGCCGACGTGGCGGATGTCGGCGGCGCGTTCGGCCAGCATGCGGGTGGTGGCCTCTGCGAGGCCTCGCACGCGCTCCTCGTCCGGAGCGAGTTCTTCCGGATCGGGGATGCCCTGCGGCATCGGCTCGGCGTGCTCGACGCCGGGGTCGCCGTCCTGGAACGATGCGATCATCGAGAAGATCGGCACACCGTTCTGATACGCCTGCGTCCGCCTCGTCGAGAACGAACGTCCGTCGTGGATGCGGTCGACGGCGATCGTGATGCCGTGACTCGCGTCGCCGGGCCGCAAGAAGTAGCCGTGCATGGAGTGCACCGCTCGGTCCTCGGGGAGGGTGCGCTCGGCGGCGAGCAGGGTCTGGGCGAGCACCTGGCCGCCGTAGATGCGACCGCTCGGCATCGGGTGCGAGGCGCCCGTGAAGATGTCCTCCGTCGTCCTGGCCTGCGTCGCATCGAGATCGAGGACCTCGAGCAGTCGCTCGACGGTACGGGTGGCGTGATCTGCCGCGCTCATGTGTTCCTCCCCGCGACCGCAGATGCCGCTCGATTGGTAGTTTAGAACGCGTGCCGCATCACCTCCTCCTCGCCGACCCGGATACCGCGAAGGACGTTCTCACTTTCGTCGGGCGGGCGACCAGGATCACCGACGAAGGCGTGCGGCTGCAGGCGGCGAGCGGCGTGCTGGCGCTGACGACCGCAGCCCTCGCGCCGCACGGACTGTTCGACCAGACGCCGACGGTCCTCGCGATGCGCATCGTGCACGCCGACCCCGAACTTCAGTGCGACATCGTCGTGGATCAGCTGTCGACGACCGATGCAGCCGACCAGCTGGTCCTTCCGGACACGGGACTGTCGCCGGCATGGGCAGGGATGGCCCCTCCCCGTGGCGGGTGGCTGCCGGAGGCGACCCTGGCCGCATCGGTCATCGCTCAGCGCGCACAATGGGGGATCTCCGCCGTGGCGCGCGGTGCCGGCGTCGGATCGGGGGAGGAGGCGGTTCGTGCCCTTCGTGCGGCGGTATGGGGCGAGCCGGATGCTGACCTCGGCGGGTTGCCGCGCGGTATCGCCTTCGCCGCCGATGCCATGGGCTTCATCTCCGGAGAGGAGCAGGTGCCGGTGACGCGGTCCGGACGGTGGACGCGGTTGGCGTTCCGTCGAGGCCACGTGCTGGCCCGCGGCCCCGTCGCCTCAGGGTTGACCGGCGTCCGAGACACCGGCGCCTCGGGCTGAAAGGCGTCGCCCGGGTTCGACGCCGCAGGGTCGACGCTCTCCTGCGCAGTGGGACCTCTTCCGCTCTGCTGCTGGCGAGTCGCGAGACGCGCGGAACGTGCGACCGGTCAGCTCGTGGCTGCGGCCGCTCGTCCGGCGGTGCGTCCGGAGAACAAGCATCCTCCGAGAAACGTGCCTTCCAACGCCCGGTACCCGTGCACCCCGCCGCCGCCGAACCCGCTCGCCTCACCTGCGGCGTAGAGACCGGGGATCGGGTGTCCGTGCGCATCGAGAGCGCGTCCGTCGAGATCGGTGTTGATGCCGCCGAGCGACTTCCGTGTCAGCACGTGCAGCTTGACGGCGACGAGAGGGCCCGCTGACGGGTCTTGCAGACGGTGCGGCACCGCCGTGCGGATCAGCTTGTCGCCGCGGTACTCGCGCATGGAACGCAGCATGCCGATCTGCGCGTCCTTGGTGAAGCTGTTGTCGATCTCCCTATCGCGGGCGAGGACCTCGCGGCGGACGTTGTCGATGTCCAGGAGCTCACCGCCCGGATGCCGCTGCATCTGTTCCAGGAGCGATTCGAGATCGTTCTCCACGATGAAGTCCTCGCCTTCGTCGAGGAACGACTGCACGGGACCGGTCGGACCCTTCGCCAACCGTGACCGGAGAAGGAGGCCCACGTCCTTGCCGGTGAGGTCCGGATTCTGCTCACTGCCGGAGAGGGCGAACTCCTTCTCGACGATCTGTCTCGACGTGACGAACCAGGAATGATCGTGACCCGTCCTCCGCAGATGCTCGAGCGTGCCGAGCGTATCGAATCCAGGGAACAGCGGCACCGGCAGCCGTACGCCTGTGGCATCGAGCCAGAGCGAAGAAGGCCCGGGGAGGATGCGGATGCCATGCGACGGCCACACCGGGTCCCAGTTCGTGATGCCTTCGACGTAGTGCCACATCCGGTCGCCGTTGATCAGGCGGGCGCCCGCGGCTTCGCTCACGGCGTGCATGGAGCCGTCCACGTACGCGGGAACGCCGGTGAGCATGTGCGTCGGCGCCGTGCCGAGACGTGCCGGCCACGCCGCACGTACGAGGTCGTGGTTTCCGCCGATCCCGCCGGAGGACACGATGGTGGACCGTGCCGTGATCTCGAACTCGCCGATGGGGTCGCGGGAGGAGGCGACTCCCCGCTTCGCGCCGCTGTTCGCGAGGATGCGGCCCTGTGCACCCACGACAGCGCCGTCGGTCACGATGAGGCCCGTCACCCGATGCCGGGGGAGTACCGTGAGCCGACCTTCGCGTTCTCCCTGCTCCACCGCGGCGGCGAAGGGCGCGACGATACCGGGGCCGGTGCCCCAGGTGATGTGAAACCGCGGGACGGAGTTGCCGGGGCCGATCGCACCGTAGCCGCCGCGTTCCGCCCAGCCGACGACCGGGAAGAACCCGACGCCGCGTTCGCGCAGCCAGGAGCGCTTCTCGCCCGCTGCGAACTGCAGATACGCCTCCGCCCAGCGCCGAGGCCATTCGTCCTCAGGACGGTCGAAACCGGCGTTGCCGAACCAGTCCTGTGTCGCGAGCTCCAGGGAGTCTTTGATCCCGAACCGCCGCTGCTCGGGGGAGTCGATGAGGAACAAACCCCCGAACGACCACCACGCCTGACCACCGAGGTTCGTCCGCGGCTCCTGATCGAGCAGGATGACGCGCTTTCCCGCATCGAGCGCCTCGGCAGCGGCGACCAGCCCCGCGAGCCCCCACCCGATCACCAGGACATCTGCGGACAGGGGCTGTGTCGTCATGGGTTCTCCGTTGATTCCTGACGTGATCGGGTCTCGAGCGTCGGTCGACCACCTGGCGCGGCGCCGATGCCGGATGGCTCCAATGTGTTCACCATGGCATAGGCGGCGCGCTCCAGGTAGTCCCAGAGCGTCGATTCGTGCAGGGGCGACAACTGGGCCTCGTCCACAGCCGTGCGCATATGACGAAGCCAACGATCGCGCGCGTCCGCGTCGATGTGGAAGGGCATGTGCCTCATGCGCAGTCGAGGGTGACCGCGGGTGTCGCCGTAGGTGGTCGGCCCTCCCCAGTACTGCTCGAGGAACATCCGAAGCCGGTCCTCTGCAGGCCCGAGGTCCTCCTCGGGGTACATCGGCTTCATCACGGGGTCGAGCGCGACCTCACGGTAGAACACCGACACGATCTTCCGGAAGGTCTCGTGCCCTCCGATCTCGTCGTAGAACGTCACTTCTGCGGGCTCCCGTCGTCGGTCGGCTTCTTGCGACGCCATATGCCGCGGTCGGGGATCACGGGTACCCCGGTGACCGCGTTCGGTCTCGTCCTCGGCGGATTCGCGCCCCGGACCCGGCGTGCTCCATCGAGGCCCGTCGGGACGACGTCGGTCATCCGCGGAACGCCGATCTCCCTCTCCAGGAGTGCAGCGCGCAGGCGGCGGCGGAGCTCCTGCGCGACGTCGTCCTTCGCGTTCGCCCGCGCCTTGATCACGATCCGTACGACGAGGGCGTCGCCGTCGACCGACTCGAGTCCCCACAGCTCCGGCTTCTCGATGATGCGCGTGCGCCACTTGGGATCCTTCGCGAGACCCTGTGCGGTCTCGAGCATGATGTGTTCGACCTGCTCCAGATCGGAGTCGGCGGGGACGCCGATGTCGATGATCGATCGCGCCCACCCCTGCGACATGTTGCCGATGCGGGTGACCTCGCCGTTGCGGACGTACCAGAGGGTGCCGTTGACGTCACGGACCTGCGTGATGCGGACGCTGACGTATTCGACGACACCGCTCGCGAGACCGAGGTCGACCACGTCGCCGATGCCGATCTGGTCCTCCGCGACCAGGAACATGCCATTGAGCACGTCCTTGACGATGTTCTGCGCGCCGAAACCGAGTCCGGCGCCCACGGCTGCTGTGAGCAGGGTCAGTGAGCCGAGCAGGCTCTGATCGAGGGCATTGACGATCAGGACGATCGCGATCACCACGAGCATCACGTTGACGATGTTCTGCAGGATCGTGCCGAGCGTTCGAGTCCGCTGCACCAGACGCATGTCGGCGAGTGGCGAGCGCTCGAGGGCCTGCGTGTCGTCGACTGAGGCCTTGCTCTTCGCGCTGTCGACGATGCGGTGCACGACGCGGCGGATGACGAGTCGCAGGATGAGCCCGATCACGACGCAGCTGATGATGATCAGGGCGACCGCGAGAGCCTTCATCCCGACTTTGCCGAGCACGTCGAGCAGGCCGACCAGCCAGTCGGGGAGGGGGGTTTCAGTCGGCGGTTCAGTGACATCGAAGGGAAGGATCATCGCTCACGATCCTATCGATCGGGTCTCTGCGTCGGCTGGACGGTGTCAGCGCCGAAACGGAGACCCTCCGCTCCGACATCGCGTGGCGTCGTGTTGCAACACCCCTGCGACAGGGCGGATGGTCTCCGTCTCGGATGCCTCGGACGCTCAGTCTTCGGCGTCGCGCGCCTGTGCTGCGAGGGCCCGCTCGACGTCTGCCAGGTTCTCCAGGACGAGGCGTCGGAGCGCGGGCGGGGCGTCCTGGTTCGCAGCGAGCCACGAGCGCGTGGCGTCACGGAGGGCGACGTCTGCGAGCGCGGTCGGGAACAGGCCGACGACGAGGTACTGCGCGATCTGGTAGCTGCGCGACTCCCAGACGGGCACGAGCATGTCGAAGTACTTCGGGACGAACTCGCCGAGGACGGTCGCTCCTGCAGGGTGCACGAAGCCGAGTGCCGCGGAACGCACGATCGTGTTCGGTGCGTCGTCGCGCTCGATGAGCGAGTTCCAGGCGGCGTTCTTCGATGCGGAGTCGGGCAAGGCGGCGCGAGCCTGCGCGGCGAACTCGGCGCCCTTGGCGGTGTTGTCGGCCGCGAGAGCGTTATCGATCGTGGCGGCGTCGGTCGCACCGATCGTGGCGAGGCCGACGAGCAGCTGCCAGTTCAGGTCGGCGTCGATCTCGAGGCCGGGGAGCGTCTCCTCGCCGGACCGCAGACGCCCGATGACGCCGGCGTGCTCAGGCGTCACGAGGGCGTTGGCGAACGCGGTGACGAACTGCAGCTGGCTGTCGCTGCCGGGTTCGGCCGACTCGGCGAGCGCCCAGAGGCCGTCGGCGATCTTGAGGCGCGCGGCTTCGCGCTGGTTGGGCGCGACGTACAGGGTCGCCGCGGTGCGCAGCTGCGCCAGAGTGGTGCGGACGGTCGTGGATTCGGACTCGCGCCCGATGTTCCCGAGCACCAGGTCGATGTATGCGGAGGCGCCGGTCTCGGCGTCGCGCGTCTGGTCCCACGCGGCACCCCACACCAGGGAGCGCGCCAGCGGGTCGTGGATGTCCGCCAGGTGGGCGATCGCGGTGGCGAGGGACTTCTCGTCGAGGCGGATCTTCGTGTACGCGAGGTCGTTGTCGTTGAGGAGGACGAGATCAGGGCGTGCGATGCCGTGCAGTTCGGGGACCTCGGTGCGATCGCCGTCGACGTCCACCTCGAGATAGTGCGAACGCGTGAGCGTGCCGTCGGTCAAGGTGTAGAAGCCGATGCCGAGGCGATGCGGACGGATCGTGGGGTAGTCGGCGGGGGCGGTCTGCGTGATGGCGAAGCGTGAGATCGCGCCGTCGTTGTCTTCGGCGATGACCGGCTCGAGCGTGTTGACGCCCGCGGTCTCGAGCCACTTCTTCGACCAGGTGCTCAGTTCGCGACCGCTGGTCGCCTCGAGCTCTGTGAGCAGGTCCGTCAGCTCCGTATTGCCCCAGGAGTGCTTCTGGAAGTACTGCGAGACGCCGGCGAAGAACGCCTCGATGCCCACCCAGGCGGCGAGCTGCTTCAGGACGGAGCCGCCCTTGGCGTAGGTGATGCCGTCGAAGTTGACCTGCACGTCTTCGAGGTCGTTGATCTCCGCGACGATCGGGTGCGTGGAGGGGAGCTGGTCCTGGCGATACGCCCAGGTCTTCTCCATCGCGTTGAACGTGGTCCACGCCTCGGTCCACTCGGTCGCCTCGGCGGTCGCGATGGTGGAGGCCCATTCGGCGAACGACTCGTTGAGCCAGAGGTCGTTCCACCACTTCATGGTGACGAGGTCGCCGAACCACATGTGCGCCAGCTCGTGCAGGATCGTGACGACGCGACGTTCCTTGACGGCGTCGGTCACCTTGCTGCGGAAGACGTAGGTCTCTGTGAACGTCACCGCGCCCGCGTTCTCCATGGCGCCCGCATTGAACTCGGGCACGAAGAGCTGGTCGTACTTCGCGAACGGGTACGGGACGCCGAACTTCGACTCGAAGTACGCGAAGCCCTCGCGGGTCTTGTCGAAGATGTAGTCGGCGTCGAGGTGCTGCCACAGGCTCTTGCGGCCGTACACGCCGAGCGGGATCACGCGCCCGGAGGCACTCGTCAATTCCGAGAACGTCGACTCGTACGGTCCTGCGACGAGAGCCGTGATGTACGACGAGATGCGCGGCGTCGGCTCGAAACCCCAGGTCGCCGTGACGTCGTCGTCGTGCACGATGGGCTCGGGGGTGGGGGAGTTGGAGACGACCTTCCACGCGGCAGGCGCCGTGACGGTGAACTGGAACGTCGCCTTCAGGTCGGGCTGCTCGAAGACCGCGAACACACGTCGGGAGTCTGGTACCTCGAACTGCGAGTACAGATAGACCTCGCCGTCGACTGGGTCGACGAAGCGGTGCAGGCCCTCACCGGTGTTCGTGTAGAGGCAGTCGGCGTCGACCACCAGGACGTTCTCCGCCTGGAGCCCCGTGAGCGCGATGCGCGAGTCGGCGAAGACCTCGTTCGGGTCGAGCTGCTCGCCATTGAGCGAGATCTCCCGGACGTCGCGGGCGATGAGGTCGATGAAGGTGAAGCTCTCCGGCGTCGCGGTGAAGCGCACGACACTGCGGGAGCCGAAGATCTCAGCGCCCTTGGTCAGGTCGAGGGCGACTTCGTAGGACTGCGTGTCGATGACGCTGCGGCGCTCCTGCGCTTCGACACGGGTGAGGTTCTCTCCAGGCACAGCTGTACTCCCAGGGGTGAGGGGATGTCACCGAGGCTGGGCGCAGTTGGCGCCGACGGCAACCATGACAGCCTACGCCAGAGCGACGGATGCGCTCACGTCCCGATTCCGCTGTCGGGAAACGGGACAGGCGGACGTCGGCCCTCCGTGGAGGTGGGAAGATGAGAGGGTGACTGCGATCGAGCCGAATGTCGTTCCCTTTGCTTCGCCTGCCGCCGCGGACGGCGCACCCTTCGTGTCGACGCCGGTCGACTACGACGCCATCCTGCTGGCGAGCTTCGGCGGACCCGAGGGGCAGGAAGACGTGATCCCGTTCCTGCGGAATGTCACGCGAGGTCGCGGCATCCCGGACGAGCGGTTGGAGGAGGTGGCGCACCACTACCGTCACTTCGGCGGCGTGAGTCCGATCAACGGCCAGAACCGGGTGCTGAAGGAAGCGCTCGAGAACGCTCTCGTCGAGCGTGGCATCGACCTCCCGGTGTACTGGGGCAACCGCAACTGGGGACCCTACCTCGAGGATGTCGTTCCCGAGGCTGCGGCGAACGGCCACACGACCCTGCTCGCATTCGCGACCAGCGCGTACAGCTCCTTCTCCAGCTGCCGCCAGTACCGCGAGGACTTCGCACGCGTGCTCACCGAGACGGGCCTCGGAGACAGCGTGACGATCGACAAGATCCGCCCCTTCTACGACCACCCCGGGTTCGTGGAGGCGTTCGAGGCCGGCGTGCGCGAGTCCGTGCAGGGGTACCTCGATCAGGGCATCGCGGCGACCGAGATCCAGGTCCTCTTCTCCACGCACAGCATTCCCACCGCCGACGCCGAACGCTCGGGCGCCCGCGACATCGACTGGGGAGGGGAGGGCGGCGCCTACGCCGCACAGCACCTCGCTGTCGCGGAATGGACCATGGACCAGGTGCGCGCTGCTCTTCCCGCAGCAGCGGACGTGCCGTGGGAGCTGGTCTACCAGTCGCGTTCCGGCCCCGCTTCGCAGCCGTGGCTGGAGCCGGATGTGTGCGACGTGATCGGGGAACTGCCCGCCCGCGGCCGTAAGGCCGTCATCGTCGTTCCGGTGGGATTCATGAGCGATCACATGGAGGTCCTGTGGGATCTCGACACCGAGGCGGCCGAAGCCGCGGAAGAGGCGGAGCTCGCGTTCACCCGCACACCGACGCCGGGTGTGCGGCCGGCATTCGTCTCGGGCATCGTCGATCTGATCGAAGAGCGCCTTCAGGGCCGCACGAATGAGGAGCGTGCCCACGTCACGTCGCTGCCCGGCGGATTCGACGTCTGCCGTCCGGGGTGCTGCGAGAACGTCCGCGCCGGGTTCAAGCCCGCCGCAGCCGGCGTCGCACCCTGAGGCGCAGCCCGCGATCAGCGACTTCTAGGATAGGAGTCATGCGCATCCACATCGCCACCGATCATGCCGGTCTCGACTTCTCGACGAAGCTCCAGGACCATCTGCGCGGGGCTGGACACGACGTCGTCGACCATGGCCCGATCGAGTACGACGCGGTGGACGACTACCCGGCGTTCTGCATCCGGGCCGCGCAGGCGGTGATCGCCGATCAGCGTGCAGGAGTGGAGGCGCTGGGTGTCGTCTTCGGCGGTTCCGGCAACGGCGAGCAGATCGCGGCGAACAAGGTCGAAGGCATCAGGGCCGCGCTCGTCTGGAACCTCTCGACAGCCGAGCTCGCACGTGAGCACAACGACGCGAACGTGATCTCGATCGGTGCACGCCAGCACAGCTACGACGAGGTCACCGCCTTCATCGACCGATTCATCGCGACGCCGTTCTCGGGCGATGAGCGCCACGTCCGCCGCATCGGTCAGATCGCGGATTTCGAGCGCGACGGCTCCCTGCTCCCGGACCCGCGGGCCTGACATGCCCGAGGGCCACTCCGTCCATCGGATCGCGCGGCAGTTCGATCGCAACTTCGTCGGCAAGACGCTCAGCGCCTCGAGTCCGCAGGGACGCTTCGCTGAAGGGGCGGCTCTTCTCGACGGGCGGACCGCTGTGAGCGTGCAGGCCGTCGGAAAGCAGATGTTCCTCGAGGCCGAGGGCGACCTCTGGCTGCGAGTGCATCTCGGGCTCTACGGTGCATGGGACTTCGCGGGTGAGATTCTCGTCGACCCCACGATCGCCTCGGCCAACGGCCGCATGGGGCAGACGAATCAGCGCGGGACGGTGCTCGAGGAGCCGATCCTCGACGATGCGGGAGAGAACTCCCTCGCCTCGATCGGCGCACCGCGCCGCACCCGCGTGCACGTACGGATGTCCGAGCAGACGAAGGGCTTGGCTGACGAGGGTGCGCAGTGGCCGCCGCCGGTCGTCGGACAGGTCCGTCTTCGCCTGATGACCGACATCACCGCCGCCGACCTTCGGGGACCGACCGCGTGCGTGCTGCAGACGCCTGACGAGATGCTCGCCACGATCGCGAAGCTGGGACCGGACCCGCTCGTGGGCGACCCGGTCGAGAACGAGGAGCGATTCGTCCGCGCTGTGCGGAAGAAGTCGACGGTGATCGCGCTGCTGCTGATGGATCAGTCCGTCGTCAGCGGCATCGGCAACGTGTATCGCGCCGAGATGCTGTATCGGCAGCGCCTGAACCCGCACACCCCGGGCCGAGACGTCCCTGAGGACGTCGTGCGCGCGCTTTGGCACGACTGGGTTCGGCTGCTCGCCGTGGGTGTCGAGACCGGACAGATGATGACGATGGACTGGTTGACCGGTGAGGACTATCGGGCGGCGATGGCCAACCGTGACGACCGGCACTGGGTGTATCACCGGGCCGGTCTGCCGTGTCGTGTCTGCGGCACGGAGATCGCTCTCGAGGAGATCGGCGCGCGCAAGCTGTACTGGTGCCCGCGCTGCCAAGCCTGACGTCGGTTCATCGGACACGCGCGACGATTGGCGCGTGGTATTCCGGTTCCTGTGAATATGGTGACAGCGTTTCATGCGCCGCCACCGACAGGAGCCGATATGGATCTCACTGCCCTCCAGACCATCCTCGAGAATGTCAGCGGGTTCATCTGGGGCCCGTTCTTCCTCATCCCGCTGCTTCTGGGCACGGGGCTCTACCTCACTATCCGACTCGGGGGACTGCAGTTCGTGCGTCTCGGCTCGGCGTTGCGTCTCGGGCTCCTCACTCGCAAGGATCCGGGCGCCGACGGCGACATCTCCCAGTTCCAGGCGTTGACCACGGCACTCGCCGCCACAGTGGGCACCGGCAACATCGTCGGCGTCGCTACGGCGATCGGCATCGGCGGTCCGGGTGCGCTCTTCTGGATGTGGATCACCGGACTCCTCGGAATGGCATCGAAGTACTCGGAGGCCTTCCTCGGCGTGCGGTTCCGCAAGACCGATGACGCGGGCGAGAAGTCCGGCGGTCCCCAGTACTACCTGGAGCGCGGGATCCGCGGACCGTTCGGCAAGGTGTTGGCGCTCTCCTTCGCCGTGTTCGCCGTGATCGCCTGTTTCGGCATCGGGAACATGACACAGGGGAACTCGATCGCCCAGAACCTCGAGGCGAGCTTCGATGTGCCGACCTGGGTGACGGGCATCGTCCTCACCGCCTTCGCCATGGTCGTCCTCGTCGGTGGGATCAAGTCGATCGGCCGAGTCACGGCGGGGCTCGTTCCGATCATGATCATCTTCTACGTCCTCGGGGCGCTCTACATCCTGATCGCGAACGTCGGTGCGCTTCCCGCCGCCTTCGCGCAGATCTTCTCCGAGGCGTTCACCGGGACGAGCGCGGTCGGCGGGTTCGCCGGCTCGGCCATCATCGTCGCCGTGCAGTTCGGTGTGGCCCGAGGCATCTTCTCCAACGAGTCGGGAATGGGATCCGCTGCGATCGCAGCGGCCGCAGCGAAGACGAGCCACCCGGTCAGGCAGGGCCTGGTATCGATGACGCAGACGTTCATCGACACGATCATCGTGGTCACCTGCACGGGTCTCGTCATCATCTCGACGGGCACCTGGAAGGAGATCGATCCGGAGACGGGGGAGCAGCTCAGCCCGGCGCTGATGACCGGCGCTGCTTTCTCCCACGGGCTTCCAGGGGATTGGGGGCACATCATCGTGACCTTGGGGCTGGTGATGTTCGCGGGGTCGACCATTCTGGGTTGGTCCTATTACGGCGAGCGGAACATCGAGCGCCTCATCGGACGACGCGCAGTGATGCCTTTCCGAATCCTGTTCTCTCTCGTGGTCTTCGTCGGGTGCACCGTCCAGCTCGGAGTGGTCTGGGCGTTCTCGGACGCGATGAACGGTCTGATGGCGCTTCCCAACCTGATCGGACTGCTGATCCTCTCCGGCCTCGTCGCCAGGGAGACGAAGAAGTACTTGGACAACGACCCGAAACTGCGGGCGGATCGCGATCAGATCGAGTCGTTCATGGCGGGAACACCAGGCTGGGAGGAGTGGAAGACACAGGCGGTTCCCGTTGTCCCACGCCGCCGTGGCTGAGACGCGGAGCCGGCCGGCATCGCGGCCCTAGGCTGTTCATATGCGACAGAACCCCAGCTTCACGCTGGCCGACGTGACCGAGATGCGACGGGTGATCGACAGGAATCCCTGGGCGATGATCACGAGCGCAGGCGATGAGGGACTCGTCGCCTCGCACTATGCGGTACTCCTGGATGGCTCGCGCGACGACCTGTCGGTCGTCGGTCATGTCGGGCGCCCCGACGACCTGATCCATGGCCTGGGGGTGCGCGAACTGCTCGTCGTGTTCCAGGGGCCCCACGGCTACGTGTCGCCCGGTTGGTACGGCGACGTGCCCGCAGTGCCGACCTGGAATTACACCGCCGTGCATCTGAGCGGCGTGCCCGAGATCCTGTCCGAGGACGAGAACCTCGCCGTTCTCGACCAGCTGGTGGCCCGATTCGAATCGCGCATGCCGGATCCGCGGATGATGTGGGAGCGGCCGAACGACTCCGCGTTCGTCCAGCGACTCGCCGCCGGGACCGTGGGCTTCCGCCTGACGCCGACACGCGTCGTCGCCAAGCGCAAGCTCAGCCAGAACAAGCCTCAGGAGACGATCGAGACCGTGATCGCGTCTCTCTCCGCTCCAGGGCCGTACACGAATCCGGAGCTGGCGGCGGAGATGCGCCGTGCACAGGACGCGCGGCGGGGCGTGCAGCAGTGATCGGCCGTGGGTCGCTCATCGGCACCGTCCGCGCCGTCAGGCTTGCCGGACCGGGGCGTGAGTTCCTGATCGACGATGAGCCGGTCGACGTGCACATCGTCGACGGTCGCATCGCCGACATCGCGCCGACGGGAGCTCTCTCTGCCCGTGGTGAGGTGCTCGAAGCCGACGGAGGGTGGGTTGTTCCAGGGCTCTGGGACAACCACGTCCACACCGTCCAGTGGGCACTGACGTCGGAGCGCGCAGCCCTCGGGCATGTCAATTCCGCGGCCGAGGCTGCGCGCACGATGAGCGGGGTCGATCCGCTCTCGGACGGACGTCGCGTCGGCACCGGATTCCGAGACGCCCTGTGGACGGATCGACCCACGCTCGCCTTGCTGGATGCGGCAACGGGAGATGTTCCGACCTATCTCATCAACGCCGACGTGCACAGTGTCTGGCTCAACAGCGCTGCGCTGGCCCGTGAGGGGTTCCGAGGCGACGACGGGATCCTGCGCGAAACCGAGGCGTTCGAGATCTCGCGTCGCCTGAACGCCGTCGACGCCGCCCATGGAGACCGCGCGATGTCCCGCGCCGGCGAGCAGGCGGCTGCACGGGGTGTCACCGGCCTCGTCGACTTCGACATGGCATGGAGCGCGGAGGCGTGGCCGCGGCGGGTCGAGGGCGGCT
The DNA here is from genome assembly GCF_040637855.1 of Microbacterium sp. NPDC028030. Lineage (NCBI taxonomy): Bacteria > Bacillati > Actinomycetota > Actinomycetes > Micrococcales > Microbacteriaceae > Microbacterium > Microbacterium sp. NPDC028030. Next base: position 554,217 of record NZ_JBEZXF010000002.1, on the reverse strand, counting down.
TCGCATCCCACCGGGTCGAGTTCGCGGTGTATCCGTTCGACCTCGACCGCGCCATCGCGGCGGGGCTGCGCACCGGAGAGTTACGGGAGTCGCTTGAGACGCCGGAGGCCGGTCGCGGGCTCGTGCACGTGGGACCGTTGAAGGTCATCACCGACGGCTCGCTCGGCACGCGGACAGCGGCATGCTCTCATGCCTATCCCGGTGATCCGGAGAACTTCGGCATGCTGACCGTGCCCTCCGACCAGCTCGTGGCGCTGTTGACTCGCGCGACCGGGGCGGGCCTGTCCGTCGCTGTGCACGCGATCGGTGATCGGGCAGTGACATCGGCACTCGACGCTTTCACGAGCACCGGTGCTGTCGGTTCGATCGAGCACGTGCAGCTCGTTCGGCACGCCGATCTCGCGCGGTTCGCACGTCTGGGTGTCGTCGCCAGCGTCCAGCCGCAGCACGCCGTCGACGACCGCGACCTGGTGGAGCGTCACTGGCGCGGGCAGACGGCGATCGGCTACCCGCTCGCATCGTTGCGGGATGCCGGTGCCGAACTTCGCTTCGGATCGGACGCCCCGGTGTCCGAGCTCGATCCGTGGCACGCGATCTCGGCAGCCGTGTCCCGGACGGACGACGATCGTGCTCCGTGGCACCCGGAGGAGCGCCTGACCCTCGACCAGGCTCTGGCGGCGAGCGTGCGCACGTCCCTCCGCCCCGGTGCGCCGGCCGACATGGCGCTCTGCAGTGCAGATCCCCGCACGGCGAACGGCGCGGAGCTCCGGAGCATGCCGGTGCGAGCGACCCTGCTGGCAGGGCGCGTCACTCACGCGAGTTAGCGGTCGCCGACAGGCGAAGGGCCGGTCCTCCGCGATGGAGAACCGGCCCGACTGAAGAAGGTGCTCAGGCGGCGATGTGCGACACCAGGAACCAGCGGTCCTTCTCGAGGCCACGCTGGATCTCGATTGCGACGTCCTGGCTGGTGAGGTCCACCTCGTCCAGGCCGTCGACGGCCGCCTTGACATCGGTCAGGATCGCGTCGATGTCGGCGATGACGGCACGGATCAGCTCATCGGACTGCGTGAAGCCCGCGGGCACGGTGGTCGCGCCGGACTTCTCGGCGACCGCACTCACGCGCGCGTCGATCGGCAGGCCGAGCGCGACGATCCGCTCTGCCGCTGTGTCGGCGAAGTCGCCGGCATGCGCGACGATCGTGTCGAGAAGCTCGTGGACCCCGACGAAGTTGGCGCCGCGCACGTGCCAGTGCGCCTGCTTCCCGTTGATGGTCAATGCCTGCAGACCGAGCACGACAGGGGAGAGGAACTGGGCCGCCCCTGCAGCCACGGTCGGGTCGATGGCGGTGGTGGAAACGGTCTGTGCCTTGCTCATCTTGTGCTCCTCCGGAACGGATTCTCGTATCTGATGGAGACAACGCTACTCAGCCTGAGACATTCCGCAAGCAAGCTGAGGCTCGGCTCACTTCCGCGTGATTCCGCGGAAGTGAGGGTAGTCTCGCCTCATGAGCATCGCCTCCGGAGCCTCGATCCTCGCCCTCCCGAACCGCACTCCCTCCATCGACGACACGGCGTTCGTCGCCGACGGCGCGCGCATCGTCGGGGACGTGATGCTGGGAGCGGGCAGCAGCGTCTGGTACAACGCGGTGCTCAGGGGAGATTCCGCGGGGATCGTCATCGGTCCCGGCGCGAACGTCCAGGACAACGTCTCGGTGCACGTGGACTCCGGGCACCCCGTCATGGTCGGCGCCAAGGTGTCGATCGGACACAACGCGGTAGTGCACGGGTGCACGATCGGCGAAGGCTCTCTCGTCGGCATGGGAGCTGTGATCCTCAGCGGAGCGGTGATCGGCGCCGGCTGCCTGATCGCCGGAGGTGCGGTGGTGCTGGGCGGCACCGAGATCCCCGCCGGCTCCCTGGTCGCCGGCGTGCCGGCGAAGGTCCGCCGAACGCTCAGCGACGACGAACGTTCGGGACTGATCGCGAACGCCGATGCGTATCTCGGACACCTCGGAACCCACGAGTCTGCGACACGGGCCTGACCGCCCCTGACGCTAGGCTTGAGGGTGTACGGGGCGGTGGCCAAGCTGGTTAAGGCAGTGGGCTCATAACCCAACGATCGTCGGTTCAAGTCCGACCCGCCCTACCGTTCAAAGCTCTCGGATCCGCATAACTCCGCGGATCTAGAAGGTTGCACTTGTGTCTGTCGACGGTGTTCAGATAAGCGAATTGGCCACGACTGGCCTCCTGCGCACCGGGGACGCCAGCGCGCCGTGATGGCACGCTCGGTTGTGGTCAGTTCGCGGTCGCGGCGTTGACTCGACCTGAGGGCTTAACCTGGCTCGCCTCGGCGTTACGCACGATGATGGCCTTCTTGATCTGCTCGCCGTTGATCTTCAGGACGCCATAGCCACCGGACGTCTTCACGGCCTGCCAGTTGCGCTTCTCCATGGCCACAGTCTACGCCTCACTTCCGACAACAGGGGGAGGGCAGGCGCCGGTGTCGTCGTCCTCGTCCGCGCTGTCTTCGTCCTGTCCGACCTCGTAAGCGATCGACATGGTTTCGGCGAGCAGCTTGACGAGCGCGACATGACCGTTGTTCAGCGTGTCCGCCTTCAGCGCGTCGAGGGTGACCATGCCATACGTACCCGTCTCGGTGTAGATGGGGACGCTGATGAACGTGTTGTACCCCTGCGCAGTGCCCTTGTACCCGGCCGGCTTCTCCTTCGTCAGGTCCGGATAGAACGCGGTCTCGAGTGCGGCAATGAAATCGAACGCCCCATCACCGCGCTCGGTACGTGCCACGAACGGGCGGGGGCGGTCTCCGCGGCCCGCGTGCCCGATCGGAACCATCCGGATCGGCGTGCTGTCCATATCGATCTCGTAGACGACGGCACGTGCCCGGGACACCTCGCTGTCGATGATGCCGCTGAGTGCGCCGGCCCCTGCCTGTGCGACATTACGCAAGGCGGTGCGACGGGCACTATGCGGCAGCCGCGCCATATTCGCGATCGTCGCGGCCACCGGCATCAGGTTGTCGCTGAGGAGGGTCCGCTGCTCCTCACGCACGCTCTTGACCTTCTTCGCCCTGGCATGCTCACGCACCTTGCCGGTGACAGCGAACCCGACGGCGATGATCAGGACCACCGCGGCGCCCGAGAAGAGAACACCCTTCAGGAGTCCGTTCTTCTCCGGTTCACGGAACGCCCACGCGATGAGCTGTGAAGCGGCGAACACGCCAACCACTTGCACGGCCACGGAGACGATCGTCCACCACAGCGGATCCTGGTCACTACGCGTCTTCACCGCTGTCTGGCTCCCTCGACCTGTCGAACACACCACATTAGCGGGAACCCTCGCGACGTCCTCCGCTGCTCACATCTGAGGATGGTGCAGAGCACGGCCGTCAAAGAAGAGAAACCGAACCCAATCTGCGCCATCCCAGGATCCTAGAATCCGGCACATCCAGCGGATCACGACCGCACATAGCCTGTCGGAGCAACCCCGTCGCAGCGGAGCAACTCGAACGCCGCGAGCACATTCGGCCGGCGCGATGTAGGTGGCGCACCAAGCACTCTCTCCGCCTGAAAGGAACAAATGAGCGAGATCGCCCAGGTCATGAGTGCAATCGCTGCCGTAGTCGCCGTAGCCGCGGCGCTGTGGACGGCATGGGAGTCCAGACGTCTGCGCGCCGTCGAAGTCGCCCGCGACGACCGGACACGCGAGGAAGTCGCTCGATGGCAAGCGAGCCGTGTATCCGCGTGGGCCATCGAATGCCGAGCGCACACCTTCGACAGTGGTGAGCAAGACAGCGGCTTCACAGTACGCAACGCCTCAGATACGCCCCTCTTCGACGTCCGAGTCTGGAGTGCTGATCGGACAGGTACCCCGCTGCCGGTGGCAACAGTGACCGTCCTTCCCCCAGGCCAGTACGTGCTTCTTCGCCACACGAGATATCACTGGACGATCCCCAAACCCATCGAAGAGATCCACGGTCCCGTGAGCCCGATCACACGACGTGATCGGTGGGCAGTAACACGCATGGAATTCACGGATGGTCACGGTCGGCGATGGCGCCGAGAAGGTGCGGAACTGCACTCGCTCACCACCACCCATGCCACATCTGACAGCTGAGCATGCGGCTACGAGCTGAGTCGCAGCCCACACGACGGCACCAGTCGCGATAACCGAGAGCGGGGACCGTCACGGACTGAGAACCGCCGCAACAGCGCTGACGGTTCGAGCGTGGGGTGTCCTGAGAGGGGAGGGAAGCTACAGGACACCCCACCTGGACCACATCCCCACATAGACCATCAGCGGATGCCACGAACTCATTGAACCGGCGGATGTACTCGACCGGGTCGCCGGACAACAGCAGATGCACGCGGGAACACACGAAGAAGGGTCGCCGTGGAATTTCAAGAAGAAAGCCGGCACGAAGGTCACGCCTAGATCCGATCGGCCGCGAAGGCGATGTCTTGCCCCGATCGCACCACATCGTGGACGCTGGACGGCCCGTCACCCGTACCATCCCTCGGGGAACCGTGTTCCCCGCGTTGTCTGTGGGGCCTTCCGCGTTTTCTCTCGTGCGTTTCCCACTGGCTCCACGTCCTCAGCCCAAACGTCGAACTGCGGATAGCTGGTAGTACCCAGCCAGGTAACGTGTCACGCGTTAGTCTTTGATCGAAGACATGAGCTGATGCCCTAGGAGGCTGATCGAGATGGTCGGTGTGCGTCGCGTTTCGGTTTCTGAGGTGCTGGGCGATGCAGAGCAGCGGTATCTCGGAGGCGGATTCCGAGGGGTGCAGCAGCGCCTGCATCGCATCGCGGTCCAGGGTGCTGCAGGTGGCGGGGCGACCGTGAGAGCCGCGTTGAGCGTGACGTATCCGGAGGGTTGGTCGGCGAAGAGCGGACAGGCGAGCCGGTTGCCGCACCTCTCCACGGTCGACGCGCTGTTGGCTGCGGTGCAGCTCGCGGAGGTGATGTTGCTGGACGTGTTGCACTTGCCGCCTGCAGCACGTCCGTGGGTATGGCTGCGCCGGGTCGTCATCCGCGCCGGCACCAGCGCCGTCAACGATCTCGAGGACATCCAGATCAGGGGCGAGCTCGCGGATGTGCGTCAACATGAGAACCCGCTCCTGTCGAGCAGCGCGCTGTTCACCATGCGGTTCACCGTCGGCGCACTCCGCGTCGAGTTGGAACTCGTCGCGCTGCAAGCCCAGGCATGCAGTCTCACCCGCACGCATCACGATGTCGAGGAGGTGCTCGGGGGCAGGGCCGATCGCTACTTCGGAGAAGGCTTCAAATCAGACCAGATCGTGATCGGTGACGGCTTGCTCATCGACGAGTTCACCATCCGGGTGCCGGTGTCGAAGACGAGTCATCAGGAGTTCGTCGATATCGGCTCGTCATACGCATCGATACCGACGTTCGTGAACTGCGTGCTCGGACAGGCGCAGATCAGTCAGCTGCTGCTCTATTCCCTGGATGACATGGACAGATCAATGTCTGAGAACCTCTGGATGCGTCAGGTCGAGATGGTCTCTCAGGGTCCACAGTGCCACCCGGAGAGCGACTTCGACTCGACCGTACGCGTCGCCCGAACTCGTTTGCTGCCCTTGGGAGAGCGGCCTTGGCGAGTCACAGACTTCGTCGGTCGCTTCGGTCCGATCTCGTCGCGGTACAACCTCGCTCACGCTCTCCCCGCATCGAAAGGCACCGGGAACCCATGAAGATCGCAATCTCAGGTACATACTCCACGGGCAAGACCACCACTTCTCACGCGCTGTCTCATCTCACGGGCGTCCCACGGACGCACGCGAGAACCATGCGAGAGCTTCTTCCTGACGTCGCCCCCGGCCGCCGACTCGAAGACTGCGGGGTGGCGGAACTGGTCCAGCTCGGAATACTGCGGTTCTCGGAGCGGTACAGCCACGAAGGCCGCCTACCGGAAGGGTTCATCTCCGACGGATCTTCCCTGCACGAATGGTCGTACGGGATGATCCGCGCTGAGGTCGGGATCAACCCGGAGGATCCGACGAGCCTGCCGTCGCGCGAGAGCGGGGAAGCACAGGCGCTGGATATCTCGATGGCCGCGATCGGCGCGGTCGTGAAGCGCCACGCCACGCGGTCATATGACGTCTTCGTCCATCTGCCCATCGAGTTCCCTCTCGTCGCTGATGGCCACCGCCCCGTCTCCGAGGAGTTCAGACAACGTTCGAGCGATCTTCTCCTCGACACGCTGCGGGAGCTCGCCCTGCCGGTCCACGTCGTCGGCGGAGATCTGACGTCGCGATTGTCTGCGATCGTCTCCACGCTGGCGCTGCCGCAGGTCATGAGCATCGATGAAGCGGTGGAACGAGCACGCGAAGACATGTCGGCCTTGGACACCCGAGATGAGACAACTCGGATGGAGGCGATCGCCGGTGAGTAGCGTCGAAGTATCCGGGCAGACGACCGTGCGCCTCGCCCCAGTGTTCGCGATCGGGCTCAGCTTCTTCGTCGGCAATCTCGACGCGACGGTCGTCAACGTCGCCACCACTCAGGTCGGCGCGGATCTGGGTGCGTCTACCGCGCAGGTCGCGTGGATCGTCAACGGATTCGTTCTCGCCGTCGCAGGGCTCCTCCTCCTCGCGGGAGACCTCGCCGGTCGTTTAGGGGCCCGTCGCATATACGTGTGTGGGATCGTGTTGTTCGCCCTCGCAAGCCTGCTCGCCGGCATCGCGACAGACCCGTCACTCCTCATCAGCGCACGCGTGATGCAGGGGTTCGGAGCAGCGTTGTTCCAACCCGCCGGGCTGGTGCTGCTCGCAGCCTGCTACCCGGAGGCAGGGGTGCGTCAGCGCATGATCGGGCTGTGGGCGGCGATGGGAGCTGCCGCAGCCGCGCTGGGTCCGATGATCGGCGGTTTCGTCGTTGCCGGACTCGGATGGCGATGGATCTTCTGGGTGAACCTTCCGATCGGCCTTGTCGCGGTCTGGATGTCCTTGCGGGTGCTTCCTGCGGTTCCGGGACGCATCGCCCGTGTTCCTCTGCTCGGACACGGCTTGTTCGCACTCGCTGTGTCCGGTGCCGCAGTAGCGCTCATGGAAGGCCCCGAGCAGGGCTGGACGGCCCCGTTGCCGCTGGCCGGCATCGCCGCTGCCGTTGTCGGTCTCGTCGTTTTCGTGTGGTGGCAGCGCGTCAGTGGGGCCGAGGTCTACCCGCTCAGGGTATTGCGCAACACTCAGTTCAGCCTCGCGAACGTGGTGGGCGTGTTCATGAACGTCGGTCTGTTCGGCGGGGTCTTCCTGGTCTCCATCGTCCTCCAGCAGGCGATGGGATCCGGTCCGCTCATCGCCGGCCTCCAACTCCTACCCATGATGGCGGTGTTCGTCGTCGGCAACCTCGCCTTCTCTCGCCTGGGCAAGGTGCTCAGCGCTCGTCAGGCGATCATCATGGGCACCGGTGCGGCGGCTGTCGCTGTGGCGATCCTTGCACTGGTCTCGCTCGGCGGTGTGTCGTACCCGTGGCTCGCGGTCTGCTTGGCTGTTGCTCATCTCGGGCTCGGCATCGCGTCGCCGGCCATGACCGCGGCGATGTTGAACAGCGTGGACTCACGCGACACCGGCCTGGCCGGCGCTGTCTTGAACGTGAACCGCCAGATGGGCTCACTCGTGGGCGTTGCTGTCGCTGCGGCTCTGCTGTCCACGATGGCGAGTCCTGCGGCCGCGGTACCGGTGATGTTCGGTTTGAGCGTCATCGGATACGCCAGCGCAGCCCTCGCGGGGTTCCTTCTCCAGAACACTGTGCGGAGTCGTGAGAAATGACCATCGACCTGAGCACACCGTTCACCGTCCGAAACACCGTACTCGCCAACCGTGTGGTCCTCGCGCCGATGGGGGTCGGGCATTGCGAGAACGGCGTTCCTGATGACGATCTCCGAGCGTTCTACCGGAGAAGGGCTGAGAACGGCGTCGGGCTTCTGGTAACCGGCGCCACGTTCATCGATCATCCGAGCGCTTCGAATCACGTGCTGCTTCCCACGATCGCGGGGCACGCCGCGCAAGCGGCCTGGCAGCGCACCGTCGACGACGTCCACGGAGCGGGCGCGCCGATACTCCTCCAGCTCGTGCACGCAGGTGTCGACCGCGACCCCGGCATGTCGCTCGAACCCACCGCCCGTGTGCTCAGTCCGAGTGGCGTGGATCACGAGGGCCGACCTCTCGGGGAGACGATGAATCGCTCCGATATCGACGAAGTCATCCAGGCCTTCGCTCGATCCGCGACGATCGCAGAGAACCTCGGCTTCGATGGCGTCGAGGTTCACGGCGCACATGGCTTTCTCATCGATCAGTTCATGTGGGGCAGGACGAACCTTCGCCGGGACGCATACGGCGAACCGTCGAGATTCGCCGTAGACATCGTCCGCGCGATCCGCGCGACGACCGGACCCGATTTCATCGTGAGCTTCCGCTGGTCGCAATGGAAGATGCATGACCACGCTGCTCGCATAGCCGAGACGCCCCGCGACCTCGAGCGCTTCCTGAGACCGATCTCCGACGCAGGAGTCGATCTGATGCATGCCTCGACGCGACGTTGGTGGGAGCCGCTCTTTCCAGGCTCGCGCCGTACTGCGGCAGGCTGGACGAGACAGCTCACGGGGAGACCAGCCATCGCCGTCGGATCCATCGGCACGGACGGACCGGATTTCCACTCGGTATTCCTGGGTCGCGGCACTCAGGGCGCGTCCCCGTCGGATGCGATCGCAGGTCTGCAGAGCGGCGAGTTCGACCTCCTCGCGGTGGGGCGACCGCTGCTCGGCGATCCGGAATGGGCCGCCAAGATCTTGTCTGAGCGGTACCGCGACATCGGCGACTTCGATGCGCGAGCGCTCGTGGAACTCTATTGATCACCGCCCGACGAGTGAAGCTCTGAGAGTACGCTCGGGCAGCAACGATCACGGCGGGTCTGCTCGTCGAGGATCCCGACGGACGAACGCCGCGACTCATTCTGCGGATGGAGGGAGGGAGGCCCTCGCGATCGCGGCCGGGAGCAGATCATCGAACAGTATGACGAGGCAGGCGCGGATGGCGACCGCGTCCCTGTCGATGAGGGTGCGGCGCAGTTCGGAGGCGAAGCTCTCGACGGACGCCCATTCGATGGCGCTTCGCGCGTGCTGACCGAAACGACGGATCTGGGGGCTGAGCAGATCGATGACTGTCACTCGTGCACCGTTTCCTTCGATCCGAGCGAACCCCGTCGCGATGGTGCGCAGTGCGGTCCCGAACGCGCCGACGTTCTCGGCCCGGGCGGAGGCGGCGAGGTCGTCCGACAGGTCGATCAGGTAGGCGACGTCGTCATCTTCGACGAGAGGCATCACATGACGTATTGAGCCGATCCAGATGTCGCCGAAGAGGTCGACAGCATTGCGGACGCGGTCCACCTCGATCGGAGCAACCCGTGTGTACCGGTTGCGCTGCATCTGCACCAATCCGATGTCGGCAAGCCGGTCCAGCGCGTGGCGAATAGGAGTCTTCGACGTTCCCAAGCGCTCGGCGAGTTCATAGTCCCTCAGGAGCTGGCCAGGAGCGAGTTCACCGCTGACGATCGCGTCCTGCAATCGAGCGTAGACCTCATCGCTGATGGACCGTCGCTCCAGTGGTCCGCCGGAAAGCAACATCGCCACCACCCCGTTCCTGGGTACGTCCTAGCCCAGAACCGTAGCGCAACGTCGCGCGTTCGTGGGGTGATTCTGTCGCCAGTCAAGCGATCCGGGCCGGAGCGCTTGCCGAGGGAGTCGGGGATGCCGCATGTGCGTCGCGTCATGACTGAGCGTTCCCCGTCTCCGTCCCGTCGGAGGGTGTCACGAACGTGAGATGCAGACGACACGCGTGGGCCGTGACGAATGGTTCCAGGCTCTTGACGACGAGCGGCCCTCCGCTGTGAAGGAGCACGTCATGCACCAGGCGCTCGTGCACGCCGCACACGAGTTCCTGGTCTTCCTCGATGAGGCGATGGTAGCGGCAGGGCGTCAGGTCGAACCTCAGCTCGCGTTCGTCCACGACGGGGCTCAGTCCCGCGTCGTCGAGGTGTTCGAAGAGGACGTCCACCTGCCTCAGGGCCGCGTCGTCGAGGATGGCCGGCGCCTCGCGTGTGATCGCGCGCAGCAACCGTCCCCTCTTGCTGGCGCCTTCGACCCGTGCTTGCGCGACGTGGTTCGATGCCCCGGCGCCGACGGGATGAAAGACGATGGCAGGGCGGCCGCGACCGCCGGTGTGCTGGGTCTCCCTCCGGATCAGGCCCTCGTCCTCCAGAACACGGAGGTGGTCGCGCACGGTGTTGAGAGGAATGCCCGTCTCCGCCGACAACATTCCGGCTGCGCGTCCGGGGTTGCGTTGGATCGCGTCAAGCAGCCGGAGCCGACGGGGTTGCGTCAACCCACGGAAGTCGTGTGCTTGGCGTGGCATGGGGCGAGCGTAGAGGGGCCGGTTCCGAGCGTGCACGCCGTTCTGCCGGGAATAACGCGATAGAACGCAACATATTGGCGGGCGACTTCGGCGAAGGTGAGAGATACGTAGACACTCGTCGGGAAGGAACAGCATGAAGCTCTCACAGGAATCCGAAGCCGTCGTTCGTGCCACTTCGGGCGCGGTCGCCGCGCATGCGGACGAGATCACCACCCTCTTCTATCGGCAGATGTTCGCCGCGCACCCGGAACTGCTCCGAGTGTTCAATCGTGCGAATCAGGCCATCGGTGAACAGCCGAAAGCGCTTGCGGCATCGATCGTCGCCTTCGCCGTTCATCTCATCGATCCGGATGCGCCTGACTTCTCACCGATCATGCGTCGGATCGCCCACAAGCACGTGTCTCTGGGCGTCCGCGCGCGCCAGTACACCGTCGTGGAACGTCATCTGCTTGCCGCTGTCGGGGCCGTTCTCGGCGACGCAGTCACCCCCGAGGTTCGTTCAGCGTGGGAAGAGGTGTACTGGCTCTTCGGCTGCGCGCTGATCGCGGAAGAGTCTCGGTTGTACGCGTTGGGGGAACCGATCCAGAACACCCGTGGCGAGCGCACCGTGTGGTGGAGCGGATCGAGGAGGCAGAAGACATCGTCTCCCTCGTCCTCGCGCCCGTGTCCGGACCCGTCGCTCCTCATCGGACCGGACAGTACGTGGCGATCGCGGTAGACCTTCCCGATGGTTCACGGCAACCCCGTCAGTACACGATCTCCTCGGGCCCGCGGGGCGATGCGCTGCGCGTGACGGTCAAGCGCGTCCGGGGTGCGGACGGGACACCGGACGGTCAGGTGTCGACATGGCTGCACGAGCACGCGCAGCCCGGCACCGTACTGGACGTGTCGCAACCATCGGGGGATGTCATCCTCGACGACTCGGACCGCCCTCTCGTCCTGGTGTCGGCAGGCATAGGCATCACGCCGATCGCCGCGATCCTCGAGGATCTGTCGCGTCGATCGCCGGGCCGTACGGTGCGACTGTTCCACGCTGACCGTGCCCACGACACGCATGCGCTGTACGCGTCGCTTCGCCGGCAGGTGCTCGCGATGGATGACGCGAGGGCGCAGAACTGGTACACGAAGGATGCGGAAGACGCTCCCACCCTTCATCCTGCGTTGCCCGGCCGGATGGATCTCTCCGAGGTGGATCTGCCGGACGGCGCCATGGTGTTCATGTGCGGACCCCTCGCCTTCATGCGGGACGCGCGGGCCACCCTGATGGCGCGAGGCGTTCCCGCGGAGCTGATCTCCTACGAGGTGTTCGGCCCCGACCTGTGGTCGCACGGGTCGGGTTCGCAAGCAGCCTGACCTTCAAGGTCGCGTTTTCCTCTGACCGGCGCCTGTCAAGCCCCTCGCGGGCCGATGGGAGACGCGTCATCCTCCGATGAGGCGGCACCGTGTCGCGGAACGGGAGGAATCATGAGCATCGGCAGCGGAATCGCACTCTTCGTGATCGGAGCGATCCTCGTCTTCGCGGTCAACGTGGACGTGCCCTGGGTGAACCTCGACATGGTCGGTTACATCCTGATGGGGGCGGGAGTCGTGATCTTCCTCATCGGGATCGTGCTCTTGGCGCGACGTCGTCGAACTGAGACGGTCTCACGGACGTATGTCGACCCCGCGACCGGGGATCCGACCACCCGTCGCTCGGTCAGCTCCAGTGGTGACGAGTCCGTGTGAACTCAGTTGATGGCCTGCACGCGCGCCGCCTGCAGGCCATCAGTCTGCGGCGCCCGCTTCGAGGTGCTCCTCGACCAGGGTGATGCCTCCGGTGGAACTGGCCGAGTGGGCGAGCTCTTCGATCCACCTTCTGCTCAACTCGGGAGACTCCGGCTCCTGGAACACGAATCGCAGCGGAATCGAGGGGTGCAGCCACAACGTCGAGCGTCCGGGCGCTTCGCCGTCGGGATGCCGCCACGACAGGGTGAAGCTCTCATTGCGACGAAGCTTGGTCGCGATCACGACCTTGAGGTGTGCGAGTGCGCGGTCCTCGATCTGGATGGGCGTCTGAGCGTCGCCGTAGTAGAGGCTCCCCATCAGTCAGTGCGCGATTCGGCGGTGAAGACGGCGTGGACCATGGTGCTCCTCGATGGAATGCTCGAAGGACCGAGAAGGCGGTCCGGGATACTCGAACTCTAGCCAAAGAAGTCACAGGAACCCGCCGTCGGGCAACGACCCGCCGTCGGGGGCGAACAGAGGTCTTCGCGCGCTGTCACGTTGCGTGCAGCGTCGGTGGCGCGCCGAAGGCCTCTCGGTACGCGGAAGCGAAGCGTGACGAGTTGCTGAAGCCCCATCGCCGTGCCACCTCGGCGACGCTGCGGCCGTTGCCGGCGCGGAGGTCTCGGTGCGCTCCGTCCAGCCGCGCACGACGCAGGGCATCGGCGGGCGTCATGTCGAGGGCGCGACGGAACGCGTACTGCAGGCCGCGCGTCGAGATGAACGATGCCGCGGCGACATCGTCGATCGTGATGGGGCGATGCGCGTTCTCATCGATATAGGAGAGGGCACGCCGGACGGACGCGGGCGCCCCCGAGCGCTGCGGAGGACGCTGGAGCGAATCGGTGAACGTGGTGGGAAACCCCGCGAGGGTCATCATCACGGCGTGTCGCTCGAATTCGGCGACCACGAGCGGGTTCGCCCCCGCCGTTCCCGCGGCGTCGATGAGGTAGGAGAACGCGGCCTCCCAGCGGCGCGCGTCGTCCGCCGAGTGCGGCGCCAGCCCGTTCACCCGCAATTCCATGTCGTCATCGCCCGTCAGCTGACGGGCCCTGATCTCGGCCGCGCGACGATCGATGACGAACGCGCGCACGTCAGCGGTGCGCTCCCATGTGGCCTCGACCTGCGTCCCGTCGGAGATCCACGGGACACGCGGATCCAAGTTCTGGCGCGAGGACCAGACGTGTGCGTCCGACGCGTCGACGCGGCACACGAGCAGCTGGTCGTGCGGTTCGGCGAGGCATTGCACCTGAGCGGCGAGGCGATAGTTCACCAGTGCCACGTTGCCGAGTTCCTCGGACCTCCAGTCGAATCGGAAGCGGTGAGGGTCTGCGTTCTGGAGTGAGGCCGAAGGGACGAACTGCTGCCACGTGGCCTCCACCTGATTGACGTCGGCGGACGTGAACTGCATACGCTGCTCCTTGTTCTCGCACCGACAGCATCTCTTCGTGAGGCTACCTCACCACGTCTGAATCGCGGTTGCGCGCGGTAGTACTCCGCGAATGGCGGCTGGAACCCAGGCTACGGTCGCCCTCCGACATTCCGACACGGCGCATGGCGGCTCGTAGACTGGCAGCATGACCGTGCCTTCCCCCTACGAGGACCGTCTTCGTCGACTCCCCGTGCAGCGCCGAGAGATCGAGCTGCGGGGCGCGTCGACGGCGTACTGGGTGTACGGACCAGAGGATGCAGAGACGACGGTGATCGCGTCGCACGGCTTCCGCGGTGAGCACCACGGGCTCGAACCCGTCCTGGCCTACCTTCCCGAAGTCCGTGTGATCGCCCCTGACCTTCCCGGTTTCGGAGAGTCGGGTCCGCTGCCTGGACGGCGGCACGACCTCGACGAGTACGCCGACTGGCTCACCGACTTCGCGACGGCCGTGGCGCCCGGCGCTGTCATCCTCGGGCACTCCTTCGGGTCGATCGTCACCGCCGCGGCCGTCGCGCGCGGTCTGCAGACGCCTCGACTCGTCCTGCTGAACCCGATCGGAGCTCCTGCGCTCGAAGGTCCCAAGGGGCTCATGACGCGTCTCGCCGTGCTCTATTACGCGCTCGGTGCCCGCCTCCCGGAGAAGCTCGGAACGGCGCTGCTCCGCAACCGCATCATCGTGAGAGTGATGAGCGTGACGATGGCCAAGACGAAGGACCCCGAGCTTCGTCGTTTCATCCACGACCAGCACGACACGTACTTCTCCCGGTTCTCCGATCGGGACGTGCTTCGCGATGCCTTCGTCGCGAGCGTGTCCAACGACGTGCGGAAGTTCGCGCCGGACATCGATGTACCGACGCTGCTCGTAGCCGCTGAGCGCGATGACATCACACCCATCGAGGCGGAACGGGAGCTCGCGAAGCTCTTTCCGGACGCCCGTCTGGTCGAGATCGCCCACGTCGGGCACCTCATCCACTACGAGACGCCTGCCGAAGCGGCGGGCGCGATCCGCCAGTTCCTCAGGATTCCCGTCGCGCGAGGCCGATGAGGCCGGCGACCCGGAACGGGATGACCTCGCCCATCGCGAGCGAGGTCTCCGTACGCTCGACTCCCTCGATCGAGAGGATGCGGGCGTCCGTGTCGAAGAGGTGACGCGCATCACGACAGGCCACTCGAGCGAGCAGATCGATCGAGCCGCTGAGCCCGTGCGCCTGCACGACCTCGGGGATGCGGGCGAGTTCGTTGATGATGCGCGGCAACTCGGTCTGGCGGACACCGATGCTCACGAATGCCTGAAGGGGGAAGCCGAGAACGTCGGGGGAGAACGACCGCTCGTAGGAGAGGAAGATCCCGCTCTGCTCGAGTCGGGCCATCCGCGCCTGGATCGTGTTCCGCGACAGCCCCAGGTTCTCGGCGAGCGCGACGATGGTGGTCCTCGGATCATCCGCCAGCGCGGCGAGAAGCTCGAGATCGATGCGGTCCAGTCCTGGCATAGTGCCAAACCTTAGCAGCACGTGATCGGCCGAAACTGAGCAACATGCTCAAGGCGTCTGAGAATGCTTGAGCGAGGTGCTGAGCGGACGTACTCTCAGACCATGCCGGCGATGACGCCGGTGCCACCGCGCGGCGCCTCACGAGGGCCGCCGAGGAGGAGGACGACGATGTCACCGCAGATCACCCCCATCGCAGACACCGCCCAGGACCTGGAGCTGTCCGAGCGCATGCTCGCTCCGGATGGAAGTCGCATCTCCAACCCCCGGCTCGATCCTTTCGTGAGCGACGTCGATGTCGCGCAGTTGCGCTCGCTGCTGCGCGACATGGTCATCCTCCGCCGGATCGACGCCGAGGGCGTCGCGCTCCAGCGCCAGGGTCAGCTCGGGCTCTGGGCACCCTGTCAGGGACAGGAGGCCACGCAGATCGGCACCGCTCGCGCGATCGCGCAGCGAGACTACATCTTCCCCAGTTACCGCGAGACCGGGGTCATCTATGCACGAGGTGCCGAGCCGGGCGACTACGTCCGCATGTGGCGCGGTGAGGAGGGCGCAGCCTATGACCCGGCGGTGCTGGGTGTCGCGCCGCTGCAGATCATCATCGGGGCGCAGACGCTCCATGCGGTGGGTTACGCGCTCGGCATCCAGCACGATGGTGCCGACGAAGTGGCGGTGACCTACTTCGGCGACGGAGCGACGAGTCAGGGTGACGTCAACGAGGCGATGATCTTCGCCGCCTCCTACCAGGCTCCCGTGGTCTTCGTCTGCCAGAACAACCACTGGGCGATCTCCGAGCCGGTGACGGTGCAGTCGCAGTACCCGATCGCCGGACGAGCGCCCGGGTTCGGCATCCCCAGCGTCCGGGTCGACGGCAACGACGTCCTCGCCTGCATGGCAGCGATGCGCTGGGCGCTGGAGCACGCGCGATCGGGGAAGGGGCCCGCGTACATCGAGGCCGTCACCTATCGCATGGGACCCCACACGACGGCGGATGACCCGACGCGCTACCGCGACGAGGCCGAACTCGAATCCTGGCGTCGACGCGACCCGATCGCGCGCCTGGAAGCGCACCTGCGCGCAACCGGCGACCTCACGGAAGAACATCTCGCCGAGACGCAGTCCGCGGCGGACGCCGTGGCGAAGGAGATGCGCGCTGCATGCCTCGGGATGGTCACGCGCCCGCCGCTCGCCGTGTTCGACGGCGTCTACGCAGAGTCCCACACGGGTCTCGAGCGCCAGCGCGGCGAGTACGCCGCGTACCTCGCGAGCTTCGAGAGCGAGGCCTGATCATGACCGAGATGACTCTCGGGAAGGCACTCGGTGCGGGGCTTCGCCAGGCGATGCGCGACGATGACAGGGTCGTCCTGCTCGGCGAGGACATCGGCAAGCTCGGCGGCGTCTTCCGCATCACAGACGGGCTCCTCGACGAGTTTGGTGCAGCGCGCGTGATCGACACGCCCCTCGCCGAGTCCGGGATCGTCGGCACCGCGGTGGGCCTCGCGTTCCGCGGATACCGGCCCGTGGTCGAGATCCAGTTCGACGGGTTCGTGTATCCGGCTTTCGATCAGATCGTCGCTCAGGTCGCGAAGCTGCACTACCGCACCCAGGGCCGGGTGAAGATGCCGATCACCATCCGGATCCCGTGGGCGGGCGGGATCGGGGCTGCCGAGCACCACTCGGAGTCGCCCGAGGCCTACTTCGTGCACACCGCAGGTCTGCGCGTGATCGCGGTCTCGAACCCCGAGGACGCGTATCGCAGTCTGCGGCAGGCGATCGCTTCGGACGATCCGGTGATCTTCTTCGAGCCGAAGCGGCTCTACCACCACAAAGGCGATGTCGACCTGGATGCCCCGCTCGCGGATGCGCCACCGATGGGGCTGGCGCGTGTGGTCCGCAGCGGGACGGACGCCACTGTGATCACCTACGGCGCGATGGTCGCCACCGCCCTGCAGGCCGCGGAAGCCGCGGAAGACGAGGGGATCTCCCTCGAGGTGATCGATCTCCGTTCGCTCTCGCCCGTCGACTACGACTCGGTGGCCGCGTCGGTGCGCAAGACCGGGCGGGTCGTGGTCGCCCACGAGGCGTCCCGTGAAGCCGGCGTCGCTGCGGAGGTGATCGCGAGCATCACCGAGCGCTGCTTCGAGTATCTCGAGTCCGCTCCGCTGCGGGTCACGGGTCACGACATCCCCTATCCGCCGGCCAAGCTCGAGAAGTATCACCTTCCGGACCTCGATCGGCTGCTCGACGCGGTAGATCGGGTGCTGGACCGGCCGAACAGTCTGACGGGAGCAGAAGCATGATCGCGGAGTTCCGGCTTCCCGATCTCGGGGAAGGGCTGACCGAGGCCGAGGTCGTGACCTGGCTCGTGTCACCCGGCGACACGGTCGCCCTCAATCAGACCCTCGCAGAGGTCGAGACCGCCAAGGCCATCGTGGAGTTGCCCTCGCCCTATGAGGGGACGGTGTCGACGTTGCACGCCGAAGCCGGCCAGACCGTCGCCGTCGGCGCCCCATTGATCGCCTTCGATGTGATCGGCGAGGAGCAGGACACGGCGGCGCCCACGTCCGGCACCGGCGAGCAGGCGCAGCCGAACCTCGTGGGATACGGTGCCGCACCCTCGACCGCGGGGAAGCCTGCGCGGCGCGTGCGTCGAACCCGAGGACCCCAGGCGGGGGCGGACACCGCGGTTCTCGAGGCGGCGCCACACGACGCCGTGTCGTCTGCTGCCGTCGACGCGGTGATGGAGCGACCCCGGTCCACTCCGCCGGTGCGCGCGCACGCGAAGCGTCTCGGCATCGACCTGGTGCTCGTCGCTGCGGAAGTGGGCGACCGGCTCATCACGCGCGGCGATGTGGACGCGTATGCGGAACGCGTCGGAGGCCGAGGCGACGTGGGGCGCCCGACGATCGAATCGACCACGGCCGCGAACCGGTCCGGGTCGAGCCCGGTGCCCTCGAGTCCGGCCGCCCTCGGCGACGGAGAACGGGAGACACGCATCCCGATCCGTGGTGTCCGCAAGCACACGGCGGCGGCGATGGTGCAGAGTGCCTTCACCGCTCCTCACGTGACCGTCTTCCACACTGTCGATGTGACGGCGACGATGGACCTGCTGGCGAACCTGCGCGAGGATCGCGCACTCGCGGAGCACCGGATCGGTCCGCTCGCGGTGGTGGCGAAGGCCGTGTGTCTCGCTCTCGCCCGGACGCCGGGTCTCAATTCGCGGTGGGATGAGGCGGCCGGTGAGATCGTCCAGCACAACTACGTGGACCTCGGCATCGCCGCGGCGACCGATCGCGGACTCATCGTGCCGATGATCCGAGACGCGGACGGGTTGAGCCTCGTCGGTCTGGCGGACGCCGTGAGGTCGCTGGCGGAGGTCGCGCGTTCCGGCAAGACCTCGCCAGCGGAGCTCGCGGGCGGCACGTTCTCGATCTCCAACATCGGTGTGTTCGGCGTCGACGCCGGTACTCCCATCCTCCCGCCCGGACAGTCCGGCATCCTCGCCGTCGGGGCCGTGCGTCGGCAGCCGTGGGAGCACCGCGGCGAGATCGCCCTGCGGCAGCTGATGACCCTGAGCCTCTCGTTCGATCACCGGCTGGTCGACGGGGCAGAAGGCGCACGGTTCCTCAAGGACGTCGCCGATGTCCTTGAGGAACCCGGTCGCGCGATGCTCCTCAGATAGTCGCCCGCAACGCCGCATCTGCCATCGCGGTCAACACGGCCGCGGTGGCGGCGCGTCGTCTGACTGCGGTGCGGGTGCTGTGCGGCGTCGAGTTGATCAGCCCGAAGCAGGCCTGGACGCGCAGGCGCAACTCGTCCTGATCCGGGCCTTCCGGCATCGGATGCAGGGGCGCCAGCGTGTCCATCCAGAGGTCGATGTAGGTCCGCTGCAGCCGGCGAACCTCCGCGCGATCCGTTTCGGAGAGGAACGCGACATCGCGATCCTGCACCTGGATGACCTCGGCGTTCCCCAGGGCGAACTCGACGTGGAACTCGATCAGCGCGCGCATCCGCTCTCCGGGGTCGTCGGCGGCCGCCGCGACGCGACGCCCTCCGCTGACCAGGTCTTCACTCACCTTGACGAGCACGGCGCCGAGCAGAGCCTGTTTTCCCGCGAAGTGTCGGTAGACGGCGGGTCCTGAGACCCCGACAGCGGCGCCGATGTCTTCCAGGCTGACTCCGCTGTAGCCGCGCGCGGCGAAGAGCCGCGCGGCGGCGTGCAGGATCGCATCGGACCGTTCGGCTTTGGCGCGGTCTCGGGCGGTGACCGGGCTTGTCATCTCAGTTAATCCTCGCTAACCTGAATCAACGGGTTAGTGAACACTAACCGAGAATGCCTGCACCGCGCCAGGGCTTCGCCCGCGCGAACGTGAGTCGAGGAGGACGTCACGATGGCCGCAACCCAGGAGACTCTCGCGGAGGAGCTGCGAGAGCGACTCGCGACGGCAGCACGCGGGGGACCGGAGGCTTCTCGCGAACGCCATGTCGCGCGCGGGAAGCTGCTCCCACGAGACAGGGTCGCCCGAGTCCTCGACGAGGGGAGCCCGTTCATCGAGGTGGCGCCCCTCGCCGCAGACGGACTGTACGGGGGAGAGGCTCCGGGCGCGGGAGTCATCGCCGGCATCGGACTGGTCCACGGGCGTCACGTCATGGTCGTGTGCAACGACGCGACGGTGAAGGGCGGCACCTACTATCCGCTCACGGTGAAGAAGCACCTGCGCGCGCAGGAGATCGCTCTGGAGAACCGGCTGCCGTGTCTGTACCTCGTCGACTCCGGCGGCGCGTTCCTCCCCAAGCAGGACGAGGTGTTTCCGGACCGGGAGCATTTCGGACGCATCTTCTTCAACCAGGCGCGGATGTCGGCCGAGGGCATCCCGCAGCTCGCAGCCGTGCTCGGGTCGTGCACCGCGGGTGGGGCCTACGTTCCCGCGATGAGCGACGAGACTGTCATCGTCCGCGGTCAGGGGACCATCTTCCTCGGCGGACCGCCGCTCGTGAAAGCGGCGATCGGTGAGATCGTGACCGCGGAAGAGCTCGGCGGGGGAGAACTCCACGCGCGGCGCAGTGGGGTCGTCGACCACCTGGCCGAGGACGATGAGCACGCGCTCGAGATCCTCCGCGACATCGTCGCCACCCTGCCTCCTCCCGCGTCTCCTGCCTGGGAGATGCTGAGCAGCCGCGCGCCGTCCGACCTCTCGTCCCTGTACGACGTGGTGCCGGTCGACGTGAACGCCGCGTACGACGTGCACGAGGTCATCTCGCGCCTTGTCGATGCAGACTCGTTCCTCGAGTTCAAGCCCGAGTACGGCACGACCCTGGTCACCGGATTCGCACGTCTGCATGGGCATCCGATCGGCATCGTCGCGAACAACGGAGTCCTGTTCAGCGAATCAGCCCTCAAGGGCGCGCACTTCATCGAGCTGTGCGATCAGCGGGGCATCCCCCTGCTGTTCCTGCAGAACATCACGGGATTCATGGTCGGCTCGGACGCGGAGGCCGGGGGAATCGCCAAGGACGGAGCGAAGATGGTCACCGCCGTCGCGAGCACCAGGGTGCCGAAGCTGACCGTCATCATCGGCGGGTCGTTCGGCGCAGGCAACTATTCCATGTGCGGGCGCGCATACTCGCCGCGCTTCCTCTGGACCTGGCCGGCGAGTCGCATCTCGGTGATGGGAGGCGCGCAGGCCGCTTCCGTGCTCGCAACCGTCAAGGAGGATCAGCTCTCGTCCAGAGGCGAGTCCTGGGGCGCCGAGGCTCGTGCCGAGTTCGAAGCGCCGATCCGCGACCAGTACGAGACCCAGGGTGAGCCCTATTACGCGACCGCCCGGCTCTGGGACGACGGGATCATCGATCCCGCACAGACCAGGGATCTTCTGGGACTCGCCCTCGACGTCGTCTCGCGCAGCCCTCTTCCCGAACCACGGTTCGGCCTCTTTCGGATGTGATCGCCATGTCTTCGAGCACCATCTCCTTCCGCACCGTCCTCGTCGCCAATCGTGGTGAGATCGCGCGCCGGGTCATCCGGACCTTGCGGTCGCTCGGTATCCGCAGCATCGCGGTGTACAGCGACGCCGACGCACACGCGCCCCATGTCCGCGAAGCGGACACTGCGGTGCGGATCGGTCCTGCGCCGGCGGCCGAGTCCTACCTCGACATCGATGCGGTGATCGCCGCTGCCCGCGCCACAGGGGCGGACGCCATCCACCCCGGGTACGGTTTCCTCTCGGAGAGCGTCGGACTCGCGCAGGCGTGTGCCGAGAGTGGCATCGTGTTCATCGGGCCGTCCGTCGAGGCCCTCGAGGTGATGGGCGACAAGGCCCGCGCGAGGGATCACGTGCTCCGATACGGTGTCCCGGTCGTCCCGGGGTTCGACGCCAACGGGCTGTCCGACATCGAGATCGCGGAGGAGGCGGACGGCGTCGGCTACCCGCTCCTCGTCAAACCGAGCGCCGGAGGAGGCGGCAAAGGCATGGAGGTCGTCGCGGACGCCGCCGGTCTCGCCGGGGCTCTCGCGTCGGCCCGTCGCATCGCTGCTGCAGCCTTCGGAGACGACGCGCTCATCCTCGAACGCCTGATCAGACGCCCGCGACACATCGAAGTCCAGGTCTTCGGAGATGTGGAGGGCACGGTGATCGCCCTGGGGGAGCGCGAGTGCACGCTGCAGCGGCGTCACCAGAAGGTCATCGAAGAGGCACCGTCGGCCGGAATCCCCGCGCAGACGCGGGAACGGCTGCTGTCGTCGGCTGTGCTCGCCGCGGAGAGCGTCCACTACGTCGGTGCGGGCACCGTCGAGTTCCTGATCGACGCGGATGCTCCCGACGAGGTGTTCTTCATCGAGATGAACACGCGTCTTCAGGTGGAGCATCCCGTCACCGAAGAGGTCACAGGGTTGGACCTGGTCGCGCTGCAGCTCCGCGTCGCGGACGGGCTTCCCCTGGATGTCACACCGCGTCTTCGCGGCCATGCGGTGGAGGCGCGGGTATACGCCGAATCGCCGGAGCGCGGATTCCTTCCGTCCACGGGAACGGTGCTCCTGTTCGATCCGCCGCCCGGAGTCCGCGTCGATGCGGCGATCGAGAGCGGCAGCGAGGTGACCGGGTTCTACGATCCGATGATCGCGAAGATCATCGCCTTCGCGGACGACCGTGAGACGGCGCTCGCACGGCTCGATGAGGCGCTCGCGCGAACGGTCGTACTGGGCGTCGAGACGAACATCGCTTTCCTGCGAACCCTCTGCCAGGACTCCCGCGTCATCCGCGGCGACCTGGATACGGGGCTGATCGAGTCGCTGCTTCCCCTCGCAGTTCAGCGGCCGTCGCCCGCGCAGCTCGCCGCGGCTCGGGACGCTGCAGCGACGACCGGGGAGCCGACACACGCCGGTGCGCTGTGGCGGGATCTTCCCGGCTGGCGTCTGGGAGCCGACGCCGCGGCCCGCGCGCCCTTCACGGCGCTCACCGATGCCGACGAACTCGTCGAGCTCGACGACCCCTCCGCTACGCGGCCGCTCTCTCTTGTGCACTCCGCTCGTGACGGCGACGGGGCGGTGTGGGTCGCTGAGGATGGTCGTACGGTACGGCTGCGTCCCCTCGACAGGAAGCAGCGGATGCGGCTCCGACTCTCTGCGCGCGACGCGGGATCGGCGACGACGGAGCCGGAGGGGCGGGCGCCGATGCCGGGCAGCGTGGTCGCAGTGCATGTGTCGGACGGGGATTCCGTGTCTGCGGGGGAGCCGCTCGTCTCGATCGAGGCGATGAAGATGGAGCACCCGGTGCTCGCCCCGCACGACGGGGTCGTGAGACTGCTGGTCGCGGTGGGCGATCAGGTGCGGCGCGACCAGCCGGTCGCCCGAGTGACCACGGAGGAGAAGTGACGATGGAAGACCTGTCAGAGGAGCAGCGTGACCTCGCGGCGATGGTGCGCGAGTTCGCCGACACCGTCGTGGCGCCGCAGGCGTACGAGGCCGATCGCACGCACACGCTGTCGATGGACGTCGTGGCGCAGATGGGCGACCTCGGGCTGTTCGGTCTGCCTTTCCCGGAGGAGTACGGGGGTCAGGGCGGGGACTACATGGCGCTCGGCATCGCGATCGAGGCGCTCGGCCGGGTCGACCAGTCCATCGCGATCACGCTCGAAGCAGGGGTGAGCCTCGGCGCGATGCCGATCTACCGCTTCGGCACCGAAGACCAGCGGCAGGAATTCCTTCCCGACCTGCTCGCGGGGCGGGCACTGGCGGGGTTCGGACTGACCGAGCCCGAGGCGGGTAGTGACGCGGGCGCGACCAGGACGACGGCGCGCCTCGACGGCGACGAGTGGGTGATCGACGGCTCGAAGCAGTTCATCACGAACTCGGGAACGCCCATCACCCGCTTCGTCACGGTCACCGCCGTGACCGGGAACGACAACGGTCGCAAGGAGATATCGACCATCATCGTGCCGAACGGCACTCCCGGCTTCACGGTCGAGGCTCCCTACGACAAAGTCGGATGGAACGCGTCGGACACCCACCCGCTCACCTTCGACGGCGCGCGGGTGCCCGCATCGAATCTCCTGGGCGAGCGAGGGACCGGGTTCCCCAACTTCCTCAGCATCCTCGACGAAGGTCGCATCGCGATCGCGGCGCTGTCGACCGGCGCTGCGGAAGGCTGCCTGGAGGCGGCCGTGGAGTACGCGAAGAGCCGAACGATCTTCGGGGCGGCGCTCAGTACGAGGCAGAACGCCCAGTTCACGCTCGCGCGCATGCGGGCACGCGTGCACACCGCACGACTCGCCTGGCATCACGCCGCGCGGTTGCGCGATGCGGGCAGGCCTTTCGCGGAGGCCGCAGCCATCGCGAAGCTCGTCGGTGGTGAAGCGGCCATGGACAACGCGCGCGACGCGACCCAGATCTTCGGGGGCAACGGCTTCATGAACGAGTTCCCCGTGGCGAGGCACTTCCGTGATTCGAAGATCCTCGAGATCGGCGAGGGCACGACCGAGGTGCAGCTCCTCGTCATCGCGCGCGGGCTCGGACTCGCCGGGTAGCGTGGGCCCCATGACCACGCACGACATCCTTCAACGGGGGTTGTACTACGAGGAGTTCGTCGTCGACGCCCGGTACCTGCATCGGCCCGGCCGGACGGCCACCGAGGCGGACAATGTGCTGTTCACGACCCTCACGATGAACACACAGGCGCTGCACCTCGATGCGGCTTTCGCAGACGCGCAGGCACCGTTCCACGCGCGGTTGATGAACTCGATGTGGACGCTGTCGACCATGGTGGGGGCATCGGTCGCGCAGTTGACCCAGGGGACTCTGGTGGCGCAGCTCGGCTTCGGCGAGATCGCCTTCCCGCACCCGTTGTTCGCGGGGGACACGCTGTACACCGAGAGCGTCGTGGCGGACAAGCGTCTGTCATCGTCGCGGCCGGGGCAGGGGATCGTGACGATCGGGCACACGGGCCGCAATCAGGACGACATGGTCGTCGCCACCGCTGTGCGGTCGGTTCTCGTGCACTGTCTTCCGGAAGGATCGCCCGCATGACCTTCAGTCTCGGACCCGCACTCCTGTTCTGTCCGGCGGACCGGCCGGAGCGTTTCGACAAGGCGCTCGAGCGGGCGGATGCGATCATCCTCGATCTCGAAGATGCCGTCCTCCCCGACGCGAAAGCCGCCGCCCGCGAGAACATCGTCCGTGCGGATCTCGACCCCGAGCGTGTCGTCGTGCGCGTGAACGCTCCTTCCAGCGAGGCGTTCGCCGCCGATCTCGATGCGCTCGCCCGCACCCGGTTCCGCACGGTGATGGTCGCGAAGACCGAGAGCGCGCACTCTCTCTCGGTCTTCGACGAACGCCACACGCTGATCGCGCTGTGCGAGACCGCCCGAGGCGTCCACGAGGCGGACAGCATCGCCGCCCATCCGCTGGTCTCAGCGATGATGTGGGGCGCCGAAGACCTCGTCGCGTCCCTCGGCGGAACCTCGTCTCGAAACGCCGACGGCGGCTACCGCGACATCGCGCGTTACGCCAGGTCGCGCGTTCTACTCGAGGCCGGCGCGCACGGGAAGGCGGCGATCGACGCGGTGCACATCGATATCGCCGACCTCGACGGACTTCGGCGGGAGGCGGCGGATGCCGCCGCCTCCGGATTCCACGCCACGGCGTGCATCCATCCTGATCAGGTCGGGGTCATCCGAGCCGCGTACCGCCCCGACGCAGAGACGGTCGCCTGGGCGACTGCCGTGCTCGAAGCGGCCGCTGACGAGCGCGGCGTGTTCCGGTTCCAGGGGCGCATGATCGACGAACCCGTCCTCCGCCACGCACGATCCGTGGTCGCGCGCGGAACCTGACGGCATCAGCTCCAGCGTCCGCGCTCGTCTACCCACGTGTGCCACGGGGAGACACGTTCGACGTGCAGAATCGCATCGTACGATCGCCTGATGTCGGCCGGTTCCAGCTCCGGTCCGTTGTGTGTTCCGTGGGCCCGGTCGAGGATTGCCGAAGCCGCGGGGGATGCTCTTCGCAGATCCACGAGGAAGGCGCCGAGTCCGGATCCCGCGAGATGCGCGTCGAGGCTCTCCGGACGGAGGGTGCCGACCTCCTGGAGGAACGGCGTTGAGTGCCCGGGAAGGTCATCGGGCGATGGCCTGTGCAACCAGACCTCGCCCTCGCCGAAGGTGGTGCCGATCACGGTGTAGTCGTCGCCCAGACGGGCATGCAGGTGCGTGCCGACCGTAGCCAGGGGCTGCGTCACGAAGGGCGGCGCCACGTAGGGCGTCTTGCGCACGTGTCCGTTCGCGCCGAAAACGAGAATCCGCGTCTCCCTCTCCAGGATCCACTGCACGGTATCGGCCATGGTCAGGTCGCGGATGTTCGCCGCAGGCCAGGTGCGGGTCGCCCCGTCGAGCATGGCGGAGAGGAACGCGTCCGCACCCCGTGCGGTCTCCGCCACACGGATCATGTGATCGACGGTGTCTGCATCGGCGCCGTCTGCGAGGTAGTCGGTGCGGCGCGCTCGTAGCCGTTCGACGAGGGCGGCGATACCCGCCGTGATGGTGTGACGCCGCGGGGCGTCGAGAGCCAGATAGCTGTGGATCGCGGGGGCGGCGCGCGCGAGCCCGGAACGGTCGGCGGGGAGGAAGTCGTGCGCCGCGATCAACGTGCGGCGCAGGTGTTCGGCGTACGCGGGATCCATGCCGTCGAGGGCGTCGGCGACCGTGATGAGCGCCGGCAGGGGAGAGGCGGCCGAATCAGGGATGTCCATGCCGTAGAAGTGCAGCGGAGCGGCCGCGGTGGCGTTGTGTTCGCGCATCCAGACGACGAGGTCGAGCGCCTCCTGGCATTTGCCGAAGTGATACGTGATCCCCTCGGTGAGGGCACGTCGGAGCGACCCCGTCCCGGACGACACCCATCGGTCGACGAGGGCGCCTTCCGGGAACCCGCTCTCGATGACCATCGCTGAGAACCCCGCGTTCTCGACGAGGAATCGGAACAGGCGCCGACGCCACGCCGGGAACTCGTGCGTGCGGTGCATCGATTCACCGAGGGCGACCACACGGCTGTCGCCGATGATGTCGAGCACAGGCGCCAGAGCGGCGTCGGACACATCCTCGGGGTCGTCGCCGGCGAGAGGATGAGCGTCGAGCCGAAGCCACTCCGTCAACGCGTCGCCGTTCATGGCATCGACGATATGCCGTCGTGGCCGGGGATCTCGGCGAGTTCGCCGTCAGCGGACCGCGCCATCGGACCGGCCGAGGGTGTCAGCCGACCGGGGATTCCTCGAGCAGCCGCAGATAGCCCGGAGCCGCCACGAAGCGATGAACCGATCCGTTGCGCAGCACGTCGCCCTCTCGAGGGAGCGTGCCCCCGGAGACATGGTCGATGACTGCGCGGATAACGCCTCCGTGCGCGACCACGAGGACGGATTCCGCTCGGGGGGCCGACCGCCGACGTGCCTGCCGGGCGATCGCATGCAGCGCGGCGATCGCGCGCTCTCCGACCTGCTGCAGGCTCTCCGCGCCGGGGACCTCGGCGTGCCAGTCGCCGTACGTGCCGATGTAGTCCTCGACGAGCATGCCTTCGCCCTCGCCGAACTCTCGTTCGCGGATGTCGGGCACGACACCGGCGACCTCGAGTCCGAGTCGGTCGGCGATGATCTCCGCAGTCTCCCTGGCGCGCAGCAGGGGACTCGTGTACACGGCGTGATGGGTGCTCGTCGCGAGCTGCTCGGCAGCCCGCGCGGCGTCTTCGCGACCTGTCGCGTTCAGCGGGATGTCGGTGGACCCCTGAATGCGGCGGGCGAGGTTCCAGTCGGTCTGACCATGGCGGACGAGAGTGAGATGTGTCACGTGAGCAGTTCCTGAAGGGCGGGGAGCACATGGCTGGTGCCTGCGGCGATGGTGACATCCGCCCAGGCATCCGCGCGCGTCGGCTCGTGGTTGACGATGATCAGAGGGATGCTGCGGCGACGCGCGCGCTCAACCAGACGCACGCCGGAGTTCACCACGAGCGATGAACCCGCGACGATGAGCGCAGAGCTGGAGCGGAGCAGCGACTCGGCCGCACGGAAGCGATCCTGAGGGACGTACTCGCCGAAGAAGACGACGTCGGGCTTCAGCATCCCGCCGCACACCGTGCACACGGGGACCACGAATCCGTCTGTGGTCTCGGGGAGGACATCGCCGTCCGGCGCGAGTGCCACGTTCTCGGGAACGGTGATCCAGGGATTGAGCTCCTCGATCTGCACGGCGACGTCGCGGCGGTCGAAGACCTGTCCGCACTGGAGACAGAGCACCCGACGCATCGTGCCGTGCACCTCGATCACGTGGGAGCTCCCGGCGCGGAGGTGCAAGCCGTCGACGTTCTGGGTGATGACTCCCGACACGCGCCCTGCCGCCTCGAGCTCGGCGAGGGCGATGTGACCGGCATTCGGAGCGGCCTGAGCGAATGCGCGCCAGCCCAGATGTCCACCGACCCAGTAGCGTCTGCGAGCCGCCTCGTCGCCCAAGTAGGTCTGGATGGTCATCGGGTCGCTGCGCGTGCGTGCACCCGCTCCGCGATAGGCGGGGATGCCGGAGTCGGTGGAGATCCCGGCTCCGGTCAGCAGGGCGATGCGCTTCTCTCGCAGCAGCTCGGCGGCGTGGGCGATGGTGCCCGACAGCTCGGCGGTGTTCGACACGCTCACAGGACCTCCTCGAGCGAGTCTACGGCGTGGGGACGACGCCGGCCCTCATCGTCGTCACTCGCGGTCGCAGCACCGTCGAGCCGGTGGCAGAGTGGATGCCGTGCACCTGCAGACTGTGACCGATGCCGCGGACCGACGCCTCGACGACTATCGCGGACTCACCGACGTCGCCCTGCGATCGCTCGGAGACCCCGGGCGCGGACTCTACATCGCCGAGTCGACCAAGGTGATCGCCCGCGCTGTCGCGGCAGGCCATCTGCCGCGTTCGGTTCTGGTTCAGGAGCGTCGCGTGGACGAGATCCGCGCCATCGTCGGTGAGCTCGACGTGCCCGTGTACGTCGTCCCCGATGACGTGGCGGAAGCGGTGACGGGCTTCGCGGTTCACCGCGGGACGATCGCGTCGATGCATCGGCCGGAGCTCCCGAGCGTCCGCGACGTGATCGAGGGGGCATCGGTCGTCCTGATCCTCGAGAACATCGGCGACCACACGAACGTCGGCGCTGCGTTCCGTGCGGCGGCAGGACTCGGAGCGGATGCCGTCCTGGTCGCTCCTCGTGGAGCGGATCCGCTGTATCGACGGAGCGTTCGCGTGAGCATGGGAACCGTCTTCCAGGTGCCGTGGACCCGCATCGTCGACTGGGACGCCGCCATCGCCGACCTGCACGATGCGGGGTTCGACATCGCTGCACTCGCGCTGAGCGATGACGCCGTGACGCTCGACGCCTACGTCGCGAACAGACCGGAGCGCGTGGCCCTCGTCATGGGCTCAGAGGGCGACGGCCTCTCCCGCATGGCCATCGACAGCGCGGACACGGTCGTCACCATCCCCATGTCCGGTGGGGTCGACTCGTTGAACGTCGCGTCGGCTGCGGCCGTGGCGCTCTGGGCGGTGGGTCGCTGACGCCCTCAGTCCTTGCCCGGCAGGATGATCGGCGAAGGGTCGGGCCTCTTCGCCATCACGTTGTCACCGGACGACTGGTGGCGCAGCCGGCGCAGAACCCACGGCACCAGGTGCTCGCGCGCCCAGCCGAGGTCTTCGGAGCGCGCTTCCCTCCAGGTGCGCAGGGGGAGCGGTTCCGGCTGCATGGCCTCGAGGTCGTTCGGCACATTCAAGGCACGGAGGACCATTCGGGCGACTTCGTGGTGACCGAGCGCGTTGTAGTGGAGCCTGTCGTCGTCGAAGAACCGCATGTCCTGCACGACCTTGAGCGCCCACTGGTCCGCGACGATGCAGTCGTGGCGCTCTGCGATGGCGCGGACGTTCTCGTTGTAGATGGCGACCTTGCCTCGGAATGCACGGAACACGGGTGTGAATCCGGTGTCGATTCCGGTGAAGAGGACGACGGCCGCCCCCGTCGATGACAGCCGCGCGACGGCGTCCTCCAGCTGGCTCGCGATCGCGTCGGGGTCGGTACCAGGTCGGATCACGTCGTTTCCGCCGGCGCAGATCGACACGAGGTCTGGTCGCAGGGCGACCGCGGGCTCGATCTGGTCGGCGACGATCTGCGCGATCAGCTTGCCCCTGACGGCGAGGTTCGCGTAGGCGAAGTCGTCGACCTGAGAGGCGAGGACTTCCGCCACCCGATCGGCCCAGCCTCTGTGGTTCCCGGGGTTGGCGGGATCGGGGTCGCCGATGCCCTCGGTGAACGAGTCGCCGACCGCGACGAAACGGCGCCAGGGGTGCGAGCTCTCGTTCGGTACGTACGGGGTCCGAGTCGAATCCTGGTCGGTCATCCAGCTCTCCTTCGCGAACGTGCGCGTCGCGGCGGTGGCCGCGACGCAGTGACAGAGCCTACCCGCAGCGGCGTGCACGAGGGAGGGGCGCGCGGGGGAGTCGTGGCGGGTGAGCCGGTGTCGCCGGCACCGATTATCGTTGACTCGATGCTCTCTCCGTCCTTTCCTCAACGTGCCCCCTGGGGAACCGCGAGCAAGTTGCGTGCCTGGCAGCAGGAGGCGCTGGAACAGTACTTCCGCGACGATCAGCGGGACTTCCTCGTCGCCGCGACCCCCGGTGCAGGCAAGACGACGTTCGCGTTGACCCTCGCGGTCGAACTGATGCGCATCGGCGAGGTCAATCGCATCATCGTGGTGGCCCCGACCGAACACCTCAAGACCCAGTGGGCCGATGCCGCGGCGCGGGTTCACATCCGCCTCGATCCTCGTTTCCGCAACAGCGACTGGGCTCCGGCGCGGCACTATCACGGAGCGGTCGTCACCTACGCGCAGGTCGCGGCGAAGTCCTCGGTGCACCGGCACCTCACGGAAGACGCGCAGACCCTCGTGATCCTCGACGAGGTGCACCACGGCGGAGACGCATTGAGCTGGGGCGACGCCATCCGCGACGCCTATGGGCCGGCGAAGCGGCGTCTGCTGCTCTCCGGCACCCCGTTCCGCAGCGACACCGCGCCGATCCCGTTCATCGAGTACCACCCCGACGAGTCCGGTGCGCGCATCTCGCGCACCGACTACAACTACGGGTACGGTCGGGCACTGGCCGACGGCGTCGTCCGTCCGGTGCTGTTCCACATGTACGCGGGCAAGATGCGCTGGCGTACGACGACGGGTGACGAACTCGAGACTCATCTGGGGCAGGACAACACCAAAGACGTCACGTCCCAGGCGTGGCGGACGGCACTCGACCCCGAGGGCGACTGGATGCCCGCCGTGCTGTCGGCGGCCGATCGCCGGTTGACCGAGATCCGTCACCACGTCCCGGACGCGGGCGGCCTCGTGCTGGCCACCGATCAGACGGTCGCTCGTGCATATGCCAAGATCCTCCACAGCATCACGCGCCAGCAGCCGACCATCGTGTTGTCCGACGACGCGACGGCGTCGGAGCGCATCGAGAAGTTCAGCGCGAGCGATGCGCGGTGGATGGTGGCCGTGCGCATGGTGTCGGAGGGCGTCGACGTACCGCGGCTCGCTGTCGGGGTGTACGCCACTTCCTCGTCCACGCCTCTGTTCTTCGCGCAGGCCATCGGCCGATTCGTGCGGGCTCGTCGGCGCGGCGAAGCAGCTAGTGTCTTCCTGCCGCAGGTACCGGTGCTCATGGGCCTCGCGAACGAGATGGACAAGCAGCGCGATCACGCTCTCGACAGGCAGTCGAAGGAAGACGACGGGCTCGACGACTCGTTGCTGGAGAGCGCGAACCGTGAGGAGGAGACCTCCGACGCCCTGACGCAGGAGTTCAGCTATCAGGCGCTCTCGTCCGTCGCGCATTTCGATCGCGTCGTGTTCGAGGGTCACGAGTTCGGACAACTGGCCGAGCCGGGCACCCCCGAGGAGGAGGAGTTCATCGGCTTCCCCGGCCTGCTCGAGCCCGAACATGTGCACGAGCTGCTCATGCAACGCCAGAGCCGCCAATCCCGCCTGCGCGAAGCGAGGGAGGCGTCGGCGGGACCGACCGAGTCGACCACCCTGCCGCCGCCGTTGCACCGCACGCTCAAGGAGCAACGCCAGCTGTTGAACAGCCTGGTGGGGCTCTACGCGCGTCAACGCGGAGAACCCCACGGGGCGGTGCACGCGGAGCTGCGACGCATCTGCGGCGGACCAGCGGTGGCTCAGGCGACGGTGACGCAGTTGCAGTCGCGCATCGAGGTCCTGCGCAAGCGCGTCCGCTCCTGAGCGCGGGAACCTCCGCCGTGCGCGCACCTTTCGAGGACGCGCTTAGGATTCCCGAAATGCTGTCAATCCGCGTCTGAGGAGGGCTCGCGTGGTCGTGCGCGGATAGCGTGGAACGGTTGCCCGCGCATCGGGCACCATCATTTCCTGGAGGACCCATGACAGCGCCTGCTGCCGCCCCCACACCCGCCGATCGCCGCCGTTGGGCCCGTTACCTCGTCGAGGAGCGCGCCGAGGGTGCGGTCTACCAGAACCTGGCCATGCGCCGCGAAGGGGAAGAGCGTCAGATCCTGCTCAGCCTCGCCGATGCCGAGCGTCGACACGAGCAGCACTGGCTCGACCTGCTCGGCACGGAACCTGCACGGCTGCCCCGCGCGGGACTCCGCTCGCGCATGCTGGCGTGGATGGCCGGCCGGTTCGGTTCCATCTTCGTTCTCGCGCTCGCGCAGAGCGCAGAGGCGCGATCCCCTTACGATGCGGAGCAGTACGCGACACCGGCGATGCGGGCCGACGAGAAGGTCCACCACGAGGTCGTGCGCGGGCTCGCCGCCCGGGGGAGGAGACGGCTCTCCGGGTCGTTCCGCGCAGCGGTGTTCGGTGCGAACGACGGGTTGGTGAGCAACCTCGCGCTGGTCCTCGGCATCGGTGCGACGGGGGTCAGTTCCGGTTTCGTCCTGTTCAGCGGTATCGCAGGGCTCCTCGCGGGTGCGCTCTCCATGGGGGCCGGCGAGTTCGTCTCGGTCCGATCCCAACGGGAGCTGCTCGCCGCGACCGAGGCGAACGAAGATGCCGCCGCCGCGGCAGGGGATCTCGACATCGATGAGAACGAACTCGCGCTCGTGTATCGAGCGCGCGGGATGGCGCAGGAGGAGTCCCTGGCCCGCGCTCGACGGATCGTGACGGCGGCGCGGGCCGGGGTGCGGCGCGCGGCGACGGGACCGGTCGACGTCCAGGGCGGCGACGACCATGAGATCGTCGGCAGCGACTGGACGGCGGCGATCTCGAGCTTCCTGCTGTTCGCCTCCGGGGCGATCATCCCTGTGCTGCCCTGGATCTTCGGCCTGCAGGGGGCGACGGCGATCATCGTCGCGCTCGTGCTCGTCGGAGTCGCGCTCCTGAGCACGGGCGCCATGGTGGGCGTCCTCTCGGGTGGTCCGCCCCTGCGCCGCGCGCTCCGTCAGCTCGCGATCGGTTTCGGCGCCGCTGCGATCACCTACGCCCTCGGTTTGCTCTTCGGCGTCGGCGCGGTCTGACATCGACGGACACGACGAAGAAGGCCCCGGAGCCTCAGATCCGGGGCCTTCTCATTACCTGTGCGCGGAGGGGGACTTGAACCCCCACGCCCTTACGGGCACTACGACCTCAACGTAGCGCGTCTACCATTCCGCCACCCGCGCAGGTGTTGGATGATCGTTGCCGACCGAAGAATGACATTACCACGTCCTCAGCAGCCTCTCGAACCGAGGCATACGCCCGGGCGTGGCGTTTGGTTTCGATAGCCTGGAGCACATGATCGATCCCTCGCTGCCGGAGGTCGCGCGCATCGCGAGCGACCTCATCCGTTTCGACACCTCCAACTTCGGCGGCGGCAATGCCAAGGGGGAGCGCGAAGCCGCAGAGTACGTCGGCGCCTACCTGGAAGGACTCGGTCTGGAGGTCGAGTACTTCGAGCCGATCCCGCGCCGTACGAACGTCATGGCGCGCGTGGCCGGCCGTGATCGGGACAAGCCGGCGCTCGTCGTACACGGACACCTCGACGTCGTGCCGGCCATGGCGGAGGACTGGAGCGTCGACCCGTTCGCCGGCACCGTCGCCGACGGGATGCTCTGGGGGCGCGGCGCCGTCGACATGAAGAACATGAACGCGATGATCCTCACCGCCGTGGCGGAGATCCTCCGCGCGGGGGAGCAGCCGGAGAGAGACCTGATCGTGGCGTTCTTCGCCGATGAGGAGAACGGCGGTGTCGAGGGGTCGGCGCTCGTCGTCCAACAGCGTCCGGAGTGGTTCGCCGGTGCCACAGCGGCGATCAGCGAGGTCGGCGGATACTCGATCACGGTCGACGACCGACGCGCGTACCTGCTCCAGGTGGGTGAGAAGGCGCTGATCTGGATCCGCCTGGTCGCGCGGGGGCGCGCCGGACACGGGAGCCGTCTGCACGAGGACAACGCGGTGACGCGACTCGCTGAGGCCGTCGCGGCGATCGGGCGGACCCGCTGGCCCCTCCGGCTCACGCCCACCACCGAGGCTCTCCTCGAAGGGCTCCGGGCGCTCAGCGGCCGCAGCACCGATGACCCTGACGCTCTCGCGTCCGCTGCCGGTCCTGCGGAGGCGTTCCTGCGTTCGTCCTTCCGCACCACGACCAACCCGACTGCTCTGACCGCTGGCTACAAGCACAACGTGATCCCGGAGCGCGCCGAGGCGCTCATCGACGTCCGTGTGATCCCCGGCACCGAAGACGAGGTGCTCGCGGAGCTGCAGAGCGTCGTCGGGGACGACATCGAGATCCAGACCGTCGTCCGCGACATCGGCATGGAGACGCCCTTCGAGGGCGAGCTCGTCGAGGCCATGGTCGCGAGCATCGGGCGTCACGACCCTGGTGTCCCTGTGATCCCATACCTTCTCGGGGCGGGAACCGACAACAAGGCGCTGGCCGCGCTGGGGATCACCGGCTACGGGTTCGCACCGCTGCGCCTTCCGGCCGACCTCGACTTCACAGGCATGTTCCACGGAGTCGACGAGCGAGTACCCGTAGAATCGCTTGTCTTCGGCCAGCGTGTGCTGGCCGATCTGCTGCGCACGTACTGAGCGCGACCGCTCCGCGCTGCCACAACACCGAAGGCCTCTCCATGCACCTGCTCGAAGCACTGATCCTGGGCATCGTCCAGGGACTCACCGAGTTCCTCCCGATCTCGTCCAGCGCGCACCTGCGCATCCTCGGCACCTTCCTCCCTTTGGGAGAAGACCCGGGAGCAGCGTTCACGGCGATCACGCAGATCGGCACCGAGGCCGCCGTGGTGGTGTTCTTCTGGCGTGACATCGTGCGCATCAT
Organism: Microbacterium sp. NPDC028030; assembly: GCF_040637855.1. NCBI lineage: Bacteria > Bacillati > Actinomycetota > Actinomycetes > Micrococcales > Microbacteriaceae > Microbacterium > Microbacterium sp. NPDC028030. Next base: position 519,263 of record NZ_JBEZXF010000002.1, on the reverse strand, counting down.
CACGCAGTGGTTCCGTTCCCTGGTCGGGAAGACGCCGCGCACCGACCCGGATGCGCGGATGGGGTGGATGATCATCATCGGCAGCATCCCGATCGTCGTGCTCGGGCTGCTGTTCCAGGACCAGATCGAGACCGTGTTCCGCTCGATGTGGATCGTGGCGATCATGCTGATCGTGTTCGGCATCCTGCTCGGGGTGGCCGACTACGTCGGGGCGAAGCGTCGCAAACTCGACGACCTGACGTACCCCCACGGCATCGCGTTCGGGTTCGCCCAGGCGCTCGCGCTGATCCCCGGTGTCTCCCGATCGGGCGGGACCATCACGATGGGGCTGTTCCTCGGCTACGAGCGCGCCGCCGCCGCCCGTTACGCTTTCCTGCTCGCGATCCCCGCGGTGTTCGGCAGCGGCTTCTACCAGGTGTTCAAGAGCTGGGACGAGCCGTCGTTCTTCTCGTTCGGCGACACCCTCGCGGCGACAGGCATCGCCTTCGTGGTAGCCCTGGGGGTCATCGCGTTCTTCATGAACTGGATCTCGAAGCGGAGCTTCCTGCCGTTCGTGATCTACCGGATCCTGCTCGGCACGGTGCTGCTGGTTCTGCTCGGCACCGGCGTCATCGCGGCCTGAGGCCCCTCAGCGCTTGCGGTCGCCCGGACCGTCGTCGCGCCGACGGAGGTAACGCTCGAACGCCTGGGCGATCGCGTCACCCGAAGCTTCGGGGGAGTCCCACGTGTCTCGTGTCCGTTCCAGCTGACGGATGTACTCCGCCATGTCTTCGTCCTCTGACGCCGCGGCGTCGATCGAGGCCTCCCACGCGGCGGCCTCGGTGCGGAGCGCGTGGCGGTCGACGTCGACCCCGGTGAGTTCCTCGAGGCGGTCGAGAAGCGCGAGCGTCACCTTCGGAGAGGGCGTCGCCGAGGCGACGTAATGCGGCACGCTCGCCCACAGACTCGCCGTGGGGATTCCCGCGTTCTCGGCGAAGTGCTCGAAGACGGTGAGGATCCCGACCGGACCCTCGTAGAGCGAGCGCTCGAGGCCGTGGGCTTCGCGAACCTGCTCGTTCTGGCTGGACGCGAAGATCGAGATCGGGCGGGTGTGGGGGACGTCGGAGAGCATGGCGCCGAGGGTGACGAACCCGGTGATGTCGTCGCGGAGCGCGACATCGATGAACTCGGAGGCGAACGCCTGCCAGGTGCGCGCAGGCTCGGCGCCGGTCAGCAGCCAGAACTCCGGACCGGGCCCGGGATCGCGTGGTCGCCAGAGTCCGGCCTCCGGCCATCTCAACTGACGCCGGCCCTCGGCATCCATGCGGGTCGAGGGGCGCGTGTACTGGTAGTCGAAGTACAGCTCGGGATCGACCGAGTGCACCAGGTCGTAATCCGACGCGGCACGAAGTGCCTCGACCGCACCGCTGGCTGCTTCCCCTGCATCGTTCCAGCCGTCGAAGGCGGCGATGACGATGCGCGGACCGAGAACATCCATCGAGGGCTCCCTTCGAGATCGCGGACGTGATCCTTCCAGGCTAGTCCGCGACGGCGGGATGCGGGCGGTGCCCCGGCTAGCATGGGTTCAGTGAGCAGAAAGCCCAGCGCAGTCCTGTGGGACATGGACGGAACACTCGTCGACACCGAGCCGTACTGGATGGCCGCCGAAACGGCACTCGTCGAGTCTTTCGGCGGAACCTGGAGCCACGAGGATGCTCTGCAACTGGTGGGCAGCGGGCTGCTCGACAGTGCCGCGATCCTGCAGAAGGCGGGCGTCACGATGGACGCCGTGGCGATCGTGTCGCACCTGACGGATGCGGTGCAGGATTCGCTGCGCACTCAGGGCGTGCCGTTCCGACCGGGTGCGCGGGAGCTGCTGCGCGATCTGCGCGACGAGGGCATACCCACAGGCCTCGTGACGATGTCCCTCCGCCGGATGGCGTTGAGCGTGGTCGACCTGATCGAGTTCGAGGCCTTCGACATCGTGGTGGCGGGTGACGACGTCGACAATCCCAAGCCCCACCCCGAGCCGTACCTCCAAGGTGCCGCGCTCCTCGACATCGACATCACGGAGGCGATCGTGATCGAGGACTCGCCGACCGGTGTCCGTGCCGGCATCGCCTCGGGAGCGCTCACCCTGGCGGTGCCGCACATCCTGCCGCTGGAGCACCTGGGAGCGCACGAGCTCTGGACCACCCTCGCCGGGAGAGGCGCCGAAGATCTCACCGGCCTCTTCGACCGGGTGACCACCCAGACAGGAGCCGATCGATGAGTGATTCCGCCACGCGCGGCCCGCGCGGCCCCTTCCGTGTGGGCGATCGCGTCCAGCTCACCGGGCCGAAAGGGCGCCTGCACACCGTCACCCTCCGTGAGGACGGCGAGCTGCACACGCACCAGGGGGTCCTTCGTCATCGCGACCTGATCGGGCTCCCGGACGGTTCCGTCGTCGCCAACAGCTCGGGTCACGAGTACCTGGCTCTGCGCCCACTGTTGCGGGACTTCGCGATGTCGATGCCCCGCGGCGCGGCGATCGTCTACCCGAAGGACGCGGCCCAGATCGTGATGCAGGCCGACATCTTCCCCGGAGCGGTCGTCGTCGAGGCCGGGGTCGGATCCGGTGCGCTCTCGCTCGCACTCCTGCGCGCCGTGGGGTCGGCGGGGTCGCTGATCTCCTTCGAGCGACGCGAGGAGTTCGCCGACGTCGCACGTGGCAACGTCGAGACCTTCTTCGGCGAGCAGCCGGACACGTGGCGCGTCGTCGTCGGCGACCTGGTCGCCGCACTCCCGGAAGAGGTCGGCGTCGGCTCGGTCGATCGCGTCGTGCTCGACATGCTCGCCCCGTGGGAGTGCATCGACGTCGTCGCCGAGGCGCTCACGCCGGGGGGCGTCGTCCTCTGCTACGTGGCGACAGCCACCCAGCTCTCCCGAGTCGCCGAGTACATCCGGGGCACCGGCCTCTTCACCGACCCCGACGCCTCCGAGACGATGGTCCGCGGCTGGCATGTGGAAGGACTCGCGGTACGGCCCGATCACCGGATGGTCGCCCACACCGGCTTCCTGCTCACGGCGCGGAGGCTCGCGCCGGGTGCAGTCGCACCGTCGGTGAAGCGCCGTGCTTCCAAGAGCAGCTACGGCGACGAGGATGTGGAGGCGTGGACTCCAGGGGCTGTCGGTGACCGTGAGATCAGCGACAAGAACCTGCGCAAGCGCGCACGGGAGGCGGAGAAGGCCGCGGAGGGGGCGCGCCTGGCAGCCGCTGCGCGCGATTCGAGGCACACGACGGAATAGACTGGAGCGCGTGCGTAAAACGTCCGCCGTTCTGGCCTCCCTCAGCCTTGCCGTTCTCGCCCTGACCGGGTGCACTGCCGCAGGGTCCGACAGCAGCCTGACCTGCGACCGCGGTGACGGTTCGACCGAGATCCGCGACGCCGTCACGATCGACGGTGAGGTGGGGTCCGCCCCGGACGTCAGCGTGTTCAGCCCGCTGCATCTGAAGAAGTCGACCTTCGCCGACGCCACTGTCGGCGACGGGCGGACGATCGTGGATGACAACCAGGCGATCGTCGCCGAGATCTCCATCTTCAGCGGGGAGACGGGCAAGCAGGTGTTCGCGACGTCGTATGACGAGTCCAAGGGCCAGGTCTCCACTGCCGGCTACTGGGCCACGCAGTCGCCGGGGCTCGCCACGGTCTTCGAATGCGCGACGGCGGGCTCCCGGATCGTCGTCGGCCTGACGCCGGACGACTTCGGCGCGAACAACCTCGAGGGTTTCGGCCTGGCAGCAGACGACAACGTCGTGTTCGTGATCGACGTCGTGGATGTGTTCCTCTCGCGTGCTGAGGGTGCTCTCCAGTTCAACGACGCGAAGGGCATGCCCACCGTCGTGCGGGCTTCCGACGGCACGCCAGGCGTCATCATCCCCGACAGCGCCGCTCCGGAAAAGCAGGTCGAGCAGACGCTCATCAAGGGCGAGGGCGAAGAGGTGGCGGCCAGGCAGGTGCCGCTGCTGAACGTCATGGCGGTCGGCTGGGACGACAAGAAGGTCGTGACGAGCACCTGGGGCCAGGGACCGACGGGCGACCTGTCGTCCGCTCCGACCGTCGCCGAGGCGATCGTCGGCAAGACGGTCGGCTCACAGATCCTGGTCGTGACGCCCGCAGGCGACTCCGGTCCCGCCGTCGCCTATGTGGTCGACATCTTGGGCGCGGTCACGGCGCCGACGCAGTGATGGCCACCCGGATCCCCGCGGAGGAGCGCCTGACGAATCTCGTCGTGGCGCTGATGGCCACGGAGATCGGGCTGACGAAGCAGCAGATCCTCGACAATGTCTCCGGGTACCGCCAGCGCGCGGATGCCGGAACGCGGTCCGACGCGCTCGAGAAGATGTTCGAGCGCGACAAGGACGAGTTGCGAACCCTCGGAGTGCCCATCGAGACCATCGGGGATGCGGCCGACCCGAATGACCTCCGCGAAGCCCGTTACCGCATTCCCCAGGCGGAATACGATCTCCCGAGCGACATCGAGTTCTCCCCGGCAGAACTGGCGGTGCTGCGACTCGCCGGCAGCGTCTGGAGTGCGGAGTCCGTCTCCGGGGACGCACAATCGGGAGTCCGCAAGATCCGTGCTCTCGGCATCGACGGCGACGAACCGATTATCGGCTTCGCCCCGCGTATCACTGCTCGTGACGCCGCCTTCGCACCGCTGCAGGACGCCATCGAGCGATGCAGAGTCGTCACGTTCGACTATCTCAAGCCGGGAGAGGACGCCCCTCGGCGTCGCAGGATCCGCCCGTTGGCACTGCTCGACTATGAAGCCCGTTGGCACGTGTTCGGCGTGGACGTGGATATCGACGAGGACCGCACCTTCTTGCTCAGTCGCATCGTCGGCGATGTCAGGGTCACCTCGACGCCCTTCGACTCCGCCCTCAGGGATGGGGCGGGGGAGAGGGCTCTCTCCGGTCTCGAGCGTGTCGCTGCCGAGAACTCCGCGCTGCTGGAGGTCACCCCGGGCACCGAGGCCGCGCTGCGCCTCGGCAGGCGTGCCACATCGGCGGCGCAGGGCATCCGTGTCGCCTTCGTCGATCTGCATATCCTCGCCGACGAGCTCGCCTCCTACGGTCCCGAGGTCCGTGTCGTGGAACCGGAACCTCTGCGTGAGGCCGTGATCGCCCGCCTCCGGGCCGTCGTTCAGACGCACACCGACCCGGAAGGCACGCGATGAGTACGAAGTCGAAGCCGCTTCTCGCAGCGGATCGCGTCCGGCTCTACCTGACCCTCGTGCCGTATCTCCTCGAGCACGGACAGGTGTCGCTCGCCGAGGCTGCTGAGGAGTTCGGCGTCACCCCGCAGGAGATGCGGGGGATGGTGGAGAAGCTCACGGTGATCGGACTCCCCGGCGAGGCGGGCTATTGGCAGCAGCCCCAGGAGATGTTCGACATCAACTGGGACCTTCTCGACCTCGAAGACGTGATCGAGATCACGAACGACGTCGCACTCCGCCGCGTTCCCCGGTTCACGGCGCGTGAAGCCGCCGCGTTGCTCGCCGGTCTGCAGATGGTCGCAGCAGTGCCGGCGGTCTCGGACTCCGGCCTCGTCGCCGGGCTGATCTCGAAGCTGTCCCGGGGCGCAGCCGATGCGCCCGCGGATGTGGTCGTGGCGCCCAGCGCCGTCGATGAAGTCCGGGAGGCGGTCGCGCGAGGTCTGCATGAGGGTGTCGCCATCTCGTTCACTTACCAGGCGCCTGACGCCGCTCCGATGACCCGCACCGTCGACCCGATTCAGATCCTCATCACGAACGGTCAGTGGTATCTGCAGGGGTGGTGCCACATGCGACAGGCCATGCGGACGTTCCACCTCGACCGGGTCAGCGAACCGACGCTGACCGAGATCCCGATCACGCACGGCGGCGACCAGGTCCCCGAGGCGTTCGCCGGCCTGGGCGACGAGCGTGAGGTCACGGTGCGCGTCGCCGAGCGGCTGGCTCCGCTGCTGAGCGGATTCGTACCCACGGAGACGATCGACGTCGTCGACGGCGCTGTCACCATGAAACTCCATCTCGCGGATCCGCGCGGCGTCAAGCGGCTCGCCGGCCGTTTCGGCGGCGCGATGGAGGTCCTCGATCCTGGCATCGCCCGCTGCGCGACGAGAGAGTGGGCCGCTTCAGGACTCGCGCTCTATCACCGACCCGATGCAGAGAATTGATCTGTAGACTGAACCGAACGCTCACCGACGACGGGAATCCTGACATGTTCGCTGGAATGCAAGGCTGGCACCTCCTCATCGTGCTCGCCGTGATCCTCCTTCTGTTCGGTGCCGCCAAGCTGCCGGCACTGGCGAAGAGCATGGGCCAGTCCGCCCGCGTCTTCAAGGGCGAGATGAAGGCGATGAAGGATGAGGACGCGTCTCGCGCCGACTCGACCGCCGTGGATCCCACGTCGGTCAAGGACTCGGGCGCAGACCCTGAGACTCCGCCTCGCGCCTGACCGGCCGTGGCAGCCATCGAACCGACCGTGATGCCGAAGGCGGATCGGGATCGGCGGATGTCGCTCGGCGCGCATCTCGTCGAATTGCGCAAGCGCCTGATGTACGCGGCGCTGGCGTTGGTCGTCGGAATGGTCGTCGCGTTCATCGTGGCGGATCCGGTCATCCACTTCATCACCGAGCCGATCCGCATCATCACCGAGAAGCGCGGCGATGACTTCAGTGCACTGAATTTCGGCACCGTCACGGCCGCCTTCGACATGCGCATGCGCATCGCGTTCTCGATCGGCCTGTTCATCTCCGCCCCGGTCTGGCTCTGGCAGATCTGGGCGTTCATCATGCCGGGTCTCACCCGCAAGGAGATCCGATACACGATCGGCTTCGTGGTCGCCGCAGTCCCGCTCTTCTTCGCCGGCTGCTACCTGGGCGTGATGATCATGCCTCACGTGATCGAGCTCATGTGGAGCTTCACGCCCGACGGGGCGACCAACTTCTACTATGCGCAGGAGTACTACGACTTCGTCTTCAAGTTGATGATCGTCATCGGCGTCTCCTTCGTGCTTCCGGTGTTCCTTGTCGCGCTGAACCTCGCCGGAGTCATGTCGGGGCGCGCGATCCTCAAGGGTTGGCGCATCGCGATCATCATCGCGACGGTGTTCGCAGCGCTCGCGACCCCCGCGGCCGACGTGGTCAGCATGCTGATGCTCGCAGGAATCCTGATCGTGCTCTTCTTCGCGGCGGCGGGGCTCTCGCTGATCTTCGACCGACGCAAGCGCAAGCGCGACGAGGCGACCGGGCTGCTGCCGGATCCGGTATGACCTCGCCTTCCGACAGGTACGCGCAGGCGCAGCAGTCAGCCGAGCATCCGGAGTCGACGGCCTTCGCCGCGCTGCAGAAGTTCCAGCTCGATCCCTTCCAGATCGCCGGATGCCACGCCTTGGAGAACGGGCGCAGCGTGCTCGTGGCCGCACCCACGGGCGCAGGGAAGACGATCGTCGGCGAGTTCGCCATCCACCTCGCGATGCAGACGCCGAACGACAAGGCGTTCTACACGACTCCGATGAAGGCGCTCTCGAACCAGAAGTTCCGTGAACTGGTCGAGGTGTACGGCGCCGATCAGGTGGGTCTGCTCACCGGTGACACCAACATCAACGGCAACGCGCGCATCGTGGTGATGACCACCGAAGTGCTGCGCAACATGATCTACGCCGACTCGGCGGCACTCCGCGACCTGCGGTTCGTGGTCATGGATGAGGTCCACTACCTCGCCGACCGCTTCCGGGGTGCCGTGTGGGAAGAGGTCATCATCCACCTTCCCCCGCGGGTGCGGCTCGTCTCGTTGAGCGCCACGGTCTCGAATGCGGAGGAGTTCGGCGACTGGCTCGACACGGTACGCGGCGACACCGAGGTCATCGTCTCCGAGGTCAGGCCCGTGCCGCTCGAACAGCATGTCCTCGTGCGGGACGACCTGCTGCCTCTCTTCGACGACCGCGCCGGGCTCGCGACCGCGCAGGTCAATCAGGAGTTGATGCGCATCCGGTCGTCGACCGGCTCGAACTACGACAACAACCGTCAGGCGCAGTCGTACCGCAGCGCGAGGCACGCAGGGCGCCAGGCTCAGAGACCGCCGCGCGGCGGTCGGCGCCCGGTCCGTGCAGCCAACGCCCGCCGCATCGAGCGGATGGACCGTCCGGAGGTCGTGCACCTGCTCGAGCGTGCGAACCTGCTGCCGGCGATCTTCTTCATCTTCAGTCGCGTGGGCTGCGATGCGGCAGTGCAGCAGGTCCGGCGTGCGGGCCTCCGATTGACCTCGGCGGAGGAGCGCGCGGAGATCCGCGAGATCGTCGAAGACCGCACCAGGACGCTCCAGGACGAGGACCTGGACGTCCTCGGCTACTGGGAGTGGCTGGACAACCTCGAACGGGGTGTTGCTTCGCACCATGCCGGTCTGCTTCCCGCATTCAAAGAGGTCGTCGAGGAGCTCTATCAGCGCAAGCTCGTGAAGGTGGTCTTCGCCACCGAGACGCTCGCTCTCGGCATCAACATGCCGGCACGCACCGTCGTCCTCGAGAAGATGGAGAAGTTCAACGGCGAAGCGCGTGTCGCCATCACGTCGGGGGAGTACACCCAACTCACGGGACGAGCGGGGCGGCGGGGGATCGATGTCGAGGGCCACGCGGTCGTGCAGTGGTCCGAGGGGATGGACCCGCAGGCCGTGGCCGCACTCGCGTCACGTCGCACGTATCCGCTGAACTCGAGCTTCCGGCCGACCTACAACATGGCCGTGAACCTGATCGACATGTTCGGCAAAGCCAGAGCACGGCAGATCCTCGAATCGTCCTTCGCGCAGTTCCAGGCCGACCGCGCGGTCGTCGGGCTGGCGCGACAGGTGCGCGAGGCCGAGGAGTCCCTTGCCGGCTACCAGAGCGCGATGGCCTGCGACCATGGGGACTTTCCCGCGTACGCGGCCATCCGTCGCGAGCTGAGCGATCTCGAGAAGAAGAACAGGCAGGACGCGAACGCCCCTCGGGCGGCACGGGACAAGCGGATGAAGCGCATACAGACTCTGCGCACGCAGATGCAGCGTCACCCGTGTCATCGCTGCCCCGACCGCGAGGCGCATGCCCGGTGGGCCGAGAGGTACTGGAAGCTCAAGCGTCAGACCGATCGGACGCGGCGCCAGATCGAGACCCGGACCGGAACGGTGGCTCGGGTCTTCGACCGCGTCGTGGAGGTGCTCGAAAGCCTGGACTACCTCTCCGAGCGCGACGGAGAGACCACCCTGACGGATGCCGGACGCACGATGCGTCGAATCTACGGCGAGCGAGATCTCCTCGTGGCCGAATCGCTTCGGCAGGGGCTCTGGGCCGGCCTCGATGCGCCGTCGCTCGCAGCGATGGCGTGCTGCCTGGTATACGAACCTCGACGCGACGAGGCGAATACGGGGGAGCGTGGCCTTCCCCGAGGGGCGTTCCGCTCCGCCTACGAGAAGACCACGACACTCTGGGCCGAGCTCGACGACCTGGAGCAGGATCATCATCTTCCCGGCAGTGAACCGCTCGCAGCGGGTCTCGCCGGTGCTATGCACAGCTGGGCGCGCGGCGGGATGCTCGAACGGGTGCTGATCGACGCCGACATGGCGGCAGGCGACTTCGTGCGGTGGGCGAAGCAGACGATCGACCTGCTCGATCAACTCTCGATCGTCGCGGAAGACGCAGCGCTCGCCCGTACCGCCCGCAGCGCACTCGACGGCGTCCGGCGCGGCATCGTGGCGTACTCGTCGATGTGAGAAGGATGACGATGCCGGACTCCCGCGCGCCACAGCGCGTCATCCTCCCGCTGTGGGCGGCAGTTCTGAGCGCGGCCCTCGCCGCCGTGATGATGGACTCCGCATACCCGGAGGCGGCCGTCTGGGTGCTGGCGTTCCCGGCCACGGCGCTCCTGCTGATCGCCCTGATCGGACGACGCCTGGGAGGAGCGCTGCTGGTCGGACTCGCGTACGGCATCGTGTTCTTCGCGCTTCTGGTCTCCTGGACCTCCCGTTACCTCGGACCGATCCCGTGGGCGGCGCTGAGTGTCGTGGAGGGCACCCTCACGGCGCTCGGCCTCATCCCGATCGCGCTCGCCTACCGCTGGCTGCCCCGCGCTTTCCCCGGCACCGCGGGACGCCTTCTCGGGCTTCCCGTGACTGTGGCGGCCCTGTGGGTCGGGCGAGAGCTGTTCGTCGGCTCCTGGCCCTACGGAGGCTTCCCCTGGGCCCGTATCGGGATGAGCCAGGCCCAGAGTCCGCTCGCGCCGATCTCGTCGTGGCTGGGAGTGAGTGGACTCAGCTTCCTCATGGTGCTGTTCGTCGCGATGGCGGTCGAGGTCGTGCGTCTGCGCGCGTGGCGTCGGCCGCTGCTGCTGGTGACTCCCGCCGTGCTCGTGGCGGTGCTGCTGCTCACCCCGCTGTACCCCACCGCTTCGGCAGGATCCATGCGCATCGCGGCGGTGCAGGGGAACGGGCCGACCGGGTATTTCGATGAGCGCGAGCCGTTCGCTGTGGTCGACGCCCAGACCGAGGCGACGGCTCCGCTGTACGGGGACGATGTGGATCTCCTGGTCTGGCCCGAGGGATCACTCGACAGCGACCCGTTTCAGGACGAGCGGATGGGTCGGCGCCTGACTCTGGTGTCGAACCGTATCGGCGCGCCCGTGCTCGCCAACGCGGCGACCGGCCGGGACGGGCTGTACTTCAACACGTCGATGCTGTGGCAGGACGACGGCACAGCGGATCAACTGCACGACAAGCGGCACCCGGTGCCGTTCGGAGAGTACGTGCCGGATCGCGCCTTCTTCAACGCCCTGGCGCCCGACCTGATCGGTCTCATCCAGCGTGAATACACGCCGGGCTCCAACCCGCCGACCGTTGAAGTCGATGGTGTCGCCATCGGACTGGCGATCTGCTTCGACGTCATCTACGACGATGTGATCTGGGAAGGTCTCGGTGACGGCGCTGAGGTGCTGGTGTTCCAGACGAACAACGCCGACTTCCGCGGGACGGACGAGAACCTGCAGCAGCTGGCCTTCGCACGGATGCGCGCGATCGAGACCGGACGCAGCGTCGTGAACGTCTCGACCGTCGGCACCAGCCAGGTGATCCGCGCGAACGGCACCACGGTGACAAGCCTGGACGCAGGAGAGGCCGGGGCGATGCTCGAGGATGTCGAGCTCCGCTCCGGCCTCACGGCTGGTGTGGTTCTGGGGCCCTGGGTCCAGCAGGTGCTGCTGTGGGGCGGGCTGGGCGCGCTGGCGGTCGGGTGGTGGCGCGCCAGGAGGCGCTAAGCCCCGATCTTCTCGCGGGTCGGGTCTTCTCCGGCACCTCGGCGGGCCCGGATGAAGGCGAGTCGCTCCTCGAGAAGCTCTTCGAGCTCCGCGCGGGTGCGACGCTCCATGAGCATGTCCCAATGCGTTCGTGCTGCCTTCTCGTCGCTCGCCTCGAGCGTCACGGCCTGGCCGTCGACGTTCAGACGTGCTTCTGCACCGCAGGCGCGGCACTCCCAGGTCTGGGGCGGTTCGGCGTCCGCCGCGAACATCAGGTTCGTGACGTGGCCGCAGGTGTCACAGGTGTAGGTGGTCTCACGGCGCTCCATGAAAACGACGCCCTCTTCGCTCTGTAGGCTCTGGGCGCCGAGTCGGATGCCGCGCAGGCTGCGATCTGCCATTTTGTGGTCCTCTCGTCGCTGTCAGGTATAACGCTCCAGCCTGTGCGCTTCATCCACGCGGGCGGCTTCTCGGCGGAATTCACAGCGGAATCCCAGCGCCGGAGGTTATGGGGCGCGTCGGCGTCAGAGGGCGGGGAAGGCGCGCAGCGCGACGTCGGCGCGATCGGTGACGATCCCGTCCACACCGGATCCCACGAGTCGGTGCATGTCGTCCGGATCATTCACGGTCCAGACGTGGATCTCGACCCCGAAACGGTGCGCGGCGCGCACGAGGGCAGGAGTGAGCACTCTGATGCCCGAGTGGCGTTCGGGGATCTGCAGCGCATCGATCTCCCGGAGGATGCCCGCGGGGGAGAGGTGCAGAGCCGAATACGCTCGCAGCGCGGCGATCGTGCGGCTGCCACCGGAGGTGGCAGGCCGGAGCGAAGCGCCTGATCTGCGTACAGCGTCGAGGGTCGCACGGCGGTTGGCATCGGAGAAGCTGGTGATGAGGACGCGGTGCGTGTGCTCAGCGAGTATCGGACCGAGCGGCTCGGCGGCGGCGGGGGTCTTCACATCGATGTTGAATCTGACCTCTGGGAACGACGCGAGGGCCTCCGCGACCGTGAGCAGACCTCCGTGGTCGGCGAACGTCGCGCGGAGCTCCCGCGTGCCGACCTCGCGAACGGCACGGGCGTCGCCGGTGAGGCGTTGGAGCGTGGCGTCGTGGAACAGCACGACGTCACCGTCCGCCGTCACCTGACAGTCGGTCTCGATGAACTCAGCTCCGGCGGCGTGCGCAGCCCCGAACGCTGCCGCCGAATTCTCCCAGACGCCGGAGTCCTCGCCCGCCGCAGTGATCAGACCGCGGTGGGCGAGGACTCGGGGGTGCCGTGCCTTGGAGAAGTACGGGTGCGTCACGCGCCCGGCAGCGTGTTCGTCGGGCCTTGGCCGGGCTTGGGCGTGAAGGCGCTGCCGATGCCCTTGAGAGCCTCCGTCAGCTCGCTCGGGATGATCCACAGCTTGTTGGACTGCCCTTCGCTGATCTTCGGGAGCATCTGAAGGTACTGGTACGCGAGGAGCTTGTCGTCGGGTTCACCCTGGTGGATGGCGCTGAAGACGTTCTGGATCGCCTCCGCCTCACCCTGCGCGCGAAGGACCGCAGCCTGCTTGTCTCCCTCGGCGCGGAGGATCTCCGCCTGACGAGCGCCCTCGGCCTCGAGGATCGCGGACTGCTTGGTGCCTTCGGCGGTGAGGATCGCGGCGCGACGATCACGTTCGGCTCGCATCTGCTTCTCCATCGAATCCTGGATGGAGATGGGCGGGTCGATGGCCTTGAGCTCGACCCGACCGACGCGGATTCCCCACTTGCCGGTCGCCTCATCGAGCACCACGCGGAGCTGACCGTTGATGTTGTCGCGGCTCGTCAGCGCTTCTTCGAGGTTGAGCCCACCCACGACGTTTCGCAGCGTGGTGGTGGTGAGCTGTTCCACGGCGCCGAGGTAGTTCGCGATCTCGTACGTCGCGGCGCGCGCGTCGGTGACCTGGAAGTACACCACAGTGTCGATCGACACGACGAGGTTGTCCTCCGTGATGACAGGCTGCGGAGGGAACGACACGACCTGCTCGCGCATGTCGATCAGCGGCCGCAGGCGGTCGATGAACGGCACCAGCAGGTTCAGTCCGGGGGTGAGCGTCTTGTGGTAGCGACCGAGACGCTCGACCACGCCCGCAGTGGCCTGCGGGATGATCCGGATCGCACGCGCGACGGTGACCACCACGAAGATGAGCACCGCGATCGCGAGGATCCATCCGATCGCAGCGGGGATGAACGAGGCATCGTTCATGGGTGGCACTCCTAGTCGTTGACGGGACGGACGATGGCGGTCGCGCCGTTGATCACGCTCACGGCGATCGGCGCGCCTGCGGGGATGGGAACGGGGGTCGAGCTGCGCGCCGTCCAGGTGTCCCCGTTGGCGAGCTTGGCCTGTCCAGAGATCTGCGTGATCTCGCTCAAGGCGATCCCTCTCAGATCGAGGAGGGCATCGACGTTGGACTTCGTCGGATCCTCGCCGCGATGGAGCCGTCTGATGAGCGGCGGACGGAGGAAGAGGATGAACAGGGCGGCCGCAGCCGCGGCGATGATGACCTGCACCCATACCGGCACGCCGAGGAGATCGGTCACGAGCCCGACGACGCTGCCGAAGCTGAGCATGAGGAACGTGAAGTCGAGCGAGAGCATCTCGATGACGAGGAAGACGGCGATCAGGACCAGCCAGCCGATCCAAGCCCATTGGTCGATGAACGTGACGAATGTCGCGAAGTTGTCCATGCGGCCTCCTTTGTGGTCAACGTATCACGCAGGACGGCGCTGATCGTGGTGCCCCGACGCGTGATTGGTAGTGTGAGAGTGCCGTGCTATCACGGCTTTTTCACGCATCATGAGGAGTCACCGTGACCGACGTTCTTCCCGCAGGATCCCTCGACGGCAAGGTCGCCCTTGTCACCGGTTCATCGCGGGGGATCGGCGCCGACACCGTCCGCTACCTCGCTGAGGCCGGCGCCGACGTCGTGATCAACTACCGGAACAAGGCGCCTCGGGCGGAGAAGCTCGCCACGCAGCTGCGTGAGCTCGGTCGTCGCGCGCTGGTCGTGGGTGCAGACCTCACCGATCCCGCTTCCGTTGCCGAGATGTTCGACGCGATCCGTGCGGAGTACGGACGCCTCGACGTCCTGGTGCTGAACGCATCGGGCGGGATGGAGTCGGGCATGGCCGAGGACTACGCCCTCACCCTGAATCGCGATGCGCAGCTCAACGTCCTGAACGCCGCGACCCCGCTGCTCGGCGATGGTGCACGCGTCGTGTTCGTGACGAGCCACCAGGCGCACTTCATCCGCACCACGCCGACGATGCCCGAGTACGAGCCGGTCGCTCTCTCGAAGCGCGCGGGGGAGGACGCCTTGCGGGAGCTCATCCCCGGGCTGGCGGAGAAGGGGATCGGATTCACCGTCGTCTCCGGCGACATGATCGAAGGCACCATCACAGCCACCCTGCTCGAGCGGGCGAATCCCGGCGCGATCGCCGAACGTCGCGAGTCTGCGGGAAAGCTCTACAACGTCTCCGAGTTCGCGGCAGAGGTGGCCAAGGCCGCCGTCGATCCGGTGCCTTCCGACAACACCCGTCTCGTCGGAGATGTGAGCGCATTCGCCGCGGAGTAGGCGCCGTAACGAAGAATCGGCCCCGTCTCGCGCGATGCGGGACGGGGCCGATACTCTTCGTCGATGCTGAGGTCAGCTCGCGGCGCCACCCTGGACGGCCGAGACGTACGCCTTCTCGTCCTTGCCGATCGTGATCGCGCGGACGATCTGGATGATCCCGAGCACGACCAGCGAGATACCCAGCAGCAGCCAGAACGCGAATCCGGCGATGATCGGCGAGAACAGCACGATGATTCCCGCGATGATGCTGAGGATCGCGTAGAGCACTGTCCACACGCGAGAGCCGTCGCTGCCGAGAAGCGTCAGGGCGACCACGCCGTCGACGATCCAGCTGACGCCGATGAAGATCACGACGACGAATGCGAGCGTGGCCGCCGCGGCGTTGAGATTGAAGAAGGCTATGACGCCGGCGACGACATAGAGCAGCCCGAGGACGATGTGACCGACGCGGGCCCATCCGCCTTTGGCGCTGGAGAAGATACCGAGACCGATGTAGACGAGACCGGCGATCACCAGATATGACGCGAAGATCGCCGTCACGATGACGGCGGATTTCACCGGCCACACGAGGAGGACGATTCCCGCGAGGAGCGCCAGTACGCCCGCGACGGCGAGCGTGACGCGGATCGACTTGAACAGGGACTTGGCTTCGTTGACTGGTTCAGACATGGTTGGGGACCCCTTTCTGAAAAGATCCTGTGAGGATGCCCCCTCAGGGTAGCGCCCTCGTGGCCCGGGATGGGGAGGAGTCTTCGCCCGCGTTTCTCGAGGACACGTGCGGACACGCGACGACATGGCAGGATCGAGTCGTGACAGACCCGGACGACTCCCGCCTGCGCGAACTCGTGGTCATGCGCAGGGTCAGGGACCGCATCGACCGTGAGTACGCCAAGCCACTCGACGTGGAGGCGCTGGCGCGCGGCGTGCACATGTCAGCCGGCCACCTGAGCCGGCGTTTCCGCGACGCGTACGGCGAGTCGCCGTACTCCTATCTGATGACGCGAAGGATCGAGCGCGCGATGGCCCTGCTGCGAAGAGGGGACCTCTCTGTGACGGAAGTCTGCTTCGAAGTCGGGTGCTCCTCGCTCGGAACCTTCAGCACGAGATTCTCGGAGCTGGTCGGTGTCGCACCCAGCGTGTACCGTGAACGCGCCGCGAATGTCGAGGGGATCCCGGCGTTCCAGGCCAAGCAAGTCACCAGACCGATCAGGAATCGAGAAGCACCGCGCACCGACGCGCACCTAACGTGAACATCATGAAGATCAGCATCCATTACGCCTTCCTGCCACACACCGACGCCGAAGCTGCCCTCGCCTTCTACCGAGACACCCTCGGCTTCGAGGTGCGCAACGATGTCGGCTATGACGGCCTCCGGTGGCTCACGGTGGGTCCACAAGGGCAACCGGAGACATCGATCGTCCTGCATCCGCCGGCGACGGATCCCGGCATCACCGACCTCGAGCGCCAGACGATCCTCGAGCTGATCGCCAAGGGCAGCTACGGGGCGCTCACGCTGGCGAGCGACGACGTCGACGAACTCTTCGATCGCCTCGTCGAAGGCGGAGCTGACGTCGTCCAAGAGCCGATGGATCAGCCATACGGGGTGCGTGACTGCGCTTTCCGAGACCCCGCGGGCAACCTGCTCCGTATCAACCAGGCCTGAGCCTCACCCGAGACATCGAAGGACACCATGACCGTCGACGCGCACCCCGCTGACACCCACGACATGATCCGCGTGCAGGGCGCGCGCGAGAACAATCTGAAGGACGTCAGCGTCGACATACCGAAGCGGCGTCTGACGGTGTTCACGGGAGTGTCCGGCTCGGGCAAGAGCTCGCTCGTCTTCGACACGATCGCGGCCGAGTCCCGGCGGATGATCGACGAGACGTACAGCGCTTTCGTGCAGGGCTTCATGCCGTCTGTACCGCGGCCGGACGTCGACGTCCTCGAGGGACTCACCACGGCGATCATCGTCGACCAGGAGCGGCTCGGCGCCAACCCCCGATCGACCGTGGGGACCGTCACGGATGCCAACGCCATGCTGCGCATCCTGTTCAGCAAGCTGGGGCAGCCGTACATCGGCGGCCCGACGGCGTTCTCGTTCAACATCCCCACGCAACGGGCGAGCGGCGTCATGACGGGCCCGGGTGGTGAGAAGAAGATCGTCAAGGACGCGATCTACCTCGGCGGCATGTGCCCGCGCTGCGAGGGGAGGGGAGCGGTCTCCGACCTCGACCTGGCGCAGATCGTCGACGAGTCGAAGTCGCTCGACGAGGGAGCCATCATGGTCCCCGGCTACACCGCCGACGGCTGGATGGTGAAGGGCTTCTCGCAGTCAGGGTTTTACCCGGCGGACAAACCTGTCTCGGAGTTCACGGAGAAGCAACGCCACCTCTTCCTGTACGGCGAGGTGACCAAGGTGAAGATCTCGGGGATCAACATGACCTACGAGGGTCTGATCCCGAAGATCACCAAGTCGATGCTGTCGAAGGATCTCGACGCGTTGCAGCCGCACATCCGTGCCTTCGTCGAGCGGGTGGCCACCTTCGCGGTGTGTCCCGAGTGCGACGGGACGCGGCTGACCGAGGGGGCGCGCTCTTCCAAGATCGACGGTGTGAGCATCGCCGACGCGTGTCGGATGCAGGTCACCGACCTCGCAAACTGGGTGCGCGGCCTCGATCTCCCAGGGGCAGGACCTCTTCTGCAGGCGCTCAGTGCCAACCTGGATGCGTTCGTCACGCTCGGCCTCGGCTATCTGAGCTTGGAGCGCCCGTCGGGAACCCTGTCCGGGGGAGAGGCGCAGCGGATCAAGATGTTGCGTCATCTCGGATCATCGTTGACCGACGTGACCTACGTGTTCGACGAGCCGACCATCGGACTGCACCCGCATGACATCCAGAGGATGAACGGGCTGCTGCTGCAGCTGCGCGACAAGGGCAACACGGTCTTGGTGGTCGAGCACAAGCCGGAGACCATCGCGATCGGAGACCACGTCATCGATCTCGGCCCAGGGGCGGGCAGCGGCGGCGGTGAGATCTGCTTCGAAGGGTCCGTCGAAGGCTTGAAGGCCAGCGGCACGAAGACCGGCGATCACCTCGATGACCGTGCGCAGCTCAAGGACGACGTGCGCGCGGGGACGGGGCGCATCGAGGTGCGAGGGGCCTCGGCGAACAACCTGCAGGACGTCGACGTCGACATTCCGACGGGGGTGCTGACCGTGGTGACCGGGGTCGCAGGGTCCGGGAAGAGCTCTCTCATCCACGGATCGGTGTCGAAGCGCGAGGGTGTCGTCGCGATCGACCAGGCAGCGATCAAGGGCTCCCGCCGAAGCAATCCCGCGACGTACACGGGGCTCCTCGAGCCGATCCGGAAGGCGTTCGCGAAGGCCAACGGGGTTAAGCCGGCCCTGTTCAGCGCCAACTCGGAGGGCGCTTGTCCCTCCTGCAAGGGTGCTGGTGTGATCATCACCGAGCTCGGCTTCATGGACACGATCGAGACCCCGTGCGAGGACTGCGGCGGTAAGCGCTTCCAAGCGAGTGTCCTCGAGTACAAGCTTGCGGCTAAGGACATCACGCAAGTGCTCGATCTGTCAGTGTCGGAGGCCCGGGTGTTCTTCGGAGACGGTGAGGCCAAGCTCCCCGCGGCTGCGGCGATCCTCGGGCGCATGGAGGATGTGGGGCTCGGGTACCTGTCACTCGGACAGCCGCTGTCGACGCTCTCCGGCGGTGAGCGCCAGCGCATCAAGCTGGCCATCCAGATGGGGGAGAAGGGGGATGTCTACGTGCTCGATGAGCCGACCACAGGGCTCCACCTCGCCGACGTGGACAAGATCCTCGGTCTGCTGGATCGTCTCGTCGATTCCGGGAAGACCGTGATCGTGATCGAGCATCACCAGGCGGTCATGGCGCACGCCGATTGGATCATCGACATCGGTCCCGGGGCCGGCCACGACGGCGGGAGGGTGGTCTTCGAAGGCGTGCCAGCCGATTTGGTATCCCAAAAATCGACACTGACGGGGGAGCACCTCGCAGCCTACGTCGGCGCGTAGGAGCGCAGACAGCGGGGTGCGGTGAGGGTGGGCGCACGGCGCCGGGACCCGTCAGTCGCCGTGCCGATCGACTGGGAACCACACCGTGCGTGCGATCACACGATCCCGCTCGGCTGATCGATCCCGGCGAGGCGGATCGGACGGATACGCATCCAGCGCCGCCTGATTCGGAAAACTGTACGTCTGGACCTCGTCCGGCCGATCGTCGGCTGCGCTGGCGTCCTGGATCGTCACCACGCGATGCAAGACGGTCGCACCGTGGTCAGCGAGCAACGCCAGGACGCTGTCTTCATACGCCGTCAAGTCAGTCGCGTGTCCTGGTCGCGCCCACAGAAGGCAGCACGGCGTGATGGAGGAGGAACCGCCTGTCGTGCTCTGATTGTGGCACCGGCCCCGGAACCAGCGCGGTTCCGGGATATCCGATAATGCACATTATGTCAGTTCGTGAGTCTCTTCTTTTCCGCTGGTCTCCCCCAGAGCTGCGGCCACTGGCCCACAGAAACGAGTGGGCCTCAGTCTGCGAGGTAGCACGACTCACGCGCTATCCATTCTGGTTGCACGTCACCGATCGTGCGCGATACAGCTTGTGCTCCATTTCCAGGACGACCACGTCGGGAGCCGACAAGAAGCAATCCGCTGGGCCCGGAGAGTCGATTCCGAGCCGAATCTGGGCAGGCAGCTCGATTCCGTCGACCGCGATCAATGGGAACCATTCACTGCTGATATCCACTGAATGACGACTCCCTTGCACGCAGGCACGGAACCCTGTGTCATCAGCCCCCTCGATGTCGCTCAAAGTCAGGGGTGGAAGAGCCGAAGGGTCCGAAACCTCGCACACATCCTGGACCGTTTCCAGCGGAGCGTCCGTTTCCGAGATGAGAGGTGCGTCTGACGAGCAGGCGCTGAGCAAGAGGACCACGGCCCCGATCTGGACTACGGCCGAACGACGCCCAGCGAACCGCGGGCGCGTTGAACTCTCGCACGTCGTCGCGTCGGGTGCAGTCATACGTCGCGCCGGTGGCGGTGGGAGCGGGCGGACAGCGGCGAATCGGGGTTCCTCCGCACGGTCAGAAGGTTGCGTCCGTGCTCCGAGGGTGGGCGCTCCTCCCCCGACTCCTCGAATCCGAGCTTCTCGAGCACCCTTCGGGATGCGAGGTTCCACTCCCAGACTCCGGCCCACACGCGCCGGTGACCGAGCTCGTCGGTCCATCTCAGCACGGCCTCGGCGGCTTCCGTCGCGAAGCCGTTGTTGTGCACGGCCCGCAGGAACTCGAATGCCAGCTCGGGCTCATCGCCCACACCCGCGCCGCCGAAGACGAGGCCGCAATACCCGATCGCCTCGCCGGTCGATACGAGCTGGGCGGTCTGGAGCCATGACTCCCCCGCCGCGGTGATGTGCGCGGCGATCTCCTGCACATCGGGATGGCCCTCGGCGTCGAGCCGTCGGTGGGCGGGCACCCGTTCATCCCGTTCCGTCCACATTCGGCGGAAGACCGGCGCATCCTCCATCGTCTGTCTCCGCAGGACCAGTCGAGGCGTCTGCAGTCGTGGCATCGCGGGGGTGAGAGTCACCCTCGTATTGTCGCAGTGGCGCCAAGCAACAGGAACAGGCGCTGAGTCAGCTCACGGACCAGACCCCGAGCTCGTTCCCGCTCGGGTCGGAGAAATGCAGACGGCGCCCGCCCGGGAAAGCGTACGGCTCTTGAAGGATCGCGCCGCCGGCCGCGGTGATCGCGTCTCTGGTGGTGTCGAGGTCGTCGGAATAGAGAAGGACGAGTGGTCCGCCCGCGGGTCTCGGCTCCTCCGCAAGCATGAGGCCACCGACCTCGCTGCCGTCGCCGCGCGGCGAGAGGATCCCTGCGTAACCGGGGCCGTAGTCCTTGAACGCCCACCCGAACGCGTCGGCGAAGAAACTCTTCGCGGTGCCGAGGTCTGTGACGACGAGTTCGACATAGTCGAGTGAATGGTGAAGCGGTGTGCTGGTCATGGCGTCACGGTAGTCCTCGCCACCGACATCGTGCGCGGGCGGAGCAGCGCCCTTCGCAGGAGTAGCGTTGAGACGTGCCGCAGGTCTCCCGCTCCCCCGTCTCGACTCCGGGAAGGCGCGCATGGGTGATCTGGTCGGTGGGCGTCGCGGCCTATGTGCTCGCGATCACCAACCGGACCTCGCTCGGCGCCGTCGGCGTGGAGGCGGCCGACAGGTTCCAGGCTGACGCGTCCACCTTGGCGCTGTTCGCCGTGGTGCAGCTCGCCGTCTACGGCGGGATGCAGATCCCGGTCGGAGTACTCCTCGATCGTTACGGCTCTCGTCCGATCATGACCATCGGCATGCTGCTCATGGCCGCCGGTCAGTTAACGATGGCCCTCTCCCCCAGCATCGGAATCGCGATCTTCGCTCGTATACTCCTCGGCGCCGGGGATGCGGCGATCTTCCCTGCTGTGCTGCGTCTCGTCGCGACGTGGTTCCCCGCGCAGCGCGGGCCGCTCATGGTGCAGTTCACCGGAATCATCGGCCAGGCCGGCCAATTGATCGCGCTCGTTCCGCTCGCGGCACTCCTGCACGCGACGTCGTGGACCATCACGTTCGGGAGCATCGCCGGGCTCGGCGTCCTGTTCACGATCCTCGTTGCGCTGGTCATCCGCAATCACCCGGCCGAACGCGGCGCCGACGTCACCGTGAACACGGACACCGGTGTCGTCCGCGTCGTCACCTCGGCGATCGACACCGGTGTGGGCATCCGCGCGGCATGGGCGCACCCGGGCACACGTCTGGCGTTCTGGTCGCACTTCACCACGCCGTTTGCCGGAACCGCGTTCGTGCTGCTGTGGGGAATGCCCTTCCTCACCGCAGCACAGGGGCTCGACACCGCTCATGCGGCGGGCATCATCTCTGTATATGTCGTTGCCGGCATGCTTCTGGGGCCCGTCATCGGCGACCTCTCCCGACGGCTGCCCAACTACCGCTCCCTCGCGCTGGTCCTCCCCGCCGTCGGGCTGCAGCTGTCCGCCTGGATCGCCGTGATCGCGCTCCCCTCCCCGGCGCCGATCTGGCTCCTCTACATCCTGGCGATCGCACTCGCGACCGGCGGCCCCGCCTCGATGATCGCGTTCGATCACGCGAGGACCCACAATCCCAGCCACCGATTGAGCACCGCGACCGGCGTCACGAATGCCGGCGGCTTCATCGCGGCCCTCATCGCCATCTTCCTGATCGGGCTCGCGCTCGACCTGCAGGGCGCCGGCACACCGGAGACCTATACGCTCGACGCGTTCCGGGTCGCGTTCCTCATGCCGATCCCCCTCTGGATCGTCGGCACGATCTTCATCCTGATCGAGCGCAAGCGCACGCGTATCCGCATGGGCCTGGACCCCGAGCGCCGGCGCTGAGTGTCGATCCAGCGCCGCGCGGTGTCAGCTGAGCAGGTGCTGCAGCGTCTCGACGATCAGCTCGACGCTCACCCGCTCAGGGACCTCGGGGTCTCCGGCCTCGAACTCGGCGAGCTCCACCCCGCGCACCGAGGCCTGCGGCAGGGCGGCGAAGATCGCAGCGATGTCGTGCGGGAGGAGTCCGCCACCCACGCGATAGGCCGCGGGGATATAGCCGGGCTCGAGCACATCCCAATCGACGTGGATCCACGCCGGACGGCCGGCGATCAGTTCGAGGACGCGTTCGGGCGTGCTCTCCCCCGGTGCGAGGACCGTGACGCCTGCACCAGCCAGCAGTTCGGCCTCTGCCGGATCGATGTCGCGACCGCCGACGACGACCACCTTGGTCGGGTCGAGCCCCGCGCCGTGCCCGCTGTCCCAGAGTCCACAGGCGGCGGCGAGAACCATGCCGCCGAGGTACCCCGACTCCGTGGTCGCCGGCGTGTTGAAGTCTCCATGGGCATCGATCCACAGCACGACGGCATCCGGGTGCTGTTCCGCGACGGTCGGCAGCGTGCCGAGACTCGCCGCGCAGGTGTTCGTGATCAACAGGGGTGTCGCACCCGCCTGGATCGCCCCACGCACCGCACGGCGGAGACCGGTCAACGTCTCCTGCGCCTCCGGGAGCGCGGCCGACCAGTCATCGACTCTGCTGGGCGTCGGACTGCCGATGACCTCGGGTTCCAGGTCGAGCAACGAGGAGACCGCCTCACCGACTCGACGCGCACCGACGAGGGCACCGTCGGTACGGTCGGCGACGCGGCCTTGAGAGATGATGAGCGAGTACGGAGCGGACATCTCTCCAGCCTGTCATTCGAGGGTCCCCCGGTCCAAAACGGCGGCTGGTCAGCGACGCCGTGGCGTCCACCCGATGGGCAACGGGCCGTCCTGCATGGCGCGCTCCCGATCGGCACGCGCCGACCAGCCCTGCGCCTCGCCCGGGGTGTCGAACGCACCGCGGGCGAGCCGGACGCCGAGGTCCTCATGGTGCATGCGGGGCGCTCCCCCACGGCGAACCGACGCCCGAACGCTCCATGCGTCATCGGCGAAACCCCCTCCGCGGAACACGCGGTAGTCGTCGTAGCGGGCGGGGTCCAGGAGGTCCCAGCACCACTCCCAGACGTTGCCGAGCGTGTCGAAGAGGCCGTGGAGGTTCGGCAGCTTGCCGCCGATGTCCTGAGGGGACGACACGCCGTCCGCGCCGGTCCAGCCCGCATCCGCGAGGGGCGCGTAGTGCGGACCGGTCGAGCCTGCGCGGCACGCGAACTCCCACTCCGCTTCGGTGGGAAGGCGATAGCCGTCCGCCGTCGTATCCCAGCTCACTTCTTCGCCGTCGAACCGGTAGACCGGATCCAGCCCTTCCCACTCGGATACGGCATTGCTCAGATGCACGGCGCGCAGCCAACTGAGGTCGGCAGCCGGGCGACGTGGATGGCGCGCCGGCACACCGAGAACCTCTGCGAGCTGCTCTTCGGTGACCGGGTACACGCCGATCTCGAACGACTCCAGGACCACGTCGCGCTGCTCGCCCCGGCGTGCGTCACGAAGTGTGATCGTCCCTGCCGGTATGCGGGCCAGCTCGACGTCGGTCATGCGGAGAAGAGGGCGGCGCTCACGAGGGCACTCGCTCGACCCAGGTCGGGTACTTCGCGGAGCGGCCGTCACCGGAGGACGTGCGTGTCACACGACGTCGTACCCAGGGCCCGACGAACTCGCGGTAGTACGCGAGTCCCGAGGGTCCCCCGCCGAGACGGTCGCTCGGCGCCCACCAGGTCTCCGGAGGCTCGAAGCCGAGGGCGTGCAGCACATGCGCCGCCACCCGGTGATGGCCGGCCGCGTTCATGTGCAGGCGATCGTCTGCCCAGTACGCCCCTCGAGAAAGCTCGCGGTCGGGCCAGTTGAGGGCACGGACGACGTCAGGACGGTCCTCGATCCGGCGCAGCACGGCGTCCGAGAGGAGGTCGCCCCTGCGCTGGACGAGGTTGCCCATCGGGAGCTGACCGCTCGGATTGGCCCCCGAGAGGAGGATCATGGTCACACCCTCTTCGTCGCAGCGTCGCAGAACGCGGCTGAAGGCGTCGGCGATGTGCTCGACATCGGTGCGCGGCCGGAGCATGTCGTTGCCCCCGCCGTTGAAGGAGAGGTGCGTCGGTCGCAGCGCGAGGGCGGGTTCGAGTTGTTGCTCGACGATGGGCCAGGCGAGCTTGCCACGGATTGCGAGGTTCGCGTACTGGATCCCGTGCCCGGCCGCATCAGCCCAACCCTGAGCCGCGATGTCGGCCCAGCCGCGCTCCTGTCCGTTGGGAAGGACGTCACCGACTCCCTCGGTGAAGGAATCGCCGATCGCCACGAAACGCACATCTGCCATCGTCCCAGCCTATTGCTGCCGGCGCCGGGGAGGTCGCCTCAGCAGCGCGCATCCGAGGCTGCGGTTCAGCGATCGTCGAGCGCGACGCCGCCCCGGTCGACCAGACCCCACGCCGCGGCCGCAGCGCCGACGAAGCAGAACCCGAACACGGCGAACAGGAGGGGTGCTCCGCCCGCGACCAGCATCACAGGAACGGAGAGAGGCGCGATGATCGAGGCGATCCTGCCAACGCCGGCCGCCCACCCGGCCCCTGTCCCGCGCAACGATGTGGGATAGATCTCCGGTGTCACGGCATAGAGCGCGCCCCAGGCGCCGAGGTTGAAGAAGGACAGCGCCATTCCTGCAGCGATGATCGCCCCCTCCGTGTCAGCGGTGCCGAAGAACACCGCCGACACGGCAGACCCGACCAGGAAGACGGACAGTGTCAGCCGCCTTCCCCACACTTCGATCAGCCACGCCGCGACAGCGTAGCCCGGCAGCTGCGCCAGCGTGATGATCAGTGTGTAGCCGAACGATGTGACCAGGTCGAAGCCGGCGTCGACGAGGATGCTGGGGATCCAGATGAACGCGCCGTAGTACGCGAAATTCACTCCGAGCCACACCAACCACAGGCACAGCGTCCGCACCCGGAACTCCGGATTCCACAGCGTGGCCAGGCGCGCCCTGGTCGTGGCTGCGATGGCGCGTGACGCCGGTTCCTTCCGGATCGCGGGGCCGGACACGGCACCAGCATCCGCTTCGAATGCCGACACGATGCGGTCGGCTTCGGCGATACGTCCCCGAGAGGCGAGCCATCGCGGGGACTCGGGCATACCCCACCGGACGAACATCGCATAGACGGCGGGGATGGCCCCGAGCGCGAACGCCCAGCGCCATCCGTCGTCGGATGCCGGGATGACGAGGAACCCGATCAGGGCGGCTGCTGTCCACCCGAGCGCCCAGAAGGCTTCGAGGATCACGATCAGCCGCCCGCGGATGCGTGAGGGAGCGAACTCGCTGACATACGTCGATGCGACCGGGAGCTCCGCGCCCAGCCCCAGACCGACGAAGAACCTCAGCAGCAGGAGCATGGCGAGGCCCCCGACGAGGGCGCTCGCACCGGTCGCGACGCCGTATACGAGCAAGGTGATCGCGAACACCTGCCGGCGCCCGAAGCGGTCGGCGAGGAGTCCGCCGAGGGTGGCTCCGATCGCCATGCCGAGGAACCCGACGGACGCGATCCAGCCGGCTTCCCCCTTGGTCAGACCCCATTGCTGCGTCAGCGCCGCGAGGATGAACGAGATGAGCCCGACGTCCATCGCATCCAGCGCCCAGCCGAGCCCAGAACCGGTGAGCAGACGGAGGTGTCGACGCGTGAAAGGCAGGACGTCAAGGCGCTCGGCGAGCGAAGAACGGCTCGGCAGGGCGGTGTTGGCCATGCTCTTCATCGTAGAGCCGCGGCGAACCGCCCCGCGTCGGATGACGTCAGTCGCGCTCGGCGAGGATCTTCCGCACGCGCGGGATGACCTCGGTGCCGTACAGCTCGACGCTGCGCATCATCGACTCGTGCGACAGGGTTCCGGTGGCGTACTTCAGGTCGAAGCGCCCAAGCCCGAGCGTGGTGATCGTGTCCGCGATCTTCGTCGCGACCCGCTCCGGAGAGCCGGCGTAGATGGCACCCTCCGGTCCCACGTCGTTCTGGAACCGTGCGCGACTGTATGCGGGCCAACCGCGTTCCCGCCCGATGGTGTTGTTCATCGCCTCGAAGCCCGAGTACGCGGCCTCCCACGCTTCCTCGTCCGTCGCGGCGATGTGCCCCGGTGAGTGCACGGAGACGGGGTGAGAGGTCGTTCCGAAAGACGCCACCGAGCGGTGATAGAGGTCGACGAACGGCTTGAACCGATGCGCCGGGCCGCCGATGATCGCGAGCATCAAGCCGAGACCATGACGGGCCACCCGTACGACGGATTCAGGACTCCCGCCGACTCCCACCCAGGTGCGCAGCCCCTTCTCGGTCTTCGGGAAGACGTTCGCGTTCTCGAGAGACGCGCGCATCGTGCCGGACCACGTGACGGGTTCCTCCTTGAGCAGCTCGACGAAGAGCTCCAGCTTCTGCTCGAAGAGCGCGTCGTAGTCGCGGAGGTCGTAGCCGAACAAGGGGAAGGATTCGATGAAGGAGCCGCGACCGAGCACGACCTCGGCGCGTCCGTTCGAGAGCGCGTCGAGCGTCGAGAAGCGCTCGAACACCCGCACCGGGTCGTCTGACGACAGGACGGTCACCGCGGTTCCGAGGCGGATGTGCTCGGTTCGCGCCGCGATCGCCGCGAGCACCATCTCCGGGGCGGAGACGGCGAACTCGGAGCGGTGGTGCTCCCCCACGCCGAAGAAGTCCACGCCGACGGTGTCGGCCAGTTCCGCCTGCGCCACGATGTTCCGGATGGTCTGGGCTCCGGTGAGAAGCTCTCCATCCGCATCGCGGGTGATGTCGCCGAAAGTGTCCAACCCGAGTTCGATGCTCATATCATCCCTTCCTATTCAGGTGAATGAACACCGGTGGCGCGCCGCGCATTCCCCTCAGCGCGGGAGCAACGCGGTACGGAGGGTGTCGAGCCCCACGCCACCCAGGTCGAGCGCGCGCTTGTGGAACGCCTTGAACGAGAACGCCTCGCCCTCGGCGGCACGCACCCCATCGCGCACCTGTTCCCAGATACGCTGGCGCAACTTACGATAAGACACACGAACACCGCCCCTACCGCGACGGCACCTAAGCGCCACTATCTACCTTCGCATCTCCGAGGAGAAGACCGGAGAAGAGCGAGCTGTGGAGCGCCAGCTAGAGGATGTCCTCAAGCTCATCGCGCAGGGCGGGTGGGTCAAGGCTGGTGACCCGTACCAGGACAACTCCATCAGCGCATCCAAGCGCAACGTGCGGCGACCCGCCTACGACCGCATGGTGGCCGACTATCACGCGGGCAAGTTCGAGGCCATCGTGTGCTACGACCTGGACCACCTCACGCGCCAGCCCCGCCAGCTAGAGGACTGGATCGACGCAGCCACGGACAAGGGACTGGCCATCGTCACGACGAACGGGGAGGCCGATCTCAGCACCGATGGCGGCCAACTCTTCGCCCGGATGAAAGCCGCCGTCGCTAGATCAGAGATTGACCGCAAGGCCGCACGCCAACCCCGCGCCAACGACCAGCGCACCCAGGACGGCGTCCCTCACGCCGGACGACGACGCTACGGCTACGAGTCCGACGGCATGACCCCGCGCGCCGAGGAGGCCGCCGTGGTCCGCCGATGCTTCGAGGCCGTCCACTCCGGTGCGTCCACCCGCTCCATGGTCGCCGACCTCCGGCGCGAGGAGGTCCCCGGTGGCACCGGCGCGGGGTGGGAAAACTCCCGCGTTCGGTACATGCTCCTGAACCCCTCCTACGCCGGACTTCTGCACATCGACGGGGCGGCGTTGCCCTCCGACAAGATCACGCCCATCGTCTCCCCCGAGCTGTACGACGAGGTCCGCGCGATCCTCTTGGATGAGAAGCGCCGTACTCCCCCGGCCCCGGGCGCAAGCACCTGGCCAGCGGCTTCGTCGCCCGTGGTGTCCCCAACTGTCCCAACACGCTCCGCAACCACGCCGGTTACTACACCTGTCAGATCAAGACGCTGAACAACTCCAGCCGCTACATCGACCCGACTGGGCCAAGCACGCCAACATCAAGGTCGCCACCTTGAACGCCCGCCTCCGCGAGGAGATGGCCCTGGCACTCCTGACGACGGACCCCGCAGCGCTCCGCGGCGACGACTCCCCCAGCGTGGCCCCGCTCATCGAGCGGCTAGAGCGCAACCAACGTGCCGCCAAGGCAACCGCCGCCAAGGAGGACGAGGGGCTGCTCTCTCCGCAAGCTGCCCGCGAGCGCCTCTTGGAACTCCGCGAGAGCGCCTGGAGGTGGAGGCCGCCCTGGATGCTGCCAGGGCCTCCAGGGCGGCCTCCGTCGCCCTGGCAGAGATGGCCCGCGAGCTGATCCTCGCCTCCAGCGTCCCGATGGGCCCCACCCGCGTCATCCGTGAGGTCCTCCGCCAGGTTGTGGAAGCGATCGAGGCCATGGACCTGGAACGCCAGCGCGATGCCCTCCAGCAGCTACTCACCGTTCACGTTGAACCTGGCCGCGGCGCAGAACGCATCAAGGTCTGGCATCTAGTAGCCACCCACCTCGGCCCGGACGCCGAAGACTGGACTCTCGCCGACGAGGGCAACAGCTCCGGCCCCCGGCGCAAGCGCGACGTCGTCGAGTCCGCCTAGGCTCTCCCCCATAACCGGCGACTCGCGCAGCCTCCCCGAGCGGGCATCGGGCCCGCACGCGTTCGCCGACGCACCCGCCGACCTCACGGAGCACACCCAGCGCGAGCGCCGCGAGGAGTTCCTCCGGCGACACTGCGCCGGAGCGCCTACCCCCGAGGCAGCCGACGCGATCCGCGCGCAGTGGGCGAACGACCGAGAGGTCGCTATCGCAATCACGATGGGTTGGTAGCGCCGCCCCACACCCGCTGAGCGTCCTGTTCTCGTTCTCGCGCGCGCTAGCTCCGGCGTCTGAGCGCCGTTCGATGCTCCCCTGGACCCTCTGAGAGCCTCCGTCCCACCCCGAACGGGTCGCCGGACGACGCCGGAGGGGTCGCCGGAGCGGCCAGTGCTGGAGTGCTGCATCTTCCTACACTTCCTAATCCGCCTTCGAGTCTCTCTCCCTCTAGAGAGGAATAGGAAGTGTAGGAAAGAGCAGCACTACGACACTCCCTGACGCCGGGGCCCCGCCATCGCCGTCTCCCGCGCTCCATCGCGCCCCGACCGCCGTCGCCGTGTCCGCGACCGCCCGGACGCTGACACCTAACCTGTCCGCCCTCGCCCAGCCACGCGCCGCGCGAGGGCGGACACCCACACCGCTCTAGGAGACACAGCATGACCACCGCCATCGACGACCTTCCCGCCGCGCAGCACGCAGCCCAGACAGCGCGCATCGCACTCGCCGCAACCCAGCGCGAACTCTGGCGCGAGCGCACCCTGCGCCGCCTCCCCCATCTGGAGCCGGTTATCGGCCTCGTGTCCGGCGATTCCGAGAAGGCGTACGCATCTCGCGCAGACGAACTGGACGCTGCGCTCACAGCGGCGCGCTCGGCACGCGGTCGCTGATCCGGCCAGCGACCCGCGTTAGACCCAGTGCTCGGCCCTGCCCTTGAGCTGTCTGTGATGCCACGCGCGGCCCGTCATGCGCCACTTCACGTTGGCGACGACATCGAGAGTGACGGCAACGTGCACGCCCTCAGCGTCAAACTGCGCCCGCTTCACGTCGAACGCTGGAAGCACGGCAGGGAAATCCACGCTGATCGCCCCACCCATCGCCTTGACAAACTCAGATCGGGCCGAGCATGCGACGCCGTACATCTCCGCCGACACGCTCACATCTCGAGCGTCGTCCAGACCGCGATTGGTGATCGTCAGCCTGGCGAGTGCGGGTTCTACGAACAACTTCCAGTCGATACCCGCCGCGTCTTGCCGACGCTCTACCCGACTGGCGCGGCGCTCGGCGATGATCGCAACAGCCAATGAGCCTCCACCGAGCACCACGCTCGCGACGAGCGCCCAAACTGCGATCGCATCTCCCGCTTCCATGGCCCAACTCTAGAGACCACACGACCACGTAGTCGCACGCACTGACCGCAGGCCCCGGTCCCCCCCGCCCTGCAGATGAGCCTTCGCCGCCGAGCCGATCTCAATTCAACCTGGCGGGGTCATCTCCAAGCCCGGTGCGGCATAGCGTCTCCCAATCAATGCGCATGGGGCCCCGTTTTCAAGACCCCGTTTACACGCACGAAAGGAGGCCCGCCCATGGCTGACACGGCTTTCCGCGCGCGGACCTCCTGGACCGCCGCCACAAAAAGGGCCTTCTAGCCGCCCACGACACGCCGCGCGACGTTGTGAAAAGTTGCCTCTAAGCGTCCTTCTGGGAGCAGTCTCCATAGCGCCCTAGAAAGAGCACTCGGCGGCCTCATTTGGGAACATCCTTTTGAGCTGTCGCGCCCGGCGCTTTGAGGGCTGCCACCTCGGCGGGCGCACAAGGTTGGCGTAGGCCCTAAGCATGTCGCCGCTATCGTCCGAGTTCGGAGCAACTAAGCCATGTCGCGACCGATCGCCCGCCGTGTATCGCGTTGCGTACTCAGGTCCGCGGGCGCTTCCCACGTCCCAAGGCCAAAGGACGTTCGCCCAGTCAGCCAGCAGCTCCGCACGAGGCAAGACCCATCCCCAGTCCAAAGAGTCAAAGCTGACGAGCGTACCGCCGCCCTTCGGTTTCTTCCGCGGCACGCCCCGCCGTTCCAGCTCTTCGAGCGGCGACAGCCACCCGGCGTACAACTCCACGGCGCACCAGAACGCGACGTCTGTTTCTCTCGGTTCGAACAGGTTCAGAGCTTGCGCGGTGAGGTCGTCGTACCGTGCCTTCGCCTCTCGCAGCGGAGCATCTGATCCTGCGATCCAAGATTGGTCATATAGCCCAATACTCACCGCGCTGTGCGCGATCGCGTGTGCTCTGTTCACCAGCGCAATAATCTCGCGACGTCGCCGCCGCCGTGCCCGCACGAGCCCGACCGCCCACACCAGCGCGCCCGTGACTATCCACACGGCAACGCCCGCGATCGCGTTTCCCGCTATCGCAGCCGCGAACTCATCGCTCCCCATGCCCCGATCCTAGGGGCGTGTTCGCCCACCCCAGAAAGACCCCGATGTCCAATACCCCGGCACAGCCAGCGCTCATGAGATCCCTCGATTTCACCCCCGGCGAGTCATCCATCATTCCCGCCACGCACGTCGAGTACGACGCTGTCAACGGCTACCGCATCGTCGCGGGAATCGGCTGACAGGCCCCTCTGTCGAGAGGCACCCCCGGTGATCGTCAGCACGACCCCGACGACCGCCGCCGCGATCCGTCTCATAGGTGAGGCTGTCATCGCCCTCGCCGACGCAATCGCCCATGCCGAGGCTGTCCAGTACGACGCCCCGGCCGCGCCGTCCGCCGTGGAGAACGACCGCCGCCCCGCTGGAGGCGTGCGCCGCCCAACAGAGCACACCGCGACGTCCTGGCCGACGTCTCCGCGTTCGCACCGCCGTCATCTCTGGCGAGGCCACGGCCGCCGACATCACCGCCCACGCCCAAGCCACCGCCGCCGAGCTGACCGCCGCCGTCGAGGCGTGGGCGGGCCTCCGCTACTAAGTCACCACGGACGCGCCTCCCCGCCCTGGGACGGGCCGGGGCGCGTCCGGTCGACCCTCCCCGCACAGCCTCCGCATCGCGCTTCTCGTCGAGGCCCCGGTGGTGGACACGCTCACGCAGACCTCGCGCGATCCCAAGGCCCCGCTCCAGCTCATCCCTCGGACGGGGCCTTTTCGGCGTTTACACGCCATGCCCCGTCCCGACTAGGTGCATCGGCCTACTCTCGCTGAGCACCAGCACGCTCGGCCGCTTGCCGCTTGCTCTCCGGCAGCATCGCGTATATCTCAGCCGACCGCTTTGGGCGCGTGACCAGTTCCTCTACCAGCTCGTTGATCGCGGCCAGAAACATCTCCGCAAGCTCCCCAGCATCGTCGCTGAGGTACAACGCAACCAGGTCGCCATCCTCGCTATGCAGTGCGTCATTGCCCACAACGCGAAGCGCCGTCAGAACCTGCCAGAGCGACGTATTGATCTGGCCGTGCAGCTCGCCGATCCGAGTGTTCAAGTCGCGACGAGCGGGGTTCTGGTCAACAGCCTTGAGTAGGGCCTCAAGCGAGGCCCGGCCCAGCGCCGCAGCAGCGCGCCGAGACCCGGCGAGTACTGAGGATGCCTCATTGAAGAGCGCTGCCGCCGTCTCCGGCATATCTGGGTGCGCCGCCACGGCTCCGCGA
Source organism: Microbacterium sp. NPDC028030 (assembly GCF_040637855.1). NCBI lineage: Bacteria > Bacillati > Actinomycetota > Actinomycetes > Micrococcales > Microbacteriaceae > Microbacterium > Microbacterium sp. NPDC028030. The sequence continues at coordinate 486,652 of NZ_JBEZXF010000002.1, read as the reverse complement.
GTCACCCGAGGGAAAATCAGCACTCCTTGCCTCCACAGTGAGAGCCGCTGACAGGCCGCGCACAGCGCGGTTTGCCACACAGCGTCCGGCAGATGCGGCGTCCACATCTCTCCCTGTTCGGTGTGGCGTCGCCAATCTGCCTCCGTCACCGATGCGCCCTGCGCGACGAACCACCCCTCTTCATCAACCAGAGCGTACGCCTCGCTCTCTGACCCGGTGTCCACCAGTATCCGGGGCGTAGCCAACACCTGGTGCGCCACTTTGCCGCAATGAGGACACACACCTGACTGTGCTGCTTGGTCCCAAGCTCCGAGGTCCTCCGCCGGATCGCTCTGTGAAGTCATAGCGCGAGCATAGCCACACGCGTCCCTGCGACGCGGCTAATCTCGGCGTATGACCGACCTCGCCGACCTCATCCCGCCGCATGACCCCTCCGAGGACACCCTCGCGGCAGTCGGCGGCATGGCGCTGGACGCAATCCCCATCCTCGGTCCGCTCGCCGGGCGCGCGCTGGACCACGCCTTGGCGGCGCGGGAGCGCGAACGCCGCCACGAGTTCGATATCGGCGTCGTCAGTGCACTCCAGCAGCTCGCTGAACGCTCCGACACCGCCCTTACGCTCGCGGATGTGGTCAACTCGGACGAGTTCCTCGCCACGCTCGCCCGTGTACAGCGCGAGGCCGCCGAGACGGCCAGCCACACCAAGAGACGGCGCCTCGCCCGCGCCGCTGTCTCCGCGCTCGATCCCAGCGCACCGCCCCGAGCCGAGCGCGCCGATTTCCTCCGCCTCATTATCGAGCTGGAGGACCTCCACATCTGGCTCCTAGCGTTCTTCGCCGATCCTCGGGCATGGCTTGACGCGCACGACCTCGCGCACGTCTACGAGAACAGCGGTCTAGGCAGCAGCCCGGGAGTCGCTCTGGAGGCCGCGCTCAATTACCACGACATGACGTTCTCTGTCTCGATAGAGGCGGCACTAGACGACCTGGAGGGCCGCGGGCTCGCCTCCGCACAGCTCCGCACCTTCATGGCGCAAGGGGGCATGGTCCAGCCCCGCGCGTCCGCGCGGGGCCTTGCCCTGCTCCAGTACCTCGATGAGGGCAACCCCGCCGAGGCCGAACCACCGCCCGCCGGATGAGCACAACCGCTAGCCTGCTCGCATGGACGTCGCCTGGGCAATCGAGCAGCTTCGCCACTACCTGCACTTGAACGAGCGGGTCGCTCTGCCTCCCAGTGAGCAAACCTCAAACCGCAAGACGCGCAAGGTAGGCGAAAAGTCAGAGATAACTGCGGCCGAGCATGTCGTAGAGGCCATCTCCATCGCCGTTTATGGAGAGGGCCGCCGCTGGATCAACCCCGAACATGCCGAACGGCTGCTGTGGGAACTGACGGACGGGGTCGCGGTCCGGGAAAAACTCGGCCTGACGGACCCGGGCCCGTTCATCGAGGCTGATCGGCTGCATCCGTGGGTATGGGAGGCAGCGGAGGCACACTGGCGCAGCGGCAACCATCGCGCCGCGGTGTGGGCGGCCTCGGTAAACGTCAACTCACGGACGCAAGGCAAGGTGGGCAACCACAGAGTCGGAGAGAGCAAACTACTCCAACAGGTCTTCGGGCTTGGCGAGCCTACGCCAGGACATCCCCGGCTGAGGCTCACCGACCACGCTAACCCTGACCTCTTCAAGGACGTACACCTTGGGGCAAGTGCCCTTGGTCAAGGCCTTTACGCGGCCGTGCGCAACCCCGTCAATCACGTGACCGAGGAAGCTCACGGGCTGAGCGAGACCGAGGCGCTGGAAGCGCTCGCCGGGTTTAGCCTATTGAGCCGGTGGATCGACCGCGCCGAGGTTGTCTCGGTTGATCCAGCTCCCCACGCAGACACAGTAGAAAGCCACACGCCACTCCTAGACCCTCAATAGGCCGTTCTTCGCGTTTGGTCTCGTCTGGCGCGACAGCCCGGCCTGCAACTGAACGCCGCCGGCGATAGGTCCCCGCTCGCATCCGAGACGGGGGCTTTCTGGCGTTGCAGCCAGTCACCGGGCATCGATGCCCGGCCCACGCGCTCCTAGGATGACCGCATGGGCCTTCTCGACACACTCCGAGCAGCGTTCGGCTTGGGCACAGAGGCCCGCCCAGCTCCGCCCGAGAGCACCGCCGACCCTCAGCCCCGACACATCACCATCTCCGTACGGGTCGAACGTCCTCAGGGGCCGCCCGAGGGCTACGAAAGCCCCTACCTACCTGCCGACCGACAGGCCGAGCTACTCGTGCCGCGCCCCGATGGCCTCCCGCCACTCCACCTCTCTCGCTACCGCGGCGAACTGTGGCTCACCGAGGACACGACAGGCAAGCTAGTCAACGTCAAGGCCCGCCAGCTCCGCAGCCTCGGCATCTGGGGCGCGACCGTTCGCGGCGCTAGCCACTATGAGACCAAGGCCCGTCTCGGCCCTGCCGAACTCGTCCGCGAGCCGGACAACCCTTACGACGCCAACGCCGTAGCCATCCACGTCGGCGGCAAGATTATCGACCACTACAACAAGCAGAAGGCCGCGGCACTCGCCAAGGTACTCGACGGTGGCGAGCCGCTCATCGCTCAGATCATCTCTGTGAACCCGCCTAAGGTCATCGCGACGCGGGCCGAGGTGCTGGCTCACCTCAGCCGCCGCCTCTGCCCCCCGGGGGAACCTCCAACCCCCTCCCACCGGTATGCCCGGACACAGGTCTCCGCGGCCATCTCCGCCGGATTTAGTACCCTGAGAACACCGACCAACAGAGCGAAGGCACCAGCCAAAGGCAACCAATAGGTTCACCCGTCACCGCGACGGGAGCTTTGGAGGTACGCCATGTCCGCTGAGGCCGATCAGTCCCCCTCGTTCATCTCTTGTCCGAACGACGACGAACACGTCGCCGAGGTCAACGGCTTCTGTGCCGAGTGCGGCACCCGCGCATCACCGCCAACAACGAGAGGCGTAGCCGATGAGCTCCCCCCTCTGTGGGACCTCAACGATACGCTTGCCTCCTAAGGTTGGTCGCGACGGAGAGGCCTCATGGAAATAGCGTTGTCAGGCATCGCAATCGTGCTGTCGCTGGTGTCTCTTGCCTGGCAGGCCTTCCAGTGGTCGCGAAACGGCCCTCGCCCTCATCCGCGGGGTGAACTTCGCATAACGGATGACGACCCGCCGGTCTTGCAGATCACCGTCGTCAACAAGGGACGTGCTGCCTGTGAACTGGTGAGCATTGGCCTACGTTCCGCAGCCGACTCGCGCATGTCGTGGGGGCTCACCAACTACGTACACGATCGGTCGGCGAGCCTTCCAGCCGAACTTAAACCCGCTCACAGCTTCGTCGCTGATATTGACGCCGCTCGCCTCGCCGCCGCCATGCAGGGCCACGGTGCGCTAGATCACAGTTGGCACATCGAGATCAAGCTAGGCGACGGTACGACACGCAGGTCAAGAGGCGTAGTGCGTATGGTGCGCGCACTAGACCCGAACCATCCCCAGGTCATAGAGCACAGACCACATAGGACGCGCGTGTTGTCGACCGAGCGTTTGAGGCGGCGTAAGCGATGAATGACGGCTTCGACGGCGGGGCGCGACTGCCCGACGTGCGGCGTGCCCCGGGTCCCGGAGCGCCTCTCCGGCGACTCCCTAGCGCTGGCGTGGAATTGCCCAGTGCATGGTGTCGCCGACATCACACCGGACCCGTTCAACGCCGACTGACCACGCACATCAAGGGGCCCCAGCCGCCCGAGAAATCGAGCGAGCTGGGGGCCTTTTCGCCGTCCCGGCACGACGCCTGGGAGGCCGCTCCAGCGCCTAGGATGGCGCCCAGGGGTCTCTGGCATCTTCGACATGTCAGACGCCCTCCAGCGCTCTCCTAGGCCGCGGTCGCGAGCGGCTCCTCTGCCGCCGCGAGCGCCTCGACCAGCGCCGCCACCACCCCGAAGTCATCGTCGTTCATCCCCCCCTAGGGCGGGGCCCACGAGCAGCAGATCGAGTACGGCCTCGGCGATGTCCCCGGCACACTCGATGGTCTCGTCGACCGCCGCCCGGCGTTCGGCGTCGAGCCCCGCCGCCCACCAGCCCATAGCCTCGCCCATCAGCTCGACGCCGTAGTCCCTCAGGAGGGCCCGGTACGTCGCGATCGTCTCCGACATGTCGCCTCCTTCTGGCGCTCGACCATCGAGCCGCCGCGACCGACCTTAACGACTAACGCCCACTTCCCGCAGGTTCCACGCGCACGTCCACATGCGCATCTGGGCGCGCAAAGGCCCCCGCCTCAAGTGAGACGGGGGCCGCATGCCAACCGCAATTCTCAGCGCAGCATGGCCGATTGGAGCGTATCCAGCCCGACGCCGCCGAGGTCTAGCGCCTTCTTGTGGAACGCCTTCTCCGAGTAGTCCGCGCCCTGACTTGCCGCGTACTCAGACTTTATGTTTTGCCAGATGCGCTGGCCGACCTTGTACGACGGCGCCTGACCGGGCCAGCCGAGGTAGCGGTTGACCTCGAACTGTACGAACTGATCCGACATGTTGACATTGCGGCGCATGAACTCGAGCGCGTACTCGGCATCCCACACGCTGGTGCCGTCGAGGCGCGGCTTGCCGAGGTGCACGCCGATGTCGAGCACCACTCTGGCGGCACGCATCCGCTGACCGTCGAGCATGCCGAGGCGGTCGGCGGGATCGTCGAGGTACCCGAGATGCTCCATCAGACGCTCGGCGTAGAGCGCCCAGCCCTCGGCGTGACCCGACGTGCCGGCAAGCAGTCGACGCCAGGAGTTGAGTTCGGCCCGGTTGTACACGGCCTGGGCGATCTGCAGGTGGTGTCCCGGTACGCCCTCGTGATAGACGGTCGTCAGCTCCCGCCACGTGTCGAACTCCGTCACGCCCTCCGGGACCGACCACCACATCCGGCCGGGGCGTGAGAAATCATCGGTCGGGCCCGTGTAGTAGATCCCACCCTCCTGCGTGGGGGCGATCATGCACTCGATGGTCCGAATCGCCTCCGGGATGTCGAAGTGCGACGCGGCGAGTTCGGCGACCGCCCGATCGCTGGTCTCCTGCATCCACTTCTGGAGCGCGTCGGTGCCGACGAGCTTGCGTGAAGGATCGGCCTCCAGATGGGCGACCGCCTCCTCCACCGACGCGCCAGGGAGGATCTCGTTCGCGATCGCGGTCTGCTCCGCCACCATGCGATCGAGTTCCTCGCGCCCCCACTCGTAGGTCTCGTCGAGATCAATCGTCGCCCCGAGGAATCGGCGGGAGTTCAACGCGTAGAGCTCACGTCCCACCGCGTCGACCTCGCCGGCGACGGGCGCCAGCTCCTCGGCGAGGAACCGACGCAGCTCGTCGTAGGCGACCCGTGCGGCCGCGGAGTTGTCTGCCAGTGTCCGAGCGAGGGACGCGGGGAGCTGGCCCTCGTCGGGGTCGGCATGCGCGACGAACGCCGCGAAGAAACCGTCGTCCGCGGTGTAGCGGTCGATCTGGAGCGCCACCTCGGTGACCTGACGACGGGCAGGAGTGATGCCCTCGGCGATACCGGTGCGGAGCGTCTCGACGTATCCGCGAAGTGCCGCGGGAACGGCCGCGAGACGTGTGGCGATCACGTCCCAGTCGTCGACGGTCGCCGTCGGCATGAGGTCGAACGCAGAGCGCACATCCTGCGGCGCCGAAGCGATCACGTTCAGGTCACGCAGATGCCACTTCGCCTCGTGGAACTCCAGATCCAGACGGAGCTCGGAACTCAGGTCGGTCTTCGTCACCTCGTCGATCGCGTCGGCTGGTTCCAGCGCCGACAGCTTGTCGAGAGTCGCACGGGTCGCCGCAGCGATCTCGTCATGCCCGGCGGGGCTGAGGTCGCCGAACCGATCGTTGACCTCGTCGCGGCCGATGTAGGTGCCGAGCGTGGGCGCCAGAACCGCGATCGTGTCGACCCATTCATCGGCGACGGCGTCGATGGCGGAGGGAGTGCGGGGAGCTGAAGTCATACCCTTCAGCCTAATCCCCGACCCCTCGCCGCACCGGCGCTCAGTGCGCGGCCTCGTTCCAATCCCGACCGCGCCCGACCTGCACGTCGAGCGGAACAGAGAGCTCGGCGGCATCACCCATCCGGGCGCGCACGATGCGCTCCGTGGCATCCCACTCCCCCGGAGCGACCTCGACCACGAGTTCGTCGTGGATCTGCAGCAGCACCCGAGAAGCGAGACCCTCCGTGTGCAGGTCGTCATGGATGTGCAGCAGTGCGATCTTCATGATGTCGGCCGCACTGCCTTGGATCGGCGCGTTGAGGGCGGCGCGTTCGGCGTTCTCGCGCAGCACGCGGTTGGGGCTCGCGAGGTCGGGGAACGGTCGACGGCGGCCAAAGATGGTCTCGGTGTACCCGACCTCCTTGGCCTTCATGACGGACGCGCGGAGGTAGTCGCGGACGGCACCGAATCTCGCGAAGTATTCCACCATCAGCTGCTTCGCCTCGGATTGCTCGATGCGCAGCTGCTTCGACAGCCCGAACGCGGACAGCCCGTACACCAGGCCGTACGACATCGCTTTGACCTTGGTGCGCATCGCGGGCGTGACCTCGCTCGGATCGACGCCGAAGACGCGCGCGCCGACGAAGCGATGCAGATCCTCGCCGCTGTTGAAAGCCTCGATCAGCCCTTCATCGCCCGAGAGGTGCGCCATGATGCGCATCTCGATCTGCGAGTAGTCGGCCGTGAGGAGCGCCTCGTATCCCTCGCCGACCTCGAACGCGCTGCGGATGCGGCGGGACTCCTCGGTGCGCACCGGGATGTTCTGCAGGTTCGGATCGGTGCTCGACAACCGCCCGGTCTGACTCCCTGTCTGGACGTATGTCGTGTGCACACGGTGATCGGCCCCGATGGCCGTGTCGAGCGATTCGATGATCTGACGGAGCTTGGTCGCTTCGCGGTGCTGCAGCAGCAGGCTCAGGAACGGATGCGGATGGCTCTCCTGCAGATCCGCGAGCACGGCGGCATCCGTCGAATAGCCGGTCTTCGTCTTTCGGGTCTTCGGCAGCTGGAGGTCTTCGAACAGCACCTCCTGCAGCTGCTTGGGTGAGCCGAGGTTGAACTCGCGGCCCACGACCGAGAACGCCTCCTGTGCCAGTCCCTCGGCACGGGTCGCGAGCTCGCTCGAGAAGGTGGAGAGCACGTCGTGGGAGACAGCCACGCCGGCGACCTCCATGTCGGCGAGGGTGAGCAGCGTCGGCAGCTCGATGTCGACGAGCACCCCGGCGACCGATTCGGGGATGTCTTCACGGAGGGCGTCCGCGACCCGAAGCGCGAACCATGCCTCTTGTGAGGGCGTCGCACCCTCGGTCTCCGGAACGAGCTGCGACGGGTCGGCCTCCGGCAGTTTCTCGCCCAGATACCGCTCGACGAGATCGGCGAGAGTCTTGTCGGGGAAGCTCGGGCGCAGCAGCCATCCGGCGAGGCTCGTGTCATACGCGAGGCCACGGAGGCGGATGCCCTGACGGATCAGTGCCTTCACCTGCGGCTTCGCGTCGTGCAGCACCTTCGGCGCATTGGACTCGAGCCATCCGCGCAGTGCGTCGGCTGCACCATCCGTCCAATCGGACTCGCGCAGCTCGCTCGCCGTCGCGGCGCCGATGCGTACCGGGGCGCCGCCCTGCGTCGCGAGTCGGATCGCGACGTCGCCGTCCTGCGCGGCCGCCCAGGTGGCGAGATCGGTCGCCGAGACCTCGACGGGCGTGGGCAGCACGACGACGGACGCGGGGTCGTCCGCCACCTCGCCTGCTCCGACGGCCTCGAACACCCGGGGCAGCAGGGTGCGGAACTCGAGGCGGGCGAAGATGTCGCGCACCGCCTGTGCGTCGATCGGTGTGACGGCGAGATCGGCCGGTCCCACCGGCAACTCGACGTCGGTGAGCAGACGGTTGAGTTTGCGATTGCGTCGCACGTCGTCGATGTGGTCGCGGAGGTTGCCGCCGACCACTCCCTTGATCTCATCGGCGCGCGCGATCAGCTCGTCGAGGGAACCGAACTGGGTCAGCCACTTGACCGCGGTCTTCTCCCCGACCTTCGGCACGCCGGGGAGGTTGTCGCTGGTCTCGCCCACGAGTGCAGCGATGTCGGGATACTGCTCGGGTCGGACCCCGTAGCGCTCCTGCACGGTGACGGGGTCATAGCGCTTGAGCTGGGAGACACCTTGGACCGACGGGTAGAGCAGCGTGACATCGTCGTTGACGAGCTGGATCGTGTCGCGGTCTCCTGAGACGACGAGGACGTCATAGCCGAGCTCGGCTCCCTGACCCGCGAGGGTCGCGAGGATGTCGTCGGCCTCGATCCCCTCTTTCGTGAGAACGGGGATCGACATCGCGGCGAGGCAGTCCTGGAGCAGCGGGATCTGCCCCCGGAACTCCTGCGGGGTCTCCGAGCGCGTCGCCTTGTACTCCGGGTACTCGTCGGTGCGGAACGAATGGCGAGAGGTGTCGAAGGCGATCGCCATGTGCGTGGGCTGCTCGGCCTTGATGAGGTTCACCAGCATCGAGAGGAAGCCGTAGATGGCGTTCGTGTGCTGGTTGTCTTTGGTCGTGAAGTTCTCGACCGGGAGGGCGAAGAAAGCACGGTAGGCGAGTGAGTGGCCGTCGACGACCATGAGGGTAGGCTTTGCGGAGTCCGTCACCCTGTCAGCCTAACGAGGACGACAGACACCCGCTGAGGAGGATCATGAGCGACGTCGCGACGAGTGAAGGGCTCGAGTGGGCCACAGCCCGCGGTATGGGCGCTCTCGCCGAGAAGATGGGCATGGAGTTCGTCGAGTTCGGCGTGGATCGCTGCGTGGCGACCATGCCTGTCGAGGGCAACACCCAGCCCGTGGGCCTCATGCACGGCGGAGCGTACGTCGTGCTCGGCGAGTCCCTCGGGTCGATGGCAGCCAATCTGCACGCGGGCGCCGGTCGACTCGCGGTCGGTGTCGACATCAACGCGACGCACACCCGGTCGGCGACGTCGGGAGTCGTGACCGGCGTATGCACCCCGGTCCACCTCGGGCGGAGCATCACGGTGCACGAGATCGTGGTGACGGACGATCAGGGGCGTCGCTGCTCGACGATCCGGATCACGAACATGATCAAGGACCTTCCCTCGGGGAGCTGACCGGCACCTCGAGCAGCCGCTGGAACAGCAGGTGGTCCTGCCACTCCCCCGCGATCAGCAGGTACTTCGGGGCGAGTCCGATCCGCTCGAAGCCGTTGCCGAGCAGCACGTGCTGAGAGCCGAGGTTGTGCAGCAGCGTCGCGGCCTGCAGGCGATGCAGGCGCAGTTCATCGCGCGCGTACGCGGCGATCAGCCCGACGGCACGACTCGCGAGGCCCCTACGCAGGCGTGAGGCATCGATCCAGTAGCCGAGGTCCGCGCTCCAGAAGGCGCCGCGCACGATGTTGTTGAGGTTCATCCTGCCGCGGATCTCGCCGTCCTCCGACTCGATCACGAATCGGAGGCTCCGTCCTGCCGCGGCGTCATCGACGCACTGCTGCGCGTGCTGCTCCTGGGATGCGACGGTGAAGAACCCTTCGGAGCGGATGGGTTCCCACGGTGCGAGGTGTTCGCGATTCGCAAGGTACGCACGCGAGAGTGCGGCACCGTCACCCAGGCGGACTGGCCGCAGGATGTGCTCGGTGTCGAGCCGGAGCATCCCGGCCGACGCCATTACTTCTTGGGAGCGAGCTGTTCGATGATCGCCTTGGCGACGTCCTGCATCGTCAAGCGCCGATCCATCGACGCCTTCTGGATCCATCGGAACGCCTCGGGCTCGCTCAGGCCCATCTTCTCGTTGAGCAGGCCCTTGGCGCGGTCGACGAGCTTGCGGGTCTCGAAGCGCTCGACCATGTCGGCGACCTCGGCCTCGAGCGTGATGATCTGCTCGTGGCGGGCCAGCGCGATCTCGATGGCGGGAAGGAGGTCGTTCGGCGTGAACGGCTTCACGACGTACGCCAGCGCGCCCGCCTCGCTCGCGCGCTCGACGAGTTCCTTCTGGCTGAACGCCGTGAGGAGGACGACGGGTGCGATGTTGCCCTTGTGCAGCTTCTCCGCGGCGCTGATGCCGTCGAGCTGAGGCATCTTGACATCCATGATCACGAGGTCGGGCCGCAGCTCGGTCGCCAGCGCCACCGCCGTCTCTCCGTCACCGGCCTCACCGACGACATCGAAGCCGTTGTCGCGAAGGATCTCGACGATGTCGAGGCGGATCAGCGACTCATCCTCGGCGACGACGACGCGGCGCGGGGCGGATGACGTGGGCTGCTCGGCCTGCTCTTCTTGCTCTGTCACACGTCCATCCTAGTGGAGTGGTCCGTGAGCGGGCTGTAGGGGCTCGGTGCGGAGGAGCAAGCCTCCCGCCTGCGCTAAAGTCGTAGACGCGACACACGAGCCGGCGTGGCGGAATGGCAGACGCGGAGCACTCAAAATGCTTTGTCCGAAAGGGCGTGTGGGTTCGAGTCCCACCGCCGGCACACAGATATCGACGACCGACGATCACTCCGCCAGGACGGCGAGCTCGGCCAGGACGCGAGGGTGCGCGAGGATCCGGAAGTGCCCGCCTGTCTCGAGTCGCACGTTCTTCGCACCGGCCAGCTCGCTGCCTTCCGGGATGTGGGGATCGAACTCGGCGTAGATCGACACGATCCGCTCGTTGACCGTGAGCTGTCGGGCCATGTCCACGATCGAGGGATCTTCCGGTGAGAACGCGCGCAGGGTGCGCGACAGCATCAGCCGGGCGTAGCGAGAGCCGCCGAACGGTGTCGCGATCGCGAGCATCGAACGCACCCTCTCTCCTGCATGGCCGGTCATGACGAGCTTGCCGGCGAGCCCGCCCTTGCTGTGCGCGACGAGGATCACGTCGGTGAGCTCGCGTCGCTGCAGGAACTCCGCGACGGAGGCGGCGATTTCTGCCACCGGGCGCTCGTTCCGATGAAGCGTGTCGACGATGTGGACGGCGTGCCCCCTCGCGTGTATCTGCTCCACGAGGGGCTGCATGAACTTCCACGTCTCGTACACCCCGGGCAGCACGACGATGTGCGCTGAGCTCCCCGACGCGAAGGCCGCGGGGTCGGTGCGGTCGAACATCGCGCGCACCTGCCAGTAACCGGCGTACGCATAATCGGCGACCCACCAGCCGGCTTTCCTCAGCGCTCCGATGACGCGCTCCCCGACAGACGGCTTCGGCTCATGAGACAAAAGCTACCGGACCACACGGCAGAGGGGGCGAGACCGAAGTCCCACCCCCTCTGAATGCTGTGCGTCAGACGCCCGCCTTGTAGATCGGTGCTGCACCGCGGATCGCGTCACCGACCTTGTGCACACGAAGGTCGTTCGTCGAGCCGATGATCCCGGGAGGGGAACCCGAGATCACGACGACCTTGTCCCCTTCCTCTGCCAGACCGTTGCCGAGCAGATACTCGTCGACCTGGTGATACATCAGGTCGGTGTGCTGCACCATGTCGACGAGCGTCGAGCGGATACCCCAGGTGAGCGCCATACGACGACGGATACCCGGCTCAGGGGTGAACGCGATCATCGGGATGCGCGACCGCAGACGCGACAGGCGACGCGCGGAGTCGCCCGACTGCGTGAAGACGCAGAGGAACTTCGCATCGACGAACTCGGCGACCTCGAGCGCGGCGAGGGTGATCGCACCGCCCTGGGTACGGGGCTTGGTCGTGAGCGGCGCGATGCGCTCCAGCCCGTGCTCCTCGGTCGATTCGATGATGCGGGCCATGGTCTCGACGACCACGACCGGGTAGTCGCCCACACTCGTCTCGCCGGACAGCATGACCGCATCGGCCCCATCGAGCACGGCGTTGGCGACATCCGAGGTCTCGGCGCGCGTCGGGACGGGGCTGTTGATCATGGACTCGAGCATCTGCGTCGCGACGATGACAGGCTTCGCGTTGCGGCGGGCCAGCTCCACGGCGCGCTTCTGCACGATCGGCACGGCTTCGAGCGGCAGCTCCACACCGAGGTCGCCACGAGCGACCATGATCGCGTCGAAGGCATCCACGATCTCCTCGAGCGCGTCGACCGCCTGCGGCTTCTCGACCTTGGCGATGACGGGTACCTTGACGCCCTCCTCGGCCATGATCTCGTGCACGCGGGTCACGTCGGCGGCGTTCCGCACGAAGGAGAGCGCGATCAGGTCGGCGCCGATGCGGAGACCCCAGCGCAGGTCGTCCTCGTCCTTCTCGCTCAGAGCAGGCACGTTCACCGCGACACCCGGGAGGTTGATGCCCTTGTTGTTGGACACGGCGCCCGCGACGATCACCTTGGTGGTGACGGTGACGCCGTCGGTCTCGACCACCTCGACGCGGACCTTGCCGTCGTCGATGAGCAGGAAGTCCCCGGGCTTCACATCGTGCGGGAGGCCCTTGAACGTGGTTCCCGAGATCTCCTTGTTGCCGAGGATGTCTTCGGTGGTGATCTTGAAGATGTCGCCCTTGGCGAGCTCGTACGGTCCGCCCTCGAACTTGCCGAGGCGGATCTTCGGGCCCTGCAGGTCGACGAGGATCGCGACGGCGCGGCCGGCATCCTCGGCCGCACGACGCACGTTGGCGTAGTTGTTCTCGTGCACGGAGTAGTCGCCGTGGCTGAGGTTCAGGCGGGCGACATCCACCCCCGCATCGATCAGTGCGCGCACCGTCTCATAGGTGGAGGTGGCGGGGCCCAGGGTGGCGACGATTTTCGCGCGTCTCAAAGATTGCTCCAGGGTAGAAGTGGGGGATGTAGATCAGGCGACGGTGCCGGCCTCAGCCTACGCGGGCTGGAGTCCGATCGCGACATCGCTCGGGCGCACGGGCTCGGGGAGCACGGTCGTTCCCATCAGGTACCGGTCGACGTTCGCCGCGGCGGCCCGACCTTCGGCGATGGCCCACACGATGAGCGACTGTCCGCGGCCGGCGTCACCGGCGACGAACACACCGGGGACGGTGGACTCGTACGAGGAATCGCGGCGGAACGCTCCGCGGTCGCTCACCTGCGGAAGGGTCTCCTCGGTGTATCCGTCCTGCTCCGGTCCGGTGAAGCCCATCGCGATGAGGATCAGATCGGCGGGGATCTCGCGCTCGGTGCCGCTCTTGGGAACACGACGTCCGTCGACGTACTCGGTCTCGGCGACGCGCAGCGCGCGGACCTCGCCGACCTCGTTCCCGAGGAACTCGACGGTGGACGCGAGGAAGACCCTCTCGCCACCCTCTTCGTGCGCGGAGGACACCTCGAAGATCGTCGGCATCATCGGCCACGGCTGGTGGTCGGGGCGGGTGTCGCCGGGCTGCTTGCCGATCGCGAGGTTCGTGACGCTGAGCGCCCCCTGGCGGTGTGCCGTGCCGATGCAGTCCGCACCGGTGTCGCCGCCGCCGATGACGATGACGTGCTTGCCCTCGGCGCTGATCTGGTCGGTGACCTTGTCGCCGGCGACCGCGTGATTGGACTCGACGAGGTACTCCATCGCGAAGTGCACGCCGTCGAGGTCACGTCCGGGGATCGCAAGGTCACGCGGAACAGTCGCGCCGGTGGCGATCACGACCGCGTCGTAGCGGGCGCGCAGGTCGGGCCAGGAGATGTCCTTGCCGATCTCCACACCGGCGCGGAACCGGGTGCCCTCCTCCTGCATCTGGCGAAGGCGCGACTCGAGCTGCGTCTTCTCCATCTTGAAGTCGGGGATGCCGTAGCGGAGCAGACCGCCGATCCGGTCGTCGCGCTCGAACACGGCGACCGTGTGCCCTGCGCGCGTGAGCTGCTGGGCGGCAGCGAGACCGGCAGGGCCCGATCCGACGACGGCGACGGTCTTGCCGGTCAGACGCTCCGGCGGCTCCGGCTCGACCCAGCCCTTCGCGAACGCCTCGTCGATGATCGAGACCTCGATCTGCTTGATCGTGACCGCGGGCTGGTTGATGCCGAGCACGCATGAGCTCTCACACGGTGCCGGGCAGAGACGACCGGTGAACTCCGGGAAGTTGTTCGTGGCGTGCAGACGCTCGATGGCGGCGCGGCCCTCGCCCCGCCAGGTGAGGTCGTTCCACTCCGGGATCAGGTTGCCCAGGGGGCAGCCCTGATGGCAGAACGGCACACCACAGTCCATGCAGCGGCCGGCCTGGCGACGGAGAACCGCCTTGTCGCCGGGCTCGTAGACCTCTTTCCAGTCCATGATGCGCACCGGCACCGGACGTCGTGCGGGAAGTTCCCGCTCGGTCACCTTCAGAAAGCCTTTGGGATCAGCCACCGGTCACCTCCAGGATGCGGTTCCACACGATGTCGCCGTCGGGGTCTATCCCCTCGGCCAGTGCCTCCTCGCGCATGCTCCGCACGGCGGCGAAGTCCCGAGGAAGCACCTTCACGAACTCCGACGCACTCTCCTCGAAGCTCTCCAGGAGAGCGGAGGCTCGCGGCGATGCCGTGCGTTCGACGTGCGCGACGAGCAGGCTGCGCAGCACCTCGAGGTCTGCCCGGTCGAGGGGCTCGAGACGCAGCTCGCCGCCGCCCAGCGACTGCGCGTTCACCTTGGCAGAGTCGAGAGCGTGGACATACGCCACTCCCCCGGACATCCCCGCGCCGAAGTTGCGTCCGGTCGAGCCGAGGATCACGGCCAGACCTCCGGTCATGTACTCGAGAGCGTGGTCGCCCACACCCTCGACGACCGCGGTGGCGCCCGAATTGCGTACGAGGAATCGCTCGCCCACGACGCCCGAGATGAACATCGTGCCCGATGTCGCGCCGTAGCCGATCACGTTGCCGGCGATGACGTTCTCGTGCGGTGCGATCGACGAGCCGCGAGGCGGCCGGATCGTGATGTCGCCGCCCGAGAGGCCCTTGCCGACATAGTCATTCGCGTCGCCTTCGAGCCGCAGGACGATGCCCGGTGGCAGGAAGGCCCCGAGAGACTGTCCTGCGGTCCCGTGCAGCGTGACATCGATCGTCCCCTCCGGGAGACCCGTGGCGCCATGCCTAGAGGTCACCTGGTGGCCGAGCATCGTGCCGACCGCGCGCTCGGTGTTCGCAATCGGGAGTTCCACGACCACGGGTTCCGCATTGAGCAGTGCGTTCTTGGCGATGTCGATCAGTTGGACGTCGAAGTGCTTGTCGAGTTCGTGGTCTTGGGCGCGTGCGTGGCGGCGGGCTTCGCCGGCAGGGAAGGCAGGGCCCTCGAGGACGGGGCTGAGGTCGAGTCCCTCGGCCTTCCAGTGCTCGACCGCGGCGTCGACCTCGATGAGGTCGGCCCGTCCGATGATCTCGTCGAGGGAACGGTAGCCGAGCTCGGACAGCAGCTCGCGCACCTCCTCGGCGATGAACTCCATGAAGTTCACGACGAACTCCGGCTTGCCGGTGAAGCGGTCGCGCAGGACGGGGTTCTGCGTCGCGACGCCCACGGGGCAGGTGTCGAGGTGGCAGACGCGCATCATGATGCAACCACTGACGACGAGGGGCGCGGTCGCGAAGCCGAACTCCTCGGCGCCCAGCAGCGCGCCGATGATGACGTCCCGGCCGGTCTTCAACTGACCGTCGACCTGGACGACGACGCGGTCGCGCATGCCGTTGAGCATGAGCGTCTGCTGCGTCTCGGCGAGACCGAGCTCCCACGGCGTTCCGGCGTGCTTGAGCGAGTTCAACGGACTCGCGCCCGTGCCGCCGTCGTGGCCGGACACCAGGATCACGTCGCTGAGCGCCTTCGCCACGCCCGCGGAGACCGCACCGATACCGGACTGGCTCACCAGCTTGGTGTGGATGCGCGCCTCGGGGTTCGCACGCTTCAGGTCGAAGATGAGCTGCTTGAGGTCTTCGATCGAGTAGATGTCGTGGTGCGGCGGCGGCGAGATGAGGCCTACGCCCGCCGTGGCGTGCCGGGTACGGGCGACCCACGGATAGACCTTCGTGGGGGGCAGCTGCCCTCCCTCGCCAGGCTTCGCGCCCTGAGCGAGCTTGATCTGGATGTCGTCCGCCTCGGTGAGGTACAGGCTCGTCACCCCGAAGCGTCCCGAGGCCACCTGCTTGATGGCGCTGCGACGCTCGGGGTCGACCAGCCGGTCGGGGTCCTCGCCGCCCTCACCCGTGTTCGACTTGCCGCCGATGCTGTTCATCGCGACGGCGAGGGTCTCGTGCGCCTCGCGGGAGATCGAGCCGTAGCTCATGGCTCCGGTGGAGAACCGCTTGACGATCGCCGACACGGGTTCGACCTCGTCCAACGGCACGGGCTTTCGGGTGCCGGTGCGCAGCTGGAACAGTCCGCGCAGGGTCTTCAGCTCCGCGGCCTGGTCGTCGACGAGCTTCGTGTACTCGCGGAAGATGTCGTAGCGGCGCGTGCGGGTCGAGTGCTGCAGCTTGAACACCGTCTCCGGGTTGAACAGGTGCGGGGAGCCGTCGCGACGCCACTGGTACTCACCACCCGTCCACAGACGCTCATGCGCGCGCGCAGCCGCATCCTCGGGATAGGCGTAGTCATGACGCGCCTGGTTCTCGGCGAAGATCTCCTCGATGCCGATACCGCCGAGCTTCGACTCCGTACGGGTGAAGTACGCGTCGATGAACTCCTGGCTGAGGCCGATCGCCTCGAACACCTGGGCACCCGCATACGACGACACCGTGGAGATGCCCATCTTCGACATGATCTTGAGCACGCCCTTGCCGAGCGCGTAGATCAGGTTCTTGACGGCCTTCTCGGTCGTGATTCCGGTGATGAAGCCGGTGCGCACGAGGTGCTCGACCGTCTCCATCGCGAGATACGGGTTGACGGCGGAGGCGCCGTAGCCGATGAGCGTCGCCACGTGGTGCACCTCGCGCACATCGCCCGCCTCGACGATGAGCCCGACCTTCATCCGGTTCTCGCGGCGGATGAGGTGGTGGTGGATCGCCGAGACCATGAGCAGCGACGGGATCGGCGTCAGGTCCTTGTTCGAATCGCGGTCGGACAGGATGATGAACTCGGCGCCGTTCTCGATGGCATCATCCACCTCGGCGCACATCTCCGTGAGACGGTCCTGGAGCGTCTGAGGGCCCGCGTCGAAATGGTACAGGCCGCGGATCGTGGCGCTCCATCGTCCGGGCATGGCCTTGTCGATGTGCCGGATCTTGGCCAGCTCGTCGTTGTCGATGACGGGGAAGTCGAGCGAGACGGTGCGCGTGTGCTCAGGACCCCACGACAGGAGGTTGCTCTCCGGCCCGAGGCCCAGCTTGAGGCTCGTGACGACCTCTTCACGGATCGAGTCGAGCGGAGGGTTCGTGACCTGGGCGAACTGCTGCGTGAAGTAGTCGAACAGCAGACGTGGACGCTTGCTGAGCACGGCAATCGGGGTGTCGGAACCCATGGCGCCGAGCGGCTCGACTCCGGTCTGCCCCATCGGGGTGAGGAGGATGCGGACCTCCTCCTCCGTGTAGCCGAAGGTGCGCTGGCGCCGGGTGATCGATGCCGGAGGGTGCACGATGTGCTCGCGCTCGGGGAGCTCCGCGAGACGCACGGCACCGGCATCCAGCCACTCCTGCCACGGGTGCATCGTGGAGAGGTCGCGTTTGATCTCGCTGTCCTCGACGATGCGACGCTGCGAGGTGTCGACCAGGAACATCTTGCCCGGCTGCAGACGGCCACGGCGCTTGATGCGCTCCGGCTCGAAGTGCAGCACGCCGGTCTCGGAGCCGATCACGACCAGACCATCGGTCGTCTCGGTCCAGCGCCCTGGACGCAGTCCGTTGCGGTCGAGGGTCGCACCCACCAGGGTTCCGTCGGTGAAGATGAGCGCGGCCGGTCCGTCCCACGGCTCCATCTGGTTCGAGTGGTATTCGTAGAACGAGCGCAGCTCCGGCGTGATGTCGGACTGCTTCTCGTAGGCCTCTGGCACCATCATCATGATGGCGTGGGGCAGACTCCGCCCGGTCAGGGTCAGCAGCTCGAGGACCTCGTCGAACGAGGCGGAGTCGCTGGCGCCGTCGGTGCAGATCGGAAGCAGCGGCGCGATGTCGCCGAGCAGTTCGGACTCGAGCTGCGACTGGCGCGCGCGCATCCAGTTGCGGTTGCCGCCGACGGTGTTGATCTCGCCGTTGTGGGCGAGCATGCGCAGCGGCTGCGCCAGAGGCCAGGAGGGGAACGTGTTCGTCGAGTAGCGGGAGTGCACGACCGCGAGCTCGGAGGCGAAGCGCTCGTCCTGCAGGTCGGGATAGAACGGCTCCAGCTGGAGCGTCGTGACCATGCCCTTGTAGCCCAGGGTCCGGGCGGACAGGGAGACGAAGTAGGCGCCGAGCTCATGACCTGCGCGCTTGCGCAGCCGGTAGGCGACGCGATCGAGGGCGATGCCCGTGAGCGGCGCGTCGGCGTGGGTCGCGCCACCCGCGCTCACGAACAGCTGCTCGAACGCGGGCCGTGCCTCGTCGGCGAGCTTGCCGAGGTTCTCGTTCGCTGTGGGGACCTCGCGCCAGCCGAGGACGCGAAGCCCCTCGGAACGGGCGATCTTCTCGATCCCGGCCTTCTGCTGGCGACGCTCGCTCGAATCGCGAGGCAGGAACGCCAGTCCTGCGGCGTACTCCCCCACGGGCGGCAGTTCGAAGC
The DNA here is from genome assembly GCF_040637855.1 of Microbacterium sp. NPDC028030. Classification (NCBI taxonomy): domain Bacteria; kingdom Bacillati; phylum Actinomycetota; class Actinomycetes; order Micrococcales; family Microbacteriaceae; genus Microbacterium; species Microbacterium sp. NPDC028030. The sequence continues at coordinate 468,091 of NZ_JBEZXF010000002.1, read as the reverse complement.
CGGCGACAGCGCGGAGGAACGCATCGGGCATCTGCGTCAGGATGCCGGCGCCGTCCCCGGTGCCCGCGTCGGAGCCGATGGCCCCGCGGTGCTCCAGGTTGCGCAGGGCCTCGAGGGCCAACGCGATGATGTCGTGCCCGGCTTCGCCGCGCAGGGTCGCGACCATGGCGAGGCCGCAGGCGTCCTTCTCGAACGCCGGGTTGTACATGCCCTGCTTCGGGGGGTAGGCGCCGGACGCGCCGTAGGGTGGCTGGAAGTACACCAGTTACCGTCCTCAGATCTTCAGTGAAACCCGGGGACAACGTCGGCCCGCTCGTTCAGTGCAATGGTTCTCCCGCCACGAGGTGGCGTCGTTATCGGGAGCCGTCCTCGCTCGTGGGAGCGGTGCTTGTGGCAGTGGCTCCCACGGTGACTTCCTCGGTCGGAGGCTCGCTCACGTCCACGAAGTCAGAGGGATTGTTCTGCGATTGTACATCAGCGTCGGCGTCGGTCTTCTCGCGACCCGGCTGGTACGGCGAGGGCTCGAGGCCGGGGTGACGGCGCGTCTGCACGACCAGTATGACCAGACCGACGACCACGCCGAGGATGGCCGCCCACACGTTGCTGCGCAGGCCCAGGATGATCTCGCTCGGGTCGATGCGGATCGACTCCCAGAGGATGCGTCCTGCGCTGTACCAGATGAGGTAGATCGCGAACAGGCGGCCCCACTGGAAGAAGAGCTTCCGACCGAGCCACAGCAGCACCAGCACGCCGAGCCCGTTCCAGATCACCTCGTAGAGGAACGTCGGGTGGAAGAGCGTCCCCTCCGGCAGACCGGGAGGGAAGGCCGAGTTCGTCGACTCGATCTCGAGTCCCCAAGGAAGATCGGTGGGAAGACCGAACAGCTCGTGGTTGAACCAGTTCCCGAACCGCCCCATGGCCTGAGCGAGCAGGAGGCCCGGCGCCAGAGCATCCGCGAACGTCCAGAAGCGGATCCCGGTCCAGCGGCAGCCGAGGTAGGCGCCGATGGCACCTCCGATGAGCGCACCGAAGATCGCGATGCCGCCCTCCCAGATGGCCCACACCGAACCCGGCTCGAAGGGGTTCCAGGTGTTCTTGCCCTCACCGAAGTAGAAGTTCGGGTGGGTGAGCACATGGAAGATACGGGCGCCGATGATCGCGAGCGGCACCGCCAGGATCGAAATGTCGATCACGACCCACGGCTCCGCACCGCGCTTGGTGATGCGACGGTTGGTCAGCAGCGTGGCGGCGATGATGCCGGCAATGATGCACAGCGCGTAGAAGTGGATGCGTACCGGCCCGAGGTCGAAGTAGGACACCGGGGGGCTCGGGATGCTGGCGAGCACGCTCGTGAAGGTGCTGGGGAACGCGAGGGACATGAGTGCGATTCTAGTTGTCGGTCTCGGGGCGCGCCGACGCGGTGCCGGCAGCCAGGTTTCGGGTGACCTCGGCGAGGGCGGGGACGCCGCCGTCACGGAGGGCGCGGACGAGTGCGGTGCCGACGATCGCGCCATCCGCGTACTCGGAGACTCCGGCGATCTGCTCGGCGGTCGAGATGCCGATGCCCACGCACGCCCGACGAGCTCCGTGGGCGCGCAGCCGACCGACGAGGGTCCGCGCAGCACGGTCGAGTTCCGCCCGCTCCCCGGTGATCCCCATCGTCGAGACGGTGTAGACGAAGCCGGTGGACGACTTCACGACCAGGTCGAGCCGCTCGTCCGACGAGGTCGGTGCCGCGAGGAACACGCGATCGAGGCCCGTGCGCTCACTGGCGGCGATCCACTCCCCCGCGGCCTCCGGCGTGATGTCGGGTGTGATGAGCCCGGCGCCGCCTGCGGCGAGCAGATCGTCCGCATAGCGATCGACGCCGTACTGCATGACCGGGTTCCAATACGTCATGACGAGCACGGGAACATCGGTCGCGGCCGTGATCGCACGGATCGCGGTGAACAGATCGGCCATCCGGAACCCGGCGGCGAGTGCCTTGGTCGTCGCCTCCTGGATGATCGCGCCGTCCATCACCGGGTCGCTGTACGGCGGACCCAGTTCGATGATGTCGACGCCGTTCTCGGCAAGCGCGATGGCTGCCTGGATGCTGGTGTCGAGATCGGGGAACCCCACGGGGAGGTAGCCGACGAACGCGCTGCGACCGGCGTCGTGAGCCTTCTGGATCGCCTGTTCGACACGGCTCATAGCTGAGGCTCCCCCTTCGATGCCGCTTCCTCGTCGTCACTCTCTGCCGAGCTGTCGTGCGCCAGAGCGGCCTCGTCGTACAGCTGGAAGTAGCGGGCGGCGGTGTCCATGTCCTTGTCGCCGCGCCCGGAGAGGCAGACCGCGATCAGCCCGTCGGGACCGAGTTCCCGTCCGAGCCGCAGCGCGCCGGCGAGGGCGTGTGCCGACTCGATGGCCGGGATGATCCCCTCGGTGCGGCTGAGCAGGCGCAGAGCCTGCATGGCCTCGTCATCCGTGGCGGGGATGTACTCGGCACGCCCGATGTCTGCGAGCCAGGAGTGCTCGGGACCGACGCCGGGATAGTCGAGGCCCGCGGAGATCGAATGCGATTCGACCGTCTGCCCGTCTTCGTCCTGCAGCACGTAGGTCTTCGCGCCGTGCAGCACGCCGGGACGGCCGCGTTCGATCGAGGCGGCATGCTTCTCGGTGTCGACGCCGTCTCCCGCGGCCTCCACGCCGTAGAGCTTGACGTCGTCGTCGTCGAGGAACGCGTCGAACATGCCGATCGCGTTGGACCCGCCGCCGACGCACGCGACGACCGCGTCGGGAAGCCGACCCGCCTCGTCGAGCAGCTGGGCGCGCGCCTCTTCGCCGATGATCTTCTGGAAATCACGGACCATCGCCGGGAACGGATGCGGTCCGGCGGCGGTGCCGAAGATGTAGTTGGTCGTCTCGACCGACGCCACCCAGTCGCGATAGGCGTCGTTGATGGCGTCCTTCAGCGTGCGCGAGCCCGAGGTCACGGGGATGACCTCGGCACCCAACAGGCGCATGCGGGCGACGTTGAGCGCCTGCCGCTCGGTGTCGACCTCGCCCATGTAGATCGTGCAGTCCAGGCCGAACAGCGCGGCCGCCGTCGCGGTGGCGACGCCGTGCTGCCCTGCACCCGTCTCGGCGATCACGCGGGTCTTCCCGAGGCGCTTGGTCAGCAGAGCCTGCCCCAGCACGTTGTTGATCTTGTGGGAGCCGGTGTGGTTCAGATCCTCGCGCTTGAGGAAGACGCGCGCGCCCCCCGCGTGTTCGGCGAACCGCGGCACCTCGGTGATCGGAGACGGTCGCCCGGCGTAGGAGTGCAGCAGTTGCGCGAGCTCGTTCCGGAACTCCGGGTCCTCGATCGCGGCCTCGTACGCCACGGTCAGCTCGTCGATCGCGGCGATCAGCGACTCGGGCATGAAGCGCCCGCCGAACTCGCCGAAGAAGGGGCCGTGCTGCGCACGCAGACTCATCATGCCTCCAGGAAACGTGTGAGGGTGGCGACCGGGTCTCCGGTCACGAGCGCCTCGCCGATGAGGACGACATCGGCGCCGGCCGAGCGGTAATGCACGACGTCGGCCGGGGTCAGCACTGCGGACTCCGCGATCTTCACGGCGGAGTCCGGGATCCGTTCCACGAGCCGCCCGAAGAGGTCGCGGTCGAGCTCCAAGGTCTTCAGATCCCGCGCGTTCACACCGATGAGCGGCGCACCGAGGTCGATCGCCGCCTCGAGCTCCTCCGCGGAATGCGTCTCGACGAGCGGTGTCATGCCGAGTTCGGTGATGAAACCGAAGAGGTCACGGAGCACATCGGGCTCGAGTCCGGCGACGATCAGCAGCACGAGGTCGGCACCGGCGGCGCGCGCTTCGAGCACTTGATAGCGCGTGGCGATGAAGTCCTTGCGCAGCACGGGAAGGGAGACCTTCGCGGTGACGGCCTCGAGATCGGCGAGACTGCCGCCGAAGCGACGCTCCTCGGTGAGCACGCTGATCGCCGATGCGCCACCGGTTTCGTACAGGGACGCCTGGAGCGCCGGGTCCGGGATCTCTGCGAGCGCACCGCGTGAAGGACTCGCGCGCTTGACCTCGGCGATGATCTTGACGCGATCGGCGGGCGCGAGGAACGAGAGCGCATCCTTCGCTGCCGGACGCTCCAGCGCTGCGCGTTCGACGTCGGCGAGCGGACGCGACAGAGCGCGACGCTCTGCGTCTGCGACAGCGCCGGCCGTCAGGTCGGCGAGGACCATTAGTGCGCCTTCGGAGCGTACTTCGGACCCTTCACGCCGTAGCCGGCCTTGGACAGCGCCCAACCGACGATCGCGCCGATCGGGATGAGGGCGACAGAGGCCCAGACGAGCGCGGGCTGCTCGAAGCAGAACGCGACGGTGCCGGCGGTGAAGCCGACCAGCATGATCACGACGGCAGTCCAGGCGGCAGGTGAGTGTCCGTGGCCGGGATCGGCGATCGGGTTGGTCATGTTCTCCTCCGGGGGACGACGTGCGGTTCTGGATCAGTCTATCGGGGTCAGCGCGTCGGATCGGTTCCGCGCGACAACTCGTCCCAGGAATCGACGGCGTCGACGGGACCATCATGGGCGACATCCACGGGGTCGGTACGGTAGCGACGTCCGCCGGCTTTCCATCCTCGCCACGTCGTCAGGACGACGAGCGACGCGGCGAACAGGATCACCCACCCGACGAGAGCGATGTACGGCCACGCGGAAGGGACGATGCTCGCCACGACCTCATGCACCGCTCGGCCCCCCGCGAGACCGGTGACCTCGGTCACTGTGGCCGCGATGGCGTCGAACGGTTCAGCCAGCAGCAGCTGGAGCGTCGACCAGCCGAGGAACACGGCGGTCACCGCGGCGAGCACACCGAACACGAGGCGCACGGCCTTGCCCGCGATCGCCAGCGCGGCGCCGAGTGCGAGGACCGCCAGGCTGAGGGGGGCGAGCAGGACGAGGGCCGAGGCGCCGGGCACCAGGATGTCCTCGCCCGCATCGATGCGTTCGACCGTCAACCACGTCTGCGTCGAGGAGATGATCCCGATCGCCCCGGCGAGGAGGAACCCGGAGACCGAGAGGGACCGGCCGCGCTGCGCGAAGGTCACGTCAGGTCCGTCCCTGCCACGGCCTCGAGGTCGGTCGTGTCGAAGCACGTCCTGGTCCCGGTGTGGCACGCCGGACCGGTCTGCGCCACGAGGAGCAGGATCGCGTCGCCGTCGCAGTCGAGGCGCGCCTCGTGCACCACCTGGATGTGGCCCGAGGTGTCGCCCTTGCGCCAGTACTCCTGGCGGGACCGCGACCAGTAGGTCGCCCGTCCAGAGGTCAACGTGCGCCGAAGAGCCTCGGCGTCCACCCATGCGAGCATCAGCACCTCATGCGTGTCCCACTGCTGCACGATCACCGGCGCGAGACCGTCCGCGTTGAAGGCCACCTGTGCGATGCGCTCATCCACGGACGTCATCTGACCACCACTCCTTCTTCTCGCAGCGCATCTTTGACGTCGCCGACCGTGAGCGCGCCGGTGTGGAACACGCTCGCCGCGAGGACGGCATCCGCGCCCGCGTGGATGGCCGGGGCGAAGTCCTCCACCCGGCCTGCGCCACCGGAGGCGATCACCGGTACGGATGCGACCTCGCGCATGAGGCGGACGAGCTCGAGGTCGAAGCCGTCCCTGGTGCCGTCGGCATCGATCGAGTTCACCAGCAGCTCACCGGCACCCCGATCCACGGCCTCTCGGGCCCACGCGAGGGCATCGAGCGTCGTCTGCGTTCGGCCACCGTGCGTCGTGACGACGAATCCGGAAGGCGTGTCGGTGGCGCGCTTCACATCGAGCGACAACACGAGCACCTGTGCTCCGAAACGGTCGGCGATCTCGCCGATGAGCTCAGGGCGTGCTATCGCCGCGGAGTTCACGCCGACCTTGTCGGCCCCGACCGAGAGCAGCCGCGCGACGTCGTCGACGCTGCGCACTCCCCCGCCCACCGTCAGGGGCACGAAGACCTGCTCCGCCGTGCGCTGGACGACGTCGTACGTCGTGGCTCGGGCATCCACCGTCGCGGTCACATCGAGGAACGTGATCTCGTCGGCGCCCTGCGCCGCATAGTGCCTGGCGAGCTCGACAGGGTCTCCCATGTCGCGCAGGTTCTCGAAGTTCACTCCCTTGACGACGCGGCCCTCGGCCACGTCCAGACACGGGATGACACGACTGGCGAGCGTCATCAGAGCCTCGCGTTGTGAATCGCCGTGACCAGGATGGCACGAGCGCCGAGCGCGTACAGCGCGTCCATGACCGGATTCACCCGCGACCGGGCCACCATGACGCGGACGGCGACCCATTCCGGGTCGCGCAGCGGCGACACGGTCGGCGATTCCACGCCTCCCGCGATCTTCACCGCGTCGTCGAGGAGAGCGACCGGGAGGTCGTAGTCGATCATCACGTAACGTCGAGCGACCATGACCCCGCGCAGACGGCGCAGCAGCGTCTCGGCCCCTTCGGCGTCCGCGGGACCGGCGATGAGCACCGCCTCCGACTCCAGGATCACGGGCCCGAACACCTCGAGCCCCGCCTGGCGCAGAGTCGTGCCGGTCTCCACGACATCCGCCACGGCGTCGGCGACCCCGAGCTGGACCGCGGATTCGACCGCGCCATCGAGGGGCACCAGGTCGACGGCGATGCCCCGTTGATCGAGGAACGCGTCGACGAGACCCGGGTACGAGGTCGCGATGCGGAGTCCGTCCAGCTCCTGCACGTCGCTGTACCGGCCGGTGGGGGCGGCGAACCGGAAGGTCGATCCGGCGAAGCCGAGCGCCTCGATCTCCCTGGCGCCCGGCATCCGGGCGTCGAGGAGCAGGTCACGACCGGTGATCCCGACATCGATCGCCCCGGAACCGACATAGGTCGCGATGTCCTTGGGGCGGAGGAAGAAGAACTCGACGTCGTTCTCGGCGTCGACCACATGAAGGGTCTTCGGGTCGCGGCGGCCGGCGTAGCCCGCTTCGGCGAGCATGTCGGCGGCGGTCTCGGAGAGCGAGCCCTTGTTGGGAACAGCGATGCGCAGCATGGATGGCTTTCAGTTCGAGGAGATCGGAACGGAGCGCATCACAGATGTCGGTAGACGTCCTGCAGGGTGAGTCCCTTCGCGAGCATCATCACCTGGAGGTGATAGAGCAGCTGTGAGATCTCCTCCGCGGCCGCCTCGTCGGATTCGTACTCCGCGGCCATCCACACCTCGGCCGCCTCTTCGACGATCTTCTTGCCGATGGTGTGCACACCGGCGTCGAGCTCGGCGACCGTCCCAGATCCCTCAGGGCGGGACTCGGCCTTGACACGGAGCTCGGCGAACAGCTCGTCGAAAGTCTTCACGGTTCCAGGCTAGCGGCTCTGGCGAGGTCTCTCAGCCGGGAGACGGCCGCCTCGACATCATCGGCGCCGTACACCGCGGATCCCGCGACGAAGGTGTCGGCCCCCGCCTCGGCTGCCATCGCGATCGTGCGGTCCGAGATCCCGCCGTCGACCTGGAGCCAGACCTGCGAACCTCGGCGTCTGGCCTCTTCGGCGAGAGCGCGCAACTTGGGCATCGTCTCGGGCATGAATCCCTGTCCGCCGAAGCCAGGCTCTACCGTCATCACGAGGATCTGATCGAACTCGTCGAGCACCTGGTACAGGCCCTCCACCGGTGTTGCGGGCTTGACGGCGACTCCCGCCCTCGCGCCGATGTCGCGAAGCCGTCTGGCGAGCGAGACCGGGTCTGCCGCCGCTTCGAGATGGAAGGTGACGCTCGCCGCGCCGATCTCGGCGTAGTCCGGGGCCCACCGCTCGGGCTCCGTGATCATCAGATGCACGTCGAGCGGCACCGGACTGGTGGCCTGGATCCGCTCGACCATCTGCGTGCCGAAGGTCAGATTCGGCACGAAGTGGTTGTCCATCACGTCGACGTGCGCGAAGTCCGCCGTCGCGATGCGGGAGAGCTCCGCCTGCATGTTCACGAAGTCTGCGGCGAGGATGCTGGGGTTGATGCGCGGGGCGGGGGGCAGTTCCACGGTCCTAGTCTTCCTTACCTGAGGTGTCTGCGGCTGCGGGGCGCTTCAGGAGCGCGAGGAACATCGCGTCAGTGCCGTGCCGGTGCGGCCAGAGCTGCGCGCTCCCCGTTCCTCGGCGACCGTCGGCGGCGAGGTCGATCGGAGAGCGGGCGACATCCTCGACGGCCGCGCGTGCGTCGAGTTCGACGATGTCGGACCGGGTGCGCAGCACCTCCTGCACGACCCCCGTGGTCTCGGCGAGATGCGGCGAGCACGTCACATAGGCGACGATGCCGCCGGGAGCGAGAGCGTCGAGTGCCGCCGAGAGCAGCTCGACCTGCAGCGGCACCAGCTCCGCGACGTCGGCTGGTGTCTTCCGCCAGCGGGCTTCCGGACGGCGGCGCAGTGCACCGAGCCCCGTGCACGGGGCGTCGACCAGGATGCGGTCGAACTCCCCCGGCCGAGACGCGGCAAGAGCTCGTCCGTCCTGCTCGTGCACGACCACCTCGCCCGGTACGGCGCGCAGTGCCTTGCGCACGAGTCGTGCACGGACGGGGACGACCTCGTTCGCCTCGAGCTGCACGTCGTTCTCGTGAGCGATCGCCGCCAGCAGAGCGGTCTTGCCCCCGGGGCCGGCGCAGAGGTCGAGCCAGCGCTCGCCCTCCGCGATCGGCCGCGCACCCGCCAGCGCGAGCGCGACGAGCTGGGACCCCTCGTCCTGCACCCGGATCGTGCCGCCGGATGCCTCGACCGGACCACGGGGGTCTCCGCCGGGCGACGCGAAGGCGGTCGGAGCGTACGGGAGACGCGGCTCCCCCGGCTCTGCGAGCCCGGGCAGTGCGACGAGGGTGACATCCGGCGACGCGTTGTCCGCTTCGAGCAGCGCGTCGAGCTCGTCGACGCGCCCCTCGGCCGCCAGCGCTCGGCGCAGAGCCCTGATCACCCATACCGGGTGCGCTGATCGCAGCGCGAGCCTTTCGTCGTCGGACCGTGCCTGCTCCTCGATGCGCTCCTGCCAGGCCGTGCCCGATTCCCGAGTGATCCTCCGGAGCACGGCGTTCGCGAAGCTCGCAGCGCCGCGACCGGAGACGGTGGCCACGAGGTTCACGGACTCGTTCACCGCGGCGTGCGGCGCCACGCGCGTCGCGAGCAGCTGGTGCACGGCGAGGCGGAGGGCGTCGAGCACCGCCGGATCGATGCTGTCGGTCGGACGGTCGGCGGCTGCCGCGATGATCGCGTCGTACGTGCCCAGCCGCCGCAGGGTCCCGTACGTGAGTTCGGTCGCGAGCGCGGCGTCCTGAGCCGTCAGGCGTGCTTCGGCGATCGCCGGCGGGAGCACGAGGTTGGCATATGCGTCGGTAGCCGCCACGGCGCGAAGGACATCGAACGCGACGAGACGCGCGGGCTGCACCGTCCGCGTCGGTCCGCGCTGCGCGTCGCGACGCCGCTCACCGGAGCCTCTGCCGTCCGGCCGTCGGCCCTGGGACTGCGGGGACCGCCGATTCCGCCCTGCGTCGCTCATGACCCCGCCCTCAGCTCTTCGCCGCCACGTTGGCCCCGCCACCAGTCGACGGCGTTCATCGCACCGCGCCCCGCCGGCTGCACCCGGGTGACCGCGAGCGGCCCCGATCCGGTGCCGATCTGGAGTGCGGTTCTCGTCCCGCGGAAGTGACCGGGCGCCAGCGATTCCGCGTCTGCGGTCGGAGCGGCTTCGAGCACCTTGAGCGAGAGTCCCCCGACCGTCGTGTGCGCACCGGGCTCGGGCGTCACACCGCGGAAACGCGCGAACACCGCGTCGAGGGGCTGCGTCCAGTCGAGAAGCCCATCCGCGTGGGTGAGCTTGGCGGCGAAGGTCGGCTCCCCGCTCTGCGGGATCGCGACCGCCGTGCCAGCCGCGATGGCGTCGACGACCTCGACCGTGAGGTCGGCACCGTCGGCCGCGAGCAGCTCGAGCGCCTCACCCGCCGTCGCGGTCGTCGGAACCTGGACGGAGCGCGTGGCGAACACGTCGCCGGCATCGAGTTCCGCGACGAGCTGGAAGACACTCGCGCCGAGCACCTCGTCGCCGGCGATCAGGGCGCGCTGCACCGGGGCGGCACCCCGCCACGCGGGAAGGAGCGAGAAGTGGAGGTTGATCCATCCGAGGGCCGGCGCCGACAGCAGCGGTTCGCGGACCAGTCCGCCGTACGCGACGATCACACCCAGCTCCGGCTCCAGCGCGGAGATCTGCTCGGTCACCGCATCGTCGAGCCGTGCGGTCTTGATGAGCGGAAGACCGAGGTCGTCGGCGGCCTGGGCCACGGGCGACGGGGTCAGGACGCGCTTGCGACCGAGGGGGGCATCGGGCCGCGTGACGACGGCCGCGATCTCGTGTGAGGTCGCGAGACGGCGGAGGGTGGGCACGGCAGCAGCGGGTGTGCCGGCGAAGACGAGGCGCATGGAAGGTTCTCCGGAAGGGTCAGAGCTCTGGATCGAGGATATCGAGGCGGACCGAGAGCGTGCTCTTGGTCGTACGACCGCGGCCGCGGCGACCGCTCACGGCCTCGGCCACGACGGCGGCGCGCAGTGCGGTGGCCACGCGGGCGCCCGAGCCGTAGTCGAACCGGACGAGTGCCCGCACGCGGGGAGGCACCTCATCGGACTCGACAGGGACGGGACCGAGAACCGCGTCGGCGGGCAGGGCGAGTTCGGTGAGCCCGGCGAGAGCACGCCCGACGGCGGCGACCGATCCCTGCACGAGGGCGACACGTGTCGTCGGCGGCATGTGCAGAGGCGCCCGACTCTCCAGTTCAGTGCGCGCATGAGCGGCCTGGTTCCACGTGGCGAGGGCCTTCGCGGCAGCGCCGTTCACGCCGACGAGGTGGATGGGCGCCCCGGGGGCGGCGAGAGCCGCCGCATTGGACCACCAGCGCAGGCACGACTCCGCCACCCGCAGGTCGGGTGCCTGGAGCATGCGTGGCCCGTCGAGGAGCACGACGGCGCGGTAGCCGCCATCGGCGATCGGTTCGGCCCCGCGCGTCGCGACCACGAGGGCGGGTTTGTCGGCGACACGCTCGACGGGGTGCGCACTGTCCGCGACGATCACCCGCACTCCGGGGAACGCACGACCGAGTTCGTCGGCCGTCCGCTCGCTCCCCGATGACGCCAGCCGCACCTTCGTGGATGCGCATGCGGGGCACACCCAAGCGCTCGCGCCCCGGCCGCACCAGCCGCACACCGGCACCGCACCGCGATGCCGTGCCCCCAGTGGTCCTCCGCAATGGGCGCAGCGCGCCGGCGCCCGGCATTGCGCACACACGAGCGATGGGGAGAAACCGGGACGCGAGACCTGGACCAGGACCGGTCCCTCCGCCGCGGCATCACGCGCCGCGAGGAACGCGGATGACGGCATACGCTGGGCGGTCGGCTGCTCCATCTCCTGCGGCGTGCTCAGGACGACTCGCGGCAGCACCCGCCGTTCCGCCCGCACATCCTGGAGCCAACCGAGCACGACCAGACGCTCCACGTCCGTCGTCCTGGTATGACCCGTGAACAGCAGCGCCGACCCTTCCAGCTCCTGGCGCAGCAGGGCGGCATCGCGCGCGTTGACGTACGGCGACAGCGGTTCCCCGAGCAGCGGATCACCGTCGTCCCAGATCGCGACGAGTCCGGCGACGACGGGCGCGTAGACCGCGGAGCGGTTACCCACCACGATGCACGGCGCGTCCTCGAGGGTCCGCAGGAACGCCCGATACCGGTCCGGGTTCGTCTGGCGGGAGTCGTGCCGCACGACCGCCTCGGCGGGGACGAGCGCTTCCAGGGCTGCCAGCAGCCGGTCGAGGTCTCGGTGGTCGGGGACCACGAGGATCGACGACTTCCCGGCCGCGAGCATCCGCGCCGCCGACGCCGCGAGCAGCCGCGCCCATCCCTGCACTCCGTCGTCGAGCCGGGGCACCGCCTCCACCGCTGCACGCCCGGCCTCGTCGAGGACGCCGGCGAGCCCATCGTACACCGCGACGATCTGTTCCGCCTGGGCGAGTGCCTCGGCCGTGGGCCGGACGTCCGGGGAGTCGGCCGTCCAAGCCTTCTCGACGCGCACCTGCCGCTTGGGGATCACGAGCCGGAGGACGTCGGACGCCGACCCGGCCGCACGATCGGCGACGCGCCGAGCAAGCGTGTGCAGGCGCTCCGGCAGCACGGGCACGGTCGATACGACGGTCTCCACCTCGGACAACGGACGTTCCGCGTCGTCTTCCGTGTCGACGTCGACGACGTAGCCGTCGATCACCCGCCCCGCGGTGCGCAGCGGCACCCGCACCCGCACACCTCGCGGAACATCACCCAGCTCCGCCGGAAGCGCGTAGTCGAAGAGACGATCGAGCTGGGGCAGGGGGGAATCGAGGAGCACGCGCGCGATGCGCCGGCTCTCCGGAGGCATCAGGACCGCAGCCCCATCAGAGACCGGCAGCGCGGCGCAGCTCTTCAGCGCGGTCGGTGCGCTCCCAGGTGAAGTCGGGGAGTTCGCGACCGAAGTGCCCGTACGCCGCGGTCTGAGCGTAGATGGGACGCAGGAGGTCGAGCTGTTCGATGATCGCCTGGGGGCGGAGGTCGAACACCTCGTCGATCGCGCGTGTGATGGCCTCGTCCGAGACCTTTCCGGTGCCGAAGGTCTCGACGTAGAGACCGACCGGACGTGCGACGCCGATCGCGTAGGCGACCTGCACCTCCAGACGGTCGGCCAGACCCGCGGCGACCGCGTTCTTCGCCACCCATCGCGTGGCATAGGCGCCGGAGCGGTCGACCTTGGAGGGGTCCTTGCCGCTGAAAGCGCCGCCGCCGTGGCGAGCAGCTCCCCCGTAGGTGTCGATGATGATCTTGCGGCCGGTGAGACCCGCGTCGCCCTTGGGACCCCCGGTGACGAACGGGCCGGCGGGGTTGATGTAGAACGTCACATCGTCGAGGTCGAGGCCCGTGGTCGCCAGCACGGGGTCGATCACGTGTCGACGCACCTGCGCCTGCAGGTCTTCCTGCGAGATGTCGGGGTGGTGCTGGGTGGAGAGCACGACGGCATCGACGGTCTTCGGTGTGAAGCCGTCGTACCCGAGTGTCACCTGCGTCTTGCCGTCGGGACGCAGGAACGGGAGTTCTCCGCTGCGACGCACCTCCGTGAGGCGCTCCGCGAGGCGATGGGCCGTCCAGGCGGCCATCGGCATCAGCTGCGGGGTCTCGTTGGTCGCGAACCCGAACATGATGCCCTGATCTCCGGCGCCGAGGCCGTCGAGCGGGTCGACCGACGAGCCGTCGCGATGCTCCTGAGCGCTGTCGACACCATGCGCGATGTCGGTCGACTGCTCCCCCACCGAGACGCTGACGCCGCAGGAGTCGCCGTCGAAGCCGGTCTCGCTCGACGTGTAGCCGATGCCGTTCACGACCTGTCGCACGATCGTGGGGATGTCGACGTACGCCTCGGTGCGGATCTCACCGGCGACGTGGACGAGTCCGGTCGTGACGAGCGTCTCGACGGCGACGCGAGAACCACGGTCTTTTGCGATGAGTCCGTCGAGGATGCTGTCCGAGATCTGGTCGCAGATCTTGTCCGGGTGCCCTTCGGTGACGGACTCGGACGTGAACAGACGCAGGGCGCTCATCGATACTCCAGAACGGGACGGACAGGGAGGGGGTGTGAACCCATTCTGGACTGCGCCTCCGACAGCACGGGAGGCGCAGTCTCGAATATCACTCCGCGTGACGGAGGCGGAGCTTGTCCTCGTTGATCTCGTGCAGCGCGATGGTGAGCGGCTTGTCCTCGACGGAGGAGTCGACGAGAGGCCCGACGTTGTCGAAGAGGTTGCCCTCGTGCAGGTCGGAGTAGTAGTCGTTGATCTGGCGTGCGCGCTTGGCGGCGTAGATCACGAGCTCGTACTTCGAGTCGACGCGGTCGAGCAGGTTGTCGATGGGGGGATCGATGATGCCGTTGTTGTGTCCGGCCATGGTGAGACCTCCTGATCAGGCGACGGGATCGTCGCGAAGACGGTGCAAAAGGCGCGCGAAGACGCTCAGCGCGCAGAGCTTGAAGACAATTCTACGACCTCGCGAGCCGCAGTGGCGACGTCCTCGTTCACGATGAGGTGGTCGAACTCGTTCTGGGCGGCGAGTTCGACCTTCGCGGTGCGTAGCCGACGAGCCCGCTCCTCGGCCTCTTCGGTGCCGCGGCCGACGAGGCGATGCACCAGTTCGTCCCAGCTCGGCGGCAACAGGAAGATGAGCGTCGCGGCGGGTTCCGCTGCCCGCACCTGGCGTGCCCCCTGCAGGTCGATCTCGAGCAGGACGGTCTTGCCCGCCGCCAGCGCTGCGTCGATCGGGGCCCTCGGCGTGCCGTAGCGCGAGCGGTTGTGCACCACCGCGTACTCGAGCAGTTCATCCTCGGCGATCAGCCGGTCGAACTCCGCGTCGTCGACGAAGTAGTAGTGCACACCGTCGACCTCTCCCGGGCGCGGCGGACGTGTCGTCGCCGAGACCGAGAGGTGGATCTCCGGGTTGTGCTCGCGGATGTGCGCCGCCACCGTGCCTTTGCCCACTGCGGTGGGACCGGCGAGGACCAGCAGTCGGCTTCTGGCGCCGCGCGGGGTCGGAACCGGGAACCGCGTGTCGAGCCACTCCTCGAGGACACGGCGTTGACGTGCACCGAGACCGCCGAGCCTCTTGACCGGCGAGATGTGGAGCTCTTCCAGCACACGGTCGCGCTTGCCCGCACCGATGGCCGGGAGTGCGAGCAGGAAGTCGGTGATCCGCATCGAGCCTTCGACCGAATCGGCGTCCGCGGTGGCGCGGTGCAGCACGGTCTGGGGTGTCACGACCCGCGTGGTCAGATCGCGTTTGACCGACGCCCTGGCGCGGCGACGTTCGACGGCACGGCGCGCGGCCGCGGCTCTGTCGACCTCCGGCACTGTCCGCTGCGCGTCAGACACCTGCCACCTCGAGGTACTCGGCAGCACGAGCGGCGACGACGTCTGCAAGGTCGCCGGGACCGGCGGACAGGATGCTGCGACTCTCACTCGCGATCACCGCATCGGCCATGGCACCGAAGCGGGGCCGGAGATCGGCGGGAGTGGCGCCCTGCGCACCGAAGCCCGGCGCGAGGATCGGGGCTTGGGGCGTGAACGAGGAGATGCCCGCCTCGTCCCAGGCCACCGTCGCGCCGATGACGAAGCCGAAGCTCCCCCACTCCCCTGCAAGACTCGCCTCGGCGTTGCGTGCGGACACCTCGGACATGATCGACGCGGAAACGGTCGCGCCCGCGAGGTTCGTCGAGCGCTGAAGTGCCGCCGCCTCGGGGTTGCTGGTCGCAGCGAGCACGAAGAGGCCCTTGCCGTGCTGCGCCGCGAGAGCGAAGGCGCCGTCCAAGGCTCCCACTCCGAGGAACGGATTCACCGTGAGCGCGTCGGCTTCCAAGGAGGACCCCGGCGTGAGCCACGCGCGAGCATAGTCATCCATCGTCGAGCCGATGTCGCCGCGTTTGGCATCGGCGATCACGAGCAGGCCGGCAGCTCGAGCGGCGGCCAGGACGTCTTCGAGTGCCGCGATGCCCTGCGACCCGAACCTCTCGAAGAACGACACCTGAGGTTTCACGATCGACACGCGCCCCGCCGCCGCCTCCACGGTGCGCAGTCCGAACTCCCTGACGCCGCGCGCATCCCCGCTCAGTCCCCAGGAGTCGAGGAGCGCCGCATGCGGGTCGATGCCGACGCAGAGCGGGCCCCGCGCGTGAAGCGCGGAACGGACCCGCTCGCCGAAGCTTTCGCTCACAGTGCCGCCTTCCGCTCCAGGGCGTACTCCTGGAGGCTCTTGACCTGGAAGCCCTCGTGCGCCGCGTCCATGCCGCTCACGGCAGCGCCGAGCACCGCCATGGTGGTGAACAGCGCCTTGTCGGCTGCCACTGCTGCGGCGCGGATCTCGTAGCCGTCCGCGCGGGCAGCCCCACCCGACGGGGTGTTCACGACGATGTCGATCTCTCCCTCGTTGATGAGGTCCACGATGTTCTTCGCCCCGGACTCCTGCGTCTCGCTGTACTTCTCGACGACGGTGACGGCGATGCCGTTGCGCGCGAGGATCTCGGCGGTGCCCTCGGTCGCCACGATCGTGAAGCCCAGCTGCTGCAACCGGTGCGCGGGGAGGATGACGGCGCGCTTGTCGGAGTCGGCGACCGAGATGAACACGGTCCCCGAGGTCGGCATGCCACCGTACGCCGCCGCCTGGCTCTTCGCGAACGCGGTCGGGAAGTCGCGGTCGATGCCCATGACCTCGCCGGTCGAGCGCATCTCCGGGCCGAGAACCGAGTCGACCGTCTTGCCGTCGGCGGTGCGGAACCGCTTGAACGGGAGCACCGCCTCCTTGACCGAGACCGGTGCGTCCATAGGCACGCGCGAGCCGTCCTGCTCCGGCAGCATGCCCTCGGCGCGAAGCTCGGCGATCGTGGAACCGGTCATCACGCGGCTCGCTGCCTTCGCCATCGGGATGCCGAGGGCCTTCGACACGAAGGGAACAGTACGGCTCGCCCGCGGGTTCGCCTCGATCACGTAGAGCACACCGGCGCTGATGGCGAACTGCACGTTGAGCAGCCCGCGCACGCCGACGCCCTCCGCGATGGCGAGCGTGGCCTCGCGCACACGGTCGACGTCGGTGCGGCCCAGCGACACCGGGGGCAGCGTGCAGCTGGAGTCGCCCGAGTGGATGCCCGCCTCCTCGAGGTGCTCCATGACACCGCCGATGAACAGGTCGGTGCCGTCGTAGAGCGCATCCACGTCGAGCTCGATCGCGTCGTCGAGGAAGCGGTCGACCAGGAGCGGCTTGCCCTCTTCGATCACGACTTCGCCGGCGGTGCGCACGAAGTAGTCGCGGAGCGACGCCGTGTCGTACACGATCTCCATGCCGCGGCCACCGAGGACGAAGCTCGGGCGCACGAGGACCGGGTAGCCGATCTCCTCGGCGATGCGCACGGCCCCCTCGACGTCGATCGCCGTGCCGTTGCGGGGTGCGACCAGGCCGGCGTCATCGAGCAGGCGCGAGAACAGTTCACGCTCTTCGGCCAGGTCGATCGCCTCGGGGCTGGTCCCGAGCACCGTGTACCCGGCCGCCTCGATGCCCTTGGCGAGTCCGAGCGGGGTCTGGCCGCCGAGCTGGCACACGACACCGAGGATCGTGCCGCTCGCAGCCTCCGCGTCGAGGACCTCCAGCACGTCTTCGAGCGTCAGCGGCTCGAAGTACAGGCGGTCGGAGGTGTCGTAGTCGGTCGACACGGTCTCCGGGTTGCAGTTGACCATCACGGTCTCGAAGCCGGCGTCCGACAGCGCGAACGAGGCGTGCACACACGAGTAGTCGAACTCGACGCCCTGACCGATGCGGTTCGGGCCGGAGCCGATGATCACGACCTTGGTGCGGTCGGAGGGGGCCACCTCGGTCTCGAAGTCGTAGCTCGAGTAGTGGTACGGCGTCAGGGCCGGGAACTCGCCCGCACAGGTGTCGACCGTCTTGTAGACCGGACGGATGCCGAGGCCGTGGCGGACGCCGCGCACCTCGTCTTCGGTGGTGCCGCGGAGCTGAGCGAGCTGCGCGTCCGAGAAGCCGTGCTCCTTGGCGTAGCGGAGCGTCGCGGAGTCGAGCTCGGGGGCTGTGCGGACGATCTCGGCGACCTCATTGATCAACACGATCTGGTCGAGGAACCACGGGTCGATCGCCGTCGCCTCGAACGCCTGCTCGACCGTGGCTCCCTTGCGCAGCGCCTGCTGCAGAGTCACGATGCGGCCGTCGGTCGGGGTCTTCGAGATCTCGAGCAGCTCCTCCACGGACCGGTCCTCGGTGCCCCAGTGGAAGCTCGACCCGCGCTTCTCCAGCGAGCGGAGCGCCTTCTGCAGCGCGGTCGCGTAGTTGCGGCCGATCGCCATGGCCTCGCCCACCGACTTCATGGTGGTGGTCAGGGTGGCATCGGCTGCCGGGAACTTCTCGAAGGCGAAGCGCGGGACCTTGACGACCACGTAGTCGAGAGTCGGCTCGAAGCTCGCCGGCGTCACGCCCGTGATGTCGTTCGGGATCTCGTCGAGACGGTAGCCGAGGGCCAGCTTGGCTGCGAGCTTGGCGATCGGGAATCCGGTGGCCTTCGAGGCGAGGGCGCTGGACCGCGAGACGCGCGGGTTCATCTCGATCACGATGATGCGTCCGTTGGACGGATCCACCGCGAATTGGATGTTGCAGCCACCGGTGTCGACGCCGACGGCACGGATGATGTCGATGCCGATGTCGCGCATCTTCTGGTACTCGCGGTCCGTGAGGGTCAGCGCAGGGGCGACCGTGATCGAGTCGCCGGTGTGCACGCCGACCGGGTCGACGTTCTCGATGGAGCAGACGACCACCGTGTTGTCGGCCGTGTCGCGCATGAGCTCGAGCTCGTACTCCTTCCACCCGAGGATGGACTCCTCCAGGAGCACCTCGGTGGTGGGCGAGTCGCGCAGTCCGGCGCCGGCGATGCGACGCAGGTCGCTCTCGTCGTAGGCGAACCCGGAGCCGAGGCCGCCCATCGTGAAGCTCGGACGGACCACCAGCGGGTAGCCGAGCTCGTCGGCGGCCGCCAGGACCTCGTCCATCGTGTGAGCGATGCGGGAGTCCGCCACGTCCGCACCGGCGTCGAGCACCAGCTGCTTGAAGATCTGACGATCCTCGCCCTTGTTGATCGCCTCGAAGTTCGCGCCGATGAGCTCGACGTCGTACTTCTCGAGGATGCCGTGGTTGTGCAGCTCGATCGCGGCGTTCAGGGCGGTCTGGCCGCCGAGAGTCGGCAGAATCGCGTCCGGGCGCTCCTTGGCGATGATCGTCTCGATGACCTGCCACGTGATGGGCTCGATGTACGTCGCATCGGCGAAGTCGGGATCGGTCATGATGGTCGCCGGGTTGGAGTTGACCAGGATGACCCTGACGCCCTCCTCGCGCAGCACGCGGCACGCCTGGGTGCCGGAGTAATCGAACTCGCAGGCCTGACCGATGACGATCGGGCCGGAGCCGATGACGAGGACGGAGTTGATGTCGTCGCGCTTGGGCATTACTTGGAGTCCTTCTGGCTTGCGATGACCAGGTCGCGGAACCTGTCGAAGAGGTAGTTGGCGTCGTGCGGGCCCGCAGCCGCTTCGGGGTGGTACTGGACCGAGAACGCCGGGATGTCGAGGGCGCGCAGGCCCTCAACGACGTTGTCGTTGAGGCCGACGTGGCTGACCTCGACCTTGCCGTACCCGTGCGGGCTGTCGAACGATCCCTCGAGCGGGGCCTCGACCGCGAAGCCGTGGTTGTGCGCGGTGATCTCCACCTTGCCGGTCTGCTTGTCGAGCACGGGCTGGTTGATGCCGCGGTGTCCGAAGGGCAGCTTGTACGTGCCGAGTCCCAGCGCGCGTCCGAGCAGCTGATTCCCGAAGCAGATGCCGAAGAACGGCAGTCCCTCGTCGAGGACCGAGCGCAGCAGCTCGACGTGGTCACCCGATGCCGCGGGGTCTCCCGGGCCGTTCGAGTAGAACACCGCGACCGGGTCGATCGCCCGGATCTCATCGATCGTGACGTCCTGCGGAAGGACGTGCACCTCGAAGCCCCGGGCGGCGAGGTTGTCGATCGTCGCCTGCTTCACCCCGAGGTCGAGCACGGCGAGGTTGCCGATCCGCTCCCCCATCGCCGTCGTGACCGTCGCCACGTCGACCGACACCTCGGCCGACAGGTTCTGACCGGCCATCTCCGGCGCTTCGCGGACGATACGCAGCTGCTCATCGGCGTCGAGCGCCGCGTCGGGACCGGAGAAGATCCCGCCCCGCATGGAGCCGGCCGAACGGATGTGACGGGTGATCGCCCGCGTGTCGATGCCGCTGATGCCGACGACGCCGTCCTCGACGAGCACCTCGTCGAGGGACGCGTTCGCCCGCCAGTTCGAGACGACTCGCGAAGGGTCGCGGACGATGTAGCCGGCGACCCAGATGCGGCGGGATTCGGCGTCTTCATCGTTCATCCCCGTGTTGCCGATGTGCGGCGCCGTCTGCAGGACGATCTGTCCCGCGTACGAGGGATCGGTGATGGTCTCCTGGTATCCGGACATGCCGGTGGCGAAGACGACTTCGCCCAGGGTGCGACCGCGGGCGCCGTAGGCGTGTCCCGCATGGCGGGTGCCGTCTTCCAGGACGAGGACGGCAGGGTCGGGCAGCCGGGCCGCGAGGGCGTGTCCGGAGGAGGGAGAGAGTGTCATGACGTTGCTCCTGTGTCGGGGGCGGCGGGGACGAGCCGCTGCATGTCGGAGATGAGATTCTTGGGGTCGCCGGTGGTGAGGCGCAGATAGCTGTCCACGACGGTGTCGTCGTCGACGCTCCAGGCGATGCGCACCAGGCCGCCGGACTCGACGACGCGGTCGATGGTGACCGTGGCGCGGTCGACCGCTTTGAGCCTGTCCTTCGAGAGGAAGACCGTCGGCGCGCCGTCGAGGCAGAGCGCGAAGCCGCGATCCGTGAGCGCGAGCTCCCCGCGGGCCCGGTACGCGAGAGGCGAGACCGCGAGACGTTCGAGAGGCTGGTCGTGTCGTGTCGTCGACACGTACAGCACCTCGTCGCGGCGGGACACCTCCGCGTGCTCCGGGACCCCGAGCGGGGCCGTGAACACGGAGTCGCGGCGGATTCGTCGTCGCCAGGCGACGAACATCGCCAGCAGCACCAGCAGAGCGACCGCGATCGTGATCGCGACGGCGAGGTCGCGAGCGCTCATGCGCGAAGCTCCTCGACGACGCTGCCGCCGTCCACCGTGACGATGCCGCCGTGGATCGTGTACTCCACGCGTCCGGGAAGAGCACGGCCGAGGTAGGGCGAGTTCACGCTGCGACCGTGCAGGTCCGCCTCGGTGAACACCCCGTCGATCGAGGCGTCGTACAGGGAGAGCTGCGCCGGCTGTCCGACCTCCAGGGGTGTGCCGTGCCCGGCGAGCCGTCCGATCCGTGCCGGCGTGGCGCTCATCACGCGCGCGACGTCCGTCCACTCCAGCAGACCGGTCTGCACCATCGACTGATGGACCACCCGCAGTGCGCTCTCGAGGCCGACCATGCCGTTCGCCGCGGCCTGCCATTCGCACGCCTTGTGCTCGCTGGGGTGCGGCGCGTGGTCGGTCGCGACGATGTCGATCGTGCCGTCGGCGAGGCCCTCGCGCACGGCGAGGACGTCTTCCTCACGACGCAGAGGAGGGTTCACCTTGTAGCGCGCGTCGTACCCGCGGACGAGTTCGTCCGTCAGCAGGAGGTGGTGCGGGGTGACCTCGGCGGTGACGTCGATGCCGCGCTTCTTGGCCCAGCGGATGATGTCCACCGATCCAGCGGTGGAGAGGTGGCAGACGTGCAGCCGGGATCCGACGTGCTCGGCGAGCAGCACGTCACGGGCGATGATCGACTCCTCGGCGACCGCAGGCCATCCGGTGAGACCGAGTTCGGCGGAGACCGTGCCCTCGTTCATCTGCGCGCCCTCGGTGAGCCGAGGGTCCTGCGCGTGCTGGGCGATGACACCGCCGAAGGACTTCACGTACTCCAGGGCGCGACGCATGATGAGCGGGTCGAACACGCAGAAGCCGTCGTCGCTGAAGACGCGCACCTTCGCACGCGAGGTGGCCATGGCTCCGAGTTCGGCGAGACGCTCGCCCTTCTGTCCGACCGTCACCGCGCCGATCGGCTGCACGGTGGCGTACCCGGCGGCTTCACCGAGGGCCAGCTCCTGCTCGACCACCCCGGCGGTGTCGGCGACGGGTGAGGTGTTCGGCATCGCGAAGACGGCCGTGAAGCCCCCGGCCGCCGCGGCCCTGGTGCCGGTGAGGATCGTCTCGGACGCCTCGTAGCCCGGCTCGCGCAGGTGGGTGTGCAGATCGACGAGTCCCGGCAGCGCGACGAGTCCGTCGGCGTCGATGACACGGGCGCCCGAGCGGGTGAGCCCGGCGCCCATCTCGGTGATCAGGCCGTCCTCGATGATGATGTCGGCGCTCTCGGCACCGAGCAGCTGTGCACCGGTGATGACGAGGGTCTCGCTCACAGGTCTCCCCCTCGTTCGTCGTCTCGTTCTCCTGCCAACAGCAGGTACAGCACCGCCATGCGGACGGACACCCCGTTCGTGACCTGTTCCAGCACCGTAGAGCGCGGGGAATCGGCGGCTTCCGAGGAGATCTCCAGTCCCCGATTCATGGGCCCGGGGTGCATCACAATGCTACCCGTCGGCAGAGCGGCCACGCGCCGGGCGTCCAGTCCCCAACGCCGGGAATACTCCCGCTCAGTCGGGAAATACGCCGCGCTCATCCGTTCCAGCTGGATGCGCAACATCATCACCGCGTCCGGATCCTCCGCCAGAGCCTCATCGAGGTCGTAGACCACGCGGACCGGCCAGAGCGACACGTTCTGCGGAACCAGGGTGGGCGGCGCGACGAGAGTGACCTCGGCGCCGAGCGTCGTGAGCAGCCAGACGTTGGAGCGGGCGACCCGCGAGTGCAGGACGTCGCCCACGATCACGACCCGCAGTCCGGACAGGTCGCGACCGCGGCTGTCCGCGCCGAGCCGGCGCTTGCGGATCGTGAACGCGTCGAGCAGAGCCTGCGTCGGGTGCTCGTGGGTGCCGTCACCGGCGTTGACGACGCCGGCCGAGATCCACCCGCTCGTCGCGAGCGTCTGCGGAGCGCCGGAGCCGGGATGGCGGACCACGACGGCGTCGGCGCCGATCGCCTCGAGCGTCTGCGCGGTGTCTTTCAGGCTCTCGCCTTTCGAGACGCTGGAGCCCTTCGCGGCGAAGTTGATCACGTCGGCGGAGAGTCGCTTCGCGGCGGCCTCGAACGAGATGCGCGTGCGGGTGGAGTCCTCGAAGAAGAGGTTCACGACGGTCTTGCCACGCAGCGTGGGAAGCTTCTTGACCTCGCGCGACTGGGTGTCGGACATGTCCTCCGCCACGTCGAGGATGCGCAGGGCCGTCGCTCTGTCGAGCGTGCGGGTGTCGAGGAGGTGTCTCATTCGCCGATCGTCACCTCCTCGGCGCCGTCGTTCTCGAAGAGGCGCACGTTGACCCGCTCGGTGCGGGCGGAGGGGATGTTCTTGCCCACGAAGTCGGGCCTGATGGGGAGCTCGCGGTGCCCGCGGTCGACGAGGATCGCGAGGCGCACGACCGAGGGGCGACCGATCGACTGGATCGCATCGAGGGCGGCGCGGATGCTGCGGCCGGAGAACAGCACATCATCGACGAGCACGACGGTCTTGCCGTCGATGCCCCCGACGGGGATCTCGGTGGGCTGCGGAGAACGAGTCGGGTGTTTGGCGAGGTCATCGCGGAACAGCGTGACATCGAGCGCTCCGACCGGGACGGACTCCTGCGCGATCTCGCTGATCAGCAGACCGAGGCGGTGGGCGAGAGCGACGCCGCGGGTCGGAATTCCCAGCAGGACGAGGTTCTCGGCTCCTCGATTGGACTCGAGGATCTCATGCGCGATACGGGTCAGCGCTCGTGAGATGTCGGCTTCGTGCAGCACAGTGCGCATGCTCATCGGCCGCTCCCTTCTCCGCCTCACAGGACGGTGTTAAAGGTTGCTTGTGATGTCAGTCTATCGGAGCGTTCATGCACCGACGACAGCGACCCCGCGTGCACGAGCGACGTCGGCCAGACGACGGTCGAAGGTGGCGAGCGTGGCGCCGAAGGCTTCTGCTGTCGCCAGGACGGCGCAATCCGGCAGTCTCAGTGAGGAAGCCGCTCGAAGACGCGCGATGTGGACGGGCTCGTCGATGGGTTCCTCTCGTCGCATCAGCCCGAGGGAATCGATCTTCGCGAGGTCGGCCAGCTCGGTTCCGTTGCGTGCGGGGTGCACCAGAGCTTCCGCCAGCGTCAACGGATGGATCATCAGATCCTCCTCGGTGTCGAGGATCTCGAACGCCGCCCCCTGGTGGATGTCATCGATGGACAGATGCGCGATGAGCACTCCGGCATCGACGACGATCACTCCGGCCAGTCCTTCCGAAGGTCCTCCAGATAGCCCGGCGGGTAGGCGACGGTGCCTCTCGTCGCTTCCAGCGCAGCACGTCGCGCCGCCCGCTTGGCTGAGCGCCTCCCCGCGATGGTCTCGGCACCCAGACTCGCGAGTCTGGCGACCAGTTCGGACTTCGGGATGCCGGGCCATTCCTGCGCCGCGAGCTCCAAGGCGTCGCGAAGCTGCGCGGTCTGCGTGACCTGTATGCGGGTCAATGCGGTGGGCATGTCAGCAGAGTACCACCGTCGCCCTGAGGTGGTACAGGTCAGCTGGCTTCCTGCAGCACCGGGTCGGTGACGTCGTCGATCTTGGACGAGCGGATCGGGTGTCCGGCGGTCGACAGGCACCGACCGGTCTTGAGGTCCCACTTCCAGTCGTGCATGCTGCACGTCAGGATGCCGTCGTCGTCGACCTTGCCGGTCTTCGTGAGGTCGGCACGCAGGTGCGGGCAGCGGCGTTGCACCACCCAGTCCCCGATCTCGGCGTCCTCGGTCTGGTCGGTCTGCTCCTGGTACCAGTTCTCGACGTACTCGATGCGGTCGACGGAGAGGCACTTGAGGAACGTCGTGAGGAACTCGTTGAACTTCCCGCTGCGCCCCACCGAGAACTGCATCGAGAGGAAGATCGAGTTCGACCAGTCGATCTCGTGATCGCGGATGTTGGTCGAGACGAGGTCGGCGGGAATGGTGTACCAGTACACGCACTCCTCGCCGGCGTACTCACGCACCTTCGCCCGCGGGAAGTCCACGACCATGTCGAGGTCTCCGATGCGGAAGCGGACATGCCCTCCGACGCCGAGACGGATCGTGCGCGACTTCTTCAGCAGCGGCTCCCACCACTCCTTGATCGCAGCGAGCATCTCGGCGGGCGGGATGATCTCCGCGCGCGTCGCCTCCTCGTCGCGGATCTCCTGCTGCCGGGTCGCACGCTGCTCTTCGAGGTAGTCCCACTTCTCGTCGAATATGTGCGCGATCTCGGCCTCGGTGTACAGCGTCTGCTCGGTGGAGACCGCGCCGCCGTCGACCGTGACGACCGTGCCGGGGATGAAGAGCTGTCCGTCGTACTGCGGGGCGAGTTCCTTCATGTGCGCGAGGAACTGCTTCTGGTCGGTGAAGATCGACTCGCCGTTCTTGCCCACCCCGTTGTACTGGAACAGTTCATCGCGGAGGAACATGGGCGGACCGGCCATCGGGAAGACGTGCGGGGCGTCCACCTTCTCGATGTAGTACATCGCTCGCTTGTTCTGCGCCTCGCGCTTGAGGCGGGCGAAGTTCTGCTTGGCATCGAGCGGCAGGTCGTAGACCATGGGCCACCAGATGGCACCGGAGACCTGCGTGAAGTAGGCGTCGGGCTTGCCGAAGTCGAGCAGCTTCTCGAGGTCGAGCGGGTGCGAGTCGTTCTGGTTCAGGATCGATCCGGTGCCGTCGTCGACGCTCAGCGAGGAGTCGCCGATCGGGCCGTCGCTGGGCGCGCGCAGCGGCGTGATCATCATCTTGAGCTCACCGCGCTGGATCACCTGGCCGGCCGGGGCGTAGGTGATGTTCGTGTAGCCGAGAGCACGGATGTCCTGCTCGAGGTCGTCGGTCGGGTACTCGGGAAGCAGCACCTCGATGTCCTTGCGGATGTACCGTTCGAGGAGCTTCGGATCGAAGTGATCGCGGTGGCGGTGCGAGATCCACAGGAAGTCGGCTTCGCGCCCGAGACGCTCCCAGTCGAGACCCCTGTTGTCGGGGAACGGGAACCACGATCCGTAGAACGACGGCCCGAGGACGGGGTCGCAGATGATGTTCCCGCCCGCCGTCTCGATGAACATCCCGGCGTGGCCGAGTCCCGTGATCCGCATTGCATTCCTCCCGAAAGTGAACCGTTCGATTGTACCGAGGGCTCCCTGTGCGCCCCGTCGACCGGGCCGGGAGTAATCGGGTCAGCCGTCGAAGAGTCCGCGGATGTCGTCGGCGGTGAGCGACTGCGAGAACAGTGCCTCGTCATCCAGCACCGCGGTGAAGAGGCGCGCCTTGCGGCGTTGCAGGTCGAGCACCTTCTCCTCGATCGTCCCGGTCGCGATCATCCGATACACGAACACCTGGCTGTCCTGCCCGATGCGGTGCGTGCGGTCGATCGCCTGTGCCTCTGCCGCCGGGTTCCACCACGGATCGAGGAGGAAGACGTAGTCCGCCTCGGTCAGTGTGAGCCCGAATCCGCCGGCCTTCAAGCTGATCAGGAACACCGGCTGCTCGCCCGCGGTGAACCCGTCGACCACCTTCTGGCGGTGGCGAGTCGAGCCGTCCAGATGGGCGTAAGGGATGCCCGCGGCGTCCAGACGCGAGGCCGCCAGGTCGAGGAAGGACGTGAACTGGCTGAACACGAGCGCCCGATGCCCCTCGGCCTGCAGCTCGATCACACGCTCGAGCAGCACGTCGAGCTTGCGCGAGCCGATCTTCGCGTCTTCCGGGTCGATGAGCGCTGGGGCAAGGCTGAGCATGCGCATCAAGGTGAGTGACCGGAAAACGATGAACCGGTTGCGGTCGAGGTCTTCCAGCAGGCCGAGCACCTTCTGCCGCTCACGCTGCAGCACCGTCTCATAGAGCGCCCGGTGGGCGGAGCTCAGTTCGACCTCCAGGAGCTGCTCCTGTTTGGCCGGGAGGTCCGGAGCGACGTGTTCCTTGGTACGTCGCAGAAGCAGTGGGCGGATGCGCCTGCGCAGCTGCTCCAGGCGACGCCGGCGGTATGGCCCGCCTTCCTCGTTCTCGGGTACCTTGCCCTGTTCGATCGGCTGGATGTACTGCTCGCGGAACTTCCGCGCCGATGCGAAGAGCCCTGGCGCCGTGAGCTTCAGCAGCGCCCAGAGTTCGCTGAGGCTGTTCTCCATCGGGGTTCCGGTGACCGCGAAGGTCACATCGGCGCGGAACGAGGCCACCGCACGGTGCAGCTTGGTCGCCGGGTTCTTCACGAACTGCGCTTCGTCGAGGATCAGCCCCGCCCACTCGACACCGGCGTATGCGACCTCGTCGAGGCGCGCGACCGCGTAGCTCGTGATGACGACATCGACGTCGGCGAGGGCACCGCCCAGCGGCGGCCCCTGGGTACTGGGGCGCAGCAGCACGCGAAGCATCGGCGCGAACCGTGCGGCCTCGTCCCGCCAGGTGGCCAACACCGACGTCGGCACCACGACGAGGAACGGGCGCTTCTCCCCCGCCTCTCGGGCGTGCATCATGAGGGCGAGAAGCTGGAGCGTCTTTCCGAGACCCATGTCGTCCGCGAGGATGCCGCCCAGACGATGGCTCCAGAGGAACGCGAGCCAGTTCAGCCCGTCCTGCTGATACGGGCGGAGATCGGCGGTGATCCCGCGCGGCACCGGGACAGCGGGCACAGATGTCGCACTCCGCAGACTCTCCGCGGTCGCGCGCCAGCTCACGGCGGGCAGTGCCTCGTCGGCGAGGTCTTCGAACTCCTCCCAGAGATCGGTCTGATAGCGGCTGATCCGCGGACCCGTCTCCCACTCGTCGAGGTCACCCGACTCGTCGATCAGCTCCCGCAGCCGATCGAGTGCCCGATGATTCAGTGAGAAATAGCTGCCGTCCACCAGGAGCAGCTTCTTCCTCCCCTTGCTGAGAGCCGTGAACAGAGGCTCGAACGGGATCGTGCGCCCGTCGATCTTCACCAGGACACCGAGATCGAACCAGTCGGGATCGGTACTCTCGACGGTTGAGACCGTGATCTCCGGTTCGCCCGTGAGCTCATGGTAGGTCTTGCGCCGTCCGGCGACGGCGACCTCGACACCCGCGGCTTCCAACGCAGGGACCACACGCGTCGTGAACTCGGCGGCCTCGATGTCGTGGAAGGAGCCCGCTGCGGCGAGCGGCTCTCCCCGTTGCTCCGTCCAGACGGACTGGAGCGCATCGCGCACTGTCTGCTCTGCGGGGAGATCTCGCACCGCATGCCCGCTCGAGGTGAAGGGAACGCGCCCGAAACCGCGGTACTCCCACTCGAACGCGTACTTGACGGTATCGCCCCGGAGGAACGAGAGACCCAGCACGGCTTTCGGCGGGGGCAGCACCGGCAGCTCGACGCGGCCGACAGGGCGCACCTCGATACGCCGTGCCAGCAGCGGGTAGGCATCGCGCAAGAACGCAGCCTCGTCCTGCGAGGGCACGTCCACGCCGCCCCGGCCGCCCAGCAGCGCACGGACCGGTGCGGTCATCGGCACCTCGGCGAGGGTCACGCGAAGCCGTGTGCCGCGCACCGCGACCTCGTAGACACCGCTGTGACCGATCGCCCGGACGGTGACGGGGTCGACGTCGCGGCCGTCGATGGCGATCGCGGGGCGCACCATGAGGCCGCCGTCGTCACCCCGACCCACGGTCGCCGTGATCGTGGCGTGATCGGCGAGCTCGACGGTCGTGTTCTTCTGCGCGGCCACCAGCGGGATGCCGATCTCCACGCCAGTACGCAGATGCCCCCACAGAAGGCCGGATTCGATCAGGTCCGCGACCAGCCAGTCGCCCGCTGTGCCGGAGAGGAGGGTGTCACGCGCGATGCTGAGCAGGTCGGCGAACCATCGAGAGCGATCACGTCCGTACTGCGTCGGGGAGCGTCGCACCGCATCCCACGTCGCCGTGCCCTGTACCCAGGCGCCGGACACCGCGCTCTTCTCGAGCGGGCGGATCCCCAGCAGGATCTCTCCCGTGCCTTTTGCGACGTCACGAGCGGTCGCCGTGCGCGGAGGACGCGAAGCCCAGGGATTCGCGCTGCTGCCATCGCGCACCCGGAGCTCGATGCCGAGAGCGAGCGACGTCTGCGCCTCCTCGCGTCGCCCCCCGAGGATCGACCGCCAGTCGCCGGCCGAATTGCCTTCGGAGCGGGAGGGATCGAGCGGGAGGGCCATGCACCAATCCTCTCCGACACCGCCGACACTGCCGCGCGTCGAAAGGTCAGGCGGCTCGGGCCACCCGCGCGAGGACGCCGTGCACGAACGCGCCGGAGTCGTCGGTCGAGAACTCCTTGGCGAGCTCCACGGCTTCGTCGATCGCGACGGCGGTCGGCACCTCGTCGTTGTAGAGGATCTCCCAGACGGCGATGCGGAGCAGGGCGCGGTCGACCGCGGGCATCCGCTCCAGCTTCCAATCACGGCTGTGCGTCGTGATCTGCTCGTCGATCTCGTCGCGCGAGTCGATGATGCCGTCGACGATCTCGCGTGCGTACAGCCACGAAGCCTCGCGAGCGGGCTCGCTCGCTGCGCGCTTCGCCTCGGCGGCCAGAGTCACCGCGAGGTCGTCCCCGCGCACGTCAGCCGAGAACAGGATGTCGAGAGCGCGCTTGCGCGCCTTCGTCCGGGCGCTCACGCCTTACTTCTCGCGGCCGAGGTAGTCGCCCGTGCGGGTGTCGACCTTGACCTTGGTACCGGCCTCGACGAACAGCGGCACCTGGATCTCGTAGCCGGTCTCGAGGGTCGCGGGCTTGGTACCGGCCGACGAACGGTCGCCCTGCAGGCCGGGCTCGGTGTAGGTGATCTCCAGGATCACGGATGCCGGGAGGTCGATGTACAGCGGGTTGCCGTTGTTCAGGGCGATCGTGACGTTCTGGTTCTCGAGAAGGAAGTTCTTCGCGTCGCCGACGGTGGCGGCGCCCACCGTGATCTGGTCGAAGTCGGTCTGGTCCATGAAGACGTAGCCGTCACCGTCGGTGTACAGGTAGGTGTAGTCGCGCCGGTCGACGTTCTCGATCTCGATCTTCGCGCCGGCGTTGTAGGTGCGGTCGACGACCTTGCCGGACACGACGTTCTTCAGCTTGGTCCGCACGAACGCACCGCCCTTGCCGGGCTTCACGTGCTGGAACTCGATGACGCTCCAGAGCTGCCCGTCGATGCTGAGGACGACGCCGTTCTTGATGTCTGCGGTAGATGCCATGCGCTGCGAGTTCCGTTCGTGAGTCTGCGGGGTCGGGCGGAGCCGACAGTCGATTCTACGGGATCAGCGGCTCGGCCCCGCACGCGCGGACTCGAGTGGACGCGCCGCGCGGTCAGGACTGATCGCCGTCGATGTCGGCGAGCAGGTCGCGGAGCGCCTTCTCGATCGACGTGTGATCGTGCTGGCCGGCGCGGCTCTCCCCCGAGATCACGGCGCACCGGTGGACTCTGCGAAAGTCTCCGTACGGGAACTTCAGCCGGCCCTTCGTGCCCTCGGTCTCAGCGGTGTCCTCAGCGAGGTGCCACTTCGCGTACTCCGACATGCCGTGTTTCTCGATGAACGCGTTCTCCTCCGCGGTGCTCGGTGCGTGCTCGCTCCAGTCGTCCCGCTCGTCCCGCACCACGTCGCCTTCTCGCACCAGCGTGCGCGCGAGCGCGAGGGCCTCCTTGTTCAGTCGCACGGTCATCTGTGCCCCTCTCTGCGCGCCGGCATCGGATGGCCGCGAACGCGCCGTCACAGGGGAACATAGCCCTCGCCTCCAGCCGCGACACACCCCATTGACGTCCGGCTCTTCGACGCTCACCCTGGGCGCAGAGGAGGTGCACTCATGTCGGGAAGGGCAGCACGCAGGCGCAGGACGGAGCACGGTTCGGGCCTGGACCCCACGCTGGTGACCAGTCAGCCGGCCCTGCGGTCGTCCTCGGGCGCCATCTGGATCATCGTGGGCTCTCTGTTCGCCGCGCTCAGTCTGGTGCCGTTGATCGCGATCGTCACGAATGGCGGTCCGGCCGGGTCCGTCGCCCTCGTGACGGCGACGCTCGTGGTGTGCAGTCTCGTCGCGATGGTGGTGCTGCGGTTGACCCTCCGCGACGGGCCGCCCCGCCTTCGCGCCATGGCGGGATGCTTCCTCGCGATGGCGCTGATCGCGCTTCTCGGGATGGTGATCTGCGTGATGATCGTGTGGCTCCCCCTGACGGAGTGAGCCGCGGCTCGTCAGAGCTGCGCGACCAACTCCCGCACCGCATCCGCGTACCCGGCGACGCCTCGTCCGATCACCCGCACCGCCGCTACATCGTGCAGGTACGAGTGGTGGCGGAACTCCTCACGCGCGTAGACGTCCGAGATGTGCACCTCGGCGAACGGGAGTGACACCCCGGTGAGCGCGTCCCGAAGCACGACCGAGGTGTGGGTGAGGCCGCCCGGATTGATCACGATCGCTTCGCACTCGCCGCGCGCCGCGTGGATCGCATCGATCAGGACGCCCTCGTGGTTGCTCTGCACCGCGCGCACTTCGAAGCCGAACTCCGCTGCCGCGTCGGCGGTCAGGCGCTCGACGTCGGCGAGGGTCGACGTGCCGTAGAGCTCGGGCTCCCGCGTGCCCAGCAGGTTCAGGTTCGGGCCGTTCACCAGCAGGATGCGACGTGTCACGCCCCGACCTCCTGGTACGCGGCGAAGAGCAGCGACTCATCGGGCGCCTGCAGCACGGTCGGCTTCGCGATGTCGTCGAGCAGGATGAAACGCAGCATCCCGCCGCGGCTCTTCTTGTCACGCTGCATCGTCGCCAGCAGCTGCGGCCACGCGCCGGCCCGGTATGAGGTCGGAAGGCCCAGCGACTCGAGGACGGTGCGGTGTCGTTCCGCGGCGGCATCCGACAGTCGGCCGGCGAGACGCGACAGCTCGGCGGCGTAGAGCATACCCACCGAGATCGCGGCACCGTGCCGCCAGCGGTACCGCTCCGCGTGTTCGATCGCGTGGCCGAGCGTGTGTCCGTAGTTGAGGATCTCGCGCAGACCCGCCTCACGGAAATCGTCCGAGACGACCTTCGCCTTCATGTCGATCGCGAGCTCCACCGCGCGACGGAACTCCTCGGTCGTGGTGTCGACCGCGCGGGCGGGATCGGCCTCGATGATGTCGAGAATCTCGGGCGCCCAGATGAACCCCGCCTTCACGACCTCGGCGAAGCCCGCCGTCGCCTCGTTCGGGCTGAGGCTGGCGAGCTCGTCGAGGTCGCCGATCACGGCGCTCGGCGCCCAGAACGCGCCGACCAGGTTCTTGCCCTCGGCCGTGTTCACACCCGTCTTGCCGCCCACCGCGGCGTCGACGAGGCCGAGCACGGTGGTCGGCACCTGGACCAGCTGCACGCCGCGAAGCCAGGTCGCGGCGACGAACCCGGCGAGGTCGGTCACCGCGCCGCCTCCGTAACCGACCACCGCATCGCTGCGCGTGAAGTCCGCCTGCCCCATCACCTGCCAGCAGAATGCCGCGACCTCGATGCGCTTCCCCTGCTCCGCGTCGGGGATCTCGGCGAGCAGCACCTCCCGCGGTCCCTCTGCTGTGTCGGCGAGCAGCCGATCGCGGAGTTCGGCCGCGCGTGCGGCGAGAGTCGGCGGGTGCACGACCAGGATCTTGCGCACTCCTGGCGCGAGGGCCGCCGATACGCGGTCGAGGACTCCCCGCCCGATGGTGATGTCGTAGGCGTCGTTCCCGGTGACGCTGATGGTCGTCGTGCTCATCGCTGCTCTCTCCTCCATGCCACGATCTCGTCCGCGATCTTCTGCATCGGACGACGCGAGGTGTCGAAGGTCGTCGAGGCGACCTCGGCGTACCACCCCCGACGGTCCTCGAAGATCTTCTTCCACCGCTCCACCGGATCCTCTTCCCCGGCCAGCAGGGGGCGGTTGCTGCCCCGCAGCCGGTCGGCCACCGCCTCAGGGCTGACCGTGAGGAACACGACCGGATGATCCTTCAACAGGTCACGGGTGCCTGCCTGGGTGACTGCCCCCCCGCCCAACGAGATCACACCGCCGTCGGAGAGCGCCTCGGCCACGGCCGCCCGCTCGAGGTCGCGGAAGTAGGCCTCCCCATGCTCCGCGAAGATGCCGGGGATGGGACCGTGCTCTGCCACGATGCGCTTGTCGGTGTCGATGAAGGCCACGCCGAGCCGGCGCGCGACGCGGCGACCGACGCTGGTCTTGCCGGCGGCCATCGGGCCGACCAGCACCAGCGTCAGCGGATCAGTCGCGCTCGTCATGCGCGATGAGCGCCGCCTCGGACGCCGGTGTCGTACGCAGCTCCGCCGGGATGCCGTCGAGGTATCCCTGGAGGTTGCGTCGCGTCTCGCGGATGCTGTCGCTGCCGAACTTCTCGAGCACGGCGTTCGCGAGTTCGACCGCCACCATGGCCTCGGCGACCACACCGGCAGCGGGAACGGCGCACACGTCGGAGCGCTGGTGGTGGGCTGTCGCGTCGTCGCCCGTCGCGATGTCGATCGTGCGCAGCGCGTGCGGGACGGTGGCGATCGGCTTCATCCCTGCGCGGACGCGCAGCACGGTCCCCGTCGACATCCCGCCCTCGGTGCCGCCCGCGCGATCCGAGCCTCGGGTGATGCCGTCGGTGGTCGCGAACAGCTCGTCATGCGCGGCCGAGCCACGGCGTCGCGTGGTCTCGAAGCCGTCGCCCACTTCGACTCCCTTGATGGCTTGGATGCTCATGAGCGCCTGCGCGAGCCGTGCATCGAGACGACGGTCCCAGTGCACGTGCGATCCGAGT
This sequence comes from Microbacterium sp. NPDC028030, assembly GCF_040637855.1. Taxonomy (NCBI): domain Bacteria; kingdom Bacillati; phylum Actinomycetota; class Actinomycetes; order Micrococcales; family Microbacteriaceae; genus Microbacterium; species Microbacterium sp. NPDC028030. Next base: position 434,603 of record NZ_JBEZXF010000002.1, on the reverse strand, counting down.
CCAGGCGGGAGACCGTAGGCGAGCACCTCGACGATGCCGCCGAGCGTGTCACCGTCCTTCTTGGCGTCATCCACCTCGGCGACCATCAGAGCGGACGTGGCGGGGTCGAAGCACCGCAACGGATCGGCATCGAGGGCCTCGACGTCGTCCGGCGTCGGCAGCGGTGAGCCGGCGGGCACCTGGACGGGACCGATCGACAGCGTGTGGCTGACGAGTCGGATGCCCAGCTCCTCGAGGAACGACCGGGCGATCGCACCGAGAGCGACGCGCGCGGCCGTCTCCCGAGCGCTCGCGCGCTCGAGGATCGGACGGGCCTCGTCGAAGTCGTACTTCTGCATCCCGACGAGGTCGGCGTGCCCGGGACGAGGACGCGTGAGCGGGGCGCTGCGCCCGCGCGACTTGTCGGTCAGCTCGACGGGTTCGGGGTTCATGACCTCGACCCACTTCGGCCACTCGGTGTTGCCGATGCGCAGCGCGATCGGGCTGCCCAGGCTCTTGCCATGACGCACGCCACCGGAGATGGTGAGCTCGTCCTGCTCGAACTTCATGCGCGAGCCGCGGCCGTAGCCGAGCTTGCGTCGTGCGAGGTCGGCCTGGATGGCCTCGGACGAGACCGGGACGCCGGAGGGCAGACCCTCCATGACGGCGATGAGTTCTGGGCCGTGCGATTCGCCGGCCGTGAGCACGCGGAGCATTGCTCCAGTCTCCCATGGGTTGGGGTGCCCGCTGCGCCGCGTTTCGTCGGGGGCTGCGGGTCAGAGCGCCGCCCGCATGGCGGAGACGACCGCATCCTCATCCGAGAGCACCGTCGCAGGATCGCCGTGATGGAAGATCCGGATCTGACGTACGGCCTGATGCAGGAGCATCCCGAGCCCGGACACGACGGTGCCGTCACCCCATCGCGCCGCGAGTGCCGAGGGCCACGGCGAATAGGCGGCATCGAAGAGCGCTCCCCCGTTCTCGGCCAGTGCCTCCGCAGAGTCGGTGGGGAGGATGGTTCCGCTGGGCAGAGTCGCGAGGGTGAGGTCGACCCTCGTCGCGTGCTCGTCGAGAGAGCCCACGGACACCGGCACGCCGATGCGTGCGCCGAGGGCGCGCAGACCTGCCGCGCGTTCGGGTCGGCGTGCCCGGACCTCGACATGCGTCGCGCCGAGCTCGGATGCGGCCACGAGCGCCGATGCCGCGGTGGCACCTGCCCCGAGGATGCGGACGGAGCCCACGTCGGAGACCTCGACCTCGGCCAGCGCGTCGACGATACCGCCGACATCGGTGTTGAACCCGGCGGGAGCGTCGCCGAGCAGCAGCGTGTTGACCGCCCCCGTGAGTTCGGCGTGGCGATCGACCGTCGCCGATGCGCGGAACGCCTCCTCCTTGAGAGGCATGGTCAACGAGAGGCCCCGCCAGGAGTCGTCGAGGTCGCCGAGTGCCGCCACGAAATCCGGTGCCGACACCTGACGACGCCCGTACTCCCAGTCGAGCCCGAGCACCCGGTACGCCGCCGCGTGGAGCTGCGGCGACCGGGAGTGCGCGATCGGGTCGCCCCAGACCGCGAGTCGAGTGCGGGTCACGGCGTCAGCATCCGCCGTCCGGGTTCGCGCGGCACCACTCACGCCACTTCTCGACTCCCTGCTCGTGCTCGGCGAGCGTCTCGGAGAACTGGGTCTCCCCCGTCGACAGGTTGATCGTCACGAAGTAGATCCACGGGCCGTCCGCCGGATGCATGGCCGCATCGATGGCTGCGTCGCTCGGGCTCGCGATCGGGGTCGCCGGGAGTCCCTTGCGCTTGTAGGTGTTCCACTCGTTGTCACTCTCCAGCGCCTCAGCAGAGCTGGACACGACACCTTCGTGGAGCGACCCGTAGCCGTACTGGGCGGTCGAATCCATCTGCAGCAGCATGTCGATGTCGAGGCGGTTCTGGATGACACGCGAGACCTTGTCGAAGTCCTGCTGGCGACCCTCCCGCTGGATGATGGAGGCGATCGTCAGGATGCGCTCCGCATCCTCCGCCGGGACACCCGCCGCGTCGAGGGACTCGCGCGTACGGTCGACCATCCGCTGGATGACCTGGGGCGCGGTGACCTCCGGATCGAAGGTGTACACGGCCGGGAACAGCCAGCCCTCGAGGTTCTGTGCATCGACTCCGTACTGCGACGGATCCTGCACCGCGGCCTCGAAGTCCGCCAGGGGGATGCCGAGTGTCTCCGCCATCGCGGGCAGCGACGAGACGACCGTTCCGCCCTCGGCGACCGACACCGTGTTCTCGAGCTTGTTGCCCTCGTCCCGCAGCGCCGCGAGAGCGGCCTCCGCCGTCATCTTCTGCTGAAGCCGGTAGACGCCAGGGTAGAACGTGACGGCGATGTTCTCGTCGACGAGGTAGTCGTAGAACACGTCCTCGGTCTTCGTCACTCCCGCTTCGAAGAGGGCGGTGGAGACCGGTGAACCCGTGTCGCCGCTCTTGATCGTGACGAGCGCCTCACCGGTCGCGAGTCCGGGCTCCCAGTCCTTCGGCTCTCCCCATCCCATGACCTCGGCGATCCTGTCGCCGTAGGTGTTCGCCACCCACACCCCGGCGGCCGCGATGCCGCCGAGGATGGCAAGGACGATGATCAGGGCGATCAGACATCCCTTGCGGCGCTTCTTCTTCGGCGTCGTGTCGACGTGGTCGTCGTGCGGGGCGAAGAGGTCGTCCAATCCCCCGCCGATGACAGGTTCAGGCGCGACAGCCGCTGCGGGGACCGATGCCTCGGACGGGATCCGGGGAACGGCGCGGGTCGGCGTGTCCGCAGCGTCGGCGGACGCACGGACCGGGATCGGCGACGGGCCGCCGGCATCCGCGGGGAGAACGCCGTCGGCGGAGGCCCGCACCGGTACCGGGGACGGCTCAGGTGCGGCACCTGGCGCACCCGCTGCTGCTTCGCGGGCGGCGCGGCGCGATCCAGGCGCAGGCGCGCTGTTATCGACGGTCGGGATCTGTCGGGTCGGCTCCGGGAGATTCTCGAACAGGTCGCCCAAGCGCGATTCGGGGTCGTGCCGGGGGGTAGCGCTGTCACGTTCGGACATCGTCAGGCGGGCTCCTCGTCGGACGGGATCATGGCACCGGCCGGGTTTCCGGTGCTCTTCTCCATGTCGATCGCCTGCTGCAGAAGCACCACGGCGGCGACCTGATCCACAATGCTACGAGACTTCTTCTGAGATCTCCCGGAACTGCGCAATGCCGCGTGCGCCGTCACGGTGCTCAGACGCTCGTCGACCAGCCGCACCGGAACCCTGCTCCGCCGATGCAGAACCGCAGCGAACTCCCGCGCATCCGTCGTCGAGAGAGTGTCCGCGCCCTGCATGTTCACCGGCAATCCGACCACGAACTCGAGCGGGTCGTACTCTTGCGCTATCTGCAGGATGCGGTCGATCGACGCCTCATCACGCGGCACGGTCTCCACGGGAACCGCGAGCATCCCGTCGGGATCGCAGCGCGCGACGCCGACCCGCGCCCTGCCGACATCGATGCCGAGCCGCACCCCGCGGCGGAAGCCGCTCACGCGAGGCGCAACTCCTGCGCGATGGCGTCCAACGCAGCCGGCAGAGCCGCGGCGTCGGAGCCACCGCCCTGGGCGACGTCGTCGCGGCCGCCTCCCCCGCCGCCGAGCACACCTGCGGCACGTTTCGCCAGCGCACCGGCCTTCGCTCCGGCGCTCCGCGCTGCATCATTGGTCGCCACGACGACGACCGGGCGCCCGCCGACGACAGCACCGAGCGCGACCACCGCCGCGTCGGATCCGAGACGATCGCGGACGCCGTTCACGAGATCGCGCACGTCGTCTGCCGACGCGACCTCGCCCAGGCTCTGCGCCGCCAGACGGAACGGCCCGACTCGCGTCGCGGCCTGGACGATGGCGGGCACCTGTCCGGCGCGCTCCTTCGCCTCGAACTGCGCGATGCGCTTCTCCGCGGCCTTCAGGCTCGCGGTGAGGTCGGCGATCCGCTCCGGCAGCTGCTCGCGCGGGGTCTTCAGGGAGCTCGTGAGCTGCGACACGATCGCGCGCTCGGCGGCGAGCTCGCGGAACGCGTCCGCGCCGACGAGAGCCTCGATGCGGCGGTTCGAGGCTCCGACGGACGACTCTCCGACGAGGCTCACCAGACCGATCTCCGCGCTCGTGCTCACGTGGGTTCCGGCGCAGAGTTCGCGCGACCACGGGCCGCCGATGTCGACCATGCGCACGACATCGCCGTACTTCTCGCCGAACAGCGCCATGGCTCCGGCTTCCTTCGCCTCGTCGAGTGACACGATGCGCGTGGTCACTTCGAGGGCGTCCTGAACCGCACGGTTGGTGATGTCCTCGATCTCGCTGCGGGTGTCGACCGACAGCGCCTGCGACCACGAGAAGTCGAAGCGCATGTAGCCGGCACGGTTCAGGGAGCCCGCCTGCGTCGCGGTCGGGCCGAGCGTGTCGCGCAGAGCCGCATGCACCAGGTGCGTCGCGGAATGGGCTTGACGTGCCGCCCGGCGATTCGCGGCGTCGACGATCGTCGTCGCGACGTCGTCGATCGCCACGCTGCCGCGCACGACCTCGACCGTGTGGCTGATCAATCCGGGTACCGGCTTCTGCACGTCGAGCACCTCGAGCTCGTAGCCGGGTCCGACGATGGTGCCCTTGTCGGCGACCTGGCCACCGGACTCCGCGTAGAGCGTGGTCTCGGTGAGCACGACCTCGGCGATCTGCCCCTCGGATGCGCTGCGGACCGGAACACCGTCGACGAGGAGCCCGATCACGCGGGACTCGACCTCGAGCGCGGTGTAGCCGTCGAAGCCGGTCTCGCCCTGCGCGCGCAGGTCACGGTAGACCGACACGTCGGCGAGCTGACGCTTGCGGTTGCGGGCGTCGTCCTTGGCACGCTGCCGCTGCTCCTGCATGAGCGAGTCGAAGGCCGCGCGGTCGACGTCGAGGCCGGCCTCCTCTGCGACCTCGAGGGTGAGGTCGATCGGGAAGCCGTAGGTGTCGTGCAGCAGGAAGGCCTCAGGTCCGCTGAGGGTCTTGCCGCCGCGGTTCTTCGTCTCGTCGAGTGCCAGGTCGAGGATCGTCGACCCGGAGGCGAGCGTGCGGCGGAAGGTCTCCTCCTCCGCGAACGCCGACGCGGACAGCACCGACCAGTCCTTCTCGAGAACCGGGTACGCCGACTTCATGGCGTCACGCGACGAGGCGAACAGCTCAGGGAACACCGGCTCGTCGACACCGAGAAGTCGCATCGCGCGAACGGTGCGCCGCATCAGGCGTCGGAGGATGTACCCGCGGCCCTCGTTGGAGGGGCGCACGCCGTCGGAGAGCAGCATGAGCGAGGAGCGCACGTGGTCGGCGACGACGCGGAAACGGACGTCGTCCTCATGCACCGCCCCGTAGCGGCGACCGGAGAGCTCGATGGCACGGTCCAGCACCGGACGCACCTGGTCGGACTCGTACATGTTGTCGACGCCCTGCTTGAGGAACGCGACGCGCTCGAGACCCATGCCGGTGTCGATGTTCTTCATCGGCAGCTCGCCGACGATGTCGAACTCCGTCTTGCTGCGGATGTTCTCGATGAAGTCCTGCATGAACACGAGGTTCCAGATCTCCAGGAACCGGGAGTCGTCGACCGCGGGACCGCCGTCCTTGCCGTACGCAGGACCTCGGTCGAAGAAGATCTCGGAGTCGGGGCCACCCGGACCGGGCTGGCCCGTGTTCCAGTAGTTGTCCGCACGTCCGAGGCGCTGGATGCGCTCGGGCTTCAGGCCGATGATGTCGCGCCAGATCGCCTCGGCCTCGTCGTCGGTCTCATAGACGGTGACCCAGAGGTCCTTCTCGTCGAAGCCGAGACCGCCGTCGGACTCGGAGCTCGTGAGCAGCTCCCAGGCGTAGCGGATCGCGCCTTCCTTGAAGTAGTCGCCGAACGACCAGTTGCCGAGCATCTGGAAGAACGTGCCGTGCCTGGCCGTGCGACCGACCTCTTCGATGTCGTTGGTGCGGATGCACTTCTGCACGTCGGCGATGCGCGGATGCGGTGCCGGCACAACGCCGGTGAGATACGGGATCATCGGCACCATCCCGGCGACCGTGAACAGCAACGACGGGTCATCGCTGACGAGAGAGGCCGAGGGGACGATGAGGTGGTCGTTCTTCTCGAAGTAGTCGAGGTAACGCTGCGCGATCTCCGCAGTTTTCATAGGGGTGCCGGGTGTCCTTGCGTGAAGATGCCGCGCCGGAGCGCGGCGGTGGTTCAGTTGTCGCCCGGCTCCGTGAGCCGTGCCTCCTGCTCGCGGTAGGCATCGCCGAGGATCGCGGTGAACCCGTTGATCCTGGCATCGACCTCGGCGAGGATGTCGTGGCCGCGAGGGTCCTTGTTCATGAAGTGAGCCGCGACGAAGCCGCCGATCACGCCGATCAGGAACCACAGCACGTTCTTCATGTCGCCATCCTTGCCTTTACCCGCGAGGGCGCGGTGCCTCCATCGTATGCGGAAACGACAGGAGGCGTCGGGAATCCCCGACGCCTCCTGCCTGTGTTCTCGGTCGCTGGATCAGCGAGCCGCGTAGTACTCGACGACGAGCTGCACTTCGCAGGTCACGGGGACCTCGGCGCGCTTCGGACGACGAACCAGACGCGACTGGAGCTTGTCGAGCTCGACCTCGAGGTAGCCGGGAACCGGGGGCAGGACCTCGGCGTGACCGCCGGCTGCTGCCACCTGGAAGGGCTCGGTGCCCTCGCTCTTGGCCTTGACGTGGATGAGCTGACCCGGCTTCACGCGGAACGACGGGCGGTCGACGAGCTGGCCGTCGACGAGGATGTGACGGTGCACGACGAGCTGGCGAGCCTGCGCGGTGGTGCGGGCGAAGCCCGAACGCAGCACGAGCGCGTCGAGACGCATCTCGAGCAGCTCGACCAGGTTCTCACCGGTCAGACCGTCGTGACGACGGGCCTCGTTGAACGTGTTGCGCATCTGCTTCTCGCGGATGCCGTACTGCTCGCGCAGACGCTGCTTCTCACGCAGACGGACGGCGTAGTCGCTGTCTGCCTTGCGCTTGGTGCGGCCGTGCTCACCCGGAGCGTAGGGACGCTTCTCGAGGTAGCGGGCGGCCTTCGGGGTGAGAGCGACGCCGAGGGCGCGGCTGAGACGCACCTTGCGGCGGTCCTGGGACTTCGTGGTCACGAAGTTATCCTTCCGATGACGTGGTCGCGTCTTTCACGACTCACGGACGTATCGTCCGCGTTCTGCCTTGGAGCGCACGCCGGGGCGCCAGCAAGGTGTGGTGTGAACGAGGAGATGCCCGAAAACTCGGTTTCGAGCCGCTCAAGTCTAACAGATCGCGATTCGCGCGCCTGTCGGGGTCTCAGCGGTCGCCGAGGATCCGGCGGATGCGTTCGAGCCGTGAGCCGATGTCGCGCTCGGCGCCGAGGTTCTTGGGTTCGTAGTAGTGCTTGCCGTCGAGCTCGTCCGGGAGGTACTGCTGCGGGACGATGCCGTACTCGCTGTCGTGCGAGTAGCGATAGCCACGACCGTGTCCCAGTCGCTTCGCGCCCGGGTAGTGCGCGTCACGCAGGTGCAGCGGGACCCGCCCGAAGCCACCGGCGCGGATGTCTGCGATCGCCGCGTCGATGCCGACGTACGCGGCATTCGACTTCGCCGTGGTCGCGAGGTAGACCGTGGCCTCGGCGAGCGGGATGCGCCCCTCGGGCATGCCGATGAACGCGACCGCGTCGGCGGCGGCGACCGCGATGACGAGTGCTTGGGGGTCGGCGAGCCCCACGTCTTCGGAAGCGGAGATCACGAGACGCCTCGCGATGAAGCGCGGGTCCTCCCCCGCCTCGATCATGCGCGCGAGGTAGTGCAGCGCGGCATCCGGGTCGGAGCCCCTGATCGACTTGATGAACGCGCTGATGACGTCGTAGTGCTCGTCGCCCTGCCTGTCGTAGCGCAGCAGCGCCTTGTCGACCGCCTGCGCGATGTCATCGGCCGAGACCTCCGGTGCGGCCGCGACATGCCCGTCCTCGACGTCGCCCCGCGTGCCTTCACCGGCGTCGCGCTCGGCCGAGGACGCATGCGAGAGGGCGACCGCCGCCCCGGCCTCGAGCCCGGTGAGCGCGCGCCTGGCATCACCGGAGGCGAGGCGGACCAGCGACGCCCGCGCTTCGTCACTCAGCGTGACAGCGCCGTTCAGTCCGCGCGCATCCGACACCGCGCGGTCGACGAGCACGCCGATGTCGTCGTCGGTGAGCGGCTGGAGCGTCAGGAGCAGGGAGCGCGACAGCAACGGGGAGATCACCGAGAACGACGGGTTCTCCGTTGTCGCGGCGATGAGGATGACCCAGCCGTTCTCGACGCCGGGGAGCAGCGCGTCTTGCTGTGCCTTCGTGAAGCGGTGGATCTCGTCGAGGAAGAGGATCGTGGTCTGCCCGTACAGATCGCGCTGCGTGATCGCCTCCTGCATCACCTCTCGCACGTCTTTGACCCCCGCGGTGATCGCCGAGAGCTCGACGAACCGGCGCCCCGACGAGCGGGCGATCGCCTGAGCGAGGGTGGTCTTCCCGGTGCCGGGCGGACCCCAGAGGATGATCGACACCGCACCGGGCGAATTCGCCTCCGGATCGGCGAGGGCGACGATGGGAGAACCTGCGCGCAGGAGGTGGCGCTGCCCCGCGACCTCGTCGAGAGAGACCGGACGCATGCGCACGGCGAGAGGCGTCTGCCCGGAGAGCAGCGCGGCAGGGGACGTCATCCCTCCAGGCTACCGGCGGCCACCGACACTTCGGGCAACGCAGCGAGGTCCCGGTAGGCTCTCTCCCGACGTCGCGCACCGGCGTCGGGATGGGAGATCCAGGGCATGGCCGCACGCGGTTCGAAGAACGCACAGGCACGCACCTCGGCGGAGCGCGCGCGACTGCACACCGCCCGCACCGAATGGCATGAGGGGCAGATCCGACGTCGGGTCCGCGACAACACGGTCGCCGCGATCGTCGGCGGACTCATCGTCGTCGCCGCGATCGGCAGCCAGGTCGTGCACGCTCAGGTGACCGCGCCGGAGCCGACCCCCTCGCCGACCGTGGAACCGGAGCCGACACCCTCGGTCGACCCTTCCACGACGCCGACCGAGACACCGATCCCCGACAGCACGCAGACCCCGGCCGGATAGCCGACCGACCGGGAGGCCCTACCCCCGAACGGGAAGCACGTAGGACGCGGGGTCGTCCTCCAGCCGGGCGCCGACCAGCGTACGCAGTGCGCCGTATGCCGATGCGTCGCCCACCAGGATCCCGCCCAGCAGCGTGTGCGCGTCCTCGGCCAGCACCAGCTTCCGGTAGACGCCGGCCACGGGATCGGCGTAGAGCACGTCGACGGCGTCCGGCGTCCGGGTCAACGCATCACCGAAGCTGGCGACCTCGACCCCTGCCACGGTGGCCGCTGCGGACTCATCAGATCCGGTGAACGACCGCGTGCCGCCGAGCAGTCGTTCCGCAGCGACCTCCGCCATGTCGTAGGCCGCACCTGTCCGACCCGCGCGACGCCCCTCGAAACAGGCGACGTCGCCGATCGCGAGCACGGCGGCGTCCGATGTCCGGCATCCTTCGTCGATCACGACACCACCGCGCGGGTCGACCTCGATGTCGGCGTTGCGGGCGAGCTCGTCACGGGCGCGCATCCCGACCGTGAACACCACGACGTCCACCCTCTGGAACGACCCGTCCTGGAACTCGATCGCCGTGACCGCTCCGGACTCGTCGGGGTCGATCCTGGTCACCCTGGTGGCCGTGCGGACGGCGATGCCCCGCGCCTGGAGATGCCGCTTCACGATGCTTCCCGCCGTCACGTCGAGCTGCGCATCCATCAGCCGCTCCGCATACTGGACGACGGTCGCGGCGATCCCCATCGTCTGCAGCGCCCCCGCCGCTTCGAGCCCGAGGGGACCACCGCCGACGACCACGCCGCGGAGCGAGCGTCCGAGTCCATCGCTGCGGGCCCGCACGAAACGCCGCAGATCCTTCACGTCGGCGATCGTCCGATACGAGAAGCAGCCGGGCAGGGCCGCCCCCTCGACCGCGACCCTGGCGGAGTACGCCCCCGTCGCCAGGACCAGCACGTCGTAGCTGTACACGCGACGGGATCGCGTGCGCACGGACCTCGCACGACGGTCGATACGCAGCACACGGTCGTCCAGGATCACGGTGACCCGGTCGTCCTCGAACGCCGGACACGGCAGCTGGAGATCGCCTGCCGCGGCGCCGAGGAACAGTTCACGCAGCCGCGTGCGGTCATAGGGCGGGCGATTCTCATCCCCGATCACCGTGACGCGCACCCGCGCCGACGCCGACGCCAACAGCCGTGTGACGAACCGCTGCGCCGCCATCCCCGCTCCGACGACGACGATCTCGATGGGTGACGGTCGGGTCGACATCGGGCAGCTCCTTTCACCGGCGGTCACGCCGTCACCCCTGACGCTATGCGCGTCGTGTTTCCCGAATGTCACGGAATGTGTTTCCTGCCGGTGAACGATCGGCATCGGCATCTCACACGACGAGAACCGCGAAGTGAGGGAATCGCTTCGCAGACGTAACGTCGCACGCGATCACCGGAAACGCGGGGCGATCAGTATCGATCCAGCCGAGCATCCCGCTCTCGTCCCCTGGAGGTCCTGTGTCCTACATCAAGCCCGCCGAGCTCGCCACACGCATGGTCGACGCCGGCGCCTACAAGCTCCAGCTCTCCACCCGCGACACCCTCATCCGCTCCGTGATGGGTGCCGCGCTCCTCACCATCGCCGCGGCGTTCGCGGTGACCGTCTCCACGCAGACCGGACAGCCTCTTCTGGGTGCCGTGCTCTTCCCGGTCGGCTTCGTGATGCTCTATCTGCTGGGCTACGACCTGCTGACGGGCGTGTTCACCCTTGGGCCCCTCGCGGTGCTCGACCGTCGCCCCGGAGCCACGGTCGGTGCGCTCCTGCGCAACTGGGGGCTGGTCTTCCTGGGGAACTTCGGCGGAGCGTTCCTGGTGGCGGTCCTGATGGCCGTGTACTTCACCTACGGTTTCTCGTCCGCACCCAGTGCCGTGGGCGAGGCCATCAGCGAGATCGGTCATGGGCGCACCGTGGGCTACGCCGACCACGGCGCAGCGGGCATGCTGACCCTGTTCATCCGCGGCGTGCTGTGCAACTGGATGGTCTCGACCGGAGTCGTGCTGGCGATGGTCTCGGACAGCACGATCGGCAAGATCGTCGCGATGTGGCTTCCGATCATGCTGTTCTTCTACATGGGCTTCGAGCACTCGATCGTCAACATGTTCCTGTTCCCGTCCGGGCTGCTCATGGGCGCCGACTTCACCGTCTGGGACTATCTGCTGTGGAACGAGCTGCCGACGGTGGTCGGCAACCTCGTCGGTGGTCTCCTCTTCGTCGGCATCCCGATCTACGTCACGCACGGCAGGGCGAAGGCGCGGCGCACGCGGCAGGCATCGGCATCGCGGCGACGCCCCGACCCGATGACGAGCACCGACGAGGGCGCGCTCACCGAGGCGGACGCCCTCACCGACGCGACGCCCGAGTTCGAGACCTCACGCGTCTGACCACGACCCTCGAGAGGGGCGGATGCTCCGGCATCCGCCCCTCTCCTCACGCGCCGACGACGTGCTGGGAGAGCGAGAGCGGTCAGGCGGAGCGGAACCGCTCCACCACGACGTCTGCGATACGGGGGTCCACGCCGAGCGGTGCGGAGACGACATCGGCGCCACACTTCTCCACGAGTCCTGCGAAGTACCCGGGAGCGAGGACGTGGCTCGCGGCGACCACCCTCGTCGCGCCATCGTCGCGTGCCGCCTGCACCGCATCGGTGATGCGAGGTTCGATCGCTGACGCGTAGCCGATCGTGACCGGCGCCGGGATAAGCCGCCGGAGGTGAGTGGCGGCGGCGGCGACATCGACGACCGCGTCCGGGTTGCGGGAGCCGGCTGCTGCGAGGACCACGTGGTCTCCGGGGAACCAGCGGTGGGACACGCTCGCGTGCAGCCGTGCGGCGAGCACCTCCGCGACGAGCGGATGCGCGCCCAGCGGCGCGCCCTGCCGCACCTCGACGTGCGGGCGCACCACTCGATCGATGTCGACGGCGGTATGGAACCCGGCGGAGAGCAGCAGCGGCACGACGACGACGTCGTCCATCGACCTCTCGTGGTCGACGACGGCGGCCAGCGTCGGCTCCTGGACATCGACGAACGCCTGGACGACCTTCGTGTCGGGCACCCGTGCACGGACGAGGTCGACGATCTCCGCCACGGTGCGACGGCCGGCGGCCGAGTCGGTCCCATGCGAACAGGCGACGAGTGTGGTCATCGGGCGTCCTCCACGGTCAGCCGGTATCCGCGCTTGACGATCGTCTGGATCGCGCCGGCGCCACCGAGCGCTTCGCGCAACCGGGCGACCGCCATCTCCACGGCGTGCGCACTCTCGCCCCCGCGCGGGAGCGCGAGGCAGAGCTGTTCCCGGGAGAGCACGCGGCCCGCCGCATCGAAGAGTTCGCCCAGCACGCTCGCGCCCGCCCGGGAGAGCGGGATGAAGGTCCCGTCGAGGAGCACTCCGCGGCTTCGCATCTCCATCGTCCCCACCGCCGTGCGCAGTCGCGGGGCCGTACCGGAGGCGTAGTGGTCGACGACACAGCGCACCAACGAACCGAGACGGCCTCGGGCGGCGAGTGTCGTGCGCAGTCTCGCCTCCTCGAGCGGTGCCGACGTGATCGGCCCCACAGCAGCGAGAAGCAGGCGACCGGATGATGCTCTGCGCCGGATCGCGTCGAGCGAATCCGCTCGGACGGCGTCGCGCACCCACTCGGCGGCACCCGGCGCAGAGGTGAACAGCACCGCGTCCACCTCCCCTGTCCCCGCCTGCACCACCGACCTCCGCACGATCTGCGGATCCGGGGGCGGACCCCAGCGGTACACCGTGATGCTGACGACGTCGGCGCCCCTGCTCGAGAGAAGGGTGTCGAGTCCGTCGGCACCCGCACCGTGATGTTGGATGGCGATGCGATGGCCGGCGACCCCGTCGGAGACGAGATATTCGCCGACTTCCGCCGAGGTCTCGGACTCCGCGACCCAGTCGGCCGTGAACCCCGCCTGCTGGATGGCGCCGTGCGCCTTGGGCCCCCGCGCGACGAACTGGGCGCCGGAGAGGGCGATCGCGAGGTCCTCGGCGAGACCGTTCTCGTGCGCGGCGTCGATCCAGCCGCGGAAACCGACCCCCGTGGTCACGATCACGATGTCCGGGGGATCCGCGATGAGCTCGTGAGTGCGGGAGATGAGGACGTCGTCGTCTTCGTTCGGGACGATACTCAGCGCCGGGGCACGATAGGCCTGACCTCCCCGTCGCTCGAGTGCGGAGACGAGGTCTCCTGCGCGCCGGTCGGCAGCCACGACGATGGTGCATCCGGCAAGGACCGGGGTGAGCCGAGCAGGACTCGTCACGCCAGGATCGCTCCGATCGTGTCATGAGCCGGGACCAGCAGTCCGGCCATCGCGACCTCCCCGACCACGATCACCGCGGGATTGCGGAGTCCCACGGCGCGCGCATCGGCGACGGCGCGACCCACCGTGGTGCGCGTCGTGCGCTGTTGGGGCGTATGACCGCTCTCGACGAAGGCGATCGGACGGTCCTCCGGTACACCGTTGGCGAGGGCGGCCGCGACGAGCCGATGGAGCGAAGCGACCCCCATCAGCACGACCGTGGTCACCGTCTCGTCTCGCAGTGCGGCGAGGGTTCCATCGCCGATGTCACCCTGACCGTTCACCACGTGGAAGGCCGCGGCCGTTCCTCGATGCGTCACGGGGATGCCCGCAGCCTGTGGAACCGCGATCGCGCTCGATATCCCCGGGGTCACGTCCACCGCGATCCCCGCGCTCAGGCAGGCGCGCACCTCCTCCCCTCCACGGCCGAACACGAAGGGGTCGCCGCCTTTCAGACGAACCACTCGTCTGCCCTCGACGGCACGAGCGACGATGATGCGGTTGATCTCCTCCTGCGGCACCGGGTGCCGACCGGGACGCTTCCCCACGTCGATCACCTCCACGTCGGCGTCGAGGCCGGCGATCACCTCTGCAGCCGGTCCCAGACGGTCGACGACGAGCACGTCCGCCTCGGCGATCAGTCGCCGCGCACGGACCGTCATCAGATCGACGGGCCCAGGGCCACCGCCGATCAGATCGACCCGCCCGGTGCGATGTGCGCGTCGGCGACGGAGGGGCAGGCGGCCGTCGGAGACGAGGTCGACGATCGCATCGCGCACGGTCAGCGAACGGCGGGGATCCGCGCCCACGGTGCTGGTCACGGCGATCGAGACGTCTCCGAGCTCGGCCTGCGCAGTGAGCCGAGCCGTCCCGTGGACACCGTCCGAGGCGTTGACGCAGAGGATTCGTCGACGCGCACAGCGCTCCGCGATCCTGCGATCGACGTGGGGATCGCCGGTGGCGACGTGCACGAGCCATGCCCCGGACAGATCCGAGCCGCGGAACCGACGTGCCCGCCAGGTCAGTCCCTCGTCCGCGACGAGCGCGCGCGCCTCCTCGTGCAGTTCCGGCGCGACGATCCGCACCCGCGCGCCCTCGCGCAGGAAGCGCTTGAGCCTTCTGGTCGCGACCGCTCCTCCGCCCACGAGCAGCACATCGCGCCCGTCGAGGTCGACTCCCAGCATGAGGGTCATCGGTTCTCCTCGATGTCGAGCTCGACCTGTCCGTCCGTCACGCTCACGCCCCAGACTCGGAGCGCAACGGCGTCCTTCCCCTGGGTGTCGATGCACACACCGGATCGGAGATCGAACACCTGCTTGTGCATGGGTGAGGCCACCGTGGGAGCGTCCCCTCTGGTCCCCACGATCCCGCGCGACATCACGTGAGCGCCGCTGTACGGGTCGAGGTTCGACACAGCGTGCACGGAACCGTCGGCGAGCAGGAAGAGGGCGATCTGCACCTCCCCGAAGAGAGCCGCCCTCCCCCGCTCGACCTCCAGATCGCTCAGGGCGCACACCCGAACCCGCGTCGATGCCCCCGCCGCGAGCGTCACCGGCGCACCTCCAGTGTCGTGCCGGCGACGAACACGGTGTCCGTGGCGCGCTCCCGTGCGGTGGCCGGGCGGACCTGCCCACGCTCGGCCACATACCCGAGCGACGGATCCGGGGTGTCCGCTGCGTTCACGAAGGACTCGAATCGCCGGAGCTTGGCGGGATCACGCAGCGTCGCCGCCCACTCGTCCTCGTAGCGGTCGACGTGCGTGCGCATCGCCGCGTCGAGGTCGTCGCATATCCCGAGTTCGTCGTCCAAGATCACCCTGCGGAGGCCGTCGAGTCCGCCCTCCAGCTCCGTGCACCAGCCCGCCGTGCGCTGCAGACGATCGGCGGTGCGGATGTAGTACATGAAGAAGCGGTCGATCGCGCGGATGAGTCCCTCGTCGTCGAGGTCGGACGCCAGCAGTTCGGCGTGACGCGGCGAGAATCCCCCGTTGCCGCCGACGTACATGTTCCACCCGGACTCCGTCGCGATCACGCCGACGTCCTTGGAGCGCGCCTCCGCGCACTCCCGCGCGCACCCGGAGACACCCACCTTGAGCTTGTGCGGCGCGCGGAGGCCGCGATAGCGCAGCTCCAGACGCACCGCCATGCCGACCGCGTCGAGCACTCCATATCGGCACCAGGTCGAGCCGACGCATGACTTCACGGTGCGCAGCGCCTTGCCGTACGCCTGGCCCGACTCGAAACCGGCGTCGACGAGCCGCTGCCAGATCTGCGGAAGCTGTTCCAGGCGCGCACCGAACATGTCGATCCGCTGACCGCCCGTGATCTTGGTGTACAGCCCGTACGTCTCGGCGATGTTCCCGATCGCGATGAGACCGGCCGGGGTCACCTCGCCGCCCGGCATCCGCGGCACCACCGAGTACGTGCCGTCTTTCTGCATGTTCGCCATGACGTGGTCATTGGTGTCCTGCAGAGCGGCGTTCTCGCCGTCGAGGACATGCTCGCCCACGAGCACGGAGAGGATGCTGGCGAGGGCGGGCTTGCAGACGTCGCAGCCCCGGCCGACGCCGAAACGGGCGATGATCGCGCTGAACGTCGAGAGTTCCGAGACCCGCACGGCGTCGAACAGCTGACGACGCGACATCGAGAAGTGCTCGCAGAGCGCGTCCGACGCCGTCTGTCCGAGCTTGCTCAGCTCCTGCCCGACGATCTTCTTCACCGTGAACATGCAGGATCCACACGTGGCACCGGCCTTGGTGCACGCCTTGACGGCAGCGGCGTCCGTGCACCCGTCGTCGTGCATGGCCTCTCTGATGCGCCCTGCGGTCACGTTCGAGCACGAGCACACGACCGCCGCCGCCGGAAGTTCGTCGTCGGGCGGCATCCCGATGCCTTCGGGCATCAGGTACGCCGCGGGATCCGCACCCAGCGGTGCACCGAGCAGCGGCCGCAACGACCCGTACGCCGATGCATCGCCGACGAGGATGCCTCCGAGAAGCGTCTTCGCGTCATCCGAGAGGACGAGCTTCTTGTAGACGCCACGCACCGGATCCGTGTAGACGACATCCAGCGCGCTCGGAGTGACCGCCATGGCATCGCCGAAGCTGGCGACGTCGACGCCGGAGAGCTTGAGCTTCGCCGAGTCGTCGTATCCCGGGAAGGTCGCGTCGCCGCCGAGCAGTCGGATCGCCGCCACCTCGGCCATCGCGTACCCGGGTGCCACGAGGCCGACCGAGCGCCCCTCGAAGCTCGCGACCTCGCCGATGGCGAGGATGTGCTCGTCAGCGGTGCGGCACCGGGAGTCGATCAGCACCCCACCGGCCGGGTGCACCGCGAGCTGAGCGCCGCGTGCGAGCGAATCCTGCGGTCGGACGCCGACCGTGAAGATCACGAGGTCGGTGGAATGCATGCTGCCATCCTGGAACTGCAACGCCGCAACCTGCCCGGACGCGTCCGGATCGAGCCGCGTGGTCCGCGATCCCGTCCGCACCTGTATGCCCTTCGACTCGATGAGACGTCGCAGGATCGCGCCACCTGCGGGATCGAGCTGCGCGGACATGAGCCGATCCGACGACTGCACGACGGTGCACTCGACGTCGAGTCCCTGGAGAGCACCAGCGGCCTCCAGCCCGAGGAGTCCGCCACCGATCACGGTTCCCCGCAGCGGACGGCCGAGATCCGCGGAGCGCCGCGCGACGAAGGCACCGATCGCCGTGACGTCGTCGAGCGTGCGGTAGACGAAGCACCCCGGGAGTTCGGCTCCGTCGACCGCGGGTCTCAGCGCGGAGGAACCGGTCGCCAGCACGAGCGTCCCGTACCCGTGGACGGCCCCGGAGCGCGTGTGCACCGCACGGCCCCTCCGATCGATGGCGGTGACACGGTCGTCGCCGACGAAGCGCACCCGCTCATCCGCGAGCACCTGGCCGTCGAGCGCGAGATCGTCGGCACTCGAGCCCGAGAAGTAGGACGTCAGGCCGACGCGGTCGTACGGCGCGCGCTTCTCCTCCCCGATCACGGTGACCGTCGGACCCGGCTGATCGCCGCGCAGGAGGCTCTCCACGAAGCGATGTGCCACCATCCCGGCGCCGACCACCACGACATCCGACGAAGTTCTGCTGCGAACGACCATGCGCCCTCCTCTGTCCGTGGAGTCGACGTTAGGGACACGGTGTTTCGCGGAAAGTCGAGGCGGTGTTACGTGCCGGGAACGTTCTGCTCACAACTCGATAACACTCCTGTGAGGTCGTCGACCGAGACGATCCGACGGGTTCCGGTCGGGCGTACTAGGCTGAGCCTCGTCCTTTCCGCCTCCCGCGGCCTGACCGCGCAAGGAGAATCACGTGTCTGCCAACGAGCCCTCGAAGCCGACTCCCCCCGTCCCCGCACCGCCGGCCGTGCCGATGCCGAGAAAGGCGCCGAGCCCGGCTGCCCTCGCGCCCGTCGCCCCGGTTCCGGCCGCGTCGTCGACGTCCGCCGAATGGGGCCGCGTCTCCGACGACGGCACCGTGGAGGTCCGCGAAGGCGAGACCTGGCGTGTCGTCGGCCAGTATCCGGATGGCACGCCCGAAGAGGCACTCGCCTACTTCGTGCGCAAGTTCGACGACATCGCCTTCAAGGTGCGCGCCCTGGAACAGCGTCAGCAGTCGGGCGGTGCCTCCGCGAGCGACCTCGCGAAGCAGGCAGGGCACCTCATCGACGAGGCGACCGACGCCGCCGCCGTCGGTGACCTCGCAGGCCTCCGTGAGCGTCTGAACACACTCACCGCCTCGCTCTCCGAAGCGACCGAGCAGGAGGCGCAGCAGGCGAAGGAGCTGGTCGACAAGGCGATCGCCGACCGCACCGCTCTCGTCGAGAAAGCCGAGGCCATCGCCGCGCGCGACCTCAGCAAGGTGCAGTGGAAGCAGGTCACCGCCGAGCTCGGCGAGCTGTTCGACGCCTGGCAGGCCCAGCAGCAGGGCGGCCCCCGGCTCTCCAAGGGCATCTCGCAGCAGCTCTGGAAGCGGTTCCGCGACGCGCGATCCATCGTCGACAAGCAGCGGCGCGCGTTCTACTCGGAGCTCGACGACGCACACAAGAGCGCCAGGGACGCGAAGACGCGACTCGTCGAGCGCGCCGAGGCTCTGGCCCCTCGCGGCACGGACGGCATCCCCGCCTATCGCACTCTTCTCGACGAATGGAAGGCTGCCGGACGCGCAGGTCGGAAGGCGGACGACGCACTCTGGGCACGGTTCAAGGCCGCCGGCGACGCCCTCTACGCGGCACGCGCCGAACAGGCTGCTGCTGAGGAGGCCGACTCCGCTCCGAAGATCGAGGCACGCCAGGCTCTTCTCGAGGAAGCCAAGGCCGTCGCGGACGAATCCGACATCAAGCGTGCTCGCGCGCTGCTGACACGGATCCAGCGTCAGTGGGACGAGATCGGGCGCATCTTCCCGCGCGAGAAGGAGCGTGCTCTCGACGACAAGCTCCGCGCGATCGAGCAGGCGCTGAAGGGCCGCGAAGACGTCGACTGGAAGCGGAACAACCCGGAGACCAAGGCGCGCGCGAACGACATGAGCTCGCAGCTTCTCGAGGCGATCGAGAAGCTCGAGGCCGAGGTCGCCGCTGCCGAGAAGGCCGGAGACGAGAAGGCCGCGAAGGCGGCGGCCGACGCGCTCGAAGCCCGTCGCGCCTGGCTGAGCGCCCTCGGCGGCTGATCACTTCTCCACAGGTCTCCGCGACCACCGAGCACGCGGGGTGCGCTGCGCCAGACTGGCGTGATGCACCCCGCGTTCCTCTATCTCCCCGGCGAGCGATTGAGCCAGAGCGAACTCAGCGCCGCGCGCATCGATGGACACGTGGTCGAGATGGGCGACGCCTACGTCCCCGCCGACCTGGTGGAGGGACCGGACGTCCGAGCGAGCAGCATCGCCGCACTGATCCGTTCCGGCACCGCGGCGTCCCACCAGACGGCGGCATGGGTCCACGGTGCGGGTGATGCACCACCAGCGGTGCATCACGTCAAGCGCAGCACGGACCGCAGGATACGCCTCGGCGCCAGCTCGCGACTCGTCTTCCACGACACGGTGCTCCCCGCGACAGACATCGCCATGATCGGCGGCGTCGCGGTCTCGCGCCCCGTGCGCACGATGCTCGACCTCGCCACGACGCTGCATCGCGATCCCCGTGTTCTGGCCTGGATGGACCGCCTCGCGCTCGTCTTCCCCGGTGTCGCGGATGCTGCAGCGGACGCCCTCCGCGAGGTGCGGCGCGTGCCGGGGAGCAGAGCCGGGCTGTCGGCGTTGCGGCGGGTCTCGCTCAGGAGGAGGTGACGCGGTACACGTCGTACACGGCGTCGATCCTGCGCACCGCATTGAGCACACGGTCCAGATGCACGGCATCGCCCATCTCGAACACGAACCGGCTCAATGCCAGACGCTCATCGGTCGTCGAGACCGTCGCCGAGAGGATGTTGACGTGGTGCTCGCTGAGCACGCGCGTGACATCCGAGAGCAGGCCGGAGCGGTCCAGCGCTTCGACCTGGATCTGCACGCGGAACACGCTCTTCGTGGTCGGTGCCCACGAGACGTCGACGAAGCGGTCCTGTTCCGAGCTGAGGGCCTTGACGTTGACGCAGTCCGCCCGATGGACGGAGACCCCGCTGCCGCGCGTGACGAACCCGACGATCTGATCCCCGGGAACGGGAGTACAGCATTTCGCGAGCTTGACGAGGATGTCGTCGGCGCCACGCACCAGCACACCCGAGTCCCCGGAACGGGGCTCACGGGTCTGCACGCTGCCGGGAAGATCGATGGCCCCGGTCGATGGATCGTTCGCAGCCACGAGTGCGGTGACCTTCTCCAGCACGGACTGTGTGGAGACGTGCCCTTCGCCGACAGCGGCATAGAGCGCCGAGACGTCTTCGTAGTGGAGGCCCCTGGCCACCTCGGCGAACGAGTCCTGGCTCATCAAGCGCTGCAGCGGCAGGTTCTGGCGACGCATCGCGCGGGCGATCGCCTCCTTGCCCTGCTCGATCGCCTCTTCCCGGCGTTCCTTCGTGAACCAGCCGCGGATCTTGTTGCGGGCGCGCGTGCTGGCGACGAAACCGAGCCAGTCCTGGCTGGGGCCGGCATCGGGATTCTTCGAGGTGAAGACCTCGACCACGTCACCGCTCTTGAGCTCCGACTCGAGCGGTACCAGGCGGCCGTTCACCTTGGCGCCCATCGTGCGATGGCCGATCTCGGTGTGCACGGCATAGGCGAAGTCCACCGGCGTCGCGCCGGACGGGAGTCCGATCACCCGACCCTTCGGAGTGAAGACGTAGACCTCTTTCGCGCCGATCTCGAAACGGAGGGAGTCGAGGAACTCACCCGGGTCGGCGGTCTCCGCCTGCCAGTCGGAGATATGCGCGAGCCACGCCATGTCGGTGTCGGAGGCGCGCACCTCGGTCTTGCCGCCGCCGTTCATGCGCTCCTTGTACATCCAGTGCGCTGCGACGCCGTACTCGGCCTGGTGGTGCATCTCGTGCGTGCGGATCTGGATCTCGACCGTGCGCCCCGCGGGGCCGATCACCGTGGTGTGCAGCGACTGGTAGAGGTTGAACTTCGGCGTGGCGATGTAGTCTTTGAAGCGACCGGGCAGCGGGGTCCACCGTGCGTGGATGGCGCCCAGCACCGCGTAGCAGTCGCGCACGGAGGCGACGAGCACGCGGATGCCGATCAGGTCGTAGATGTCGTCGAACTCGCGGCCGCGGATGACCATCTTCTGGTACACGGAGTAGAGCTGCTTCGGGCGGCCGACGACCTTGCCGCGGATGCGGAGATCCCGGAGATCCTCGTCGATCTCCTCGACCACCTGGTTCAGGTACTTCTCGCGCTGGGGAGTGCGTTGCGCGATGAGGCTGTGGATCTCGTTGTAGATCTTCGGGTGGAGCACCGCGAAAGAGAGGTCCTCGAGCTCCGACTTGATCGCCTGGATACCGAGACGATTCGCCAGGGGGGCGTAGATCTCGAGGGTCTCCTTGGCCTTCTTCGCCGCCTTCTCCGGCGGGACGAAGCCCCAGGTCCGCGCGTTGTGCAGGCGGTCGGCGAGCTTGATGAGCAGCACCCGGATGTCTTTCGACATCGCGACGATCATCTTGCGCACGGTCTCGGCCTGAGCGCTCTCGCCGTACTTGACCTTGTCGAGCTTGGTCACACCGTCGACGAGCATCGCCACTTCGTCGCCGAACTCCGCCGTCAAATCGGTGAGCGCGTACCCCGTGTCCTCGACCGTGTCGTGCAGCAGGGCCGCGGCGATGGCGCGTGGGCCCAGTCCGAGCTCTGCGAGGATCTGGGCGACCGCGAGCGGGTGCGTGATGTACGGCTCGCCGCTCTGGCGCTTCTGACCCTCGTGCTTCTCCTTCGCCACCGCGTACGCACGTTGGATGACGGAGAAATCGCCTTTGGGGTGGTTGACGCGGACCGTGCGGATCAGGTTGTCGAGGTCGTTGATCCTCGACGCGCGGGAGAAGATGCGGGGAACCAGTCGTCGCAGACTCGAACCCTGCGATGACGTCTGCGGTTCCGCCATCAACTCACCTCCCGATCAGTTCATCCTACGCGTGTGGAGCAGGGCGAGGCCCCGCCCAGGACGCCGTTCAGGCTTCGACGGACGCCCGGCTGCGAGCCTCGCGGATACGCGCGTCCCGCTCCCTGAGCTGCGGCTCGTTCTCGCGGAACAGCGAGTACAGCGGCGCCGCGACGAACAGCGTCGAATAGGTCGCGACCAGGATGCCGACGAAGATCGAGAGCGAGATGTCCGTGAGCGACTCCGCCCCGAGCCAGAAGGCGCCGATGAAGAGCACCGCACCGACCGGGAGAGCCGCGACGACAGACGTGTTGATGGAGCGCACGAGGGTCTGGTTCACCGCGAGGTTCACGGATTCGCCGAAGAGGCGCGCGGACTTCTCCCCGTCCTCCGTCGTGTTCTCTCGAATCTTGTCGAACACGACGGTGGTGTCGTAAAGCGAGTACGCGAGGATCGTCAGGAAGCCGATCACCGCCGCCGGCGAGATCTCGAAGCCGGCCAGTGCGTAGACGCCGACGGTGATCACCAGGACGTCGAGGAGACCGATGATCGCGGCCGCCGACATCTTCCAGGTGCGGAAGTAGATCGCGAGGATGAGGAAGGTGAGGGCCAGGAAGATCGCGAGGCCCCACAGGGACTGCTTGGTGACGTTCTCGCCCCAGGCCGGGCCGATGAAGGACGACGTGACGTCGCTCGGCTCGACGCCGTAGGCATCGGCGAGTGCGTCTGCGACCTGCTGGGTCTCGGCCGCGCTCATCTGGTCGGTCTGGACGCGGATGTCCGTGTCGTTGACGACGACGACCTTGGTGGCGGCACCGGGAACGACGGACTGTACCGCTTCGGTCGCCGTGTCCTGGTCGACGCTGTCCGGCGCCTGCACGGTGAACTGCGACCCGCCGGTGAACTCGATCGAGAACTGGACGGGGCGGAAGAGCGGCACGAGTGCGGATCCCACGACCAGGACGATCGCGATGATGAACCACAGACGGCGCCGGCCCACGAACGGGAAAGAGGTCTTCCCCGAGTAGAGGTTGTTGCCGAACTCATTCATGGAAGGCATCAGGCGTCTCCCTCACTTCCGGCATTGTTCGGTTTGTCGCCCGCGAGCGCTTCGGCACGCTTGCGTTCCGCGATGGTCTGCCTGCGGTCGGCCTCGCCGCGGGAACGTGCGTTCCGCGCCCCGCGTCCCGCGGAGGCCGTGGCCACCTCACGGAACTGAGAGCGGCTGCGGTAGACCGCGCCGAGCGCTTCGGGATCGAGTCCGGAGAGCTTGTGCCCCCCACCGAAGAACCGGGTGCGCGCGAGCAGTTGCATCACCGGGTGCGTAAAGATCACGAAGATGAAGACGTCGATGAGCGTCGTGAGACCGAGCGTGAACGCGAAGCCCTTCACCGTGGCGTCGGCGAGGATGTAAAGCACCAGCGCGGCGAGGATGTTGATGGACTTCGAGATGTAGATGGTGCGCTTCGCGCGGCCCCAGCCGTCTTCCACGGCGGCGGTGATCGACTTTCCGTCGCGGAGCTCGTCTCGTATTCGTTCGAAGTAGACGATGAACGAGTCCGCCGTGAACCCGATCGACACGATCAGACCCGCGACACCGGCGAGCGAGAGGCGGAAGCCGATACGCCACGCGAGGATGCAGATGATGATGTACGTCAGCACGGCCATCACCGCGATCGAGGCGATGATCACCGAACCCAGCGCGCGGTACACGATGAGGGAGTAGATCGCGACGAGCGCGAGGCCGATGAGCCCTGCGATCAAGCCGATCTGGAGCTGCTGGGTCCCGAGCGTGGCGGAGATGGTGTCGGAGCTCTGCACCGTGAAGCTGAGCGGGAGAGCACCGAACTTCAGCTGATCGGCGAGGGTGGTCGCGGTCTCCTGCGTGAAGCTCCCCGAGATACTGGGACGGCCGTCCAGGATCACGCCGTTCATGCGCGGTGCGCTGATCACGTCGCCGTCCAGGACGAACGCGAACTGGTCGCGGGGCGACAGGCCGTCGATGCGGTTCTGGTTCAGGCGTGTGCTGACCTTGCCGAACGCGTCTCCACCCTCGGCGTTCATGGTCAGCTGCACGATCCAGGCGCCGGACTTCTGGTCGCGACCGGCTGAGGCGTCGGTGATCGCGGTGCCGTCGAGCTCCGTGGGGCCGAGCAGGAACTTCTGCGCGTCATCCGGCGAACAGGCGACGACCGGCTGATCCTTCGGCTCCCGCGACGGGTCGTTGTCGGGGTTCGCGCAGTCGTAGGCCTGGAACTCGGCCGCGAGCTTCTCGGTCACCCACGACAGGTCGCTCGCATCGGTCGGCTCAGCCGTCGGCGTGGCGTTGAGCGAAGGATCGGGAGTCGGGAACGGGGTCGAGTTCCCGTCTTCGCCCACGAACTCGGTGCCGGCGGCGTCCGTGTAGAGAACCGGCCGCAGCTCGAGCTGTGCACTGGCCTGGATGCGCTCACGCGTCTGCGCGTCCGCCTCGCCGGGGATCTGGACGACGATGTTCTGTCCGCCCTCGGTCGTGATGTCGGCTTCCGCCACACCCGAGGCATCCACGCGCTGCCGGATGATAGCCGCGGCCTGGTCGAGCTGCTCCTGCGTCGGGGCCGTTCCGTCCTCCGTCTCGGCGCTCAGGACGATCTGCGTCCCACCCTGGAGGTCCAGCGCGAGCTCAGGAGTCCAGGAGCTCGCCGGTGCCCCATCGCTGTCGGTGAAGACGTACACGCCCAGGGAGTTGATGCCGAAGAGCACGCCCGTCACGAGGAGCAGGCCGAGAAGGACCCGCCAGGCGTGACGGACGGGAGAGGATGAAGCCACGTGTGTTCAGCTTTCTGGAAGGACGGAGATCCGAAGAGGCCGCGTCGGCCGCGAGTTACTTGTCGTCGGCGTCGCGCTCGAGACGGGCGCGCGTCTCCTCCGGGGTCTCGACGGCCGGAGCGACCGACTCGTCGAGCTCGGGCTCGTCGAGCACGGTCTCGTCGGTGGCGTCGACCGGCGACTCGACGACCGCGTCCTTGGGCTCGACGACGCGCAGGATGGCCTGGCTGTGGACGTCGATGATCGTCCCCGGAGCGATCTCGACAAGGGCAGGCGTGTCGAGGTCCTCGGGGTCGTAGGAGACGATCGTCCCGTAGATGCCACCCTGCAGGAGCACCTTGGCGCCGGGCACCGTCTTGGTCGCCTTCTCCTCCTGCTCTGCCTTCATCTGCTTCGTCCGCTTACGCGTGTTGAAGATCATGAAGACGAGGAGGACGGCGAGAAGTCCGAAGAGCAGGAATTCCATGGGCATGAGGTAGCGCCTTTCTCAGGTGCACGCTCCAGCCTTTGGGCGCGCGAAGATAACCGGGAAGTCTTCAGCGATTATAGGTCATCCAACTTAAGCATCCCGTCCGGATGCGGAATACCGAGATGGGCGTACGCCTCGGGCATCGCCACACGTCCGCGCGGAGTACGACCGAGGAAGCCGATGCGCACGAGATACGGTTCGACCACGCTCTCCACGGTCTCCGCCTCTTCGCCGACGGCGACAGCGAGCGTGCTCAAGCCCACGGGGCCTCCCCGGAAACGACGGACGAGCGCATCCAGGACGGCTCGGTCGAGTCGGTCGAGACCGATGGCGTCGACGTCGTACAGCTCGAGTGCCGCACGGACGTCGCCGATGTCCGCGGCTCCCCCGCCGTGCACCAGGGCGTAGTCGCGCACTCGGCGGAGCAGTCGGTTGGCGATCCGGGGTGTCCCCCGTGAGCGCCGCGCGATCTCGGAGAGCGAGTCGGTCGGCAGATCGACTCCGAGCACAGCGGCGGAGCGGGCGATGACCTGCTCGAGTTCCGACTCCTCGTAGAACTCGAGGTGCCCTGTGAAGCCGAAGCGGTCGCGGAGGGGATTCGGCAGCAGGCCGGAGCGCGTCGTCGCACCCACCAGGGTGAAGGGCGAGAGCTCGAGCGGGATGCTCGTCGCCCCTGCCCCTTTGCCGACCATGATGTCGATCCGGTAGTCCTCCATCGCCAGATAGAGCATCTCCTCGGCGGAACGGGCCATGCGATGGATCTCGTCGATGAAGAGGACTTCACCGGGCACCAGGCTCGACAACAGCGCCGCGAGGTCGCCCGCATGCTGGATCGCGGGTCCGCTCGACAGCCGCAGCGGCCGCTCGCTCTCGTGCGCCACGATCATCGCGAGAGTCGTCTTCCCGAGTCCGGGCGGACCGGCGAGCAGGATGTGGTCGGCCGGCCGGCTCTGGATGCGCGCAGCCTCGAGCAGCAGTTGCAGCTGGCCGCGCACCTTCTGCTGACCGACGAAGTCGCCGAGGCTGGTCGGCCGCAGTGCGCCCTCGATCGCGAGTTCGGTCTCGTCGGAGGGTTCCGTGGCGTCGAGCGGGTCAGACACGTGCTTGGCCCCCCTGTGCCGGTCCGAGCAGGGCGAGAGTGCGTCGGAGGAGCGATGCCACCGAAGCGCGCTCGGTCTCGGTCGCATCGGCAGCGGTCTGGACGGCCGCGTCGGTGGCCACCTTCTCCGACCAGCCGAGACCGATCAGGGCCGCCGCCACCTGGGTGACGACGTCCGTCCCGCCCGACGCGGCGGGCTTCGGAGCGGCGGCGAGGGCCTGCACCTTGCCCGCGAGCTGCACGACGATGAGCTTGGCTGTCTTCGGGCCGATGCCCGACACCCTTCGGAAGGGTGCGTCGTCCTCGGCCGTCACCGCCTCGGCGATCTGTTCCGCGGTCAGATGTGAGAGCACGCCGAGAGCCGACTTCGGCCCCACTCCGGTGACGCTGATCAGCAGACCGAAGATCTCCAGCTCGCCCCGATCGGCGAAGCCGAATAGCGACAGGGCGTCCTCGCGGACGATGAGGCTCGTGTGGAGGAGCATCTTCTCCCCCACGGTCGCCGTGTGCGCGACATCGGCGGGGACCGCGACGGAGAATCCGACCCCGCCCACATCGATGACGACCTGATCGGCTGTCGCATGCAGGACGACACCGTGCAGTGAGGAGATCATCAGGCCAGCCTACGGTGTCGCTCGTAGATATGTTCGAGCGACACGCTTCTCCGCATCCGCCCATGCTCGCTGGGCGGGGGTCAACGCCCCCTGCCCCGCCGCAGCCGGGCCTCCGCGACGCCACGCGTGACACAGGGCGATGGCGAGAGCATCGGCGGCGTCTGCGGGCTGCGGCAGGGCGTCGAGCCGCAGGATCCGCGAGATCATCGTCTGCACCTGCCGCTTGTCTGCCGCGCCGTACCCGGTCACCGCCGCCTTCACCTCGCTCGGCGTGTGGGTGGCCGCGGGGAGCCCCGATTCGGCGGCGATCAGCAGCGCGACACCGCTCGCCTGCGCGGTGCCCATCACCGTATGGGTGTTCTGCTGGGCGAACACCCGCTCCACCGCGACGGCATCGGGTCGATGCTCGGCGATCACGGCGCGGATGCCGGCCGCGACGACGGCCAGGCGCTCGCCGGGCTCGGCATCGGGCGACGAGCGGATCACTCCGACATGCACCAGCGTGCCGCGGCGCGAGCGGTCGACATCGACCACACCGACCCCGCACCGGGTGAGGCCCGGGTCGATGCCGAGCACGCGCAGAGAGGAGCTCATTCCCTCAGGCTAGGCCGCGGCGCCGACGCGTGCCGTCCGGCGCGCCTAGGCGTCGTCGTTCTCCAACTCCGCCTGCACCTCTGCGGTGAGGTCGAAGTTGGTGAACACGTTCTGCACGTCCTCGCTGTCTTCGAGCGCGTCGATGAGCCGGAAGATCTTGCGTGCGGTGTCGGCGTCGATCTCGACCTTGAGGTTGGGGACGAACTCGACGTCCGCCGACTCGTAGTCGATGCCCGCGTCCTGCAGCGCCGTACGGACGGCGACGAGATCGGTGGCCTCGGTGATGATCTCGAAGCCCTCGGCGTGCGGCTCGATCTCCTCGGCCCCGGCCTCGAGCGCTGCCATCATGACGTCGTCTTCGGTGGTTCCCTCGGAGCCGACGACGATGACGCCCTTGCGACTGAAGTTGTAGGCGACGCTGCCGGGGTCGGCCAGGGTGCCGCCGTTGCGGCTGAGGGCGGTGCGCACCTCGGCGGCGGCACGGTTCTTGTTGTCGGTCAGACACTCGATCATGAGCGCGACCCCGTTGGGCCCGTAGCCCTCGTACATGATCGAGAGGTACTCGACGGCCTCGCCGCCGATGCCCGCTCCGCGCTTGACCGCGCGGTCGATGTTGTCCTTGGGGACCGAGGTCTTCTTCGCCTTCTGCACCGCATCGAACAGAGTCGGGTTGCCCGCGAGATCAGGCCCGCCGAGCTTGGCCGCGACCTCGATGTTCTTGATGAGCTTGGCCCAGGACTTGGCGCGCCTGGAGTCGATGATGGCCTTCTTGTGCTTCGTGGTCGCCCACTTGGAATGCCCGGACATAAGTCTCCGCTCGTCGTATCCGCCCCGGAGCGTGCCCAGGGCATCGTCCATTCTATCGAATCGCCGCAGCCGTCCGAATGGCGCCGTGCGAGAGCGGTCATCCCCTGGTGCCACGACGCGTGCAGGTGTAGTCCTGAGACATGACCGGCGACTCTCCTGACGACAGGGCACGCGCACTCGAGACAGCCCACCGTGCAGCCCTGCGATTCCTCGACTCCATCGACGAGCGCCCGGTCTGGCCTCGAGCCTCACTCGATGACATGCTCGCCGCATTCGGCGGGCCGCTCGCCGAGACGGGCACCGACCCTGCCGAGGTGATCGAGCAGATCGCGAAGAATGCCGATCCCGGACTGGTCGCCATCCCCGGCGGGCGGTTCTTCGGTTTCGTCATCGGCGGGACATACCCTGCCGCACTCGCCGCCGACTGGCTCGTCTCCACCTGGGACCAGAACTCCGGGTCGTCCCTGCTGGCCCCCGCGACGGTCGCCATGGAGCGCATCGCAGGGCAGTGGATGCTCGATCTCTTCGGCCTCCCCTCGACGGCCAGTGTCGGATTCGTCACAGGCGGTCAGCTCGCGAACTTCACCTGTCTGGCCGCCGCCCGGCATGCCGTGCTCGACCGCGCCGGGTGGGACATCGCGGAGAGCGGGATGCGCGACGCACCCAGAGTGCGCTTCGTGGTGGGCTCCGACCGTCATGGATCGATCGACCGCGCGGCGCGTTTCCTCGGTATCGGACGCTCCGAGCTGATCGTGGTCCCGTCCGACGACCAGGGGCGGATGCGCGCCGACGCGCTCGAGTCCGTACTCGCCGACGGCGCGGGTCCGCTCATCGTGTGCCTGCAGGCCGGCGAGGTGCACACAGGGGCGTTCGACGACTTCGACACTCTCACCGTGATCGCGCACATTCATGACGCCTGGGTGCACATCGACGGGGCATTCGGGCTCTGGGCGGCGGCAGCGCCCTCCTTGAGCCACCTGACCGAGGGGATCGCCGCCGCCGACTCCTGGGCGACCGATGCGCACAAGACACTGAACGTCCCGTACGACTGCGGCATGGCCATCGTGCGCGACCCCGCAGACTCCATCGCCGCGTTCCGCACCGGCGGCGACTACCTGATCTACTCGGGTCTCGATCCGTGGGACGTCACCCCCGAGTTGTCGCGACGGGCTCGGGGTGTTCCGGCCTGGGCGGCACTTCGCAGCCTCGGCAGGTCCGGCGTCGCGGCGTTGATGGACCGACTCCATGCGAACGCCCTCCGGATGGCCGCCGGCCTCGCGTCGATCGACGCCGTCGAAGTGCTCAACGAGGTCGAGTACACACAGGTCATGTTCTCCCTCGACTCCGACGAAGGAACCCGTGCGCTCGGCGCGGCGGTCCTGGACGAAGGGACAGCCGCGGTCACGGGCGCCGAGTGGCGCGGTCGTGCGGCGTTGCGATGCTCGATGTCGTCATGGGCGACGACCGCCGACGACGTCGACCGCACGGTGCACGCCATCCGGGATCTCGTGGCAGCACAGCGCATAGCGTGATCTCCCCGGTCGGCCCGTTCGCGGAGTGCTGCTAGCGTCGAGGAACCCGTGCCCGGGGCCGCGACGCTGCGAGCGAAGGGAGCGACACCATGAACGCAGGCGCCGACCGACTCCGACCCGAGTGGTCCGCACTCCCCCTCCTCCTCCGCGCCCGCGTCGTGGATGCGATCGGAGGCCGCTTCGTCAGGGATGCTCCTGCCCAGAGCGGATTCAGCGCCGCCTATGCGGGCGTGGTCACCACGACCAGGGGCACGGCGTTCGTCAAGGCCTGTGCGCACGACGGCCACGCGGACTCCCTCGCCTTCCTCAGGGCGGAGATGCAGGTGCTCACCGTGCTGCCTTCGGAGATCGCTCCGACGGTGCTCAGGGCGGTCGATGAACCGGTCGGCGCAGCGCTCGTGCTCGCCGCCCTCGACGGTCGCCACCCGGGAAGCCCCTGGGTAGCCGATGACCTCCACGCCATCGCGGAGAGCCTGCGGGTTCTCGCCTCGACCTCCGCGCCCGTCGGCATGCCCGATGCCGTTGACGCCCTGGTCCCCGGCTTCACGCGCTGGCGGGACATCACCGAGGACGAGGCCCTGTTCCACGCTCTCCCCGACGGGCTGCAGGCGCGGATCTCCGAGTTGCTGCGGATCGAGCACGGGTTCGGCGACGCCGTCAGCGGTGGGGTGATCGTGCACGGCGACGTGCGCGCAGACAACATCCTCGTGCACGACGGACGAGCACATCTCCTGGACTGGCCGCATGCACTCAGGGGCGCCCCCTGGGTCGACCTCCCCTGCCTGCTGCCGAGCATCGAGGCGTCCGGCGGACCCTCGTGCGAGGACGCCTGGCCGGTCTTCGAGCAGCACGGCGCTCCGCCCGCTGCAGACATGATCGCAGTCATCTCCGGGTTCGCGTCATTCCTCTGGTACGCGCAGGCACAGCCGGACATTCCTCAGCTCCCCGGACTCCGGGCGTTTCAGCGCGCACAGGCGCTCCCCGCGCTGCGCTGGCTCGACGTCCTGCTGACGCAGGCTCAGGTACGTGCGGAGTCGAGGTAGGTCAGCACCGCTCGCACCCGGCGGTTCTCCTCGACCGGCCCGAGGCCGAGCTTGATGAAGACGTTGCCGATGTGCTTGCTCACGGCGGCGTCCGTCAGGGTGAGCGTCGCCGCGATCTGGGTGTTCGACTGACCGTCCGCCATGAGCGCGAGCACTTCACGTTCTCGCACCGTGAGGGTGTCGAGCGGCCCCGGCCGCGAAGAACCGAGGAGATGCCGCACCACTTCAGGGTCGATGACCGTGCCCCCTGCGGCGACGCTCTCGAGCGCGGTGGCGAAGTCGCGCACCCGGTTCACCCGGTCCTTGAGCAGGTACCCGATCGCGCCTTCCGGGAGAGTGAGCAGTTCGCGGGCGTATGTGTCGGCGATGTACTGCGAGAGCACCATGATCGGCTGATGCGGGTGACGGGCGCGGATGCGGAGTGCGGCACGGAGCCCGTCGTCGCTGTTCCCCGGCGGCATGCGGACGTCGGTGATCACGATGTCGGGCAGATCCCCGACATCCGCCGCGCGGCCGAGAGCCTCGAGCAGTCCGGGCGCCGACTGCGCGGTCGCCGTGACGGTATGGCCGAGCCGCTCGAGCAGGGCGGTCAGCGCTTCGCGCAAGAGCGCGGAGTCCTCAGCGAGCAGCAATCGCATTCGGCACCGTTCCGTCCGTGAGCAGGGGCAGCATCATGTGAAGGGTCGTCGGTCCTCCGGCGGGACTCACCACCGCGAACCGCCCGCCGAGTGTCTCTGCGCGCTCGCGCAGGCCCCGTAGTCCGGTGCCGCCGTTCGCATCCGCACCTCCGTGCCCGTCGTCCGTGACGACCATCGACAGCAGACCGAGCTCCACCCGCGCCTGCACGGTGACCCTCGTCGCGACGCTGTGCTTGGCGGCGTTGCTGATCGCCTCGGTCACCAGATAGTAGGCGGCGGTCTCGACCGCGACGGGAAGCCTGCCGACGTCGACCTCGAGACGCAACGCCACCGGGGCACGGTCGGCGAGCTCGTCGAGTGCGGCACGAAGCCCATGGTCCGTGAGGACGACGGGATGGATGCCGCGCACCGTGTCCCGAAGCGTCCCCATCGCCTGCTCCGCCTGGCTCTGCGCGGCCTCGAGAGCCTCGCGAGCGGGCAGTGTGTCTGCACCTCGCGCTTCGAGGTCGTCGAGCTCGAGGCTCACCAGGCCGAGCCGCGCGGCGAGCGTGACGAGTTCCTGTTGCACACCGTCGTGCAGATCGCGCTCGATGCGCCGCCGTTCGGTCTCGAACGCCTCGACGAGCGTCACGCGCGACTGGATCAGACGTTCCATGTTGCGGACGAGCTCGTGCTGCCGCGGGCTGCAGAGCCCGCGCAAGAGCGACGCCTGCCCGGCGGCGAGCACGGCGTTGACGTAGGCGATCGCGCAGACGGCGATCAGCCCGATCGGGACGACCGGCCACCAGGTGTCGGGAGCGACGACCACCCATGCGTCGCCGAAGAGGTTGATGCGCGTGGGGCCGCGGGCACCGGAGACGGCGATGTAGACCAGGAGCACCGCCCCGAGACCCTCGAAGAACAAGACGGCCAGCACGACCCAGCCGATGAGCAGGTCGACGAGCACAGCTGCCGCCTCGCGCCAGGTCGCGCCTTCACTCATCCGCACCGCCAGCCAGATGTGTCGTTGCTCCCGTGCCAGCGGCACGTGCCCCGAGGCCTGGGCGGGAAAGCCGAGCCACCGGGTGCGACGACGCTCGATCGCGCCGATGACGATTCCCCACAGCGGCACCAGCAGCACTGACACGATCAGGACGGGCAGGAGCAGCACCCCGATCACGGCACTGGCCACGAGGTAGAGGAGCACGCGCCACGGCCAGCGTCCGAGCAGGAAACGCCACGGCGCACGCATCATCGCATGCCATACGGTCTCGGCCCCCATGCCTCCACCCTAGGGAGCGGACGCTTCTGCGGCGCTCATCTCCCACGAAGAGTAGACCCAGCTCTACCAGGATCCTCGTCCCCACTCCCTCGCACGGATCGCGGGGATTCCCTGGAATGAGCAGGTGACCGAGCCACTGATCCATGCCGCGAACCTGCACAAGACCTTCCCCGGCGCCGGAAGGAGGCAGCCACGGGTGCCCGTGCTGCGCGGCATCTCCCTGGACGTTCATCCCGGCGAGATGATCGGCATCGTCGGACCCAGCGGATCCGGCAAGTCCACCCTGCTCTCGTGCCTGTCCGGTCTCGAGTCCTACGATTCCGGCACCATCCGTGTCGCCGGTCAGGACCTCGCCGCTCTGCGTCGCGGCGCATTGGCTGCCCTGCCCCGTCGCCACATCGGCTTCGTGTTCCAGTCCTTCAACCTGATCCCGTCGCTGAGCGCACGGGAGAACGTCGCCCTGCCCGCTCGGCTCGCCCGACGCAAGGTGCAGCGCCCGGACGTCGACCGCGCCCTGAGCGATGTCGGATTGACGGACAGAGGCGGCCATCGACCAGGACAGCTCTCCGGTGGACAGCAGCAACGGGTCGCCATCGCGCGCGTGCTGGCCCTCCGTCCGGACATCGTCTTCGCCGACGAGCCCACCGGGTCGCTCGACACCGCCACGGGCGCAGACGTGCTCCGACTCCTGCGCGCCTCGTCCGGGCACGGGCGTTCGGTCGTGATGGTGACGCACGACCTCGAGGCCGCCGCGCTCGCCGATCGTGTTCTCGTGCTCCGCGACGGGACCATCCATGACGAGCTGCGACACCCGACACCGGAACAGGTCTTCGACTCCGTGAGCAGGGCAGGGGCCGGCGCGTGATCCGCCTCGTCCTGAGCGATCTGGTCCGGCAGTCACGAGTGTGGCTCGGCGTCCTCTTCGTCATCATCGCCACCGGGTTCGTCGGGGCGATCACGGCGGGCCTCCTGGAGACCGGGAGCGTCCACGGGGGCGCCGTGCAGGAGGGGCTCTCGAGCACCGCGTCCGCCGTCATCATGTTCACCGTCATCACGGCTCTCGTCGTGCTCGGATCTGCAGCGAACCTCACGATCTCACTCCAGCTCCGCACCTACGCGCTGTGGCAGCTCGTGGGAGTGAGACCGGTTCTCGTCGGCGTCGTCGTCCTCGCCCAGCTCGGCATCGTCGGACTCGTCGGCGCGTTCGTCGGATGCCTCCTCGCCCTCCCCGTCTTCCCGTCGCTGTTCGTCTGGGTGTTCCGTGAGTGGCCGGACATGCAGGGGACCAGCGTGCATCTCGGCGGCGTGAGCATCCTCATCGTCACCGTCGCCATCGGCGTCGTCGTGCTCCTCGGCGGACTCCGCAGCGCGCGGCGCGCAGCCCGCACACCGCCGATCGAGGCGTTGCGTGATGCGGAGCCGCCACGCGTGCGCATGGGCTGGCTCCGGATCGTTCTCACCGTCGCGACGATCGGCGCAGTGGTGGCTCTCGCGCTGAATCTCGACGGCGGCGCATCGATGTCGACGTTCTCCGGGCAGGCCGTGCTGCTGACGCCGCTGATCGCTGCTGTCTTCGCGGCCGCGGGACCTCTCCTGTTCCCGCTCGTCCTGCGCGCATGGACCGCGGCGATACCCGCGCGTGCGTCCGCCACATGGCTGCTGGCCAGGAACTCGGCGCGCTATCGACTCAGCCGCTCCAACGCTGCGATAGGTCCCCTCATGGTGGCGATCGCCCTCGCCGGGGGTCTCTACACGACCGCGCAGACGACGGCCGCAGCGCAGGCCGCCCGCACCGGAAGCGATGCCGGGTTCTCCCTCGCCCCCGAGGGGGTCGTGATCCTGCTCGGCGGCCCGCTGCTCCTGTCCGGTGTCGCCGCGGCCGCCACGGTCTTCATGTCGAGTCATGCCCGAGGACGCGAGTTCGCGCTGATCCAGGCGGTCGGCTCCACGCCGCCGACCATCCTCCTCGTCGCCGTCTGGGAGGCCGTGGCCTACGCCGTGACAGCGGTCATCCTGGGCGCCGCGGCCACCGGCATCGGCGGGTTCCTCATCGCCGATGCGCTCGACCTGCCCGGCGCCGCCGTCTCGTTCCCCGCCATGGGCCTGATCTCCGGCGGCGGACTGCTCCTGCTTCTCGCCGCCACCGTGTTCCCCACTGCCGCGGCGCTTCGCACCGAGGTGCCGCGCGCGCTCGCGGTCGAGTGATGCCACCGGAGCGGCTCGCCGAGCACAGCGCGGCAGCCGGAGGGCCTACCCCTCCCGTGCCGCCCGGAACTCCCGGGCCCTGTCGAGAAAGCGCTCATGGAAGCGGGTCTCGCCGTCGACTTCGGGGTGGAAGCTCGTGCCGAGGAGGGCCCCCTGCTCGACGGCGACGACGGTCCCGTCCGCCAGCGAGGCGAGGACGTGCACGCCTGCACCGACACGGTCGACGACGGGGGCACGGATGAACGTCGCATGCACGGGCGGCGCGCCCAGGGCGGGGACGTCCAGCTCCGTCTCGAACGAATCGTTCTGACGCCCGAAGGCATTGCGGCGCACGTCGATGTCCATCCCGCCGAAGGACTCCTGTCCGTCTATGCCGTCCAGCACGGCGTCGGCGAGCAGGATCATCCCCGCACATGTCCCGTAGACGGGCAGGCCAGAGCCGATCGCATCGCGGATGGGGCGCTGCATCCCGAAGGTCCGGGAGAGCTTGTCGATCACGCTCGACTCCCCGCCGGGAATCACCAGCCCGTCAACGGTCGGCAGCTCCTCGGGCCGGCGCACCAGGGCGACATCGGCGCCGAGTCCGGACAGCAGGGCGGCGTGCTCGCGCACGTCGCCCTGCAGCGCGAGCACTCCGACGCGAGGACTACCAGCCACGCTCGGCGAGGCGGTGCGGAGCGGGGAGGTCGGAGACGTTGATGCCGACCATCGCCTCACCGAGTCCGCGTGAGACCTCGGCGATGACCTTGGCATCGTCGTAGAAGGTGGTCGCCTTGACGATCGCCTTCGCTCGCTCGGCAGGGTTCCCCGACTTGAAGATGCCCGAACCGACGAACACGCCATCGGCGCCGAGCTGCATCATCATCGCCGCATCCGCGGGAGTGGCGACACCGCCCGCCACGAACAGCACGACGGGGAGCTTCCCGGTCTCCGCGATCTCGGCCACGAGCTCGTACGGCGCCTGCAGCTCCTTGGCCGCGACGAAGAGCTCGTCCTTGGGGAGAGCGGTGAGTGCCGCGATCTCACCGCGGATCTTGCGGATGTGCTTCATCGCCTCCGACACGTCGCCGGTGCCGGCCTCTCCCTTCGACCGGATCATCGCCGCGCCCTCGTTGATGCGCCGGAGAGCCTCGCCGAGGTTGGTGGCTCCGCACACGAACGGCACCGTGAAACCGTACTTGTCGATGTGGTTCACGTAATCCGCCGGCGAGAGCACCTCGGACTCGTCGATGTAGTCGACGCCGAGCTCCTGCAGCACCTGCGCCTCGACGAAGTGCCCGATACGCGCCTTCGCCATCACGGGAATCGACACCGCGTCGATGATGCTGTCGATCATGTCGGGGTCGCTCATCCGCGAGACCCCGCCCTGTGCGCGGATGTCGGCGGGGACGCGCTCGAGCGCCATCACGGCGACGGCGCCGGCGTCTTCGGCGATCTTCGCCTGCTCCGCGGTGACGACGTCCATGATGACGCCGCCCTTGAGCATCTCGGCGAGGCCGCGCTTGACGCGCGAGGATCCGGTGGTGGTCTCGGTCATGTGGAACTCCTATCAGGATGATCCGAAAACGGGTTTGATCTAGGTCAAACATAACACTGTCGGCAACGACTTAGAATCGTCGAGGAGGACCATGAGCGACCAGATCAGCGGAACCACGGCGTCGGACATCGCCGACAGCGTGCGTGCGCTGCACGACCGCGGCGTCCTCCGAGCGGGGAGCGTTCTGCCTCCGGTGCGGGAGCTCGCCGCGACTCTCGGCGTGAACCGCAACACCGCGGTCGCGGCGTACCGGCAGCTCGCCCAGGCGGGGCTCGTGGTCTCTCGCGGACGTGCGGGAACCGTCGTCGCCGGCCTCGGGTCCGTCGCCCAGGAAGGGTATGCGCCTGACACGGTGCTGCGAGACATCGGCACCGGCAACCCCGACCCGCGTCTCATCCCCGATCCGGCGCCGGCGCTCATGACGATCGCCTCCCGCCCCGTCCTCTACGGCGAACCGGTGATAGATCGTGGGCTCGAGGAGTGGGCGCGGGAGTGGATGTCGGTCGACCTGGTCGACGACGACTTCCGCATCACGGTCACCAGCGGCGCGGTCGATGCGGTGGAGCGCCTTCTCGCACAGGCGCTGATGCGGGACGACGCGGTCGCGCTCGAGGACCCGTGCTTCCTCGCGAGCATCCACACCGTGCGCCTCGGCGGGTATCGCGCGGTTCCTGTTCCGGTCGATGCCGAGGGGATGACGGTGGAGGGGCTGCGGGCGGCGCTGGACGCCGGCGTCCGCGCGATCATCTGCACGCCCCGGGCACAGAACCCCACCGGCTCGAGCCTCACGCCCGCCCGCGCGGCGGAGCTCCGCGCGCTACTGGTCGATCACCCCTATGTGCTCATCATCGAGGACGACCACTTCTCGGTGCTGTCGCAGCGACCCTACGAGTCGCTCATCGGCCCCGATCACCGCCGGTACGCCCTCGTGCGCTCTGTGTCGAAGTTCCTCGGGCCCGACATGTGCCTCGCGATCGCCGGGACGGACCCGGAGACCGCCGACCGCCTGGCGATGCGTCTCAGCCCCGGCACCACGTGGGTGAGCCATCTGCTGCAGCGGCTCGCGCTCACCCAGCTGACCGACGAGTCGGTCATGTCGCAGGTCGCCGCGGCGGCGAGCCACTACGCCGCGCGGAACACCGCCTTCGCAGAGCGGCTGCGGGCGGCAGGCATCGATGCCACGGCCTCCGACGGCCTGAGCCTGTGGGTACGGCTCCCGCAACCGGCACGCATCGTCGCTGAGCGGCTGATGCGGCGCGGATGGCTCGCCAGGACCGGTGACGACTTCGCCCTGGATGAGCGTGCGGAACCTTCGCATCACCTGCGCCTCACCGTGCACGATCTGTCCGACGACGACGCCGGGACCCTGGTCGCCGACCTCGTCGCCGCCGGACGATGACCACCTGCCGCGGACGTTCGTCCGCCTGAACGAAAGAGTCGGAGAATGAAGATCCTCTCCATCCAGTCCGCCGTCGCCCACGGCCATGTGGGCAACTCGGCTGCCGTCTTCCCGCTGCAGCGCATCGGCGTGGAGGTGCTCCCGGTCTACACCGTGAACTTCTCCAACCACACCGGCTACGGCGCCTGGCGCGGACCGATGATCGCTCCCGACGATGTGCGCGAGGTCATCACGGGCATCGAGGAGCGCGGCGTCTTCGGCGAGATCGACGCCGTCCTCAGCGGCTATCAGGGCGGCGAGGGCATCGGCGATGTGATCATCGATGCCGTCGCCAGGGTGAAGGCAGCCAACCCGAACGCGGTCTACGCCTGCGACCCGGTGATGGGCAATGCCAAGTCCGGCTGCTTCGTGGCCCCGGCGATTCCTGTCCTGCTGCGCGAACGCGTCGTCCCCGTCGCCGACATCATCACGCCGAACCAGTTCGAACTCGGGTTCCTCACCAACACCGAGCCCGACACCCTCGAGAGCACCCTCGCATCGGTCGATCTGGCTCACGCGATGGGTCCGCGCACCGTGCTCGTGACCAGCGTCGAACGCCCCGACCGCGAAGAGGGCACCATCGAGATGCTGGCCGCCGACGACACGGGCGCCTGGCTCGTGCAGACGCCGCACCTGCCGATGAAGGCGAACGGGTCGGGCGATGTCACCGCCGCGCTGTTCACCGCGCACTACGTCGAGACCGGGAGCGCGAAGACCGCCCTCGAGCGCACGGCATCGAGTGTGTACGACCTGCTCACGGCGACCTTGGACTCCGGGGCGCGAGAGCTGCAGCTCGTCGAGGCGCAGGAGTTCTACGCCCACCCGCGGATGCAGTTCACGGCCCGCCAGGTGCGCTGAACTACGTCGTCGCCGCGTCCGCCGGAGGCCAGGCCGCGGCGACGGCGTCCCGCACCTCGCCGAGGAGCTGCGGGAGCGCCTTCGTCTTGGCGATGATCGGGAAGAAGTTGGCGTCGGACGACCACCGCGGAACCACGTGCTGGTGCAGATGGGCGTCGACGCCGGCACCGGCCACCGCGCCCTGGTTCATGCCGAGGTTGAAGCCGTCGCAGTGCGACACCTCTCGAAGCACTCGCATCGCCGTCTGCGTCAGCGCGCCGATCTCGGCGACCTCCTCGGCAGTCGCCTGGTCGTATGTGGCGATGTGGCGGTAGGGGCACACGAGCAGGTGCCCCGAGTTGTACGGGAAGAGGTTCAACAACACGTACGCGGTCTTCCCTCGCGCCACGACGAGCCGCTCGGAGTCCGGGTACTTCGGCGCCTCGCAGAAGGGGCACTCCTCGCGCAGCGGCTCGGGTCCGGCCTGGATGTACGCCATCCGATGCGGGGTCCACAGCCGCTGGAACTGGTCCGGTACGCCGGCGAGGCGCCCGGCGTCTTCCAGCGGCTGCTCCCCGTCGGTCACGCCAGATCCCCCGCTGTCTGCACGAGTCCGTGGCTGTCGATCACAGCCCGGATGCGGGCGACGGCATCCGCGATCGGCACGCCGTTCTCCTGTGAGCCGTCGCGGTAGCGGAACGAGACGGTGCCCGCGTCGCGGTCCTTCTCCCCCGCGATCAGCAGCAGCGGCACCTTGCCGGTCGTGTGGGTGCGGATCTTCTTCTGCATCCGGTCGTCCGAGGTGTCGAGTTCGGCTCGCACGCCCTGTGAGCGGAGCGTGTCGATCACGTCGCCGAGGTAGTCGGCGAAATCCTCGGCGACCGGGATGCCCACGACCTGGACGGGAGACAGCCACACCGGGAAGTCGCCGGCGTAGTGCTCGAGCAGGATCGCGAAGAACCGCTCGATCGAGCCGAACAGGGCGCGGTGGATCATGATCGGGCGCTTCTTCTGCCCGTCCTTGTCCATGAACTCGAGGTCGAAGCGCTCGGGCAGGTTCGGGTCGACCTGCACGGTCGAGAGCTGCCAGGTGCGTCCGATCGCGTCGCGCGTCTTGAGGTCGATCTTCGGGCCGTAGAAAGCGGCCTCGCCGGGGACCTCGGTCAGCTTGAGGCCGGAGGCCACCGCGACGCGGCGCAGCGCATCGGTCGACGACTCCCAGAACTCGTCGGAGCCGATCCACTTCGACTTCTCGTCGTCCTTCATCGACAGCTCGAGCTCGAAGTCGGTCAGACCGAAGTCGCGCAGCATCGACAGGATGAACTCGAGGACCTTGGCGACCTCGGCCTCGAGCTGGTCGGGCGTCACGAACAGGTGCGAGTCGTCCTGGGTGAAGCCGCGCACGCGGGTGAGGCCGTGCAGCGCACCGGAGAGCTCGTTGCGGTAGACCGTGCCGTTCTCGGCGAACCGCAGCGGGAGGTCGCGGTAGCTCCGGGCGCGCTCCTTGTAGATGAGGATGTGCATCGGGCAGTTCATCGGCTTCAGGTAATAGTCCTGGCCCTGCTTGGTGATGTTGCCCTCGTCGTCGCGCTCCTCGTCCATCACGATCGGCGGGAACATGCCCTCCTTGTACGTGACGAGGTGGTTCGAGGTGAGGAACAGGTCTTCCTTCGAGATGTGCGGCGTGTACACGTAGGTGTACCCGCCCTCGATGTGGCGCTTGCGGGCGTGCTGTTCCATCTCGCCGCGGATCACGCCGCCGCGCGGGTGCCAGACCGAGAGACCGGAGCCGATCTCCTCGGGGAACGAGAACAGGTCGAGCTCCTTGCCCAGGCGCCGGTGGTCGCGCTTTGCGGCCTCCTCGAGGCGGTGCTGGTACTCGCGGAGCTCCTCCTTGGTCGGCCAGGCCGTGCCGTAGATGCGCTGCAGCTGCGGGTTCTTCTCGCTCCCGCGCCAGTATGCTGCGGCGATGCGGGTGAGGTCCCACCCGTTGCCGATCATGCGCGTGTTGGGCAGGTGAGGTCCGCGGCAGAGGTCCTTCCAGACGACCTCGCCGTCGCGGGTGGTGTTGTCGTAGATCGTCAGCTCGCCCTCGCCGACCTCGACCGAGGCGCCCTCCGCGGCTTCCTTCCCGCCCTTGAGGCCGATGAGTTCGAGCTTGAACGGCTCGTCCGCGAGCTCGGCGCGCGCCTCATCGTCGGTCACGACACGGCGCACGAAGCGCTGCCCCTCCCGGACGATGCGCTGCATCTCCTTCGAGATGGCCTTGATGTCTTCGGGGGTGAACGGGGTGTCGACGCCGAAGTCGTAGTAGAAGCCGTCGGTGATGGGAGGTCCGATGCCGAGGTTCGCCTGGGGGTTGATGCGCTGCACCGCCTGGGCGAGCACGTGGGCCGCAGAATGACGCAGGATGTTCAGTCCGTCGGCGCTGTCGATCGTGACCGCCTCGACCTCGTCGGTGTCCGTTACGGTCGTGGCGAGATCCTTGAGCTCGCCGTTGACGCGCATCGCGACGACGTTTCGGTCAGTGAACAGGGCGAAGCCGTCATTCGGCCGGGCGTTTTCAGGCACAGAAACTCTCCATCTGGTCGGTACCCAGGTTACTCGCATGAGCACCGTGTCCTGACCGCTGCCGAGGTCGCAGAGGCGGCGGGCGCGCGACGGGATCGCCCTGTAGCGTGAGCGGATGAGCAGAGCAGTCGCGCGCTGGATCCTCGCCATCGCGCTCGGGGGCATCGGGGTGGCCCATTTCCTGAGCACACGAGGATTCCGGGTGGTGGTGCCCGACTGGGCATCGAGGCTGACACGTCTGGACAAGGATGCGATCGTGGTCGCCTCCGGGGCCGCAGAGGTCGCGCTCGCCGCAGGACTCCTCGCCCTGCCTCGCGAGCGCCGCCGGATCGGATGGGCGACAGCGGCCTTCTTCGTCGCGGTGTTCCCTGGAAACGTCCACCAATGGCGCACGCGGCGCTCCACCCCCGGGCTCGACACCGACGGTCGGCGACTCGGGCGGCTCTTCCTGCAGCCGGTCCTCGTCGCGTGGGCGCTGTGGGCGACGTCCGATTCCGGAGCACGCATCAGGCCGACCGGTCGTTAGACCGTGCTCTTGCCTCGATCTCTTTAGCAGCTTCTCGGCGCGGGTTCGACCCCCGACGGCGGATGATGCCCCCTCGACGAGAATGGGGGGATGTCCTCGCCTTCCCTCGTCTGGTTCCGCGACGATCTGCGCCTCGCGGACAACCCCGCCCTGCGCGCCGCCATCGATCGCGACGAGCCGATCGTCGCGGTGTTCGTCCTCGACGAGGAATCCCCAGGGTTCCGCCGACTCGGCGGCGCAGCGCGCTGGTGGTTGCATCACTCGCTGGCCTCCCTCGCCGAGCGGCTCGTCGAACGCGGCAGCGCCCTCGTCCTCCGACGCGGACCGGCAGGCCGCATGATCCCCGAGCTGGCGGCGCAGGTCGGCGCCGGCGCGGTCTTCTGGAACCGCCGCTACGGAGGTCCGGAGCGCGAAGTCGACGCCGCGCTGAAGACCACGTTGCGCACACAGGGAGTCGAGGTCGCCTCCTTCGCCGGATCCCTCCTGCACGAACCATGGACCGTCACGACGGGCAGCGGCACGCACTACTCGGTGTTCACACCGTTCTGGCGCGCCTGTCAGTCCCTTCCCGCACCGCGCGCACCGCTTCCCGAGCCCCGGGAAGTCCGAGGGTTCCCCGCTCCTCCGAAGTCCGACGCGCTCGACGCCTGGGGCCTCCTGCCGACCGCTCCCGACTGGGCGTCCGGACTGCGCGACACATGGGAACCGGGAGAGCCTGCGGCCCGACGACGCCTTCGCGAGTTCCTCAAGAACGACCTGCCCTCTTACGACCGCGCGCGGGACGAGCCGGCGGCCGGCGCGACCTCGATGCTGTCTCCGCGGCTGCGCTGGGGCGAGGTGAGCCCGTACACCGTGTGGCACGAGGCGGTCGAGGTGGACGGAGCCGGCGGTTTCCTGTCGGAACTGGGATGGCGCGAGTTCGCCTGGCACACCCTCTACCACTCCCCCGACATGGCGACGAAGAACCTCCGCCCGGAGTTCGACGCCTTCCCGTGGCCACCCCTCGATCCCGCGCACCTCGACGCCTGGCAGCACGGAGAGACGGGTGTTCCGCTCGTCGACGCCGGGATGCGCGAGCTCTGGCACACGGGCTACATGCACAACCGCGTCCGGATGGTCACGGCGTCGTTCCTCGTGAAGAATCTGCTCATCGATTGGCGCCTCGGCGAAGAGTGGTTCTGGGACACGCTGGTCGATGCCGACGAAGCCAACAACCCGTTCAACTGGCAGTGGGTCGCGGGGTCGGGCGCAGATGCCGCACCGTACTTCCGTGTGTTCAACCCCGAGCTGCAGGCGAAGAAGTTCGACCCGCAGCGCCTCTACATCTCCCGCTGGGCCGCAGACGCGCCCACGGAGCCCATCGTCGACCTGAGTGAGACACGCAAGGCGGCGCTCGCCGCGTACGACGAGGTCAAACGCGCCCCGCGCGCACCCGATCGGGACTGACCCCCGCTCACCCACCTCGGGACGGATGTCGGACGGAGGGACGGATGCCGTGCGAAACGGGGTCGTCTCGTCCGACATCCGTCCGGTCGTCCGACATGTGCCCCGCCGGAACCGCCGGGTCGCGGACGGGCTT
This sequence comes from Microbacterium sp. NPDC028030, assembly GCF_040637855.1. Taxonomy (NCBI): domain Bacteria; kingdom Bacillati; phylum Actinomycetota; class Actinomycetes; order Micrococcales; family Microbacteriaceae; genus Microbacterium; species Microbacterium sp. NPDC028030. The sequence continues at coordinate 390,996 of NZ_JBEZXF010000002.1, read as the reverse complement.
CCCCGGAAGCACGATGAAGGATGCCCGCGACGTCTCCCCGAGGAGATCGCGAGATGATCACGTCGGCGCGCCCACCCACGCCGGGACGGCTACGGTGACCGGCGTCAATCGGCCCAGCGCTAGACGCTGGACGACAGAAGTAGCTCCGCGGCTGTGAATGGCGGGATTCTCTCCGGCCGTCGTGCCGGCGAGAACCGGCAGCACGGCGAATCATCATGCTCCGCCTGGCTAGGCTTGATCACGTGCAGCAGCGAACGGTCATCATCACCGGAGGAACTCGTGGAATCGGCAGGGCCTGCGCCCTCAGACTCGCGGCTGAGGGCCACCGACTGGTCTTGGGCTACGCACGCAACCACGAAGCTGCAGCCGAGGTTCTGGCTGCGGTGCAGGCACTCGGGGCGGAGTGCCTGACCGTCTGCTCCGACCTGACGACCGACGACGGGATCGAGACGCTGTTCTCCGCAGCAGAGGAATGGGCTCCTCGTATCGACGGCGTCGTGAACAACGCCGGAGCCACCCTCCATGTGGGGCCGCTGGTCGACACCCCGACGGACGTGATCCGTCGCGTGATCGACCTGAACCTCACGTCCGCCGTGCTTGTCGCCCGCCGTTCCCTCCAGGCGTTGCCCACCGGCGGAGTGCTGGTGAACGTGTCGTCTGGCGCTGCGACGACAGGCGCGCCGGGAGAGTACGTGCACTACGCGGCAGCCAAAGCAGGAGTCGATGCGCTCACCAAGGGGCTCGCGATCGAAGCCGCGGCACAGCACGTCCGTGTGGTCGGCGTTGCGCCGGGCACGGTCGACACCGATGTCCACGCCGATGCAGGTGACCCAGAGCGAGCATCGCGCGTCGCAGCTCGGCATCCGATGGGACGAGTCGCTCAGCCGGAGGAGGTCGCTGAGGTCGTCGCGTTCGCGCTCTCCGCCGCGGCGAGCTACGTCTCCGGGACGATGATCCGCGTGGCCGGCGGGATGTAGCGGCCCGGGATGCTCACACCTGCGCTGATCCCGAGATGACCACGTCGGCGCGCCCACCAACCCAGACGGCGTCATCGACGAGGCTGACCTGCACTCGGCCATCCCGTCCCATCACCGTGCCCTGTCGCGCCACGTACGGGAGCGTGACGCGGCCCGTGGCGAGAAGCCACTCTCCGAACGTGCCGTTCAGGGAACCGGTCACCGGATCCTCGCGCAGCGGTTCGCCTCCCTCGGTGAAGAACGCGCGCACCTCGATGTCGACATCGGAGCCTGGATCGTGCGCCCCGACGACGCCGATGTCCCAGCGGCCTGGGTGGCCCGAGGCATCCGGGCGCAACGACAGCACCGTGTCCGCGTGGTCGAGCAGCACACCGACCCAGCCCGGGCCGTTGTCGACCCACGCGGCATCGACGATCTTCTCGTCCTCGACGCCGAGGATGTCGATCACCGCCTGAAGGATCTCCGGTTCCACAGCACCCGATCTCGTGCACGGAGGCGACCGGAACGCGAGCTCGTCGCCCTCGACGCGAATCGCGATGAGACCCGCCCCGCACTCCTGCACCACGCGAGTCGCGTCCGCCGGCACACCTCCGGCATCGAGCCAGGCGCGCGCGGTGCCCAGAGTCGGATGACCAGCGAACGGATACTCGTTGTTCAGGCTGAATATGCGGACGCGATAGTCGGCCTCCGGGGTCGTCGGCGGCAGCACGAACGTGCACTCGGAGAGGTTCGACCACACGGAGAACCGCCGCATCTCCGACGTGGAGAGCCCTTCCGCATCGAGCACGACCGCGACAGGATTCCCCAGCCCCACCCCATCGTTGAACACGTCGACCTGGCGGAAACGTCGCTGCATACCACCGATGCTATCGGGAGCAGGACCTCGCACCAGGAGGAGCCAAGAGCTCCGCGCCGAGCTCTCCGGGCGACGCGAGAACCCGGCGAAGCTCTCGGACTCACGGCCCTGGGGACGGCGCTCCTGCACCTCGCGTCCCGGCGTCATATATTGCAGGGCATGACGACAGCATCCGATGACACCGCATTGCCGACTTCGCGCACCGGCAGCCAAGGGCTCGGCGCGCTCCTGTGCGGCATCTTCGGCACGATCTCGGCGGGCGTCGGGCTGCTGTGTCTCGGGATGGTCGGAGTCATCTGGAGCGACTGGCAGTTCTGGGCGTCATCGTCATGGGATGACGAAGCGGACCTGGGAATCACCGCAGGCATCTTCTTCTTCGCCGTCTGGGCCGTGCTCTTGCTTGTCGCGATCATCCTCGCGCTCGTCGGAGCGCGCAGGGCCGAGGGTGAGGAGCGAAGATCCCTGCGCACCATGGCCGCGATAGTGCCGGTGGTCAGCATCGCCCTGATCCTCATCGTCATGCCCATCGTGCTCGGTCAGGGCGGGGCGCAGTTGATTCCGCTTGACGAGGTCGGTCGATGACGACGAGGAGACGGTGTGCTGCGGGACCGTGGGGGCGGAGGACGAGACGAACACCTACACCGTGGCGGGCAACGGCAGCCTGACGATTGGTACGCGGCCATGCCGAGGGCGATGAGCACGCGGAACTGTCGCTCCGCAGGCACGAAAAAACCCCCGGAGAACCGGGGGTTTGTCTGTGCGCGATACTGGGATCGAACCAGTGACCTCTTCCGTGTCAGGGAAGCGCGCTACCGCTGCGCCAATCGCGCCCGTTGGGGCTATTCAGTTTTCCCGTGAGGTGGCGACGGGATTCGAACCCGTGTAAACGGCTTTGCAGGCCGGTGCCTAGCCGCTCGGCCACGCCACCGTGTGGATTGACCCCACGTGCCGCGGATCTTCGACAGAAGACCTGCTGCACTCGAGCGGATGACGAGACTCGAACTCGCGACCCCAACCTTGGCAAGGTTGTGCGCTACCAACTGCGCTACATCCGCATTTCGTTCCCGGTCGTCCCGGGCACTCATGAAACATTAGCCGAAGATCTGCCCTTCGCCAAACCGGCAGCGATTCTCGCGCGTGTCTCTCAGACTGGTCAACAGGGCGCCCGGGCGTCGGGTAGTATCGGGTGACGTACCCCACGGGTATGGGCGATTGGCGCAGTTGGTAGCGCGCTTCCTTCACACGGAAGAGGTCATCGGTTCGAGTCCGGTATCGCCCACCACCACGACTCCCCCGGCACGAAAACGGCCCCGGATCACCTGCCCGCAGTCATACCGCGGTACGACACGGAGAGCGGCGATCAGCACCGTGGAATGTCGATCACCCCCTCGTGCACCTCGTAGCCTCGAAGGCAGACGACAGCAGGGAGCAGGAGGACCGATGATGGAGATCGCAGGCGCCGGCGTCATGGTGTTGTTCGGGGCAGCCCTGCTCTGGTGGGCCCGCGCGAGCCGTCGCGGCACCTTCCCCCGGCAGCGGATACTCGGGTACCGGACGTCGCGCACGCTCCGCGACGGCGACGCCTGGGTCTCCGCCCACCGGGCGATGGCGCCCCTCCTCTTCGTCGCCGGAGGCGGGGTCGTCCTGGCCGGACTCGCCGCCGCGACTGCGGTCCTGGTCGGCCACCCGGTTGTCGGTCGAGTGCTGCTCGGTGGCGCAGTCGTGTGGGGGCTGGTCTTCGTTATCGGGTCCGCACTTCCGGCCGCCTCGGCAGCCCGGTCCACCCGGGACACGTCGGGGTCGTAGCCATCTCAGGCGATGCGTCCGTCTCCGGGCCGCGCGACCCGGAGCCAGCGGTAGCCGTACGCCGGCACTTCGAGCACGACCTCACCATCCGCGTCCAGCGTCAACCGCTCGGACTCGAGCAGACCGACGAGCTCGGTCCCCTCCGGTTCGCTCTCGAGCCGGAACCTCACGGTCGCAGGGACCTCCGCGAAGTTGTGCACCGCGACGAGCCGGCCGACATCCGCCGTGAGCGAGTGCACGAGCACGGCATCGGCGGCCTGCTCGATCACCGCGAACTCCCCCCAGCCGAGCTCGGGTGAGACCCGATAGCGCGCCGCGAGCTCGCGGATGAAGTGCAGCATCGAGCCTCGATCGTCGAGCTGGTCTGCGACGTTGACGTGCTCGGGCGCGTAGCCGTCAGCGGGAGGACGCGCCGTCAGCCGCGACGGCGCCGCATCCGAGAAACCGCCGTTGCGCCCAGACGACCACTGCATCGGAGTCCGCACCGCCTCCCTGCCCTCCATTTCGGCGTTCTCCCCCATCGCGATCTCCTCGCCGTAGAACAGCACGGGGGTTCCGGGCAGGGTGAAGAGCAGGCTGTACGCCATCCGGATGCGTCGCGGGTCGCCTTCGAGCATCGAGGGAAGACGACGAGTGATGCCGCGACCGAACACCCGTTGCCTCTCATCGGGTGCGAGCGCCTCGAAGACCTCCTCACGTTCCGCGTCGGCCAGCTTGTCGAGGGTCAGTTCGTCGTGGTTGCGCAGGAAGTTCGCCCACTGCACCTCGGGCCCAAGTGCGGGTCGCGCGCTCAGCGCCTCGATCAGCGCAGCAGGCTGCCGCCGCACGAGCGACAGGTACAGCGCCTGCATCGCCACGAAGTCGAATTGCATGGTGAGCTCGTCGCCTTCGGATCCACCGAAGTAGTCGATCTGCTCGTGATACGGGAGATTCACCTCGCCCAACAGCACGGCCTCGCTGGATCGCCGCTGCAGGAACCGTCGGATGTCGCGCAGCAGCTCGTGGGGATCGGGGACGTCGGCTCCGCGCGGGACCTCGAGGAGGAAGGGCACCGCGTCGACGCGGAATCCGGAGACGCCCAGCTGCAACCAGAACCCGATCACCTTCGCGATCTCGTCGCGCACGGCGGGGTTGGCGATGTTGAGGTCGGGCTGGTGCTCGTAGAAGCTGTGCTGATACCACTGCCCTGACGCCTCGTCCTTCGTCCAGATGCCGTCGGCCTGCCCGGGGAACACCGCGTTCTGCTGCCCCTTCGGCGGGGCGTCGTCGCGCCATACGTAATAGTCGCGGTACGGAGACGACACGCTCCGCTTCGCCGCGAGGAACCACGGGTGGCGATCCGAGGTGTGATTGATCACGAGGTCGACGATCACGCGCATGCCCCGGTCCCTTGCGGTGCGCACCACCTCCACGAAGTCGCCGTGGTCGCCGAGCCGGGGATCGATCCCGTAGAAGTCGCTCACGTCATAGCCGTCGTCGCGGTCGGGGGTCGGATAGAACGGCATCAGCCACAGACACGTCACCCCGAGCTGCGCGAGGTAGTCGATGCGTTGCGCCAGGCCACGGAGGTCGCCCACGCCGTCGCCGTCCGTGTCGAGGAATGTCTCCACGTCGAGGCAGTACACGACCGCGGTCTTCCACCAGAGGTCGCTCGTGTCGGTGATCTTCACAATCGTCCCTTCAAGGCGGGGATGAGGTCGGAGTGCGCGAAGCGGAGGAACCCCACCTGCTCCCGCCCGACGTGATGCAGGTATACGCGGTCGAACCCGACAGCCACCAGCGTGGCGATCCTGTCGACCAGGGACGACGCGTCGTGATCGATCAGGACGGCGCGTCTCAGCGCGGTCTCATCCACCGCCCCGATCGCCTCGTCGAACTCCTCCGGCTGCTCGATGTTCCACGTCAGGGGCGGGGCGAGCACGCCGTTGCGCCACTGCTCGCGGGCGAGCGCGAACGCTTCCGCGTCGGTGAGGGCCCAGCTCAGGTGCACCTGGAGAGAGCAGGGACCGGTGCCGCCGGCCGAGCGGTACTCCTCGACGACACGTCGCAGCACCGAGGGCGGTTGGGCGACCGTGACCAGCCCGTCGGCCCACGACGCCGACCACGCCGCGGTCTCGGAACTCACCGCGGTCGCGAACAGGGGTGGAGACTGCGCAGGGAGGCTCCAGATCCTCGCCCTATGCGCGCGGACGTGGCCCTCATGGCTGACCTCCTCGCCTCGGAGCAGTCGACGGATGATGCCGACGCTCTCTCCCAGGCGTTCGTTGCGCACGGACTTCGCGGGCCACCCGTCACCCGTCACATGTTCGTTCATGGCTTCTCCGCTGCCGAGCGCAGCCCAGAACCGTCCGGGGAACATCTCCTCGAGCGTCGCGAACGCCTGGGCGACCACGACGGGGTGGTAGCGCTGTCCCGGTGCGTTGACCATGCCGATCGGGAAGGCCGTGCGGGCCAGGGCGGCGGCGATCCAGCTCAGAGCGAAGCCCGACTCGCCCTGTTCCGGCAGCCAGGGCGAGAGGTGATCCGAGCACATCGCACCGTCGAAGCCCGCGTCCTCCGCCGCCACGACCGCCTCCAGCAGAGCACTCGGCGGAAGCTGCTCATGCGAGGCGTGGAATCCGATGAAGACCATGCGCCGAGTCTGCCGACAGCGGCCCGGTTCTCCGCGGTGGTTGACAGGAGACGTCGAGGAGTGGCAGCGGACGGCGTCAATCGAGGGTCACGCGGAGCACCCGGTCATCCCCTGGTCGCGGATCGCCGCGCCCATCCGTGTTGTTCGTGAGCATCCACACGGCCCCGTCGGGAGCCACCACCACGTCACGCAGCCGGCCGTACACGCCCGTCACATGCTCGTAAGACGCCGCCAGGTCGTCCAACGGGATCTCACGAAGCCTCTCGCCCCGCAGGTTCGCGAGGAAGAGACGCCCGTCCGTGATCGCGATGCCGCTCGGGCTGGCGTCGGACGGCGACCACTGCTGGACAGGATCGACGAAGCCCGACCGATCCGCGATGCCCTCCACGTCGGGCCACCCGTAGTCACTGCCGGCCTCGATCACGTTCAGCTCGTCCCAGGTGTCCTGACCGAACTCGCTCGCGTACAGCGTCCCCTCGTCGTCCCACGCGAGCCCCTGAGGGTTGCGGTGACCGTAGCTGTAGACGGGCGAGCCCTCGAAGGGGTTGTCGGCCGGGATCGAGCCCGTCGGCGAGATGCGGAGGATCTTCCCCGCGAGCGACTCCAGATCCTGCGCACTCCGACGGTCCCCGGCGTCGCCCGTCGTCACGTAGAGCATTCCGTCGGGACCGAACGCGATCCGTCCGCCGTTGTGGTTCATCGCCGAGGGGATGCCGGACAGGATCGCCTCGGGCTCGCCGAGTTCGAGGGAGCCGGCGGATCCGCTCAGCTCAAACCGCTGCACGCGGTTGCCGTCCGCGGTCGTGGAGTAGGCGTACAGCCGGTCGTCGCGTACGGCGATCCCCAGCAGACCTCCCTCGCCGCGTGCTTCCACACCCGCGATCTCCCCGACCTCGCGGATCGTGCCGTCTGCGCTCAGTTCCACGATCCGCGCGCTGTCGCGTTCACTGATCAGCGCGGTGCCGTCGTGGAAGGCGATGGACCATGGCGCCGTCAAGCCCTCCGCGATCGTGACCTCCTGCCATGAAGGCGAGGCGCTGGAAGTCGTCGCCGGAGCCGGCGACGGCAGTGGTGCGGGGTCCGCAGGAGCGCACGCGGCGAGGAGACAGGCGACGGCCGAAGCCGTGAGGAACGCACCCCATCCGCGGCGATCCGTCATCATCCTGGCTCCGTCCCGGGCGCTGAGGTCCTTCTCACCCCACCTCGACCCTAGGCTCACGGCACGCTGCGCAGAAGGCGTCGTCGACGCGGCGCTCCTGTGTCGATGTCCGAGGTCCGTCGTAGGGTGCGATCGTGGCGATGCAACGCACTCTTCCCGGTCCGTGTCCGTTGTGCGCGAGCACGTCCGGCACGCGCACCGACGACGCGTGGTACTGCGGCCTGTGCGGATGGCGCTACGGTGACGCGCCCGACCCCGAGCTCCCTCTCCCCCGCGTCGACGTGGTCTATTACATCCGTTTCGATCGTCGGGTGAAGATCGGTACGAGTCGTCGACCGCGGCAGCGGCTCTCGAGCATCCGACATCACGAGGTGCTGGCCTTCGAGCAGGGCGGGCATGCCCTCGAGCAGCAGCGGCATCGCGAGTTCGCGGCACTCCGCGAGGGCGGCGAGTGGTTCACGTATACGGGTGAGGTCCGAACGCACGTCGCCGAGTTGCGCCGCGCGGGCGATCCGTGGAGCCTGTACGCCCGATGGTTCAGCACCGCGCTGCGCGGCTGACCCCCGCACGGCCTTCGCCGGGATGCAGTCCGGCAATCCCTCCTTTCGCCGAGCAGCCGTCGGCGTCTAGCCTTGACCCGAAGGCGACCTCAAGAGGAGCGACATGGACGACGCCGAAGTTTCCCGCCGCACCGTCATCACTGCGGGGGCGTGGTCCGTCCCCGTGATCGCGCTCGCCCTCGCGACGCCGCTTGCCGCCGCGAGCACCGGAGGCGGCACCCTCTTCGTCACGGGCAATGCGTTCGGTGGCGCCGGTATCTTCCTCAGCGGCTCCAACTACAACGGCTTCGACGCGAATCAGACGTATGCGGTGGGAGAGATCGTCCTCACGTTCGTCCTGCCCGAAGGCGTCGTCTTCGCCGTCGATGCCCCGGGCGGGTGGGTCGTGTCCGTGACCGACAACATCGTCTCGATCTCCAACGGCGTCGCGCTCCCCCCGAACGAGACGGGGGATCTGGGAACCTTCTCGATCACCGGCGACTTCCCCCAGGGAAGCACGTATACCGTCAGCTCGGCTCCGGCTCAGCTGAACGTCGAGTACGTCGGGAACGTGGGTGGCGGCGTCTTCGAGTGACGCCGACATGACGATGCCGGGCGACGGCTCGGTGAGTCCCGTCACCCGGCATCGCGTCTCGCGGTGATCAGGCCGTCGCTGCGCGACCTCGCGTCGTCACCGGCTGCGGCTGCGAGAACAGCACGACCACGATCACGGCGGCACCCACGACGACGTGCGGCAGCCAGACGTTCAGAGCCTCGTCCGCGAAGCCGAACAACCACGGGGACAGCGCGAGGAAGAGGCTCGCGACGATGTCGAACACGAGGTGCACGGGCATCGGGATGAAGCCGAACGGACCCCACTCGTACTTCGTGAAGAGGCTGTACACGATCAGCCCGACGCCGAGCACGATCGGGATGACGACCGCGGCACCGCCGACGCTGGCGAAGCCGAAGAGCCAGGGCGCGGCGATCAGGGCGATGCCGACGATGTAGTCGAGGACTCCGTGGACCTTGGTGGGGATGAAGCGCATGATTCCTCCTTGTGTGGCGTCGCTCGAGGCGACTCACCACTGGTTCGGCGCGCACCGTGGATCGGATTGCTCCCGGGTTTCCGAATATGACGGCGGCGGGAACTCGGAGGTCAAACGAATCGATAGATTCGAGGGCAGATGCTGCCCGTGCATCCCACCCGAACCCCTGGAGCAACAAAAAATGACCTCTCGTCGTCGTGCCCTCGTCGGTGCCGCTCTCGTCCTCACCAGTGCGCTCCTGGTCACCGCCTGCAGCTCTTCCGGCTCGGGCGAGGCGGCGACCGAGAAGGCGGAGGATGCTCCCAAGATCACCTTCCTCTACTCCCCCTACGCCGACTACGCCCCCTTCTTCCTCGCTGAGGAGAAGGGCTACTTCGAAGACGCAGGGCTCGATGTCGAGCTCGTCGCCAAGGGCGGCAGCTCCGGCGAGACGTACCAGCAGGTGAGCACCGGCAACATCACGGCGGGTGGTGCGACGTGGGGTGCAGGCCTCTTCAACGCCACGAAGTCGGGCGCGTCGATCTCCGTGATCGCCAGCGTCTCGCGCATCCCGGAGTCGGGGCCGAACCCCTCGCCGCTGATCGCGTCGGATGCCTCGGACGTGAAGGACGCCGCAGACCTCGAGGGCAAGAAGATCGGCATCCCCGGTGACGGCGGATTCGGCATCTACTCCGTCGCGCTCGCGCTCGAGTCCGCCGGCCTGAGCGTCGACGATGTGGAGCTCGTCAACCTGAGCCCCGGCGACATCCCCGCTGCTCTCGCGAACGGCTCCGTGGACGCGAGCTGGTCGATCGAGCCGATCTCCTCCGCTGTCATCGCGCAGGGCATCGCCCACGAGGTGCTGCCCATCGACTACCAGGCGGGCGTGGAACTGGGCGCCATGGTGTTCAACACCGAGTACGTCGATAAGCACCCGGCTGCCGTCACCGCGTTCACCGCCGCCTACCTCCAGGCCGTCAAGGAACTCGAAGAGGGTGGTTGGAGCGATCCCGCGACGCAGGAGATCATCGCCGAGTACACCGACCTGCCGGTCGAGACGCTGACGTCCATCGCCCTCACGACGCAGGACCCGAGCGGCGCGATCGACTGGGCCGATGTCGCCCGCCAGGAGCAGTTCTTCCGCGACCGGGATGCTCTCGAGTTCGACGGGGACTCCGGGATCGAGGACATCTACCGCGACGACATCCTGAAGGACGCGATCACGCTGCAGGAGAGCGGCGACCTGGCCTCCTCGAAGAAATGACCGGGCTCCGCGTCCAGGGCCTCTGGAAGGCGTACGCGAACGCCGACCGCAAGGACGACCTCCTCGTCGCCCTGCAGGACATCGACCTGGAGATCGCCGACAACGAGTTCGTCTGCGTCCTCGGGCCGTCGGGATGCGGCAAGAGCACTCTGTTGCGCCTCGCGGCCGGCCTCGAGAAACCGAGCCTCGGCTCCATCGCGACCTCCAGCCGGCCGTCGGTGGTGTTCCAGGAGCACGGAGTGTTCCCGTGGCTGACCGTCGCGCAGAACATCGGCTATCCGTTGAAGCTCCGTGGCCTCTCCCGGGCGCAGCGGAAGGACCGGGTGGATCAGCTGCTCGACCTCGTGGGGCTGTCCGACTTCGGCGGGTTCTACCCCGCGCAGATCTCCGGAGGCATGCGACAGCGCACCTCGGTGGCCCGCGCCCTCGCCGACGACGGCGACCTGCTCCTGATGGACGAGCCGTTCGGGGCCCTCGACGAGCAGACCCGCGTCACGCTGCAGCAGGAGCTCTTGCAGATCTGGGAGCGCACGTCGAAGTCGGTCATGTTCATCACACACAGCGTCGACGAAGCTCTCATGCTCGCCGACCGCGTCGTCGTCATGTCGCATCGACCAGGACGCATCATCGACGACATCGCCGTCCCGTTCGGTCGGCCGCGTGACATCGCGGGCCTGCGTCGCGATCCCCGATACGGCGAGATCACGGCTCGACTGTGGTCGCTGCTCGAGAACGCGACGGAACAGGAGCTGGCGTCATGACGACGATCGCCGACCCGCAGATCGAGGCACAGCTCAAAGAGGCCGTGCGCGCCGAGCGCGGCTCCGTGTGGGTGCGTCGGCTCGGCCCCTACACCCCTGTGCTCATCCTCCTCGTGTGGGAGATCGCGAGCCGCACCGGGATCCTCGATGCGCGGTTCTTCCCGGCGCCGACCTCGATCATCGAGACGTTCTTCGAGCTGCTGGTCTCCGGCGTCCTGTTGGAGCACATCGGCATCACGCTCTCCCGCATCGCGATCGGCTTCGTGCTGGGTGCGATCCCCGGCATCATCCTCGGGGTCCTCCTCGGTTCCGTGCGCACGCTGAGACTTCTGCTCGACCCGATCTTCTCCGCGCTGCTGCCGGTGCCGAAGGTCGCGATCTTCCCGTTGCTGCTGCTGATCTTCGGCCTCGGCGAGACGAGCAAGTACGTCATCGTCGCGATCGGCGTGTTCTTCTACCTGCTCTTCAATACGCTCGGCGGGGTCATGCAGACGCCGCCGCTGCTGAACGACGTGGCCAACGCGAATGGAGCGACACGGTTGCAGCGCTGGATGACCGTGTCGTTCCCCTATGCGCTTCCCTCGATCTTCACCGGCATCAAGCTCGCCACCGGCGGCGCCTTCGTGATCATCGCCGCATCCGAGTTCGTGGGTGCGAACAGCGGCCTTGGTTACATGATCTGGAGCTCGTGGGGCACGTTCGCCGTATCGAAGATGTACGTCGGCATCGTGACGATCTCGGTGCTCGGCTATGCCGCCACCGCGCTGTGGGCGCTCCTGGAGCGTCGCGTCGTGCCGTGGGTGAAGTACTGAGCGGAGTCCCATGAACATCGACGCTGAGAAGGCAGTCGCGGCGCTGCGCGACCTGCTCCGGAACGCCGTCCCGGTGGCGGAGACGGACGACGTCGCCCTGGCGGCACTCTGGGTGCTCCAGGCGGAGATGCTCGGCCTCCCGGAGTTCGGCATCCGGATGCTGCGGCGCGACCTCGACCGGCTGGCCGGCGTCGACCCTGCCGGGTCGACGCCGAGCGACGACGACGCGGCGATCGGCTCCGTCGATGCGACCGGCGTCCCCGGTGTGGTCGCCCTGGCCACCGCCGTGCGGCGTGCGCGTCGGAGCGTCGAGGCGCACGGGCTGGCGATCATCGGGATCCGCGGCGCCGGAGCACTCGGCATCCTGGGTCTTGCCGCGCGGTCGCTCGCCGCGGACGGAGCGGTCGCGCTCCTCGCGGCGCAGTCGCCGGCCTCGGTCGCTCCCTGGGGCGCGCACACCGTCGCGATCGGCACGAACCCCCTCGCTGTGGCGGTCCCTCGTGCCGATGCCCCACCTCTCGTGATCGACTATGCGACGTCGGCGCTGACGCTCGCCGCCGTCCGGGAGGCACGTGCCTCCGGAGCCCGGCTTCCCGAGGGAGGAGCCGTCGATGCGGACGGTGCATCCACGACCGACCCCGACGCGGTCGCCGCCCTGCTCCCCGCCGGACTCGTGGGCTCCCTGACCGGTCTCGTGGTCGAGCTTCTCGCGGGCGTCGCGGTGGGCGGGCGGGTCACCGACCCGCAACTGCCGTCGAGCCGCGGAGCCCTGCTCATCGCCTTCGACCCGGCTCGTGCGGGCGGAGCGGATACGGCCGCCGCCGCATCCGCTCTCGATCGCGATTGGCGCGGTGCAGGCGGTCACCTGCCCGCGCGCTTCGACGTCCTGGCGACCGACACCGCAGATCTGCCGGGCTCGGTCGACCTCGGCGGCGACGACGTGGCCTGGCTCCGCGACACGGCGTCGGGAGCCGCGCGAGCATGAGCGACTCCTCTGCCACGTTCACCCTCGCCGTGAGGCCGCAGGCCGGCCCCCTGTGGGAGCGTCGGTCGCTCCGGGTCACCGGCGCCGTCCCCGGGTCGCTGGTCACCGTGCGCGCGGTCACCGCGAGAGACGGCGGCGACTGGGCGGCGCAGGCGACGTTCCTCGCCGACCGTCACGGGACGGTCGACCTCGCCACCCAGGCCCCGGTGTCCGGCGACTACCGCGTCGCGGATTCGATGGGTCTGTTCTGGTCGCAGCGCCGTGAACCGGGCACGACCGGATCCGCTGAGCCGACCGATGTCGATCGGCCGATCTCGACCGTCGTCACGGCGTGGGCCGAGCCGGGAACCGGGCACCTCGACGCTGCGGGCGATGGGGCTCCCGAAGCCGAGGTCACGGTGGTCGTCACGCAGTGGATCCGCAGCGAAGACGTCGAGCGCAGCGAACTCCGAGCCGACGGTCTGGTGGGAACGCTGTTCCGCCCCCGGCACGACGGCCCCCTCCCCACGGTGATCGTGCTCAACGGCTCCGGAGGAGGGATCAACGAGGCCCGCGCTGCGCAGTATGCCTCCCGGGGTGTGCAAGCGCTCGCCCTGGGGTACTTCCGTGCTCCGGGTCTTCCCGCGCACATCTCCCGTACACCGCTGGAGTACTTCGAACGCGCGCTGAGATACGCCGCACGCACCCTGTCCCCGAAAGGCGGGCTCCCGCTCGTGAGCGGTCAGTCCCGTGGCGGTGAGCTGTCGCTCCTGCTGGCCGCCACCTACCCCGAACTCGTTCTCGGAATCGCGCCGTTCGTTCCCGGTGCCTTCGTCTTCGGTGCGCAGGGTGCAGCCGATCCCGCCGAGGGCTGGGACGGGCCGACCTGGACGCGAGGTGGTGACCCCCTCGAACACCTCTGGCACGACAACAGCGGCGTGACCTGGCAGCCCTGGAACGATGCACCCGCCCCGACGCGGCATCGTGACGTGTACATCGACGGCCTCCATGACCGGGAACTCGCCCGGGCTTCGCGCATCCCGATCGAGAGGTTCTCCGGACCCGTCGCCTGCGTATCGGGGCTGGACGATCGCGCATGGCCGTCGAGCATGGCCTCGCGCATGGTGCTGGACACCTTGGAGCGTCACGGGCACGGCGCCGAGCGCCTGCACCTCGACTACGAGGAGGCCGGGCACGGCATCGCGCTCCCCCACCTCCCCAGCACCGACATCGAGCGGGTGCACCCCGTCTCGGGCGTCCACTACTCCAACGGCGGTACTCCCCGCGGCAACGCCGTCGCGAGCGAGCACTCGTTCGAGCAGATCTGCGCATTCATCCACCGAACCGCCGACGCGGCCGCAGCCGCCGACGCGATCGACATCGACCACGAAGGACGGTAGCCATGCCCGCGAAGGAGCATCTGGAAGGTCAATGGCGGGAGTGGCGGCACGCCCGTGTCTCGGAGCTCACGCGCCCGTACGGGTGGACCGCTCTGGTCGCCCAGCACTGGCTGCGCGACGGGGAGACCGGTCTCGTCCTCGACGGTCTCCCCGGTACTTGGGGCGCGGAAGACGGACGTGTCGTGTACACACCGCCATCCGATGGGCCGAACCTCGTCGTCGACGGAGAGTACCCCACCGCGCCCGTCGAGATCGTCCCCGGACGCAATCAGACCTACGGGCACGGCCGCAGCGTGCCCGTCTACTTCGGCGTGAGCGAGGTGGAGACCATCCCCCGTACCACCGACGACGGCGACCGCATCTTCGCCGTGCGTGTGCGCGACCCGCGGGAGTCGGCTCGAAAGGACTTCTCCGGCCTCGCCGCCTACGACTACGACCCGGCCTGGCGCATTCCGGCGCGCTTCACCCCGGCGGTCCGTGAAGACATCGAGCAGGTCACGGTCGAGACGGGCGTCCGTGAGACCACGGCGCGCATCGGCACCCTCTCCTTCGAGTACGGCGACCGCACGTACGAGCTCGCGCTGATCGGGAAGGACGCCTCTTACGGCGTGCAGCCTGTCGCACACATCCGCGACCTGACCAGCGGAAAGACGACGTACGGTGCCGGGCGCGTCGTCGAGCTGCAGTTCGCCGACGCGCACGGCGAGCAGATCGATCACATCGACTTCAACTACCTGACCGCGCTCCCCTGCGCGTTCACGAACTTCGTCACCTGCCCGCTTCCGCCGAGCCAGAATCACCTGGACTTCGAAG
The DNA here is from genome assembly GCF_040637855.1 of Microbacterium sp. NPDC028030. Classification (NCBI taxonomy): domain Bacteria; kingdom Bacillati; phylum Actinomycetota; class Actinomycetes; order Micrococcales; family Microbacteriaceae; genus Microbacterium; species Microbacterium sp. NPDC028030. Next base: position 375,985 of record NZ_JBEZXF010000002.1, on the reverse strand, counting down.
TGCAGGCAGGCGAGAAGAAGCCGGCCGTCGACATCGATCGGGTGCTCACGTTCCACAACGCCTGATCGGGGGTCATCCGCGCGCTCCGGGCGCTCACCCGGCAGCGGCCCACCCGTACAGCCGGGTGAGCGCGGCGCTCACCCGGTCGTAGCGCCGACGATCGAGCACGGCGGCCTCGCGCCGCAGGCCTCGTTCATGGACGCTGTACAGCTGCTCGATGTCGACCCAGGACTCGCGCCCCTGCGAGTCCCACGCGCCGCTGCCGATCGAGAGATAGTCGCGGTCACCCTCGTGCGGCTTGCTCGTCATCCGGACGGCGTACACACGGTCCGCCGACTGCCGACCGATCACGAGCACAGGGCGATCCTTGCCACGCCCGTCGTTCTCCTCGTACGGCACCCAGGTCCAGACGACCTCGCCCGCATCCGGGGCGCCGTCGCGCTGCGGAGAATACGCGACCCGCAGGTCGCCGATCCGGCGCGGATCGATGCGGACCGTCTCAGTCCCCCGCACACGACCCGCGTCCGTCGCGCCTTCCGTGATCGGCGATCGCTCCGCGGACGTCCGCAGACGCGCGTCCGGGCGCCTCGGAGCTGATGTCCGAGACGCCCGGTCGGATCCCACCGCCTTGAGCAGGATCTCTGCGAGTGCTGTCAGGATGCCGTTGGTCTTGCTCACACGGTCACCCTAATCGCTGATCACGCGTCCGCGAGTGCGTAGCCCTCCTCGCCGTGGACGACCTGGTCCACACCGGCGATCTCGTCCTCGTTCGTGATGCGGAAACCGATCGTCTTCTGGATCGCGAAGCCGATGATGAACGCCACGACGAAGGAGTAGATCAGCACGCCCAGCGCCGCGATGACCTGGACCGCGAGCTGACGGGCATCGCCGCCGACGAACAGGCCGGTGTCCGTGGCGAAGAACCCGAGGTACACGGTTCCGATGAGACCGCCGACGAGGTGGATGCCGACCACGTCGAGCGAGTCGTCGAAGCCGAGGCGGAACTTCAGCTCGACGGCCAGCGCGCAGACGATACCGGCGACGGCGCCCAGCAGCAGCGACCACCCGGGGGTGAGGTTGGCGCACGCGGGGGTGATCGCGACCAGACCCGCGACGGCGCCGGAGGCAGCACCGACCGAGGTCGCCTTGCCGTCCTTGATGCGCTCGATGAGGATCCAGCCGAGGATGGCGGCCGCCGTGGCGCCGAGGGTGTTCAGACCGATGAGGCCGACACCGCCCATGTCCTCCGCGAGCCACTCCGCTCCGGCGTTGAAGCCGAACCATCCGAACCACAGCAGCGCGGCGCCCAGCAGCGTGAGCGGGACGTTGTGCGGCTTGAGGATGCCCTTCTGGAAGCCGATGCGCTTGCCGAGGACGAGGGCGAGCGCGAGGGCGGCAGCGCCCGCGTTGATGTGCACGGCGGTTCCACCCGCGTAGTCGATGACGCCGATCCCGCTGTCCTCGCCGAAGAGCGTGGTGCCGAGGTTCATGATCCAGCCTCCGCCCCAGACCCAGGCGGCGACCGGGAAGTAGCCGACCGTGGCGAAGATGCCGGCGAAGATCAGCCAGCTGCCGAACTTCGCGCGGTCCGCGATCGCGCCGGAAATCAGCGCGACCGTGATGATCGCGAAGGTCGCGCCGTAGGCGACGCCGAGGAGCGCCACATTGGATCCTTCACCGGATGCCAGGCTCGAGAGTCCGAAATCCGCGAACGGGTTGCCGGCGAAGGCCGTCGGGCTGTCGACGGCGCTCATCGAGAAGCCGAAGAGAATCCACAGCACGGCGACGAGTCCGATGGAGCCGAAGCTCATCATCATCATGCTGACGACGCTCTTGGCCTTGACGAGACCGCCGTAGAAGAAGGCGACGCCGGGCGTCATGAGCAGGACCAGCGCCGTGGCGGTGATCGCCCACGAGATGTTGCCGGGAGCATCCATAGGAAAACCTCACATCCGAAGTAATTGAGAGCTTCAGTGTGACGACGCACCGTTTCGTGGATGCGTGAGGTTTGTTTCCGCAGGGTTACAGCGGGGCTCCGCGCGTGAACATCGCGTTACGCGGGCCTGCGTGCTTACGCAGAATGTGTCAGGGCGTTCAGACGCGACACCGCGCGAAGGTACTTCTTGCGGTATCCCCCCGCCAGCATCTCCTCGGAGAACACCGAGTCGAGGCCCAGGCCCGTCGCGATGATCGGGATCTGCGCGTCGTAGACCCTGTCGACGAAGGCGACAAGACGCAGCGCCTCCGACTGGTCGGTGAGCTGATGCACGTCGCGGAGCCCGACCCGGTCGAGGCCCTCGATGAGGCGGATGTACCGCGACGGGTGGACCTGCGCGAGATGACGGATGAGGTCGTCGAACCGGTCGTCCGACACGATGCTCTCGGCGCCGGCCCTCGCCGAGGCCTCAGCGTAGGTGTCGTCGTCGAGCACGAGCGCATGACCGTCGAGTGCGCGCTGGCGGAAGTCGACACCGTCGATGCGCAGCGTCTGGAAGCTGTCCGACATGGCGTGGATCTCTCGGAGGAAGTCCTGCGCGGCGAAGCGGCCCTCGCCGAGCGCGTTCGGCGGGGTGTTCGACGTCGCAGCGAGTCGCGTGCCGGTGGGGACGAGCTCGCCGATGAGTCTGGTCATCACCATCGTGTCGCCCGGGTCGTCCAACTCGAACTCGTCGATGCAGAGCAGATCCGCGCCCTTGAGCAGGTCGACGGTGTTCTTGTAGCCGAGAGCACCCACGAGGGCCGTGTACTCGATGAACGACCCGAAGTACTTCCGACGTGCGGGCATCGCATGGTAGATCGAGGCCAGCAGGTGCGTTTTGCCGACGCCGAATCCGCCGTCGAGGTAGACGCCCGGCTTGAGCTCAGGCTCCTTCTTGGCCCGGCTGAACAGACCCCCTCGCTTGGCGGGAGTGCCGCGTCCGGCGAAGCGCATGAGCGTCTGCTTCGCATCCTCCTGGGACGGGTACGCGGGGTCGACCCGATAGCTTTCGAAGGTCGCGGAGTCGAACTGCGGTGGTGGCACGAGGCTAGCCAGCATCTCGGGTCCGCTGACGGTCGGCTGGCGCTCGGTGAGGTGCACGATTCCGGTGCGGCTGGTCGGGTCGGTCATCACGGTCCTGGATCGGGTGCCGGCCTGTGTCGAAGTCTTACGAATCGGGCGCAGGGGGCTCAGCGGGGATCTATCGTCGAAGGGGACGGATCAACACTACGCCGTCCGCACCCGCCCCTTCGCCCGCGCAATGCTTGGAGATCCCATGGCCGTCGAGTTCGATTCCTCCTCCCCGAAGTTCGCCGAGTACGCCGAGCCCGGCCGCCTCGTCACCACCGAGTGGCTCGCGGAACGGCTGGGGACGCCAGGTCTCGTGGTCGTGGAGTCCGACGAGGACGTGCTGCTCTACGAGACCGGCCACATCCCCGGTGCGGTCAAGGTCGACTGGCACACCGAGCTCAACGACCCGGTGGTGCGCGATTACGTCGATGGGGAGGGTTTCGCCGCGCTGCTCAGCCGCAAGGGCATCGCCCGCGACGACACGGTGGTCATCTACGGCGATAAGAACAACTGGTGGGCGGCGTACGCGCTGTGGGTGTTCTCCCTCTTCGGTCACGAGGATGTGCGCCTCCTCGACGGCGGCCGCGATCGTTGGATCGCAGAGGGACGGGAACTGACCAGGGAGCCCGCGGACCGCCCAGCGACGGAATACCCGGTGGTCGAGCGCGACGACTCCGTGATCCGCGCATACAAGGAGGACGTGCTCGCGCACATCGGCAGCCCGCTGATCGACGTCCGCTCCCCCGAGGAATACAGCGGTGAGCGCACGACCGCGCCCGCCTACCCGGAGGAGGGCACGCTGCGCGCCGGACACATCCCCACAGCGCAGAGCGTGCCGTGGGCCAAGGCCGTGGCGGAGGACGGCGGATTCCGCAGCCGTGCCGAGCTCGACGAGATCTACCGCGACGGCGCAGGGCTCCGCGACGGCGATGATGTCGTCGCGTACTGCCGCATCGGTGAGCGCTCGAGCCACACGTGGTTCGTGCTCAAGCACCTCCTCGGCTTCGAAAACGTGCGCAACTACGACGGCTCGTGGACCGAGTGGGGCAGCGCCGTCCGCGTTCCGATCGTCACGGGGACCGAACCGGGCGCCCTCTGAACGTGGGAGAATGTGGGGGATGAGCGCGAGCGAAGTTCCTGAGGCACTGGCCGAGATCCGCGACGGCTTCCTGGAGACTCCGGAGTCCGATCGGCTCCTGCTGCTGCTCGAGTACTCCGATGAACTCCCCGACGTGTCGGCGGAGGTCGCCGCCCACCCCGAGATGTACGAGCGGGTCGCGGAGTGCCAGTCCCCCGTGTACATCCACGTCGAGGTGCACGACGATATCGTCACCATGCACGCCACGGCTCCCCCGGAGGCTCCGACCACGCGTGGTTTCGCCAGCATCCTGGTGCAGGGACTCACCGGACTCACCGCAGACGAGGTGCTGGCGATCCCGAACGACTACCCGCAGTCGATCGGGCTCACCAAGGCGGTCTCACCGCTGCGGATCGGCGGGATGACGGGCATGCTCATGCGCGCGAAGAACCAGGTCATTCAGAAGCGCTGAGCCCCTGTGCTTCCAGCCACTCGGTGATCGCCGTGCTCCAGCCGGTCTCGTCGTAGTTCCAGAGCTTGGTGTGCCGGGCCACGGTGAACCTCGGCATGGTGACCAGATCCGGACGGGCCTCCTGCAGCGCGTGCGAGGAGTCTGCAGGCACGAATCCATCGTCGTCGCTGTGGAGGATCAGGATCGGGGCGGAGAGTTCGTCTGCACGCGCGACCATGTCGAGACGATCGAAGCGGATCGGCTCGTCGGCCCCGCTGAGACGCGCGGTCAGGGGTGACTGCAGAGCACCCATGGCGAGCGTCGGCAGAGGCGCGCGCACCCCGGCCAGGCGTGCCTGGAATCGCAGCACCGTGCGCCAGTCGACGACCGGCGACTCCAGGATGATTCCCGCGATACGGTCGCGGTGCCCTGAGGTCACCGCCGCCTGCAAAGAGACAGCGCCGCCCATCGACCATCCCATCAGGATCACGCGCTCGGCACCGTGGCGGAGGGCGTAGGCGATCGCGGAGTCCACATCCCGCCACTCCGAGGCTCCGAGAGCGTAGGCCCCGGCCCTGGTGCGTGGGGCCTCGCCGTCATTGCGGTAGGAGACGACGAGGGTGGGCAGTCCTGCGGCGTGCAGGACGGGGACGGCACGAAGGCACTCGGCGCGCGTGGCGCCCCGACCGTGCACCTGGATCACCCAGGTGGAGGACGATCCCGGGAAGAACCAGGCCGGACAGGGTCCGGCGGGGGAACCGATGAGCAGATTCTCCCAGGGCAGATGGAGTTCGCTCGGAGATGAGTAGTAGTAGCCGCTGAAAGCCGCGGCGCGGTCCACGCGAGAGCCCGGCTCGATCTGCGTCAGGAGTTTGCGGCGGACGCTCGCGCCGTCGGCGCTCAGGACGGCACCGAGCTTGACGTACCCGTACGTGCCTGTCGTGAAGAGCCCGTACCGACCCGGCAGCTCGGTGTCGAGCGTGCGCTGCAGCTCGATCGTCTGCGCGCCCGTGTCGACCGCGAGGATCTCGGTGTCCATGGCCCGCCGGATGGGTGTGACCACACGACGGGCGACGGCGAACACGAGAACGGCCGCTGCGGCGCCGATCGCGAGCACGGCGGGGACAAGAAGCGCAACGGCGTGCCTGAGACTCTTCATCGCTTCCTGACTCTAGCCTGTTGCCGTGACCGCACACCCCGAAGCCGGGACGCCATTCGACAGCGCTGTGACCGACCTGCGCGAGACCGTGTTCCGCGACGACATCACGGTCCGCGAGATCGCCACGCCGCAGGGTCTCGCGCCGTTCGCCCACGCACTGGCCGCCGATGTGCGCCCCGAGGGCGACGGGGAGTCGGTGTACGGCACCGGACGGTTCGTCCTTCTCCACGACCCGGAGGCGCCTGGCGCCTGGGGCGGCCCCTGGCGCATCGTCATCTTCGCGCAGGCGCCACTCGAGACGGAGATCGGCACCGACCCCCTCCTCGCGGATGTGACGTGGTCCTGGCTCGTGGATGCCCTCGACTCCCGCGGAGCGAGCTATCACTCCGCATCCGGCACCTCCACGAAGACCCTCTCGAAGGGTTTCGGAGGTCTCGCGGTCGAAGGCGACGGTGCCCAGATAGAATTGCGTGCGTCCTGGACACCGGAGGGCCCGATCCGACCGCACGTCGAAGCTTGGGCCGAGCTGGTCGGAATGCTGGCGGGACTTCCGCCCGGCTCCGAGGGCATCGCCGTGATCGGCGCGCGAAAGGCTGTACGTGACTGAATACTCCGTGATCTCGGATGCCGAGGAGTTCCGCGCCGCCTGCGCCGTGCTCGCCGCAGGCACCGGCCCCGTCGCCGTCGATGTGGAGCGCGCGTCCGGCTTCCGGTACTCCCAGCGCGCTTACCTGGTGCAGGTCTTCCGCCGCGATGCCGGCGTGTTCCTCTTCGACCCTCCCGCGATCGGCGACTTCGCCCCGCTGCAGGCGGCGATCGGCGAGACCGAGTGGGTGCTGCACGCGGCGAGCCAGGACCTCCCCTCCCTCCGGGAACTCCACCTCGAGCCCGCCGTGATCTTCGACACCGAGCTGGCCTCACGCTTGCTGGGCCACGAGCGCGTCGGGCTGGCGGCCGTCGTCGAGGACGCGCTCGGCATCACGCTGAAGAAGGAGCACTCGGCTGCGGACTGGTCGACTCGGCCGCTCCCTGACTCGTGGCTCGAGTACGCCGCGCTCGACGTGCTGCATCTGATCGACGTCCGCGACGTCCTCGTCCTCGAGCTGGCGGAACAGGACAAGACCGCGATCGCCGCCGAGGAGTTCGCCGCGACGCTCGCCCGTGCGCCGAAGCCGCCGCGGGAGGACCCTTGGCGACGCCTCAGCGGCCTGCACCAGGTGCGCGGATCGCGCAACCTCGCGGTGGCCCGAGCGCTCTGGGAAGCGAGGGAGATGTACGCGCAGCAGCAGGACGTGTCCCCCGGCCGACTCGTGCCGGATCGCTCCCTCGTCGCCGCCGTCATGGCGAACCCGCCGTCGAAGCAGGCCCTCGCCGGAGTCAAGGAGTTCCAGGGTCGCGCAAGCCGCACCCAGCTCGACCGCTGGTGGCAGGCCATCGTCGACGGCCGTGCGGCCGAAGACCTCCCGCGCGAACGCGTCCCGAGCGACACTCTTCCGCCGCCGCGCGCCTGGGCGGATCGGAACCCCGAGGCCGACGCGCGCCTCAAGGCTGCCAGGCCCGTGGTCGAGGCCGTCGCCGAAGAACTCGGGATGCCGACCGAGAACCTCCTCACACCGGAGTACCTGCGCCGCGTGGCCTGGGAGCTTCCTGGCGAGACGGCAGAAGACATCGCCCAGGCGCTGACGACGCTCGGCGCTCGTCCGTGGCAGGTTGCACGTACTGCACAGAAGATCGCAGACGCCTTTGTAGAGGCCGCGCAATCGCCCGACACCACCCCCGCACCGGCTTCGTAGGTTCGATCCAACCGATTCCTCCCCGTTTCTCGGGCTTCATAGACTGAGGTCACGCACTAACTTGGAGGCAGAGTGGCCGAGATCTCGGACGTCTTCTTCGTCGATGGAGTACGCACCCCCTTCGGGCGCGCCGGCGAAAAAGGCATGTACTGGAACACCCGCGCGGATGACCTCGCGGTCAAGGCGACCATCGGCCTGATGGAGCGCAACGCCGCCGTCCCGGCGGACCGCATCGACGATGTCGCCATCGCGGCGACGAGCCAGACCGGAGACCAGGGGCTGACCCTCGGCCGTTCGGTGGCGATCCTCGCCGGGCTCCCGCAGACCGTGCCGGGACTCGCCGTCGAGCGCATGTGCGCCGGAGCGATGACCAGCGTGACGACCATGGGCGCCTCGATCGGCGTCGGCATGTACGACTTCGCCCTCGCCGGCGGCGTCGAGCACATGGGACATCACCCGATCGGCGGCAACGCCGACCCCAACCCGCGGTTCGTCGCGGAGAAGATGGTCGACCCAGGTGCCCTCAACATGGGTGTCACGGCGGAGCGGATCTTCGACCGCTTCCCGCACCTGACCAAGGAGCGCTCCGACCGCTTCGGCATGCTCAGCCAGCACAAGGTGCAGGCGGCCTATGACGCCGGCAAGATCCAGCCCGACCTCGTTCCGGTCGCCACCAAGGGCGCCGACGGCGCGTGGGGCCTTGCGACCGAGGACGAGGGGCGCCGCCCGCAGACGACGATGGAGGATCTCGCCTCCCTGAAGACGCCGTTCCGTCCACATGGCCGTGTCACGGCAGGCACTTCCTCCCCGCTCACGGATGGCGCGACCATGTCGCTGCTCGCCGGCGGGGGTGCGGTGAAAGAGTTCGGACTCGCGCCGAAGATGCGCATGGTGTCGTTCGCCTTCGCCGGGGTGCAGCCCGAGATCATGGGCATCGGTCCGATCCCCTCGACCGAGAAGGCTCTGAAGAAGGCCGGTCTCACGATCGCCGACATCGGGCTCTTCGAGCTCAACGAGGCATTCGCCATCCAGGTGATCTCCCTGCTCGACCACTTCGGCATCGCCGACGACGACCCCCGCGTCAACCAGTGGGGCGGCGCGATCGCGCTCGGACACCCGCTGGCAGCATCCGGCGTTCGTCTGATGATCCAGCTCGCGGCGCAGTTCGCCGAGCGCCCCGACGTCCGTTACGGCCTGACCGCCATGTGCGTCGGCCTCGGGCAGGGCGGTTCGGTCATCTGGGAGAACCCGCACTACGACGGCAAGAAGAAGAAGTGAGCGCCCCCGTGACGAACTACGACGACATCGACTTCTCCCCCATCCAGGCGCTCACCGACGGCGAGGTCATAACGCACTCCCCCGTGCGCGACATCCGGCTCGCGTCCGGCAAGGTCCTCGCACTGATCACGCTCGACAACGGTCGTGATCACACCCGCCCGAACACGCTCGGACCCGCGACGCTCACGCAGCTCGGCGAGACTCTCGACGGGCTCACGGCACGCGCGGCCGCCGGCGAGATCCAGGCGGTCGGCATCACCGGCAAGCAGTACATCATGGCCGCCGGTGCCGATCTCTCGGACATCAGCAAGGTCGGCTCGCGCGACAATGCGCGCCTCATCGCTCAGCTCGGCCACAAGGTGCTCGGCAAGCTCGGTGACCTCGGCGTGCCGTCGTTCGCCTTCGTGAACGGCCTCGCCCTCGGCGGTGGCCTGGAGATCGCGTTGAACTCCACCTACCGTACGGTCGACGCGTCCGCAGCGGCGGTGGCGCTGCCCGAGGTCTTCCTCGGCATCATCCCCGGCTGGGGCGGCGCCTACCTGCTGCCGAACCTGATCGGCATCGAGAACGCGCTCGAAGTCGTCATCTCGAATCCGCTCAAGCAGAATCGGATGCTGAAGCCGCAGCAGGCGTTCGACTTCGGCATCTTCGACGCGATCTTCCCCGCCGCGAACTATCTCGAGAACTCGCTGGCGTGGGCCGACGCGGTGCTCGGCGGCAAGAAGGTCGAGCGCAAGAACGAACCGGGCAAGATCGAGCGCCTCACCAAGTGGCCGATCGCGATCAAGATGGCCCGCGGCGTGCTGGAGTCGAAGATCGGCACCGTGCCGAAGTCGCCGTACGCCGCACTGGAGCTGCTTGACAAGGCCAAGAGCGGCACGAAGGCGGAGGGTTTCGCCCGCGAGGACGAGGCGCTCGCCGAGCTCGTCACGGGCGACCAGTTCGCCGCCTCGATGTACGCGTTCGATCTCGTGCAGAAGCGCGCCAAGCGGCCCGTCGGCGCTCCCGACAAGGCCCTGGCGAAGAAGGTCACCAAGGTCGGCATCATCGGTGCCGGTCTCATGGCCAGCCAGTTCGCCCTGCTGTTCGTGCGCAAGCTCCAGGTGCCTGTGCTCATCACCGACCTGGATCAGGCACGCGTCGACAAGGGCGTCGCCTACATCCACGAGGAGATCGGCAAGCTCGAGGCCAAGGGACGTCTCGACTCCGACAGCGCGAACAAGCTGCGTGCGCTCGTCACCGGCACGACCGACAAGAGCCTCTACGCGGACTGCGACTTCGTGATCGAAGCCGTGTTCGAAGAGGTCGGCGTCAAGCAGCAGGTGTTCGGCGAGATCGAGAAGATCATCGCCGAGGACGCGATCCTCGCGACCAACACGTCGTCGCTCTCGGTCGAGGAGATCGGGTCGAAGCTCGCGCACCCCGAGCGTCTGGTCGGCTTCCACTTCTTCAACCCGGTGGCGGTGATGCCGCTGATCGAGGTCGTGAAGACGCCCGCCACGGACGACGCGGCGCTCTCGACGGCCTTCGTCGTCGCGAAGGGCCTGGGCAAGAACGCGGTCCTCACCGCCGATGCCCCCGGTTTCGTGGTGAACCGTCTGCTCGCCAAGGTCATGGGTGAAGCCGCCCGCGCCGTCTACGAAGGCACCCCGATCGCCGACGTCGAGAAGGCCTTCGGCCCGCTCGGCCTGCCGATGGGGCCGTTCCAGCTGATCGACCTGGTGGGCTGGAAGGTCGCAGCGCACGTGCAGGACACGATGGTGAAGGCCTTCCCCGATCGGTTCTACGCGAACGAGAACTTCCATGCGCTCGCGGAGCTCGATCAGGTCGTGGAGAAGGACAAGGGCGGACGAGTCGTCGGCTGGAGCAAGCAGGCCGAGAAGGTGCTGAAGCCCGCCGTCGGCAAGACCCCGGCGCCCGCCGCGACGATCCTCCAGCGTGTGCAGGACGGCCTGGCTCAGGAGATCAAGCTCATGCTCGACGAGGGCGTCGTACCCGAGGTCGAGGACATCGATCTGTGCCTGATCCTCGGCGCCGGCTGGCCGTTCATCGACGGCGGCGCCTCGCCCTACCTCGACCGCGAGGGCGCATCCGAGCGTGCATTCGGCGGATCCTTCCACACCCCGCAGATCCGAGGTGTCGAGAGCCGCTGATCGCGGAGGCCATCAGGCGAAGCGCCCCACGGGATTCCCGGCGGATCCGGTGGGGCGCTTCGTCGTCCGCCGCGGCACGAGGCCCCCTCCTCGATCGACGACCTCCGGCAGACCAGCGTCGCCGAGGCTCAACTCGCGGCCTGAGCCGGTCGGCTGTCGTCTTCACCGTTTCGGGGCCAGTACGACAAGGCCCGCTCTGCGAGCGCGGTGATCGTGAGCGAGGGGTTCACGCCGGGGTTCGCCGGAACCGCCGCACCGTCGACGACGTGCAGGCCTGGATGCCCCCAGACCCGGTGGTATGCGTCGATGACACCGTCGGCGGGTGACGCGGAGATCACGGCGCCCCCGAGGAAGTGCGCGGTGAGCGGGATGCCGAACACCTCCGGCCAGGATCCGCGTGCGGCCGCGGGCACCCCGCCCTCGGCCTCGACCCGCGCGGCGATCGCCACCGCGGCCGTGTGGGCCTGGGGCAGGTAGCTGGGGTTCGGCTGCCCGTGCCCCTGCGCGCTCGTCAGGACGAGGCGACCGAAGCGACGGCGCAGCGAGACGGTCAACGAGTTGTCCGCCGTCTGCATCACCAGCGCGATGATTCCGCGCTCGCTCCAGCGGCGGAGGCTGCCGAGCCGGAACTGCAGCAGCGGGGAGCGGAGCATCTGCGCGACGAGGCTGCGCAGACGCACCCCCAGGGGTCGATCGCCGGGGACGATGAGGGTCGCCAGCGCACCCATCAGGTTCGATCCCGGGCCGTAGCGGACGTTCTCGACATGCGTGCGATCGTCGATGTGGAACGAGGTGGTGATGGCCACGCCCCGGGCGAGCTGGAGCGATTCCGGGACGCTCGTGGCGACTGCGCCGTCCAACGCCTCGGAGTTGGTGCGTGTGAGACGACCGATCGATGCCGATATCCGCGGCAGAGCTCCGGAGTCCTTCATCCGGTGCAACAGCTGCTGCGTTCCCCAGGTGCCTGCTGCCAAGACCACCTGCCGGGCGGTCACGGTCCTCCGTGCATGCCGGAACCACGCTCCGCTGCGCTGCGTCGTCACCGCGAAGCCGCCACGGGGAAGCTCCCGTACCTCCCTCACCGTGCGCAGCGGCTCGATCACGGCTCCTCGACGCTCCGCGAGGGCCAGATAGTTCTTCATGAGCGTGTTCTTCGCGCCGACGCGGCAGCCCACCATGCAATTGCCGCAGAGGGTGCATCCGGTGCGATCGGGGCCCTCGCCGCCGAAGAACGGGTCCGCGGTGCGCTCCCCCGGTTTCCCGAACCAGACCCCGACCGGCGCGCGCCGGAACGTGGGACCGACACCGAGGTCGTCTGCGGCGCCGGCCATGATCCGCTCCACCGGCCCTGTGTGCGGGTACTGCTCGACGACGCCGAGCATGCGCTTCGCCGTGGCGTAATGCGGTACCAGCTCCGACTCCCACTGCGCGATGCCCCGCCACTGCGGATCCTCGAAGAACGCCGTCCCCGGCTGGTACAGCGTGTTCGCGTAGTTGAGCGACCCGCCTCCCACACCGGCCCCGGCCAGGATCATCACGTGCGGCAGTCGGTGGATGCGCTGCACCCCGTGACAGCCGAGAGCCGGTGCCCACAGGTACCGGCGGACGTTCCAGCTGGTCTTGGCGAAGTCATCGTCCTCGAAACGACGGCCCGCCTCGTAGACCCGGACGCGGTAGCCCTTCTCCGCCAAGCGCAGAGCCGCCACCGAGCCTCCGAAGCCCGAACCCACGATCACGACGTCCTCGTCGAACTCAGTCATCGGTCTCCTTCGGCACCATCATCGTGAGCGCGCCGGGAAGCACCGAGATGGTGCAGTCATCCTCGCCGATCCGCTCGCCGTCCGCGTAGACCACGAGGCCGGGGGCCGACACCGTGACCGACCGTGCGCGGCGATGCGCGACCTCACCGCGGGAGAGATGCGTCCCGCGCAGCAGCAGCGGGAAGAGGCGCAGCAGACGCAGCCGGCCCAGCGGGGCGACGTGGACGACATCGAGCAGCCCGTCGTCGGGGACGGCTCCAGCGCAGATCGGCATCCCGCCGCCGTAGCTGGAGGTGCTCCCGGCCGCGATCAGCGTGCCCGGCGCGTTCCTGGCGGTCTCTCCGTCGGCCGCGAGTGTGAAGTCCATGGCCCGCAGCCGCACGAGCTCGATCAGCAGAGCGAGATAGTAGCGGGGAGCACCATGCGGCCAGCGGAGGCGGTTGGTGCGATCGCTGACCTTCGCGTCGAACCCCAGCGCCGCGATGGTCAGGAACTTCCGGCTGCCCATCGCTGTGTGGACCACGCCGACGTCGATCGCCCGCGGCACGCCGGTCAGGGCGAGCTCGGTGGCAGCTCGCGCGTCGCCGCGCGGGAGTCCGAGAGCACGGGCGAGATCGTTCCCCGTGCCCGCCGCCACCAGGACGACCGGGACATCGGCGGCGCACACCGTGTCGAGCACGCCGGAGAGCGTGCCATCACCGCCGACGATCACGAGCACACGTGGCCCATCCGCCAGCGCGGCGACGGCGAGCCGTGCCGTGTCCGCTGCGGAACCGCCCGCGTAGGCGCGCACGTCGGCGCCGCGCTCTCGAAGGAGCCGCACGGCCGCTTCGGCTGCTCGCCCGCCTCGCCCCTTGCCGGAGAACGGATTCGCGAGCACGGCGATGTGCTCGGCCACGTCAGTGCATCCGTTCGAGAGGGATCACGGCGCCCGGGTTGAGGATGCCTGCCGGGTCGAGTTCACGTTTGATCGCACGGAGGATGCGGATGCCGGTGTGGCCGATCTCCTGCTCGAGCCACGCGGCGTGGTCACGGCCAACGGCGTGGTGATGACTGATCGTGCCGCCGGTCGCGATGATCGCGTCGTTCACCCGCGACTTGACTGCTTCCCACACCGAGAGCGGATCGGCGCGGATGCCGGCGAGGACGGTGAAGTACAGCGAGGCCCCCGTGGGATAGACGTGCGAGACGTGGCACATCACGTACGACCGGGCCCCGGTTTCCGCGAACCCCTCCTTGAGCGCGGACTCGACGGCCGCACGCAGGTCGAGCAGGTTCGACCAGGTCGTCGCGGTCTCGAGCGTTTCGCAGAACACTCCGGCGTCCAACAGCGAGTCCCGCAGATACGGACCGTCGAAGCGACCCTGCACCCATTCCTCGGCCGCGCCTTCACCGGCCGATGTACCGCCCGCAGCCGACAGCAGGGCACTGGCGCGGGCTCGACGCTCGGCGATCCCCTCGCCCTCATACACGGTCACGACACTCGCGCCCTTCGCGAGCGCCTTGCCGATCTTGCCGACCTGGGCCAGGCTCACCGCCGTCTCCGCCTCGTCGGACAGGCGGATGACGGTGGGCCCGCCGCCCTGCTGCGCCACGCTTCGCAGCCCCATGGCGCCGGCGGCGAAGTCCGGGAACGACCACGACTCGAACACCCGCTCCCGTGGGATCGGATGCACGCACACGCGGACTTCGGTGATCACGCCGAAGATGCCCTCCGAGCCGAGGAACACCCGGATCAGGTCGGGGCCGGCGGCGGAGCCGGGTGAACGCCCGAGATCGATATCTCCGCTCGGCGTCGCGACGCGTATCCCCGTGACCATGGTCTCGAAGCGTCCGTTGCCCGCGGAGTTCTGACCGGAGGAGCGCGCCGCCGCGAAGCCGCCGATCGTCGCGTACCGGAAGCTCTGCGGATAGTGACCGAGCTCGAGGCCGTGAGCGGCGAGCAGCGACTCGGCTTCCGGACCCGTGGTGCCGGCCGCGAGCACCGCTTCGCCGCTCACCTCGTCGAGGCGGAGCAGCCCGCTCAGACGTCGAAGGTCGAGGCTCACGACCGCGTGCTGGTCGCCCTTCTCCGGGTCCAACGCGCCGACGACGCTCGTGCCACCGCCGAAGGGGATGACCGCGACGCCGTGCCGGCCCGCGACATCGAGACAGCCGCGGACCTCGTCGTGACTCGCGGGACGGACCACTGCATCAGGGACGTCCTGCTCGCGCTGTCGTCGGCGGAGGAGATCGGGAGTCGAACGTCCCCCGGCATGACGGATGCGCCCCTCCGCTGTGACGTCCACGTGCTGCGGGCCGACGACGGCGCGGAACGCCACGAGGTCTTCATCGCTCAGTGTCGAGGGGGTCACCCGCACCTGGGCGAGCTCGACCGCGGCGTCGGGCTTGCGGATGCGTCCGAGCAGCAGTGGCAGCAGGGAGCGTACCGCCAGCGGAAGGCCCTTCGCCTTGCCTGGCTCGCCCCAGCCGTTCCACCTCATCGACGGGTCGTCCTCGACCCTGCCATTGTCTCGGCCCATGCATTACAGTGTGACACATCATGGAAGAACGTCAACCACTCTGGGACGCCACGCAGACGCGCATCCTCGACGCCGCAGACACCCTGATCGAACGTCGCGGAGTCCACGGGGTGACGATCGCCGAACTCGCACGCCGCTCCGAGCTCAGCCGCCCCACGATCTACCGCAGCTGGAGCGACGCCGACGATGTCGTCCGCGCGGCGCTCCTCCGCCGCGTCGACGGCATCCTGAGCACGTTCACCGCCGAGGCACACACCCGCACCGCGCTGGTCGACGATGTGCTGCGCTTCACCACGCTCTTCCGCAACGACCCGTTGTACGCGCGGCTGCTCGACGACGAGCCTGAAGCCTTCACGCGCTACACCCTGCACCGTGTCGGCTCGAGTCAGCGCATGATCCTGCAGTGGCTGGCGACCGCCATCGGCTCCGCGCAGGCGGACGGGTCGGTCAGGCCGGGGGCACCGCAGGAGATCGCGGTCATGCTGATGCTCATCGCGCAGTCCGCTGTCCTCTCGCACGGCACGGTCGCCGATCTCATCTCCGAGGCCGCGTGGGAGCGGGAGCTGCGCGCCGCGCTCGACGGGCTGCTGCGCCCATGAGCACGCCGTCATCCGCGCTCAACGCCGCGCGCCGGAGGACCGACCTGGCCTTCGCCGCCGATGAGCGGGCGGATGTCCTCGTCATCGGCGGGGGCATCACCGGCGCGGGCCTGGCGCTCGACGCCGCCTCTCGCGGCCTCACCGTGACGCTGATCGAAGCGGAGGACCTCGCCTTCGGCACCAGTCGCTTCAGCTCGAAACTCGTGCACGGCGGGCTGCGGTACCTCGCGACAGGCGACGTCGCGACCGCGAAGGAGAGCGCCCTGGAGCGGCACCTGCTCATGACGACGATCGCTCCGCACCTGATCCGACCACTCGGACAACTACTGCCCTTCAGCCGCGACGTCACTCTGCGCCAGCGCATGGCGGGCGCGGTCGGCATGGGGCTCGGCGACCTGCTCCGGATGCGGGCGCACACGCCCCGGGAGGTGCTGCCCGCGCCGCACATCGTCTCCGCGCAGGCGGCAGCCCGACTGGCGCCCGCCCTCGACTCACGCGGCCTCCGGGGCGGCATGCTGTCGTACGACGGACAGCTGATCGACGACGCGCGCCTCGTGACGACGGTGGTGCGTACTGCCGCGGCCCGCGGTGCGCGCATCCTCACCAGGGTCCGAGCGACGATGCTCCGAGATGACGGTGCGAGCGCCGAGGACGTGCTCACGGGAGAGCGATTCGAGATCGCCGCCCGATCCGTGATCAACGCCACCGGCGTGTGGGCCGGCTCGCTCGATGAGGCCATCCGCGTGCGACCCAGTCGCGGGACACACATCGTGCTCGACGCCGCCGACCTGGGGTCGCCGATGACGGCCCTCACCATCCCGCACGAGGGTTCGATCAGTCGCTACGTCTTCGCACTCCCACAGCCGCATGGACGGATCATCGTCGGTCTCACGGACGAGGACGCTCCGGGGACCGTGCCCCGCGTGGCGCAACCGACCGCACCGGAGATCGACTTCCTCCTGCGAAGCCTCAACCGGGTGCTCACGACACCGATCCGACGCGATCAGGTGCGCGGCGCGTTCGCAGGCCTGCGTCCCCTCGTCGACAGCGGGACGGATGCGACGGCCGACGTCTCACGGCGACACCTCGTGGCGGTCTCCGATGCGGGTTTCGTGACGGTGCTCGGCGGGAAGCTGACGACGTATCGGCGGATGGCCGAGGATGCCGTGGATCTGGCGTCGGAGGTGCGTGGTCTTCAGGCGGCCCCCAGTCGCACCGCCACGCTGCGCCTCGTCGATCGCGACGTCCCCACCGCGAGTGAGGTGCTCGATGACACGACAGGGCTCACCCGGGCGGAAGTCGAGTTCGCCGTGCGTGTTGAGGGTGCCCTGACCGCCGAGGACGTGGTCGACCGGCGCACCCGTGTCGGTCTCGTCGACGCCGATCGCGACCGGTGCCTTCCGGTCGTGGAGCCGGTCGTCGCGCGCACCCTCGCCGACGTCGGCTGAGCTCCGCCCCCGACCGCTCCGCGTCGCCCCGTATCCGCGGCACGGCGCCCTGGGGAACGACCGGGGAACAGCGCATGAACTCCCCCGATCCATGCTCTCCTTCGGCCTCCTCGCGCAACATCGCCCTGCACAGTGGTGTCATGGACATGCTCTTCACGATGCTGGGCGGCAAAGGGATGTCGGGGCTGATGAAGACCGGAACGGCGATCCTCACGACCCTCCTGGTTCTTCCCGCTCTCCTGAAGCTCTTCATCGTCACCGTCGACGAGGGCTGGGCCGCCATCCGGACGCGGAACGGCAAGCCCATCATCCGCAATCGTCCCCAGCGACGCCCGACCAATCGCGGAGGCGCGGTCGGCGAGGTGGTCGTGCTCGATCCGGGCTCGCACGGCGCGTTCCCGCTGTTCTACTGGTACCGCCTGATCGACGTCCGCTGTCGGGCCACCGATCTCCCGGTGCGGGAGATGGGCGGAGCGAACGGGCACCAGCACCGGGTCCACGCATCGTTCGAATGGCGACCGATACCGAGCGGTCGAGATCTGCGGGTGTTCGAGCTCGACGTCGTGAACGTCAAGGAGCGGGCCTCGAACATCGTCGGAGCAGCACTGAGAGATGTCATCCGCGGACTCGAGGGCACCGAGCTGCCGCACAACGACGAGATCAACAACCGCGTCATCGCCGCGAGTGCCGAAGAGGTGCGTCGCGCCTGCGGCGTGGAGCTCGTGCGCGTCATGGTGACCGGCGACGCCCTGACCGACGGGTATCTCCTCTCGACGGCACTCCGCGACGTCGACCGCGGCGCTCAGGCCGTCGCCGCTCTGCACGCGCTGAACTGACGCCCGCCGACGCGGTGCCGGGGAAGACGTCGGCTCAAGACGCTCGGCTCAGTGCCGTTCGTGCAGCGGAAGGTCGATCGCACCCGTCTCCCCGGCGTGGCGCGCCTTCGGGATGCGGGTTCCGAGAACCTGCGCGACGATGTCCTGCGCGATCTTCGACGGCGTGAGTCCCGCATCCGCGAGGATCTGGTCGCGACTGGCATGGTCGATGAACTCATCCGGCAGGCCGAGCTCGTCGACCGCCGTGTCGATGCCGGCCTCGCGGAGGACCTGGCGGACCCGGGTGCCGATACCGCCGACGCGGATCCCGTCTTCGAGCGTGATGACGAGCCGGTGATGTCCGGCGAGCTCGACGATGGACGGCTGCACCGGGATGGCCCAGCGCGGATCGATGACCGTCGCCCCGATCCCCTGCGCGCGCAGACGATCGGCGACGTCCAAGGCGAGTTCCGCGAAGGGACCGATCGCCACGATCAGAACGTCTTCGCTCTCGCCGCGGGCGAGCACGTCGACGCCATCACGCAGGCGCTCGATCGCCGGGAGATCCTCGGCGACCTCGCCCTTCGGGAAGCGGATGACCGTGGGGGCGTCGTCGACCTCGACGGCCTCGTTCAGGGCCTCCGTCAGCCGGGCGCCGTCTCGCGGAGCGGCGATACGGATGTGCGGGACGATCTGGAGCATGGCCAGGTCCCACATGCCGTGGTGGCTGGGACCGTCCGGGCCGGTCACCCCGGCGCGATCCAGCACGAAGGTGACTCCGGCGCGGTGCAGGGCGACGTCCATCAGCACCTGATCGAACGCTCGCCCCATGAACGTGGCATAGAGCGCCACCACAGGGTGCAGCCCCCCGAAGGCGAGTCCGGCGGCGGACGCGACCGCGTGCTGTTCGGCGATGCCGACGTCGTACACCCGATCGGGGAACCGCTCAGCGAAGGGAGCGAGACCGGTCGGCCGCAGCATCGCGGCCGTCATCGCGATCACGTCGCCGCGCTGCTCACCTACGGAGACGAGGGCATCGGAGAACACATCGGTCCATCCTCGGCCGCCGGACGACAGCGTCTCCCCGGTCGTCGGATCGATCTTCCCGACGGCGTGGAACTGGTCGGCTTCATCGTCGCGCGCCGGCTGGTATCCACGGCCCTTCTCGGTGATCGCGTGCACGATCACCGGGGCGCCGTACGACTTCGCCAGCTCGAGGGTCTCCAGCAGTGCCGGGAGGTCGTGCCCGTCGACCGGACCCAGGTACTTGATGTCGAGGTTGGAGTACAGCGCCTCGTTGTTGGTGAACCGTGACAGGAAGCCGTGCGTTCCCCCTCGGACCCCACGGAAGACGGCTCGGCCGACGGGGCCGAAGGCCCGGAACAGGCGGTCGGAGCGCTGATGCAGGTCTTTGTACGCCGCGGCGGTGCGCACCCTGTTGAGGTACCGCGACATGCCACCGATCGTCGGGGCGTATGAGCGCCCGTTGTCATTGACGACGATCACGAGATTGCGGTCGTTGTCGTCGGAGATGTTGTTCAGCGCCTCCCACGTCATGCCGCCAGTGAGAGCACCGTCGCCGACGACCGCGACGACATGGCGATCGGCACGACCGGTCGCCGTGAGCGCCCGGGAGATGCCGTCGGCCCAGCTGAGCGAGCTCGAGGCGTGGGAGGACTCCACGACGTCATGGGCGCTCTCCCCGCGTTGCGGGTACCCGGCAAGGCCTCCTCGCACCCGCAGGGCGGAGAAGTCCTGCCGACCGGTGAGCAGCTTGTGCACGTAGGACTGGTGGCCCGTGTCGAAGATGAAGGGGTCGTCCGGGGAGGAGAAGACCCGGTGCAGTGCGATGGTCAGCTCGACCACTCCGAGGTTCGGCCCGAGGTGGCCCCCCGTCCGGGAGACGTTGTCGACCAGGAACTCCCGGATCTCCGCGGCGAGCTGCTCCAGTTGGTCGGCCGAGAGGGCGTCCAGATCACGGGGTCCTGAGATGCTCGGAAGAATGGGCATCTGCGCCTCCTCACAGGCTCCGCCGGAAGCGCCCGACGAGGGTGCGGGCGCCTCTCGATCCTACCCCGCGGGCCCCGCAGACCATGCTGCACGGAGACCCCCTTGACACGAGGAAGGGGCTCGTGTCCGAAGACCCGAGCCCCTTCCGTCTGTGCGATCAGACCAGCGAACGCAGCACGTACTGCAGGATGCCGCCGTTGCGGTAGTAGTCCGCCTCACCCGGGGTGTCGATACGGACGACGGCGTCGAACTCCACGGTCTGCTTGCCCTCGGGCGAGTGCTCGCTCGGGGTGGCCGTGACCTTGACCGTCTTCGGCGTCA
Source organism: Microbacterium sp. NPDC028030 (assembly GCF_040637855.1). Taxonomy (NCBI): domain Bacteria; kingdom Bacillati; phylum Actinomycetota; class Actinomycetes; order Micrococcales; family Microbacteriaceae; genus Microbacterium; species Microbacterium sp. NPDC028030. Next base: position 355,549 of record NZ_JBEZXF010000002.1, on the reverse strand, counting down.
CACCGTTGTTGAGCTCTTCCAGACCCGAGATCGAGACGATCTCGGTGCCGTCGAGCCCGAGCGACTCCCAGCTCTCGCCTGCGGGGAACTGCAGCGGGACGACGCCCATGCCGATGAGGTTCGAGCGGTGGATACGCTCGAAGCTCTCGGTGATGACGGCCTTGACGCCCAGCAGGCTCGTGCCCTTGGCCGCCCAGTCACGCGACGAGCCGGAGCCGTACTCCTTGCCGCCGAAGATGACGAGCGGGGTGCCCTGCTCCTGGTAGTTCATGCTCGCGTCGTAGATGTACGACTGCGGGCCCCCGGGCTGCGTGAAGTCGCGCGTGAAGCCGCCCTCCACGACCTGTCCGTCGTTGACGGCCGAGACCATGAGGTTCTTCAGGCGGATGTTCGCGAACGTCCCGCGGATCATGACCTCGTGGTTGCCACGACGCGAACCGAAGGAGTTGAAGTCCTTACGGTCGACGCCGTGCTCTGTGAGGTACTGCGCCGCAGGCGTACCGGGCTTGATGTTTCCGGCCGGCGAGATGTGGTCGGTGGTGACCGAGTCGCCGAGCGTCGCCATCACGCGCGCGCCCTCGATGTCCTTGACCGGGGTGAGCTCCATGGTCATGCCGTCGAAGTACGGTGCCTTGCGGACGTAGGTCGAGTTCTCGTCCCACTGGAACGTGTCGTCGTCCGGCGTCGGGAGGTTGCGCCAGCGCTCGTCGCCGTCGAAAACCGTCGCATACTGCTTGATGAACTGGTCGCGCGAGATCGACGAGTCGACGATCTCCTGCACCTCGTCGGGCGTCGGCCAGATGTCCTTCAGGAAGACATCCTGTCCGTCGCTGCCCTTGCCGAGCGCGTCGTTCTCGAAGTCGAAGTGCATCGAGCCGGCCAGAGCGTAGGCGATCACCAGCGGAGGGCTGGCGAGGTAGTTCATCTTCACATCGGGGCTGATGCGCCCCTCGAAGTTGCGGTTGCCCGAGAGGACGGCCGTGACGGCGAGGTCGTGCGAGTTGATCGCTTCGGAGACCTCTTCGATGAGCGGTCCCGAGTTGCCGATGCAGATCGTGCAGCCGTAGCCGACGGTGTAGAAGCCGAGCCCCTCGAGGTCCTTGTCGAGACCGGACTTCTCGTAGTAGTCGGTGACGACCTTCGAGCCGGGTCCGAGCGTGGTCTTGACCCACGGCTTCTGCTTGAGGCCCTTCTCCAATGCCTTGCGCGCGACGAGACCTGCGGCGATCATGACAGACGGGTTCGACGTGTTGGTGCACGAGGTGATCGCCGCGAGGGTCACGGCGCCGTTGTCGAGGATGTACTTCTCCCCCGACGGGGTCGTCACGGGCACCGGGTTGGAGGCGTTCGTCGGCGCACCGCTGCTGATGTGCACGGGACGCGTCGTCGGCTCCTCTTCGCCGGGGACCTGTCCCGGGTCGGACGCCGGGAACGAGTGCTTCGACTCGAGGTCGACGATGTCGTCGCTCGTCGAGGGCGTCGCATAGCTCAGGATGTCCTGCTCGAACTGCGACTTCGCCTCGGAGAGGAGGATGCGGTCCTGCGGGCGCTTCGGGCCGGCGATCGACGGCACCACAGTGCCGAGGTCGAGCTCGAGGTACTCGCTGAAGGTCGGCTCGTGCGAGGCGTCGTGCCAGAGCTTCTGCTCCTTGGCGTACGCCTCGACCAGTGCGACGGCCTCTTCGCTGCGGCCGGTGAGGCGCAGGTAGTCGAGGGTGACGTCGTCGATCGGGAAGATCGCCGCGGTGGAGCCGAACTCCGGAGACATGTTGCCGATCGTGGCGCGGTTCGCGAGCGGCACGGATGCCACGCCCTCGCCGTAGAACTCCACGAACTTGCCGACCACGCCGTGCTTGCGCAGCAGGTCGGTGATCGTGAGCACGACGTCGGTCGCGGTGACGCCGGCGGGGATCTCGCCCGACAGCTTGAAGCCGACGACGCGCGGGATGAGCATCGACACGGGCTGACCGAGCATGGCCGCCTCCGCCTCGATACCGCCGACGCCCCAGCCCAGCACGCCGAGGCCGTTGACCATCGTGGTGTGCGAGTCGGTGCCGACGCAGGTGTCGGGGTACGCACGGAGCACACCGTCGACGGTGCGGTCGTAGATGACCTTCGCGAGGTGCTCGATGTTCACCTGGTGGACGATGCCGGTTCCGGGCGGGACGACCTTGAAGTCGCTGAACGCGGTCTGACCCCAGCGAAGGAACTGGTAGCGCTCGCCGTTGCGCTCGTACTCGATCTCGACGTTGCGCTCGAGGGCGTTCTCCGAGCCGAACAGGTCGGCGATCACCGAGTGGTCGATGACCATCTCGGCGGGCGAGAGCGGATTGATCTTGTTCGCGTCGCCGCCGAGCGCCGTCACGGCCTCGCGCATGGTGGCGAGGTCGACGATGCAGGGCACACCGGTGAAGTCCTGCATGACCACACGGGCCGGCGTGAACTGGATCTCGGTGTTGGGCTCTGCCGCGGCATCCCACGACCCCAGTGCCTCGATCTGCGCCTTCGTCACGTTCGCGCCGTCCTCGGTGCGGAGCAGGTTCTCCAGGAGGACCTTGAGACTGAAGGGGAGCTTCTCGAAACCGGGCACCGTGTCGATGCGGAAGATCTCGTAGTCGGTGCTGCCGACTGTCAGGGTGCTCTTGGCACCGAAGCTGTTCACCGTGGACACGAATCCGTCTCCTTCTATTCGGATGGGAGCGACAGGCGCCTCCATCTTGCTCGCCAGCGAGCTCCTGCGGCTAGCAAGGCGGACCTAACCAGTCTGCTCCGCCCTGCGCGCCGGCGAAAGCCTGCGATTTATCTTGATGTCAAGATAAATCTATCATGCCTCGGCGGCATCCTCGCGCGCCGGCTCCCGAGGATGGAGCGCTCGGACGACCAGCCAGGTGACGGCGATGAGGGGCGCGAACAGGGGCAGCCCCATGATGAGCTTGAGCGTGCCGAGCGCTGTGACGTCGCCGGCAAGGTAGAGCGGCAGCTGCACCGCGAGCCGCGCGAAGAACAGCGCCGCCCATGCGATGCCGAGCCAGAAGTATGCGCGACGCTTGCGTCGATCGTTGCGCCAGGTGGTGCCCTCCCCCATCAGGAACCCGACGGCGAGGCCGATCAGCGACCATCCGATCAACGCCGACACCAGGATGACCGTGCCGTACACGGCGTTCGTGATCAGGCCGGGGACGAAGTTGTCGGCCCCGCGCCCCGTCCACAGCGCCAGTCCGGCCGCAGCCACCGCGGCCACCAGCCCGCCGATTGCGGCGGACGGCGGCGACTTCTGCAGCAGCCGCACGACCGTGAAGACCGCGGCGAGGCCGACGGAGATCCCCAGAGAGAGGATCAGCGGTTCGGGACGGATCGTGAAGATGATGACGAACGCGAGGCTGGGCAGCACCGACTCCAGGATGCCGCGAACCCCGCCGATGGCCGACCACACGACCTTGTGGGTGCTGGCGCTCTCCGCCGGGTCGAGCCCGGCACGGCGAGCCGCACTGCCCAGCGCCTCTCCGAGGAGTTCCGAGGTGCGCTTCTCACGCTCCGGCTCGTGTTCCGGCGTGCTCACGCGGAGCCCGGTGTCGCCGGCATCTTCAGCGGGATCAGGTCGCGTGGCGGCATGGGCGAGCCACCGCGCACGACGACGATCGATCGGAACAGATCCTCGACCTTGGCGCCGGCCTCCGGGTCCGACGCACCCGCGCCGCCGATGACCCCACGGAGGAACCAGCGCGGACCGTCGATGCCGATGAAGCGCGCGAGACGCAGACCCGAACCCTCGCTCGCCGTCGCCGGGACCTCGGCGAGCAGCTCCTTGCCCAGCGGACCGTCGCGCTCCTCGACCCGGCCGCCCTGCGCCTTCACCTGATCGCGCAGCTGCACACGGGTCTCATCCCAGAGACCGCCGGATCGCGGCGCCGCGAACGGCTGCACCTGCAACGACGAGTCGGCGTAGTCCAGGCCGACGGCCACGATGCGCTTGGTCTGCTCCTCCACCTCGAGTCGCAGGTTGAGGCCTTCACGAGGAAGGATCTTGATCCCCCCGAGATCGATGTACGGCCGGACCGGGTTCGCCTCGGAGTCGTCGAAGGGTCCGTCGGTGGCGCGGTTCTCGGGCGCCGACTTCGAAGGGGTGTCGTTGTTGTCAGTCATTGGCTTGTCCTGCTTCGTTCTGGTGGAGCGCCGCCTGGTATCCGGTGGATCCGAATCCCCCGTCACCGCGGACGCTGTCTGGCAGCTCATCGACCGGGAGGAACGTGGCACGCGTCACCGGCATGACGATCAGCTGCGCGATGCGATCGCCGACCGCCACATCGTACGCGCTGCGGGTATCCGTGTTGATCAGACTCACCTTGATCTCACCGCGGTACCCGGCGTCGACGGTGCCGGGCGAGTTGACGATCGAGATGCCGTGCTTCGCGGCGAGTCCGCTCCGCGGCACCACGAAGGCGGCATATCCATCCGGGAGCGCGATGCGCACGCCCGTCGCGACCAGAGCCCGCTCCCCCGGCTCGAGATGCACGGCCTCGGCCGCGACCAGATCTGCACCGGCGTCTCCCGGATGCGCGTACGCGGGAGTGACTGCAGCGATAATGGGGACATCAACGGAATCGGTCACCCCATGAGGCTAATGCAGAACCCCGCCACAGACGCACGTACCCGCTATCGCGAACGGCTCTCCCCGAGCCTGTGGCTTCTCGTCACCGTCGCCGTGGCCGGGCCGATGGTGTCGCTCGTCTTCGTCCCCATCGGTTCGACGTTCGCCCTCGTGCTGGGAGCGGCGGTCTCCGCGCTCCTCGTGCTCGGATTCGTCCTCGCGACCCCCGTCGTCGCCGTGGAGGGCCCCGTCCTTCGCGCAGGACGCGCGCACATCGACGCACAGTTCCTGGGTGAACCCGTCGCACTGACCGGCGAAGAAGCCAGACAGGCACGTGGACCCGATCTTCCCGCCCGCGGTTGGCACCTGATCCGCGGCGGCATCGACGGCATCGTCGTCGTGCCGAACATCGATGCGGACGACCCTGTCGTCGCCTGGACGATCTCCAGCCGTACCCCCGATCGCCTCGCTGCGGCCATCCGAGCTGCCAGAGCCTGACGGACACCCGGTAAACGACAGCGCGCCCCTGACCGATGGTCGGGGGCGCGTGAGACGTCGCTCGGAGAGCTGCTAGGCAGCGCACTCCTTGCAGATGGGCCCGGATGCGCCCTCGTGGTCGAGCTGCGAGCGGTGCTTCACGAGGAAGCAGCTCATGCACGTGAACTCGTCCTGCTGCGCTGGCAGCACGACGACATCGAGCTCGAGGTCGGAAAGGTCGGCACCCGGGAGGTCGAAGCTCGACGGGTTGTCGGAGTCTTCGTCCCCGCTTGAGCCGGAGTTCTTGTCCGGCACACGCTCCTTCAGGGCTTCGATCGACTCGGAGTCGTCTTCACTCTTTCGGGGGGCGTCGTAATCGGTTGCCATGCGGTAGATCTCCACTTTCATGGTGCGAGTGGGTGGTGCGCCGTCGGGTATTCGGCGGCCATAGTTTGCACGACCCAAAGGCATAACGCAAATGCGGGTCCGTGCGACAGAGCAAACTCACGGCACGCCCAAGGTATTCCCCGCCGCTGCGCCCGTCGCGTGACACCATGAACGGACACCCATCAGAGGGGCATTCGCATGGAAAACGTCACCATCGTCGGCACAGAAGCAGGAGTCCTCGTACTCGCGACCGAGTCGGGCGAGCGGTTCGCGCTGCCCATCGACGACATGCTGCAGCGAGAGATCCGTCGCGCCACGCGCCAGTCAGAGCCCACCGCCCAGAAGCTCGCCGCGAGCCCGCGCGACATCCAGGCGCAGATCCGCGCCGGCCTCACAGCTCCGGAGGTCGCCGAGCTCCTCGGGATCAGCGTCGACGACGTCGCCCGATTCGAGGGCCCGGTCCTCGCCGAGCGGGAGCACATCATCGGTCAGGCCCTCGCGGTGCCCGTGCTCATCGGCAGCGAGGTCGAGCCAGACGCCCAGCCGACCTTCGGCGCCGCCGTCCGTGCCAAGCTCGCCGAGGTCGCGGCCACCTCGGAACGCTGGGCCAGCTGGAAGGAAGACACGGGCTGGACGGTCAAGCTCGAGTTCACCGCCAACGATGTCGAACACGACGCACGCTGGAGCTTCGATCCGCGTCGCAGCGCCCTCTCGCCGTTGAACGCGGATGCGACGCAGCTCTCCCGCCAAGGCTCCCTCCCCGAGGGCCTCATCCCGCGCCTGCGTGCGGTCGAGGCAGACCGCGCCACATCTCCCTACAAGGATGAGAGTCGCTTCGACTCCGGAGCGTTCGGGCCCCGCCTCCTCCCGACGCCTGAGGCCGAGATCGACGACCCCGCACTTCCGGCGCGCTCCGACGTCGCCGCACAGGATGCGGCGATCAAGCGCGCGCCCTCGGGACAGAGCACCAACCCGGAGACCGCCGATCTGCTCGAGGCGCTCCGTCGCCGACGCGGTCAGCGCGAGACCGCGCCCGTGCTCGAAGACGCCGAAGATGACGATCACTCCGACCCGATCGCGCTGTTCGATGCGCTCGAGCAGCAGCAAGAGGAACCCCAGCCGACGCAACCGTCTTCTCAGGCATCACCCTCGGAAACGGGCGACTCAAGCGGTCGGCGACGTCGACGCAACGCGATGCCCTCATGGGACGAGATCGTCTTCGGGGCACGCACCGACGAGTGAGGGTCAGCGCGCGAACGCCCCCAGGCGCAGCAGTGGCACCTGTCGCTCCTCGGGCGTGAGTGCGCCGTGCTGGCCGATCATTCCACGCCCTCGCTGGTCGGCGGCCGTTCCGTCGTAGATGGCCCATGCGCCGCGTGCGATCGCCAGCAGGTCGCCGATCCTGGATGCGGCCGCCTCTGTCACGGTCGGACCGAACAGTCCGGACTGAACGGCCTCTTCACGCGTGATCACGTCGGCCATGCCCTCGAGGTCGGCTCTCCAGCGCGCGGTCACCGCGGCGGAGTCGGCGTCGGGTTCGAGATAGACATGGAGCATCCGAGGCTCGCCGCCGAGGTGGCGGACCCCGACCAGATGCTCCTCGTCGAGCACGACCTGGCGGTTCACCGGCACATCGACCATCCCGTGGTCTGACGTGACGAGCACCCCGATTCCCGGAGGCACCCGCACCGAAAGGGCCGCGTCGATGTCCTCGAGCGCGGCGACCCACTCGCGAGAGGCGATGCCGTGCTTGTGACCAGCCTTGTCGACCTCTGGCAGGTAGCAGTAGACGAGCGAACCCGGGTTCCCCTGGGCCAGCGCGTACGCGGCTTCGATGCGGGAGGCAGCCGTCGTCGCCGCGACGAACTCCGCCCCTCGGAGGGTGGCCTTGGTGAACCCGCTGTGCGCGTAGCCGCCGAAGCCGACCGCGAAGCTCGGGTGCCCGACGCGACCCACGCGCTCGAAGATCGTGTCCGCCGCCTGCCAGGTGAGCGGGTCGATGCCGTCCGTCTCCCAGCCGCTGAGCTGGTTGACGAGGACGTCGCGGCTCGCGTCCCGCACGCGGTAGCCCACCAGTCCGTGCTCGCCGGGCCACACACCGGTGACGATGCTCGTGAGCGCCGCTGCGGTGGTGGAAGGGAACACGGTTCGGGCGACGTCCTTCTTCGCCATCCCGGCCGTCAGTGCGCGCGCATGTCCGGCGTGACCGCGGAGGCTGATCGCACCGAGGCCGTCGATCACGACGAGGACGGCCGAATCGACGCGCGGCAGCACAGCGGATTCACCGCGGAGCGCGGACGACAGGTCCGCCGCCACCCCGACGACGCTCCGGACGCTCGGCGACTCGGACGGTAGCATGAGGGACATCCGAGCCAGTCTGACACAGGCTCCCGTACGCCTTCAGGAAGTCCATGCCGAAAACGCCGCCGCCCGAGCCCGTCGAGGAACGCATCCAGGACATCGACCTCTCCTCGGAGATGCAGGGTTCGTTCCTCGAGTACGCGTACTCGGTGATCTACTCGCGGGCCCTGCCCGATGCCCGTGACGGCCTGAAGCCGGTGCAACGGCGCATCCTCTACCAGATGGCCGAGATGGGCCTGCGCCCCGACCGCGGACACGTCAAGAGCGCCCGTGTCGTCGGCGAAGTGATGGGGAAGCTGCACCCGCACGGCGACTCGGCGATCTACGACGCCCTGGTGCGGCTGGCACAGGAGTGGGCGCTGCGCGTGCCCCTCGTCGACGGCCACGGCAACTTCGGCTCGCTCGACGACGGTCCGGCTGCCGCCCGATACACCGAGGCTCGTCTCGCCGCCGCCGCTCTCGCGCTCACCGAGAATCTCGACGAGGACGTCGTCGACTTCATCCCGAACTACGACGGGCAGTTCCAGCAGCCTGCGGTGCTCCCCGCGGCATTCCCCAACCTGCTCGTGAACGGTGCCAGCGGCATCGCCGTCGGCATGGCGACCAACATGGCCCCGCACAACCTCATCGAGGTCGTCGCCGCTGCCACCCACCTGCTCGAGAACCCGGACGCGACCACCGAGGAGCTGATGGAGTTCGTACCGGGACCCGACTTCCCCTCCGGCGGGATCCTGATGGGACTCGACGGGGTCAAAGACGCATACACGAACGGCCGCGGCGCTCTCAAGGTCCGCGGCAAGACGTCGATCGAGCCGCTCGGCCCTCGACGCACCGGCATCATCGTCTCCGAGCTCCCGTACATGGTCGGGCCCGAACGACTTATCGAGAAGATCCGTGACGCCGTGCAGGCCAAGAAACTGCAGGGCATCAGCGACGTCACCGACCTCACCGACCGCAACCACGGGCTGCGCGTCGCGATCGGGGTCAAGACGGGATTCGACCCGAACGCCGTCCTCGAGCAGCTCTACCGTCTGACCCCGCTGGAGGACTCCTTCAGCATCAACAACGTCGCGCTCGTCGACGGCCAGCCGCGCACTCTCGGCCTCAAGGAGATGCTGAGCGTCTACGTCGGGCACCGCCTCGAGGTCATCACGCGTCGCAGTCGCTATCGCCTCGCACGACGCGAAGAACGACTGCACCTCGTCGAGGGGCTGCTCATCGCGATCCTCGACATCGACGAGGTCATCCAGGTGATCCGCTCCTCCGACGACTCGGAGCAGGCCAGGACGCGTCTTCGCTCCGTCTTCGATCTGAGCGAGCTGCAGGCCGAGTACATCCTCGAACTGCGGCTGCGTCGCCTGACCAAGTTCTCGCGCATCGAGCTCGAGACCGAACGCGACGCGTTGCTGGCCGAGATCGCGTCGCTGCGGGAGCTCCTCGGGAGTCCGGTGCTGCTGCGCGCCGCCGTCGCGCGCGAGCTCGACGCCGCCGCCGATGCCTACGGGACGCCTCGTCGAACCCTCTTGATGAACGCTGCGCCTCCGAAGCCGCGTGCCACGAAGGGCGCGGTCGACCTGCAGATCGCCGATGCCCCCACAGTGCTCGTCCTGTCGACCACGGGTCGTGCCGTGCGGGTCGACCTCGGCGAGGGGCAGGAACTCGCCGTCCCGGCGCGGCGAAGCAAACATGACGCCATCCTCACCACACTCGAGACGACGGTCCGCGCGGATATCGGTGCCGTGACGAGTCTGGGGCGTGTCGTGCGCTTCTCTCCCGTCGACCTGCCGTCTGTGCCGTCGACATCGGTGCAGCTGGCCGCGGGCACACCGCTGCGCGACTACCTCGGCATCACGACCAAGGGTGAGAAGATCCTCGCGTTCGTCCGCTTCGACAGCGACACCCCGGTCGCACTCGGAACCGCCCAGGGCACGGTCAAGCGCGTCGTGCCTTCCTCGCTCCCCGTGCGACCCGACCTCGAGGTCATCGGGATGAAGCCGGGCGACACCGTCGTCGGTGCGGCCGAGGCTCCGGACGGCACCGATCTCGTGTTCGTCACGACCGACGCCCAGCTGCTCCGCTTCCCCGCCTCGACGGTTCGACCGCAGGGAGCCCCGGCGGGCGGCATGGCCGGCGTCAAGCTCGGCTCCCGCGCGTCCGTCCTCTTCTTCGGCGCCGTCGATCCAACGACGGACGCGGTCGTCGCGACGGTGTCCGGCGGCGAGAGCATCCTCCCCGGGACGGACCCCGGCCGCGCGAAGGTGTCGTCGTTCGCGGAGTACCCCGCGAAGGGCCGCGCCACGGGTGGTGTGCGCGCGCATGCGTTCCTGAAGGGCGAGGACCGCCTCACGGTCGCGTGGGTCGGACCGAACCCGCCGCAAGCCGTCGACCCGACCGGAGCGGTACGCAAGCTGCCGGAGACGGGCGCTCGCCGAGACGCCTCGGGTCAGCCCATCGACGGTGTGATCGGGAGCATCGGCCGCACGATCGTCTGAGGCATCGCGCAACGGACAGCAGAAGAGGGACCCGGACTACCGGGTCCCTCTTCTCGTCTCGGCTACCCGCTGACGTCAGGCGTCGATCGACTCGCGGGACAGGCGGTCGGAGGAGTCGATGATGAACTCGCGACGCGGGGCGACCTCGTTGCCCATGAGCAGTTCGAAGACGCGCCCCGCGGCCTCGGCATCCTCCATCCGCACACGACGCAGAAGGCGTCCGGAGCGGTCCATCGTCGTGTTCGCCAGCTGCTCGGCGTCCATCTCACCGAGACCCTTGTAGCGCTGGATGGGCTCGTGCCAGCGCTTGCCCGCCTTGCGGAGCTTCGCCAGCAGCGCATGCATCTCCTGCTCGCTGTACGTGTAGATCGTCTCGTTCGGTTTGGAGCCGGGGTTCATCACGATGATCCGGTGCAGGGGCGGAACCGCGGCGAACACGCGACCGTCTTCGATCAGAGGGCGCATGTAGCGGAAGAACAGTGTGAGCAGCAGGGTACGGATGTGTGCGCCGTCGACATCGGCATCGCTCATCAGGATGATCTTCCCGTACCGCGCGGCGCCGATGTCGAACGTACGACCGGAGCCCGCCCCAATCACCTGGATGATGGACGCACACTCCGCGTTCGACAGCATGTCGCCGACCGACGCCTTCTGCACGTTGAGGATCTTGCCCCGGATCGGCAGCAGCGCCTGGAACTCGCTGTTGCGCGCATTCTTCGCGGTACCGAGCGCCGAGTCTCCCTCGACGATGAAGAGCTCACTGCGCTCGACCTCGTTCGTGCGGCAGTCGACGAGCTTCGTCGGGAGCGTCGACGACTCCAGTGCGTTCTTCCTCCGCTGCGTCTCCTTGTGAGCGCGCGCGGACACGCGCGCCTTCATCTCGGAGACGATCTTGTCGAGAAGCTGTGACGCCTGGTTCTTGTCGTCGCGCTTGGTCGAACCGAACCGCTGTGCCAGGTCCTTCCGGATCACCTGCGCCACGATCTGCCGCACCGCCGGGGTCCCGAGAACCTCCTTGGTCTGGCCTTCGAACTGCGGCTCTGGCACGTTGACCGTGAGCACCGCCGTGAGCCCGGCGAGGACGTCGTCCTTCTCGAGCTTGTCATTGCCCACCTTGAGCCGGCGCGCGTTCTGCTCGACCTGCGTGCGGAGCACCTTGAGCAGCTCCTGTTCGAAGCCCTGCTGGTGCGTTCCCCCCTTCGGGGTCGCGATGATGTTCACGAACGATCGGACGCGCGTGTCGTAGCCGGTGCCCCAGCGCAGCGCGAGGTCTACGGCACACACGCGCTCGACCTCGGTCGCGACCATGTGCCCGTCCGCCTGCAGCACCGGGACGGTCTCCTTGAAGGTGCCCTCGCCCTGGATGCGCCAGGTGTCGGTCACCGGCGGGTCGATGGCGAGGTAGTCGACGAACTCGGAGATCCCGCCCTCGTAGAGGTACGAGGTCTCGATGACGCCGGTCTGACCGGTGGTGTCCTCGGCGTCCCCGGCGACGTCCGCGCTGCGGTCGGTCCGCTCGTCCCGCACGACGATCTCGAGGCCGGGAACGAGGAACGCGGTCTGGCGCGCCCGAGTCTCGAGGTCGCCCAGCTGGAAGGCGGCATCCTTGGTGAAGATCTGACGATCCGCCCAGTAACGCACGCGTGTGCCGGTCACACCGCGCGGGGCCTTCCCGATCACGCGGAGCTCGCTGTTCTCCTCGAACGGGGTGAACGGGGCATCGGGACGCTTCTCGCCGGAATCCGTGAAGACGCCGGGCTCCCCGCGGTGGAACGACATCGCGTAGGTCTTGCCGCCGCGGTCCACCTCGACATCCAGCCGTTCGGAGAGCGCGTTGACGACCGAGGCGCCGACGCCGTGCAGACCGCCGGAGGCCGCGTACGACCCGCCGCCGAACTTCCCTCCGGCGTGCAGCTTGGTGTAGACGACCTCGACGCCGGTCAGGCCGGTGCGCGGCTCCACGTCGACCGGGATGCCGCGCCCGCGGTCGTGCACCTCGACGCTGCCGTCGGCATGCAGGATGACGTCGATCTTCGAGCCGTTGCCGGCCACCGCCTCGTCGACGGCGTTGTCGATGATCTCCCACAGGCAGTGCATGAGCCCCGGCGAACCGTTCGATCCGATGTACATGCCGGGGCGCTTGCGGACAGCTTCGAGTCCCTCGAGGACCTGGAGATGATGGGCGGAATACTCGGCATTCACAATCTCCGAGTCTATTCTCGCCACCCCGACTCCGGCCGCAGACACTCGCAGGACGGGACCAGCCGGAGGCCCGCCCGTACGCGCTGAGCGAAACACGCCGCAAACCGGGCATGCACACAGGTACAGCGTGGTTGTATTGACCAAATCCCCCGCGAAGCCGACACCCGAGGAGGCGCCGAGATGAATGCAACGACCGAACGTGACACCTCCACCGTCGAGTTCCGTCTGACGGCCATGGATCGCTGCGATTCCTGTGGCGCTCAGGCGTACATCGCCGCGGAGGTCAACGGATCCGAACTCCTGTTCTGCGCCCACCACGGCCGCAAGTACGAAGAGAAGCTCCGCAGCGTCGCCACCAGCTGGCACGACGAGACCGCCCGCCTGATCGACGCCCCCTGACCGCGAGGGCGCCGCTGGTCAGTCGATGACCACGCGGCGCACCCGCGACGTCAGTCTGGTGAGGATCTCCTCGCCGACCGTGTCGATGTGTTCGGCGAGCGAGGTCGCCGACCATTCCCCCGAGGTTCCGGGGCCGAACAGCGCGACCTCATCGCCGACGCGAGCGCCTGACCACGCGTCCACCTCGGACGATGTGTGGCCCACCCGCAAGACGGCTCGTCCTCCGGCGGGTGTTCCGACCGTCACCCCGGCGAGCGTCGATGGAAGACCGTCGAAGCTGCCGATGTCGATCGTCACGCCGTCCTCCCGCGCCTCGGTGACGGTGGCGATGAGTTGCGCGGCGGGGTCGACGCCTTCGAGTTCCGGTCCTTCGGCAGAGCGGATGCCGTAACAGAAGGCGCCGATCCGCGAGACGGTGCCCCGCAACTCCGGACGCCACCAGGACGCAGCCGACGCCGTCAGGTGCAGCGCCGACGGCGCGGTGCCGGATCGCTCCGCGACACGCACCGCGTCGAGGAAGATCGCCTGCGCTTCGTCGTCCTCCTCATCGCTGGCCTCGGCGATATGGCTCCACACGCCGACGAGTTCCACGAGGCCCGCCTTCTCCGCGCCGCGCACCTCCGCGATCGCCGACGCCCAGTCCTCGGCGAGCACACCGTTGCGGTGCAGTCCCGTATCGATCTTGAGGTGCACGCGGGCGCGCACACCGAGGACGGCGGCACGCGCGACGATCCGCCGCAGATACTCGACGGTCCCGACCCCGAGATCGATGTCCTGCAGCAGCGCCTCATCGATCTCCGTGTCGGTCGAAGTGGCCCAGGCGAAGACCCTGGCTTCACCGCCGACGAGTTGACGCGTGACGATCCCGCTGCGGATGTCGTAGCTGCCGAACCACTCGACGCCCGCTCGCAGAGCATTCTCGACCGCCCAGGCCAGTCCGTGGCCGTAGGCGTCGTCTTTCAGGACGATCATGAGCGCCGACGGCGACACCCGTTCGCGCACGGCGACGATGTTGGCGCGGAGAGTGCTGCTGCGCAGACGCAGCTCCGGACGGGTCACGCTTCCCACCCCCGCACCGCGTGGGCGCCCGAGACGGTGACGAGCTCCGACGATTCCAAGCCTGTGATCTCCGCCCATCGTGCGATACCCGTGGCAGCCGGCCCCTCGCCGCCGAAGTATGTGACCTCGTCACCTGGCGCGGCGTCGTCGCCCTGCAGGTCCACGACGCAGACGTCCATCGCGACGCGCCCGACGATCGGATGCGCCTTCCCATCGATCTCGACATCGGCGCGGTTTCCGAGCGCTCGCACGATGCCTTGGGCGTATCCTCCGGTCACGAGTGCGACGGTGGTCGCGGCCTCGGCCCGGAACGTGTACCCGTAGGAGACGGCGTCACCGGGGTGGAGCCTCTTGGTGGACATGACGCGGCCGGTCAGGCGCATCACGGGGCGCGTCGCGAGTGCCCCCCTCGCATCGGGCAGACCGTAGAGCAGCGTCGAATCGATGTCCGGCTCACCCGACGTGACACCGATGATGCCCTCCAGGCGCAGCGCCTCGACCTCTCCGGAGGCATCGACGAGCACCTTCTCCGCGCCCGCCGCCGTGACGGCATGTGCCACGGCGAGGAGTCCGTGACCCCAGGCGTCGCGCCGGAGATCCGCCGTGCGACCTCCCGCTGACACGGCGACGGAGGCCGCGGATGCCAGGGCGGACCGGGAGATCATCGCGAGCGGCAGGGCGCTGGAGGTCGTCTCACACACGTCCTCCAGCCTAGCTTCCGGCTCCCAGGTCGAGCGTTCGCGCCCCCGTAGACTGGTGAGGACCCCGACCCTGGAGCCTCATGTCTCGTCTTTCCCTCGCGCCCCGCATCCGCTACCTGCTGGGACGTGCCCGCCGCATCGATGTCGGATCGGTGGTGGAACGCGCCAAGGAGGCGTCCGCGCAGCACCACAAGGCCGTTCCCGCGATCGTCGTCGACATGCTGTGGTCGGCCGCGCGTCACAACGTCGGGTTCCAGGACTACATCGACTACGACTTCGCGATGCTGACGAAGGCCGAGCGTGAGACCTACATGACGCACCCGGTATCCAACCAGCTCTCACAGCGGTACGACCACCCCGACTATCGCTGGATCTTCCAGGACAAGGTCGAGTTCGACAAGCAGTTCTCGCCGTTCCTGCGGCGCGAGTGGCTGGTCGTCGAAGCGGGCAACGCCGACGCCGTCCGTGAGCTCACGCAGCGCCTCGGCACGATCGTCACGAAGGAACCTGTCGGCCAGGCCGGCACCGGCGTGCACCGCTACCACGCCGCCGACATCGACGACTGGGACGCGTTCCACCGTGGCCTCCTCGAGCGCGGAGAGCTCCTGATCGAAGAGGTGATCCGTCAGCACGACGCTCTCGCCGCCGTGTGCCCGGGGACCGTGAACACGACCAGGATCACCGCGTTCTTCGACGGCGAGAAGGCCCACATCCTCGCGATGGCCCAGAAGTTCGGCCGTGGCGCGGTGAGCGACCAGATGACCTTCGGCGGGTTCTACACCATGCTCGACGAGAACGGTCACGCGGTCGGCGCCGGGTACGACTCGCACGGCCATGTGCACGAGACGCACCCCGACTCGGGTTTCCGCATCGCGGACTTCCAACTGCCGCACATGGACCAGGTGCGCGCGTTCATCGACGAGGTCGCCCGCGTCGTGCCCCAGGTGCAGTACGTCGGCTGGGACATCGTCGTGTCCCCCGACGGCCCGGTCCTCGTGGAGGGCAACTGGGGTGCCGGCGTCTACGAGAACAAGCCGAGCGTCACGGGCATCCGCACGGGTCACAAGCCGCGCTATCGCGAGGTCATCGGCTTCTGAGACTGCGAACGCGAAAGGCCCCGGATGCCGAGCATCCGGGGCCTTCGTCGTGACAGGTCTTCTCAGATCGCGCGGACGATGCCGAGCGGCGTGGACTCCAACCCCTGGCCGAGCGGGTTGTCGCCGAGGATCTTGACCAGCCGATTCTCGCCGGCCTTGTCGAGCGTCGAACCGAGGATGTTGCCGCCCAGGTCGTTGATGTCGACGACGGCGACCTCAGCCTGGCCGCCGATGAGCTTCTTCACGCGGGCGGCGACGCCGTCCGGATCCTTCGGCCCGAGCACGACAGCCTCGTTGTACGGAGGGATGGTGTGCTTGGTGGGACCGTCGATCGCCCTCGCCTTGTCGCCCGCGATGCGGTAGAAGTCACCACGGCGGCCGAACGCCTTGGTCACAGCGGCCACGGCAGAGGCGAACAGGATCCGCGGAGTGCCGCACTCCCGCAGCGCCATCTCCATCGTCTCCGGCATGCCGAGACCGATGCCGTACGGCGTGCGGGTGACGTACTTCGACAGGAAGAGCGCGAGCTTGCGGGGCTTGATCTCGTCCAGGCGGTAGGAGCGGCCCTGGGTGATCGCCACGATCTTCTCGGTCACGAACAGCAGGTCGCCCGGCTGTACCGCATCCTTCGCGTACTCGGTGATGATGGCGTCGAGGTCGTCGTCCGGCATGACCACACGGGTACGCAGAGGTATCCGCGCATAGCTGTTTCCGTCGACGCTCGTCTCGAGCGCCTTGCCGTCGTTCGCCTGCATCACTCGAGGTAGTCCCGCAGCGACTGCGAACGGCTCGGGTGGCGCAGCTTCGCCATCGTCTTGGACTCGATCTGACGGATGCGCTCACGCGTCACGCCGAACGTGTCGCCGATCTGGTCGAGCGTCTTCGGCTGTCCGTCGCCGAGGCCGAAGCGCATGCGGATCACGCCGGCCTCGCGCTCGGAGAGCGAGTCGAGCAGCTGCTCGAGCTGACGCTGCAGCATCGTGAAGCCCACCGCATCCGCCGGAACGACGGCCTCGGTGTCCTCGATGAGGTCACCGAACTCGCTGTCTCCGTCTTCGCCGAGCGGCGTGTGCAGCGAGATCGGCTCGCGGCCGTACTTCTGCACCTCGACGACCTTCTCCGGCGTCATGTCCAGCTCGCGGCTGAGCTCTTCCGGAGTGGGTTCGCGACCGAGGTCCTGCAGCATCTGCCGCTGCACGCGGGCGAGCTTGTTGATGACCTCGACCATGTGAACCGGGATGCGGATCGTGCGCGCCTGGTCGGCCATCGCGCGGGTGATCGCCTGACGGATCCACCAGGTGGCGTACGTCGAGAACTTGAAGCCCTTGGTGTAGTCGAACTTCTCGACCGCGCGGATGAGGCCGAGGTTGCCCTCCTGGATCAGGTCCAGGAACTGCATGCCGCGTCCCGTGTAGCGCTTGGCGAGCGAGACGACGAGACGCAGGTTGGCGCCGAGCAGGTGGCTCTTCGCCCGCTGTCCGTCGCGCGCGACCCACTGCAGATCGAGACCGAGCTGGCTCGTCTTCTCCGCAACCGACATCGCGGAGAGCTTCTCCTCGGCGAACAGTCCGGCCTCGATGCGCATCGCGAGCTCGACCTCTTCGGCCGCGTTCAGCAGTGCGACCTTGCCGATCTGCTTCAGGTAGTCCTTGACCGGGTCGGCGGTGGCGCCGGTGATCTGCGTCGAGTAGACCGGAACGTCCTCGTCGTCGTTCGACGAGATGACGATGGCGCCGGTCGGCAGCGGCTCGGTGAACTTGGGCTTGGCGTCTTCGTCCTCGTCGTCCTCCACAGCGGCAGCTGCGGGAGCCTCGTCCTCTTCGACGACGTCCTCGGACTTCTTCTTCTTGACGGGGGCGCGCTTCGCAGCGGCACGCTTCGCCGCGCTCAGGGGCGCAGGCTTCTCGGGTGCATCGGTCTCGACCGGAGCGTCGGCGGTCGTCTCTTCGGCAGCCTTCTTCGTCCGGGTGTTCTTCGTCGTGGCAGGAGTCACGTTTCGCCTTTCACGGAGCTGCTGTGTAGCCCCGGGACATTTCGGACACTAGTAAGACCCTTGTCAAGTCCAGCGCTCGAAAACACTGATTGACAACGGGTCAGAGTCCTAGTATCGCACACGTGTGGCGATGCGGACGCATTCCGGCGAAGTTCTCTCCGATCGGACTCAGCCGCGGCCCGGCTTGTCTTCGTCGCCGGAGGGGCGAGAGGCCAGGTAGCGCTCCAAC
Source organism: Microbacterium sp. NPDC028030 (assembly GCF_040637855.1). Classification (NCBI taxonomy): domain Bacteria; kingdom Bacillati; phylum Actinomycetota; class Actinomycetes; order Micrococcales; family Microbacteriaceae; genus Microbacterium; species Microbacterium sp. NPDC028030. The sequence goes on along the minus strand of NZ_JBEZXF010000002.1, from coordinate 337,564 downwards.
TCTGCCGCCAGTTCGTCCGCACTCGGCAGGTCCCGCTCGCTGAACCCGCCCTCGTCGTAGGTGTCGTCGTCGGGGTTCCGCCCCGCCATGTACGCGTCGTAGCGACGCTCGAGGTTGTGCACCATCTGCTGGAGCTCGTCGTTCCCCGCGACCTGCTCGTCGACGCGCGCCAGGTAGTCCTCTCGGCGTTCCTGCACGGCGTCGAGCATCAGCACGAGACCGGTCGACGCCATCAGACGCTCGGCCGCGGCGATCACGGCCTCCGGGTTCTCGGTCTCCGCCAGGTAATGCGGGACCAGCAGCACGAAGCCGACCGCGCGTTCTCCGCGCTCGACGAACCGGAACTCGAGCAGATGCCCCGCCGTGGCAGGCACCTGGGTGCGCGGGCGCCACACCGAGTGAGCGACCGTCAGTTCGCGGCGGTTGCCGCTCACGGTGGTACCGATCGGACGGGTGTGCGGCACGGGCATGGCGATCGAGTGCACCCAGTGCAGACCGGACACCTCGAACTCCGCCGCGAGGTCGAGCACCGTGCTCGCGAAGCCGTTCCATGCGAAGTCCGGCTCGTACCCGGCGAGAAGGAGGAACGGGCGCCCGAGGGCATCCGTCGCGAGGGAGAGCTCAAGGCGCGGCGGACGGAACTCGGTGAGGTGGTCCTGATCGAACGCGATCACAGGCCGGCGGGCTCGGTAGTCGAGGAGCACATCGTTGTCGAAGATGACGACCGGTTCGGGCGACGCCGTCTCGCGCAGATGATCGATCAGTCCGGAGACGGCACTGCCGGCATCGGTGAAACCCGTCAGGAGAAGCACCAGGGGCAGGCCATGCGGCACCGTCGGCGCATTCGCGACGCGTTCGTGGATCTCACCGGAGAAGGGCATGACTCCATGCTACGAGCACGTCCTCGCACCGGGCCCCGGCCCGTCTCGCTGAGAGCGAACACGCGGGGAGGGGGCGCACGTCTGCGCTGGGACGGAGATCCTAGGATGGAGGTATGACGCTTCCCGTGCTCTCGCACACCACCGATCAGTTCCCCGGAAGCGCTGCAGATGCCGCAGTGCTCGTCGTCTCGGCTCTTCCCGAGTCGGCGGAATCGCTCGCCTCCTACCCTGGACTCGCCGACACGCTCGCCGGAATCGGGTTCACCGGCTCAGCCGGATCCTTCGCGAGGGTTCACCTTCCCGATGTCTTCCCCGCGCCATTCGCCGTCGTGGGCGCCGGCGATGCACCGGATGCCGGCGCGGTGCGCAATGCGGCTGGCGTGGCTCTTCGCTCGCTCACCGGATTCGACCACATCGCACTGGGCCTCGCCGACGGTCTCGAGAGGTTCGCCGACGCAGCCGCGGAAGGCGCTGTGCTCGGCGGCCACCGCTTCGACGGCTACCGCACCGAGAAGGGCAAGACGCGCGCGACCGCGGTCACGCTGCACGCCGCTCTCACCGAAGAGAGCGCTGTGCGCGCGCAGGTGATCGGCGACGCGGTGGCGCTCATCAAGGACCTCGTGAACGTCCCGGCCGAGTGGCAGAGTCCGGCACAGCTCGCGCAGAGTGCCGCCGACAGCGTCGCCGACCTCGACGTCACCGTCGACATCCTCGACGAGAAGGCGCTCGCCGACCAGGGCTTCGGCGGCATCCTGGGTGTCGGCCAGGGCTCGGACCGGCCGCCTCGGCTGGTGCGCCTCGACTACTCCCCCGCCGACGCCTCGCGTCACATCGCGCTGGTCGGCAAGGGGATCACGTTCGACACCGGCGGGTTGTCGCTGAAGCCGGCGGCGTCGATGGTGGGAATGAAGTTCGACATGGCGGGAGCCGCGACCTCGCTCGCAGCTCTGCGCGCGATCGCGACGCTGGGCCTCCCCGTGCACGTCACCGCGTGGCTGTGCATCACCGACAACATGCCGTCCGGCCGCGCTCTGCGCCCTGGAGACGTCATCCGCATCCTCGACGGCACGACCGTGGAGGTCCAGAACACCGACGCCGAGGGGCGCCTCGTGCTCGCGGATGGACTCGTGGCGGCGAGCCGCGAACACCCCGATGTCATCATCGACGTCGCCACGCTCACGGGTGCCATCGTCGCGGCCCTCGGTCACCGGCACACGGGCGTCTTCGGCGACGACGACACCGTCGCGGAGTTCCTCGCCGCTGCGGAACAGGTGGATGAGCCCGCCTGGCACATGCCCCTCCCGTCCTATATGGAGGAGTCGCTCGAATCGCCCATCGCCGATCTGCAGAACGCCAACATGGGAGATCGGATGGGCGGCGCGTCGTTCGCAGGGCTGTTCCTCCGCCGGTTCGTCGGCCGTACGTCCGACGCTGACGACGCTCCCCGCATCCCCTGGGTGCACCTCGACATCGCGGGCTCCGGCGAACACGCCGGCGCAGCGTACGGCTTCACCGAGAAGGGCCCAACGGGGGCGATGGTCCGATCGATCGTCGCCTTCGCCGACGCATCCCACACGGAGGCATGACACATGACAACCCACACCTTCGACATCGTCGTCCTGGGCGGCGGCAGCGGTGGTTATGCCGCCGCATTGCGCGCGAGTGAACTCGGCAAGTCCGTCGCCCTGATCGAGAAGGACAAGGTCGGCGGAACCTGCCTGCACCGCGGGTGCATCCCCACCAAGGCGCTCCTGCACGCGGCCGAGGTCGCAGAGCACGTGCGCGATGCCGCATCGGTCGGCGTCACCGCGACGTTGGAGGGCATCGATCCCACCGGCGTCCGCGCCTACCGCGAAGGGATCGTCGCCAAGAAGTACAAGGGTCTCGAAGGCCTCGTCAAGGCGCGCGGCATCACGACCGTCGCCGGCCTCGGTCGCCTCAACCCCGACCGCAGCGTGGCTGTGGGTGACGACGTGTACGTCGGTAGCGACGTCGTGCTCGCGACCGGCTCCTACAGCCGCTCGCTGCCCGGACTCGACATCGGTGGCCGGATCCTCACGAGCGAGCAGGCGCTGGCGCTCGACGTCATCCCCGAACGAGTCCTCATCCTGGGTGGAGGTGTGATCGGTGTCGAGTTCGCCAGCGTGTGGCGGTCATTCGGTTCCGAGGTCACGATCATCGAGGCTCTGCCGCACCTGGTTCCGAATGAGGACATCGCCCTCAGCAAGGGACTGGAGCGGGCGTTCCGTCGCCGCGGGATCCAGTACTCCCTCGGCGTGCGCTTCCAGACCGCACGACAGGATGAGGCATCCGTCACCGTCACGCTCGAAGACGGCAAGGAGTTCACCGCCGACTACCTCCTGGTGGCGGTCGGACGCGGGCCCGTGACCGCCGACCTCGGTTTCGAAGAGGCCGGCGTGACCCTCGATCGCGGCTTCGTCACGGTCGACGAGGAGCTTCGCACGGGAGTGCCCGGCGTGTGGGCGGTCGGGGACATCGTGCCAGGACTCCAGCTCGCCCACCGCGGCTTCCAGCAGGGCATCGCCGTCGCCGAGCGCATCGCGGGCTTGTCGCCGGCGAACATCCCCGACGCGCAGATCCCTAAGGTCACCTACTCGAGCCCCGAAGTCGCCTCCGTCGGCCTGAGCGAGGCCGCGGCGGCGGAAGAGCACGGTGCGGACTCGATCGTCGCTTACGAGTACAACCTCGCAGGCAACGGGAAGAGCGAGATCATCGGCACCAGCGGTCTCGTCAAGGTCGTCCGTCTCAAGGACGGGCCGGTCGTGGGTGTTCACCTGCTCGGTGATCGGGTCGGAGAACTCATCACCGAAGGCCAGCTCGCCGTCGCCTGGGAGGCGCACCCGGAGGACATCGCCCCACTGATCCACGCCCACCCGACCCAGAGCGAGGCACTCGGCGAAGCCTTCCTGGCACTGGCCGGCAAGCCCCTGCACGCCCTCTGAGCACCAACCGGTGCCCGAGTCACTAAGCTAGACAAGCGTCATACAACTTCTGAAGGAGACTCAGTCATGAGCACATCCGTGGTCCTCCCCGCTCTCGGCGAGAGCGTCACAGAGGGTACGGTCACCCGTTGGCTCAAGCAGGTGGGCGACACCGTGCAGGCAGATGAGGGCCTGCTCGAGATCTCGACCGACAAAGTCGACACCGAGATCCCCTCCCCTGTCACCGGTGTGATCGAGGAGATCCTCGTGGCCGAGGACGAGACCGTCGAGGTCGGCGCCCTTCTCGCTCGCATCGGCGACGGCAGCGGAGCAGCTCCTGCTGCAGACGCTCCCGAAGCCGCAGCTCCCGCTGCCGAAGAGGCACCCGCTGAGGCCGCGCCCGCCGAGGCGCCCGCACCCGAAACGCCGGCGCCGGCCGCAGAGGCGCCCGCACCCGAAGCGGCACCGGCAGCACCGTCCGGAGACGCGACGGACATCGTGCTTCCCGAATTGGGCGAGAGCGTCACCGAAGGCACCGTCACCCGTTGGCTGAAGCAGGTCGGCGACACCGTGGCTGTCGACGAGGCACTTCTGGAGATCTCGACCGACAAGGTCGACACCGAGATCCCCTCGCCCATCGCCGGTGTGCTGCAGGAGATCGTCGCTGCGGAGGACGAGACGGTCGCCGTCGGCGCCGTGCTGGCACGTGTCGGCTCTGGCGCCGCTCCCGCCGCGCCTGCAGCTGATGCCCCTGCCGCGGAAGCACCTGCCGCCCCTGCTGCGGAAGCACCTGCTGCTCCTGCCGCGGAAGCACCTGCCGCTCCCGCCCCCGCAGCGCCTGCTGCTCCGGCTCCCGCCCCGGCCCCAGCTCCCGCCCCGGCCCCAGCTCCCGCCCCGGCCGCTGCTCCGGCTCCCGCCCCGGCCGCAGCTCCCGCGCCTGCCTCCGCGCCGGCGCCTGCTGCGCCGAAGCTCACGCTGCCGGCCGAGAGCGACAACCTGTACGTGACGCCGTTGGTCCGCCGGCTGGCTGCCCAGCAGGGCGTGGATCTGGCCTCGGTCAAGGGCACCGGCGTCGGTGGTCGCATCCGCAAGGAAGACGTCCTCAAGGCTGCAGAGACCGCATCGGCCGCCCCCGCGGCTGCCGCTGCTGCACCCGCTCCGCTGGAGGTCTCTCCGCTGCGCGGTACGACCCAGCCGATGTCGCGCCTGCGCAAGGTGCTCGCCAAGCGCGCCGTGGAGTCGATGCAGCAGACCGCTCAGCTCACGACGGTCGTCGAGGTCGACGTCACCGCCCTCTCGGAGTACCGCGACAGCGTGAAGGCGTCGTTCCTCGAGAAGACCGGCGACAAGCTCTCGTTCCTGCCGTTCTTCGCGCTCGCTACCGCCGAGGCCCTTCAGGCCTTCCCGATCGTGAACGCGACGGTCGACGGCGAGAACATCGTCTACCCGGCGAGTGAGAACGTCTCGATCGCGGTCGACACCGAGCGCGGTCTGCTCACCCCGGTTCTCCGGGACGCAGCCTCGAAGAACATCGCCCAGATCGCTCACGAGATCGCCGACCTCGCCGCTCGCACCCGCGACAACAAGCTGAAGCCCGACGAGCTCGCCGGTGGCACGTTCACGCTCACCAACACGGGTTCGCGCGGCGCATTGTTCGACACTCCCGTCGTCTTCCTGCCGCAGTCCGCGATCCTCGGAACGGGCACCGTCGTCAAGCGTCCCGGTCTGGTGAAGGTCGGAGGTGCAGACGCCATCGCCATCCGGTCGTACGTGTACCTCGCCCTGTCGTACGACCACCGGATCATCGACGGTGCAGACGCCGCACGCTTCCTCGGCGCGGTCAAGGCTCGACTCGAGTCGGCGCAGTTCGCCTCTCAGCTCGGCGCCTGACCGAGAATCATCCTGGCTGGTCCGCGACGTCGTACACGTCGCGGACCAGCCATTTCTCTTCTGCGCGGATGAGCACGACCATGAGTCGTCCGGCCGTGTCCGCATCCGCATTCCCCTCCGCTGATGGATCGACGACGAGTCGCACCACGGCGACATCTCCGTACTCGTCGACCAATTCGATTCCCGGCGCGGCATCGGCGGCCGCGCCGAGTGCGGCGACCACACCTTGTGCCCCGGCCGCCACGCCATCGGCGCACGTTTCATCCTCCCGAGCGCGACAGCCGGCGATGGTCTCGAGCAGGGCAGCGGCAGCGATCTCAGGGCTGGGGTCCGTCGGCGACGCGACCGGGAGCGTCGCTACGGCACTGTCTTCTGATGTACCTGCTCCGGCGTCGCTCTGATCCGCCCGCGCGCCGTCGGGGTGACCTGCAGTGTCGGCGGCGCCCGATCGCGTGTCCGCAGCCGCACGGTGAGACGCGTCGGAGGGTGCTCCCTCCGCGCCCCCGGTAGGCCAGAGCAGTCCGCCCACGAGCACGGCCGCGGCGGCCGTCCCCGCGATGATCATCGACCGCCGCCGTCGACCACGCCGCATGTCGGCCGGGCCGGTTCCCGCCTTCTGAGATGCCCGTCGCGACCGCCACGCAAACCGGAAGAGTTCCTCGGCGCGGGCGACGACGGCGCCGACACCGGCCTGCAGGGCGAGAGCTCCCCGACCGAGGCTGCCTGTCGTCGCGCCGGTTCCGGACCTGCGTCGCAACTCCGCGCGCGGTGAGGTCTGTTCGCGTGGCCTGAGGGCGTGTGCGACCTCCGTCGGGGCTTCCGGCGCGCGCCGACCGAGATCGAGGGGCTGCGGTGCGGCCACGTTCAACAGCTCGAGTTCCCCCGCCTCGAGCAGCTTCCGCGGAACGCGCGGCTGACCGGCCGAGCTCTGGAGCGCGCGTTCCACCACCCCCAGTGCACGCACCATCACCTTGTCGAAGCTGTGCTCCGCCAGGCGGGCGACGATCTCCTCCGCTCCCGCACGAGCGTCGGTCCCCGTTCCGAAGACGAACACCGGTCGTCCGCCATCGGTCAACCACCACTCGCCCCCGCGGACACCCTCGACGCCGACGCCGATCTCGTCCAGTCCACGCAGCATGCTGATCACGAGCGTGGTCGACTCCCCCGGTGTCAGCGGTGCGTCCGCAGCCGTGCGACGGACCACGAACGCCGATACCCGTTCCGTGCACCATGGGAGCAACACCTCGTGCCCTCCCGCGCGGCGGATCACGTCAGTCGGTGCCGCGATGTGCTCGCTTCCTGCAAAGCGCCAGCCGGCCCATCCGGCGAGGTCGTCCGCATCCCGTCGCACGGCCACCGTTCCGCCGCACGTCACCAGAGCTCCCGCGAAGGGTCCCTCCGACGCATCGAGCATCCTGACCAAGCGATGCGCTCCCGTGACGAGGGCCGTGTCCCGCGCCTCGTCGGTCCTGATGTCTGCCATTCGTCCATCACAGCTCATCCACGGACGCGTGGCCCCACGTTCATCGGCGATGTGCGTCGATATCCCTCGAACTCCGAATGTGCAGGAACGGTCCGCTCCACCGCTCCGCTTCGCGCGAACGCCGACATCACCCGGCCCGCGGACTCGGTAGGCTGGTCTCCATGGCAAAGCGTGCTCCTGAACCCGAAAAGCGTCCTGGGTTCTTCTCCCAGATCAAGTCCCTCTTCCGGTTCACCCGCGAGGCCTACCCGTGGCTTCCCTGGGCACAGCTCGCGATCCTCGTCGGCGGCGTCCTGATCGGTCTCGTCGCCGGATACCTCATTCCGCCGTTCCAGATCTGGACCCTCATCCTGTGGGGCATCACCGGGCTCATGCTGGGCATCCTCGGTGCCCTGTTCCTCATGACGCGCATGTCGACCTCGGCGATGTACACGAAGATCGACGGCATGCCCGGCGCCACCGGCCACGTGCTCAGCACGAGCCTCGGCCGCAGCTGGCAGGCGTCGGAGACTCCCGTCGGGATCAACCCCAAGACGCAGGAAGCCGTCTACCGCACCATCGGCCGCGGCGGCATCGTCGTCGTCGGCGAAGGCGCGCGCGGGCGGCTCACCCGCCTGGTGAACGAAGAGCGCAGCAAGGCTCAGCGCGTCGCGCACGGCGTCCCCGTCACCGTCCTCTACGTCGGGCACGGCGACGACGACGTCGCGATCGCCGACCTCGCGAAGACGATCAAGAAGCTCCCCAAGGCGATCGACAAGGCGACGATGGCCGCCGTCATCCGCCGCGTCGACTCGGTGTCGCAGTCGCTGTCGTCGCTGCCGATCCCGAAGGGGATCGACCCGACGAAGGTGCGCTCTCAGCGTCCCCGCTGAGTTCCCGTACCGCACAAGCTCGACGAACGCGGCCGTCCTCCTCGGAGGGCGGCCGCGTTCGTCGTGCTCACTCGGAGAGCGGCTGCCGCGGCAGACGACGGACCTTGGCGCGGCGTCGACGACGCTCGGGGACCATCGAGCGCATCTCGTCGAGCTTGCCGAAGCAGAACAGCCGGTCATCGGCCTCCAGCACGACGTGCTTACGAGGGTTGGGGATCACGCTGACGCCTCGGTGGAGCGTGAGCACCGTGATGTCACGCTCCCAGAGTCCTGCTTCGCCGAGGGTCTTCCCCACCAGGTCGACAGCGCCGTGCACCATCAGCTCTGCGACGCCGTAGCCCGTCGAGACCGTGAGCCGCTGGCGCACATCGATCTCGGGGAACGCGACCTGCCCGGCGATGTAGTCGATGATGGCACCGGCCACGTCGAGCTTGGTCGCGGTCTCGATGCCCTGAAGACCCGGCGAGGAGTTGACCTCCATGACGAGCGGGCCGTCGTCGCCCTCGAGCATGTCGACGCCTGCGACGCGAAGGCCCATGATCTGGGCCGAGCGCACGGCGGCACGCTCGTAGACGGGGTCGAGTTCGATGGCCTCGACCGAGCCGCCCCGATGGACGTTCGACCGGAACTCGTCACCGGCGGCTGAGCGCCGCATCGCGGCGACCACGCGGTCTCCGACGACCAGCGCGCGGATGTCGCGACCACGGCTCTCGGAGATGAACTTCTGGATCAGCACGTTCTGCTTGGTGGAGTGCAGTGTCTCGATGATCGCCTCGGCGACCTTCACCTGGGGAGCGAGGATCACGCCGATCCCCTGCGTGCCCTCGAGCAGCTTGATGACGACGGGCGCCCCGCCGACCCGCTCGATCGCCGGACGCACGTCGGCGCGGTTGCGGACGAACGCGGTGGGCGGCATCGCGATGTTGTGCCGCGACAGGATCTGGTTCGCGCGCAGTTTGTCCCGCGCGCTGGATATCCCGTTCGCGGTGTTCGGCGTGTAGACGTCCATCTGCTCGAACTGCCGCACCACGGCCGTGCCGAAGTAGGTGATCGAGTTGCCGATGCGCGGAAGGATCGCGTCGTAGTCGCTGAGCTGCCGACCTCGATAGTGGAGGTCGGGTTCGTCCGAGGTCAGATCGATCGCGAAACGCAGCGTGTTGAGAACCTTCACGTTGTGCCCTCGCTGAAGAGCGGCGGCACGCAGACGCTGGGTGGAGTACGCCTGCGGCGCGCGGGAGAGCACTGCGATCTTCACGGGGGATTTTTCCTGCCAGGATGTATCAGGTGAGTAGGACTACCCCCCATTCAAACACCCTTACGGGGTGGCGAGAATGGGTGAGCCTGCCCGATCTCGGAGTCGACTGGCTCAAAGCCAAGATCGACACGGGCGCGCGCACGTCTTCCCTGCACGCATTCGACGTCGTGGAGTTCGAGCAGGACGACCAGCCGTGGGTGCGCTTCAAGGTCAAACCCTGGCAGGACAGTCAAGAGGACGCCGTCGTGGTCGAGTGCCCTGTTCACGATCGTCGTGCGGTGCGCAGCTCCTCAGGACACGCGCAGGAACGGTTCGTCGTCGAGCTGCTGATCCGTCTCGTCGACCGGGAGGTCCTCGCCGAGGTGACGCTGAGCAACCGCGACGAGATGGGCTTCCGGATGCTCATCGGCCGGGAAGCCCTGCGACAGGGATTCACCGTCGACCCGGCACGGTCGTTCCTCGGCGGTCGCGCTCCACGGGAGGCTCGTCGCCGCAACCGCGGCAGGGCGTGATCCGGCTCAGGCGCGGATCAGGATCGTGCCGACCGCCTTGTCGTGGAGGCCCCGCTGATCCGCATCCCAGATGACCGCTGGCACCACGACCACGAGGAGCAGCGTGCGGACGATCGGACGCCACAGCCCGATCCACCCGCCATCGCGTCGGACCAGACGCATTCCGAGGATCCGGTGGCCCGGGCTTCCGCCGGCCGTCGGGATGAACACGATCTGCAGCACAGCGAACACGAGCATCGGTGCGAACTGCGTCAGTCCGGCCTCGGTGGGCAACGCGAACTGGTCGTAACCGAGGAAACCCGTCGCGATGATCGTGGCTGCCGCGTAGTCGATCAGGAGTGCTCCGATGCGACGACCGGGTCGTGCGATGCTCCCGGATCCGGATTCGGGGAGTCCGAGTCGCTCGCCGGGGTACGTGTTCACAGCATCCGTCACTCCCCCAGCCTACCGAGGGTCGCATGCGGGGCTGTCGCCGCGGCTCCTGTAACACGCCCGAAACAAAGCGGATACCGTAGAGAAATCCCCCGTCCGTACTCTGCAGAATGGCCGTGAAGCCATCGATCCGCATTACAGGAGTCGTACATGTTCAAAGATTCGTCCGAGGTACTGGCCTACATCAAGGAGAACGACGTCAAGTTCCTTGACATCCGTTTCACCGATCTCCCGGGTGTACAGCAGCACTTCAACATTCCTGCATCGACTGTGGACGAGGCGTTCTTCACCGACGGCCAGCTGTTCGACGGCTCCTCGATCCGCGGCTTCGCGAGCATCCACGAGTCCGACATGCAGCTCATCCCCGATGTCACGACGGCGTACGTCGACCCCTTCCGCGAGGCCAGCACCCTCGTGATGCTGTTCGACATCTACAACCCGCGCACCGGCGAGATCTACTCCAAGGATCCGCGTCAGGTCGCCAAGAAGGCCGAGAAGTACCTGGCCTCCACGGGCATCGCCGACACCGCTTTCTTCGCCCCCGAGGCGGAGTTCTACATCTTCGACGACGTGCGCTACTCCGTCACCGCCGGCGAGAGCTTCTACAAGGTCGACTCCGAAGAGGCCGCCTGGAACACCGGCCGTGAGGAAGAGGGCGGGAACCTCGCCAACAAGACGCCGTACAAGGGCGGGTACTTCCCGGTCAGCCCGGTCGACAAGACCGCCGACCTGCGCGACGACATCACCCTCAAGCTGATCGAGGCGGGATTCATCCTCGAGCGCTCGCACCACGAGGTGGGCACGGCCGGGCAGCAGGAGATCAACTACCGCTTCGACACCATGGTGCACGCGGCGGATGACATCCTGAAGTTCAAGTACATCGTCAAGAACACCGCCAACGAGTGGGGCAAGGTCGCGACCTTCATGCCGAAGCCGCTCTACGGCGACAACGGCTCGGGCATGCACACCCACCAGTCGCTGTGGAACGACGGCAAGCCGCTGTTCTACGACGAGGCCGGCTACGGCCAGCTGAGCGACATCGCGCGCTGGTACATCGGCGGCATCCTGGCACACGCCCCGGCGCTGCTCGCGTTCACGAACCCCACGCTGAACAGCTACCACCGCCTGGTCAAGGGCTTCGAAGCTCCGGTGAACCTGGTCTACTCGGCGGGCAACCGTTCTGCCGCGATCCGCATCCCGATCACGGGCTCCAACCCGAAGGCGAAGCGCATCGAGTTCCGCGCTCCCGACGCATCGGGCAACCCGTACCTCGCCTTCGCCGCGCAGCTCATGGCGGGCCTCGACGGCATCAAGAACCGCATCGAGCCGCACGAGCCGGTCGACAAGGACCTCTACGAGCTCCCGCCCGAGGAGGCCAAGGACATCCCCCAGGTGCCGAACTCCCTGCTCGACTCGCTCGACGCACTGGCGGCCGACCACCAGTTCCTCCTCGAGGGCGGCGTGTTCACCAAGGAGCTTATCGAGACCTGGATCTCGTACAAGTACGAGAACGAGATCCTGCCGATGGCGCAGCGCCCGCACCCCTTCGAGTACGAGCTGTACTTCGGCGTCTGATCCAGAAGTCCTCTCGAGAGCCCGTTCCTGCTTCGCAGGGGCGGGCTCTCGTCACGTGGTCGGCGCACATGCAGGTCGCGGCCTCCACGTCAAGCCCGGTGCCGCTCCTGCGCTGCGCCCGTAGTATCTCCGGAGTCGCAGGGATGACCCGATCCGTGCGACCAGGAGGCAGCGATGTGGACCGAGGATGCAGCGCCGACCGAGGCGCTGCTCGATGCACGCTATCGCCTCGCCGAGGTGGTCGGCGAGGGCGGCATGGCGACCGTCTATCGCGCCGAGGATGTCCTCCTCGGCCGGACCGTCGCGGTCAAGGTCATCCGACGTGAGCCGCGCTCCGTGATGGGCTCAGCAGATCGCGCCCACACCGAGAAGGCGCTGCTCGCCTCCCTCAACCATCCCTGCCTGGTCACGCTGCTCGACGCCAAGCTGGACCCCGGGAGCGAACAGTACCTCGTGATGGAATACGTCGCCGGGCCCGCCATGAGCACGAGGATGGCACGGTCACCCATCCCTCCCGTCGAGGTCGCGCACATCGGGGCCGACATCGCCGAGGCGCTGCATGCGGTGCACGCCGCCGGCATCGTGCACCGCGATGTGAAGCCGTCGAACGTTCTTCTCGTGCCGCCCTCGTCCGACGGCGACCGCTGGCATGCCAAGCTCGCGGACTTCGGAATCGCGTGCACCCTGGACGCCTCCAGGGTCACCTCCCCCGGGTTCGTCCTCGGCACGGTGGCCTACATGGCGCCCGAGCAGCTGCGGAACGCGGACCTCCGTCCGTCGCTGGACATCTACGCCCTCGGACTCGTACTGCTCGAGGCTCTGACCGGACAGCCGGGTTTCCCCTCCGGGCTCGGCGTGCAGTCGGCTCTGGCGCGACTGCACATCTCGCCGGACATCCCCGAAACGCTCGGGCCGGATTGGGTCGGCCTCCTCACGCGGATGACCGCTCTCGACCCCGATGCTCGTCCGCATGCGCTCGATGCGGCGCGCTCGATCAGGGCTCTGGCCGCCGCTCCGCCGCCGCGGATCGCCGCGGCCGCACCGCCGTCTGCCGAACCAGCGCGGACGAGACCTCTGCCTGCCGTCGACGCGCAGACGCTCGAGCACTCGACACGCCGGCTCCGCCGTCGACCGGACGCACGTCGTCGGAGACGTCTCGGCCTCGTGGGCGCTGCCGTCGCCGCAGTGGTCGTCGGATCGACGGCCTCGGTCGCGTGGATGACGAGCGGAAGTGCGGAGCCGGAGATCGCACGAACGGCCGCGACAGCGCCCCCGCGCCAGGACCCGGTTGCGGTTCCGGCCGAGCAGTCGGAGCCCACGACGCAGGAGCCGACCGCGGTGACGCCCGTATCGTCGAACGACGACAGCCGGACGCCCGGAGCCGACAAGGGGTCGAGGAACAAGGACCAGCCGGGTAAGGACGACCCCGGCAAGGGCAACCCCGGCAAAGGCAGCCCCGGCAAGGGCAAGCCCGGTTCGGAGAACTCCGGCGCGGGCAAGCCAGGCGAAGATTCCGACGAGTGATCCGACGCCGTCCGTGAGGACGCAGGGTGTCGCTCAGTGCGCACGTGGCCGGCGTGGAGGAAGATCGACTGAGTCCGGAGAGAGGGAGGGCCCATGCGCCGCAAGAGAGTGATCGCGCCCAACGAACCGCAGACGACGGCGGCCCAGCGCAGATCCACGACCACGGTCGTCGCAGCAGCGCGCGCCAACCCGTTCATGTTCGGTCTGCTCGGCGCCCTCGGCGTGCTGGTGGCGCTGGCCATCGGCGGGATCGTCGACCAGCTCGCCACCGTGCTCGTCTACATCGGCGTCGCTCTCTTCCTCGCGCTGGGTCTGGACCCGATCGTCACGTTCATCGAGAAGAAACTCCCCCGCCCAGCGGCCGTGACCATCGTGGTCGCCGTCGTCATCCTCGCCTTCGCCGGCATCATCCTCGCAATCGTCCCCGTGCTCGTCGAACAGATCGGCAACCTCATCAAGGACGGCCCGAAGATGGTCGAGGAGTTCATGGACAGTCAGTGGTTCAAGGATGTGAGCGGGCAGTTCGGCACGACGATCCAGGACGCGGCCCAGGGCGTGCTCGATTTCGTCCAGGATCCGGACAACTTCCTCGACATCGGCGGTGGCGTCTTCGCCGTCGGGGCGGGCATCGCCGGCGGTCTCACCGGAGTGACGATCGTCCTGATCCTGACGCTGTACTTCATGGCGTCGCTGCGCAGCATGAAGCGCACAGCCGCGCGCTTCGTCCCCGCGTACCAGCGCGACACCTTCAGCGAGCTCCTGGAGGACGTCTCGGGGGCGGTCGGCCGCTACGTGATGGGGCAGGCCAGTCTGGCGCTCATCAACGGCGTGCTGAGCCTGATCGTCCTCTCGATCATCGGGGCCCCCGTCCCGGCGCTCCTCGCGCTCATCGCCTTCATCGGATCGATGATCCCCCTCGTCGGAACGCTCACGGCCTCGATCATCAACTCCTTGATCTGCCTGTTCGTCTCACCCGTGACGGCTCTCATCGCGTTCGGGTACTACCTCGTCTACATGCAGATAGAGGCATACGTCCTCTCGCCGCGCATCATGAGTCGTGCGGTCGCGGTGCCCGGGGCCCTGGTGGTGATCGCCGCCGTCGCCGGCGGCGCCCTCGGCGGCATCCTCGGTGCGCTCGTCGCCATCCCCATCGCGGCGAGCATCATCATCATCGTCCAGAAGGTGATCTTCCCCGCGCAGGATCGGAAGAAGGCACCGCCGGTGATCACGGCATCCTGACCGGCCGAAGGCACTCGCTCCGGGGAGATGTCTCAGCGCACGAGCAGCGCGCCCGGCTCGACGCGCACGTCGAACGCCGAGACCTCGCCCATCTCCTCGCCGTCGATCTCGAAGACGAGAGGCGTCTTCAACTCGACCGACACGGTCTCGACGGGGAGGTGACGCGCGGAGTCGGTGCTGACGGCTTCGTCCGTGGCTCCGAAGATCCGGCGGATCCCGTTGTCCCACACGAAGGAGCGCAGGGTCTCCAGCCACTGGAGCGCGCCATCCGCGCTGATCATGAGCACGTCGAGCTTCCCGTCATCGAGGACCGCGTCGGGAAGCAGGCGGATTCCGCCCTGCACCATCCCGCAGTTGCCGATGAGCATCGTGTGCCCGCGCACCGCGACCGCCTTGTCTCCATCGATGGCGATCGTGAGGTCGGTCATCTCCGTGCCGGCGAGGGCCCGCCCCATCGCCTCGACGTAAGCCAACCACCCCGCTTTCGACTTGAGGTCGTCGTCGGTCTCCACCAGCATCTGCGCGTCGATGCCGAACCCCACCATCACGGCGAAAGCATGTTCGGTGCCGTCGTACGACACCCAGCCGAGGTCGATGCGACGCGGCTCGCCGTCGCGGATCCGCTCGAGGGCCGCTGTCACGTTGTTCAACGGGACCTCGAGGTTGCGCGCGAGGAGGTTGCCGGTGCCCTGCGGCACGATGCCGAGTGCGGTATCCGAACCGGCGAGCGACTCCGCGACCGCTCGGATCGTACCGTCCCCGCCCACGGCGATGACGATCTCCCTGCCGTCTTCGCGCGCCTCGCGGGCCATGCCCCTGCCCGGATCCTCCGGCGTCGTGTCCCACCAGCGGATGTCCTGCTGATCGCCGAACACCTCGTTCACGGCTGTCTGCAGAACCCCCTTCTCGACCTTCGAAGGGTTCCAGACGATGCCGATGCGCGAGTGGGTCATATCGTCAGCTTGCGACAGGACGTCCGATACCGCAAACTCATCGCCGCGGCCTACCCGTAGAACAGCTGCTCGAACGTCCTCCTGGCGCGCCGCGTCACCCCGAGATAGTCCTCTTCGAGCTCGGTCGCCGAACGATCGGGGTACCCGAGCAGGCGTCCGATCGCATCGAGCTGCCGGCGATCCGCAGGGAGGACATCGCTGGTCTGGCCGGTGAGCAGGGTGATCGCCGATCGGAGCCGGCTCGAAAGCAGCCACGCCTCACGCAGACGCACGGCGTCCTCCTCGGGGACGAGGTCGGCGGCCACGGCCGCGTCCAGCGCTCCGAGCGTCGACGTCGTGCGCAGACCGGGCACAGCGTGCGCGTGCTGGAGTTGAAGCAGCTGCACCAGCCACTCGACATCGCTGAGAGTGCCGGGGCCGAGCTTGAGATGCCGTCGAGGATCGGCCCCTTGAGGCAGGCGCTCCCCTTCGACTCTGGCTTTGATCCGCTTGATCTCGCGCGTGCCCTGCAAATCGACCGACTCCGGGTAGCGGATCGCGTCGGCCAGGGTCATGAAGCGCGCGATGAGCTTGGCGCTGCCGGCCACTCCCCTGGCACGCAGCAACGCCTGCGCCTCCCAGGACAGTGACCAGCGGCGGTAATACTCGGCGTAGGCGTCGAGCGTCCGCACGAGCGGCCCGTTCCGACCCTCTGGCCGCAACCCGGCGTCCAGATCGAGGGGAAGGCGGTGATCCGTGAGCTGCTCCCGCAGGCCCGCGACGATCTGCGTCGCATGACGCTGCGCACGCTGGGGGTCGACGCCGTTCGCGTCATAGACGTAGAGGATGTCCGCATCGGATCCGAAGCCGAGCTCGGCGCCGCCGAAGCGCCCCATCGCGATCACCGCGAAGTCCAGCGCTTCGTCCTCCGGAGGGACGACCTCACGCATCACCGCGCGCAGAGCAGCCTGGATCGTGGCCGCCGTGATCTCGGTGAGCGCCGTCGCGACTTCTTCGATCGTGAGCACATCGAGCACGGCTCCCATCGCCGTGCGCAGGAGTTCGCGCCGGCGCAGGGCCCTGACGGCTCGCAGCGCATCGCCGATCGTGTCGTGGCGGGTCTGGATCGCACGTGCTTCGTCGTCCAGCGCCGACGCCCCACGCGGTCGCAGACGCTCCGAATTGTCGAGCCATGCCACCGACTCCGGGATCCACTCCATCAGCTCCCCGATGTAGCGCGACGACGACAACAGGCGCGTCAGACTCTCGGCAGCCCCGGACGAGTCACGCAGCATCCGCAGGAACCAGGGGGTGTCGCCCAGGCGTTCGCTGATGCGGCGGAAGGCGAGGAGCGCGTAGTCGGGGTCGCTGCCGTCGGCGAACCACCGCACCATCACCGGCATCAGATGTCGCTGGATGGTCGCCTTGCGGCTGAGTCCGCTCGTGAGGGCGCCGATGTGACGCAGAGCGCCCGCTGGGTCCCGGAATCCGATGGCCGCCAGACGATCGTGTGCCTGAGCGGCGGACAGAGTGCGTTCCTCTTCGGGCAAGCCCGCGACGGCGGAGAGCAGCGGTCGGTAGAAGAGCCGCGTGTGGATCTCGCGCACCTCCCGACGCACCGCCTCCCACCGCGCCCACACACCCTCGCCGCTGTCGGCCAGCCCGGAGCTGCGAGCCAGGATCCGCAAGCCGGCAGCGGTGCGGGGCATCAGGTGCGTACGGCTGAGCTCCCTGAGCTGCAGCCGGTGCTCCATCAAGCGGAGCAGACGGTAGTCGTCGGCGAAGGCTGCCGCATCCACACGACCGATGTACCCGCCATCCACGAGGGCATCGAGGCTCTCGAGGGTCCCCCGCGTGCGCAGCGACTCATCGGTGAGCCCGTGCACGAGCTGCAGCAGCTGCACGGTGAACTCGATGTCGCGCAGTCCGCCGGCGCCGAGCTTGAGCTGATACGGCGCGTCTTCGGGATCGATGTGCTCCATCACGCGCTCACGCATCCGCTGCACGCTCTCGACGAAGTCCTCCCGCGCTGCGCTCGACCAGATCTTCGGCTGCACCGCGGTGATGTACTCCGCACCGAGCTCGGGGTCGCCCGCGAGCGGCCGGGCCTTCAGGAGTGCTTGGAACTCCCAGCTCTTCGCCCAACGGTCGTAGTACGCCAGGTGCGAGGCGAGAGAGCGGACCAGCGCGCCCTGCTTCCCCTCAGGGCGCAACGCGGCATCCACCTCCCACAGCGGGGGCTCGACCTCGATGGCGCTGAGGTTGCGCATGGTCTCCCGTGCCAGGCGCGTGGCGATGTCGATGGCACGAGCCTCGCTCACGGTCTCCTCGTCGCCGCTGCCCCCCACGAAGATCACGTCGACGTCGCTGACGTAGTTCAGCTCCCGCGCGCCCGCCTTCCCCATGCCGATCACCGCGAGTCGGGTCGCAGCGACATCCTCGCGCTGGAGCGCGTCGCCGATGCGCGTCCTGGCCACGGCGAGGGAGGCTTCGAGAGCGGCACCCGCGAGATCGGCCAGAGCGGCCGATACGGCCGCCACCACGTTCTGCGGTGCCGCGTGCATGAGGTCATAGGCCGCGATGGCGGCCAGCTCGCGACGATAGGCCACACGGATCGCCGCGATCGCGTCGTCATCCCCTGCTCGCGCGAACCCGTCACGGGCATCGACGGCAGCGAGCATCCGCTCCTGCAACGCCTGCGCGGACGGGAGCACGTCGACCGCCTCCTCCAGCACCGTGAGCTGCTCCGGGTGCCGCAGGAAGAACTCGGCCAGTCCTCCGGATGCACCGAACACACGCCAGACGCGTCGGCGTGTCGCCTCGTCGTCGAGGAGACGCCGCAACGGCACCTCATCCCGACGCGCGACCCGGAGAAGGCCACGCACGGCAGCGTCCGGATCCGCGGCGTCCGATGCCTCCAACAGCACCCCGCGCGGTCGATCGAGGATGGTCGCCAGCTCCGTCAGGGATGCGGCGGCCTCGCTCAGGTCGGTGAACCCGAGCCTGGCCAGGGCGGAGAGCGAGACGGAGTCGTCCGGTCGGGCCATGCCGGGCCTCAGAGAAGCTCGAGGTTGTTCTTCAGCTCCAAGGGAGTGACCTGCCCGCGGTAGGCCTCCCACTCTTTGCGCTTGTTGAGCAGCACGTAGTTGAACACCTGCTCGCCGAGCGTCTCGGCGACCAGCTCAGACGACTCCATGTACTCGAGAGCGTGGTCGAGGCTCGCGGGCAGAGCGGAGTACCCCAACGCACGTCGCTCGGCATCGCTCAGCGCCCACACGTTGTCCTCGGCCTCGGGCGGGAGCTCGTAGCCCTCCTCGATGCCCTTGAGCCCGGCGGCGAGCATGAGCGCGTACGCGAGGTACGGGTTCGCCGCGGAGTCCAGCGCGCGGTACTCGACGCGGGAGGACTGTCCCTTGTTCGGCTTGTACATCGGCACCCGGACGAGCGCTGACCGATTGTTGTGCCCCCAGGTGACGAAGCTCGGGGCCTCATCCCCGCCCCAGAGCCGCTTGTACGAGTTCACGAACTGGTTCGTGACCGCGGAGATCTCGTTCGCATGCTTGAGGAGCCCGGCGATGAAGTGGCGTCCGGTCTTGGAGAGCTGGTACTTCGCGCCCTCCTCGTAGAACGCGTTCTGGTCGCCCTCGAACAGCGACATGTGCGTGTGCATCCCGCTGCCGGGGTGCCCGCTGAGCGGCTTCGGCATGAACGTGGCATAGACGCCCTGCTCGATCGCCACCTCTTTGATCACGGTGCGGAACGTCATGACGTTGTCGGCCGTCGTCAGCGCATCGGCGTAACGGAGGTCGATCTCGTTCTGCCCGGGTCCGCCCTCATGGTGGCTGAACTCGACCGAGATGCCGAGGTCTTCGAGCATGCGGACCGAGCGACGGCGGAAGTCGTGGGCCGTGCCGCCCGGCACGTTGTCGAAGTAGCCCGCAGAGTCGACCGGCACCGGTCCGTCGGGGCCGAACGACGAGGACTTGAGGAGGTAGAACTCGATCTCGGGATGCGTGTAGAACGTGAACCCGGCGTCTGCGGCTTTCGCCAGCGTGCGCTTGAGCACGTGCCGCGGGTCGGCGACGGCCGGCTGACCGTCCGGGGTCGTGAGGTCGCAGAACATGCGCGCTGTCGGGTCGATCTCGCCCCGCCACGGCAACGTCTGGAAGGTCGTCGGGTCCGGCTGCGCCAGGAGGTCGGACTCATACGTGCGCGTGAGGCCTTCGATCGCCGAGCCGTCGAACCCGATGCCCTCCGCGAACGCGCCCTCCACCTCGGCAGGGGCGATCGCCACGGACTTGAGCGTTCCGATGACATCGGTGAACCACAGTCGCACGAACTTGACGCCGCGCTCCTCGATCGTGCGGAGCACGAAGTCCCTCTGCTTGTCCATGGCTACTCTGCGCCCTGGCCCTTTGCCTCGCCCTTGACGTCCCAGCCCTGCTCGACCGCTTCCTCCTCGGCCCAGGCGCGCGAGCGCTCCTTGAGAACCTCGGGAGCGCGGCGGGCCTCGGCCTCCGTGTCGAAAGGACCGATCCGGTCGATGGAGGGCGAGATCATGCCGAACTCGACCTCGCCGGTCTCGGAGTTGTACCAGTACTTGTGGTCACCGTCAGACATGTCTGTCCCTTCTTCACGTGATGTCATCGATCCTACTGGCGTGCACCGCGGTCGCTAAGCTATCGGCCATGGCAAAAGCGATCGGCGTCGACATCGGCGGCACGGGTATCAAAGCAGGAATCGTCGACCTCGAACACGGCACCATGGCCTCTGATCGGGTACGTGTCCCGACGCCGGAGGGCGCTGCTCCGGAAGACGTGCTCATCGCCGTGCAGACGGTGCTGAAGACCCTCGACGTGCACGAGTCGACACTGCCGCTGGGTGTCGCCTTCCCGGCGATCGTCAAGCGTGGGAAGACGCTCTCCGCGGCGAACGTCTCGAAGGAGTGGATCGACTTCGACGCCGAGCGGTTCTTCCGCGACGGACTCGGCCGCAACATCGTTTTCGTGAACGACGCCGACGCCGCCGGTGTCGCCGAGGCCCGCCACGGTGCCGCCCGCGACGTGCTCGGCTTCACCCTGCTGACCACGCTCGGCACGGGCATCGGCTCGGCGTTCCTTTACGACGGCGTGCTGCTGCCCAACACCGAGCTCGGTCATCTCAACTTCGGCGAGTACGAGTCCGTCGAGACCTATGCCGCGACGTCCGCACGCGAGCGCGAGAACCTCAGTTGGGAGGAGTGGGCAGAACGCTTGCAGGCCTTCTACTCGCACATCGAGTTCCTGTTCAGCCCCGACCTCTTCGTCGTCGGAGGCGGCGTGTCGAAGAACGCCGGGGACTTCCTGCCGCTGCTCGACCTCAAGACCCCGATCGTCCCGGCGATCCACCGCAACAACTCGGGCATCATCGGCGCGGCCTCGCTCGCCGGGGACTGACCTCCCTCATCCACTCCGACGAAACGAAGGACCCGATGACTCGTCGTCGTCGGGTCCTTCGTTTCGTGTGAGGCGAATGGGCCGACCTGTACGCCGGGTTCTGTTCCGGGGTTCTTCGCCCCTTCGACGGCCATCTCTCTCGGCGACACGTTGCCGTGGCACTCTAGCGGTCTACCCGAGGACTCGGCGAGCCGCGTCATCATCCTCTGTCTGACCTTGCTCCGGACGAGGTTTACCTGGCGGGCCATGTCACCATGGCCCCCGGTGGTCTCTTACACCACCCTTTCACCCTTACCCCTTGCGGGGCGGTCTGCTCTCTGTGGCACTTTCTCGCGGATTGCTCCGGGTGGGCGTTACCCACCGTCCTGCCCTGAGGAGCCCGGACGTTCCTCGGTGCGGTCACCCGCAACGCGGCCGTCCAGTCGACCCATTCGCATCTCCATTCTACGTTCTCCGGCCCGACGGTCTGCGGCTACTTCTCCGCCGACTCCGCGATACGCAGATCGAGGGGCACGTCGATCGGGAACGAGCCGAACAGCCGCGTCGTCGCCGTGGCAGCAGCCTCTCGCACCGCCTCCGCCGCCGTCTCCGCATGTTCGAGCGGGACGTGCAGGATGACCTCGTCATGCAGGAAGAACGCAAGATGGGGCACCCGCGCGAACGGCCCCGATGCCGGTGCCTCCCCGAACACCTCCGGGAGCTGCTGCAGGCGGTGTCGGATCTCGGCCAGCCAGATCAGAGACCACTCCGCGGCAGTGCCCTGCACCACGAAGTTCCTCGTGAAGCGTCCCCAGTCTCGAGCGCGACGCCGGGCGAGAGCCACCACCGCGGGGTCGGCGTCTGCTCCTGTCGCGTCGGACTGCAGTCGCATCCATTCCACAGACGGGCGCGGGGAGGATCTGCCGAGCCAGGTGGACACGATCCCCCCGTCCTCCCCCGTGCGAGCCGCGGCGTCGACCAGTGCCATCGCCCGCGGATACACCTTTCGCAGGCGCGGGACAAGCCGCCCGCTGTCGCCGGTCGTCGCGCCGTACATCGCACCGAGAACCGCGTACTTCGCCTCCTCCCTGGAGGCGACCGCACCGGAAGCCACCACACCGGCGTAGAGGTCGCGGCCTCGCGCAGCCTGGGCCATCGCCTCGTCGGCAGCCATCGCGGCCAGCATCCGCGGTTCGAGCTGAGCCACGTCGGCGACGACCAGCGTCCATCCCGGATCGGCACGCACGGCAGGGCGCAGACTGCGTGGCAGCTGGAGGGCGCCGCCACCCGCAGACGCCCAACGCCCGGTGACCACGCCGCCGGGGATGTAGACGGGACGGAACCGTCCGTCGTGCACCCACTCGGCGAGCCACGCCCAGCCGTTGGCGCTGAGCAGTCGGGAGAGCTTCTTGTAGGCGAGCAGAGGCTCGATGGCCGGATGATCATGCTCGGCGAGCTCCCACCGGCTGGTGGACTCGACATCGACCCCGACGCGATGCAGCGCCCTGAGCAGCTTCTGCTGACTGTCGAGATGGAGTGTGGCGTCGCCCAGCTGCTCGCGCACCTGATCGCCGAGTGCGACCATCCGACTCGGCAGCCCTCCCGCGATCGGGCGCGTACCGAGCGTCTCGGTAAGGATCGCATCGTGCACGCGCTCGTCCCAGGGCAGCCCGGCCACCCGCATCTCCTCGGCGATGAGACCTCCTGCCGATTCGGCGGCGCACAGCAGCGTGAGGCGTCCGTCCGGCGCCGCTGCGATCACGCGGCGCTGCGCGCGATACTGCTCGAGCGCCGCCGCGACCGTGTCTTCACCGCTCTCCTGTTCGAAGGCGTCGAACAGCGACGGCGCCGAGGCCGTCGACTCGCGCCGTTCCCACGCCGCGGATCCGGGAAGCGGGGATGCCACCGCGGCGGTGTCGCGCAGGATGGCGTGGCACAGCACCAGGTCATGGCTGCGACGCACGCGCACCCCCTCGGCGAGCAGGGTCGCATAGGTCTCGGCGGCCGTGCGGATGATCCACCGCGGAGCGTCGCTCGCCTCGACCGAGGCCACCCATTCGGCGAGGTCATCCGATCGCAGCAGAGTGCGGTCAGCCTCTTCGTCTTCACCGTCGAGTTCGATCGCGACGTAGTCCTGCGGACCGAGCGAGAGGAGCACGATGCGCCGCTCGACAGGCGACGCCGGCGCCGTCATCTCCGGTGCGCGTGCATCGAGGTCACGCGAGCCCGGACTCCTCGGTGCGCACGAGGATGCACCCACACTCGGGGCACGAGACGACGAGGTCGTCCGCAGCTCGTCGGATGTCGTTCAGGTCGGTGCTGGGAAGCACGATGCGGCAGCCTTCGCAGGTGCCCCGCGTGAGGAGCGCGGCCCCCGCGCTGTTCGCCGCGCGGCGGGTATACTCGGCGAGCAGCTGCGGCGACACGCCTTCGGCGACGGCGGCGCGGTCACGCGCCAGTTGCGCACCCAGTTCGGTCGCCGCGGCGACGTCGGCCTTCGCCTGTGCGGTGAGGGCCGTTCCCTCCTCCGTGGTCGTCTGCAGCAGCGCCTGCTGAGCCGCGACGGCCGCTTCCGCCTCTTCCAGGCGACCCATGACATCGAGCTCGGCGTCTTCGAGGTCGCTCTGACGCTTCGCAAGGCTCGCGAGCTCGTGCTCCAGTGCCTGCGCATCCTTGGGGCTTGTCGCGGTGGCGAGGCGCTCGGCGTCGCGGTTGCGTCGCTGCTCGACGAGGGCCACATCGGACTCGAGCCGCGTGAGCTCGGTGCGCACGTCGTCGCGGGTGCCCGTGAGCGCGGTCAATTCGCGGAGCTGGTCCTGACGGATCGCGACGAGCTCGGTGATCCGCCCCGCCTGGCTCGGCTTCGTGCGGGCGCGCTCGGCCTGCGCGATGCGTCGATCGAGGTCGGCGATGTCGAGCAGGGTGCGCTGGTTCTCGGGGCTGGCGTTCACGCTCTCAAATCTAGTCGCTGGGACGACATCCGCCCATCAGCTCACGTCGCCGTCGACGTAGTACCACTGCCGGTCCTCCCGGACGAACCGGCTGCGCTCGTGCAGAGAGCCTCGCTGCGCGCCCTGACGCCAGAAGGCCTCGAACTCCACGACGCCGTCGCGGTCGAACGGACCGCCGGCATGCCGATCGAGGATCACGAGTCGACGCCACTCCAGGTCGGGCTCGAACTCGACGGTGCTCGGCCTCGCGGACGAGTGCCACGTGCGCAGGAGATGCACCTCGTCGTGGAGGCCGAAGGCCGTGTAGCGGGAACGCATGAGCCGCTCGGCGGTCGGCGCAGGCACTCCCCGGAGCAGCGGGCCGCAGCACCCGCCGAAGACGTCGCCGGAACTGCATGGGCACCGCGCCGAATCGTCGATCACGACGTCATCCGCCGCCATCTCCGCGTCCGCTGTCATCCCCTCAGCGTACGCTCGAGGAAACGCCCCGAAGGAGTCACGATGACCACTGTCCCCACCTTCACCGCCCACAACGGCTTCGCGCTGCCGGCGATCGGCCTCGGTACGTACGGCCTCAACGGCGATGCAGGATCCGCTGCCGTCGCCAGCGGTATCGGCGCGGGCTACCGGCTCGTCGACACTGCATTCAACTACGAGAACGAGGGCTCCGTCGGACGCGGAGTCGCCGACTCCGATGTGGATCGCGCGGAGATCATCGTCACGACGAAGCTCCCCGGCCGCCACCACCCGACAGCCAAGGCGCGCACCAGCATCGAGGAGAGCCGCTCGCGTCTCGGGATCGACGCCACCGATCTGCACCTGATCCACTGGCCCAACCCGAGCCAGGACGAATACGTGCAGGCGTGGGCGGCGCTGGTCGACGCGCAGGCCCGCGGCGTCGTCCGACAGATCGGAGTCTCCAACTTTCTGCCCGAGCACCTCGAGCGCATCGAGCAGGAGACGGGCGTGCGACCTGTGGTCAACCAGATCGAGGTGCATCCGTTCTTCCCCCAGGAGGAGCAGCTCGCGTACCACCGCGAACACGGCATCCTCACCGAAGCGTGGAGCCCGCTGGGTCGCGCGAAGGAGCTGCTGGACGACGCGGTGATCCGCGAGATCGCGGTCGCGCACGACGCCACCCCTGCACAGGCGGTCCTCGCGTGGCATGTCGCGCGCGGCACGGTCTCGATCCCGAAGGCCTCTTCGCTCGAGCACCAGGTGGCGAACCTCGCAGCGGCCGAGATCGCGCTGGACGATGCCGAGGTGACCGCGATCACCGCGCTGGGACAGCCGGACGGCCGCCTGTTCGGCGCCGACCCGCGCACCCACGAGGAGTCCTGAGGTCGGTCAGACCCGCTGCGTGCCCAGCACACGGAGGAACTCGAGCTTGCTGGCGGCCTCGCTTCCCGGAGCAGCGGTGAGAACGACCAGGGCTTGGGACTCGTCCTCGGTGAAGAGCGCCTGACAGTCGACCTCGATCTCGCCCAGCTCAGGATGCACCATCACCTTGTGCTGCTCGAACCGACGGCTCACCTCGTGCGCCTCCCACAGCTCCACGAACTCGGGGCTGCGGGCGGACAGCTCCGCGACGATCTCCCCCGCCCGCGACCGTGCGCCCATGACCCCGTGAGCGGCCCGCAGCGACCCCACCAGCGAGCGGGACTGCCGGGCATGATCGACCTCGCGATACCGTCGCCGTTCCTCCTCCGGGTGCGCGAACCATCGGTAGATCCCGCTGCGATCGAAGCCGACGAGACCACTCGCATCGCCGATGAGCGCTCGGGAGGCGTCATTCTGCACCAGCACCTCGTCGAGGAGCGAGACGACGAACGCCGGAGTGTCATGCAATCGGTCGAGTACCCGCAGGATCCCCGGGCGCACGTATTCGGTGGCATGCGCCCGATCGGGAGCGCTATGCCCGCAGAGCCGGAACAGGTAGTCGCGTTCGTCCTCGGTCAGCCGCAGCGCCCTGGCCAGCGCGGCGAGGATCTGGACGCTGGGCTGCGGTCCGCGACGCTGTTCGAGGCGTGTGTAGTAGTCCGTCGACATCGTCGCCAGCTGCGCCACCTCCTCGCGGCGCAATCCGACGGTGCGCCTCCTGGCCCCTGCTGCGAGCCCGACGTCCGCGGGTGTCAGGGCCTCGCGCCGACGGAGGAGGAATTCAGCCAGAGCGTCACGATCCACCACTGAAGTATGCCCCGATGCATCCGAGCGAACCAGGGACCCTCGATCCCTGGATGAGCGCTCTCTGGAGCTGTTCCGACTGCGCCGCGAGGCTGAACGCATGAACATCAGCGGAAACACCATCTTCATCCCGGGCGCGACCAGCGGCATCGGTCTCGCACTCGCACTGCGGCTCCACGACCGGGGCAACACGGTGATCGTCGGAGGCCGTCGCGAGGAGCGGCTCACGGCCATCGCCGCCGAGCATCCCGGCATCCACACCGTGCGCATCGACACGACGGATCCTCAGAGCATCGACGAGGCGACCCGCACGGTACTCACCGCACATCCGGGTACGAACGTCCTCATCACGATGGCGGGTGTGATGCGTGCCGAGGACTGGGCCACCCCCGCCGGCTTCCTCGCGACCGCGGAGGAGACCGTCACGACGAACATCCTCGGTCCGATCCGACTCATCGCCGCCT
This sequence comes from Microbacterium sp. NPDC028030, assembly GCF_040637855.1. Taxonomy (NCBI): domain Bacteria; kingdom Bacillati; phylum Actinomycetota; class Actinomycetes; order Micrococcales; family Microbacteriaceae; genus Microbacterium; species Microbacterium sp. NPDC028030. The sequence goes on along the minus strand of NZ_JBEZXF010000002.1, from coordinate 311,014 downwards.
TCATCGAGCACCTGCGCGCTCAGCCGGACGCCACGATCATGACCGTCTCGTCCGGGCTCGCGTTCACCCCACTCCGAGTGACGCCGACGTACAACGCCAGCAAGGCGGCGATCCACATGCTCAGCGAGTCGTTGCGATTGCAGCTGTCGGAGACAAGGGTCTCCGTGCTCGAACTGGAACCGCCCGCCGTGCGCACGCCGCTCATGCCGGGGCACGAGGAGAACGAAGCGGCGATGCCGCTGGATGCGTTCATCGACGAGGTGATGACCCTGATCGAGTCACAGCCGGATGCCACCGAGATCCAGGTGGAGCGGGTGAAGTTCCTGCGCTACGGCGAGGCACGCGGCGACTACGAGCAGGTCGTCGCCACGCTCAACCGCACCGATCCACACGCGCGCTGACCTCGATGGCAGTGGATCCGCAGTGGTGGTCGATCACCGCCGGAGCGACGCCGCCGCTGCCGTGAGGGCGTCCGCCGACTGCCGCAGCAACGCAAGCTCCTGATCGGAGAACGACGTGTTCCGAATCGGCACCGCACCCCTCGCGCTCACGATCGACGGCACGGAGAGCGCGACACCGTCGAGTCCGTGGAAGTCGCGCAGCACTGTGCTCACGGGCATCACCGCATGCTCGTCGCCGAGGATCGCCTCCACGATGCGCGCGCTCGACAGGCCGATTGCGTAGTTGGTCGCCCCCTTGCCGAGGATGACCTTGTAGGCGGCGTCGCGCACGTCGACGGCGATGTCGTCCAACTCGTCGAGCGTGAAGCGCGGGTGCCCCGGGGTCTCCCACTCCAGGATCGGCACCGTGCCGATCGTCGCGCGCGACCACAGCGGGAACTCCGTGTCGCCGTGCTCCCCGACGATGTGGGCGTGGACGCTCGCGGTCGACACCCCGGCCCGCTCGCCCAGCTTCCACCGCAACCGAGAGGTGTCGAGCACCGTGCCCGAGGCGAAGATCCGTTCCGGTGGCAGGCCGGTCTCCTCCTGCGCGATCACCGTGAGGACGTCGCACGGGTTGGTGACGATCACGTACACCGCGTGGGGTGCGACCTCGAGCAGCGGGGGCATCATGCCGCGGATGATGCCCGCGTTGACCTCGGCGAGCTCGATGCGCGTCTGGCCCGGCTTCTGCTTCGCGCCCGCGGTGATCACCACGACGTGCGAACCGGCTGCCACCGCGATGTCACTGCCGCCGACGATGTCGCTCGAGCCCGTGAACTGGGTGCCGTGAGCAAGGTCGAGCACCTCGGCCTCGACCTTCTCGGTCGCGATGTCGTACAGCGCGACGTGACGGGCGGATCCACGGATCAGCGCGGCGTACGCGACGCTCGAACCGACGCTTCCCGCACCGACGACCGTGAGCTTCGAGTTCTCGATGATTCCCATGCGCTCAGTCTCGCAGCGGGGCGGATGATCCGGGAGGGGCGGAGACCGTGAGTTTCAGAGGGCTGCCGCGACCGCATCCGCCGCCGTGGGATGCAGGAAGCGGAAGCCCGAGCGCTCCAGCACGGCAGGGCGGACGTCGGCATCGGGAAGGAGCAGTGACTCGGCGGCGTCACCGAGCGTGAGCCGCAACGCCCAGGCGGGCGCGGGGAGCCAGAACGGGCGATGCATCTGCGCGGCGAGGGCTCGGCCGATGTCGTTCGCCGTCGCCGATGCGGGTCCCGACAGGTTGACCGGCCCCGAGATCTTCCGGTCCAGGACGTGACGGATCGCGCGGACCTCATCGTCGAGAGAGATCCACGGCCACACTTGTGTTCCCCGCCCGAGGGGCCCGGAGACGCCGAACCGCGTGAGCTGGATCAGCGGTTTCAGCACGCCTCGACGGTGGATGACCGGGGCCGTTCGCAGCAGCGCGACCCTAGTATGATCTTCGGCCCGTCGCGCCTCTGCCTCCCAGCGCACCGTGAGGTCGGCGAGGAACGTCTCCCCCGCGGCCGATTCCTCGGTGAGGACTTCGCCCGGAGCCGACCCGTAGTATCCGACGGCGGATGCGGACACCAGCGCCGGCGCATCGGTGCGCAACGCGCGCAGCGCGGTGGTGAGGGTGCGCGTCGCCTGCACGCGCGAGTCGACCAGCTCCCTGCGGTAGCGCTTCGTCCACGGCAGACGTCCCACACTCGCCCCGCCGAGCGCGACGACGGCCTCAGCGCCATCGAGTACTCCAGGATCGAGGGCGCTGTCTCCGGGACCCCACTGCGTCTCATTCTCGGAACGCGGTGCGCGACGCACGAGTGTCGTGACCTCGACACCGTCGGCGCGGAGGGCGGAGACGAGCGCCGACCCGATCAGGCCGGATGCTCCGCTGATGACGATCCGTCGCGCCATTGAGGGTTCTCCGTCCCACGACCACGAGCTCGGTCGTGGACCCCAGCGTACGCGTCGCGCGCGGACGGGACTCAGTCGACGCGTCGGTAGTGCGTGATGAGGACACCGTTGCTCATGGGCGCTGCCGACACCAGTTCGAGCCGCCTGGTCGCAAGCAGGCCGCTCTCGTACAGGGTCGGGCCGTGTCCGACGATCCGAGGATGCACGAGGAAGCGGTACTCGTCGATCAGGTCGAGCCGGTCGAGCTCGGTCGCGAGCTTGCCGCTGCCGAGGAGCACGCCGGCCGGGATCGCATCCTTGAGCGCCTGCACGCTGTCGCGCAGATCTCCCGTGATCACGTGGGAGTCGTTCCAGGGGAAATCCTGCCGGGTGGAAGACACCACGTACTTCGGCTTGGCCTCGAGCTTGACCGCCCAGTCACGGAGCGCCTGGGGTGCTTCCACGTCTCCGCGGGCGACAGCAGGCCAGGCGGCCTCCATCATCTCGTAGGTCGTTCTGCCCCACAGCATCGCTCCGGATTCGTCCATGAGCCGGGTGAAGTAGGCATGGGTCTCGTCGTCGGCGATCCCCACTTCGTGATCGATGCAGCCGTCGAGGGTGACGTTGATGCTGAAGGTCAAGAGTCCCATGCGGGGATCCTAGATCCGCGCGGAAGCACCCGCCAGGGCTGAGCGGCCGATACGCTCGCGGCCGTGGGGTTCTCCGTACTCGGGCTGGCGATGAGCCTTGCCGTCTTCGCGCCGAACCTTCTCCTCCTGTGGTTTCCGCCCCGGCCAGCGATCGAAGACGATGACGCACCTCTCATCGTCGACATCCTGGAGCGCGCAGGGCAGGCGCTCTGCGTCACCCTTCCGGCCATCACCGTGGGGGCCTTCGTGCTCTGGTGGGCGGTGGTCCCGGTGATCCTCTGCGTCGCCGGCTATTGGGCGCTGTGGGTGCGCTTCCTGACGTCGGGCAGACGGCGCGCCTCCCTGTTCGCTCCGGCTCTCGGCATTCCGGTGCCGATGGCGGTGCTGCCGGTCGCGGCGTTCCTCGCCGGTGCCGCGTGGCTCGGGAATCCCTGGATCGCGCTCGCCGCGGTCGTGCTCGCCGCAGGGCACATCCCCCGCTCGATGATCACGGCCGGATCCCAGTAGTCATGTCGATCGTCGCGGACGTCCTGGGACAGGGCGCCGGCCAGAGCTGAACTCGCGGAGTGCTTTCGAGGTGGGCCCTGCCGGGATCGAACCGACGACATCCACGGTGTAAACGTGGCGCTCTACCAGCTGAGCTAAAGGCCCTGGTGCCGTCAGTCTATCGGTCGCCCGATGCGCACCCGTGTCGTGGAAGAGGGATAGGCTGAATCCGGCGCGCGTTGTGCACAGCTGACAAGGCTGCCCGTGTCGCTTCCCGTTTCCTTGGCATGACCTGCCAGCTTGACGAAAGGTTCCCCCGTGACCGTGCACGACCAGGATCCGTACTCCCAGGGCCCCCTCGACAGCGATCCGGAGGAGACCGGCGAGTGGCAGCAGTCCCTCGATGAGCTGGTGGATGCCAAGGGCCACGGCCGCGGCCGCGAGATCATGCTCAGCCTGCTCAAGCGCTCGAAGGAGCTGCACCTGGGCGTGCCGATGGTCCCCACCACCGACTACATCAACACGATCGCCCCGGAGAACGAGCCCGAGTTCCCAGGCGATGAAGAGATCGAGCGCCGCTACCGCGCCTGGATCCGGTGGAACGCCGCGATCACGGTGCACCGCGCACAGCGCCCTGGCATCGGCGTTGGCGGTCACATCTCGACGTACGCCTCCTCCGCTGCCCTGTACGAGGTGGGCTTCAACCACTTCTTCAAGGGTGCGGACAGCCCCGGCGGCGCCGACCAGATCTTCATCCAGGGCCACGCCTCCCCCGGCACCTACGCACGGTCGTTCCTCGAAGGACGCCTGAGCGAGGACCAGCTCGACGGCTTCCGCCAGGAGAAGTCGCACGCGCCGCACGGCATCCCCTCGTACCCGCATCCGCGGCTGATGCCGGAGTACTGGCAGTTCCCGACCGTGTCGATGGGCCTCGGTCCGATCAACGCGATCTACCAGGCGATGTCGAACAAGTACCTCGAGAACCGCGGCATCAAGGACACGTCCCAGTCGCACGTGTGGGCGTTCCTCGGCGACGGCGAGATGGACGAGGTCGAGAGCCGCGGACAGCTTCAGGTCGCCGCCAACGAGGGCCTCGACAACCTCACGTTCGTCGTGAACTGCAACCTGCAGCGCCTCGACGGCCCCGTGCGCGGAAACGGCAAGATCGTCCAGGAGCTCGAGTCGTTCTTCCGCGGCGCGGGCTGGAACGTCATCAAGGTCGTCTGGGGCCGCGAATGGGACGACCTTCTCGCCCGCGACACCGAGGGCGCCCTGCTCAACCTCATGAACGTCACCCCTGACGGCGACTACCAGACGTACAAGGCCGAGTCCGGCGCGTACATCCGGGAGCACTTCTTCGGCCGCGACGAGCGCGCAGCCGCACTCGTCAAGGACTACTCCGATGACGACATCTGGAACCTCAAGCGCGGTGGCCACGACTACCGCAAGGTCTACGCCGCTTTCAAGGCTGCGACCGAGCACAAGGGCAAGCCCACCGTCATCCTCGCGAAGACCGTCAAGGGCTACGGCCTCGGTCCGCACTTCGAGGGCCGCAACGCGACCCACCAGATGAAGAAGATGACGCTGGACAACCTCAAGACGTTCCGCGACGCCATGCACATCCCGATCACGGATGCGCAGCTCGAGGAGAACCCGTACCTGCCCCCGTACTACAACCCGGGACCCCAGGACGAGACAATCCAGTACATGCTCGAGCGTCGCCAGGCACTCGGCGGCTTCCTGCCGGAGCGTCGGTCGACGCACGTCGGCCTCTCGCTGCCCGACGACACCGCGTACGCCCTCCCGAAGAAGGGCTCCGGCACGCAGGAGATCGCCACGACCATGGCGTTCGTCCGACTGCTCAAGGATCTGCTGCGCTCGAAGGATTTCGGTCACCGCATCGTGCCGATCATCCCCGACGAAGCCCGCACGTTCGGCATGGACGCGTACTTCCCGACGGCGAAGATCTACAACCCGAACGGCCAGCACTACACCTCGGTCGACCGTGAGCTCCTCCTCGCCTACAAGGAGAGCCCGCAGGGCCAGATCGTGCACGTCGGCATCAACGAGGCCGGCGCGGTCGCGGCGTTCACCGCGGCAGGCACGTCCTACGCAACGCACGGTGAGCCGCTGATCCCGATCTACATCTTCTATTCGATGTTCGGCTTCCAGCGCACCGGCGACGCCCAGTGGGCCGCCGGCGACCAGATGGCCCGCGGCTTCATCATCGGCGCCACGGCCGGTCGCACGACGCTCACCGGCGAAGGCCTGCAGCACGCGGACGGTCACTCGCATCTGCTCGCGGCGACCAACCCGGCGACGGTGTCGTACGACCCCGCCTACGGCTACGAGATCGCGCACATCATGCGGTCCGGCCTGGAGCGCATGTACGGCGGCCAGCACGAAGACCCGAACGTGATGTATTACATCACGGTGTACAACGAGCCTCTCGTGCAGCCCGCCGAGCCGGAGGGCGTGGATGTGGACGGGATCGTCCGCGGCATCCACCGTGTCTCGGTCGGCGAGGGCGATGGGCCCCGCGCCCAGCTGTTCGCCTCCGGCGTCGGACTCCCCTGGGCCCTCGAAGCACAGGAGCTGCTGAAGAACGACTGGGGCGTGGTCGCCGACGTGTGGTCGGTCACCTCCTGGACCGAGCTGCGCCGCGACGGCCTCGCCGCCGACGAGCACAACTTCCTCCACCCCGACCAGGAGCCGCGCACCGCGTACCTGACGCAGAAGCTGCAGGGCGCGGAGGGTCCGGTCGTCGCCGTCAGCGACTTCATGCACGCCGTGCAGGACCAGATCCGTCCCTGGGTTCCGAACCGCTTCGCCACGCTCGGCGCCGACGGCTTCGGTTTCTCGGACACCCGTGCCGCAGCGCGTCGCTTCTTCAAGATCGACGGACCGTCGATCGTCGTCCGCACGCTGCAGTCGCTGGCAGAGGACGGCAAGGTCGACCGCTCGCTCGCCGCGCAGGCCATCGAGAAGTACCGCCTGCACGACGTGAACGCCGGGACCAGCGGAAACGCGGGCGGCGAAAGCTGAGCCCTCGGTGACAGGATCCCCTTCCGGCATGGACAAGGCCGCGACGCTCACCTGGCTGCGCCGGATCTCCGGTGACATCGCCTCCGTGACGATCAAGCGCCTGGAGGACACCCTCCCGTGGTACGCCGACATGCCACCAGCCCGCCGCTCTGCGGTCGGGCTGGTGGCGCAGGCGGGCATCACGTCGTTCATCCAGTGGTACGAGGATCCCACCTCCACGCCGTGGATCGCCGCCGACATCTTCGCCGCGGCTCCCCGTGAGCTGCTGCGGAGTGTCAGCCTCCAGCAGACGCTCCAGCTCATCCGCGTGACGGTCGAGGTCACCGAGGAGCGCGTCGCGGGGCGAGGAGACGATCTCCGCGAGGCGATCCTGCTCTATTCGCGCGATGTGGCCTTCGCCGCAGCCGATGTGTACGCGCGAGCCGCCGAGGCGCGCGGGCTCTGGGACGCCCGCCTCGAAGCCCTCGTCGTCGACTCGATCCTCACCGGAGAGGCCGACGAGGAACTCCCGAGCAGGATCGCGGCCCTCGGATGGCACGGTCATGGCGAGGTCGCCGTACTGGTCGGCACGACGCCCCCGCAGTTCGACGTCGATCTCGTCCGCCGAACAGCCAGGAAGCTCGCTGTCGACGTCCTCATCGGCGTGCAGGGGTCCCGGCTCGTCCTCGTGCTCGGACGCGCGCGCGCCGAGGGCCAGGAGGGCGATGACGACGAACTCGGGTTCCAGGAGATCGCCACGCGCCTCGAGCCGTCGTTCGGACCGGGATATGTCGTGCTCGGACCGGCCGTGGCCGCGCTCGTGGATGCGAGCCAGAGCGCTCGTGCCGCGCTCGCGGGGTTCGCTGTCGCCAGAGCGTGGCGTGGCGCTCCCCGTCCGGTCGAGGCCGACGACCTTCTGCCCGAACGAGCCCTCGCCGGCGACCCGCTGGCGAAGCAGACTCTGATCGAACGCATCTACCGCCCCCTTCAGGCGCACTCCACCGATCTGGTCACCACCCTGTGGAGCTACCTCGACAACGGCCGTTCCCTCGAGGCGACGGCGCGGGAGCTCTTCGTGCACCCCAACACCGTGCGCTACCGGCTCAAGCGCGTGAGCGAGGTCATCGGCTGGGACGCCACCGGCCCTCGCGAAGCGCTCATCCTGCAGACGGCGTTGATCCTCGGCTCGATCGGCGCCGCGGATCAGGGACGGCGACGCGCGCCGCTCCGGCGCCCACAGCGCTGAGCGCGTGTCTGTACGCCACACACAAGGGTTTTTCCGAATCTTGTGATGGATCATCCACCGCTCCGCCGCAAACGTTGGCAGACTGGGTGGGTGATTGTCGTCGTATGCCCAGGTCAGGGCTCGCAGACCCCCGGATTCCTCGCCCCTTGGCTCGAGCTCGACGGGGTGGCCGAACGCCTCGCCGCGTTCTCAGACGCCGCGGGAGTCGATCTTCGCGAACACGGCACGGTGTCCGACGCCGACACGATCCGGTACACGCGCATCGCGCAGCCCCTCATCGTGGCCGCGTCGCTGATCGCCGGTGATGCCCTCACGCAGCGGGCTGGTCGACGCGCCGACGGCATCGCCGGACACTCGGTCGGCGAGATCGCCGCTCTCGTCGGGAGCAACGTGATCGATGCCGACACCGGCATGCGTCTGGTGGGTATCCGCGGTCGCGCGATGGCCGACGCGGCTGCGCAGGAGCAGACCGGCATGAGCGCGGTTCTCGGCGGCGACGAGGAGACCCTCCTCGCCCGCCTCGCCGAACTCGGTCTCTCCCCCGCCAACTACAACGGCGGCGGCCAGATCGTGGTCGCCGGTGCGCTCCCTGCCCTGGCGGCGCTCGCGGAGGAGCCGGTGAAGGGTACGCGCGTCGTCCCTCTGCAGGTCGCCGGCGCGTTCCACACCCGCTACATGGCTGCAGCAGTCTCCGCCCTCCGCGAAGCGGTCACGGACGTCGACCCTCAGGTTCCCGACATCACGCTGTGGACGAATCGTGACGGCTCCGCTGTCACCGACGGCGCGCAGGCGCTCGACTACCTCGTCGACCAGGTCTCCTCCCCCGTGCGCTGGGACCTGTGCATGCAGTCCTTCGCCGATGCCGGAGTCACCGGCGTGATCGAACTCGCCCCGGCCGGCGCCCTGGTCGGACTCGCGAAGCGCGGTCTCCGCGGCGTACCGACCGTCGCCGTGAAGACCCCCGAAGACCTCGACGCAGCCGTCGCGCTGCTGAACGGAGCAGCCGCATGAGCGTCACCCTCGCCCAGGCCACAGGCCCCGCCTTTACGCGCATCTATTCGTACGGCGCTGCCCGCGGTGAGAACGCGGTGCCGAACGAAGACCTGATCGGTCCGATCGACTCCAGCGACGAGTGGATCCGCCAGCGCACCGGTATCGTCACCCGCGCTCGGGCCGACAAGGGCACAGACGCGATCGACCTCGCGACCGCGGCAGCGGCAGAGGCGATCGAGAAGTCCGGCGTCGCCGCCGACCAGGTCGACCTGGTGATCGTCGCGACGATCAGCAACCCGAAGCAGACGCCGTCGGTCTCGGCCATCGTCGCGGACCGAGTCGGGGCGAACCCGGCAGCGGCGTACGACATCAACGCGGCATGCGCGGGATACGCCTACGCCATCGCACAGGCAGACGCACTGATCAAGGCCGGCGCCGCACGGTACGCCCTCGTGATCGGCACCGAGAAGCTGTCCGACGTGGTCGACCCGACCGATCGCAGCATCTCGTTCCTCCTCGGTGATGGCGCGGGGGCCGCGCTGCTCGGTCCGAGCGACACGCCGGGCATCGCGCCCGCGGTCTGGGGCTCCGACGGGTCGAAGGCCGACGCCGTCGGCATGAACGGTACTCTCACCGACTTCCGCGACGGCGTGGCGCCCTGGCCCACCCTCCGCCAGGAGGGCCAGACGGTCTTCCGTTGGGCGGTGTGGGAGATGGCGAAGGTCGCACGCGAGGCGCTCGACAAGGCGGGCGTGGAACCGTCCGACATCGCCGCTTTCATCCCGCACCAGGCCAACATGCGCATCATCGACGAATTCGCCAAGCAGCTGAAGCTGCCGGAGACCACGGTGATCGCCCGTGATATCGAGACCACGGGCAACACCTCGGCCGCATCGATCCCCCTGGCGAGCCACCGGCTGATGGCCGAGCACCCCGAACTCTCCGGCGGACTCGCCCTGCAGATCGGATTCGGCGCAGGACTCGTGTTCGCCGCACAGGTCGTCGTCCTTCCCTGAGAATGCGCTGACCTTCCCTAGACTGTTCCACGGTTCCGAAAACAACCCGCAAGAAAGAGGAAGACCACATGGCTTTCACCAACGATGAGGTCCTCGCCGGCCTCGCAGAGCTGATCACCGACGAGACCGGCATCAACGCCTCCGAGGTCGCGCTGGAGAAGTCGTTCACCGACGACCTCGACATCGACTCGATCTCGATGATGACGATCGTCGTCAACGCCGAGGAGAAGTTCGGCGTCACCATCCCCGACGACGAGGTCAAGAACCTGAAGACCGTCGGCGACGCCGTCAACTTCATCGTCGCGGGTCAGGAGTAATCCCGGCAGGATGCCACCCCTGCACTCGCGGGGTGTGGCATCCTCCGCCCTGCCCTCCCACTCGTTCGACCTCGTTTCGACAAGGAACCACACCCCATGACCAAGCGCATCGTCGTCACCGGCATCGGCGCCACCTCCGCCATCGGCGGTACGGCCCCGGAGAACTGGACGAACCTGCTGGCCGGAATGTCCGGCACCCGCACGCTCGAACACGACTGGGTTCAGCAGTACGAGCTGCCCGTCACGTTCGCCGCCGAGGCGATCGTCCGCCCGGAAGAGGTTCTCCCCCGCCATGAGGCCAAGCGCCTCGACCCCTCGTCGCAGTTCGCGTTGATCGCGGCGCGCGAGGCCTGGGCGGACGCCGGTTCCCCCGAAGTCGCCCCCGAACGGCTCGGCGTCGACTTCGCCACCGGGATCGGCGGCCTCTGGACGCTGCTCGACGCCTGGGACACGCTTCGCGAGAAGGGCCCCCGCCGGGTCATGCCGCTCACGGTGCCGATGCTGATGCCGAACGCGGCCGCAGGCAACCTCTCGCTCCAGTTCGAGGCCCGCGCCTATGCGCAGACCGTCGTCAGCGCGTGCGCTTCCAGCACCGAGTCCATCATCCACGCGTACCACCACCTCCAGGACGGCCTGGCCGACGTCGTCATCGCCGGTGGCACCGAGTCCGCGATCCACCCGATCACGATGGCATCCTTCGCGTCGGCGCAGGCGCTCTCCCGACGCAACGACGACCCTGCCCACGCGTCCCGCCCCGGGGCGATCGACCGTGACGGCTTCGTCATGGGCGAGGGAGCCGCCGCGCTCATCCTCGAGACCGAGGAGCACGCCACGGCCCGCGGTGCCAAGATCTACGGCTACGTGCTCGGCGGCGGAGTCACGGCCGATGCGTACCACATCACCGGCAACGACCCAGAGGGCAAGGGCGCTGCGCGGGCCGTCACCCAGGCGCTCGAGGAAGCCGGCATCACCGCCGACCAGATCACGCACATCAACGCGCACGCGACGTCCACGCCCGTCGGCGACCCGAACGAGTACGTCGCGCTCAAGAAGGTGTTCGGCGACCGGATCGACGAGATCCCGGTCTCCGCGACGAAGGCGTCGACCGGGCATCTGCTCGGCGGCACCGGCGCGCTCGAGGCGATCTTCTCGCTCCTCGCCCTGCGGGATCGCGTCGCACCGCCGACGATCAACATGACCGAGCCCGACCCGGCTGTGCCGTTCCGGCTGTCCGTCGAGGCGACGCCGCTCGGGGACGGGCCGCAGATCGCGATCAGCAACTCTTTCGGATTCGGCGGACACAACGCCGTCCTCGTGGTCGCCGGCACCGACTGACGTCCGCAGAGGCGAAGAGAGCCCCTCGGGAAATCCGAGGGGCTCTCTTCGTGGTCGAGTACGCGGCGTTCTGCCGCTGAACGTCAGGTGCGGGGTGCCGAGGCCAGGTGGCGAGAGCGCGACTCTCGCATCCGCGTGATGCGTGGGAGGAACCACCCGATCAGCGGTCCGACGCCGAACGCGAAGAGCACCGTGCCGACGCCGACGGGTCCGCCCAGCAGGAATCCGACGAGCAGCACGCCGCCCTCGATCAGGGTGCGAACGAGCCACACCGCCCAGCCGGTGCGCCGCACCAGCCCGGTCATGAGACCGTCACGTGGGCCGGGGCCGAAGTCCGCGGCGATGTACAGGCCTGTCGCGAAGGCGAGCAGCAGCATGCCGAACACGAACATGGGAGCGCCGATCCAGACCGAGTCGGGCGCGGGGATGACCGCGAGAGCGAGATCGGCGCTGGGACCCACCAGGAGCGCGTTCAGCACCGTACCGAGGCCTACTCGCTGCCGCAGCGGGATCCAGAGCAGCAACACGGCGATCGAGATCAGCACCGTCATGTTGCCGTAGCCGACACCCGTCTGCCCCGCGAGACCGAGCGCCAGCACGTCCCACGGCGACACGCCGATGCCGCCGCGCACCATGAAGCCGAGCGCGACCCCGTAGAGGAACAGTCCGACCACCAGCTGCACGAGGCGCTCGAGGAGGTCCCGCCGTGATGCGGCGGTGACAGGAAGGAGAACAGCACGGAGGAGCATGCTTCCACTCTGACGTCTTCGTGCACCGCATCAGGGAGACCACTCTCGGCAAAGTGGCCTGCGTTATTCAGGCCACTTTGCGCCATGCTGGAACCATGGGATCACGACTCGTGGAACAGCTCGGAGCGTCCAACGTCGCCGGCGCTGCCGCGGCGACCCTGGCCGATGGCATCCGGGCGCTGATCCTGGACGGACGGCTCACCGTCGGCGAGCGTCTCCCCAGCGAACGAGCGCTCGCGCTCGAACTGCGGCGCTCGCGCTCGACGATCACGCGCGCCTACGGGCTGCTGGAGGCCGACGGCTATGTCTCGCGCCTGCATGGGGGCAGCACCCGCGTGACGCTCCCGCACGGCCACGCCGCGCCAGGATCCGACACCGTCGACGATGCCATCGACCTGTCGATCGCATCGATGGACTCGACGCCGGGACTCTACGATGCGACGGTCCGCTCACTTCCGCGTCTCGCCGCACTGCGCGGAACGAGCGGATACTCGCTGCAGGGGCTCCCCGAGCTCCGCGACGCGGTGGCGCAGCGCTTCGCCGAACGCGGCGCGCCGACCTCCGCCGAGGAGATCATCATCACCTCGGGGGCACTCAACGCTGTGAACCTCATCCTGACGGCGATCGGGCGACGGGGCGAGCGGGCACTCGTCGAGCAGCCGACGTTCCCCCACGCTCTGGAAGCCCTGCACCGTCACGGGTACCGGCTCGTGCCGACTCCCGTCGACGTGGACGGCTGGGACACACGGCACCTGAACGAGACGCTCCTGAGCTCTCGTCCCCACGTCGCCTACCTGATCCCCGACTTCCACAACCCGACGGGCGCGACGCTCCCCGATGAAGAGCGCCCGCGCATCGTGACGACGGCCCGCAACGTCGGTACGCATCTCATCGTCGATGAGACGACGACCGAGCTCGACATCGACCGGGGATGGTCGCCCGTCCCGATGGGCGCGAACGGCCCCAACGTCATCACCGTCGGATCGATGTCGAAGATCGCCTGGGGTGGCATGCGCATCGGTTGGATCCGCGCTGAGCGCTCGATCATCGCCCGTCTGCTGGCCGTGCGGCCGTCGTTCGAACTCGGGACAGCCCTGTTGGAACAGTGCATCGCGGTAGAGCTGCTGAGCGACATGCCGGCGCTCACGACCCACGTGCGCCGTCGACTCCACGAAGGCCGCGCTGCGGTCGAAGCCGGTGTCGCCCGTATCCCCGGCTTCTCGATGCCATCCACTCCCGGTGGGCTCTCCGCCTGGATCGACATCGGCACCCCGCTGTCGACGTCCCTGTCTCTCGCCGCCCGCGAGCGACGACTGATACTTCCGCCCGGCCCCCGCTTCACGACCGGCGGGGTGCTCGAACGGCGTCTGCGGATTCCCATCACCCTCCCGCCGGAGCGGGCGACGGATGCCATGCAGCGATTGGCGCTGGCCTGGGACGACGTCCGAGGAGGCGCGTCGTCCCGTCCCGGCCGACTGGAGCACGCCGCCGTCATCTGACGGCGGCCGCTGTGACGACGAGGACCCCGCCTCGGTTCACGGGGCGGGGTCCTCGTCGTGCGGAGCGGGGATACGTCTTCTCAGCGTCCGGGATGATTCACCGGCATCCGATACTCACGCCTCCCCCGCTCCCGGTCTGCGGCGCCGGGTTAACCGACCTTGTGGAGCCAGACGACCCGCGCGTCATCGCTGGCGTGACGGAACGGTTCGAGTTCCTCGTCCCAGGCGGAGCCGAGCGCGATGTCGAGTTCGCGCTGGAGCTCGACCGCACTGCCGGCGGCGATCTCCATCGCATAGCGGATGCGGTCCTCGCCGATGACGATGTTGCCCGCCGCGTCGGTCTGCGCGTAGTGGATCCCGAGATCGGGAGTGTGCAGCCAGCGCCCTCCGTCGCTTCGGGGCGTCGGGTCTTCGGTCACCTCGAAACGGAGGTGTTCCCATCCGCGGATCGATGTCGCGAGGGCAGCGCCGGTACCGACCGGACCGTCCCAGTAGAACTCGGCGCGGCGGGCCCCCTCGAGGACCGGCTGCTCCGTCCAGTCGAAGTTCACTGCACGCCCGATAGCGCGACCCACCGCCCATTCGAGGTGCGGGCAGAGCGCGCGAGGCGCAGAGTGGATGAACACCACTCCGCGTGCGTAAGCCGTCGCCATGATCTCTCCGTTTCATCAGGTGCGTCTTCCCCAACGACCTGAACCACGAAGTGGCGAGAATATACGGTTGTGCGCCCATTCTCGCCGAGTTCGCCGGAAATCACAAGCGTGTCATTCATGACGAAGGCCCCGGTCGCGGGGACCGGGGCCTTCGTGTGCTTCGACGAGCTCGGCGATGAGCGGGTCTGGGCTCAACGAGAGAGGATCAGGCCTCGCTCATGGCCTGCTTGACCTGCTGGCCCTTCGCGGCGTAGTAGGCCGCGCGAGCGGCATCCTTGCGCGCCTGCTCGGCGTAGCCGAACTCCAGCGTCTCCTGGTCGACCTCGTAGTTGGGCACGTCGTCGGTGCCGTGGTACTTCTCGATGTATGCGTCGAGCTCGGGACCCGAGGTCCACGACGTGATGAGGCAGTAGCGCGGCTCGGTACCGTTGTGCGTGGCAGCGTGCCACAGGCGCTGCGTGTCGACGATGAGCTGCGCGCCCGCCGGAAGGGCGATGCGGTACTCGATGCTCGGGTCGGTGCGGTTCTCGCGCAGGACGAAGTAGCTGTCCTTGTCGTCGGTCAGGTTGAAGAACCCGCGGACCACCCAGCCGGTGCCGTCGGGGTTCAGACGGTTGTTGTCGTCCTGGTGCAGGTTGTAGAGGCAGTCGCCGTAGGGCGTCGGCTGCAGTTCGATCACGCGGCAGCGACCGACGTTGGCGCCCGGCTCCTGCGCGCGGCGCGTCAGGTTCGGGGCCTTCTCGGTCTGCGAGTCGATCCAGACGCCGTCCTTGTCGGTGCGCGGCGGCTTGTGGTTCCAGAAGCCGTTGCACTCGATGTCACCGAAGGCACTGGCGAGCGGGGCGAAGCGGGTGTCGCCCGACGACTTCCAGTCGTTGTACTCGATGTCGAGCCACTCCTTGGGGTCGAGCTCCTGGTTGTAGCTGTCGAGGACGACGAATCCCTTTTCCTCGAGCGCAGCAGACTTGATGTAACCCATGATCGAGTCATGTTCCTTTCATCGGGGGCCAGCACGTTTTAACAGGCCCTGATAAGGCAAGCCTAACAGCGAAGCCTGCGCGCCCTCCGGAGGTCGGCCGTGCATAACCGAATAGACTGATCGGGGCGCCCGGCGAGGCCTCGGCACCCGTCGCTACGGGAGGACGAGACACCAGCATGAGCACCGCGACCAACGTCGAGGCGACAGCAGTCAACACGATCGAGTGGCTCGCGGCGGGAACCACCACCATCGTGGTCCCGGTCTATCAGCGCCAGTACCGCTGGGACATCGGCGGTTGTGAGCGGCTCCTCTCCGACATCCGCGCCGTCGCCAGGGAAGACCAGGCGCACCGACACTTCATCGGTTCGATCCTCTCCGCGGAGGACGGCACATCCACCGACGCGGCTCTGATCCTCATCGACGGGCAGCAGCGCATCACCACGCTCATGCTGCTCGTCGCCGCATTGCACCACGCGGTCCGCGACTCCGACCCCCTGCTTGGCGCCGAGCTCGAACGCGTCCTGGTGCGCTCCGATGCGCCGACCCGCACCAAACTGCGCCCCCACGACGCGTGGGCCGACCTGTATGAGTCCGTCGTGCTCGACCGTCGTCACGACGCGGACCGGGAATCCCGCTTCGACGACAACTACGCCTTCTTCCGCAGCCAGATCCACGCCGATGAGGTCCCGCTCATCTGGGAGGGCCTGCAGAAGCTCGAGCACGTGTCCATCACGCTGGGGGCACAGGCGAACGCGCAGCAGATCTTCGAGAGCCTGAACTCCACGGGCGAGCCGCTGCGCGATCACGAGCTCATCCACAATTACATCCTGATGGGGCTCAGCCACGCGGAGCAGGTCGACGTCGAGAGCCGGTTCTGGGCTCCCATCGAACAGCATACGGGCGAAGCCATCGGCGCGTTCTGGCGGCACTACCTCGTGCTCGTGACCGGCCGGGAGGTCGCGGCGAACGGCGAACACGGCGTGTACAGCGCCTTCCGTCAGTCGTTCCCCCGGGTCGACATCGCCCACCTGCAGGCTGATGCGGCCGAGTGGCGTCACTACGCGGAGATCTACGGGGTCCTCCTCGACCCGTCCCGCGAGCAGGACCCAGAGATCGCGCAGCAGCTGCGCCACGTGGCTACTTTCGGCCGGTCTTCTGCCCCGCTCGTGATGAGTGCGTACAGCGACCATGTCCGCGGCGTCATCGACAGGGCGGAACTCATCGAGACCCTGGAGTGGCTGCAGACGCTGTACCTGCGTCGAGCGCTGGTCAACCTTCCGGCCGAGCGCCTGATCGCCCGTCTGTGCCGCGCGCGCGGCGACGGACGTGATTCCCTGGCGCGCGCCTTCGCCCGCATCACCCCCTCGGACGAGCGCGTGAGTGCCGTGCTGAAGTACAGCGAACTCCCCCACCCCGCCTATGTCCTGGGGCGTCTGGAAGGCGTGGAGAACCTCGACGCTTTCGACGTGGAGCACATCGTGCCGATGGTTCCCGGCGACGCGTGGTCGGGCGATGGCGAACGCCCCTGGAGCGCGTACTCCGAGGACGAGCAGAACAGCCACCGCGCGCTGGCCCCGACCCTGGGCAACCTGACGCTCCTGGAACAGCCGCTCGCGGAGCGCGTGTTCGGCGCGGCCTTCCCGGTCAAGCGGGCCGAGGCCTATGCCCGCAGCGCCGTGCCTGCAACGCGCGACCTCGGAGAGGTCACGGCCTGGGGCACCGCGGCGATCACGCAGCGCACCGTCGCTCTGACGTCCGAGCTGATCCGCATCTGGGCCCGACCTGCGCTGCCCGAGATCGACGACGACGGTCTGACGCCGATCCTGGACGCCGTCCGCCGGCGCGGGTGGCCGACCGGATGGGAGCGAGAGTTCGACTACGTCGAGTACCGCGGTGAGCGCTGGGAGGTTCCCGACGTCAAGTACCTGTTCAACCGGGTCTTCCGACGGGCCTGGACCGACACCCGTGACGCGGCGCTCGCCTACTGCGCCGCCCACGGCGGACCGATCTACCAGGACAAGGCGTGGAAGGGGCAGTGGGATGAACTCGACGAGGGCCACTTCCTCTACATGGGCTGGGACTCCAACTACATGATGACCGCCGTGCAGGGCGTGCTCGAGGAGTCGGGCATCGCCTCGGAGGTCTTCGTCAAGTACTCGTACATCGGGAATGTGATGTGACCATGAGCACAGTCGTCCGCACACTGCTGGATCTCACCGTCGAAGAGCACACGCTCACCGTCCCGCTCGTCTGGGACGACCCCGCCGACTCCCGCACCATCGACGTCTTCGCGCGCGTGGTCTCGCGTGAAGGCGGTGAGGCCCTCCCCTACCTCGTGTTCCTGCAGGGAGGTCCGGGACATGAGGCTCCACGCCCTTTCCACTCCTCCCCTTCACCGGCCTGGCTCGACGAGGCACTCGCCCATTACCGCCTGGTGCTCCTCGACCAGCGCGGCACGGGGCGATCGACCCCGGTCGGCGATGACGATCTCTCCCGCGGCGCTGAGGCCGTGGCCGAGCACCTCACCCATCTGCGCGCCGATGCGATCGTGCGCGACTGCGAGGCGATGCGCGAGCACCTGGGAGCCCGCACCTGGAGCGTGCTGGGACAGTCCTTCGGCGGCTTCACGACCCTCGCCTACCTCTCGACCGACGCCGCTTCGCTCGAGGACGTCTTCATCACCGGCGGTCTCAGCGCCGTGGGCCGCCACCCCGATGACGTGTACGCCCTCTGCTACGACAAGATGCGCGCCGCGTCCGAGCGCTACTACCGCCGCTTCCCGGAGCACCGAGACGCGATGCGACGCCTGATCGACCTGGCCGACGCCGGCGACATCGTGCTTCCCGACGGCGAGGTCGTCTCGCGCTCGCGGCTTTGTTCGGTGGGTTCCGCACTCGGCACGGACGACGGTTGGCAGACCCTCTGGTCCCTGCTCGAGCGCGACCCCTCCTCGAACGCCTTCCGGTACGACCTCATGCACGCGATGCCGTTCGACGGCAGGAACCCGCTGTACTTCGCCTTCCACGAGTCGAGCTACGCCGACGGTCACGCCACCCGGTGGTCGGCCGAGCGCACCGAACCCACGGACTTCCGCGATGACCCGACCCTGTTCACGGGCGAGCACATCCGCCGGGAGTGGACGGAGACCGTTCCGGCGTTCCGCCCCTGGCGAGAGGTCACGCTCGCCCTCGCGGAGTTCGAGTGGCCGCGCATCTACCGCGCCGAAGCCATCTCCGCGTCAGGTGCCACCGGCGCGGCGGCCGTCTACGTCAACGACGTGTACGTGCCGTACGAGTTCTCGATCGAGACGGCGAAGCTCATTCCCGGGGTCCAGCTCTGGCAGACCAGCGAGCACGAGCACAACGGCCTCCGCTCGGGACCGGTGCTTTCGCGCCTCATCGACCTCGCGCAGGGGCGTCGCATCCGCTGACGTGTCCCCCTCGGGGAGGATGCCGCGGCCTGCCGGGCTGCCTATCCTGTTGTCATGAAGGACGTGATGGCGTGGGCGACGGTGATCGGCGTGCTCGCCATGGGGCCCGCCCTGCTGATCGTGGGTCTCACGCACACCTTCTCGCGCAAGCCGGTGGAGAAGAAGTACGAGCACGTAGCGAACGGCGGCCTGGTGGGCGTCTTCGACAGCGTCTGGTCGCCCACAGCGCATGAAGCGAGCCAGGAACGAGACCGTCAGACCCAGCGGACGGCGCCGGCTCCTTCGCCCGGCGATCCGCCGAGCCGCATCGACGCCGGTCGCATCGTCATCGACATCTGAGAACGTCGCCGACGCAGTCTGCCATGCAGAAGGCCCCACGCTCCGCGGAGCATGGGGCCTTCTTCATGGCAGTCGTTACTTGGACGAGCCGCCGAAGCCCTTGAAGCGCTGGTTGAACTTCTCGACGCGGCCGGCCGAGTCCATGATGCGCTGCTTGCCCGTGTAGAACGGGTGCGAAGCCGAGGAGATCTCGACGTCGATGACGGGGTACTCCACGCCGTCGAGCTCGATGGTCTTGTCGCTCGAGACGGTCGAACGGGTGAGGAACGTCTCGCCCGAACCGAGGTCGCGGAACACGACAGCCTTGTACTCGGGGTGAATGTCAGTCTTCATGGGATTCCTTAGTTGCTGCCCTGGATTGTGCCAGGGACGAGGGAAGTCTGCGGTGCAGAGAGCACCAAGGATCGATTCTATCAGATGCTCGTCAGGACGCAGCCCTGGCGGCGTAGCGGCCGTCATCGCTGCTGAGGACGATCGACATGCCGAACGTCTCGGTGAGAGCCTCCGCCGTGAGCGTCTCGGCGATCGGCCCTGCCGCGACCACGGCGCCGTCGCGGATCAGCATCACATGCGTGAAGCCGACGGGGATCTCCTCCACATGGTGGGTCACCATCAGCATCGCCGGAGTGGTCGGAGACGAGGCGTAGCCACTGAGAAGCGCGAGGAGCTCCTCCCGGGAGCCGAGGTCGAGCGAGGCGGTCGGCTCATCGAGAAGCAGCAGCTCGGGGTCGGTCATGACCGCACGTGCGATCTGGACCCTCTTCTGCTCGCCGTCGCTGAGCGTGCCGAACGTGCGGTCGGCGAGGTGGTCGAGACGCCAGTCCCCGAGAACGCGGAGCGCACGACGCTCATCGATGTCCTCGTAGTCCTCGTTCCAGCGACCGAGAACGGAGTACGCGGCGGTGAGCACGGTGTTGAGGACCGTCTCGTCGCGGGGCACGCGCTTCGCCATCGCCGAGGACGCGAACCCGATGCGCGGCCGGACCTCGAACACATCGGTGCGGCCGAGGGTCTCCCCCAGCACGGTCACCGTTCCCGAGGTCGGATGCATCAGCGTGTCGGCCAGCTGCAGCAGCGTCGTCTTGCCCGCTCCGTTCGGGCCGAGGATCACCCATCGCTGGTCATCGTCGACCTCCCACGTCACGTGATCGATGATGTTGCGCCCCTCACGGCGCACGACGACGTCGGTGAATTCCAGAGCGCTCGGCATGCTCCCAGCCTATCGGCTCAGGCGGTCAGCTCCGCGTAGAGCGCGCGCGTCGTCTCGGCGATCGCCGCCCAGCTGAACTCGTCCCGTGCTCGCACGCGCCCGGCCTCGCCGTAGGCGCGTGCGCGTTCCGGGTCCATGGCCACCTCGGTGAGGACTGCGGCCAGGTCAGCGACGTAGCGCTCCGGATCGACCGGCGTTCCTGTGCCGTCCTGGACCTGCTCGATGGGGACGAGCCGGCCGGTGACGCCGTCCGCCACGACCTCGGGGATGCCACCGGTGGCGGTGCCGACGACGGCCGCGCCGCACGCCATCGCCTCGAGATTCACGATCCCGAGAGGCTCGTAGACCGACGGACACACGAAGGTGGTCGCGGCCGTGAGGATCGCCGACAGCTCGTCGCGCGGGAGCATGCGCTCGATCCAGATGACGCCGTCCCGGCTCTGCTGGAGTGTCCGCACGCCTTCTTGAACCTCCGCCATGATCTCCGGCGTGTCGGGAGCGCCTGCGCACAGAACGAGCTGCACTTCCGGAGGCAGCAGCCGCGCCGCCTGCAGCAGATACGGAAGGCCCTTCTGCCTCGTGATGCGCCCGACGAACACGACCGACGGCCTCGCGGGGTCGAGTCCGACCGACTGCAGGAAAGCCGTGTCGTGCACCGGCCGCCACCGTTCGACGTCGATGCCGTTGTGGATCACGCGCACCTTCGCCGGGTCGACCTGCGGGTAGCTGCGCAGGATGTCGGCGCGCATCCCTGCGCTCACGGCGATGACGGCTGCGGCGTTCTCGTAGGCGAGTTTCTCGATGCCGCTCGAGATCGCGTAGCCGCCGCCGAGCTGTTCGGCTTTCCAGGGGCGGAGGGGTTCCAAGCTGTGCGCGGTGAGCACATGCGGTATCCCGTGCAGCTGAGAGGCCAGATGTCCCGCGAAGTTCGCGTACCAGGTGTGACTGTGCACGATGTCGGCATCGGCGACGGCGGCGGCGATCTCGAGATCCGTGCCCAGCGTCTGCAGCGCGGGGTTGGCGGCGGCGAGCTCCGACGGCGCCCGATAGGCGAAGGTGTCCGGCTCGTCCCGGTGCGCCCCGAACGCACGGACCCGCACCTCGACGTGTTCGCGAAGCGCGGCGACGAGTTCCGCCACGTGCACGCCGGCACCGCCGTACACCTCGGGCGGGTACTCCTTCGTGATCATCTCGACTCGCATGTCTGAACGCTAGTACAGCGGCCGGGAACGCATCTATGGTGGAGCCATGTCCGCTCCAAAGAAGGTCTTCGGGATCATCCTCGCCGGTGGCGAGGGCAAGCGACTCATGCCGCTCACCGCGGATCGCGCGAAACCCGCAGTGCCCTTCGGCGGACAGTACCGGTTGATCGACTTCGCGATCTCGAACCTCATCAACTCGGGGCTCCGACAGATCGTGGTGCTGACGCAGTACAAGTCCCACAGCCTCGACCGGCACATCTCACAGACCTGGCGCATGTCGGCGCTCCTGGACTCCTACGTGACCTCGGTCCCGGCTCAGCAGCGACTCGGCAAGCGGTGGTTCTCCGGCTCCGCCGACGCGATCCTGCAGAGCATGAACCTGATCAACGATGAGAAGCCCGACATCGTGGTGGTGATCGGCGCCGATCACGTGTACCGGATGGACTTCCGGCAGATGCTCGAAGCCCACATCGCGTCCGGGGCGAAGGCGACCGTCGCCGGCATCCGCCAGCCGCTCGCCCTGGCGTCGCAGTTCGGCGTGATCGACGCGGATGCGGAGTCCGGCCGGATCAAGCAGTTCCTCGAGAAGCCGACCGACATCGCCGGCCTCGAGGACTCTCCCCACGAGGTCCTCGCCTCGATGGGGAACTACATCTTCGATGCCGATGCACTCATCGCCGCGGTCGAGGCCGATGGCGAGTCCCCCACCTCCGGCCATGACATGGGCGGCGACATCGTGCCGTACTTCGTCGATCGCGGCGAGGCCGGGTACTACGACATGAAGCAGAACGAGGTGCCGGGATCCTCACCACGAGACCGCTCCTACTGGCGAGACGTCGGAACCATCGATTCGTTCTTCGACGCACACCGTGACCTGATCTCGACGCTGCCCGTGTTCAACCTCTACAACATGGAGTGGCCGATCCATTCGCAGGCGGTCAATTCGCCGCCGGCGAAGTTCGTCCGCGACTCGGTCGGCCGCATCGGAAACGCGATCGACTCCATCGTGTCGCTCGGGTCCGTGCTCTCAGGAACCCACCTGGAACGGAGCGTCGTCGGCCCGTGGACCCTCGCCGGTGGCGGGTCGACCATCACCGACTCGGTCGTGTTCGATCACGTGCAGGTCGGCCAGGGAGCACGCGTCCACCGTGCGATCCTCGACAAGAACGTGGTCCTCGAGGACGGAGCCACCGTGGGTGTGGACCGCGAGCGAGATCTCGCGCGCGGCTTCACGGTCACGGAGTCCGGAATCACCGTAGTCGGCAAGGGCGTCTTCATCGAACGCTGACGGCGTCACGCGGCACATCGCATGCGCGCGCGCTCGATAGGCTCGAATACGTGACCGCCGCGCGTTTCCTCGTCGTCCTCGATGCCGATTCCACCCTCATCCGCAACGAGGTGATCGAGTTGCTCGCCGACGAGGCAGGACGACGTGCGGAGGTGCAGGCCGCCACGGAGGCGGCGATGCGGGGTGAGGTCGACTTCGCCGCGAGCCTGCGTTCCCGCGTCGCCGCGTTGGAGGGCGTCCCCGTCTCGGCGTTTGAGCGCGTCAGGGCGCGGATCGAGCCGACGGCAGGCGTACGTGAGCTCACGGCAGCCGTCCACGAACGCGGTGGCGTCGTCGGCGTCGTCTCCGGCGGCTTCCATGAGATCCTCGACGACGTCGCCCCCGGACTCGGCGTCGACCGATGGCGCGCGAACCGCCTCGAAGTCGCGTCGGGCTCCCTGTCCGGGCACGTCGACGGAGAGATCGTCGACGGCGCCGCGAAAGCCTCATCCCTGCAGGAGTGGGCGGCAGAGCTCGGTATCGATCCTCGGGCCACGATCGCGATCGGCGACGGGGCGAACGACCTGCAGATGATGGCAGTCGCCGGACTCGGACTCGCCTTCAACGCCAAGCCCGCCGTGCGGGAGGCCGCCAGCCTGGTGATCGGCCCGCTGGACCTGTCCGAAGTCATCGCACTGCTGCCGTAGCACCAGCCCGTGGCGAATGTCCGCGCCCGTCGCTAGCGTCGGCACATGGACATCATCCTCATTCCCGGACTCTGGCTCGATGCGTCCAGCTGGAGCGCCGTGACGCCGATTCTGGAACGGGCGGGTCATCGCGTGCACCCGCTCACCATGCCGGGCCTCGGCGCGCCGGCGTCCGAGTCCGCCGAGATCGACATCGACGACTGGGTCGCGGCGGCCGTCACCGCCGTCGACGCCATCCCCGGCGACGAGGTCGTCGTGGTCGGACACAGCGGTGGCGGCAACGTCGCCTGGGGTGTCGCCGATGCACGCCCCGACCGTGTGCGCCGCGTCGTCTTCGTCGACACCGTTCCGCCGCCTCCCGGAAACGGCATCAGCGAGTTCGAGTCGACCGACGGAGTCGTCCCTTTTCCGGGGTGGGACTTCTTCCCGGAAGAAGACGTCAGCGACCTCGATGCCGCGACGCGCACCCGGACGCAGCCGCTCACGCGCAGTGTTCCCGCCCGAGTCCCGACGGACGGCATCACTCTCGAGAATCCGGCCAGATACGGGGTACCGGTGACGCTGCTGATGGGCGGTCTCGACCAGCCGACGTTCGAGGGCATGATCGATCAGTGGGGGCCGTTCGCAGAGGAGTATCGTGCGATCGAGGACACGGAGGTCGTCCGCATCGGCTCGGGTCACTGGCCGCAGTTCTCTGTCCCCGAGCGATTGGGAGAGCTGCTCGCCGCGGCGATCACACGCTGAGGCCCGAGGGCTGGGTCAGTGCCCCATCCCGAGGCCGCCGTCGACCGGGATGACAGCGCCCGAGATGTATCCGGCGTCGTCGCCCGCGAGCCACGTGACGACACCCGCCACCTCGTCCGGGGTCGCGAAGCGCGCTGCGGGGATGTTCGCCTTGTACTGCTTCTGCGTCTCCTCGGGCAGTTCGGCGGTCATGTCGGTCTCGATGAATCCGGGAGCCACGACGTTCGCGGTGATCCCGCGTGAGCCGAGTTCCCGGGTGATCGATCGTGCGAACCCGACCAGCGCGCTCTTCGACGCGGAGTAGTTGACCTGGCCTGCCGACCCGTACAGACCGACGACGCTCGAGATCAGGATGATGCGGCCGAAGCGCGCGCGGAGCATCCCCTTCGACGCACGCTTGACGACGCGGAACGTCCCGCCGAGATTGGTGGCTACCACGCTGTCGAAATCGTCTTCGCTCATGCGGAGAAGCAGCGTGTCCTTGGTGATGCCGGCGTTGGCGACGACGATCTCGACCGGTCCGAGCTGCTGCTCCACTTCGGTGAACGCGGCGTCGAGTGCCGCCGCGTCCGTCACATCGGCGCGCACCGTGAGCGTTCCCTCGGGGCCCTCCCCACTGCGGGCGGTGACGGCCACCCGATAGCCGTCACGCACGAAGCGCTCCGCGATCGCGCGACCGATCCCGCGATTTCCGCCGGTGACGAGGACGACGCGCTCAGCGCTCATGGACACACTCCTGACAGGGGCCGATGGCACGGGGATCCGAGCCACGTCCGATCCTACCGACGATGCCCGCAGCGCCTATCGCCGACCGTTTGACAGACGCTGCGACGACTGGAACCCTGAACGAGACGAAAGGCTGCACCGTGAGCGAGAATCAGGCACCCTCCCCCCGCGACGAGGCATCGTTCACCCCACCCCCGCCGCCACCTCCTGTCGAGCCGACGGCAACGCCCGCCCTTCCGGCGTATCCGGTCGAGCCCGCGCCGCAGCCGATCCAGAGCTACCCGGGCGCCGCGCCCACTTATCCGGCGGCCACACCGCCCTCCCCCGGTGCCGGCCCATCCGCCTATGGCGCCCAGCCCGCCGCAGCGCCGCAGCCCGGTTACGCGCCGCCTCCCGCACAGCCCGCCTACGCTGTCGCTCCGATGCAACCGGGACCTCAGCAGCCTGGATACGCGCCCTATGGCGCACAGGGTTACCCCGCAGTCGCGCAACGCCCCACGAGCGGATTGGCGATCACCTCCCTCGTGTGCGGCATCGCCGGCGTCGCGCTGTTCTGGGCGATCATCCCGCTGCTGGCCTCGATCGCGGCCGTCATCACCGGCCACATGGCCCTCGGACAGACCAAGCGCGATCCGTCGATCGGCGGCCGCGGACTGGCCATCACCGGCCTCATCCTCGGTTACGCGGTGGTCGGCATCGGAGCGTTCGTGCTCATCAGCACCATCATCAGCTTCCTGTTCCTCGGCGCGTTCACACTTCCTTTCGTCTTCTCGAGCTGAGCCGGAGGCACACCGGCATGCCGGCGAGCCCGCACCGGCGTAGGCTTGAGTCATCGTGAAGAACACGCGTGAAGTCCCGGCTGTCACCTCACTGCCGCAGTCCCCGCGGGATGAGGCCGACCATCGCGTGCGCCGCTATGCCCTGACGATGACGATCCGCATCGTGTGCTTCGGCCTCATGGTGCTCGTGCAGCCGTACGGGTGGTACACCTGGGTCTTCGGGATCTCCGCGGCCGTGCTTCCGTACATCGCCGTGGTCTTCGCGAATGCCGGCAGCGACAGCACCGAGACGACGGCCGAGTCCCCCGTTCGCGAGCTCGATGCCCCGGCACCGGCCCCGATCGAGAGCGAAGCCCCCGCCCCGCACGTGTTCACGATCCATGAAGGCCCGAAGGACCGATGACAGACCTCGAATGCGCGCGCGCCGGGTGCCGGAGCGCCGCCACCAGCCACGTCGTATGGCGTAACCCCCGTATCCATGCCGCCGACCGTGAGAAGATCTGGCCGGCGTGCGACGAGCATGTGGGGTTCCTGCGCGACTACCTCGCCGCCCGTGACTTCCCGGTGACGGTGCGCGACGGGGTTCCCGGATGAGTCGACGACTGACCCGGTGGGCCGTCTACGTACTCATCGCCATCGGATTCGCCATCGCGTGCGTCTTCCTCTCGAACTGGCAGTTCGAACGCAACGAGGACCGCGCGGCGCAGATCGAGCTCGTGGAGCAGAACTACGACGCCCAGGCGGTGCCGCTCGCCGACCTGATCGGCCAGGACGGTGAACTCGATCCGTCGGACGAATGGCACCCCGTGACCCTGCGGGGCGAATACCTCGCCGAGCAGCAGCTCCTGGTGCGGAATCGCCCGCACGGCGGAACGAGTGCGTTCGAGGTGCTGGTGCCCTTCCGCGATGTGGACGGCCGCGTGTTCATCGTCGACCGCGGCTGGGTGCCGCCCGGTGAAGGCGATGCGCCCGACGCCGTACCCGCACCGCCGGAGGGAGAGGTCGTGGTCACCGCACGTCTGCGACCGGGCGAGCAGCTGCCGGCGTCCGGGCGGGGTGCACCCGACGGCCAGGTGCCGACCATCAACCTGCCGTCGATCGCTGAACAGGTCGACGGCGACGTCATCACCGGCGCTTACGGACGCCTCATGAGCGAGGACCCTGCGGGGAGCGTCGCACTGGGGGGCTTCGACTCACCCACCGACGATCCCGGCCCTCACCTGTCGTACGCGATCCAGTGGATCCTGTTCGCCCTGATGGGCTTCATCTTCATCGGGTACATCATCCGCACCGAGATCGTGAAGCACCGCGAAGAGGTCGAGGGAATCCCCGCCCCGGTCAAGAAGTCGAAACGCAAAGACCACGATGCCGACGTGGAGGACGAGCTGCTCGACGTGCGGTGAGCACGCAAGAGCGTTCACCACGTTCGCCCGACGATCGCGCCCCGGCGAACGCCCACCCCGTGGATCGGCGTCCTTGAGGATAAGGATGCGCGAATCCGGCATCCCCTCCCCGTCCACGGTCGCCATCCATGGGAGCGCAGCTGACTCCCCGGTTCAGTCGGTCTCGACGGAACCGACGCCCGCACGGAGCGGAGTCAACAGGCCGACCAGCTCGCCCAGCGCCTGAATGCGCGGGGTGTCGCCGGACCAGGCCTGATGACCGCCGTCGAAGTGGACGAAGGCGGTGCCGAGATCGTGGGCGATCTCCCTGTCGTGGTTGGTGTCGCCGATCACGAGGACCTCGTCCGCCGTCAACCCCGACGCGGCAAGCCACGCGCGGATGACCTCGTGCTTCGAGGCGCGATACGGGTCGTCGATGGACAGCACCTGCTCGAACACGGCGTCGAGATCGTGTGGCTCCATCTGCAGGGCGAGAGCCTGGGGAAGGGTCGCCGAGGCGAGAACCTGGCGGATACCGTACGCCTGGAGTGCGCCGAGCGTCGCACTCGCCTCGGCATGCAGTCGCGCCTCGCCGACGCGCGCCGCGAGCAATTCCAGGTACGACGTCGCGGCGGGCACGAACAGGTCGTCGCCGAGTCCGACCGCGCCGTAGAAATCACGGATCGGGAACCGGAAGACCGACCGGTACGCGTGCTCGTCGGCCAGCGCCGGGAGCGCGTGCTCCTCGAGCACGGAGTTCATCACCTGCCGGCAGATCTCCGTGTCGTCGAGCAGCGTGCCGTTCCAGTCCCAGCACACGGCACGGATGCGATCCAGGTCCATCCCGTCACGCTACAAGCCGCAACCGACATTCGTGCTGTCCGATGGCTCGGCGAGCCCGCACGCCTCACGGTCGCAACCTCGGTGCGAGCCCGAAGACCGGTCACGCAGTGCACGGTCGGCGTCGTACGTCGCGCGCTCACGCGAGTTCGATGAGGTCCTGGTACTCCTGGCTCCAGATGTCTTCGACGCCGTCGGGCAGGATCAGCACGCGCTCGGGGTTGAGCGACTGCACGGCGCCAGGGTCGTGCGACACGAGCACGACCGCACCCTCGTAGTGTGCGAGCGCACCGAGGATCTCTTCGCGCGAGGCGGGGTCGAGGTTGTTCGTCGGCTCATCGAGCAGCAGCAGATTCGCCGAGGAGACCACGAGCGTCGCGAGCGAGAGTCGGGTCTTCTCGCCGCCCGACAGCACGCCCGCGGGCTTGAGGACGTCGTCTCCCGTGAAGAGGAACGAACCCAGCACCTTGCGCGCCTCGGTCTCGGTGATGTGGGGTGCGGCCGAGACCATGTTCTCGAGCACCGAGCGATTCACGTCGAGGTTCTCGTGCTCCTGGGCGTAGTAGCCGACCTTGAGACCGTGCCCCGGCTCCAGCTGTCCGGTGTCCGGCTGGTCGACGCCCGCGAGCATGCGCAGCAGCGTGGTCTTGCCCGCACCGTTGAGTCCGAGCACGACCACCTTGGAACCGCGATCGATCGCGAGGTCGACGTCGGTGAAGATCTCGAGCGAGCCGTACGACTTCGACAGTCCGCTCGCCATCATCGGCGTCTTGCCGCAGGGCGCCGGCTTCGGGAAGCGCAGCTTCGCCACCCTGTCTTCCTGGCGGACCTCGTCGAGCCCCGCGAGCAGCTTCTCGGCGCGCGCGATCATCTGATGCGCAGCCGCAGCCTTCGAAGCCTTCGCCCCGAATCGCGCGGCCTGCAGCTGCAGGGTCGTCGCCTTCTTCTCGGCGTTGGCGCGCTCCTTCTTGCGGCGCTCCTCGTCGGCCACCCGCTGGCGCAGGTAGTTCTTCCAGTTCATGTTGTACGTGTCGATGACCTGCCGGTTCGCATCGAGGTAGAAGACACGGTTCACGGTCTCGCCCACGAGCTCGACATCGTGGCTGATCACGATCAGCCCGCCCTTGTAGCCCTTGAGGAACTCGCGCAGCCACACGACGCTGTCGGCGTCGAGGTGGTTGGTCGGTTCGTCGAGGATCATCGTCTGCGCGTCGGAGAAGAGGATACGTGCGAGCTCGATACGACGCCGCTGGCCACCGGACAGGGTCGAGAGCGGCTGGTCGAGGATGCGGTCGGGCAGAGAGAGGTTGTTGGCGATCGACGCCGCCTCCGCCTCGGCCGCGTACCCGCCCTGCGCTTCGAACTGCTCGGTGAGGCGGGCGTAGCGCTTCATCGCTTTGTCGGCGACGGCGGGGTCGTCCGACCCCATCGCCAGTGCCGCCTCGGTCATCCCCAGATTGAGCTGGCCGAGGCCACGGGCGTCCAGGATGCGCGTGCGCGCCAGGTCCTCCGGGTTGCCCGACCGCGGGTCCTGCGGCAGATAGCCGAGCTCGCCCGATCGGCTCACACTGCCACCCGAGGGCAGGACGTCACCGGCCAGCACTTTGGTGAGTGTGGTCTTGCCGGCCCCGTTACGGCCGACGAGTCCGATCTTGTCTCCGTCGGCGACACGGAACGAGACGTTCTCCATCAGCAGGCGCGCGCCAACGCGGATCTCGAGGTCGTGCACGGCAAGCACAGCGGACGTCCGTTCTTCCAGGGAGGTGTGGTCGGCCGATCGGCCAGCCTCCCAGTATAAGCGGCGCGGCAGGGAGCGGCGGTCAGGAAGATCACTCCGGAGAGTGACGGGAGCGATACTCGGGAGTGATGCCCGCCGGCGCACCCGCTGCATAGCGTGCTCGAGTGGACATCCTCAACGAGCTCATCATGCAGGCCATCGCCTCGCCCTGGCTGTATCTGGTCCTGTTCGCCGTCACCGTCATCGACGGCTTCTTCCCGCCCGTGCCGAGTGAGACGGTTCTCGTCGCCGCAGCAGCCGTGACCGCGTCCACCGGAGAGGGCAACCTGCTACTCCTGGGCGCCGTCGCCGCGGTGGGCGCGGCCATCGGCGACAACATCGCCTTCGTGATCGGCAGGGGACTCGGCACGACCCGCTTCGCCTGGATGAAGCGCCCTCGCATCGCCGCGGCATTCGAACACGCGCAGCGCGCACTCGACCGGCGCAGCGCGACCCTCATCCTCGGGGCCCGGTACATCCCGGTGGGGCGGGTGGCCGTCAACATGTCTGCCGGCGCTCTCGGCTTCCCCTGGCGCCGCTTCCTTCCGTTGAGCCTGATCGCCGGCCTCAGCTGGAGCGTCTTCAGCCTCGTCATCGGCCTCCTCGCCGGAGCGTGGATCAAGGACCAGCCGCTGCTCAGCGCCGGTATCGGCATCGTCATCGCGCTCGTGATCGGTTTCGCGATCGACCGGGTCGCCGCTGCCCGTCGCAACCGTGCACCGTCTCCGCAACTGGCAGGATGACAGTCATGGCACGCCGCCGAGAGCGCCCACCGCTGCGCCAACGGATCAACCGTCGCACCGCCGCGCTCGTCGCCCTGGGTGCGGCGGTCGTGGCGCTGTACGCGATCCTCGTGCCGCTGCAGACGGTCCTCTACGGAACACCGCTGCCGCTGTCCTTCGTCCTCGGCGCCGCGCTGTGCGTCTCGCCTCTGCTCGCGGTCTCCCGCCCGCTGTGGGCCATCGGACTCTTCACCGCGGCCGCCCTCGTCCTGCCGCTCATCGTCGTCCCCGAGTCGGCGATCCAATCGCCGTGGCCGTGGTCCGTGCCGGCGCTGCTGACCTTCGTCGTCTTCGTCGGGGTCGTCACCTTCCTCCACGGCGCACGGCTCGGAGCCTTCGCGCTGATCCTCGGCGCGATCGCCTCGCTCCTCGCGCCCGTGCTCCGCCCCGACATGGTCGCACTGCCCGAGTCCTCGGCCAGCGCCACGGCCGACCTCATCGTCACCACCGCGGTGGCGTCGGCCATGTTCCTCATCGCCGCGCTGGTCGCCGGGCGTGCGCGGGTCGCCGCCGAGCTGACGCGCGAGAAGGAGCACAGCGCTCTCGAAGAGGCCAGGCGCGCCCTCGTGGAGGAACGCACCCGGATCGCCCGAGAGCTGCACGATGTGGTCGCTCACAGCATGTCGGTGATCCAGGTGCAGGCGTCCACGGCCCGCTATCGCATCCCGGACCTCACAGACGCGGCGACCGCGGAGTTCGACGACATCGCCGCGACGGCCCGCAGCTCCCTCACCGAGATGCGTCGCATGCTCGGAGTGCTGCGTACCGAGGATCAGACGGCCGAGCTGGCACCGCAGCAGGGCATCGACGACATCCCCGCCCTCGTCGAAAGCATCCGTCGCGCGGGGGTCGAGGTCGGGCTGGTGCTCGAAGGAGGAGAGGCTGCCGCCGGAGCTGCCTCGGCCGTGCAGATCGCCGCGTTCCGAATCGTCCAGGAGGCCCTGAGCAACGCGGTGCGCCACGCGCCGGGCGCCCGGATCGCGGTCCGCCTGCACGCAGAGGCCCGCAGCATCCGCATCCGCGTCCACAACGCCGCACCTCCGCACAGGCCGGAGGGACACGCGGGCGGATACGGCCTCCGCGGCATGCGCGAGCGAGCCGAGATCCTCGGCGGAAGCCTCTCCGCCGGACCTGCGACGGATGGCGGGTGGGACGTGGATGCCGTGCTTCCCCTCGACCCCGCCACCACCATCACACCCTCCCCTGCACTCGACAAGGAGACTCCGTGACGATCAGCGTGCTCATCGCCGACGACCAGGCCATGGTGCGCGCCGGATTCGCCGCACTGCTCGATGCGCACGAGGGCATCCATGTGGCAGGTCAGGCCGCGAACGGCGCCGAAGCCGTCACGCTCGCCGCGCGCCTGGATCCCGACGTGATCCTGATGGATGTGCGCATGCCGGAGCTCGACGGGATCGAGGCCACCCGGCGCATCCTCGGGCCGTCGTATCCTGCGGCACACGTGCCGCGGATCCTCATGCTCACCACCTTCGACATCGACGACTACGTGTACGACGCACTGGAGGCCGGCGCCAGCGGCTTCCTGCTGAAGGATGCCCTGCCCGAGGAGCTCGTGCACGCGGTGCGGGTCGTCGCCGGCGGAGACGCCCTGCTCGCTCCGAGCGTCACCCGACGCATGATCGAGCAGTTCGCCGGTCGTCGCCCGCGCGCTCCGCGCTCGTCGACCGCCTTGGCAGAGCTGACCGACCGCGAGCGCGAGGTGCTGATCCTGATCGGCAAGGGGCGTTCGAACACCGAGATCGCCGGCGACCTGTTCATCGCCGAGCAGACGGTGAAGACGCACGTCGGCAAGGTGCTGGCGAAGCTGAACCTGCGCGACCGCGTGCATGCGGTGATCCTCGCGTACGACACCGGACTCGTCGAGCCGTCGTCCTGACTCACCCCGTCGTAGGGGGTCGCAACGGCACCCGAGGGTGATGTCTTCGGGATCACCGCGTCCATAGTCTCCTGGGACACCGCTCCCGAGGAGGACTCATGGCCATCGTCCACGCGCCGCATACC
Source organism: Microbacterium sp. NPDC028030 (assembly GCF_040637855.1). Taxonomy (NCBI): domain Bacteria; kingdom Bacillati; phylum Actinomycetota; class Actinomycetes; order Micrococcales; family Microbacteriaceae; genus Microbacterium; species Microbacterium sp. NPDC028030. Next base: position 278,551 of record NZ_JBEZXF010000002.1, on the reverse strand, counting down.
GTCGCTTCCGCGCCTCCTCGGCGCGCCACGCGCGACACCGGGATCGACTTCCTCAGGGCGCTGTGCGTCGTCGGCGTCGTCCTCCTGCACTCGATCATGGTCGGCGTCACCGTCACCGACGCCGGTCCCGTCTTCGAGAACGCCAGCGACGGGACCGGGTGGATCGCCCCGCTCAGCTGGCTCCTCCAGGTGATGCCGCTGTTCTTCGTGATCGGGGGGTTCTCGGGGCTGCTCGCCTACCGACGGATGCGCGAACGCGGCGGAACGGCTGTCGGGTTCGTCGCCGGTCGTGTTCACCGCCTGCTGCGACCGGCCGTGTTCACGATCGCGGTCGTCGGTGTCGGGCTCGCACTCCTGACGATCTTCGGTGTTCCGGCCGACCTGATCGCGACGGCCGGCTTCCGCTACGGGCAGCCGCTCTGGTTCCTCGGCGTCTTCCTGCTCTGCCAGGCGCTGCTTCCCCTACTCGCGTCGGCCCACGAGCACGCCCCCCTCCGCACCATCGCCGCGCTGGCCGTGGCATCGGTCGCGGTCGACGTGCTGCGTGCAGCGACCGGGCTCGAGGGGCTCGGTTTCCTGAACCTCGCATTCGTGTGGATGGCACTGCAGCAGCTCGGCTTCTTCCTCGCCGACGGACGCATCGATGCGCTCAGCCGCCGTGTCAGGGCCGCCGCAGGCATCGGCGCCCTGTCGCTCCTCATCGCCACGTTCCTGACGGGGCTCTACTCCCCCGACCTGATCGCGAACATCAACCCGCCGACCGCGGCCCTCCTGCTCGTCGGCATCGCGCACACCAGCCTGCTGTCGCTGCACCGCGAGTGCCTCGAGCGCTTCAGCCGCCGTGCGCGTGTCGCGGCCTTCACCGGGTTCGTGACCGCACGCACGATGACGATCTACCTCTGGCACATGCCCGTCCTGCTCGTGATGGCCGGCGCGACCGCGGTCTACGCTCTGACCACCGACGCCGTCCTCCCGGCGCTGGACAGCGCGGACTGGTGGGCGGCTCGACCGCTCTGGCTCGCGACCGCGCTGGCTCTCAGCGCGCTCGCTGCCGTGGCCTTCGCCCGGTTCGAAGCGCAGCCGGCACCACGGGCCACCACGTCGGCGGCTCGCCTCGCGGTCGGCACGGTGAGCGGTCTGGTGGGCGTCGTACTGCTCCTTGCCCTCGGCACGTCGGTCGCCACGGCGCTGATCGCGGTGGCGCTGATCGCCGGAGCCCTCAGGCTCGCCGCCGTCGGCGGGTCGCTCCCCTCGTCCGGCGCGACGGCGCTCGTCCCCGCGTAGGGGGTCAGCCCATGCCCCGCGCCGCCAGCGCATCTCCCACGTCGTCCGCATGCCGCAGCGCCATCACCAGCACGGGGACGACCGTGCGGACGCCGAGCCGCACACCACGCGCCCGCTCCGCCTCTCGCACGCGCTGCGCGAACCCTGCGATCACCGGGATCGTCGTGATCGTCAGCGAGATCGTGAGCGCCACCGCATCCGGATCCCGCCCGAACCGACGGAGCGGACGCAGCAGCCGGTGCAGGACGGCGAGGAGAGCGGACATTCGGGTCGTGAGCGTCAGCAGGCTCGCCAGGAGCAGCACGGCGACGACGCGCCCCGTGTTGATCCACGCAGCGAGCGGGGAGACGAAGATCACGAGCGCGGCGGCGAGCACGAGGATGATCCACCGCAGACGCCAGATCTCCGCGACCGGCACCCGGAGCGACAGGCCGGCGACGCCGTACAGCCCGAGGACGATCAGGAGCGAGACGGCGATGCTCACAGCGTCGTGCGGATACAACGACAGCACGAGCGCGCCGATGGCCAGCGCGGCGAGCTTGAGGCCTGCCGGAGCGCGATGGATGATGCCGGTGCCGTCGCGGTACAGCGCGATCACGCGCACACCCGCCGATACGCGTCGATCACGGCGGCAGGATCGCCCGACGCGACGATCCGCCCCTCGTCGAACAGCACGGCCGTCTCGCAGCGAGCGGCCAGGTCGAGGTCATGCGTCACCACGACGACCTGGGCCTCCTGCGAGAGCAGGAGATCGCCGATACGGCGGGCATTGCGCAGGTCGAGGAGCGTCGTCGGTTCGTCCGCCACGATCAGCTTGGGGTCCGTGATCAGCACCGAGGCGAGGGCGAGCATCTGCTTCTGCCCCCCGGAGAGGCTCGACGCTGGAGCGTCGGCGTGGTCGCCCAGTCCGTGCGAAGCGAGGGTCGCGCGCACCCGCTCGGCCGCCGCCTGCTTCGGATGCCCGCGCAGCGACAGCGCGAGATCTTCGGCCGGCGTCGGCATCAGGATCTGTGCATCGGGGTTGGTGAACACGAACCCGACGCGCCGTCGAACGGCCGCACGGTCCTGCACGCTGTCGAGCCCGTGCACCGAGACCCTGCCACTCGAGGGCGCCAGCAGCCCGTTCAGCAGTCGTGCGAACGTCGACTTGCCCGACCCGTTCGCACCGATCACGGCGATCGTCGGCGCGGTCAGCTCCACCGAGATGTCGTGCAGGACCGGCTTGTCATCGAGCCGCACCGAGACACGGTCGAGCGAGATGGCTGCCACCGCGACATCCGCTGCTCCCCTCATGCCGCTCCTTTCCCAGGAACCGATCCCGCACCGCGAGCTCGCTCCTGAACACCGTTCACCTGAACGTCGTTCACTATAATCGGACCATGAGCCCGGAGACGAATCAGGCACGGCACGACCGCGACAGCGTCGCCCGCAGCGCACTCGCCCTCCTCGACGAGGTCGGACTCGCCGACCTCTCCATGCGGCGCATCGCCGCCCGGCTCGACGTGCAGCCCAGCGCGCTCTACTGGCACTTCGCGAACAAACAGGAGCTGCTCGCCGAGCTCGCCGACCGCATCACGGCCTCGATCCCCGAGAGCGGCCAGGGGGTGCTCGCGACCGCCCGCGGCATCCGCGACGCCCTGTTCGCCTACCGCGACGGCGCGGAGCTCGTGCTCAGCACCTATGCTCTCCAGCTCGGCTCATCGCATGCACAGCAGGTCCTCACGGCAGCGCTGCGTGCACAAGGCGCGATCGATGCCGACGATCGCGGGGCGGCGATCCTGCATTTCGTGCTGGGGCACGCCACGCTCGTTCAGCAGCGCATGCATGCCGACAGTCACGGCGCATTGCCCGCCGCACCCGACCCTGATGTGACCGCGGGACTCGATCGCATCTTCGACCTCGGCGTCGCCGCTCTCGCGGGAGACCTCAACGAACGGGCGACTCCGCCGCATGCCCGAGCCTGAGGCCGGGAACCACGGCGATCGCCAGCAGAGCGATGCAGAAGGCGAACACCACCGCGAACGCACCGGCCCCGCCGCCCAGCGACGCGACGCCCAGGCCGGCGAGGGCGATCGCGACGGCGGAACCGGTCGCATCCGAGATCGACAGCGCTGAGGAGTTGAAGCCCTGATTCGTCTCGTCCGAGTAGGCCAGGGTCAGCACGGTCAGTCGCGGATACAGCAGCCCCATGCCGGTGCCGGCGAACGCCCAGCCGACCACGACCACGACCGGGGACACGTCAAACAGCGCGGCGACGAGGACGCACGAGAGCGCGATCAGCAGCGAGCCGAGACTGATCAGGGTGATGCGGCGATTGCCCAGCCGCTCGCCGAAGCGTCCCTGCAGCGCGGATGCGCCCGCCCACGCCAGTGCCGCCAGCATCAGAGCGACCCCTGCCCAGGTGGCGCTGAAGCCGAACTTCTTGATGAGCAGATACGGGATGTAGGCCTCGGCGGCGAAGAACGCGCCCGCCGCGATGCCGCGCGTCAACACGACGCTCGGAAGCCCGCGCCCCGCCAGAAGCGTGCGTCGGGGCAGCAGCGGCAGCACGGCAAAACCGATGGCGAGGACCGCAGCGAGTGCAACCGGCCACCCGACGGGCGGGGTCATGTCGGCCGAGAACCCGACCACGACGGCCAGCACCGCCACGACGACGGCGAGCAGGAGGCGGATGACGAGCGCACGACGATCCTGCGGCTCCCCGTGACCGAGGTCGACGCCGCGGAGCCGTACCGCGATCATCAGGAAGGCCGCAGCGGTGAGGACCGCGACTCCCAGGAACGCCCAACGCCAATCGAGGTACTCGGCGACGGCTCCGGCGAGGAACGGACCGACCATCGACGGCACCACCCAGGCGGCAGCGAACGCCGCGAAGATCCTGCCGTGCAGATGCGGTGGATACAACCGGGCCACGACGACGTACAACGCCACCGTCTGCCCGCCCGCGCCGAGTCCCTGGACCAGACGTCCGAGCAGGAACTGGTGCATCGTCACCGCGAAGCCCGACAGCAGCAGCCCGATGATGAACAGCGCCACGGCGACGTAGAGCGCGCCGCGCGGCCCCCGCGCATCCGACCACGCCCCCGTGGCGACCATGCCGATCACGCTCGTGGCGAGTGTGCCGGCGAAGGCCACCGCGAACAGGGCCTCCCCGTCGAGCGCCTCGCTGACGATCGGCATCACCGTCGTGACCGCGAGTGCCTCGATCGCCGCGAGGAAGATCAGCGCTACCGCGCCGAGAGTCACCCAGATGCGGTGGCGATCCCAGATCGTCGCGACGTCGGAGGGCGGCGTCATCGGCCCACGAGCGCGGCGATGCGCTCGATGGCCTCGGTGAGGATCTCCGGGCTGGTACCGAAGTTCAGCCGCACGTACCCGGCTCCCTCGGCACCGAACGCCGGACCGAAGTGCAGGGCCACCTTCGCGTCCCGGAGGATGCGTCGCGCGGGGTTCTCACCCCACTCGAGTGCGGTGAGGTCGATCCACGCAAGGTACCCGGCGTCGGGAAGCCGATAGCGCGCCGCAGGAAGGTGCGCCGCGAGAAGATCCTCCAGGAGCACCCGGTTCTCGTCGAGTGTGCGCAGCAGCCCGTCGAGCCACGGGTCGCTCTCCTCCGAGAACGCGGCGACCGCAGCGAGCAGACCGAACTGGCCCGTGCGCCATTCGACTTCGACCGGGAGTCCACGCACCACGGCGCTCGTCTCCTCGTCGGCAGTCACCATCAGTGCACACTTGAGCCCCGCGAGATTGAAGGCCTTGCTGGCGCTGACGACCGCATAGCCGACCCGCGCTGCGGCATCGCTGGCGGCGAGGAAGGGGGTGAAGCCGGCACCGGGCTGTGCGAGCGGGGCGTGGATCTCGTCGGACACCACCGACACGCCGAACTCCTCGGCGAGTTCGGCGAGGGCGGCAAGACTCTCGCGGTCGTGCACCGTGCCGGTCGGGTTGTGCGGGTTGCAGAGCAGGATCGCCGTGGCCCCGCCCTCGAAGGCCTCGCGGATCCCGTCGAGGTCGAGCTCCCAACGGGTGCCGGTATCGCGCAGCGGAACCCGCTCGACCTCGGCACCGGCCTCCTCGACGAGGTCATAGAACGGCGGATACACGGGCGGTGTGACGACCACGCGCTCCCCCGGCTGGGTGACGCGACGAAGGAGCTCCACGATCCCCATGCTCACGTCCGCCGTGCTGCGCATGCGCGCAGGGTCGGGCTTCCACCCGTACCGCCGGCTCGCGAACGCCGCGAAGGAGGCGGCGAGCGGTGTCCTCGCCGCGACGTATCCCGTGTCGCCGAGGTCGACCGCACGCTGTAGGGCCGCGGTGATCGCGGGAGCGAGCGGGAAGTCGGTCTCTGCGACGAACAGCGGAAGGACGTCTGCGGGGTACTCCCGCCACTTCTCGCTGCTCCGCTCGCGAAGCTCCGCCAGAGACAGGGCCTTCACCTGAAGCATGGGTCCTCCCGAGGTTCCGACACGCGCCGTCGCCGTGTCATCGGAGCCGACGCGCGCAGATACCGCCTGTCGACGGTGCTCCCGTGCAGGGTCAGATGGCGAAGCCGAGGGCGCGCATCATGTCGCGCCCGTCGTCGGTGATCCGCTCGGGACCCCACGGCGGCATCCAGACCCAGTTGATCCGGAACCGATCGACCACGTTGTCCAGCGCCTGAGCGGTCTGGTCTTCGAGCACGTCGGTGAGAGGGCAGCCCGCGCTGGTGAGCGTCATGTGTATGACGAGAGCATCGTTCTCGTCATCCCATGCGAGGTCGTAGATGAGGCCGAGGTCGACGACATTGATCCCGAGTTCGGGGTCCATGACGTCTTTGAGCGCCTCGGTGACCGCGTCGTACTTCTCGTCCGTGAGGGTCGCTGTCATGCGATCAGCCTACGCCTCGATAGGGGCTGCGGGGTCGAGGAAACGGTCGTATCCCTCGTTCTCCAGCCGGTCGGCGAGCTCGGGGCCGCCCTCTTCGACGATCTTGCCCGCAACCACCACGTGCACGAAGTCGGGGCGGATGTAGCGGAGGATGCGGGTGTAGTGCGTGATCAGCAGCACACCGAGTCCGGTGGCATCCTTCGCCCGGTTGACACCCTCGGAGACGATCTTCAGCGCATCGACGTCGAGGCCGGAGTCGGTCTCGTCGAGGACGGCGAACTTCGGCTTCAGCACCTCGAGCTGCAGGATCTCGTGGCGCTTCTTCTCGCCGCCGGAGAAGCCCTCGTTGACGTTGCGCTGCGCGAACTTCGGGTCCATGCGCAGGTTCGACATGGCCTCCTTGACGTCCTTGGTCCAGCCGCGGATCGCCGGCGCTTCGCCGTCGAGGGCGGTCTTCGCCGTGCGCAGGAAGTTTGTCACCGTGACGCCGGGGATCTCGACCGGGTACTGCATGGCGAGGAAGAGTCCGGCGCGTGCGCGCTCGTCGACGCTCATGGCCAGGACGTCCTGACCGTCGAACGTGATGGAACCGGAGGTCACCGTGTACTTCGGGTGACCGGCGATCGTGTAGGCCAGAGTGGACTTGCCCGAGCCGTTGGGGCCCATGATGGCGTGCGTCTCACCGGTGTTCATGGTGAGGTTGATTCCGTTGAGGATCGGGGTGGTCCCCGCCTCGGTCTCGACCGTCACGTGCAGGTCGCGGATCTCGAGAACAGACATTCTTCAGACTTCCTTAATCACAGTCGGATCGATGAGCACGTCGTCGCCGTCGATCTGGACGACGTAGACCGGAACGGGCTCATATGCGGGGAGATTCTGGGGCTTGCCGGTGAGCAAGGAGAAGGCGGAGCCGTGCGCCCAGCACTCCACCGTGTCGCCTTCCACGAAGCCCTCGGACAGCGAGATGTCACCGTGCGTGCAGGTGTCGCCGATCGCGTGGATCACACCTTCCCCGTCCTTGATCACGGTGATGGGCACTCCGCTCGGCTCCACGCGCAGGGGTGTGTCCTGCTCGAGGTCGGCGACGCCGCAGACGCGCTCCGCGGTCATGCGCTCACCTCGGCGAGCTCCGTCTCGATGGCCGCCAGCAGCTCGGTCTCGAGGGCGGGGATGCCGAGGCGCTGCACGATGTCGGTGAGGAATCCGAGCACGACCAGGCGTCGGGCCTCTTCCTCGGTGATACCGCGGGCCTGCAGGTAGAAGAGCTGCTCGTCGTCGAAACGACCGGTGGCGCTCGCGTGCCCCGCACCGAGGATGTCGCCCGTCTCGATCTCGAGGTTCGGGATGGAGTCGGCGCGTGCGCCCTCTGTGAGCACCAGGTTGCGGTTCGCCTCGTAGGAGTCGGTTCCCGTGGCGTCGGCGCCGATCAGCACGTCGCCGATCCAGACGCTGTGGGCGCTCTGACCCTGCAGCGCCCCCTTGTACAGCACGTCGCCCTTGGTGTGCGGCCCCTTGTGGTGCAGGTACACCTGGCTCTCGAGGTGCTGCCCGGCGTCCGCGTACGACAGCCCGTAGAGGTAGCCCTCCGACCCGGAGCCCGCGAGCTCCACGCTGGGGTTCACGCGCACGACGCCGCCACCGAAGCTGACCACGAAGTGCTTGAGGGTGGCATCGGCACCGACGCGGGCCTGGTGCGCCGCGGCATGCACGGCATCGTCGTCCCACTGCTGGACCGACACGACGGTGAGCTTCGCGCCGTCGCGGACGATGATCTCGACGTTCTGTGCGTACTGAGCGGATCCCTTGTGCTGCAGCACGACGGTCGCCGCGCTGTGCTCCAGCGCCTCGATCACGATGTGCGCATCCGCGCGACGATCGGAGCCCAGACCGGTGAGGGCGACGAGGATCGGCTCTGCGACCTCTTCCTCGCGCGGGATGCGCACGTGCAGCGCGTCGGTGCTCCCCTGCCAGGCCACTGCTGCGGTGACGTCCTCCGCGAGGAAGACCTCTCCTCGTGGGGCGTCACCGGCCTTCAGCCCGGAGGCGGCGTACTCTCCGCCGGAGACGAAGGTCACGTCCACGCCGTCGTTCGCCGTGGCGATGGTGAACAGCGGCGCGAGCTGGGCGACCGGAGTGTGCTTCCAGTTGACCTCGCGGCCGGTGGGCGAGCCGAAGTCCGCCGGATCGAAGGAGTGCGGACGCTCGGAGCGGGTCTGCACCGGGACGAATCCGGCATCGGCCACCTGGGCTGCCGGGTCGATGTGCGCGTTCGTGTGCTGCGCCTCGCTGGGCGCGGTCGTCGAGGCCGCCATTTAGCCGACCGATCCTTCCATGCCCATCTCGATGAGCTTGTTCAGTTCCATCGCGTACTCCATGGGCAGTTCCCGTGCGATCGGCTCGATGAAGCCGCGCACGATCATCGCCATCGCCTCGTCCTCCGGCATGCCGCGGGACTGCAGGTAGAACAGCTGCTCCTCGCTCACCTTCGAGACCGTGGCCTCGTGGCCGAGCTGCACGTCGTCGACGCGGATGTCGATCGCAGGATACGTGTCGGAGCGGGACTTGGTGTCGACGAGGAGCGCGTCACAGCGCACCGTGTTCGCGGAGTGGTGCGCATTGGCATCGACGCGGACTTCGCCGCGGTAACCGGCACGGCCTCCGCCGCGGGCGATCGACTTCGAGACGATCGACGACTGCGTGTACGGCGCCATGTGGATCATCTTCGCTCCGGCGTCCTGGTGCTGACCAGGACCGGCGAAGGCGACGGACAGCGTCTCACCCTTGGCGTGCTCGCCCATCAGGTAGATCGACGGGTACTTCATCGTAACCTTGGAGCCGATGTTGCCGTCGACCCACTCCATGGTCGCGCCCTCGTGCGCCACGGCGCGCTTGGTGACCAGGTTGTAGACGTTGTTCGACCAGTTCTGGATCGTCGTGTACCGCACGCGGGCGTTCTTCTTCACGATGATCTCGACCACGGCCGAGTGCAGGGAGTCCGACTTGTAGATCGGGGCCGTGCAGCCTTCGATGTAGTGGACGTAGCTGTCCTCGTCGGCGATGATCAGGGTCCGCTCGAACTGCCCCATGTTCTCGGTGTTGATGCGGAAGTAGGCCTGTAGCGGGATCTCGACGTGCACGCCCTTGGGGACGTAGACGAAGGAGCCGCCCGACCAGACGGCGGTGTTCAGCGCGGCGAACTTGTTGTCACCGGCGGGGATGACCGTGCCGAAGTACTCCTCGAAGAACTCCGGGTGCTCGCGGAGCGCGGTGTCGGTGTCCATGAAGATGACGCCCTGCGCCTCCAGGTCCTCGCGGATCTGGTGGTAGACGACCTCGGACTCGTACTGCGCGGCGACGCCCGCGACGAGGCGCTGACGCTCGGCCTCGGGGATGCCCAGGCGCTCGTAGGTCTCGCGGATCTCCTCGGGGAGGTCTTCCCAGCTCTGCGCCTGCTTCTCGGTGGAGCGGACGAAGTATTTGATGTTGTCGAAGTCGATGTCGCTGAGGTCGGCACCCCAGGTCGGCATCGGCTTGCGGCCGAAGAGCTGATAGCCCTTCAGGCGGGTCTTCAGCATCCACTCGGGTTCGTTCTTGAGAGCCGAGATCCCGCGGACGACCTCTTCTGAGATCCCGCGCTTCGCGACGGCACCCGCAGCGTCCTCGTCGTGCCAGCCGAACTCGTACACCCCCAGTCCGTCAAGCTCCGGGCGGTCGATCAGCACATCCGACATCCAACACTCTCCTCACAGGTCCCAAACGGTGTCATCCGCCCCGACACACCTGATCCCCGTCGAGTCTGCGGGAGCGGGTGCCGTTGGTGGGCCCTCATCACTGGCGCTTCCATCGCGCCTAAACTGTTGACGATGCTTCAGCGCGGTCAGCGCTCATCGCAACAATCCGATTCTACAGGTTCCGCCTGCCAGACGGGCCATGCCCGCCCGTTCGCGTGCGGTCCGGAGGACACATGACCGATACGACGATGCCCGCCTCCTCGACGACGCGAGCGGTTCCGCCTCGCTCCGCGGTGTGGGGCCGCGCGTTGACGGTGTTCGCGTGGCTCTCGTTCGTCAGCGAGACCATCATCATCGGCACGGGCGGCGCCGTACGCCTCACCGGCTCGGGACTCGGCTGCTCCGACTGGCCGCTGTGCACGCCGGAGTCCCTCGTGCCGATCCTCGAAGTGCAGGGCGTCCACGGACTCATCGAGTTCGGGAATCGACTGATGACGGGCGTGGTCGGCATCATCGCCCTCGTCGTCGTGCTGCTTGTCCTGCACACCATCAGCGGCGCACGGGCGCTCAAGACGGCGCTCTGGTATGCCCTGTTCGGGATCATCGCCGCCGGTGTCGCCTTCGCCATCGCGACGCCGTTCCACTTCCCTGCCTCGCCCATCGCGCTCGGTGTGCTCCTCATCGCGGTGATCGCAGCGGCGGTGCACTCCGTACGAACGACCCCGACTCGTCGCGACCTGGTGCTGCTCGCGTGGCTCGTGCTGATCGGCGTCGTCGCGCAGGCACTCGTCGGGGGCATCACCGTCCTCACCGGCCTCAACCCCTTCATCGTGGGATTCCACTACACGTCGTCCCTTCTCCTCGTCTGCGTCACCGCGGCGTTCCTGGTCCGGCTGAAGGCCGTCCCCGGTCCTCGAGAGAGCGCCGTCCCCTCCTGGTTCGCAGCGGTCACGCATGTCACGGGCCTCGCGCTGGCGGTGACCATCGTGTTCGGTGTCCTGACGACGGGATCCGGCCCGCACTCCGGAGACGCCGATGTGCTGCGGCACGGATTCGACGCGACCGTGCTGGCTCACGTGCACTCCTGGCCGGGATACGTGCTCGCCGCACTCGTCCTGTTCCTGACGGTGTCCGCCTGGGTGCTGCGCCTGGAGCCGAGGCGGTGGCTGCTGGTCCTGGTCATCGCGATCCTCGTGCAGGTCGGCGTCGGGGTCTGGCAGGCACGCGAAGGACTGCCGCCCCTGCTGGTGGGCATCCACATGGTGCTGGCGTCGCTCTCGGCGGCGGCCTACACGGTGGTCGTGCTGCACCTGAAGCGCCCGGCACGCACCGACGGATGACGTCCACAGTCGATCCATAGCTCGCACATCGCAGACTCACCGGCGCCGCCGCGATAGTGGGGGCATGAACAAGTCACTCTCACGCAGCATCGGATTCTGGCTCCTCCTGGTCGTGTCCCTCGCCACGACGGCGGTCGGCGGATGGCTCATCTCCGGTCAGATCGGGACGATGACGACGACCCTTCTCGACGGCACGGCCACCGGCGTCGAGGTGTACGTCGGTCAGTCGCTGGTCGTCGTGGGCGCCGGAGTCCTCGCCGCCGGAGTCGTCGGCATCCTGCTGACCCTCGGACTCGTCGCTGCGCGTTCCCTCGTCCCGGCGCCTGCCCCGGCGGTCGTCGAGGCGATCGACTGGACGACCCCGCCGTCCGAGGATCAGGCCGCCGTGGCGGCTCCGACCTCGACCACCGGCGCGACCATCGCGGACACCGCCGACACCGTGGCGGACGCACCCCGTACCGGCGCGGACGCGTCCCCGGCCGACGACTCCCCTGAGGACGGCTCGTCGTCGGAACAGCCCCTCACGCGCTGAACCGGACCGCACGCAAGACCGCAACTCTGAGAACGAGACCGAGGCGGCGCCGAGAGATCGGCGCCGCCTCGGTCGTCACACCGGAGTGGAAGTCAGAACGGCAGCAGCGGGTCGATCGCCACGGCGACGAAGATCAGCGTCAGGTAGGTGATCGACGCGTGGAACACGCGCATCGGGCGTGGCTCCGTCCCGTGCACGGCCCGGTTGTACAGCCGGTGAGACTCGTAGATGAACCATCCGCCGAACACCGCCGCAGAGACGGTGTACACGAGGCCCATGCCGGCGATCGGGACGAGAAGCAGCGAGCAGGCGACCGTGGCCCACGCGTAGAGGATGACCTGGAGACCGACCTGTGACGCGTTTCGCGTGACACCCAGCATCGGGACGTCCACGTCTTCGTAGTCGTCCTTGTACTTCATCGACAGCGGCCAGTAGTGCGGCGGCGTCCAGAGGAACACGAGCAGGAACAGGATGAATGCGGGCCAGTCGAGCGAACCGGTGACGGCGGACCAGCCGATCAGCACGGGGAAGCATCCGGCGATGCCACCCCAGATGATGTTCTGCTCCGTACGGCGCTTGAGGATCATCGTGTAGATGACGACGTAGAAGAAAATGGCCGTCGCGGAGAGCGCCGCCGTGAGCCAGTTGGTCGTGGCGAGGAGCCACACCGTCGAGGCGATCGCGAGCGTCCACGAGAAGATCAGTGCGCCGCGCGGGCTGACCTCGCCCGTGACGAGCGGCCGGTTCTCGGTGCGGTGCATGTGCGCATCGATGTCGCGGTCAAGGTACATGTTGAACGCCGCGGCGGACCCGGCGCTCAGCGAGCCGCCGATCACGGTCGCGAGCACGAGCCACAGGTTCGGGAGCCCGCCCTGCGCGAGGAACATCACGGGAACGGTGGAGACGAGCAGCAGCTCGAGGACACGGGGCTTGGTGAGCGTGACATACGCCTTCACCGTGCGACCGATGGACGACTCCCTCACGGTCTGATCAGACATCGTCGAGATCTCGATCGCCTCCTCCGCACGTGTGACCGGACAACCTCTCCAGTGTATGACACCGGATGACGGGATCCGGCTCGCGGGCCCGCGTAGCGCATCTCACGTCACCGCTATGCTGAAAACACTCGCGCCCGGCGATGTGCACACCACTCCGTGATGATGCGGATGCGCCAGGGAATACGGGCGCCCTCGAAACTGTCGGAAAGGGCATGAACGTGTCGGAATTGCAGTGGGATGAGATCGATCGACGCGCGGTGGACACCGCTCGAATCCTGGCGGCTGACGCCGTGGAGAAGGTCGGCAACGGTCACCCCGGCACGGCCATGAGCCTCGCTCCTGCCGCGTACCTCCTCTACCAGCGCGTGCTCCGGCATGACCCGACGGATGTCGACTGGCTCGGCCGCGACCGCTTCATCCTCTCTGCCGGTCACTCCTCGCTGACGCAGTACGTCGAGCTCTACCTCGGCGGCTTCGGACTCGAGCTCGACGACCTGAAGTCGCTGCGCACCTGGGGCTCGAAGACCCCGGGCCACCCGGAGTACGGTCACACCAAGGGGGTCGAGATCACCACGGGCCCGCTCGGTCAGGGACTCGCCTCCGCCGTGGGCTTCGCGTACGCCGCGCGCTACGAGCGGGGCCTGTTCGACCCCGACGCCGCCGCGGGCACCAGCCCGTTCGACCACTTCGTGTACGTGATCGCCGGCGACGGAGACCTCCAGGAGGGCGTGACGAGCGAGGCCTCCTCGCTCGCGGGTCACCAGCAGCTCGGCAACCTCATCGCGATCTACGACTCCAACCAGATCTCGATCGAGGACGACACGAACGTCGCCTTCACCGAAGACGTCGCGAAGCGCTACGAGTCGTACGGCTGGCAGGTGCAGGTCGTCGACTGGAAGAAGACGGGCGAGTACGTCGAAGACGTCGCCGAACTTCACGCCGCGATCGAAGCCGCCAAGAGCGAGACGTCGAAGCCGTCGCTGATCATCCTCAAGACCATCATCGGATGGCCGTCGCCCGGAAAGCAGAACTCGGGCAAGATCCACGGCTCCGCCCTCGGCGCCGACGAGCTCGCGGCCACGAAGAAGGTCCTCGGTTTCGACCCGGAGCAGACCTTCGTGGTCGCGGACGACGTGCTCGAGCGCACCCGCGGACTGGCCGCTCGCGCCGCCGAGACCCGTGCAGCGTGGCAGGAGTCATTCGACGCCTGGGCCGCGGCGAACCCGGAGAAGAAGGAGCTCCTCGACCGCATCGAGGCACACGAGCTCCCCTCCGACATCTCGAGCGCCCTGCCCGTGTTCGAAGCCGGCAAGGACGTGTCGACCCGCGCCGCATCCGGCCAGGTCATCAACGCCCTCGCCGCAGAGCTGCCGGAGCTGTGGGGCGGCTCGGCCGACCTCGCCGAGTCGAACCTCACCACCATCAAGGACGCCCCGTCGTTCATCCCTGCCGAGTGGTCAACCCACGAGTGGTCGGGCAACCCCTACGGTCGCGTGCTGCACTTCGGCATCCGCGAGCACGCCATGGGCGCGATCATCAACGGCATCGTCCTGCACGGTCCGACGCGCGCCTTCGGCGGCACCTTCCTCATCTTCAGCGACTACATGCGCCCCTCGGTGCGCCTGGCCGCGCTGATGAACGTGCCGAGCATCTTCGTCTGGACGCACGACTCGGTCGCGCTCGGTGAAGACGGCCCGACCCACCAGCCGGTCGAGCAGCTCGCGACGCTCCGAGCGATCCCGAACTTCACGGTCGTCCGGCCGGCTGATGCGAACGAGACCGCCGCTGTGTGGCTGGAGATCCTCCGCCGACACGAGGGTCCCGCAGGCATCGCCCTGACCCGTCAGAACATCCCGGTGTTCGCGCGCGGCGAGGGTGCGGCGTCGGGCGACACGTTCGCGTCCGCCGACAACGCGGCCAAGGGCGCGTACGTCCTGGCCGAGGCGCCGAACGGCGCCCCCGACGTCATCATCGTCGCCACCGGCTCCGAGGTGCAGCTCGCCGTCGACGCCCGCGCGGCGCTGGCCACCGAGGGCGTCAACGTCCGCGTCGTCTCCGCACCCTCGCTCGAGTGGTTCGCCGAGCAGGACGAGGCCTACCGCGAGAGCGTGCTGCCCGCGTCCGTCACGGCGCGCGTCTCCGTCGAGGCGGGCTCCATGCTCACGTGGCGCGGCATCGTCGGCGACCGCGGCCGATCGGTCGGCATCGACCACTTCGGCGCCTCCGCCGACTACAAGACCCTCTTCGAGAAGTTCGGCATCACCACCGAGGCCGTCATCGCGGCCGCCCGCGAGACCATCGCGGCCAACAGCACCAAGGAGAACGCATGAGCACCCCCACCGAACAGCTCGCCGCCGCAGGTGTCAGCATCTGGCTCGACGATCTCTCCCGCACCCGCATCTCCTCCGGCAACCTCGCCGAGCTGATCGCGTCGCGCAACGTCGTGGGTGTCACCACGAACCCGACGATCTTCGCGAACGCGATCACCGACAAGAACGACACGTCGTACGACGCCCAGGTGTCTGAGCTCGCCGCCTCGGGAGCCTCAGCGGAAGAGGCCGTCTTCGCCGCCACGACGCAGGACGTCCGGGCCGCGCTCGACGTCTTCCGCCCCGTCTGGGAGGCGTCGAACCACGTCGACGGCCGCGTCTCGATCGAGGTCTCCCCCGACCTCGCGCACGACACGGCGGGCACCGTCGCCCAGGCCAAGGAGCTGTGGGCGAAGATCGATCGACCCAACCTGCTCGTCAAGATCCCGGCGACCAAGGCGGGCCTGCCCGCGATCACCGAGGCGATCGCGAACGGCATCAGCGTCAACGTCACGCTCATCTTCAGCCTGGAGCGCTATGCCGACGTGATCGACGCCTACCTGGCGGGCCTCGAGCGCGCGCACAGCGGCGACTTCGACCTGTCGAGCATCCACTCGGTCGCATCGTTCTTCGTCTCCCGTGTCGACACCGAGACCGACAAGCGCCTGTCGGCCGTCGGAACTCCCGAGGCCAACGCGCTCAAGAGCAAGGCCGGCCTCGCCAACGCACGCCTCGCGTACGAGCTCTTCGAGCAGAAGTTCGCCGAGAAGCGCGCACAGGACCTGATCAAGGTCGGCGCGAACCTTCAGCGCCCACTGTGGGCGTCGACCGGTGTCAAGGACCCGGCTCTCCCCGACACGCTGTACGTGACCGAGCTGGTCGCGCAGGGCGTCGTCAACACGATGCCGGAGAAGACGCTCGAGGCGACCTTCGACTACGGCGTCGTGACGGGAGACACGATCACGGGCGGTTACGACGAGGCCCGCGAGGTGTTCGCCGGGCTGAAGGAACTTGGAATCGACTTCGACGACGTCACCCAGGTGCTCGAAGAGGAGGGCGTCGCCAAGTTCATCGATTCCTGGCACGACCTTCTCGGACAGGTGTCCGAAGCGCTGGAGGCCCAGCGATGACCTTCGCCATCCACACCTCCGGCGCCGCTCGTGCCGCCATCGACGAGACCGTCCCGTCCCTGGTGCATGACCTCGTGGCTTCTCGCATCACCAGCGGCGACTCCACGCTCTGGGGTCCTGACGCCGAAGCCGAAGCCGCCGTGCGTCTTGGATGGGTCGAGGCCGTCTCGGTCTCGCGCCCCCTCGTCGACGACATCGTCGCGCTGCGGGCCGACCTGAACGCGAAGGGCGTCACGCGCGTGGTGCTCGCCGGCATGGGAGGATCCTCTCTGGCCCCCGAGGTCATCGCGCAGACGTCCGGCGTGCCGCTCACCATCCTCGATTCGACGGCCCCCGGCCAGGTCCTCGCCGCTCTCGACGAGGGCCTCGACGCCACAGTGCTCGTCGTGTCGTCGAAGTCGGGCTCGACCGTGGAGACCGACTCCCAGCGCCGCACCTTCGAGGCAGCCTTCCGTGACCTCGGAATCGACCCGACCGAGCGCATCGTCGTCGTCACCGACCCCGGCTCCCCGCTCGACGCCTCGGCGCGCGAGGCCGGATACCGCGTCTTCAACGCCGACCCGAACGTGGGGGGCCGATACTCCGCGCTCACGGCCTTCGGTCTCGTCCCCTCCGGGCTCGCCGGCGTCGACATCGACGAACTGTTGAACGAGGCTGAGGCCTCCCTGCTCGAGGTCGCGGTCGACTCGGCCGAGAACCCGGCGCTGCGCCTCGGCGCCGCGATCGCTGCGACCACGCCGCGGCGCGACAAGCTGGGGCTCATCACGGATGGCACGCACATCAACGGTCTGCCCGACTGGATCGAGCAGCTGATCGCGGAGTCGACCGGCAAGGAGGGCACCGGGATCCTCCCCGTCGTCCTGCTCCCCGTCTCGCCCGAGCTCGACGCTGTGCCCGCCGACCTCCAGGTCGTCCGACTGGTCGACGACGCCGACGAGTTCCATCTGCACGAACGCCACGAGGGCGAGATCCTCGTCAGCGGCACACTCGGGGCCCAGTTCATCGTGTGGGAATACGCCACCGCGATCGCCGGGCACCTGCTGCGGATCAACCCCTTCGACCAGCCCGACGTCGAGTCGGCGAAGATCGCCGCGCGCGGTCTTCTCGACGCCCGCCCGGAGCCCACCACGCCGGCCTTCGTCGAGAACGGCGTCGAGGTGCGCGTCTCGGACCCGGCTCTCGCCGCGTCCGGAACCGTGGAGGGTGTGCTCGACGCCCTGTGGGCGCAGCTCCCCACCGACGGCTACGTATCGATCCAGGCATACGTGAACCGTCTCGAGGTGCCGCAGCTCCAGGGCCTGCGCGAACTCGTCGCGGCGGACTCCGGTCGCCCGACCACGTTCGGATGGGGTCCTCGATTCCTGCACTCGACCGGTCAGTACCACAAGGGCGGTCCGGCGCAGGGTGTGTTCCTGCAGATCCTCGAGCGCACCGAGGTCGACCTCGAGATCCCGGAGCGCCCCTTCACGTTCGGCCAGCTCATCCAGGCTCAGGCCGCCGGCGATGCCGCTGTGCTCGCCGAGCACGGCCGACCCGTCGTCTCGCTGACGATCACCGAGTCCTCGGACGACGTGCTCGCCCTCTTCGAAGCCGCACAGAAGTAACAGCAGGAGAATCCCCCACCGATGTCTGTTCCCATCTCGCGCGGGCACAACCCGCTGCGCGACCCCGACGATCGCCGCCTCAACCGGATCGCGGGGCCCAGCGCCCTCGTGATCTTCGGCGTCACCGGCGATCTGTCGCGCAAGAAGCTCATGCCGGCGGTCTACGACCTCGCCAACCGCGGCCTGCTGCCCCCGGGGTTCGCCCTGGTCGGTTTCGCCCGCCGCGACTGGGAGGACCAGGACTTCGCCGAGGTGGTCTACGACGCGGTCAAGCAGCACGCCCGCACGCCCTTCCGCGAGGAGACGTGGACGCAGCTGCTGCAGGGCATCCGGTTCGTGTCGGGCGAGTTCGACAACCCCGACTCGTTCCGGAAGCTGCGCGACACGATCGAGAAGCTCGATGTCGAGCGCGGCACGATGGGAAACCACGCGTTCTACCTGTCGATCCCGCCGAAGGACTTCCCGCTCGTCGCCAAGCAGTTGAAAGACTCGGGTCTCGTCGGCGAGGACAGCGACGACGACGAGCGCTGGCGTCGCGTCGTCATCGAGAAGCCCTTCGGCCACGACCTCGAGTCCGCGCGCGCTCTCAACGCTGCACTCGAAGTGGCGTTCCCCGCCGACTCGATCTTCCGCATCGACCACTACCTCGGCAAGGAGACGGTGCAGAACATCCTGGCGCTGCGCTTCGCGAACGAGCTGTACGAGCCGATCTGGAACCGCAATTACGTCGACCATGTGCAGATCACGATGGCCGAGGACATCGGTGTGGGCGGACGAGCCGGATACTACGACGGCATCGGTGCGGCGCGCGACGTGATCCAGAACCACCTGCTCCAGCTGCTCGCTCTCACCGCCATGGAGGAGCCGATCAGCCTGTCGGCCGAGCACCTGCGCGCCGAAAAGGAGAAGGTCCTGGCCGCGGTGCACGTGCCGGACGACCTGTCGATCGCGACGGCTCGCGGTCAGTACGCCGGCGGCTGGCAGGGTGGCGAGAAGGTCACCGGTTTCCTCGACGAGGAGGGCATGAACCCCGAGTCGACCACCGAGACCTACGCCGCGATCAAGCTCGAGATCGACACCCGACGCTGGGCCGGGGTGCCGTTCTACCTGCGCACCGGCAAGCGCCTCGGCCGCCGCGTGACCGAGATCGCCGTGGTCTTCAAGCGCGCACCGCAGCATCTGTTCGGGCGTGGCAACGCCTCGGAGCTCGGCCAGAACGCACTCGTCATCCGGGTGCAGCCCGACGAGGGCGTCACGATCCGCTTCGGCTCGAAGGTGCCGGGCAGCGGCACGAACGTCCGCGACGTCACGATGGACTTCGGCTACGGCCACGCCTTCACCGAGGCGAGCCCCGAGGCATACGAGCGTCTGATCCTCGACGTCCTCCTGGGCGATCCACCGCTGTTCCCACGGCACGAGGAGGTCGAGCTCTCCTGGAAGATCCTCGACCCGGTCGAGAAGTACTGGGCGGCTGTGGGCGGCCCGGTGGAACAGTACGCGCCGGGCTCGTGGGGACCGGTATCCGCCGACGACCTGCTGGCCCGCGACGGACGAGTCTGGAGACGCCCGTGATCATCGATCTTCCCGACACGACGGTCAGTCAGGTCGCCAAGCAGCTCGTCAAGGTGCGCGAAGAGGGCGGAGCGGTAGCTCTCGGGCGCGTGCTCACGCTCGTCATCGCCGCCCGTAACGGCGTGGCCGAGGCCGCGATCGACGCAGCCAACGACGCCTCCCGCGAACACCCCATGCGCGTCATCGTGATCACCACGGGCGAAGGGCAATCCCGCCTCGACGCGCAGATCCGCGTGGGCGGAGACGCCGGCGCCAGCGAGGTCGTTGTGCTGCGCGCCTACGGAGACGCCGCCAGCAACGAGGAGAGCCTCATCACCGGGCTGCTTCTGCCGGATGCTCCGGTCGTCGCCTGGTGGCCGGAGGAGGCTCCGACCTCGCCGGCGACGTCTCCACTCGGACGGATCGCCCAGCGCCGGATCACCGACGCCGCGACATCGCCGGATGTGCGCGACCGACTCGCGCTGCTCGGTCGCACCCACGCGCCCGGGGACACCGACCTCGCCTGGACACGCTTGACGCACTGGCGCGAGCAGCTCGCCGCGGTGCTGGACCAGCCACCCTTCGAACCCATCACGGGAGTGGAGGTCCGTGGCGGCTCCGCGTCTCCGTCGACCGCGCTGCTCGCCGCATGGCTGCAGATGGCCCTCGGCGTCCGCGTGCACTGGTCGTACGAGGATCCTGAGCACTGGCAGGAAGGCATCAAGTCCGTGCGGCTCACTCGGGCGTCGGGCGACATCACGCTCGAGCGCCCCTCACCCGGCATCGCGATCCTCACGCAGCCCGATCAGCCGAATCATGATCTGCACCTGCCGAGGCGCACGCTGCGCGAGTGCCTCGCGGAGGAGCTGCGCAGACTCGACCCCGATGTCCTGTACGGTCGAGTGATCACCGAGGGCTGGGAGAAGCTGGGTCCACCCGAGACTGGAGAGTGACATCGATGTCGGTATCGTCCGCAGAGAAGCGGGTCGTGGTGGAAGCCACCCCTACCGCTCTCGCCCACCGTGTCGCCGATCGATTCCTGTCGCGCGTGCGCGCGCGCACGCGCGACGGTCGACTCGCGCACATCGCCCTCACCGGAGGTTCCATGGGTGGCGCGGTGCTCCGTGCGACCGCAGACGACCCACGTGCGGCGGACATCGACTGGTCACTGGTGCATTTCTGGTGGGGTGACGAGCGGTTCGTCCCCCGCGACGACGACGACCGGAACTCTCTGCAATCCCGTCAGGCGCTTCTCGATCACATCGCCGTGCCTGCGGAGAACGTGCACGAGGTGTCGGGGCCGGAGACGGGGTTGACCCTCGACGAGTCGGCCGCGGCCTACGCCGAAGAGCTCGCCCGGTTCGGTACCACCGAGCACCCGTGGCCGTCTTTCGCGGTCTGCTTCCTCGGTGTCGGCCCCGACGGCCACATCGCGTCGCTGTTCCCCGACCGCGAGGAGGTCACCGTCACCGACGCCGCCGTGCTCGCCGTGCGGGACTCCCCGAAGCCGCCTCCGGAGCGCGTCACTCTCACGCGGCCGGTGCTCAACGCATCGAAGCGCGTCTGGCTCGTGCTCACAGGTGCCGACAAGGCGTCCGCACTCGGACTCGCACTCGCCGGGGCGAGCTATACGAGTGTGCCCGCAGCGGGCGCGAAAGGCCGCAAGCGCACGGTGTTCTTCGTCGACGAAGCCGCGGCATCAGAGGTCTCGCCCGACCTGATCGATCAGGCGTACTGAACAGACGGCGTCTGCTGAAGCCCTGATCGGCTCAGGGCTGTTCTCCGGAGCCCGCGCGCCACGGAGGAGTCCCCGGTCCCTCGGGATCCTCGGAGCGCTCCGCTGCGCCGGCATCGGTGGACCGTGCAGCCGCGGCGCCGGTCTCTCCCTGCACTGTCGGCGTGCTCCCCCGCTCGATACCCAACTCCTGGCTCTCACTGAGCACCTGCGGGTGATAGCGGGCGAGCCCGACCACTCCCCAGACCGCGATGGCGCCGGCGACCGCGAAGATCACCATCACCCACGGCGGAGCGGCAGCGGCTTCGCCGAGGACGACCATGCCGATCAGGACGGCGACGAGCGGGTCGACGACCGTGAGTCCGGCGATGACGAGGTCGGGCGGGCCGGAGCTGTACGCGGTCTGCACGAAGTAACCGCCGACGGACGCCGCAGCGAGGAGCGCGAGCACGCAGATCGCGGTGATCCACTCGAACTGACCTGCCTCGATGCGCTTGATGACCACCTTCGCCAGCGTGGCGACGAAGCCGTAGAGGACGCCCGCGCCGATCACGTAGAACAGCGCACGCATGCGGTGCCGAAGGATCAGCCATCCGCCGCCCAGGATGATGATCACGACGAGCAGGAGCGCGAGGATCACGAAGAGCTCGCGATCGGTCACCTCCTGCTCGGTGGCATAGATCGCGGCGAAGAACACGAACAGGAAGATGCCGCCGACACAGCACACTATGGCGGTGAGAGACTGCCGCGTCGGTGCGTGCCCGGAGACCCTGGCGTTGAGGAGGGTCGTGATGACGAGGGCGATCGCGCCGAGCGGCTGGACGACGATCAGCGGAGCCTTCACCAGCGCGGCGAGCTGGCAGATCACGGCGAGTCCGAGCATGAGGGTGCCGAGGAGCCACGAAGGCCGGGTGAGCAGGCGCTTGATCTGATCGAAGCTCAGACCGGACGCGCCGTCGGCACCGCTGAGGCGTTCGACTTTCTCGACGCCTCGATGCTGGTACTGCGCTCCCAGGGACATGAAGACCGCTCCCGCGAGGGCGAGCGGGATGCCCAGCAGCAGTCCGGGGTTCTGGAAGGCGCCGACGAGCTGGTCGCCGACATCCTCCACCGCGTTCATCCATACCCCAGCAGTCACGTTAAGAGCCTACCCGGCGACCGCCGCCGACTAGGGTTGTGACGTGGCTGCACTTCCGATTCGCATCATGGGCGACCCCGTCCTGCACTCCCCCGCTTCTCCCGTCGAAGAGGTCACGGAGGAGATCCGCGCCCTCGTCGCCGACATGTTCGAGACCATGGACGCCGCGCCGGGTGTCGGGCTCGCGGCCCCGCAGGTCGGCGTCCCGCTGCGGATCTACACGTACGCGTACGTGGACGACGACGACCAGCCATGGCGTGGAGTCCTCATCAACCCGGTGCTCTGGATGACGCCGCTGGAGCCGGGCGACCCCGACCCCGACCTGGAGTCCGAAGGCTGCCTCTCGTTCCCTGGCGAGCGATTTCCCCTGCGCCGCTCGGAGCGGGTCCACGTGACAGCGACCGATCTCGAGGGGCAGCCGGTGACGATCGACGTCGACGGCTGGCGCGCCCGGATCATGCAGCATGAGTTCGACCACCTCGACGGCATCCTCTACGTGGACCGCCTGTCCGACGGCGACTGGAAGACGGTGCAGAAGATCGCCCGCAAGCGCGGATGGGGCCGACCGGGAGCGAGTTGGATGCCCGGCGTCGACGACCTCGAAGGCTGACGGCACTCTCAGCGGGTCCACAGCATCCTTCAAGTTGCGTCATAGACTCGACGCCCGCTAGCGTGTTCGCGGCGGGGGCCGTTTCGCATGCCTCCGTGACACCTGGGAGGGAAACACACCATGATGAAGATGCGCACTCGACGTGCCCTGATGCTGGCTGGCTCCGCGGCCGCGCTTTCGGTCGCCTTGAGCGGCTGCAGCGCACTGAACGGGATCCTGGGCGGAGGCTCCGCCGACGCGAACCGCGACGAGGAGACCGGACAGGTCACCGTGAGCGCGAATGTCGACGTCTTCTCGATCAAGCTCGGCGACTGCATGCTCGAAACGGGCTCGGGGATGCTCACCGACGCCGACATCCTCCCGTGCTCCGAGCCGCACGACCAGGAGGTCTACCACGAGATCACGATGGAGGACGGCGAGTTCTCCGACGCCGACATCGACGCCGCCTCCGAAGGCTGCATCGGTGACGCGTACACCGCGTTCGTCGGCGTGAGCTACCAGGACTCCGCCTTCGACGTGACCACGCTCACGCCCAGTCAGGAGTCCTGGGAGCAGAACAACGACCGCGTGATCCAGTGCATCATCATGGACCCGGCCGGACAGACCACCGGTTCGCTGAAGGGCGTCGCGCGCTGATCGAGACCAGCGCGATGGAGGGTGTCGCTGACCCGCCCCTCCGCTGACGGCACGGCTTCGCGCCGAGTGCACGGGTATTCCTCGCGAGGACCCCGCTCGCTCGGCGCGAAGCCGTACACTCGCGCACGGCGCACGGTGCGTGGGACGAGAAAAGCCCCCTCCGAGGAGGGGGCTTTTCTCGTTGGCTCCCCGGCTTGGACTCGAACCAAGAACCTGCCGGTTAACAGCCGGCTGCTCTGCCAATTGAGCTACCGAGGAATGTGTCCGCTGAGCGGGCAACTCGACAAGCTTAGCAAACTCCGGACGGAGTTCTTGCCACCGTGGCACCCTTCGCGGATGTCGGGCGTGTCGAGATCAGTGACGCGAATCCGACTCCGCATTGGGCACCCAGAGCAGGTCTCGACCGACGCCCCTCGCCACGACGTGTCCGCCGCGGAGCATCAGGGTCTCGGCGTTCAGCTCCCGGATGAAGTCGGCGTCGTTCGTGACGAGCAGAGCCGCCATCGACTGCTCCCTGCGGCGGCGGGTGATCGCATCGAACACCACGGGCCGGACCTCGAGGTCGAGGTTCGCGAGCACCTCGTCGGCGATGAGCACCTTCGGCTCGAGCACGAACGAGCGGGCGATCGCCACTCGTTGCCTCATGCCTGCACTGAGTTCGTACGGGAACTTCGCCGCTGTCCCCAGCGGCAGGTGCAGTTCATCCAACAGGGTGGCCACGCGGATCGAGAGCGCCTTGGTGTTGACCCTCCGCTCCCTCATCAGGATCGGCTCGGCGATTACCTCGTTCACGGTCAGACGCGGCGGGAGGTCCGCACCCGCACCCTGAGGCACGAAACCCGTCCGGTACGTGAGGATGCGGTGCTTCCGCCCCGGCCGACGGACATCGACGCCGCACACCTGCGCGCTGCCGCCGACGACCTTGACGGAGGGATCCGTCGATCCCGCCAGGGCTGCGACCAGCGTGGACTTCCCCGACCCGGTCGGACCCGCGACGCAGATCAGTTCCCCCGGGGCCAGGGAGAACGTGACGCCGTCGACCGCCCGCGTCGGCATTCCGTGGCCGATCCGGTCGATCACCAGATCCGAGCAGTCGATCGCGTTCGGGGATTCGGGCCGGCGGGACATGTGTCCATCCTGCCCTCTGCGCACCGCCGCTCGGCGTTACGACTCGGCTAAGCGCTGACGCTCGGCATCGATGTCGCGCAACCGCATGCGCAGGGCCCGTCCTCCGTCGGAGTCGGCCGGCACACGCTGCACGGCGCCAAGGAGCTCCTGTTTCTCGTGCTCGAGCTGACGCAGCACGAGGCGACGGGCGAGGTCGGCGACGGTCGCGACGGCGCGCTCCTCGTCGCGTGCGGGGAACGGGGTCATCAAGAGCTCTCCCGCAAGCGAGCGATACGGCTCGCGGACGCTGTTGACCGCGTCTGTGACCCATCCTGCGCGCGTGCGATCGGGGGCGCCGACCACCGCTTCACGCACCGCCTCCAGCCCTGTGGTGCGGAAGGGCGCGCCCAGAGCCCGGTCGAGCAAGGCCTGGTCGACCTGATGCCCGTACTGCAGCGCCCCCATCAGGGCGTCCCGCTCGACCGCCATGTCGGGGCTGCGCGGCAGGCTCGCCAGGGTCACGGGGGCGATCCCCGCCGCTCCCGTCGTCGGATCGACCTGCGGCACCTCGCGGCGCGTGTGCGTCGCCGTCGACCCGCCCCTGGCCGCGCGCTCGACCTCGCTGCGCACCTCGGTCGGGTCCATGCCGAGCCGACGCGCAAGCACGCGCTCGTATCCCGGACGAAGAAGCTGGTCACGGATCTCGGCCACGATGGGTGCTGCGGCCCTGAGTGCGCCGACCCGCCCTTCGACCGTCGACAGGTCGAACCCGCCCAGCTTGCGGTCGATCGCGAACTCGAACATCGGCTGCTTGGTGTCCATGAGCCCGCGCACGGCGGCGTCTCCACGCTGGAGACGCAGGTCGCACGGGTCGAGGCCGTCGGGAGCGACGGCGACGAAGGTCTGCGCGTTGAACCGGTCGTCCTCCGTGAAGGCTCTCAGCGCGGCCTTCTGACCGGCCTCGTCCCCGTCGAACGTGAACACGACCTCACCCGAGGCGTTGTCGTCGCCCATCACCCGGCGCAGCACCTTGATGTGCTCCGTGCCGAACGCGGTGCCGCACGTCGCGATCGCGGTCGTGAGCCCCGCCAGGTGACACGCCATCACATCGGTGTATCCCTCGACCACGACGACGCGACGGGGATCGCCGCGGGCGATGTCGCGCTTGGCGAGGTCGAGGCCGTACAGCACCTGTGCCTTCTTGTAGATCGGCGTCTCGGGGGTGTTCAGATACTTGGGCCCGTTGTCGTCGTCGAACAGCTTGCGTGCGCCGAAGCCGATCGTCTGGCCCGACACATCGCGGATCGGCCACACCAGCCGTCCGCGGAACCTGTCGTAGACGCCCCGCTGCCCGGTCGACACCAGTCCAGCGGTGCTGAGCTCCTCGCGGGTGAACCCCTGCGCCGAGAGCGCCTTGAGCATGCCGTCCCAGCCCCGCGGCGCGAACCCGACCCCGAAGTGCGCGGCGGCGCCCGCGTCGAATCCGCGCTCCCCGAGGAACCGTCGTCCTGCCTCGGCATCCGCGGTGAGCAGCTGCGCACGGAAGAACTCCGCCGCCGCCGTGTTCGCGGCGTAGAGGCGGCTCCGACCACTCGTCTCCGGCGCCGAGCCGCCATCCTCGTAGTGGAGCGTGTACCCGATGCGCCCGGCGAGACGCTCGACCGCCTCGGTGAAGCTCACATGATCCATCTCACGCAGGAACGAGTAGACGTCGCCCGATTCACCGCAGCCGAAGCAGTGGTAATACCCCACCTGCTGGCGCACGTGGAAGCTCGGGCTCTTCTCGTCGTGGAACGGGCACAGGCCCTTCAAGGACCCCACGCCGGCCGACTTGAGCGCGACACGCTCGCCGATGATGTCGGCGATGTTCGTGCGCGCCTTCACCTCGTCGACATCGGCCTGCAGGATCCGCGGCATCAGTGCGCTCCTTCGGCGACGGGCCGCCTCTCGGCGTGCGCGCGGGCGCCGGGTCTCGCGTGACGCGGAGTCCAGATGCCGACCTCGGCCGGATCGATCTCCCCCACCAGTCTGTTGTGCCAGTCGATGGCGCTCTGATCGGTGAGACTCGCGATCTGGTCGACCACGACCCTGGCGCGTTGCGCATCGTCCTCGGCGTCGACGAAGTCCGCAGCGAACGCGGGCTCGAGCACGTCGGACCCCGCAGACCAGAGGGCATCCGTCGACCAGAGCGCGTCGGCGAGGCGCTTGAGCACGCGGCGCTGCTCCTTGTACACGCCCTTTCGCGCATCGATCGTGACGATGGCCTGACCCATGATGCCCTTGAGCACGGCGATCTCGACCTCGACCACCCGCGGGACGATGACGTGGGCGTTGTACCGCACGAGCGGCATCGCGCCGTAGGCATCCCTGGTGGCGGACACGGAGGCCCGCGCGAAACGCCCGATCAGATCGCTCGTCAGGTTCTTCAGTCGCGCGAGGGACTGCCGCGAACGGTCGAACGACGCCAGCCACATCGGCTGCGACGCCAGTCGGTACATCGCGTCGGCGAGCTCGTCACGGGTGAAGTCGTAGCCGACCCACTGCTGGATCCGTCCGACCAGCGCGTCGTGCGCACGAGGGTCCGCCAACTGCGCGACGTCCACGTAGCCGTTGACGATCGCGTCCTCGAAGTCGTGCACCGAGTAGGCGATGTCGTCCGAGAGATCCATGATCTCGGCCTCGATGCAGCGGAGCCGCCCAGGAGCACCCTCGCGCATCCATCGGAACACCGCCTCGTCCTCCGGATACACGCCGAACTTGAGTCGTCCACCGGGGTCGGGCACGGGGCTGTCGACGGTCCAGGGGTACTTGCAGGTCGCGTCGAGACTGGCGCGGGTGAGGTTCAGGCCCACCGAGCGGTCGTGGTCGTCGAGCACCTTCGCCTCGAGGCGGGTGAGGATGCGCAGGGACTGTGCGTTGCCCTCGAACCCTCCGATGTGCTCCGCCCACTCGTTGAGGGCGCGCTCACCGTTGTGTCCGAACGGCGGATGTCCGAGGTCGTGGCTGAGGCAGGCGGTGTCGACGACGTCTGCCGAGACGCCGAGCGCCGTGGCGAGCTCTCGCCCGACCTGGGCGACCTCGAGCGAGTGGGTGAGACGGTTACGGGCGAAATCCGCGGTGCTGGCGGGGCTGAGCACCTGCGTCTTGGCCGCGAGTCGTCGGAGGGCGGCGGAGTGCAGGACGCGCGCACGATCACGGGCGAAGTCATCGCGCTCTGATCGATGGGTCTCGGCGAAGAAGCGCTCTGCGTCTCGGGGGTGGTAGCCGTCGCGGCGTGCGGCGTTCGTCGTGTCAACCACCACTGTTCTCGATCTCCGCTCCACGCATCATCTCGGAGGCCGACGAGGCGAGCTCGCGCGACTCCAGCCACTTGTCCGGAAGCGCCGTGCGCTTGGGGTGCCCCGAGCGGCCCCGCTGCCCTTCGGCGTCGGCGCCCGGGTAGGGCGCCGAGTGATCGAGTCGCCCGAGGAGGTCGTCGATCTCCGCAAGGCTGGAAGCGGTCGCGAGTCCGGTGCGGATGTCGCCGCCGACCGGGTATCCCTTGAAGTACCAGGAGACGTGTTTGCGGATGTCGCGGCATCCGCGGTCCTCGTCCTCGAAGAACTCGACGAGGAGTTCGGCGTGGCGCCGGAAGGCGTCTGCGACGAATCCGAGCGTGGCGTCGACGGTCTTGCCCTCGCCGCCGAACGCGGTGGCCAGCTCGCCGAACAGCCAGGGGCGACCGAGGCATCCGCGTCCGACCACGACACCGTCGCAGTCGGTCTGCGCCATCATGCGCACGGCGTCGTCGGCCGACCAGATGTCGCCATTGCCCAGCACCGGGATGCTCGTGACGGCCTGCTTGAGTTCACCGATCGCATTCCAGTCCGCGAACCCGGAGTAGAACTCGCCTGCCGTGCGCGCGTGCAGCGCCACCGCCGCCGCCCCCGCGTCCTCCGCGGCACGACCCGCATCGAGGAACGTCAGGTGATCCTTGTCGATGCCCTTTCGCATCTTCACGGTGAGCGGGATGTCGCCCGCGGCCCTGACCGCCTGATCGACGATGTCGGCGAAGAGCTTCGACTTCCACGGGAGCGCGGCCCCGCCGCCCTTGCGCGTGACCTTCGGCACGGGGCAGCCGAAGTTGAGGTCGATGTGGTCGGCATGGTCCTCGGCGACGATGATGCGCACGGCCTCGGCGATGGTCTTGGGGTCGACGCCGTACAGCTGGATCGACCGTGGCGTCTCGGACTCATGATGGCGGATCAGGCGCATCGTGGTCTCGTTCCGCTCGACGAGAGCGCGTGAGGTGATCATCTCGCTCACGTAGAGCCCGGCGCCGTACTCCCGGCACAGACGCCGGAAGGCGGTGTTCGTGATGCCGGCCATGGGCGCGAGGACGACCGGCACGTCGAGGGCGATCGGACCGATGCGGAGAGGGCGGGCGGGGGCGGTGGCGAGAGTCATGTCGCTTCCATTCTCCCAGACGCAGAGCAACGAGGCATGCGGCGACTTAGGCTGTGAGTATGACCGATGCCGCGCTCCGTTCGATCCCCTTCACCGATGCGAAGGGCGAGGAGAAGACCCTCGACGATCTCGGCGCCGAGGTGGTGCTGGTGGTGAACGTCGCCTCGAAGTGCGGGCTGACTCCGCAGTACGAGCAGCTCGAGGAGTTGCAGCGGATGTACGGCGACCGCGGCTTCACGGTCGTCGGATTCCCGTGCAACCAGTTCCTCGGTCAGGAGCCCGGATCGGTGGAAGAGATCCTCGAGTTCTGCTCGACGACCTACGGCGTCACCTTTCCCGTGAACGACAAGGTGAAGGTCAACGGCAAGAACGCATCGGCGCTCTACAAGGCGCTGAAGGAGACCCCGGATGCCGGCGGGAAGGCCGGTCGCGTCGAGTGGAACTTCGAGAAGTTCCTCGTGCTGCCGGACGGGGACGTCCTGCGCTTCCGGCCGAAGCAGAAACCGGACGCGCCTGAGATCGTCAGCGCGATCGAGGCGGCGCTGCCCCGCTAGATCCCCGCCCGTTCACCTCCGCGTCATCCTCACCGTCCGCTGATCGCCCGGCGGACGGGGATCTCGTTCACCTCCCGGTCCCTCCCCCGTCATCGCGCGCCCCTAGTCTCGCCGCGGCGATCATCGCCCGAAGACGAAGGAGACCACGCATGCCCGACCGACTGCCGATAAGCCGCCGAACCGTCCTGACTGCGGGAGCCCTTGGCGCTCTCGGCACCGCTCTCCCCCTCGGCACCGCCGCCGCCTCCGCGGATGTCCCGGCGTCGCCCTCGGCCGCCGGCGCGGCTCGCGGCCTGCGGTTCCGCGCCGACGGAACCTTCAAGGTGGTGCAGTTCAACGACACCCAGGACGACGAGCTCACCGACCGGCGCACCGTCGAGCTGATGGAGAAGGTGCTCGACCAGGAGAAGCCCGACTTCGTGGTCATCAACGGCGACGTGATCACCGGCGGGTGCGAGACCCGCCTGGCCGTGAAGCAGGCGATCAACAACGTCGTCATGCCGATGGAGTCCCGCCGCATCCCGTGGGCGGTCACATACGGCAACCACGACGAGGACTCGCTGCCGCAGTCCGGCGTGGACGAGGCGGGGATGCTGAAGATCTACCGCTCGTACGAGTACAACGTGAACGCCGAGAACACGCGGGGTGTGACCGGTACGAGCAACACGATCGTCACGATCGGGTCGTCGGCCAAGAAGAATCGCGAGGCGTTCGCGCTGTGGCTGATGGACTCGGGCCGATACGCGCCGGATGCGATCGGCGGCCAGGACTTCTCGGGCTACCCGGCCTGGGACTGGCTGCGGATGGACCAGGTCGCCTGGTACCGCGAGCAGTCCCAGCGCCTGGAGCAGCGCCGCGGCCGCAAGGTTCCGGGCCTGATGTTCCTGCACATCGCGCTGTGGGAGCACCGTTTCATGTGGTGGGGCGGCGTGGACACGCGCACCGAGGCCGACGCCGCGCGCGGCCGAGCCCGTCACGGGATCGTCGGAGAGCGCAACGAGGACGAATGCCCCGGTCCGTTCAACTCGGGGATGTTCAACGCGATCCTCGAGCGCGGCGATGTGAGGGGCGTGTTCGTCGGCCATGATCACATCAACGACTACGTCGGCGATTACTACGGCGTCCAGCTCGGCTACGCGCCCGGCACCGGGTTCGGCGCGTACGGCCTGGACGGTGCGGAGCGCAACCGCATGCGCGGCGGCCGCGTCTTCGAGCTGACGGAAGCCGGCGACGAGGTGACGATGGCGACGCGCGTGGTCTACGCGCGGGAACTGGGCATCGATCTGACCGCGAACGACCAGCCCATGGAGCCGCTGCCGCTCGGCCCGCGGCAGCAGCGGGTCTGAGCCGAAAGTCCGAGGACGGCAGAACCCGAATCGGGCTCTGCCGTCCTCAGTCCGTCCGGTCGGCTCGCCTCAGGCCTCGACGGATTCGAGCGGCTCGTTCCGCTTCGACCAGAGGTCGCGCAGCACGTTCTCGAACGCCTCGGGCGGCTGCGCGCCGCTGATGCCGTACTGACCGTCCACCACGAAGAACGGCACGCCCTGGATGCCGTAGGCGCGGGCCTGCGCCTGGTCCTGTCGCACCGCGGGAAGGTACTGCTCGCTCTCGAGCGCCGCGCGGGCACGGTCGGCGTCCAGCCCCACCTCGGTCGCGAGCTCGACGAGGTCGTCGATGCGACCGACGTGCTTGCCCTCGGTGAAGTACGCGGACATGAGCCGCTCCTCCATCTCGTGCTGGAGGCCCTCGGCCTTGGCGAAGTGCAGCAGCTCGTGCGCCTTCACCGTGTTGGTGTGCTTCAGCAGGTCGAAGCGGTACTGGAGGCCGGCGTTCGCGGCGATGCCCGTCACGTTCGACAGCATCTGCTCGACCTGCTCCCGCGGCATGCCCTTGTGTCCAGCGAGGAAGTCGATCTCGTCGCCGTCGAAGTCGACAGGAGTATCGGGCGAGAGCTCGAAGGAATGGAAGGTGATGTTGACCTGCGGTGCGTCGTCGTCGGCGGCGACAGCTTCGAGACCCTTCTCGAGGTTGCGCTTGCCGATGTAGCACCAAGGGCAGGCGATGTCGGACCAGATGTCGATGGAGATGGGTTCAGTCACACTTCCTCCAACCGCATGCGCCTATGAGCTATTCCGCTGCTCCCCCGACCCGCGGATAGGATGCTCGGATGCTCTCCGCCGACGACCCGCTGCCGTTCGTGCCGTCGCGGGTGCTGGTGGCCGGCGTCTCCGGGTCGGGCAAGACCACGCTGGCCCGTCGCCTCGGACAGATGGCGGGACTCCGTCATGTGGAGATCGACGGGTTGTTCCACGGGCCCGATTGGACGCCGAGGCCCCGATTCCTCGACGACGTGCGCGCATTCGCCGCGGACGAGCGCTGGGTGACCGAGTGGCAGTACACCAGCAAGGGGACCGACGCGATCCTGGCGCCTCGCGCGCAACTCGCGATCTGGCTGGACTACCCCTACCCAGTGGTGCGCCGCCGTCTGGTCGGACGCACCCTCGCCCGGGGCATCCTTCGACGCGAGCTCTGGAACGGCAATCGCGAGAAGGGGCCGTGGAACATGCTCCGTCGGGATCCCGAGCAGAACATCCTGGCGTGGCAGGCGGCCACTCGGCACACATGGGCCGAGCACTTCCCTGCGATCGAAGCCGAGTTCCCGCACCTCGTCATCGTGCGGCTTCGGCATCCTCGCGAGACGGAGCGCTGGCTGCGGCGTCAGGCGGACGCGTCCGGCGCGTCGATCGCCCCGCCGAAGCGGCGGTCACGCGAAAGGTAGACGCCGATCGCGCGCCACAGCTCCTCGCGCGAGAAGTCGGGCCAGAGTGTGTCGAGGAAGACCATCTCGGCGTAGGCGGACTCCCACAGCAGGAAGTTCGACGTGCGCTGCTCCCCCGAACTGCGCAGGAACAGATCGACGTCGGGCATATCCGGCACGTAGAGATTCCGACGGATCATCTTCTCGGTGATCGCCTTCGGCTTCACTCGTCCGGCAGCGACATCGGCCGCGATCGCACGCATGGCGTCGACCAGCTCGACGCGGCCACCGTAGTTGACGCACATCGTGAGCGTGAGCACGTCGTTGCCCCGGGTGAGCTGTTCGGCGTACTGCAGCTCTTTGATGACGCTGCCCCACAGCCGCGGCTTGCGGCCCGCCCAACGGATGCGAACGCCCCACTCGTTGAGCTGGTCGCGACGGCGATGGAGCACGTCGCGGTTGTAGCCCATGAGGAAGCGCACCTCTTCGGGAGACCGCGCCCAGTTCTCCGTGGAGAACGCATACACCGACAGGTGCTTCACCCCGGCCTGGATCGCGCCGGCGACCACGTCGAGGAGCACCTCTTCGCCCGCCTTGTGCCCTTCGATGCGGCTCAGCCCCCGGCGGTTGGCCCAGCGACCGTTGCCGTCCATCACGATCGCGACATGCTCTGGCACGGCCGGGAACGCGGGCGGGTGCACACCGGTCCAGTCGAGCGGGCGATAGGCCACGGCGTCCTTGTGCGTGTACGGCTTGGGGGTCACCGTGGTCCTTCCGACGAGGTGTCCGACACATGGGCGAGCGAGCGGATGCCACGCTCCATGTGCCACTGGGCATAGGCGGAGACGAGTCCGGAGGCCGCTGCGGTGTCGGCGGCAGGCGACGCGTCGATCACGTCCCACTCCCCCGCGATCAGGGCACGCAGCAGCCTCAGCGTCTTCTCCGAGACGCGGGG
Organism: Microbacterium sp. NPDC028030; assembly: GCF_040637855.1. Taxonomy (NCBI): domain Bacteria; kingdom Bacillati; phylum Actinomycetota; class Actinomycetes; order Micrococcales; family Microbacteriaceae; genus Microbacterium; species Microbacterium sp. NPDC028030. The sequence continues at coordinate 245,264 of NZ_JBEZXF010000002.1, read as the reverse complement.
GCTTCCGGCGGGAGCGCAGTTCTCGCAGACCAACCCGCCCAGCTGCGCGACGAATCGCGAATGCGGACCCGGGGTGCCGCACCGCGCGCACTCGTCGAGCGACGGCGCCCATCCGGACAGCGACATGACCCGCAGCAGATACGAGTCGAGGATGCTGCGCGCGACGTGCTCACCGCGCGACAGGGCGCGCAGTCCACCCACGAGGAGCAGGTACTGATCCGGTGTCGCTTCCGCATCGCTCAGGCGATCCGCCGTCTCGACCATCGCGTTCGCCGCCGTGAACCGGTCGTAGTTCGAGGCGATGTCGGTGCCGTACGAGCCGAGCGACTCGGCCTGCTGGACGATGTCGAGCGAGCGGCCCTGATAGAGCTGCACGTCGGCGACCATGAACGGCTCGAGCCTGGCCCCGAACTTCGACGACGTCCGCCGCACGCCCTTCGCGACCGCGCGCACCTTCCCGTGACGCCGCGAGAGCATGGTGACGATGCGATCCGCCTCACCGAGCTTGTGAGTGCGCAGGATCACCGCTTCGTCTCGGTAGGTGGGCACCCCTCGATTATCCTCTGTACGCGAGAATGGGGGCGTGACCGAACCGCTCTTCACCATTCCGCTGTGGGCGGACCTCCTCGGCGTCGGCCTCGGGGGCGTCCAGGGCGCGATGTTCGCATCCGGTTTCCAGGGCCAGCGGCGGCTCGACTGGCTGGGCGTCGCGATCACCGGCATCATGATCGGCATGGGCGGCGGCCTGATCCGCGACATCCTCCTCGGGCAGACGCCGGCGACGCTCCAGAACCAGTGGTACCTGGTGACGGCCGCCGGTGCGGCGTTGTTCGGCATGCTGCTCGCCGGGCTCTTCACCCGCCTGAACACCGCGATCGTCGTGCTTGACGCCGTCGTGATCGGGATGTTCGGTGCGTTCGGGACGAGCAAGGCGCTGGCCTTCGGCATCCCCGAAGTACCGGCCGTCTTCATCGGCGTCTGCGCCGCAGTCGGCGGCAGCGTGCTCCGCGACATGCTGATGGGTCTGCCGACCGCGATCATGCACGTCGGCTCGCTGTACGCGGTCGCCGCCGGAGCGGGGTGCACCTTCATCGTGATCGCCGTCGCCGTCGGTATGCCGATCACGATCGCCGCAGTCGTCGGCATCGCCGTCACCACCGTCATCCGCATCCTCGCCGTCACCTTCGACGTCTCCCTGCCCGAGCAACGCCGCATCTACCGTCGCAAGGTCGCAGCGGAGACGGGCGCGATCGCGATCGTGAAGCCGCAGGACTGACCCTGCTCAGACGCCCTTCGTCTCCGCGATGATGCCGGCGAGCCCGTCGAGCATGCGGACCGACCCGAACTCCCACGCGACCTCGGCGTCGTAGGGGCCGCCCATCGCCTCGCCGGCAGCCCGGCCGACGGACTGGGCGAGAGGGTACCCGTCGCCCAGGTACGTCGCCAACCGTGGGCCGGCGTCATCCCAGAAGGGACCGAACTCCTCGCGTTCCGCGCGCTCCCGCATCCTCGAACCGGACGCACGCACGAAGTCGAGCACGAACGACAGCGCAGCGTCGCGTTCGACATCCGACAGCCCGGTCCCATCGAACGCATGCAGCTCACGGTCGTACTTCGCGATGGTTCCCGGCCCCACGGCCGCACGGGGGTCGTCGACGTCGAGCATCCACGGGTGCGAGCGGAAGAGATCGAGGTTCTGCTGCGCCACCTGGCGCACGCGGTCGCGCCACCCCGCGCCGTCGATCGGAGCCGTCATCCGTTCGTGCATCTCGTCCACCATGAGCACGAGCAGATCAGCGCGGCTGTTGACGTGCGTGTAGATCGACATCGCGGTCAGATCGAGGGCGTGCGCGAGGCCGCGGATCGTCACGGCGTCGAGGCCCCCCTCGTCGGCGAGGGCGATGGCTCCGGCCACCACGTCGTCCGCGGAGTGGCGAGCCCGCGGACCGCGCCGAGTCGTCCCGCTGGCGGAGGACGCCTTGCGCCAGAGCAGCTCCACAAGATTCTTGGCCATCTCGGAATACCCTCACGGTTCGATCGCTTAACACTGTACGTTGTACGTAGTTTATGACAGGAGAGACATGAACATCACCCAGACCGCCATCTCACTCAATGTCCCTGATGTCGCCGCCTCGGCGACGTTCGCCGAGACCCACTTCGGCTTCACGGAGGCGATGTCCGCCGAGGGCTTCGTATCGCTGCAGCATCCGGACGCGGTGCCCAACATCATCTTCCTCGAGACAGGGCTGAAGACCTTCCGGCCGCAGGAGATCGCCGGATCCGCAGGCGAGGGCACGCTGATCGTGTTCGTCGTCGACGATATCGACCAGGAGTTCGCGCGCATCGCCGACGCGGGCGCTCGGGTCGTCACCTCCCCGGAGACCGAGCCGTGGGGCGAGCGCTACTGTCAGTTCGCGGATCCGAACGGACTGATCTGGCAGCTCGTGCAATGGGTGGGCTGATCCGCTGATCAGACGACGGCGGCCGGCATCCACAGAGGGTGCCGGCCGCTGTCCGCATCGGTGGACGATCAGACCGTCGCGAGCTCCTGCTCGCGGGTGCGGATCGACCGGTTGACGCCCGAGACGATGGCCTTGAGAGATGCCGTCGAGATGTCCCCGTCGATGCCGACACCCCACAGCCGCTGGTCGCCCACCTGCAGCTCGACGTAGGCAGCAGCCTGCGCGTCGCCACCGGCGCTGAGAGCGTGCTCGACGTAGTCGTAGACCGTGATGTCGAAGCCCTGACCGCGCAGCACCTCGACGAAAGCGGCGACCGGACCGTTGCCGTTGCCCGAAACGGGGACCTGCTCCTCACCGTCACGCAGCACGACGTCGAGCACCACGTCACCGGACATGTCGCTGCGCGTCTGCGTCGCCAGGAGTTCGAAACGTCCCCACTTGGCCGCCGAATCGACGGAGGGCAGGTATTCGTCGTTGAAGATCGACCAGATCTGGTCGGAGGTGACCTCGCCGCCCTCGGCATCCGTCTTCGCCTGCACGACACCCGAGAACTCGATCTGCAGCTTTCGCGGCAGGTCGATCGCATGGTCCGACTTCAACAGATAGGCGACACCCCCCTTGCCCGACTGCGAGTTCACGCGGATGACGGCCTCGTAGGAACGGCCCAGATCCTTGGGGTCGACGGGAAGATAGGGGACGGCCCACTCGATCTCGTCCACGGTCACGCCGTCGGCTTCGGCGCGCGCGGCCATGGCCTCGAAGCCCTTCTTGATCGCATCCTGGTGCGAACCGCTGAACGCCGTGAACACCAGGTCTCCCGCCCAGGGACTGCGCTCCGGCACCGGCAGCTGGTTGCAGTACTCGACCGTGCGCTTGACCTGGTCGATATCGCTGAAGTCGATCTGGGGGTCGATGCCCTGGGTGAACAGATTGATGCCCAGCGCGACGATGTCGACGTTGCCGGTGCGCTCGCCGTTGCCGAACAGGCAGCCTTCGATGCGATCGGCCCCGGCCATGTAGCCGAGTTCCGCGGCCGCGATCGCCGTGCCGCGGTCGTTGTGCGGGTGCAGCGAGAGGATGATGTTCTCGCGGTGGTTCAGGTTACGGCTCATCCACTCGATCGAGTCGGCGTACACGTTCGGCGAGGCCATCTCGACAGTTGCCGGGAGGTTGATGATGACCTTGCGGTCGGGGGTGGGCTCGAAGACCTCGATGACCTGGTTGCAGATGTCGACGGCGAACTCGAGCTCGGTGCCGGTGTAGCTCTCGGGCGAGTACTCGTAGTAGACCTTCGTGTCGGGGATCGTCTTCTCGAACTTCCGGCACAGCCGAGCGCCTTCGAGCGCGATGTCGATGATGCCCTGCTTGTCGGTGCGGAAGACGACCTCGCGCTGCAGCACGCTGGTCGAGTTGTACAGGTGGACGATGGCCTGCTTCGCTCCGGCGATGGACTCGTAGGTGCGCTCGATGAGGTGTTCGCGCGCCTGGGTCAGGACCTGGATGGTGACGTCGTCGGGGATCAGATTCTCTTCGATGAGCTGCCGCACGAAGTCGAAATCGGTCTGGCTCGCCGACGGGAAGCCGACCTCGATCTCCTTGTAGCCCATGCTGACGAGCAGCTCGAACATGACGCGCTTGCGCTCGGGCGACATCGGGTCGATGAGGGCCTGGTTCCCGTCGCGGAGATCGACCGCGCACCACCGGGGGGCCTCGGTGATGCGGGCATCGGGCCAGGTGCGGTCAGGCAGGTGGACGGTGATCTGCTCGTGGAAAGGCCGATACTTGTGGATCGGCATCGCGGACGGGCGCTGAGTGTTCTGCATGATGGGGCTTCTTCTCTTCGTCAAGATGAACGGGCCAACACAAGCGCCGCGACGAGGAAGGCCCTAGCTTTAGGACTCGTCGCGGCAGCTAAGAAGAAGCAGACCGCCGAAAGGCATGTGGTCATGCTAGCAGGGAAGCCGTGCCGGTATCGACGAGTCTGAGACGATCCGTCAGGACCCGACACTCCTCGGTATGAGCACATCGCACCGTCGCCGCACCCTCGCCGCAGCGTCTGCCGCTGGAGTCCTGCTCCTGAGCGCCTGCGCCTCCGGGCCCGGCAGCACCCCGGCCCCCACGAGCACGACGGTCCCCTCGGATCAGCGCCTCGAAGAAGCTCACCCCGCCCTGCCGGATGGGCGCGTGATCGGTGTCGGTACGGTGCTCGACGTCGCCGGTGACGTCCAGCTGTGCATGGGGGCCATCATGGAGTCCTACCCACCACAGTGCCAGGGAGTGCCCCTCGACGGATGGACATGGGACGGCGTCGACGGCAGCGAGAGCAGCGGCACGACCACCTGGGGCCAATACGCGGTGTACGCCTCGTACGACGGCGGACGACTCACGAACACCGACCAGCCGATCATGCTCGCCCTCTACGACACGGTCGCCCCGGAGGACCCGACCGGCGGCGTCGAGGGGACCACGGCAGAAGACGAACTCCTGCGGGTCCAGGACGACATCGCCGCGCGTCTCGGAACGGAGGCGCTCACGGTGGCGACCGACCGCGGCTACGTCTGGCTGACCGTCGTGTGGGACGACGGCACGATGCAGGACGCCGCCGACGCCGAGTACGGCGACGACGTGGTGATCGTCACCTCGGCGCTGCGCGAGATCGACTAGCCCTCGGGGATCAGCGCCAATTTTCCCCCGGGATGTCCGGAGGAGAGCAGTCGGTGAGCCGCAGGCGCCTGATCGAGCGGGAACGTCCGCGCGACCGGCACGACCAGATCGCCGTTCTGCGCCAGGGCGATGAGTTCGCTGCGCACCCCGTCACGAAAACGCGCGCTGTCGGGCATCGAACCCGCGATGGCCACGATTCCCTCGGACTCCGCTCGCGCGAACGCGGCGATGGTGACGATGCGTCGACGGTCGGCGACCACCTCGAGAGACACATCGACGGCCTCGTCGGTGCCCACCGCATCCAGGGCAGCCACGACGCGTCCGCCTGCGACCTCGAGCACACGCCGACGGAGGCCGTCGCCGTAGCGCACCGGGATGCCCCCGAACCGTCGCACCTCGTCGAAGCGCTCCGCACCGGCCGTTCCGATCACCCGTACGCCGCGCAGGCGGGCCTGCTGCAGAACGCTGACGCCGACGGCCCCCGACGCCCCGTGGAGCAGGATCGTCTCGCCCGGACCCGCACCCGCGATCGCGAGCATCTCCGCGGCGGTGGTTCCGACCAGCAACAGGTTTGCGGCCTCGGGGTGCGAAAGGGTCGAGGGCTTCGCGAACACCTTCTCGGCAGGAACGGTGAGTTCGGTGGCGTAGCCGCCGCGCACGCGGAACGCGATGACCTCGTCGCCCACCGATGCCGCTCCGGAGCCGATCCGCGTGTCGGGACCGAGTGCGCTCAATTCGCCGGAGACCTCGTAACCGATCGGCACGGGGAGTTCGAGCCCTGATCGAGCGGAGGCGACATGCTTCGCGTCCGCAGGATTGACGCCGGCCGCCCGCACGCGGATCGTGACCTCACCCGCCTCCGGAGCCGCGACCTGATGCGCGACGAACTCCCACTCATCGGGAGATCCCCACCCCGTCGCCACCCAGTGCTGTGCAGCCGCCACCGTCACGCCGAGCCGCTCAGAGGATGCAGCGGAGGTTCGTGACGGTACCGGTGACGTTCGCCCAGGTCCCGGCATTCACGCTCTTGAGCACCGTGCTGCCGTTGCGCACCTGAACGTACCCGCCGCTGCGCGCATTCGCCACGGACTTGGCGGTGAAGCTCGAGGGGATCGTATGGACGGCGCACGTGCCGAAGGACAGCACGCCACCCCCGAGAGAGGACGCGTTGTAGGCGCAGATACGACCGGTCGCGCAGCTTCCGACGGAACGCGCCGCGAGTCCTGCTGCGCCGGGAACGCTCAGCTCCATGTCCAACTCGGGCCACACGGCGTGGGTCGCATCGATCACGATGCCGCCTGGAACATCGTCGAGGACCGCGGCGATCTGCGGATCCACGTCTCGGGGTGTCTCAGCGTCGGCGTAGGCCGGAGCCGAGCCCAGGATCATGGCGATGCCCAGCAGCGCTGTGGCGAGAACGGTCGTGCGTTTCATCGAATTGTCTCCTCATCGAGATCCCACATCTGGTACGAGATGATCGCCCCGGCAGGGAACAGTTCATCGGCGGTCAGCACGGTGCGCTCGACGCCCACGATCCGTCCCGTGTCGCGAGACACCAGGACCAGGTCGCTCACGGCTCCGTCCGGCGACTGCACCCGGACTCCCGTGACCGCGCGTCCCAGACGGTCGGTCGACGTGCCGAGGGCATCGCCGCCGCCTGCTTCCTCGAGAAGAAGGAGGAGCTCGCGGTGTTGCGCATCGGTCAAGGTCCATTGATCGAGGATGGTGGTGAAAGCCATCTCGACCTCGTATGCGGTCGGGTCCTCCGGCATTCCGAATGCGCGGAGCATCGCGATCATGTCGTCGCGGGTCTCACCGGGAACGGCCGTCCACGGGGTGTCGAAATCGCCGGGGGCCATCACGAGATCGGTGACGACCTCCCCGCTGCTCGTGACCTCGGCGGCGTTGCTGGCGACCGCATCAGAGGGGTCGTAGGGGACGCCGGCGAGGATGATCATGCGTCCCGAACCGTCAGGCTCCCACGTCAGCGTGGAGAGCTGCGGAGCGACCGTCGAGGTCTTGGTGTCGACGTCGACCGAGAACGACCACGATGCCGTCTTGACTGTTCGCAGCGGCGTCGTCGGGCCGGGGGTGTCGGCCAGCGCCGCACCCGCATCGTCGACGAGCTGCGCGATGGTGTTGGACCCGCTGAAGTCGAGTGGAGCCGGAGTGGCGGCGACCGCCGCACCCTGCGGCGAGAAGATCGCGAAGGCCAGCGCCGTCGAGGCGACGGCAGCCGTGACCCCGCCCGTCCATCCGATCGTCCGGGTGCGGCGACGCCGTGGAGCCGAACCTGTGCGAAGGATGCGGTCGCGTGTCGCACGGGCACGGGCGTCCGGCACCGCATCGCGTGGCGTCGTCGCGGGATCGGCTTCGCTCAGCATCCGCTCGAGCACGGCGTTCTGCGTCATCACCCGTCACCAGCCCCCTCCAGGCCCAGCTCCGACCGCAGGCGATCCTGCGCTCGGCTCAGCGTCTTCTGCACCCTGGACTCAGAAGCGCGCAACAGCTCGGCGATCTCCCCCACCGCGAGTCCATCCCAGTACGTGAGCATGATGATACGCCGTTGAGGCTGTGTGAGGACACCCAAAGCGCGGACGACTTCGACGCGACCGAGTCGACCCAACTGCTCCTCGTCCCCTGATACGCCCATGTGCACGGCATCGAGAGCACCGTGCGGCACGGACGACCGGGTGGTGCGCGAGCGCAGACGACGGTCCGCCGCGCGCAGGAGCCAGACACGTCCGGGCGGTCGCGCGGGCCGGAGGCGCGCCCAGGCGATGAAGAACACCTCCGAGACGATCTCGGTGACCTCCTCGTCGTCGGCGACGACACCTTCGACGTGGTGACGCACTGCCGCCCAATGCGCATCGAACACACGGGTGAAGACCTCGTTTCGCAGCGGATTCGGGTCTTCGCTGCGAAGATTCATATCGTCGGGGTCGGCGGTCTTCCCGCCGCCTTCGACGCGTGGCCCGGACGCATCTCAGAAGCCGAGTCTGCCGAGCTGCTTCGGGTCGCGTTGCCACTCCTTGGCGACCTTGACGTGCAGGCCGAGGAACACGCGCGTACCCAGCAGATCCTCGATGCCTGCGCGAGCACGTGCACCCACCTCGCTGAGGCGCTTGCCCTTGTGCCCGATGATGATGGCTTTCTGGCTGTCGCGCTCCACGACGATCGAGGCGTGCACATCGGTCAGGTCGGTGCCCTCGCGCGGCGCGATGTCGTCGATCACCACGGCGATCGAGTGCGGAAGCTCATCGCGCACCCCCTCGAGGGCTGCTTCGCGGATCATCTCGGCGATGCGCTCTTCCTGCGACTCGTCGGTCGTGATCCCCTCGGGGTACAGCGCGGGGCCTTTCGGCATCAACTGGAGGATCTCGTCGGAGAGCACGTCGAGCTGATCCCTGGTCAGCGCCGAGAGCGGGATGACAGCCGCCCAGTCGTCGCGCAGCGCATCGACCTCCACCAGCCTGCCGGTGATCTCGTCTCGACCGGCGGCATCCGTCTTCGTCACGATCGCGATCTTCTTGGCGCGCGGGTATCCGTCGAGCGAAGCCGCGATGCGGCGGTCGCCTGGACCGACCTTCTCGTTGGCCGGAACGCAGAATCCGATCACGTCGACATCACCCAGCACCTGCTCCACCAGGTCGTTCAACCGTTCCCCGAGCAGCGTGCGCGGCTTGTGGATGCCCGGCGTGTCGACGATCACGAGCTGACCCTCCGGCCGATTCACGATGCCGCGGATCGCCCGACGGGTGGTCTGCGGCTTCTCGCTCGTGATCGCGATCTTCTCGCCGACGAGAGCGTTCGTCAGGGTGGACTTGCCGACGTTGGGGCGGCCGACGAAGGTCACGAACCCGCTTCGAGTCTCATCAGCCATCGTGTCGATCTCCTTCATCCTGCGAAGCGTCAGGTTCTCCTGTCGCGCGTTCCACGAACACCGTGGCGATCCCACGGCCGCGTCCGCGAGAGGCTCCGCCGGTGAGGACCAGGCCCTCGACGGTCGCCGTCGCACCGGGCTGCGGTACCTGTCCGAGTGCCTTGCCGAGCAGGCCGCCGATCGAGTCGACGTCCTCGTCCTCGAGTTCGAGTCCGAAGAGATCGCCCACATCCTCCAGCGAGAGACGGGAACTCACCCGGTATCGTCCGTGACCCAGGTCGACGAACTCCGCGGATACCTGATCGTACTCGTCGGAGATCTCACCGACGAGCTCCTCGATCAGGTCCTCGAGCGTCACGAGACCCGAGATCCCGCCGTGCTCGTCGATGACCAGGCACACGTGCACGGCATCGCGCTTCATCTGCTGCAACAGGGTCTCCGCGCGCATCGACTCCGGCACGAAGGTCGCAGGACGCGAGATCGGCCGGATGGATGCCGCACGCCAGGCGCTGTCGTCCCGGTACGCGAACTGGACGAGGTCCTTGAGATACAGCACCCCGACCACGTCGTCGGCGTCGTCGTCGACCACGGGCATCCGGGAGACGCCGCGGTTCAGGAAGAGCGACATCGCCTGGTCCGTCGTCGCTGTGGCATCGACGGTCACCATCTCGGTTCGGGGCACCATGACGGCGCGCACGAACTGGTCGGTGAAGTCGAACACGGAGTGGATGAGGTCGCGGTCGTCCTCCTCGATGAGATCGTTCGACGCGGCTTCGTCCACCATGCTGAGCAGCTGGTCCTCGCTCGTGAAGGAGCTCCGCCCGGTACCGGGGGTCACCTTGTTGCCGAGCAGCACGAGGCCCTGCGCGAGAGGTCCCAGGAAGATCCGGAGCCCCCGGACGATCGAGGCGGTGCCGCGGATCATTCCCTCTGCGTGCTGTCGTCCGAACGACCGCGGGCTCGCCCCGACGAGCACGAAGGTGATGGCGGTCATCAGCAGGGCAGCGGCGAGCATCGCCCACCAGTTGTTCTCGATGAGGATCGTGAAGGCGACGGTCACGAGCACCGCCGCCGTCACCTCCGCGAGCACGCGGATGAACGCGACGGCATTGACGTGCGCGTCGAGGTCGGTCGCGATCCGGCTCAGCGCCTTGGCGCGGCGGCCCTCGGTCGCCATGTCGGAAAGTCCCACGCGCGAGGTCACGCCGTACGCGGCGTCGATCGCGGCCATCAGACCGCCGAACGCCACCAGCAGGACGGCGGCGATGAGGAGGAGGACGGCCGTCATCGGCGACGTTCGGCCGCGGCGAAGCCCTGGATCAGTTCCTTCTGCAGCCCGAACATCTCGCGCTCCTCATCGGGCTCCGCGTGATCGAACCCCAGCAGGTGCAGCAGACCGTGGGTGGTGAGCAGGATCAGCTCGTCCATCAGAGTGTGACGCGCCGCCTGCGCCTGCGTCTCCGCCACCTGCGGGCACAACACGATGTCGCCCAGCAGGCCGGGAGCCGTCGGGCGATCCTCGGTGCCGGGGCGCAGTTCATCCATCGGGAAGCTCAGCACGTCGGTCGGGCCCGGCTCATCCATCCACTGCACGTGGAGCGCCTCCATGGCCCCCTCGTCGACCAGGACGATCGCCACCTCCGCATCGGGGCTGACGTGCAACTGTGCGAGGTTGAAGTCCGTCAGGCGCTGCAGCACCGTCTCGTCGACGTCGATGGCCGACTCGTTGTTGATCTCGATCATGAGAGTCCTCGTTTCGGCATACGGTCGCGGGGGCCGGGACGCTGCGCTCCCCTGCGCTCGGCACGGTTGGCGAATTCGGCGGCCTGCTCGCGCTCGAACCTCTGGGCTGTGCGCTTCTCGTCGTACTCGCTGTACGCGTCGACGATGCGTCCGACCAGCGAGTGCCGCACGACGTCGTCACTCGTGAGCCGGGAGAAGTGGATGTCGTCGATGCCGTCGAGCACGCGGGTGACGAGACGGAGTCCCGACGAGCCCTGCGGGAGGTCGACCTGTGTGATGTCGCCCGTGACCACCATCCTCGTGCCGAAGCCGAGACGGGTGAGGAACATCTTCATCTGCTCTGGAGTGGTGTTCTGCGCTTCGTCGAGGACGACGAACGAGTCGTTCAGCGTGCGACCGCGCATGTAGGCGAGGGGTGCGACCTCGATGGTCCCCGTCGCCATCAGACGAGGGACGATCTCGGGGTCCATCATCTCGTTGAGGGCGTCGTACAGCGGCCGGAGGTACGGGTCGATCTTGTCGGTGAGCGTGCCGGGGAGGAACCCGAGACGCTCTCCGGCCTCGACAGCCGGACGCGTGAGGATGATCCGGGTGACCTCCTTGCGCTGCAGCGCCTGGACGGCCTTGGCCATCGCGAGGTAGGTCTTTCCCGTGCCCGCAGGCCCGATCCCGAACACGATCGTGTTGTCCTCGATCGCGTCGACGTACTCCTTCTGGCCGAGCGTCTTCGGGCGGATGACCTTGCCGCGCGTGGTGAGGATGGCCTCGCCGAGCACTTCACTCGGACGCGGTCCGCCCTCCTGCCGCAGCATCCGCGCGGAGCTCGACACGTCGCTCGGAGCGAGGTCGTGTCCCGCCCTGGTCATGGCGAGCAGCTCCTCGACCAGTGCCTTCGCCTTCGCCACATCGTCCCGCGAGCCGCTCAGGGTGATCTCGTTGCCGCGGACCAGGACCTGGACGTCGCGATGCTCCTTCTCGAGCATCCTCAGCAGACGGTCCTGCGGGCCGAGCAGCTGCACCATCGCGACGCCGTCCGCGTACATCTTCTCCACCGACTCCGGAGGCCGAGCACCCAGGCTCCGCTCCTGCGGTTCGTGATTCTCAGGCACCGACGCTCTTCTCGGTCAAGCCACCGGCCAGCACGTGTGCGTGGACGTGGAAAACGGTCTGCCCGGCATTCGCGCCGGTGTTGAAGACGAGACGGAAGTCGCCGTCGTCCGTGTGCTCCGACGCCAGCTCGCCGGCGAAGGCGATCATCTCGGCGAGCAACGCGGGGTCTCCTGCGGCGAGCTCCGCGACGTCGCGGTACTCCGCGGTCTTGGGCACCACGAGCAGGTGGACGGGCGCCTGCGGAGCGATGTCGCGCAGGGCGAAGAGGCGATCCGTCTCGCCGAGGATCTCGGCGGGGATCTCCCCGTTGAGAATGCGCGTGAAGATCGAGGGTTCCGTCATGCGGTCAAGTCTACCGATGGCGACGACCGTGCAGCCCGGAGCGTGGCGACGAGACGGTGTGGTTCACCACCGACCGAGTGCCACAGCGAGCACGGCGATGGCGGCAGGTCCTGCCGTCGAGGTCCGCAGCACCGTGTCTCCGAGACGCACACGCTCCGCACCCGCGGCCGCCAGTCGGTCGAGCTCTTCCTCCGAGATTCCCCCCTCGGGCCCGACGACCAGCACCAGGTCGCGGCCGTCCGGAGCGATCTCCGACAGACGCGCGGACGCCGTGGGATCGAGCAGCAGCACACGTTGCGAGCTCGCGCGCTCCGCGAGCTCGCGCGTCGAGACGGGCGCTATGACGTCGGGGACCCAGGCACGGTGGGCTTGTTTCGCCGCCTCACGCACGATGGTCGCCCAGCGCTCTCGACCCTTCGCGGCCTTCGGTCCCTCCCACCGCGACACGCTCCGGCTCGCCTGCCACGGCACGATCTCGTCGACGCCCAGCTCGCATGCGGCCTGGACGGCCAGTTCGTCCCTGTCGCCCTTCGCGAGTGCCTGCACCAGGATGACCCGCGGCCCGGGCGCCGGATGCTCCGTGCGCTCCGTGATGCGGACATCGACGCGAGCGGGCGCGACCTCCTCGGCGACGCCCGACAGCCAGACGCCTGCACCGTCGCCGACCGTGACGGCCTCCCCGACACGCAGCCGCCGCACCACGGCCGCGTGCTTCGCTTCGGCACCGGTCAGCGCCACGACGTCGCCGACACGGGCATCCGTCGACGACTCGACCAGGAAGTGCAGGGACATGATCAGTGGCTGCGGAAGCGGTCGCGGAGCTTCGAGAAGAGTCCCTGCTGGAACTGCGCGAGCTGCGGATCCGGCGCCTTGGTCTTCTTCGCGAAGTCCTCGATGAGCGCCCGCTGCGCGGAGTCGAGTCTCGTGGGCGTCAGCACCTGCACACCCACGCGCAGGTCACCGCGCTGCGTGCCGCGCAGCGGCGTGATCCCTCGGCCCTTGATCGTGAGCACGTCGCCCGACTGCACACCCGCGCGGATCTCCAGCTCGACTTCGCCGTCCAGGCCCTGAATGGTCGTCTCGGTCCCGAGGATGGCATCCGTCATCGCTACCTCGAGCGTCGCGAGCAGGTCATCGCCCTCACGGCTGAAAGCCGGATGCGCGTTCACCGTCACCTCGACGTAGAGATCGCCGTTCGGACCGCCCGCCTTGCCGACCTCTCCGGAGCCCGGCAGCTGGAGCCGGAGACCGGTCTCGACGCCGGCGGGGATGTCGAGCGAAACCGTCCGGCGCGAGCGCACACGTCCCTGGCCGCCGCACGTTCCGCAGGGGTACGGGATCGTGGTGCCGTACCCCTCGCAGGTGCCGCACGGCTGCGAGGTGACGACGTTGCCCAGCAGACTGCGCACCTGGCGCTGCACGTGACCGGAGCCGCCGCAGATGTCGCACGTGACCGGGGAGGTCCCCTCCTGGCAGCACGATCCCTGGCAGGTCTCGCACAGCACCGCGGTATCGACCTCGATGTCGCGATGCGCACCGAACACCACATCGCCGAGCTCGAGCGTCACCCGGACGAGCGCGTCCTGGCCGCGCTCCCGCCGCGACCGCGGGCGCGCTCCGCGCCCTCCGCCCTGCGCTGCCCCGAAGAAGGTCTCGAAGATGTCGCCGAAGCCCCCGAAGCCGCCGAAGTTCCCCGCGGCACCGTCACCGCCACCCATGTCGTAGCGGCGGCGGGAGTCGTCGTCGCTGAGGACGTCGTACGCGTGCGTCACGAGCTTGAACCGCTCGGCCGCATCCTCTCCCGGGTTCACGTCCGGGTGCAGCTGTCGCGCCAGACGCCGGTACGCCTTCTTGATCTCGTCGGTGGAAGCGTCTCGGGACACCCCGAGAACCTCATAGTGGTCCGCCACAATCGCCCTTCTGCGTGTGTCTTCTGGTGGCGACCGCGTCAGCGGCCGGCCTCGTCTTCGTCGAGCATCCGCGACAGGTAACGGGCGACCGCCCGTGCCGCCGCGAGATTGCTCGGATAGTCCATGCGCGTCGGACCCATCACGCCGACGCGCGCCGTTCCGCTGGGGGCCGCATAGTTGCTGGCCACGATCGATGCCTCGCCGAGCCCGAACGGCGCGTTCTCGGTTCCGATGCTGGCCGCGAGTCCGTGCTCATCGGTCACCATCTCGCTCATCAGCCGCAGCAGTGTCACCTGCTCCTCGATCGCTTCGAGGAGCGGGTGGATGCTGCCGCGGAAGTCCTGCTCGCGACGCGCCAACGTCGCAGCTCCCGCCATCACCAGGCGCTCCTGCCGGAACCCGCCGAGTTCGTCGAGCACGACGCCGGCGATCGCGTGCAGCACCGGATCCTTCGGCGGCTCGTCCGCCGCGAGCAGGGTCTGGAGCCGGTCGGAGGCCTCTCCGATCGCCTGACCCGTGATCAGTGCGGAGACGCGAGCGCGCAGTACCGCCATCGCCGTCTCGTCGATCGCTTCAGGCAGAGGCGCGATCCGCTGCGACACTCCCCCGGCATCGGTGACCAGCACGATCAGGAGTCGGTTCGGCGCCAGCGCGACCAGCTCGATGTGCGTGACATGGGCGCGAGCGAATGACGGATACTGGGCGAGCGCGACCTGCCCGGTCAGCTGCGTGAGCACCCGTACCGTGCGCACCATCAGATCGTCGAGGTCGGCCGGCTCTCCCAGGAAGGACTCGATCGCCGATCGCTGAGCCGACGAGAGCGGTCGCAACTGGGCCAGGTGGTTCACGAAGACGCGGTAGCCCTTGTCGGTGGGCACACGACCCGATGAGGTGTGCGGTGCCGTGATGAGCTCTTCGTCTTCGAGCAGTGCCATGTCGTTGCGGATCGTCGCCGCCGACACGCCGAACGAATGCCGATCGACGATGGAGCGGCTGCCGACGGGTTCGTGGGTCTCGACGTAGTCCTGCACGATCGCGCGGAGAACCTGGAGTCCTCGCTCTGTGACCATCGCCTTCCCTTCCGCTGGCACTCGGACGTTCAGAGTGCCAATCCTACCCCGTGAAGCTCCGGATTCTCCGTACCGCGGGGGCACGACCCTAGGATGACGCTCATGACCTCCTCACCCCGGGCGACCCTGTCGAGCGGCGTGGTCCGCGGCACCGAGACGGAGGGAGTCGCCCGTTACCTCGGTATCCCCTACGCGGCTGCCCCTTTCGGTGAGAACCGGTTCCGAGCCCCGCAGCCGGCGCCCGCCTGGCAAGGAGTGCGGGACGCGACGCGTTTCGGCCCGACGCCGCCCCAGCTCCCCTACACCGGAGCGATCGGCGAACTCCTGGGATCCGTGCGCATCGGCGGTGACGACATCCTCACGGCGAACGTGTGGGCTCCGACCGAGGCGGCAGGAGCGCCGGTGCTGCTGTGGATCCACGGCGGTGCGCTCGAACGCGGCACAGCAGCCCTGCCGCTCTACGACGGAACCGTCTTCGCGAACGCGGGCATCGTGTTCGTGTCGATCAACTACCGCCTGGGTTCCGAGGGGTTCTCGGTGCTGGACGGCGCGCCCCGGAACCTCGGCCTGCGCGATGCGGCCGCGGCGCTGGAGTGGGTCCACCGCGAGATCGCGGCCTTCGGCGGAGACCCCGAGCGCCTCACCGCGATGGGCGAGTCGGCCGGCGGAGCCATCGTCGCCGGGCTTCTCGCACGTGACGACTCCCGTGCGTTGATCGCCCGCGCCGTCATCGAATCCGGGCCGCTCACTGCCCAGTCCCCGAAGAAGGCGGGGAGAGTGACGGCGCAGCTGGCGAAGCGACTCGGCGTCACCGCGGATCGAGATTCGTTCGCCGTGCTCTCGCCCGAGCAGCTGCTGGATGCGCGCACCGCCCAGTCCGCCGGCTCGTCACCGCTCGGCGGGGCCCCAGGGTTCCAGTTCGCGATCGACCCCGACAGCCTGCCGCGCTCCCCGCACGAGGTTCTGGCGGAGGTCGACACCCCGCTGCTCATCGGCAGCAACACGGACGAGTACCGGCTGTGGTTCCCACCCGAGGCTCTGGCGGGCATCAGCGAGCTCAAGCTGCAGGCAGCCCGGCTGCTCTCCCGGATCCCCCGTCGCGCCGTATCCGAGTACCGTGCGGCCTTCCCCGGTGCCGGCACGGGTGAGGTGTTCGGCCAGCTCGTCACCGACATGATGCTGCGTGCGCCTCTGAGCCGCGTCGCGGCTGCCCGTCCCGCGACGACGCACGTCTACGAGTTCGCGTGGCCGAGTCCGGTGCGAGACCTTCGCGCGGCCCACGCCCTCGAGCTCGGGTTCGTGTTCGACCGCCTCGGCGATGAGGAAGCCAGGCGCTTGGCCGGACCCGATGCCCCGCGTGACCTCGCGACCGAGATGAACGCCGCCTGGGTCGGCTTCGTGACCGACGGCGACCCCGGCTGGCCGCCGTACGGTCCAGGTCGGCAGACGCGCCTGTTCGACGCCGTCAGCTCGACGGTCACGCAGCGTCGCACCGCCGGGATGGACCTGCTCCCCGGGTGATGCCGGTTCGTCAGTCGGTGAGCTCGCGCACCACGGCATCTGCGAGGAGGCGACCGCGCAGCGTCAGCTGGACGCGCCCCTGAACGGCAGCCACCGGATCGACCAATCCGTCGGCGATCAGACCGGCGACCCGGCTCCGGTTCGCCCTCGGCACCTCGTCGACCGCGATCCCCTCGCGGATGCGGCTCAGCAGCAGGATGCGCTCCAATGTGCGCGACTCGGCATCGGGGCGCTCGGTTCCGGCCGCCGGCGACTCGGAGGCAGCGAGACGTTGCGCGTACGCCGCCGGGTGCTTCACGTTCCACCATCGCAGCCCCGCCAGGTGGCTGTGGGCCCCAGGACCGAAGCCCCACCAGTCGCTGCCGCGCCAGTAGGCGAGGTTGTGCCGGGAACGCCGTTCGGGCGTGCGGGCCCAGTTGCTGACCTCGTACCAGTCGAAGCCGCCGTCCGCGAGGCGCGCATCGGCGAGCTCGTACATGTCCGCCTGGAGGTCGTCGTCGGGCGTCGGCACTTCGCCGCGGCGGATCTGGCGTGCGAGTTTCGTGCCGTCCTCGATGATGAGCGCGTAGGCGGAGATGTGGTCGGGCTCGAGCGCGAGCGCCGCATCGAGCGAGGCCTCCCAGTCGGCGAGGGACTCCCCCGGCGCGCCGTAGATCAGGTCGACGCTCACGGCGAGGCCCGCGTCCTTCGCGGCGGCGACGGCCGTGCGGACGTTCTCGGGCCGGTGCGTGCGGTCCAGCGCCGCGAGCACGTGCGGCACCGCCGACTGCATGCCGACCGACATCCGCGTGACCCCGGCGTCCGCCAGGGTGCGCGCCACGGCAGGGGTCACCGTGTCGGGATTCGCCTCGACGGTCACCTCGGCGCCCTCAGCCAGTCCGAACGCCGAGGACGCGGCATCGAGCATGCGGGCCAGGTCTCCCGCGGGGAGGAGCGTGGGCGTGCCTCCGCCGAAGAAGACCGTGTCCATCGGGCGCAACGCCCCGGCATCGTCGAGCACGCGTCGAGCGAGGTGGATCTCGGCGATCAGGGTCGACGCGTAGTCCTCCTGCTTCGCCCCGCGCAGCTCGGTCGACGTATAGGTGTTGAAGTCGCAGTATCCGCAGCGCACTGTGCAGAAGGGAATGTGAAGGTACGCCGAGAACGGCGCACCCGTGTCGATCGGAAGATCGGCGGGCAGTCGCCCGTCCGTCGGTGCGGGGTCTCCGAGAGGAAGGGGTCCCGCCATCACAGCGGGGTCGCGTAGAGCGGGGAGATCGCGCGGAGATAGCGCGCGAAGAGCTCGCGGCGGCGGCGCTTCACGAGTGCAGGCACCATGCGGTACAGCAGCGCGTTCGGGGCGTCGAAGGCGCGGACGGTGAACCAGACCTCGTCGTTGTCCTCGCGCCAGTCGACGTCGAAGGACTCCTCGCCTCGGACCACGGAACCGCCGACGGTGCCGAGCACGAAGCCGATGCGCCGCGTCTCCTCGGTGACCGAGATCACACGGAGTTCGGCATCGGCGCGCATGCCGGCGATCCGGCCTCGCAGGTGCAGGGTCATCCCCGCACCGACGAACGGCATGCCCTCCGCGTCGTAGCGGGGCTCCACGTCGCGCTTACTCGGCGCGATGGGGTTGCCCTCCGCATCGAAGCTCACTCCCGCGTAGGCCGGCCCCGGCGCCGGGCGCACGTCTTCGACCGAGAGTCCGGCGGCACGCTGGGCCGTCCAGGACAGGAGCGCCTCGCCCGCCGTCTGGAACCTCTCACTCCCGCTGCCGATGCGCCAGGATTCCTCCGCCGGGATACTCCGCTCCGGCGGGTACTGCATCAGATCGGGCGCATGGGTCGCACCCACGGCCGCATAGTCCACCGTGTCGTCTCGGAAAGTCCCGCGCCGCATGAGTTCCAGCCTACTTCGCGTTGCCTGAGCGAACACCCCCACGCGCCGCACAGCGACACATCATCCGGTCCGATCCGCGGTGCTACTTCTTCTCCTTGCCTTCGACGTCACCCGACAGCGCGGCGATGAACGCCTCCTGGGGGACCTCGACGCGGCCGACCATCTTCATGCGCTTCTTGCCCTCCTTCTGCTTCTCGAGGAGCTTGCGCTTGCGGGTGATGTCACCGCCGTAGCACTTGGCGAGCACATCCTTGCGGATGGCGCGGATCGTCTCGCGAGCGATGATGCGCGCGCCGATGGCCGCTTGGATCGGGACCTCGAACTGTTGACGAGGGATGAGCTTGCGCAGCCGCTCGGCCATCATCGTGCCGTAGGCGTAGGCCTTGTCCCGGTGCACGATGGAGCTGAACGCGTCGACCTTCTCGCCCTGGAGGAGGATGTCGACCTTCACGAGGTCGGCTTCCTGCTGCCCGGAGGGCTCGTAGTCGAGCGAGGCGTATCCCTGCGTCTTCGATTTCAGCTGGTCGAAGAAGTCGAACACGATCTCGCCGAGCGGCATGTTGTACCGCAGCTCGACGCGCTCCTCGGAGAAGTACTCCATGCCCAGCAGCGTGCCGCGCCTGGACTGGCACAGTTCCATGACGGTGCCCACGTAGTCCTTCGGCAGCAGGATCGCGGCCTTGACCATCGGCTCTGACACCGAACCGATGCGCCCGTCCGGGTACTCGCTCGGGTTCGTCACGGTCACCGTCTCACCGGTGTCGCTGGTGAGCACCTCGTAGATCACGCTCGGCGCGGTCGTGATGAGGTCGAGGCCGAACTCCCTCGACAGACGCTCGGTGATGATCTCCAGGTGCAGCAGGCCGAGGAAGCCGCAGCGGAATCCGAAGCCGAGAGCCACAGACGTCTCCGGCTCGTACTGCAGCGAGGCGTCGGAGAGCTTGAGCTTGTCGAGGGCCTCGCGCAGTTCCGCGTAGTCGCTGCCGTCGATCGGGTAGATGCCGGAGAAGACCATGGGCTTGGGGTCGGTGTAGCCGGCGAGGGCCTCGGACGCGGGCTTGCGTGCGTTCGTGATGGTGTCGCCGACCTTCGACAGCCGCACGTCCTTCACGCCCGTGATGAGGTAGCCGACCTCTCCGACGCCGAGTCCCTTGGTCGGGATCGGCTCGGGGCTGGACACCCCGACCTCGAGAGCGTCGTGGTTCGCGCCGGTCGACATCATCTGGATGCGCTCGCGGGGCGAGAGGCTCCCGTCCACCATGCGCACGTATGTCACGACGCCGCGGTACGCGTCGTAGACGGAGTCGAAGATCATCGCCCGCGCCGGGGCGTCCGCATCGCCGACTGGAGCGGGGATCTCCTGCACCAGACGGTCGAGGAGGTCCTCGACACCGACGCCGGTCTTGCCGGACACGCGCAGCACATCCTCCGGCTTGCCGCCGATGAGCGACGCCAGCTCCTTCGCGTACTTCTCGGGGTCTGCGGCGGGAAGGTCGATCTTGTTGAGCACCGGGATGATGTGGAGATCGTTCTCCAGCGCCAGGTAGAGGTTCGCCAGCGTCTGGGCCTCGATGCCCTGCGCCGCGTCCACGAGCAGGATCGCGCCCTCGCACGCCGCGAGCGAGCGCGAGACCTCGTAGGTGAAGTCGACGTGCCCCGGAGTGTCGATCATGTTGAGCGCGAAGGTCTCGCCGCCGAGCTCCCACGGCATGCGCACGGCCTGGCTCTTGATGGTGATGCCGCGCTCGCGCTCGATGTCCATGCGGTCGAGGTACTGCGCGCGCATGTCACGGTCGGAGACCACGCCCGTGATCTGCAGCATCCGGTCGGCGAGGGTCGACTTGCCGTGATCGATGTGGGCGATGATGCAGAAGTTGCGGATCTGCGCAGCCGGCGTCGAGGCAGGCTGAAGGGGTGTGAGAGCGCGTGGGGACATGTCCACTCGATTGTACGGTCAGGGGGCGCTAATCCCCGATTCCGGCATTCCGGTGATAGTCTCCCGAAGTTGCCCGGGAAAAATCCGTGACACCGGATCCCGTAAGCGATAAGACTCCGTCACAGACCCCGTGACGGCCGTCGCGTCGCGGGAGACGGTGGTGAAAGTAGCTGTTCCACCCGACTCAGCGTTGCGTCGGCAGATCCCGAGCGCGTCTGTAGAAGAGAAAGACTGCCCCTTGATCAAGTACCTCTTGCGCCGAGCACTCGGCTGGCTGCTGATGATCGTGGTCGCGACGAACCTCACGTACTTCTTGGCGTGGGGATTCCTCGATCCGCGCAGCAACTACGTGGGTCGACGCCCGCCGCTCACCGAAGAGCAGATCGTCAACGTCCTCGAGCCCCGCAACCTGAGTGACACCGTCCCGCTGATCGAGCGGTGGTGGAACTGGCTCACGGCGATCCTGCTGCGCTGGGACTGGGGAGTCAGTCCGACCGGCGGCTCTGTCAACGAGCAGGTCGCGTACCGGATGTGGGTCAGCGCGGAGCTGGTTCTCGGAGCGACGATCCTCACCACGATCCTCGGCATCGCGCTCGGCGTGTACACCGCGTCACGCCAGTACAAGCTCGCGGACCGGATCGGCCAGGCCACGAGCATCATCACGATGAACATCCCGATCGTCGTCGCGGCTTTCGGAATCGTCCTGATGGCGATCGCGCTGAACGACGCGACGGGCGTGCGCATCTTCTACGTGACCGGAAACGCGAGCCGCGGCGTCGAGGGCTTCTTCCCCGTACTCATAGACGTCTTGCAACATCTGACGCTGCCGACGATAGCCCTGGTGCTCATCGGCTACGCGGGAATCCACTTCCTGCAGCGCTCGCTCCTGCTGGACAACATCAGCGCCGACTACGTGCGGACGGCCCGTGCGAAGGGGCTGACCAAGCAGCAGGCGATCCGCAAGCACGCACTGCGGACCTCGCTGATCCCGGTCGCGACGCAGGTCGCGTTCACGATCCCCGCCGTGTTCACCGGCGCCGTCCTCACCGAGACGATCTTCGCGTGGAACGGCATGGGCAAGTACTTCATCGACGCCATCACGAAGAACGACATCCATGGCACCGTGGCCATCGCGGCCTTCGGGGCAGTGCTCACGGCGATCGGCGCCATCCTGGCCGACATCGCCGTCGTGGTACTCGATCCTCGAGTGAGAGTGAGCTGACATGACCTCCGAAATGATCGACCCCACCGTCGAGGCCGCCGAGGTCGCTCCCGGCCCCGAGACGACGCGCGTCGCCACCCGTCGCCTGTCGAAGTGGACGCTGTACTCGCGCCGCTACGCCCGCAACAAGGGCGCGGTCGCCGGTCTCATCATCTTCGTGGTGCTCGTGCTGTTCGCGATCTTCGGTCCGCTCATCGCGCGCTACGACCACATCGAGCTCGATTTCCTCCACCTGAGCAGCCCGCCGAGCGCCGAGCACTGGTTCGGCACCAACAACGCCGGCAACGACCTGTTCGCTCAGGTCGCGGTCGGACTGCAGCGGTCCCTGATGATCGCCGTCACCGTCTCGGTGGGCGTGACGATCGTGTCGGCACTGGTCGGAACGGCCGCAGCGTACTTCGGCGGCTGGACCGAGCGGGTCACGCTGCTGGTCATCCACTTCATGATGGTCATCCCGAGCTTCCTCATCCTGGCGATGATCTCGAACAAGTCCGGTGGCGACTGGCGTGTGATCGCCTTCATCATGATCTTCGTGATCGGCTGGTACTTCCCGGCCCGCGTCATCTGGACGATGGCGCTGTCGCTCCGGGAGCGCGAGTACGTGAGCGCCGCTCGGTACATGGGAGTCCGCGGCATGCGGATCGTCGTGCGGCACCTGCTGCCCAACATCGGGTCCCTGCTCGTCATCAACTTCACCCTCGGCGTCGTCAACGCCGTCGTGGCCGAGACCGGACTCTCGTTCCTCGGCTTCGGCGTGAAGATCCCCGACGTGTCGCTCGGCGCGTTGATCGGCGCCGGATCGAGCTCGCTCATCACCTCGCCGTGGCTCTTCTACTTCCCCGCCGCGGCCCTGACCCTGCTGACCGTCTCCATGGCGTTGATCGCCGACGGTCTGCGCGACGCCCTCGATCCCACCTCTGCGGCTGGAGGCCGAGCATGAGCAACGTACTCTCCGTCCGCAATCTGACCGTCAGCTTCGCGTCAGAGGCCGGCCGCGTCGACGCCGTGCGAGGTGTGTCCTTCGACCTGGAGGCGGGCAAGACCCTCGGCATCGTCGGCGAGTCCGGTTCCGGCAAGTCCGTCACCTCGCTCGCGATCATGGGCCTGCTCGACGAGAACGCCAAGGTCACCGGATCGATCATGTACGACGGCCAGGAGCTGCTCGGCATGACCGACAAGCAGCTCTCGGTGATCCGCGGCAACGGCATGTCGATGGTGTTCCAGGATCCGCTGACGTCGCTGACGCCGGTGTTCACGATCGGCGACCAGCTCATCGAAGCCCTGACCGTGCACCGCAGCCTCTCGAAGAAGGATGCCTGGAACCGCTCGATCGAATTGCTGACGCTCGTCGGGATCACCGAGCCCGAACGCCGCATGAAGTCGTTCCCGCATGAGTTCTCGGGAGGAATGCGTCAGCGCGTCGTCATCGCGATCGCCATGGCGAACAACCCCAAGCTGATCATCTGCGACGAACCGACCACGGCCCTGGACGTCACGATCCAGGCCCAGATCCTCGACCTCATCGAGAAGGCGCAGCAGGAGACCGGTGCCGCCGTGATCATGATCACCCACGACATGGGCGTCGTCGCCCGCACCGCGGACGACGTCATGGTCATGTACGCCGGGAAGCCCGTCGAGCAGGCGCCGGTGCACGAACTGTTCCACAAGACCCGGATGCCGTACTCGATCGGCCTTCTCGGAGCCATCCCGCGCGTCGACAAGGCGGAGAAGGAGCCGCTCACCCCGATCAAGGGAAACCCTCCCCTGCTCATCAACCTCCCCGACGCCTGCCCTTTCGCGGACCGCTGCCCCATCGTCATGGACGCCTGCCGCACACGAGAGCCGGAGCTGCTGCCCGTGGCGACCGGGTCCGGCGATGCGCACCGTGCTGCCTGCATCCGGTCGCACGAGATCGAGGACGGCGGACGGCTCGGCGGCCTCCCCGTGTACCCGGTGCGCGAGATCCCGGAGAGCGACCTGGCGAAGGTCCCTCGCGAAGAGCGTCCGATCACGCTCGAGGTCAAGAACCTCACCAAGACGTTCCCGCTGCTCAAGGGCGCCTTCCTCAAGCGCAAGGTCGGCGAGGTGCACGCGATCAAGGGCGTCAGCTTCGACGTGCGCGAGGGCGAGACGATGGCCATCGTCGGCGAGTCCGGCAGTGGCAAGACGACCACGCTCCTGCAGATCATGGACATGGTCAAGCAGACCGACGGCGACATCGTGATCGCCGGCACGAGCGTCAACGACATCCACAGCCACAAGGTCGAGCGGAAGCTGCGACGCGACATCCAGATCGTGTTCCAGGACCCGATGGGAGCCCTCGACCCGCGCATGACCGTGGCGGACATCATCTCCGAGCCGCTCTTCGCGATCGGCACACCGAAGGAGGAGGCTCATCGACGCGTCGACGAGCTGATGGACCTCGTGGGGCTGAATCCGGCGCACAGCGACCGCTTCCCGCAGGCGTTCTCCGGAGGGCAGCGACAGCGCATCGGCATCGCGCGTGCCCTCTCGACCAACCCCAAGATCGTCGTGCTCGACGAGCCGGTGTCTGCCCTGGACGTGTCCATTCAGGCGGGTGTGATCAACCTGTTGGACGAGCTCAAGGCCAAGTTGGGGCTGTCGTACCTGTTCGTCGCGCACGACCTCTCGGTCGTCCGCCACATCGCGGACCGCGTGGCCGTGATGTACCTCGGCGACTTCGTCGAGCACGGCGACGTGGACGATGTGTTCGAGAACCCGCAGCACCCGTACACGCAGGCTCTGCTCTCGGCGATCCCGGTGCCGGACCCCGACATCGAGCGCACCCGTCGCCGGGTCGTGTTCGACGCGGAGACCATGAGCACCCGCCCCGTGAGCGTGTGAGGGCAGACCTGAAACCGGATGCCACCTGATGTGGGTCACCGTCCGATAACGGTTAGGCGGTATTCACTTTCGACCGCTGTGATACGTCCAGGGCCGAACTATTCTTCCCCTTATGAAACGCCGAAAGGCGAAAGGAGCACCATGAAGAACAAGAAGTTGTTGGGGGCGATCGCGATCAGCGGCGCCCTCGCACTCGCCCTCGCGGGTTGCGCGAGCGGTTCCGGGAACAACGGAGGCGGGGACGACGGCGGCGAGAAGGTCGAGACCAAGGCGGCCGACTACAACCCGCAGCCCCGCGAGAACCTGAAGGAGGGCGGCGAGGTCAACTTCGAGATCAACGAGGTTCCGGAGCAGCTGAACGCCTTCAACAGCGACGCGAGCGCCGACACCGCACGCCTGTGGTACTACTACATGCCGCAGCTGCTCCTGGTCACCCCCGAGGGTGAGGTGCAGAAGAACGACGCCTACCTCGACGAGTACGAGATCGGCGAGGCCGACGGCAACACGACCGTCACCTTCACGTTCACCGACGAGGCGCACTTCAACGACGGCACGGACATGGACTGGACCGCCATCGACGCCACCTGGAAGGCGAACCGCTCCTACGACGAGGGCTTCAACCCGAACGCGACCGACGGCTACAAGCAGATCACCTCGGTCGAGCAGGGCGACAGCGCCAAGACGGCCGTCGTCACCTTCGACGGCGTCTACGCCTGGCCGTCCATGGCGTTCCTGACCGGCGGAGTGCTGAACCCGAAGCACGCCGACGTCGAGACGTTCAACAACGCGTACATCGGCAACCTCAACGCCGAGTGGGGCGCGGGACCGTACACGGTCGACGAGTTCGACGCGAACGCGGGCTTCGTGTCCTTCAAGCCGAACCCCGAGTGGTGGGGCAACGCTCCTCTGCTCGACAAGGTCACCTTCACGGCTCTCGAGGACGACGCCGCGATCAACGCCTTCAAGAACGGTGAGATCGACCAGGTCGAGGCCGGCAGCGAAGAGCGTCTGAAGCAGGTCGAGGACGTCGACGGCGCTGTCGTCCGTCGCGCTCAGCAGACCGCCAAGACGGTTCTCATGGTCGACGGCGACAAGCCGCAGTTCGAGGACGTGAACGTGCGCAAGGCGTTCTTCATGGGCGTCAACATCGATCAGCAGAAGCAGATCGCGTGGAACGGCCTCGGTTACGAGGAAGAGGCGGCAGGCTCGCTGAACATGTACTCGTTCCAGGACGGCTGGAAGGACGCGTTCGGTGAGGCCGGACTGAAGTACGACGTCGAAGGCGCCAAGAAGCTGCTCGACGACGCCGGCTGGGTGGAAGGCGATGACGGCATCCGCGAGAAGGACGGCGTCAAGTTCTCGGTCGTCTACCCGATCTTCAGCAACAGCCCCGTGCAGGAGGCGCTCGCGAAGTCGCTGCAGGCTCAGCAGAAGGAGCTCGGCATCGACCTCCAGATCG
This sequence comes from Microbacterium sp. NPDC028030, assembly GCF_040637855.1. Lineage (NCBI taxonomy): Bacteria > Bacillati > Actinomycetota > Actinomycetes > Micrococcales > Microbacteriaceae > Microbacterium > Microbacterium sp. NPDC028030. Next base: position 219,196 of record NZ_JBEZXF010000002.1, on the reverse strand, counting down.
AGGTCCGTGCATCCGCCGACTTCTCGGACGACTTCACGTCCAAGAACTGGGACATCTTCGGTCTCCGCTTCACCGACTCCGACCCGTTCGGACCGGCGTGGATGTGCCAGATCTACTGCTCCGACAGCGGCCTGAACCTGTCTGCGACCGGCACGGCCGACATCGACAAGCAGATCGCCGACGAGGTCGAGTCGCAGAAGGATTCGGACAGCTGGACCAAGGCCGCCATGGACCTCGAGCCGAAGATCATCGAGGAGACCTGGGGCGTCATCCCGCTCTACAACGGTCCGTCGATCTACGTGGTCCAGGAGGGCCTGGCGAACCTCACGCCGGAGCCCTACGTGGGCCTGGACCTCTTCGGGGTCACTCCCGTCGAGGACCTCGGCTGGGAGAAGTAACACCCTCTGACACGAATCGTGTCGAAGCGGGGCCGGTGGTGATCCACCGGCCCCGCTTTCCTTATGCTGAACGCGTGAGCGCCCAGATCGTCCTCGTCCACGGCATCCGCACGTCCGCCACCATGTGGCGTGCGCAGCGCGCTTACCTCGATGCGCTCGGATACGCCGTCACGGCGGTCGATCTGCCCGGTCACGGCACCCGGATGGGCGAGGACTTCACCCTCCACGAGGCGCTCCACACGATCGATGGGGCGGTGCGCGCTGCCGCGGCGAAGGGGCCCGTCCTGCTCGTCGGGCATTCCATGGGCGGCCTGCTCTGCCTCGCGTACACGGGAGGTGCGCAGCGCCCGCCGGTCGCTGGACTGGTCGCGGCGGCGTGCACCTCGTTCCCCCACGGCGCCGGGCTCCGGGCCTACCGCCTGTTCGCCAGGGCCGTCGACTCCCTTCCGGACCGCGGGATGTGGCTCACCGCGCGGATGCTCGAGGCCACCATCCCCCTCGAGACGCGATCGGACTTCGCTGCGGGCGGCTACGCGCTCGACACGCAGGACGCCGCGCTCCGCAGCCTTGCCGCGCTCGACATCGCCGCAGCCCTCCCCCGGATCACGGGCCCCCTCTGGTTCGTGAACGGTCAGTACGATCAGCTGCGGCTCAACGAGTACCTGTTCCGCCGGCTCGCCCCGCAGGCAGAGCTGATCATCGTGCCGCGCACGACCCATCTGGTCACGGCCATGCGGCCGAGGATCTTCAACGCCGTGCTGCAGCTCGCGATCGCGACGGTCGAGCAGACAGCCAAGGATTCATGAGCGCGCCGGCTGCCGTGCGCACGCGGTGAGCACTCCTCCGACGACCGAGAGGACAGCGGCGGCGACGAAGACCAGCCAGAACCCGCCGACCAACGCGACAAGTCCCGCTCCGAGCACCGGGCCGATCAGCTGCCCGAGAGCCGCCGTGACGTTGACGATCCCGAGGTCGCGTGCGTGGTCCTGCTCGTCGGGCAGCAGATCAGCGGCGAAGGCCAGTCCGACCGTCGAGAACGCGCCGTAGCCGAGGCCCATCAGCGCCGCGGCGACCAGCGTCATCTCGAACGTCGGGACGAGCGCGATGGCCACGCCGGACGCCGCCTGCACGACGGTGGCCGCGACGGCGAGTGTGCGCCGGTTCCCTGTGCGATCCGAGACGATCCCGGTCACCACCGACGCGATCACCACGAACACGGTGTAGACGACGATGAGCAGGAGCAGGTTGTCCTGCGCGGTGGCACTCGGCTGGCCGAGGCCGTGCAGCAGGAAGAACAGGAACAGGGCCGTCCCCAGCGCGTTGCCGATGTTCGTCACCAGGCGGCCGGAGAGCATCCAGGCGAAGTCTCGATCACGCAACGAGGCGAGCGGACGACGTCCGAGCGGCTTCGGGCGCAGCGCCTCCGTGGTCGGCGGGTCAGGCAGAAGCAGCGCCGCCGCGGATCCGACCACGGCGATGACGGCCGCGAGCAGCAGGTAGCCGTCGCGTATGCCGAGTCCGAGCAGGACGACGAGACCGACACCGAGCACGATCCCCACCGCTTGGCTCGAACCGACTGCCGCGGAAGCGGCGCCCCGTTGCGTCGAAGGGAGCTGATCGGCGATGAGTGCAGTGAACGCCGCGGACGAGACGGCGACGCCCACCGACACCCCCACCCATCCTGCGCCCACGGCCCAGGGCCCCTCGGCGAAACCCGTGAGGATGAGACAGACGGCCGTGAGGCCGACGCCCCCCAGAGCCCAGGGACGACGGCGATGACGCCCGGCAGCCCCGCGATCGGAGAGTGCGCCGGCAGCCGGACCCGCGATGATGCCGGCGAGACCGCCGATGCCGAGCACGAGACCGGACGAGACCACCCCGCGGATCCAGTCGTCTTCCGGCGTGTCCAGCTGCAGCGGCAGGAGCAGCTGCACCGGCGTGAGCTGCACGGTCCAGATCGCCAGCCAGGCGAGCGTGAACAGTGACATCCAGCGCGCTCCCGCCCGTACGGTACGCGTGCCGGCGACCCCGCTCATCCGGCCACCTCCGCCGTGGATGCCACGGAACGCGAACGTGCGATGAGCTCGCGGTACCAGTCGTACGACGCCTTGGGCGTGCGCTCCCCTGTCACGAAGTCGACATGGACGAGCCCGAAGCGCTGGGTGTACCCGTCCGCCCACTCCCAGTTGTCGAGCAGGGACCACACCGTGTACTCCTCGACCGGGACTCCGGCCTCGATCGCCTCGCCGACGGCCCCGATGTGTCCCGACAGGTAGTCGATCCTCTCCGCGTCATCGATGCGCGCCGCTCGCTTCTGCTCGGGGAAGGACGCACCGTTCTCTCCGATGATGACCGGCGGGAGGCCGGGGTGCCGCGCGTGCAGGTCCAGGAGGAGATCACGCAGGGCCGACGGCATGATCGGCCATTCCGGGCCGAATCCGGTGATGGGCGCGCCCGGAGTCGGCACGATGTCGAACGGGACAGGGCTCTCCGTCGCGGCCGCGGTGACCGTGGTCGGGTTGTAGAAGTTGATGCCGTAGAAATCGATCGAGTGGCCGATCTCCTCCAGATCTCCCTCACGTACCGGCATCGGCGGCAGACCGAGCTCTTCGAGGTCGGGATACCCACCCGTCAGGAGCGGTTCGCTGAAGAGACGGTTGTGGAGCAGGTCGTATGACGCCGCCGCCCGATGGTCTTCGGCGGTGTCACGCAGGGGCAGGACCCAGGTGTGGTTGTTCACGAGCCCGACGGCCGTGGCCCCCCGCGCGCGGAGCACGGTGGCAGCCCGAGCGTGCGCCAGGAGCTGGTGGTGCGCTGTCGGCAGCGCGCCGAAGAGGAGCTGTCTTCCCGGCGCGAGCGCACCGACAGCGTACCCCTGGAGCGTCGTCATCGCGGGCTCGTTCAGCGTGTACCAGTGTTCGACCCTGTCCCCGAGGGCAGCGGCCACGATCTGGGCGTACTCGGCGAAGCGTTCGGCCGTGTCTCGGCTGAGCCAGCCGCCCTCGGCCTCGACGGCGCTCGGCATCTCCCAGTGGAAGAGGGTGGGGAACGGGACGACGCCGGACTCGAGGAGAAGATCGACGAGGCGGGAGTAGTGGTCGAGCGCCGCGGTGTCACCTGCTCCCCTGCCGTCCGGCTGCACGCGTGCCCACGGGATCGAGAACCGATAGCGGTCCAGTCCCAGCCCGGCGGCGAGGGCGACATCGCTCTCCGGGTTCCGGTAGCTGTCGCAGGCGGGCTCGGCGGTGGACCCGTCGACGATCGCACCCGGCGCCTCGAGGAAGTCGTCCCAGATCGAGCGCCCTCTCGCCCCGGTCGGGCGAGAACCCTCGATCTGGAATGCGGAGGTCGCTGCGGACCAGCGGAGTCGGCCAGGCGCGGACGGGCGGGGGGCTTCGCGGATCATCTGGCTCCTTGACATCGACGTCGAGATAGTCATGATTCTGCACCCAGTGCCAGCAGGTGCGCGACCGAGTTTCGCTCGGCTCCGGTCGTTTCGCGTCTGCGCCCCGTCTGCTGGTAGACTCGACTCTTGGCTTGCGTGTGGGTTCTTCCCTCACGACCGCTGTGCAGCAGCCCTCTTCTGCTGCCGGCATTCCGAACAATCCTGTACAGAAAGCGTCCACACGTGGCAAACATCAAGTCGCAGATCAAGCGCAACAAGACCAACGAGAAGGCTCGCGAGCGCAACAAGGCCGTCAAGAGCGAGCTCAAGACCCTCATCCGCACGACCCGCACGGCTGTCACCGCCGGCGACAAGTCGGCAGCCGAGGCGGGTCTGAAGAAGGCCTCCGTCAAGCTCGACAAGGCCGTCAGCAAGGGTGTCCTGCACAAGAACCAGGCGTCGAACCGCAAGTCGGCCCTCGCCAAGCAGGTCGCGTCTCTCTGAGCCGAATCACCTGAGAAAGGCCCGTCCCGTCACCGGGGCGGGCCTTCTTCGTTCCTGCAGCGAGCTCGGCGCGCAGCCGACTATTCGCCGAACGGCTGACGGGTCGCGATCACCGTGACCATCCGTTCCAGGGCGAAGATCGGGTCGCGTGCCGCGCCTTTGACTTCGCCGTCTGCCCGTGCCGTGGCCTGGATGGCCATCCCGAGCGACCGCTCGTTCCAGCCTGCGAGGTCGCGACGCGCACGATCGACCTGCCAGTCCTTCATGCCCAGGCGCTGAGCGAGCTGCCGGCTGGGCTCGCGGTTGCCCGCGACGCGTGCCATGGTGCGCAGCTTCATCGCGAAGGCCGCCACCATCGGAACGGGATCCGCCCCGGACGAGAGAGCGTGCCGCAGCGCGACGAGGGCCTCGCCGTATCGCCCGGCGATGGCGGTGTCTGCGACGACGAACGCGGAGACCTCGACGCGACCGCCGTAGTACTTGGTGACGGTCTCTTCGGTGATGTCGCCGTCGACGTCGCCGATGAGCTGCTGACAGGCGGCGGCGAGTTCGGTCAGGTCGTCGGCGAAGGCGGAGACCAGTGCCCGGAGCGCCGGAGGGGCGATGCGCTTCTTCGCGGCGCGGAACTCGCCCGCGGCGAAGTCGACCCGATCGCCGTCTCTCTTGATCGCCGGACACGCGATCTCGATGCCGCCGCCGTCGCCGGCCCTGAGCGCGTCGAGCAGCTTCTTTCCACGCACGCTCGCCCCGGTGTGCCGGAGGATGACGGTCGCACCCTCCTGGGGGTTGTCGAGGTACGCCACCGCTTCCTGGATGAACGCATCGGAGCACTTCTCGACGCCGGAGACACGCACCAGACGCGGTTCGCCGAACAGCGACGGCGAGGTGAGCGACAGGAGCGTTCCCGGTGCGTAGTCGTCTGCACGGACGTCGCTGACCTCGAGAGCCGGGTCTTCGGCGCGGAGGTAGTCACGGACGCCGGCGATCGCGCGTTCGGCGCAGACCTCTTCGGGTCCCGAGACGAGCACGAGCGGGGCGGGCCGGGGTTCGCGCCACGACACCTGAGGGATCTTCGTCGGCTTCGCTCCACCGCGGGAAGGGGGACGCGAAGCTGCCATGCGTCCAGCCTACCGGCGGTCACCGACAGCGCTTCCCTCGACGTCATCGCGTCGTCTTCTCCGTCCACACCCGCAGCTCGTCTCCCTGCACCCCGAGGAGGATGCGACCTTGGCGGTCCGTACGCAGCACGTGCGAGCCGGAGGCTTCGAGCAGATCGAGCGTCTCCGCCCTGGGGTGGCCGTAGTCGTTGTCGAGACCGACGCTGACCAGCGCCGCCCGCGCGTGCAGAGCCTGGTACAGCCCAGGATCCTGGTCCGCACTGCCGTGATGTGCGACCTTGACCACGTCGTATCGACCCAGTCGAGCTGTGCGGAGCAGCATGCGTTGCGGCGCGGCCGAGAGGTCGCCGAGGTAGAGCGACCGGGGCACGCCTCCCCCATCGAACTCCATCACCACGCTCGAGTCGTTGCCCGGGGGGAAGGCCACAGAGTCTCGCTGAGGCCATAGGACCCGCCAGCTCGCTCCGCCGAGCATCCCGTGCTGGCCGGCCGATGCCGTGTCGACGCACGCACCCGAGCGCGCGAGTCCGTCGAGGAGACGGCCGTCCGACGCATCGGCCACCGGCCCATGGAGCACCGCGTCGACCCGCCCCGTGACCGCTGACGTCCCGCCCACATGATCGAGGTCGTAGTGGGTGAGCACGAGCAGATCGATCCGCTCGATCCCCAGCGCGCGGAGACAGGCGGTCAAGGGCTCAGGGGCCGGCCCTGTGTCGATGAGCGCCACCTCGCCCGCCGACCGGATCAGGATCGCGTCGCCCTGCCCGACGTCGCACGCCGCGATCGACCAGCCACCGGGCGCCGTCGCCGTCGCCAGGGGCCCGTCGAGAAGGATGCGGGCCCCCGAGAGCGAGAGCACCACGATCACGACAGCGGCTCCCGCCCTCCGCGCGAACAGGAACCCGCGCGCAGGTCCGGGACCGCGCCCCGCAGCCGGCGCCCGGATCACGACGACGGCGATCGCCGCGCTCACGACTGCCACCAGCGCGGCGCTCCCGACACCCGCCGGAAGCAGAAGCTGCGCGCCGGGGAAGTGCGCGGTCGTCGTGGCCGTCGTTGCTATCCACGCCGCAGGCAGCCAGGCCGATGACACGAGCAGGTCGGCGAGCGGCGGCACCGGCGCGGCGAGGCACCCGAGGAGGCCGACGACGGTCGCGATCGGAGCCGCAGGTTCGGCGATGAGGTTCGCCGCGATCCCGATCATCGACTGCTGCTCCGCGAACAGAGCGATGATCGGCCCGCAGACCAGTTGCGCCGACACCGGCACGGCGACAGCCAGCGCCACCGGTCGAGGCATGACTCTGCCTAGTCCTCCGGCGAGCGGAGGCGCGAGGAGGATGAGCGCACCTGACGCCGCCACGGAAAGGGCGAACCCCGGTGTCGCCGCGAGCCAGGGATCGGCCAACAGGATCCCCACCGTGCAGAGGGAGAGCAGGCCGGCTCCGGCGCTCGGCCTGCCCAGCAGGACGCTCAGCATCCCGACCGCAGCCATCACCGCCGCACGGATCACGCTCGGTTCCGGCGTGACGAGGATGACGAATCCCGCCAGACCGACGAGCGCGAGGAGAGCTCGCATCGTGCGACCGCCACCGCACAGTGCGACCAGCCAGAAGATCCCGCCGACCACGATGGCGCAGTTGGCGCCGGAGACGGCGGTGAGGTGGCTCAGCCCGCTCGTGCGCATGTCGTCGTTCAACTCCATCAAGACAGCGCTGGTGTCGCCGACCGCGAGTCCCGGGAGGAGGCCGGCGCCGGGCTCCGGGAGCCGCGACGATCGCTCGGCGAAGGAGTGCTTGAGCGCCGCCGCTACTCCGAACACCCCGGATGCCGGCGAGACCACCTTTGTCTCGCTCGCGAAGATCACCAGTGCCGACCGCTCGCCCGGTTCCGTCGCCGCCGCCTCACCGACCACGCGGAGCCGAGCCCCGAGATCGAGTCCGTCGATCGGCGGCGTCCCGATGCGCACGACGGCGGACAGCGCCGTCGGGTGTCCGGGAAGACCCATCACTGACGTGGACGCCTCGACCCACATCCGCCCGTCACGTCCGACCGACGCCGACGAGGTGACGTCGGCAGTGACTTCGACGACTCGACCGTCCCACGACATCGCCTTCTCCCTGGCCGGTGCGGCGATGCCGACCGCGAGGGCGCTGCTGACACCACCTGCCAGCACCAGTAGTGCGAGCCCGGCAGCCGCGATGGGCGACCCGCCACGGCGAACACGGACGGACAGCGCGACCACCACGAGCACGACGAGCCCCGCCGCCACCACACCCCACGCGACGGTCGGCACCAGCACGCACAGCAGGGCGACGCCCCAGACCACGACGACGAGCGGCACGAGCCGCAGATCGCGTGGCTTCACACCCTGACCGCATCGCGCAGTCCGGCGAGGAGCTTCTCTCCGATGCCGGGGACCGCAAGGAGATCGTCGACGGACCGGAACCGACCGTTGTCCTCTCGCCAGGCGATGATCCGCTCCGCGAGTGCGGGGCCGATCCGCGGCAGGGTCTCCAGCGCCTCCTGGTCGGCGCTGTTGAGATCGACCCGGTCATCGCCGGGTGCGTCCGCGACGGGAGCATCGGTCGCGACGCCGACCGTCGGCACGATGATCTGCTCTCCGTCTTCGAGAGTGCGCGCGAGGTTCACCGCCGCGAGGTCGGCCTCATCGGTCGTCCCGCCCGCGGCTGCGAGGGCATCGACGAGTCGTGCGTTCAGGTCGAGGACATACAGCCCCGGCTGCGCCACCGCGCCCAGCACGTGCACATAGAGCTCACCGGAGGGTGCATCGGTCGTCGTGACATCCGTCAACGACAGCGAGTCCGACGGCGGCGCCTGTCCACGCAGCAGCCCGAACCCCACGGCCGCCGACAGCACGACCAGGGCGAGCACCACGGCCGCCCCGACACTCAGACGCAGCCGACGCCGAGGAGGAGGTGGAGGAGCCTGCGGTGACGTCATCCGGCCACGCTAAGCGCGACCGCCGGCCTCCTCTCGCCCGGGAGACGACCCGAGTGCACAACCCGGCAGGATCGACCGCTGTGGAGGACGGAGCGAAGGCCCGCTCAGCCCTTGACGACGAAGCTGACGATCTTCGGTGCCCGCACCACGACCTTCACGATCTCCCGGTCGCCGATCGAGCGGATCACACGCTCGTCCGCCCGGGCCAGAGCTTCGAGCTCCGCCTCGCCGATGCGCGCAGGAACCTCGAGCTGCGCACGGACCTTGCCCCCCACCTGGACCACGGCCGTGACCGAGTCCTCGACGAGCAGGGCCGGGTCGGCCGAGCGCCAGGTCACGAGGCCGACGGAAGGCTCGTGACCGAGCATCTCCCACATCTCCTCGGCCGTGTGCGGGGCGATGAGGTCGAGCATCACCGCGATCGTCTCCGCAGCCTCGCGCACGGCGGGGTCCGCGGCACCCGCGGCGCCGTCGATCGTCTTGCGCGTCACGTTGACGAGCTCCATGAGACGCGCGACCAGGACGTTGAACTTGGTCTGCTCGACGAGGGCGGGCGCCTCGGCCAGCAGCTTGTGTGTGGCTCGTCGCAGCGCGGCGTCTCCGCCGTCGAAGACCACGTCGACCGCGCTGGAGACCTCGCCGGCGATGCGCATGGCCCGCGCCAGGAACTTCTGGGCACCGGTCGTGGAGACGTCCGCCCAGTCCTTGTCGTCCTCCACCGGACCGGCGAACGCCAGACCGACGCGGAGTGCGTCGGCCCCGTGCGCGTCGAGCTCTTCCTGGAACAGCACGAGGTTGCCCTTGCTCTTCGACATCTTGGTGCCGTTGAGGATGACCATGCCCTGGTTGATCAGGTTCGAGAACGGCTCCGTGAAGTCGATGAGGCCCATGTCGAACAGGACCTTCGTGATGAAGCGCGCGTAGAGCAGGTGCAGGATCGCGTGCTCGACCCCGCCGATGTACGAGTCGACGGGCGCCCAGCGGTCGGCCTGCGCAGGGTCGAACGCCACCGTGTCGCTGTTCGGCGAGAGGAACCGCAGGAAGTACCAGGAGCTGTCCACGAAGGTGTCCATGGTGTCGGGGTCGCGCAGGACGGGGTCACCCGTCTCGGGGTCGGTCGTGCGCACCCAGCTCTCGGCGCCGCCGAGCGGCGACGTGCCCTTCGGGGCGAGGTCAAGACCTTCCACGCTCGGCAGCTTCACCGGCAGCTGGTCCTCCGGCACCGGGATGATCCGGCCGTCCTCGGCGTGCAGCATCGGGATCGGCGTGCCCCAGAAACGCTGACGGGAGATGAGCCAGTCGCGCAGACGGTAGTTCTTCGCTGCACGTCCGGTGCCGGAGGCCTCGAGCTGCTCGATCGCCCGCGCGATCGCGTTCCGCTTGGACAGACCGTTCAGCGCGCCCGAGTTGATCATGCGGCCCTCGCCCGTCAGCGCCACTCCGGTGGATGCCGGGTTCTGCTCGTCGAGTGCGGCGCCCGTGTCGATCGGCACCCCGTCCTCGTCGACCTCGATGACCGGCATCGCCCCCGTGATCGGTGCCGTCGTGTCGACGACGACCTTGACGGGCAGGTCGAACGCGCGGGCGAAGTCCAGGTCGCGCTGGTCATGCGCCGGCACGGCCATCACGGCGCCGTGGCCGTAGTCGGCGAGCACATAGTCGGCCGCCCACACCGGCAGCCTCTCGCCGTTGACGGGGTTGATCGCGTAGCGCTCCAGGAACACCCCGGTCTTGGGGCGGTCCGTGGACTGCCGATCGATGTCGGTCTCCTTCTGCACCTGCTCCAGATACGTCTGGAACCGCTGCCGCACCTCGTCCGGCGCACCGGCGGCGAGCTCGGCGGCCAGGTCGGAGTCGGGGGCCACGACGAAGAACGTCGCACCGTGCAGGGTGTCCGGCCGCGTCGAGAAGACCGTGACCGGCTCGTCCCGGCCCTCGATCACGAAGTCGACGTCGGCGCCGACCGAGCGGCCGATCCAGTTGCGCTGCATCTGCAGCACCTTGTGCGGCCAGAAGCCCTCGAGCTGGTTCAGGTCATCGAGCAGGCGGTCGGCGTAGTCCGTGATGCGGAAGTACCACTGCGTGAGCTTCTTCTTGACGACCTCGGCGCCGCAGCGCTCGCAGCGCCCGTCGACGACCTGCTCGTTCGCCAGCACCGTCTGGTCGTTGGGGCACCAGTTGACCGGGCTCTTCTTGCGATAGGCGAGTCCGCGCTCGTACAGCTTGAGGAACAGCCACTGGTTCCAGCGGTAGTACTCCGGGTCGGAGGTGTGCAGCACACGCGTCCAGTCGAAGGAGACGCCATAGGCCTGGAACCCCTCCTTCTGCTGCGCGATGTTCTGATAGGTCCACTCGCGCGGATCGGCTCCCCGACGGATCGCCGCGTTCTCGGCGGGCAGCCCGAACGAGTCCCAGCCGATCGGGTTGAGCACGTTGTGTCCGCGGTGGCGCCAGAAACGGGCGACGATGTCGGAGTACAGGTAGTTCTCCGCGTGCCCCATGTGCAGGTCGCCGGAGGGGTAGGGGAACATCGCGAGCACGTAGCGCCGCGGTCGGGTGTCGTCGTCACCGCCGGTGAGGAACGTCCCGTTCTCCGCCCAGTACGTCTGCCACTTCTTCTGGATGGCGTGCGCCGACGGGGTCTCGTCGTCGGCAGGAGCGGTGGACAGGTTCTCAGACAACGAACGCACGACCAATCTGATGGAAAAAGCGGGATCAGTTCAGGATATCGGAACCCCAGAGGGCGGGCATTCCGGCGCCCAGCGCCGCGAGCGGCGCCCTGGCCTTGGTCGCCACCTCAGCGACCTCCGCGGCAGCGTCCGAGAGCCAGGTGATGCCTCCGCCTGCGCCGACGACCGCCTGCTCCGGTTCGATGACGATGCTGCGGATGACCATCGCGAGGTCGAGCGAGCCGTCCACGCCGATGTAGCCGAAGCACCCGGCGTACATGCCCCGTGGCCCGCCTTCCAGCTCCCGGAGCCTGGTCATCGCCGAGAGCTTGGGGGCGCCCGTCATGCTCCCGGCGGGGAAGGTCGCGTCCAGCAGCGCGCCGACCGTGGTCGCCTCCGCTGCGACACCGCTCACCGTGCTCACGAGCTGGTGCACCGCGGGATAGCTCTCGACCACCCAGAGACCGTCGACGCGGATGCTGCCCGGCACGCAGACCCGCGAGAGGTCGTTGCGCATGAGGTCGACGATCATCACGTTCTCCGCCCGCTCCTTGCGGTCGACCGCGAGCTCGGCGGCGAGCGCGGCGTCCTGCACCGGGTCTGCGCCGCGGGGTCTGGTGCCCTTGATGGGGCGCGTGCGGAGGACTCCCCCTTCGGCGTGGAGGAACTGCTCGGGGCTCGCGCTCAGCAGGGTGCGGTCGCCGATACGGACGAATCCCCCGTGATGCGCCGGCGTCGCGCACCGGAGCCTGCCGTACACGGCGACCGGATCATGGACGCCGGCGACGGTGAAGCGAGTCGTGAGACACAACTGGTAGGCGATACCGGCACGGATGAGATCTCGACACCGTTCGATCAGCGCCTGATACTCCTGCGGGTCGTGTCGCGCCTCGGCGACCACGCGGGCGTCTCCGACGTCGCCGTGTGGCGGGGCGACGCCCTCGGCGGGAGCCTCGGTGCGGAGGATGTCCGCCTCCCAAGCTTCGATCTTTCCCTCCGCGCACTGCACCCAGGTCTGCCTCCTCGCGTGGTCGAAGGCGACGACGTGGGTCGCCCTCACCCAGGCCCCGCCCGTGGCACCGACGGGTCCGGCGATCGGAGCCCCGGCAGCGGCGGCTCCGCTCTCGTAGTCGAGCCAGCCCACCCAGCCGCCGCGGAACGGCGGTAGCGAGGTGTCGTCGTCGGCGGGAGCGGCGTCGAGCCGCGTGCCGACGGGAAGCGTCGAGCGCTCCCCCGTCCCGACGAAGCTCCACCCCTCCGTCGCCTCTGCGCCCGCATCGAGCCAGAACACATCGGAGACCCGCGCCTCGAGCATCGCGAACACCGCGGACGGCTCCACCCAGACGGGAAGCGGTCGCGCACTCAGCTGTTCCGGCACCTTTCCAGCCTAGGTCCGGTCCGCTCCCGTATTCTCATCACGTGGACGACCTCCTGCTCTGGCTCCTCGACACCGTGCAGTCGATCGATCCGGTCACGCGCACTCTGGTCGCCGGCGTCGCCGTCATGCTGGAGACCAGCATCCTGATCGGTCTGATCGTCCCCGGCGACACCATCGTCATCATCGCCTCAATGGGCGTCGCCACGGTGTGGGAGGGCATCGCGATGGGAGTCGCGGTCGTGATCGGCGCGTTGATCGGCGAGAGCATCGGGTTCTGGCTCGGACGCTGGCTCGGTCCCCACATCCGCGTGTCCTGGCTGGGGCGCAAGATCGGCGAGCACAACTGGGTGCGTGCCGAGAATTACCTCGCCCGCCGTGGGGGCATCGCCATCTTCCTCTCCCGCTTCCTCCCGGTCCTCCACTCCCTCGTGCCCCTCACCGTCGGCATGAGCGAGTACCCCTACCGCCGGTTCCTGGCGTGGACGGCCCCCGCGTGCGCGCTCTGGGCGACCGCCTATGTGAGCGTCACCTCGCTCGCGGCCGGCAGCTTCCGCGAACTCGTCGACCGTGTGCATTTCGCGGGGTACATCTTCGTCGGGGTCATCGCCCTCTTCCTGCTCCTCGCCTACCTCGGCAAGAAGCTGCTGCAACGCCTCGAAGCTCGTCACCTGGAGGGTCCGGAGGCGGAGGTCGACGCCGACGTGAAAGACTGAACCAATGGCATCCGCACCCCCGGCGCCCCGGATCCACTGGTTCGCCCGACTCGAACATCGCTTCCACGTGTGGCGAGAAGGTCGTGCGCGCCGTCGCGGCCGGGTCGCGACGATCCTTCCCTTCCCCGGATACGGCGGACCGGGTTGGGTCCGTGTGGTCGGCCGTGTGCTGATCGTCCCCCCGCAGCGTCGCACCCGCGACGGCGAGCCGGCGAGCGTGCGCGGATGGCGGAGCTTCGTCGGGATCCCTGTGGGCTTCGCGTCGGTGAGCGTGCACTTCGGCGACACCACGCATCAGGTGGTCGCCGACCGCGGCGGCGTCGTGGACGCGATGATCCGCGTCGACCTCGAACCGGGGTGGCAGACCTTCACCTTCTCGGTCGAGGGTCAGGAGCCCATCGAGGCGCGGGCGTTCATCGTGGCCGAGGGAACCCGGTTCGGTGTCGTGTCCGACGTCGACGACACCGTGATGGTGACCGCCCTGCCGCGTCCGTTCATCGCGTTCTGGAACTCCTTCGTGCTGGACGAGCACGCGCGTCTGCCTGTTCCCGGCATGGCCGTGCTCCTCGACCAGCTGCTGCGTCAGCACCCCGGCGCGCCGATGGTGTACCTGTCGACAGGAGCGTGGAACGTCGCACCGACGCTGTGGCGCTTCCTCGGTCGTCATCTCTTTCCCGCCGGTTCGATGCTGCTGACGGACTGGGGTCCGACGCACGAGCGCTGGTTCCGCAGCGGTCGCGAGCACAAGCTCACCAACCTGCGCCGGCTCGCCGCCGAGTTCCCCGACGTGAAGTGGCTTCTGATCGGCGACGACGGTCAGCATGACGAGGCCATCTACAGCCAGTTCATGGAGGAGCACCCCGAATCGGTCGCCGGTGTCGCCATCCGTCGTCTTCTCCCCGCCGAGGCCGTGCTTGCGGGCGGTCGCGCGGGGCGGGAGCCGCACTCCGAGGATGTCGCGCCGTGGGTGAGCGCGGAGGACGGCGCCGGGCTGCGAGACCTGCTCGGCGAAGCCGGCATCCTGCACTGACGAGAAACCGCACCCGACATGGACCTGCACTGAGATGGCGATCCCCCGCGACGACTGGATGAGCCGCGAGCTGGCGCACCAGGAACGTGCCGATGCGTTGACGGCCGATCACCGCGAACGTGCCGCGCACGCCGAGAAGCATCCGGTGTGGGACTTCCTCTTCACGTATTACTCCTTCAAGCCCGCGCAGCTGCGACGCTGGCATCCGGGTGCCGGGATCGAGCTGGAGGATGCCGTCGAACGTCTCTCGTGGCGCTGGTACTCCCCCGGAGCCGATGAAGGCTCCGTCGTGCCCGATGCCGCCGCCTTCGGCGCGCAAAAACCCGAGCTCGCCGCCCTCGTGGAACGGATGCTGCGCCGCACGGCGTCGCGTCCTGGACAGTTCGGATGCTTCGGGCTGCATGAGTGGGCCATGGTGTACCGCGCGGAAGAGCATCGGCACGCCGTGCCGCTTCGGCTCGGGCAGGCCGGGACGGATGCGGTCGTCGAGAGTCACGACCTCCGCTGCACGCACTTCGACGCCTTCCGGTTCTTCACCCCGCAGGCCGTTCCCCGCAATCGCACCCCGCTGAGTCGTGACGCCCAGCCGCTGTTCGAGCAGCCCGGCTGCCTCCACGCGGGCATGGACCTGTACAAGTGGGCCACCAAGCTCGGGCCGCTGATTCCGGGCGAGCTCCTTCTCGACGCGTTCGAGCTCGCGCGGGACATCCGCCTCCTCGACATGCAGGCCGCGCCGTACGACCTCTCCGCGTGGGACGTCGTCCCCGTGCCGATCGAGACCCCGGAGGGGAAGGCGGAGTACGTGCGGCGACAGCGCGGTTTCGCGGATCGCGGAGCCGCTCTGCGGACCGCCCTGCTGAACGCGTGGCTCGGCGAGGGTGCACGCCAGGCGGCGTGAGCCTCACCCCGCGGGATCGCAGTCGGGACACACCGCCCAGTTCGCGGTGCTCGCCGCCAGCCGCATCCGCAGCGTGACGACCCGGACAGCCGCCTCTTCGAGCCTCTGCGCCGGCAGCGTCCCGGCATCGACGGCCGCCGCGATCCCCGCCGCCATGTTCTGCGCCGTCCGGGCGTCGGAGCCTGCGATCATGAGCACCAGGTCGTTGCCGGCGGCGATCGCCGCCACGCCGTTCGCGACTGGGTCGGCGTAGGCCGGATTCCCCGATGACAGCAGCATGCCGAGATCATCGGTGACGGCCACCCCCTCGAAGCCGAGGTCGTCTCTGGCGATCTGGTGCCACCTCGGCGAGAGGGAGGCGGGCAGCGGATCGACGGCGGTGTAGGCGAGATGGCCGTACATCAGCAGATCCGCCCCCGCATCGATACCCGCGCGGAAGGGAGCAGCCTCCGTCTCGCGCCACTGGTCGAGTCCCATCGCCGTCGTGGGGATCGCGTGATGGGAGTCTCCCGGCGCGGCACCGTGCCCGGGAAAGTGCTTGAGGGTGGACGCGACGAACTGCTCCTGCGCTGCTGTCGCGGCCTCGACCCTGTCTGCAGCGCCCGCCGCGTCGGTGCCGAGCGCTCGACCGTAGATGAAGGTGCCCGCATCCGCGGTGAAGTCCGCCACGGTCCCGAAGTTCACCGTGATGCCCGCGCGTGCGACGAGGGCACCGCGTGCGGAGAACGCGTCGGCCGTGTCGGCGACCGGACGATCCTTGAGCGACGTGGAGGCCGCGAAGTCGTCGCCGCGCAGACGCGACACGATTCCCCCCTCCTGGTCGACGGCGATCAGTGGAGGAAGCCGGGGGTCGACGGTCAGCGCCCCGGTCAGGCCCTGCAGTGCGGCCTCGGACTCCGGGATGTTCGCCCCCATCAGGATGAAGCCGCCGAGCCCTGACTCCATGTAGGCGCGGAGCGCTGCCGGATCGGTCCCTGCGACGTGCCCCATGACCACAGTCGACGCCTGCGCGGCCACCGTCATCTCGTGCACCAGCGCCGCAGCGCGCGCGGATGGCGTCGTGCCCGGGGTCGCGCCCGGGGTCGCGGTGCGAGCAGGAGCCGCCGTCGAAGTCGCAGGGACGACGGATGCCGACGCCGTCGCCGTGGCGCACAGGCCGACCATCGCGGCGATGGCCAACGCCCCCGCCGTCCGACCGCGGTACCGGGACATGGGGCCTCCTGTGCGCGGCCGCCGCGTCAGCAGCCGAGGGCCTCGGCGATGGGCACCGACGATTCCGGGTCGCCGTTGCCGAAGCGGATCGTGCGACCGATCGTGCACGGCGCGTGGAGTGTCGCTGCGATGACCGCGGCGACATCCGCACGAGACACCGCGCCGCTTCCGTCCGGGTCGATCTGGACGCGCGAGGTCGGCGCGTCGAACGTGAGGGTGCCGGGGCCGAGGATCGTGCCTTCGAGCCCGCTCGCGCGCAGGTGCTCGTCTGCAGCCCACTTGGCGTCGGCGTACGGGTAGAACGAGTCGCCCTCGGGAACACCGTGATCGGCGGTGGAGCCGAGCCACGACACCATGACATAGCGGCGGACCCCGGCGCGTTCCGCCGCGTCCATCGATCGCTGAGCCGCATCGCGGTCGACCGCATAGGTGCGCTCGGGTGATCCGCCACCGGCGCCTGCCGACCAGACGACGGCGTCGTGCCCGCGGATGATCTCGGCGAGCGCCTCGACGTCCATGTTCTCGACGTCGGCGACGAGCGCTCGCGCCCCGCCCGCTTCGACCTCCGGTGCGTGCGCCGGGTTGCGGATCACTCCCGTGACCTCATCGCCCTGAGCGACGAGCAGCGGTGCGAGCAGGAGGGCGATACGGCCGTGGCCGCCGAAGACGATGATGCGCGACATACCTTCACCCTACGCGCACGTCCCGACGTCAGCGCGGGGTCTGCTCGCTGTCGATCACGAACGCCTGGGGGTGGCTCGGCAGGTAGCGCACGACGACCGGTTCACCGCTGGGAAGGTAGACATCGCGATCGGGATACACGGCAGGCGTGAAGAAATTGCTCTCGAGCGTGTACTCCGCCCCTTCGGCGGTCGTGAAGGTGACCCAGTCTCCGTCCATCGTCGCGGTCGTCGGCCGACCGTGGTCATGGATGTAGGCACGCGTGACGGGGACACCGGTCAGGCTGAGGATGCCGATCGCGAGCGAGCCGACCATCACGAAGGCCAGGATCCGGGCGGCGACGCGGAGCACACGGCCCCCGATCTCGCCGCGGGGGCGACCGGTCGAACGCAGCAGTCCCTCACGTTCGCGCACACGACGCAGCGTCTCGCCCGGCGCCGCGCCCCGCGCCGACAACGCGAACAGACCGAGCGTGGAGAACCCCGCGATGAAGACGAAGACATAGCCGTGCGATGCGGGGAAATTGACCAGCCAGATGAGCGTGTCCATCGGATTCATCGCGTCGCCTCCTTCTCGATCGTCACCGCGACGGTCTGCGGGTCCTCCCGCCGGTAATACGCCCACACGGGAGCGCCGACCTGCAGATGCGGGACCGCTTGCGGGTACACGAACACCGTGGTGTCGGCCTCCCATGTCGCCTCGCCGTCCGGAGCCATCAGCACCCGCAGCGCGAGCTCGCTCTGTCCCTCCCGTCGTCGACCGGTCGGGCGCACCTCCAGCACCGAGGCGGGCACCGCGATGCCGCTCGTGCGCGCCCGCACCTGGCTCGGGTCGATCAGGCCGCGATCGATCCGCCACTGCAGCATCGCCTCGCGGACCACGGGATCGCTGAGGTCGGCGAGTTCGACGGTGTCCTGATCGGTCAGGCTGTAGCGCACCGGAACGGGGAGCCCCACCTGGAGCGTGCCTATCTCCGCCGCGTCCACCAGCATCCGCAGCTGCCCGATGAACTCCTCAGCCGCGCTCGGCGTCACACGGATGAAGATGTCGTACTGCGGGACGTCGTTCACGCTCACCCCGGTGCGGGAGACCTCCACGATCGTGCCGACCCCGATCTGCGCCGGACCACGGACAATCTTGCGGCGCCCGAGCCCCGAGAGCATTCCTCCGAACGTCAGCAGCAGTCCCCACGCGACGCCGATGATGATCGGAGCGCCGAGCGTGTCCTCCCCGGCGAACGGCAGGATCGAGTGTCGCTGATCGACCCCGAAGAGCCCCTCCCCGACCCAGATCGCGAGCCACGCCGACAGGAGGAGCCAGACGATGAGGAGGATGATGCGGACCATGACCATCAGCGTACCGATGCGCCACTCCGTCTCCGGCCCACGCCCTCGTCCTCTACACTCGGCTCAACGCCGACCCGACACGGCGTCCCCCCGACACCAGGACGATGATGCCCACACCGTTGAACGAGCGCGAGATCACCGCGCCCGTCGCTCTCACCACCGCCTACGGAACGCTGAATCACGACGCGCTGGGCTGGTCGCGGACACCGTTGCATGACACGTCAGGGATCCCCGGACGTGGGCACTGGGGCCGCAACAAGCGGTGGGAGTACTGGAACGTCATGACGGTGTCCCACATCATCGCGTTCACGATCTCGTGCGTCGACTACATGGCGCTGCATGAGGTGTGGGTGCTGGACCGGGCGACCGGCGAGGAGATCGGGACGACGACGATCTCACCAGGAGGACGCAGCGCCACGCTGCCGCCGTCGCTCGGAGACGGCCCGGCCCGTGCACGCACCCGCCGGATCAGCCTCGACGTCGACGAGTCCTTCGACGGGACGCGCCTGCGCGGAACCACTCCTCGCGTGTCGTTCG
Organism: Microbacterium sp. NPDC028030; assembly: GCF_040637855.1. NCBI lineage: Bacteria > Bacillati > Actinomycetota > Actinomycetes > Micrococcales > Microbacteriaceae > Microbacterium > Microbacterium sp. NPDC028030. The sequence continues at coordinate 200,366 of NZ_JBEZXF010000002.1, read as the reverse complement.
ACATGCTCGCGACCCGCCCGCCTGGGCACGAGTCCCTCGGCGTCGTGGTGCCGTGGCGACGCGGAGACGAGATCTCCCGGTTCCAGTACACCGTGAAGGATGTGGCGCGGCCGGTCGCCGGAACCGTCACGGTCGACGGCACCCCGCATGACGTGCCGCCGGGGAGCTGGGCGGTGCTCGACCACGGCCGCGGACGCTGGCCCTACCGCGTGCACTGGAACTGGGCGGCAGGCAGCGGCCTCGTCGACGGTCGCGTGATCGGCCTGCAGCTCGGCGCGAAGTGGACCGACGGTTCCGGCGCCACCGAGAACGCACTGCTCGTCGACGGCCACCTGTCGAAGATCAGCGAAGAGCTCGTCTGGGACTACGACCCGCAGGCCTTCCTGACACCGTGGCATGTGCACGGGACGAGCGCCGACCTCACCTTCACCCCGTTCTACGACAAGCGCTCGCGCACCGACGCCGTGGTCATCGCGAGCAGGACGGATCAGCTGTTCGGCGTGTGGTCGGGGTGGGTGACCGACGACACCGGGGCCCGCGTGCGCGTCGACGGCATCGAGGGATTCGCGGAGGAGGTGCTCAACCGCTGGTGACGGCCCCGGCGGCGACCGTCGCAGCTGCGGACCGCAATGCCCGCTGCGCGCCCTTCGCCGCCGAGCGCCCCGCGCGGTTGGCGCCGATCGTGCTCGCCGAGGGTCCGTACCCCACGAGCTGCACCCGCGGGTCCGCGACGGCGGTCGTGCCGCGGCCATTCCTGTCGAGTTGGATGCCGCCCGCCGCGCTGCGCAGATGCAAGGGCGCCAGGTGACTGATCGCCGGCCGGAAGCCCGTCGCCCACAGGATCACATCGACGCGCTCGAAGCTCCCGTCGGCCCACCGCACGCCATCGGGTTCGATGCGCTGGAACATCGGCCGCCGAGCGGCGTAGGCGCCGAGGCGCTCGGCTTCGCGCTCCTGCGGACGCAGCATGAGCCCGGTGACGCTGACCACGCTCTCGGGCGGGAGCCCTGCGGCGACACGCTTCTCGACGAGCGCCACGGCCGCCGCCCCGGCCTCGGGGGTGAAGTCGTCGTCCCGCCACACGGGCTCGCGGCGGGTGACCCAGAGCGTCTCGGTGAGCGGCGCGAGCGCGCCGAGGAACTGCACGGCCGAGGCTCCGCCTCCGACGACGAGCACCCGCTTGCCGACGAAGTGCTCCGGCCCCGGGTAGTCCACGGTGTGCAGCTGCTCGCCCAGGAACGTCTCCATCCCTGGGAAGTGCGGCAGGAACGGATGCGACCACGTTCCGGTGGCGTTCACGAGCGTGCGCGTCGTCCACTCCCCCTCGTGCGCGCGCACCACGAGCACTCCCCCCTGGTCCTCGACCCGTTCGACGTGCACCGGACGCAGCACGGGGAGCGCATGCGCGCGCTCGTAGGCGGCGAAGTACGCGGGGACGGCCGCGTTCGCACGTGCGGCGTCTCGCGGCGGAGGACTGTCGCCCGGCAGCTCTGCGACGCCGTGCACGTCCTGCATCGTGAGCGCGTCCCACCGATGCTGCCACGCCCCGCCCGGACGCTCGTTCGCGTCCAGCACCACATGCGAGATGCCGAGTCGGGCGAGGTGGAACGACGCCGAGAGACCGGCCTGCCCTGCGCCGATCACCAGACTGTCGAGGATGCTCACGATGAACAGAACGCCCAGAAGGTCGGGGATGTTCCGGCGGCGACGACACTCCCGGGCGCTCCGCCCCGATTGGTGCTCGCGCGGAGTCGTGTAGTACTCTTTTCAAGTTGCTCCGGCTCGTTCGGAGTGGTGTCTGGGCCTGTGGCGCAGCTGGTAGCGCACCTGCATGGCATGCAGGGGGTCAGGGGTTCGAGTCCCCTCAGGTCCACCGAGAAGCCCCCGGATATCCGGGGGCTTTCTTCGTTTCCGGATCGGATTCGTCGCTGGCGAACGTCGCCGCGTACCTGGAGCCGTGACGACCGAGGTGCTGCGTCTACCGCGCTCCATGGCGCGCGTCAACCCGATCGCGTCCGCACCACGGGCGACCTAGCGTGAGGGCATCCGACGAAAGGAAGCGCTCATGTCGAATCCCATCATCCCTCCCGTGCCCCCGGTGCCCGCTGGTGACGACGACGATGTGCCCACCCGAGAAGTGGACGGGGAGCGCGTTCTCGATCAGGACGTCGACGATGCTCTGATCGACAGCGCCGAGGCCGACCGTGTCGCCGCCGGAGACGACGAGGACGCGGGCGTCTGAGCATCACGTCCGAGCGTCAGGTCCGCGCGTCAGGAGAGTTCGCGCAGATCCGACGTCATGTCGCCACCTGCGTCGCCCGTGTTGACCGTGCCCTTCGGCTCGAACAGGATCGCGTGGACCTCCTCGGCTGCTTTCGGACAGTGCTCGACGCCGCGAGGGACCACGAACACGTCGCTCGGTCCGAGGACGACATCGCGATCGCGGAGCTGGATGGTCAGCTGCCCGCTCACCACCATGAACATCTCATCGGTGTCGGGGTGCGTGTGCCAGACGAACTCGCCCTGAAGCTTGACGACCTTGACGTCGTAGTCGTTGATGCTCGTGAGCCGATGCGGCTGCCAGTGCTCGGTGATCGTGGAAAGGGCCTCGTGCACGTTGCGGACGTCGTCCATGCACCCGAGCCTATCCGGGGTGTGCCGCTCGACCTTCGGCGCTGACGCCGAGCGGACGAACACGAAAAGCGCGCCTCCTCGACGATCGAGGAGGCGCGCTTCTGCCGTAGGGTCTCGCGCGACCGCTAGGTGGTGGCGAGCGGCGGACGGTGGGCGATCGAGATCGGGCGCGTCGCCCTGCTCGTCCCCCGCATCCTCTCCACGTCTTCGAGCACCTCGAAGACGGTCCCGTAACGGCTTGCGAGCGGAAGGTCGCGCAACCAGGTCACCTCGACCTCGGTCTCGGCGAGCTCGTACACGCAGGCGACCACGTGCCGCGGATCGTTGGGTGCGTAACGAAGATCGTTGATCACCCATTCCGAAGCGGTGATGCGGTTCAAGATGAACCGCGGATCCGGAAGTTCAGACATCTGGGGGCCCTCCAGGACTCTCTCTTCCCTAAGAGTGCGGCCCTGATGGTGGCTGGGGAAGCCCCTTGACACCGCGCGCCGAGGATGCGGTGGGCGGAAGATCGTCGCTACGAGACGGATTCGACGCCGCCGGCGGACGCGACCTGCGCACGCCACCACGGCGTCTCGATGAACCCGCGCTTCATGAAGACCAGCTCCATCGCCGCGTTCCACCCGCGGACGCCCTTGAGATGCGCGATCGTCCCGGTGAGGAAGTCGTGCAGCGTCTCGGTGCTCGGCAGGATGATCTCGCAGTACAGCGAGTTCTCCTCCAGAGCAGCCGCGAGGAATCGGACCGACACGTGGTGCGCGAGCGTCTGCGCCACCGCCGCGATCCGGGAGGGCTCGACCCGCAGGATGAGCAGCGTCTCCGCGCTCATCCCCAGTGCGGATGCCGGCACCATGGTCACGGTGGTCAGACAGCCCGCGTTGCGCATCCGCTCGTACCGGCGACGAACGCTGCTCTCGTTCATGTCGAGCGTGTCGCCGATGGACTGGAACGACGCCCTGCCGTTGTGGCGCAGTTCTTCGACGATCGCCCGGTCGGCGTCGTCGAAGTGCGTCGGATCGCACGTGTTGGGCGCCGGCATGTACGACTGCGGGTCGGTTGTCGCCTCGGCATGCGCGTCATAGAGCTGCCGCCCCCAGTCGAAGCTCACCTTGTAGGTGTGCACCACGAGGTCGCTGCGCCAGCGCTCGACTCCCGGTATGGCCTGCAGGTCGGTGAGGACGTGCGCGTACGTCGCGGAGTCGCCGGGGATCACGACCTCGGCGAAGACGTCGAACTTCCCGGTGACCAGGGTCACGAATCGCACGTACGGCGACCCGATCAGCGCCTGTGCGACGCCCAACTGCGACCCGGGGGTGCAGTTGATCCGCACGAAGAACGTCTCCACGTGGCCCTCGCTGCCGAGCGTCGGCACGATCCCGACCCGCACGAGTCCCTCGGCGAGCAGCTGCTGACCGCGGCGCGTGACGGTGGACACGGGGGCACCGGCGAACTCGGCGATCGAGGTCCAGCTCGCGCGTCCGTCCTGCTGCAACGCGACGACGATCCGACGATCGAGGTCGCTCACTTCTCTCGTCAGGTGGATGCCGCTCATCGGGTCGGCGGGTACACCCGGTGCAGGAACGTGCGCACCGTCTTCGTCCACGCCTCTGCCTCCTCGATCTGCGGGGAGTGCCCCGATTTCTCGAACACCACCATCTCGGAGTCCGGGATGAGATCGGCGATCGTCTGGCTACACGATACTGGCGTGATCCAGTCCGTCCGCCCCACCGTGATGAGTGTCGGCACACCGATCTCGGGCAGTCGCGGCTTGAGGTCGTAGTTCGGGAGGTTGACGGAGAAGGCGTAGTTGTGGGCGCGGTATCGGTACGGCGTCGCCTGCACCTTCCGCTCCACGGCCTCCGGGTCGTAGACGAAGTCGTACAGCGGCAGGATCTCCCGCCAGCAGTCCTTGAGATCCTCGTCATCGCGGACCTGACCGACGTCGATGCGATCGAACTTCTCCATGTCGATCGTCACGCGGTCGGAGGCCAGGGCGTTCTCGCGCGCCAGGTGGGCGTTGGAGTTGTCGGGAGACGTGTCCCGCAGCACCATCGCTGCCACGCGGTCCGGATACCGCAGCGCGTATTCCATCGCCATGAAGCCGCCGTACGAGCCGCCGGCGATCGCGATCCGGTCGGCGCCGATCCACTCGCGCAGACCGTCGATGTCGGCGGCCCACTGCTCGTGGCTGTAGGTGCCTTCACCCTCGCTCTGACCGCTCCCGCGAGCGTCGAACACCACGACGCGGTACTCGTCGGCGAGGCGCCCGAAGCTGGCCCGGGGTTCCGCACGAGAGCCGAGCCCCGGTGCGCCGTGGTGCGTGATGATGACGGGCGCGCCCTCAGGGCCGAGCACCTCGACGGCGAGATGGTTGCCGTTGATCTCAACCCACTCGTGGGCGCTGGTCGCAGCGGCGAACTCCGGGGATACGGGCGGGGTGGATGTCATGTCGTGGTCTCTCTCTCGGTTCCGGGGCGTCAGAGCGCGATGATGCAGTCGTCGAGGCTGCGGGGGAAGGCGGTCAGGGGCTCGGCACCTGTGGCGGTCACGAGCATGCTGTCGCTGATGCGGTACCCCGCATGGCCGGGGACGTAGATGCCCGGCTCGTTGGAGACGACCATGCCCTCCTGCAGCAGCGTGGCGTCGCCGTCTTCGAGCCACGGGGCCTCGTGCATGCCGAGTCCGATGCCGTGCCCCTGGCGATGGCGGATGAACTCGCCGAGCCCCGCGTCGCGGATCACGTCGAGGCAGAGCCGGTTCGCCTCGCGGCACTCCAGCCCGGCGCGGATGGTCTCGCGTCCGCGCAGCTGTGCCGCGTGGATCGTGTCGTGATAGCGCCGCTGCTCGGCGGTCGGCTCTCCGAGCACGAAGGTCCGCTCGCCCTCGATGAACCTGCCGCCGATCGCGCACCCGAGGGAGAGCATGAAGGTGTCGCCCGCCTTGAGTCGGTTCACCGACGGTAGTCCATGCGGGAACGCGGAGTTCGCGCCCGAGTACACGAGGCCGCCCGCCAGCAGCGAGGCCACAACCACGTTGCGGTGCTCGGCGTACATGATGCGGGTGCCGGTCGCGGTGACGTGGCGCTCGAGCTCGGCCTCGGTGGGGAGCTCTCCCCCGGCGGCGACAGCCTCGGCCACCAGCTGCACACCGGCGTCCAGCATCCGATCCGTGACGCGTGCCGCCTCGCGGTGCAGAGCCACCTCCTCGGGGAACTTCACATAGCGGATCCGAGTGATCAGGTCGGATGGGACCAGCGCGGCCTGCCCCATCGCCGCCTGCGCCGCGGACAGGCGCTGGTACGGCATCGTCGATGCGAAGCCGACCCGCCCGCGCGGCGTCACCGCCCCGGCGAGCACCTCGAACGGCGCGACCACGCCCGGGTACTCGAAGAAGGCGACGAGCTCGGCCCTGGCGGACTGCGAGTCCGCGTACTCCCGCTCCAGCTCCGGCAGGAGCATCACGATGCGGCCGGTGGCCTCGATCCAGATCGCCACCGGACGCTCCGACGGGTGGTGGAAGAAGCCGGTGAGGTACGCGATGTCCTCCGGATGGTCGGTGAGGAAGGCATCGAACCCCTCCTCCGCCATCTGCGCACGCACGCGCGCCTGCACGCGGTCGAAGAACTCGGGCGCGAGCCGTTGGTCGAAATCGGCCATCTCATGCTCCTATCGGGCGAGGTGACGCGGATTGCGCGCGTCGTTGTAGGCGATCGAGAGAAGGGTCGCGGAGAGCACCAGGATGAGGATCGCGATGGAGGGGAAGAGTGTCAGCCACCACGCGCTCACCATCGCACCGGCCTGCTGGGCCTCGTACAGGATGCGTCCCCAGGACCAGGTCGTCGGGTCGCCGAGGCCGAGGAAGGCGAGTCCTGCTGCCGAGAGCACGGCCCGCGACGCGGTCACGACCACGGACACCACGACCACCGGAGTCACTGCCGGAAGCACGTGCCTGGTGATGATCCACACCGGGGAGGTCGTCATCAACCGCGAGGCGTCGACGTAGGGAAGGCCGACCACGGTCAGGGCCTGCGACCGGACGAGGCGCGTGACCTCGGGCCAGGAGAACGCCGCGACCACGAAGATGATCGTCGAGGTGCTCGGCCCGACCAGGGCGGCGATCAGGATCATCAGCGGCAGCACCGGCAGCGAGAGCGTCATGTCGACGATCACGCTGATGACGCTGTCGAGTCGGCGGAAGTAGGCGCCGAGCACAGCGATGATCGTGCCGAACACGATCGCGATCACGGATGCGGCGACCGCGACGAGCACGCTCTGCTGCGTTCCCCAGATCACCTCGGAGAACACGTCGCGGCCGAGCGCATCGGTGCCGAACCAGTGGTCGCCGCTCGGCGGACGCAGCACGTCCGGACCGTAGCTGGCCGGGTACGGGGCGATCAGGGGTGCGGCCAGGGCGACGATCACGAGCAGGACGAGGAGCCCGAGGGAGATCATGCCGAGCGGGTCGCGGCGGAACGCGCGCCAGGTGTGGGCGCTCGCCCGCTCGCTCCCCGCGGCGGTCGGCTCACTCGGCGCGAGGGTCTCTGAGGAGGGCATCGGAGCGGTCATGAGGTCTTCACTCTCGGGTCCAGGTAGCCGTAGATGATGTCGGTGATCGTGTTCGCCACGACCACCGTGACGGCGAGCATGAGGAACGCTCCCTGCAGGACGGGGAAGTCGAGCTGGGTGACGGCCTCGTAGATGCCGCGGCCGATCCCGGGATAGGCGAACACCGTCTCGGTGAGCACGGCGCCGCCGACCAGGAATCCGAGTTGCAGACCGATCAGCGTCGTCGTCGGCAGCAGGGCGTTGCGCAGCGCGTGCTTCCAGAGGATGCGACCGCCGCGGATGCCGTTGGCCTTCGCCAGGAGGATGTAGTCCTCACCGAGTGTCTCGATCAACGTCGAGCGCATCGTGAGCACGTACGAGCCGACCTGGATGAGCATCAGCGACACGGCGGGCAGCACGAGGTGCTGCGCGACGCTGAGGTACCACTCGAAGCCGTAGGTGTTGTTGGTGTACGCCCCGCCGATCGGGAACCAGCCGAGGTTCAGGCCGAAGACGAACAGGAGCAGGATCGCGACGCTGGGGACGAACAGCGACTGCCCCGTCACGCCGACGACCTGCACCGCCCTGTCGATGAAGCGTCCCTTGTGCGAGGCGGCCGCGACCCCGAGCGGGACGCCGATGACGATCGTGAGCACCAGGGCGGTGATCGTCAGCAGCAGGGTCCACGGCAGCCGCTGCAGCAGGACATCGGTGACCGGGATCGACTGGGTGAACGAGATCCCCATGTTGCCCTGCAGCAGTTGCCACATGTACAGGCCGTACTGCACGATCAGGGGCTGGTCCAGCCCGTACTGCTCGAGGATGGTCGCCCGGATGTCGTCCGTCATGTTCGGGCTCGCCAGCGCCAGGGCCGGATCGCCGGGGAGCAGTCGCAGGAGCAGGAACGTCACGGTCACGGCGAACCAGATCGTGAGCAGACCTCTCCCTGCGCGACGGAGTATGAACGATGCTCGGGACACCCGGGCGACCTTCCTCGAGAGTGCGGTGGTGGTTACTCGACCGGGTGCGCGCTCGCGAGCGAGAGCGGGTTCACGATCGAGAGCAGTTCACTCGGCTTCGAGATGAAGCCGGCCCATTCGTCGCTGGCCGCGAAGAACAGGTTCTGCGTGTACATGATGTTGTCGTAGACCTGCTCGTGGACGATCTTGTTCGCCTCGCGCATGATCGAGATCTTCTCGTCCTCGTCGAACGTGACCATGCCCTCTTCGATCAGGGCGTTCAGGTCGGCGTCGTCCACGTGGGTGTAGTTGATCGCGCCGCCCGGCAGGTACGACAGGGCGAAGTTCGTCACCGGGTCGTCCATGATGGCGAAGTTGCCGGCGTAGATGTCGTAGTCGCCCTCGTTGGTCATCGAGAGGTACGTGTTCCGCTCCGTGCCCTGCAGCTCGATCGTGATACCGGCCTCGGCCGCGCTGTCCTTGACCATCTGCGCCCACTGGCTCGTCACGCTGTCCTGCAGGGAGTAGATCAGCCGGAACGAGACCGGGAAGGTGCCGTCGGAACCGGCGGTGTAGCCGGCTTCCTCCATCAACGAGCGCGACTTCTCGGGATCGAACTCGTACTCGGTCACCGAGTCGTCGTAGTACTTGGCGAGCACCGGCATGAGCGCGCTGGACCCGGTCGAGACGGCCTGGCCCTGCAGCACGACCGTGCGGATCGCGTCATAGTCGACCGCATGGGCGAGCGCCTGACGCACCTCGGCCTTCGCGAGGTCGGGCTTGTCCATGTTGTAGACGAGGTGCGCGTAGCCGAGGCCGGGAGCCTCGATGACCTGGAGGCCGTCGGTGCTGCTGAGCTGCTCGACCTGTGCGGGTGGCAGGGCGTTCGCGATCACGTCGATCTCGCCGCTCTGCAGCGCCAGGATCTCGGTGTTCACGTCGGGGTACACGCGGTAGACGACCTCGGCCGGGCCGGGAACGCCGCCGTCGACGAGGGGGTAGTCCTCGACGCGCTCGAGCGTGTAGTGCTGGCCGACCTGGAAGTCGCTCATGATGAACGGTCCCATGCCCACCCAGCCGCCGTCGCTGCCGTCGTTCGCGAACTCGGCGATCGAGCCCTTCGGCTCGAACACGTGCTGAGGGACGACGACGCCCCAGAACCCGATCTCGTCGATGATGGACGAGTCGGGCTGCGTCAGGGTGAGCTCGACCCTGGTGTCGGAGACGGCGGTCGCGGTCTCGAGGTTGCCGAGCTGTCCGTAGAACGTGCCGGGGGCCTGATCGCGCTTGACCGCGTTCAGGGTCCAGGCCACGTCCTCGGCGGTCAACGGTTCGCCGTCGCTCCAGGTGAGGTCGTCGCGGATCTCGTAGAACCCGGTGGTGTCGTCGACGTAGCCCCAATCGGTCGCCACATGGGCTTCCTTGGTGCCGTCGTCGCTGATGCTCAGCAGATGCGGATACATCAGATTCGTGATCCACGAGTCCGTGCGGCTGTTGCCGAGCACCGGGTTGAAGTTGACGACATCCGTGGTGGTGCCGATGCTGAGCGTCTCATCGCTGGGACCGGTGGAGCCTGATGACTCCCCCGGTTCCGGCGCGGACGGGGCGCACGCGGCGAGACCGACGGCGAGAACCGTGGCCGCGCCGAGGGCGAGGAACTTGCTGTACTTCATCAGACCCAGACCTCCTCGAGTACGCGCATGGTGTTCCCTCCGACGACCGCGCGAATCTCGTCGTCGGAGTAGTCGTGCTTCACGAGCCAGCCGATGATGTTGTAGAAGGCCTCAGCCGGGTTCTCGATGCCGTCGACGTACGGCTGCTTCTCGTAGTCGACGTTGGCGTGCGCCTGTCCGAGCGACAGGTTCGAGGAGAACGCATCATGCAGACCGACATGGTCGCCAAACAGGGTGTCCGGGCCGAAGCTGACGTGCTCCAGACCCACCAGGTCGACGCAGTACTGGAAGTGGTCCATGACCGACTCCAGCGAGTGCTTCGGGTGCTGGGGCGAGATGGTCGTATGGGGAGCTGCCTCGATGCCGATCACCCCACCGCGCTTCGCGCACTCGATGATCGTCTCATCGGTCTTCATCCGGTTCGTCGGCCACAGCCCGCGGGCACCGGCGTGGGTGATGAACACCGGCTTGTTCGAATGCGCGATCACATCGAGACAGGTCTGGTCGCCGGAGTGCGAGATGTCGATGGCGATGCCGAGCTTGTTCATCCGCTCGACCGCGCGCTCGCCGAAGTAGGTGAGTCCGCCGTCGCCGCGCTCCTTGAGGCCGCCGCCGAGCATGTTGGCCTCGGAGTAGGCGATGCCCATCTGCCGCACGCCGAAGCCGTAGAGCACGTCGAGGCGGTCGACCTCGTTCTCGATCATGGTCGAGGCTTCGAGCGCGAAGATGTGCGCGACGCGACCGGTCTCTGCGGCGTGGCGGATGTCCTTGATCGACTCGGCCTTCATCACGAAGTCCTGATGCGCGAGGTCGGCCATGCGCACGCCGAGGTCGAACAGCACGTCCTGGTACTTCCAGCCGGCGTCGCTCGAGATGCAGCAGGTGCCGTCCATCCCGTTGTCGAACACGGCGGTCAGACCGGAGCGAGCGAGGCCCTGGTAGCCGGTGGGTTCCCGGCCCTGCCGGATGTGATCGCGGAGCTCTCCCATGTCTTCGGGGAACACCTGCACGTGCTCGTGCAGCGAGATCACGGTCTCTTCACGGAGCAGGCGCTCGGTGCGTTCCTGCTGCGCGTCGTTCAGGCCGAGGTCGTACGCCGGCACGCGGCCGATCTGCTTGGCGTAGCGGAACTCGCGGTAGTCCTTGCCAGCTTCGAGGTAGTCGTAAGCGGTGTAGCCGGTGTACCGGCCTGCTTCTTCGAGCACGGATGCGCTCCTTCGGTTCGATGATGCGGGTGCCACTCCCGATCGACGAGCGGGAGATTCCTCGAATCTGGAGGATTTCGGCGCAGAAGTCAACTGTCATGATTATCTTCGGCTGAAATGTTTCCTGTTCGAAACAATTCAGAACGCGGAAGCTGGCATGATGGCATCCATGGAGAACACTTCCGACACCCCGAACGCCGTCGTCCTGGACGTCGAGGGACTCACCGTCACCCTCACAGGCGATGGCCGTCGCAACCGCGTCGTCGACGGGATCGACATCGTCGTACGCCGAGGCGAGGTGTTCGCACTGCTGGGCGAGTCAGGGTCAGGCAAGTCGATGACAGCCCGCGCGATCATGGGCCTCATCGACGACGGAGACGTCGAGGCGACCACCATGGCACTCGGCGGAACGGACCTCCTCTCGCTCTCGCCGGAGCAGCACCGCCGCCTGCGTGGGGTGCAGGTGAGCCTGGTCATGCAGGACGCCCTCTCCGCGTTGAACCCGGTCCTCAGCATCGGCGACCAGATCATCGACCTCATCCGCGCTCACCGCGGCATCAGCCGGCGCGCCGCCGAGGAGCGTGCGGTCGAACTGCTCGGTCTCGTCGGCATCCCGACCCCCGACAAGCGCGTGCACGACTATCCGCACCAGTTCTCCGGCGGCCAGCGCCAGCGCATCCTGATCGCGATGGCGATCGCACTGGATCCCGATCTCATCATCGCGGATGAGCCGACGACCGCACTCGATGTGACGGTGCAGGCGCAGATCCTCGATCTGCTGCTGTCGCTCCGCGACCGCCTCGGCATGGGGATCCTGCTCATCACCCACGATCTGGGTGTCGTGATGGAGGTCGCGGACCAGGTCGCAGTCATGCGCACGGGTCGCATCGTCGAATCCGGCACGGCGGACGAAGTGCTCACCAAGCCGCAGCATCCCTACACGGTCCAGCTCCTGAACTCGATGCCACGCGACGTGAGCGCGGCGGCCGACGGCGACGGGTCGGCGCCGATCCTGGAGGGTCGCGGGCTCGAACGTACGTTCCGCTCGGGGAGCGGGCGACGCGCCCACCGGGTCGCCGCGGTCGCCGGGGTCGACCTCGAGCTCCGACAGGGAGAGATCCTCGCGATCGTCGGCGAGTCTGGCAGCGGGAAGTCGACGCTGGCCCGCATGCTGGTGGGTCTCGATTCACCGGATGCCGGCACGCTGCGCTATCGGGACCAGGACGTGACCCGCGGCCGTCTGCAGGACAGGAAGATCCTGCGGCGAGGGGTGCAGATGGTGTTCCAGGATCCGTACATGTCGCTCAACCCGCGCATGACCGTGCAGCAGATCGTCGCCGAACCCCTCGCGGCCACGCGCACAGGGTCCCCCGCAAGCCGGCGTGAGCGCGTCGCCGAACTGCTCGCGCTCGTCGGACTCACCCCCGAGATGGCCTCGCGCTTCCCCCACCAGTTCTCCGGCGGCCAGCGTCAGCGCATCGGCATCGCCAGGGCGCTCGCGCTCGACCCTGACGTCCTGGTGTGCGATGAACCCGTCTCCGCGCTGGATGTGTCCATCCGTGCGCAGATCATCGACCTGCTGTGCGACCTGCGCGAGCGACTGGGCATGTCGATCGTCTTCATCGCCCACGACCTGTCGCTCGTGCGGCACATCGCCGACCGGGTCGCGGTCATGTATCTCGGCGAGATGGTCGAGATCGGAGACACGGAAGAGGTCTACCGCCATCCGGAGCACCCCTACACGCGGTCGCTGCTGTCCGCCATCCCGCCGCAGACGCGCGCCGATCGCGGCATGCTGCAGCGTCGCACGCGTCTCACGGCCTGATGGGCGCTGCCCTCGCCTCAGTGAACGCCGGGACGAACCGACAGATCGGTGATCTGCGCGTCGCGCGGAAGGTCGAGTGCGGTGAGGATGGTCGTGGCGACGGACTCCGGCGTCATGAAACGATCGGCGTCGTAGTCGGCTCCCTCCTGGTGGTGCACGCGTTCCTGCATCGGCGTCGCCGTTCGTCCAGGGAAGATCGAGGTCACCCGCACGCAGTGCTCCGCCTCTTCCGCTCGTAGCGCGTCGGCGAGGGCTCTGAGACCGTGCTTGGACGCCGCATACGCCGACCAGCCGGCATTGGCCCGCAGCCCCGCACCCGAGTTCACGAACACCACGTGCCCCTGAGACACGCGCAGAACAGGAAGGAGGAGTCGCGTGAGCTCGGCGGGGGCGACGAGATTCACGGCGAGCTGCTGCTCCCAGAGGGAGGCGGGGAGGTCGGCGACATCGCCGAGGTCGACGACCCCGGCCACATGCACGAGCGAGTCGATGCGGTCGGGCAGGTTCTGCTTCGACAGCGCCCAGGAGAGCCGACCCGGCTGAGACAGATCCGCGACGACGACGGACGCCCCGGGAAGATCCTGCACGATCTGCTTCGCGCGTCCTGCGTCGCGGGCCAGGACCACCACGTCATCCCCGCGCTCCAGCAACCGCAGCGCGAGCACGGCGCCGATTCCGGAGCCCGCACCGGTGATCAGGTGCGTCGCCATGTCAGCTCGGGTCTGCGGCCGGCTCGGCGACGTCGATCGGAACGATCGGGCAGTCCTTCCACAGGCGCTCGAGCCCGTAGTAGACGCGCTCCTCCTGGTGGAAGACGTGCACGATCAGATCGCCGAAATCGAGCAGGACCCAGCGGGCTTCCGCGCGCCCTTCGCGGCGCACGCGCTTGTGGCCGGACTCGATCAGCCGGTCTTCGATCTCATCCGCGATCGCGGCGACGTTGCGCTCGCTGTTTCCGGTGACCAGCAGGAAGATGTCGACGAGCGGAAGGGGCTCCGACACGTTGAGTGCGACGAGATCCTCACCGCCCTTGTCGATCGCGGCTTGTGCTGCGAGGCGCAGCATCTCTTCGGCGGTTTCAGGTGATTGCATCAGAGCACATTCGTTGTGAAGGCGAAAATGAGAGCTACGCCCAAGGCGAGGGCGAGTCCTCCGGCGACGATCGCCAGGGTCAGCATGAGACGGTTGCCCTTCTCAGGGGCCGGGGGCCGGATGACTTCACCGGCGGGCTTGATGGTGCTGACGGCCGAGCTCGCGGCGATCGGCGTGGGTGAGGATGCCGGAGGCAGCTCACCGTCGATGAGGACTGCGTCGACGTCCTTGCCGTCGGTCGTGCCGAGGGCGTGCCCCTGCGAGCCCATGCCCTGCGGCAACTCGTAGGAGCCCGTGACCAGGATCTCACCGGTCGACGCGACCGGGCCGGACAACGATCCCTCACCCGGCGACGGAGTGAAGATCAGCGCGTTCGGAGCGGAGTGCTGTGACCCCGTGGAGTCGCCCACCGTGAGGAGATCGTCGAACGAGGGACGGAAAGGTGCGTGGGCGTCGGGTGCGTCCGCGAGGATCCCCTCGCCGAACGCCGAGTTGACCGTCGGACGGACGCCCGGGGTCTCCGTGTCGTCGTCGGTCTCGTCGACATCCGCGAGCACGTCGTCGTCGGGCGCGGTCTCGGAGTCGTCCGTGTCGAGTCCCAGCACGGCCTCGACATCGTGCGCGGTCTGAACCTGTTCGACGGGTGACTCTTCCGCCTCGAGCGGGACCGCACCGACCGAGTCGGCAGCGGCGGACGCGCTCACCGGGACGACGACGATCTCGTCATCGACGACATCGTCGTCATCGACGTCGGTGCGGGTGAAGTCCGGGATCCCCGAGACGATGTCGGCGGGCGCGACCACGGGCGACGGCGCGGCGGTGACGGATTCGGGGGCGGTCTCTTCGGCCGAGTCGTCCGCTTCTTCGGCGTCGGCTCCGATCACCGGCACGGACGCCGTGCGGACCTTCTCCTGCTCGCGCGCCTGCCGGCGGGTCAGCGGGGCGTCGCCGCGCGGGTCGGAGGCCACGGGCTCCGGTACCGGCGGTGCCGCGGTCGTGACGGGTTCGGCGGCGCGCGGCAGCGGCGGCGCGGGGACCGTCGCCTCGGCCGCTGCGGCTGCCTCTTCGCTGGAGATGACCGGTGTGGAACCCGTCAACCGGATCTCCCGCAGCTGCTTGCGGGTCAGCGGACCCTGCTCCTGCTGATCCGATGTGCTCATGCCTTGCTCCGATACAGATGATGCTTCGCGATGTACTGAACGACCCCATCAGGGACCAGATACCAGACCGGCTGATCGTCGCGAACGCGTTCACGGCAGTCCGTCGACGAGATCGACAGCGCCGGCACTTCCAGTTGGCTGACGTTGTCGCTCGGGAGGCCGTCTGTGCTCAGGACATGTCCTGGACGCGAGACCGCGACGAAGTGGGCCAACTCCCACAACTCATCATGGTCCCTCCAACTGAGAATTTGCGCTACGGCGTCCGCGCCGGTGATGAAGAACAGCTCCGCGTCCGGACGATCACGCTTCAGATCGCGCAAGGTGTCGATCGTGTAGGTGGGGCCCTCGCGGTCGATGTCGACGCGGCTCACGGTGAACTGCGGGTTCGACGCCGTCGCGATCACGGTCATCAGATAGCGGTGCTCGCTCGGCGAGACCCCCGACTTCTGCCAGGGATGCCCGGTCGGGACGAAGACCACCTCGTCGAGGCCGAACGAGTTCGCGACCTCGCTGGCTGCGACCAGGTGCCCATGGTGGATGGGGTCGAACGTTCCGCCCATCACGCCGATGCGCGGGGTGCGCGTGGTCGCAGCGTCGTTCATGGGGGCCTAGTGGCCGTGTCCCGCCTCGTGGCCGTCCTTGCCGTGCTTCGCGGCCCAGGCCTCGGCCTTCGCCGAGTGACGGTTCGCCACGTTCTTGTACGAGAACGTCACGAAGCCCAGCGCGGCGAACACGATCGCGGCGATGACCCCGAAGATCAGCGTCTCGAGCGCGACGTTGCCGTGGTGCTCGGTCTCGGCGGCGGCCATCGCGATCTGTGCGACGAGGTTCATCCTGGCTCCGTTTCGTGGCGTGCTGTGCGGGTCCTGTGGGGTACAGCGTCCCCCAGTCTAGCCCTCAGCCGCGGGTCTGCCCCGACCCACGCGCGAGCCATTTCGTGCTGGTCAGCTCGGCGAGCCCCATCGGTCCGCGAGCATGCAGCTTCTGCGTCGAGATACCGACCTCCGCACCGAAGCCGAACTCGCCCCCGTCGGTGAAGCGCGTGGACGCGTTGACCATCACGACGGCCGAGTCCACCTCCGCGAGGAACCGATCGGCATTGCGGGAATCGGTAGTGATGATCGACTCCGTGTGGCCGGTGCTGTAGTGGCGGATGTGGGCCATGGCCTCATCGAGCGATTCGACGACCTTGATCGCGATGTCGAGGCTCAGGTACTCGGTCTCCCAGTCCTCCTCGGTGGCGGGGATCACGTTCGACATGAGGCCGACGACCATGTCGTCGCCGTGGATGGCCACGCCTTCACTCTGCAGCGCGCTGGCCACCAGCGGGACGAGCCGCGGCGCTGCCTGGCGGTGCACGAGAACGGTCTCCACCGCGTTGCAGACGCTGGGACGCTGCACCTTCGCGTTCACGACGATGTCGCGCGCCCAGTCGTCCGGCGCCGTCTCGTCGAGGAAGATGTGGACGTTGCCCGCTCCGGTCTCGATGACCGGCACGGTCGACTCCGTGACGACCGTCTCGATGAGGCCGGCACTCCCCCGCGGGATCAGCACGTCGATGAAGCCACGACCGTGCATGAGCGCCTTCGCCCCATCACGACCGAAATCGTCGACCGTCTGGATCGCCTCGGCCGTGAGCCCTGCGCCCTCCACCGCCCGCCGCATCACGTCGACGAGCACGGTGTTCGAGTCCCGGGCTGCGCTCCCGCCGCGCAGCACGACCGCGTTGCCGGAACGCAGGGCCAGCGCGGCGATGTCGACAGTGACATTGGGGCGGGCCTCGTAGATCGCGCCGACGACGCCGAAGGGCACCCGCACCTGTTCGAGCGCCACGCCGTTGGGCATCCGGTGACCGCCGACAACGCGTCCCACCGGATCGGGCAGAGCCGCGACCTCTCGCACGGCAGCTGCCAACGCCTCGACGCGCTTCTCATCGAGCCGCAGCCGATCGATCAGGGACTCCCCGATACCGTCCTCCCGCCCACGCTCGATGTCACGACCATTCGCCTCGATGATGCGCGGCGCCGCATCCAGGAGGGCGAGGGCGATCGCCTCGAGGGCACGCGCCTTGTCGTCGCTGGTGAGAGCCGCGGTGGCTCGAGAGGCCTCTTTGGCGCGCTCGAGGCGCACCTGCGGGGTCTGGTCGGTCATCCGTCCAGTTTATGAGGTGGCGGGTTCGAACCAGGTCCCGATTTCGGCACCCGACAGCGCCTTGTCCACGAGATCGGCGCTCGTCACGAGCACACCGATGCCGGATGCCGCGGCCAGACGCGCGGCAGAGACCTTGGTCGCCGCTCCCCCGGTGCCGACGCTGTTGACGACCGTTGCTCCGAACTCGAGTCCGGTGAGGTCGGCGTCTGGTGCGACGATGTCGATCGGCTCTGCACCGGGGTCGGTCGGCGGCTTCGTGTACAACGCCTCGATGTCGCTCAAGAGGATGAGGGCGTCGGCCTCGATCAACTGAGCGACGAGCGCGCCGAGTCGATCGTTGTCACCGAAGCGGATCTCCTGCGTCGCGACCGTGTCGTTCTCGTTCACGATCGGGAGGGTGCGCAGACCCAGCAGTCGCTCCATGGCACGTCGGGCATTCGAACGCGATGTCGCGTTCTCGAGGTCGCCAGTCGTGAGGAGGACCTGTCCTGCGACGATGTCGAACGGACGGAGCGCCTCCTGATACCGGTACACGAGGATGTTCTGCCCCACGGCGGCGGCCGCCTGCTGCGTCGCCAAGTCGGTCGGACGAGCGTCGAGGCGCAGGAACGGGATGCCCGACGCGATCGCGCCGGACGAGACCAGCACGACCTCGGCGCCTCGGGCGTGCGCCGCGGCCAACGCCTCCACGATCACGGGGATACGCCACGACGAATCGCCGCTGATCGACGACGAGCCGACCTTCACGACGATGCGGGACGCGGTCGCGAGATCCGCGCGGGTACGTGCGGTCACTCGCCGTCCTCGCGGTAGGCGGCGAGACGCTGGGCCTCCACCTCGGCGCGCGCCTCCGCCTTGGCGTCCATGCGCTCGTAGTACTGCTCCCGGCGCTCCGACGTCGTCCGCCGCGCATTGGGCGCGAGGCGCGGGTCGGTCCCACGCGGCGCCGTCATCAGCTCCGCCGCGGAGGTCATGGTCGGCTCCCAGTCGAAGACGATGCTGTCGCCCTCACCGATCACGACGGTCGATCCCTGGACGGCACCGAGGCGGAAGAGCTCGTCCTCGACCCCCAGCTTCTCGAGACGATCCGCAAGATATCCCACGGCCTCCTCGTTCTGGAAGTCGGTCTGCTGCACCCAGCGCACCGGCTTCTCGCCGAGGATGCGGTACACGTTTCCGTACGTGCCGCCTTCGACGCGGATCGAGAACTCCTTCTTTGAACCGCGCGGGCGGATGACGACGCGCTCCGGCGGAGCCTCGACTGCAGCTTCGGCGCGGTGCTTCTCGACCAGCTCACCGAGGGCGAAGGTGAGCGGGCGGAGTCCCTCGTGCGAGACGGTGGAGATCTCGAACACCCGGAACCCGCGCGCCTCGAGCTCCGGCCGCACGAGTTCGGCGAGGTCGCGCGCCTCGGGGACGTCGACCTTGTTCAGGGCGATGAGCTGCGGGCGCTCCAGCAGCGGCGTCTGGCCTTCGGGCACCTCGTAGGCTCCGAGCTCGGCGAGGATCACGTCGAGGTCGGAGATCGGGTCGCGACCGGGCTCGAGCGTGGCGCAGTCGAGCACGTGCAGCAGCGCGGAGCAGCGTTCGACGTGGCGGAGGAACTCGAGACCGAGCCCCCTTCCCTCGCTCGCGCCCTCGATGAGGCCAGGCACATCGGCGACCGTGTAGCGGAAGTCGCCCTGCTGCACGACACCGAGGTTCGGGTGCAGGGTGGTGAACGGATAGTCGGCGATCTTCGGACGGGCCGCGGAGATCGCACCGATCAGGCTCGACTTGCCCGCTGACGGGTAACCGACGAGCGCGATGTCAGCGACGGTCTTCAGCTCGAGGACGACATCGCCCTCGTGTCCCGGCGTGCCGAGCAGCGCGAAGCCGGGAGCCTTGCGCTTCGGCGTGGCGAGGGCGGCATTGCCGAGTCCGCCCATGCCGCCCTTGGCGACGACGAAGCGCTCGCCGGGCACGATCATGTCGATGAGGACATCGCCTGCCGTGTTCTTCACCACGGTGCCGACGGGCACCGGAAGCTCGAGCGTCTCGCCGAGGAACCCCGAGCGGTGATCGCCCATACCGGGTCCGCCGTTGCCGGACGACCGGTGGGGCGAGTGGTGGTACGAGAGAAGGGTGCCGGTCTGCGTGTCGGCGACGAGCACGATGTCGCCGCCGTCACCGCCGTTGCCGCCATCCGGACCGCCGAGGGGCTTGAACTTCTCGCGGTGGACGGAGACGCAGCCGTTGCCGCCCTTACCCGCACGCAGGTGCAGTGTGACGGTGTCGACGAACGTGACCATGTGCGAGTTCCCCTGGATCCCTTGTGTGGTGAAGGTGTGCAGATACACGGACGGGGCGAGCCGAAGCCCGCCCCGAACCGGATGACTAGTGTCGCGCTGAGATCACTCAGCTGCAGCGACGATGTTGACGACCTTGCGGCCGCCCTTCGCGCCGAACTCGACCGCGCCCGCGGCCAGAGCGAACAGCGTGTCGTCGCCGCCACGGCCGACGTTCACGCCGGGGTGGAAGTGCGTGCCGCGCTGGCGGACGATGATCTCGCCGGCGAGAACCTGCTGACCGCCGAAGCGCTTCACGCCGAGGCGCTGTGCGTTGGAGTCACGACCGTTGCGGGTGGAGCTTGCGCCCTTTTTGTGTGCCATGTCCTGGTCTCCTCGGTCTTACTTGATGCCGGTGATCTTGACGCGCGTGAGCTCCTGGCGGTGGCCCTGACGCTTCTTGTAACCGGTCTTGTTCTTGTACTTCTGGATGATGATCTTCGGGCCGCGGAGGTTGCCGAGAACCTCTGCCGTGACCTTGACCTTCGCCAGCTTGTCAGCGTCGGTGGTCACCGTGGCGCCGTCGACGAGCAGCACAGCGGCAAGCTCAATCTTCTCGCCCTGGGCAGCCTGCACACGGTCGAGCTGAACGATCGTGCCGACCTCGACCTTCTCCTGCCGCCCACCGGCGCGCACTACTGCGTAAACCACTTCATACCTTGTTTCGTTGGGGAGCACTGCGGCTCCGAGAATGTCACGGGAAGACTGTTGCTTGCATGCGCCGCAGGGCGACGGGTGCGAACGCAAGGCTCTCCGCTCCGTCCGGCGAGGACGACGCGGCATACGCACCAAGGGACTACTTTACCGGAAGCGGGACGGTGTCGCAAAGCGGGCCGATTCCTGCACGTTCGCGCCCCGTACGCATCCTCCCCGACCGACGCGCGCATAGGCTGACGAGGTGACCGTACTCGTCGACGACCCCATCTGGCCCGCCCACGGACGCCTGTGGGCGCACCTGGTCAGCGACGACAGCATCGACGAGCTGCACGCCTTCGCGAGGGCGAACGACGTGCCCGCGCGAGCATTCGACCTCGACCACTACGACGTGCCGGAGGAGCTCATCCCCCGGCTCGTCGATGCTGGCGCCCATCAGGTGAAGGGCAAAGAGCTGGTGCGGCGCCTTATCGCCTCAGGACTCCGAGTCCGCGGTCGCGATCGGCGCTGAGGGCTCGGAGTTCACCGACACCGGAGTGCCCGTGAGCGCTGCCGTGCTCACCCGACGGCGCCCTCGTCCCTGACCAGGAGCCTTCGGCTCCGGAAGGGCGTCGAGAACCGAGTCGAGAAGCTGCTCGGCAGGAGACTTCGGCGCCTTCCGGTCACCGCCGCGCTTCTTGCGGGGCTTCTTCGGCCGATCCGTCGCCGCAGGCGCCTCACCCGCCGCGTCGGCCGGCTCGACCTCTGCTGCGCCTTCCGCCGCCGGAGCGATCGTGGACGCCGCGATCTGAGCCAACGCCGACTTCGCGCCCTCAGTGATGCTGTGGGTGACGTTCGGCGCCGCAGGCGCGTTCTGGCTCTGACCGTTGCCGCCGTTGCCGCCGCGCTGACGACGGCCGCCCTGGCCCCCGCCGTTGCCGTTGTTGCCGCCGTTGTTGCTCGAGCGGTGCTTCACGACCGGGTCATGGTGGACGATGACACCGCGGCCGGCACACACCTCGCAGGCCTCGCTGAAGGTCTCCAGCAGCCCCAGACCGAGCTTCTTGCGGGTCATCTGCACGAGGCCGAGCGAGGTGACCTCGGCGACCTGGTGCTTCGTCCGGTCGCGGCTCAGGCACTCGATCAGACGGCGCAGCACGAGGTCGCGGTTGGACTCGAGCACCATGTCGATGAAGTCGACCACGATGATGCCGCCGATGTCGCGCAGACGCAGCTGACGGACGATCTCTTCCGCGGCCTCGAGGTTGTTCTTGGTGACCGTCTCCTCGAGGTTTCCGCCGGAGCCGACGAACTTCCCGGTGTTGACGTCCACCACCGTCATGGCCTCGGTGCGGTCGATCACGAGCGATCCGCCCGACGGCAGCCACACCTTGCGGTCGAGAGCCTTCTCGATCTGCTCCGTGATGCGGAACGCATCGAACGGGTCGATCTCGTCCTCGTACGCCTCGACACGCTCGAGCAGATCGGGGGCGACGCTTTCCAGGTAGGCGCGGATGGTGTGCTGCGCATCTTCGCCCTGGATCAGCATCTTCGTGAAGTCCTCGTTGAAGACGTCGCGGACGATCTTGACGAGCAGGTCGGGCTCGGCGTGCAGGAGCGCAGGCGCCTGCTGATTCTCGACCTGCTTCTGGATGTGCTCCCACTGCGAGGTGAGACGCTGCACGTCGCGCGTGAGCTGGTCTTCGGTCGCGCCCTCTGCCGCGGTGCGCACGATCACGCCGGACGATTCAGGGAGAACCTCCTTGAGGATGCGCTTGAGCCGGGCACGCTCGTTGTCGGGGAGCTTGCGGCTGATGCCGTTCATCGACCCGCCCGGGACGTACACCAGGTAGCGGCCGGGAAGCGAGATCTGGCTGGTCAGACGAGCACCCTTGTGGCCGACCGGGTCCTTCGTGACCTGCACGAGCACACGATCGCCGGCCTTGAGGGCGAGCTCGATACGACGCGGCTGGTTGCCCGTCTCGACGCCATCCCAGTCCACCTCGCCCGAGTACAGGACGGCGTTGCGTCCACGGCCGATGTCGACGAACGCGGCCTCCATGCTCGGGAGCACGTTCTGCACGCGGCCGAGGTACACGTTGCCGATCAGCGAGGCATCCTGATTGCGAGCCACGTAGTGCTCGACGAGAACGCCGTCTTCGAGGACGCCGATCTGCGTGCGACCGTTCTTCGAGCGCACGACCATCTTGCGGTCGACCGACTCGCGACGAGCCAGGAACTCCGCCTCGGTGACGACCGGCCGGCGGCGTCCTGCGTCGCGCCCGTCGCGCCGACGCTGCTTCTTCGCTTCGAGCCGCGTCGAGCCCTTGATGGCCTTCGGCTCAGTGATGTACTCGACGACACGCTGGCGCTGGCGCGGCTCATCCCGCTGCTCATCGCCGTCGGATCCCCCGCGGCGACGACGTCCGCGACCCCGGGGCGCCGATTCCTCCTGCGGCTGCTCACGGTCGGCGATCCGATCGAAGATGCGCTCGCGTCCGGGACGTGCAGGAAGCGGCACGACCTCGGGCGCGTAGAAGTGCAGTTGCGTCGACACCTGCGAGACGAACACCTCGGGCAGCAGGCCCAGCGACACCGCGGTCACCGCAGCCGGCGCCTCGGGCGCGGCAGGAGCCTCGTCTTCCGCAGCAGGAGCGTCCTCGAAAGGAGCATCTTCCGTGGGAGCTTCCTGCGCGGGAGCTTCGTCGGCAGGAGCATCGTCGGCGGAAGCGCCATCGGCAGCCGCGGCGGCATCCTCCTCGACGATCGCCTCGGAGACCACCTCGGCATCCGCGTCCGAGAGGTTCTCGGGGCCGGCGCTGTCGGAGGGAGTCTCGGCGGCCTCGCGTTCGACCACCGCCTCTGCCGCGATCACCGCGGCGTCCTCGGCGGCGGCGTCGGCAGCTTCGTCGCCATCCGCTGCGGCAGCATCCACTGCGGCCTCGGCGTCGTCGGCCGCGGCCGCGGCATCCTCGGCAGCGGCGTAACCCGCGGCGACATCGTCGGCCGCGGCATCGGCGGCGACATCTGCGGCATCCGACAGCGCGGCACTCTCGTCCGCCGATGTGTCGGGCTCGGGAGCGGTGGACTCCGTCAGCGGCTCCGCGGCGTCAGCCGGGAAGTCGTGGGCGGGTACGTTGTTGTCATTGTTCTCATCGGCCATCTCTGGCTTACTCCCTGCACGGGGCACTGGGTGCTCCGTGAAATCTCATGCGGTACCCGCGGGTTCCGCGAACTCACTCGGTGTGCGACCGGCTCATGGCTCTGATCGCGTGGGGCATGGGGCCCCGAAGTCTGCGTCGACGCGTGTCGCGGCAAGGCCGTTCATCGCGTCACAGGCCATTATCGCACCAAGTCGTCGCGTTCATGGCATCCCGCCGCGACCAGCGCGTTTTGTCCGGCCTGTTCTCGCCGCATCCATAGCAGTCGCTGGGATAATCCACCGTATGAGCGAGCAGCGCACCCGCCCCGTCTTCTACGCCGTCTGGCTGATCTTCGCGAGCGTGGTGGGCTGGTTCGCCGCCTTCCAACTCACGGTCGAGAAGTTCGTCCTACTGACGAATCCGGGCGAGGCGCTCTCCTGCGACCTGAGCCCGTTCCTCCAGTGCAGCACCAACCTCCAGTCGTGGCAGGGATCGGTGTTCGGCTTCCCGAACCCGATCATCGGCCTCACCGGGTGGATGGCGCCGCTCGTCGTCGGCGTAGCAGTCTTGGCGGGCGCGCGCTTTCCGCGGTGGTTCTGGGCGGCCTTCGGGGCCGGCATCACGTTCGCCTTCGGCCTCGTGTGCTGGCTGATCGCGCAGAGCCTGTACGACCTCTTCGTCCTGTGCCCGTGGTGCATGGTCACTTGGGCGGTCACCATCCCCACCTTCTTCGCCACGATGGTCCATCTCACACGCAACGGCACGTTCACCCGCGATGAGCGAGTGCGGACCCGCGCCGACAAACTCATGCCCTGGGTGCCGCTGGCCACCGTCATCGCCTATGCGCTCATCATCTTCCTCGCACAGCTGCAGGGACTCGACTTCCTCGGCGAGATGGCTCGAATCCTCTTCTGATCCGCGCCTCGAGGCGAAGAAGCCCGCCGCCGATCCGAGGATCGGCGGCGGGCTTCTTCGTGTGATCGCAGGTGTCAGTCGAACCAGATGCCCAGCTCCCGGGCCGCCGACTCGGGGCTATCCGACCCGTGCACGAGGTTCTGCTGGACCTTGAGCCCCCAGTCACGACCGAAGTCGCCCCGGATCGTGCCGGGCGCAGCGGTCGTCGGGTCGGTCGTGCCGGCGAGTGAACGGAAGCCCTCGATCACGCGGTTTCCCGCGAGGCGGATCGCGACCGATGGACCCGAGAGCATGAACTCGAGCAGCGGCTCGTAGAACGGCTTTCCTTCATGCTCGGCGTAGTGCTCAGCGAGGAGGTCGCGGTCGGGCTCGACCAGGCGGATGTCGACGAGGGCGTACCCCTTCGCCTCGATGCGTGCGAGGATCGCGCCGGTGAGGCCGCGGGCGACGCCGTCGGGCTTGACGAGGACGAGGGTTTCTTCGGTGGCCATGTCATTCACTCTCTGTCTGAGTCTCGGTCGTGGGCTCGGCGGGACGTCGTGCGTCCAATCGGGCCCCTCCGATGGTCGCATACGCCCACATGCCGCCGAAAATCAACACGACGAGCAGGATCGCCGGGACGAAGAACGCCGACAGGGCGACGATCGCCTGCACGACCCACCCCGCAGTGAGCGCCCAGGGCTTGGTGATCATCCCCGCGATCGCGATGCACGCGAGAGCGAGCACTGCTCCCCCGACGATGCCCCACCACTGTTCGATGCCGGCGGGGAGCTGACGCAGTCCGAAGATCGTGAGCCCGACGAGGAACACAACGATCGCCTCGAAGCCGAGCACGATGGGGGCGAGCTTCTGCACGAGCGTGCGCGGCGGCCGCGGAGCGCGCGCCGGTCGCGCGGCATCCGCGCTCATGCGCGCCACCCCGATTTCCAGTCCTCGTCCTCCGCGAGGGCGATCGCCTCGCCCGCGAGCACGACGGAGCCGGCGATCACGACGGCCCGGCGATCGGACGAGGCTGCCCATTCGCGCGCCGCGTCGGCCGCGTCGGCCAGGGAGTGGTGCACGGTCGCCCGCTGACCGCTCTGCTCCACGAGGTCGGCGATCGCATCGGCGTCGCTCGCCCTGTCGGAGTCCGGGGCCGTGGCGAACACGTGCGCGACCGCGGGGACGAGACGCTCCACGATGCCCGCGGCGTCTTTGTCGGCCAGCACGCCGAGCACCAGGCCCCACTCGTCGAAGTCGAAGCTGTCGTCCAGGGCCTGCGCGAGAGCGGCGGCACCGTGCGGGTTGTGGGCGGCGTCGACGACCACGGTCGGTGCGATGCCGAGCAGCTGCAGTCGTCCCGGCGAGGTGGTCCCCTGCAGGCCATCGGAGATGATGTCCCCGGCGATGGCCTGCGACGCGCCGCCGATGAGCGACTCGACAGCTGCGACGGCGAGCGCGGCGTTGTGCCCCTGGTGCGCACCATACAGCGGCAGGTACTCCTCGGCATACTCTCCCGCGAGCCCGCGGATCGTGAGCAGCTGCCCACCCACGGCGAGCTTCTGCTCGGTGAGCCCGAACTCCTCACCCTCGAAGGAGATGGTCGCGTGGCGCTCCTCGGCGACCCGACGCAGCACCGCGGCGGCCTCCGGAGGCTGCTGCGCCGACACGACGGCCGCACCCTCCTTGATGATGCCCGCCTTGACCTGCGCGATCTCCTCCACGGTGTCGCCGAGTCGATCCGCGTGATCGATGTCGATCGGTGCGAAGACGGCGACGTCGCCGTCGGCGGTGTTCGTGGAGTCCCACTCCCCGCCCATGCCGACTTCGAGCACCAGCACATCGACGGGGGCATCGGCCACGGCGACGAACGCCAGCACCGTCAGCAGCTCGAAGAACGTCAGGGGCGCATCGCCTGCGGCCTCGAACTCGGCGTCGACGATGTCGACGAACGGCTCGATCTCGTCCCAGGCGTCGGCGATCGCCTCGTCGGCGATGGGCTCGCCGTCGATCATGATCCGCTCCGTGAAACGCTCGAGGTGCGGACTGGTGAACAGTCCGGTGCGCAGGCCGTGCGCACGCAGGAGGCTCTCAATCATCCGCGCCGTCGACGTCTTGCCGTTCGTGCCCGTGATGTGCACGACGCGGTACGTGCGCTGCGGATCGTCGAGGAACGCGAGGATGCGCGCGGTGCGCTCCTTGCGCGGCTGCACCCACCGCTCCCCCGCCCGGCTCAGCAGCGCCTCGTACACGGCATCTGCGCGATCCCTGTCGCTCATGCTTCGACCTTTCCGCTCGCGACCCCTGTCGCATCGATCGTCACGATCACTGGTGCCTTCGTCGCCCCCAGTGCGCGTGCACCCGAGCGGAACACGCCGTCACCGGGACTGGTGACATCGTCGACCAGGGCCTCGACGTCGTCGGTCGGCTGCACGGCGAAGGCGATCGCCAGCGTCTCGGCGGCGATCAGCTCCGCGTGGGCCTCCAGCGCGGCCGCATGCTCCGGCGAGGCGTTCAGCCCGAGAACGATGCGGTCGCTCACGTCGAGTCCGGCGTTCTTGCGCGCCTCCTGGACGACACGGATCGCATCGCGGGCGAGGCCTTCCGCCTCGAGCTGCGGCGTGGTCTGCGTGTCGAGCAGCACGAAACCGCCGGACGGCACGATCGCGAGGGCCTCGCCCTCGGGCCGTCCTGTGGTCTCCAGCGCGAGGTCGTACTCGGAGGGCTCCAGCGCGATGCCGCCGGCGGTCACCACGCCAGCCGACTCCGACCAGTCTCCGGCCTTCGCCGCTTTGATCACGGTCTGCACGTTCTTGCCGAGTCGCGGTCCGGCTGCACGCGCATTGACGCTCAACCGGTGCGTGATGCCGTACTCTCCCGCGGTCGTCTCCTGCAAGGACACGAGTTCG
Organism: Microbacterium sp. NPDC028030; assembly: GCF_040637855.1. Taxonomy (NCBI): domain Bacteria; kingdom Bacillati; phylum Actinomycetota; class Actinomycetes; order Micrococcales; family Microbacteriaceae; genus Microbacterium; species Microbacterium sp. NPDC028030. The sequence goes on along the minus strand of NZ_JBEZXF010000002.1, from coordinate 173,217 downwards.
ACCGACTTGACGTTCAGCTCCTCCCGCAGGATGTCCTCGAACTGGCCCAGCGAGCCGGCCAGGGGCGACACGACCGTGAGCCGTGCCAGCGGGAGGCGCACCCGCAGCTTCTCCTTCTTGCGCAGCGCGTTGCCGACGCTCGACAGCTCACGCACGGCATCCATCGCGTCGCGGATGTCATCCGCCGCAGGGAACTGCGTGTCGTCGGGCCAGTCGGTCAGGTGCACGCTGCGCCCACCGGTGAGCCCCTGCCACACGCGCTCGCTGATCAGCGGCACGAGAGGCGCCGCGACGCGGGTGAGCGTCTCGAGCACCGTGTAGAGGGTGTCGAAGGCCTCGCGGCTCTTCGGGTCTTCCGTCACGCCGACCCAGAAGCGGTCCCGAGAGCGACGGATGTACCAGTTCGTGAGCACCTCGGCGAAGTCACGCAGTCGAGCCGACGCCGTGGTCGAGTCGAGTCCCTCGAGGTCGGCGCGCACCTCGCGCACGAGATCTCCGAGCCGGGCCAGGATGTACCTGTCGAGCACATCGGTCGAGTCCGTGCGCCAGGACGCCTCGTATCCGTCGGCACCGGACGCGTTGGCATAGGTCGCGAAGAAGTACCACGAGTTCCACAGGGGCAGCAGGAACTCGCGGACACCCGAGCGGATGCCCTCCTCCGTGACGGCGAGGTTGCCGCCGCGGAGCACGGAGCTCGACATCAGGAACCAGCGCATCGCGTCGGACCCGTCGCGGTCGAGCACCTCCGACACGTCGGGGTAGTTGCGCAGCGACTTCGACATCTTGTAGCCGTCGCTGCCCAGCACGATCCCGTGACAGCTCACGCCCGTGAACGCCGGGCGGTCGAACAGCGCGGTCGACAGCACGTGCATCACGTAGAACCAGCCGCGTGTCTGTCCGATGTACTCCACGATGAAGTCCGCAGGCGCGTGCGAGTCGAACCACTCCTGGTTCTCGAACGGATAGTGCACCTGCGCATACGGCATCGACCCGGAGTCGAACCAGACATCGAAGACGTCCTCGATCCGGCGCATCGTGCTCCTGCCGGTGGGGTCGTCGGGGTTCGGGCGCGTGAGGTCGTCGATGTACGGGCGGTGCAGGTCGATCTCGCCCTCGGGGTTGCGCGGCAGGGTGCCGAAGTCCCGCTCCAGGTCCTCCAGCGATCCGTACGCGTCGACGCGGGGGTACTCGGGGTCGTCGCTCTTCCAGATCGGGATGGGCGAGCCCCAGTAGCGATTGCGGCTGATCGACCAGTCACGCGCACCCTCGAGCCACTTGCCGAACTGGCCGTGCTTGACGTTCTCGGGCACCCAGGTGATCTGCTCGTTGTTCGCGAGCATGTCTTCCTTGATGTCGGTCACGCGGATGAACCAGCTCGACACGGCCTTGTAGATCAGGGGGTTCCGGCAGCGCCAGCAGTGCGGGTACGAGTGCTCGTAGCTCTGCAGCCGGATCAGGCGTCCGTTCTCGCGGATGAGGCGGACCAGCGGGGTGTTCGCCTCCATCCACAGCTGTCCAGCGACATCGGTCACGTTCGGGAGGAACTTCCCGCCGTCGTCGAGCGACAGGATCGTGGGGATTCCGGCAGCGCCGGCCACGCGCTGGTCGTCTTCACCGTAGGCGGGAGCCTGGTGCACGATGCCGGTGCCGTCGCTGACCGTGACGTAGTCGTCGACCAGGATGCGCCAGGCGTTCTCGGTGCCGTAGGTCTCGGTGTCGGCGTAGTAGTCGAACAGGCGGTCATAGGTCACGTCCTGCAGCTCCGACCCGCGGACGGTCGCATCGACCGCCGCGAGGGCGTCGTCCGTGCTCTCGTAGCCGAGGTCCTTGGCGTAGCCGCCCAGCAGCTCCTTCGCGAGGAGGTACCTGTGCGCCGACGCCTCGACCGCGGCATCGGTCGTCCCTGCCGCCTGGTGCACATCGGCGGCACCGGCCGGGCCGGCGGGGACGACGACGTATTCGATGTCGGGCCCGACGGCGAGCGCCAGGTTGGTCGGAAGCGTCCACGGCGTGGTCGTCCAGGCGAGGGCACGGACGCCGGTGAGGCCGAGAGCCTCCGCCTTGGCGCCGGTCAGCGGGAAGGTGACCGTGACGGAGGGGTCCTGACGCATCTGGTAGACGTCGTCGTCCATGCGCAGCTCGTGCGCGGACAGCGGGGTCTCATCGCGCCAGCAGTACGGGAGGACGCGGTAGCCCTCATAGGCGAGGCCCTTGTCGTAGAGGGTCTTGAACGCCCAGAGCACACTCTCCATGTAGCCGAGGTCGAGGGTCTTGTACCCGCGGTCGAAGTCGACCCAGCGCGCCTGACGGGTGACGTAGTCCTGCCACTCGTGCGTGTACGCCAGCACCGAGCTCTTCGCCTTGGCGTTGAACACGTCGATGCCCATGTCCTCGATCTCGGCCTTCTCGGTGATCCCGAGCTGCTTCATCGCCTCGAGCTCGGCGGGTAGGCCGTGCGTGTCCCACCCGAACACGCGGTCGACCTTGTGGCCGGTCATGGTCTGGAAGCGGGGGAACACGTCCTTCGCGTACCCGGTGAGCAGGTGGCCGTAGTGCGGCAGGCCGTTCGCGAAGGGAGGGCCGTCGTAGAACACCCACTCGGGTGCGCCCTCGCGCTGAGCGATCGAGGCTCGGAACGTGTCGTCCTTCTCCCAGAAGGCGAGCACCTCCTCCTCGATCTGCGGGAAACGAGGACTCGGGGCGACGGGGCTGGTCGAGGCGTCGGCGGCGGGGCCGAAGGAGGAACGGGGGTAGGTCATCGTGTCTCGCAGTGGTCGTCGTGGCGGATGCTCCTGCGAGGACGACCCTCGCGGACCGCGGTACCACCTCGCGTGCGCTGCGTCCCCCGGAGGGTCGGTTCGCGCCACTCTCACTGCGGCTGTGACGGGCCTGCCCCGCTCGGTTCTACTGGGCCCGTCGCCGAGCTGTTCTTCCGAGAGCTCCCCGGTGATGCCGGATCGATGCTCGTGCCTCCATTGTACGCAGGTGCGCACGCCCGCTCTCCCCCATTCCCGAATCTGCGACCCCACGCGCAGGCAGGCTCACGGCTCGGGCGTCGGGGGCAGGGCATAGCCTCGAGGAATGCCCCGCACTGCCGACTCCCCCGCCGCTCCCCGTGTCTCCGCTCCCGACCTGCCGCCCGTGCTGGAGTCCGCAGCACCGGGCCGCCGCGCAGACGTGATCGCGGCTCGACTCGATCTGACCGGCACGGTCGATCTCGCATACTCGACACTCGAGCAGTGCGTCGTGAGGGCCGATGCGGAGACGGTCGACCTCACCGGCGGGACGGTGGTCGACGTCGACCTGCCAGGAGTGCGCATCGCCTCGCTGCGCCTTCGGGATGCCAGAGTCCGACGGATGCGGATCAGCGGCGGCCGGATCGGCACCCTCGACCTCAGCACCGCGAGCATCGCGGAACTGGAGCTGCGGGACGTGCGGATCGACTACCTGAACCTCGGCGCCGCGAAGGTGACGGACCTCGATGTCTCCGGCTGCGCGATCCGCACGATCGACATGCCGCAGGCCGAGCTCACCCGTGTGCGGTTCGACTCCACGTCGAGCGACGAGGTCGACACCCGCGGCATGCGGGCGAAGGACCTGGATCTGCGCGGCCTCGACGCCCTCGCCTATCTCGACGCCAACAGCCTCCGTGGTGCCACGCTCACCTCGTTCCAGGTGCAGCAGCTGGCGCCGATCCTCGCGGCCGGCATCGGCATCCAGGTCAAGGACTGACGGGACCGCTCGCCGCAAGCAGCTCTCTCGTGAAGGGATGCCGGGGAGCAGCGAAAACCTCCGCGGTGACGCCCTGCTCGACGACCCGGCCTTCCTGCATCACGAGCACCTCGTCGGCGACGGCGCCGACCACGTCGAGATCGTGCGAGACGAGGATCATCGTGAGCCGGCGCTCCTCCTGCAGCCGTGCGAGCAGCCGCAGCACGCGCTCGCGTACCGAGGGGTCGAGCGCTGACACGGGTTCGTCCAGCACCAGCACCTCGGGGTCGGCAGCCAGTGCCCGGGCGATCGCAGCACGCTGTCGCTGTCCCCCGGAGAGCGCAGCCGGCCGCCTGGCAGCGAGTTCCGGCCCGAGACCGACCTCGGCCAGGAGCTCCGCCACGCGAGCGCGCCGCTGTGCGCGGGGCACTCCTCCGGCTTCGAGCCCTTCCCGCAGCGAACGGCCGATGGTCCATCGGGGGTCGAACGCACCGAGCGGATTCTGGTGCACGAGCTGCACCCGCCGCTGCTGCACCCAGTCCAGGGTCCCGTCGTCCGGCGCGTCGACGCCCACGATCATGCGGGCGAGTGTGGTCTTGCCCGAGCCGGACTCTCCCACGATGCCCAGTGTCCGACCGTCGGCCACGGTGAAGGAGGCGTCGACGACGGCGGGAACGGCGTCGAAGCTGCGCGAGACCCCGGTGGCCACCAGCACGGGGGCCGAACTCGCAGGGGCCGTGGCGCGGGGTTCGTGGATGGACGCTGCGATGAGCTGTCTCGTGTACTCGTGCCGAGGATCGCGCAGGACCTCGCCCACCGGCCCCGACTCCACGACGACCCCGCCGCGCATCACCAGCACGCGGTCGGCGACCCTGCGGACGGCAGCGAAATCGTGACTGATGAAGACGAGTGCGGTTCCCGCATCCGTGATCTCCCGCAGCAGGCCGAGGATCCGGGCCTGCACGGTCGCGTCGAGGGCGGTCGTCGGCTCGTCGGCCACGAGGACCGCCGGGTCGCCGGCGAGCGCGGAGGCGATGAGCGCCCTCTGCCGCAGACCGCCGGAGAGCTCATGCGGATGCTGTCGCGCCCGGCGCGCGGCGTCCGGCATCCACACCCTGCCGAGAAGTTCCTGCACGCGCGCCGCCCTGGCCGCACGACCTCGGGCGATGCCGTGCAGCAGCAGCGGCTCGGCGACTTCGGCTCCGATCCGACGCAGCGGATCGAGGGAGACGAGGGCGTCCTGCGAGACGAGCGCGATGCCCGCTCCCCGCAGACGTCGCCACGCGCGCTCCGAGAGCGACGTCGCGTCCGTCCCGCCGATGGCCAGCCGGTCGAGGGCGACGGCAGCGTTCGCAGGCGTGAGGCCGAGCAGCGCCCTGGCCGTGAGTGACTTGCCCGCCCCGGACTCGCCGACGATCGCGACGCACTCACCTGGAGCGACGGCGAAGGACACACCGTCGACCACCGCTGTCCCCTCGAAGGCGATCCGGAGTCCTCGCACCTCGAGCGCCGCGGTCACGTCGTGCTCCCGTCCGCGCGTGCCCGGAGGATCCGTCCGACGACCGTCGCGGACACGACGGTGAGGGTGATCGCGATGCCGGGGAACACCGAGATCCACCACGCCTGCCCGAGCACGTTGCGTCCGCCGGAGAGCATGAGTCCCCATTCCGGCGTCGGCTCGGACGGCCCGAGTCCGAGGAAGCTGAGTCCTGCCGCCGCAAGGATGCTCGATCCGATGCCGATGGTCGCGAGCACGCTCAGCGCGCCGAACACGCCGGGCACCACATGTCGGGTGAACGCGCGCACACGAGGGACTCCGAGTATCCGCGCGGCCTCGACGTGTTCCGCGACCCGGAGCGTCTGGGTCTGCACTCTCGCGAGTCGGACGTACACGGGGACGGCGGCGAGCGTCACCGCGATGGCGATGTTCACCGGCCCCGGACCCAGCACCGCGACCACCACCAACGCGACGAGGAACTCCGGGAAGGCCATCAGCACGTCGTTGACGCGCATCACGGCGGTGTCGACGCCCCGCGGTGCCGTTCCGGCGACGGCGCCGATGACGAGGCCGACCGCGAGCGCGATCCCGGTGGCGAGGAGTCCGATGCCGACGGATCTCCCTGCCCCGTGGACGACGCGCGAGTACACGTCGCGCCCGCTCTGGTCGGTGCCGAAGAGGTGCTCGGAACTCGGCGGGAGCAGGGCTGACCGCACGTCTGTCTGCAACGGATCGGCCGTCGCGAGAAGATCCGGCCACAGCGCCGCCACGGCGATCAGTGCGAGGACGGCGACGGCCGCTCCGAGCAGCACGCGTTGCGCGACCCTCACCGGACGCCCCCTGCCCCGAGCACGCGCACCCTGGGGTCGATCAGCGGGTGCACGAGTTCGACGACGAGGTTGACCGCCACGAAGACGAGGGCGCTCAGCAGGATGATCCCGGTGAGCACAGGCAGGTCCCGGTCGCTGATCGCCGCGAGGGTCACTCTGCCGAGGCCAGGACGGGCGAAGACCGTCTCCACGAGCACGGCGCCTCCGAGCACGGAACCGGTGAGGTACGCGGCGAGGGTCACTGCCGACGCCGCGCCGTGACGCAGGCCGTGTCGGAGAGTGAACCACGACGGGCTCGCTCCCCGCGCACGCACCGTCTCGGCGAACGGCATCCGTTCCGCCTGGGTGAGCCCGTCGCGCAGCACCTGGCTGAGCAGTGCGGCGACCGGTAGCGCGAGGGTGATCGCCGGGAGCACGAGCGTCGCCGGGTTGCGCGCGCCCGACACGGGGAACCATCCGAGCCCGAACGCGAAGACGCTCAGCAGCACGAGACCGATCCAGAACACCGGGGACGACAGCACGATGAGCTCCACCCCGGAGGCGACTGCGCGACCGATGCGACCGCGGACGAGCACCGCGACCGCCAGCGCGAGCACGACCGCGATCAGCAGTGCCAGGAGGGAGAGCTGCACCGTCGCACCGAGCTGCCTTCCGATGACATCGGTCACCGGCATCCGCAGCTGGTACGACTCGCCGAGGTCGCCCCTGGCCAGCTGTCCGATGAAGACGACGTACTGTTCGAGCGGCGGCCGATCGAGCCCCAGCTCCGCCCTGATCCCGTCTTTCACCTCATCGCTCACCTGGGCCAGAGGTCCCAGCATCACCGAGACCGGGTCGCCGGGGATGACCCGGAACGCGAGGAACGCGACCGTGGCCGCGCCCCACAGGACGATGACGACGGATGCGGCGAGACCGGCGACACGGACGAGAGCAGCCTTCACCACTCGTGCCCTCCGCTCAGCCGACGGATCAGCCGACGGTCACATCGTAGAACAGGGGCCGTCCGTACAGGTCGTACTCGAGTCCTTCGACGCGCTCGCCGACCGCGGTGATCGCCGACGGTGTGTACAACGGCACGATCGCCGTGTACTCCGCGTTCCACTGCTGCAGCTGGGTGTACAGCTCGTTGCGCTCGTCCTGGTCGCTGCTCGCGACCGCCTGCTCCAGGAGCGCATCGATCTTCGGGTCGCTCACCTGCGACGCGTTCTGGAAGCCGTCGGTGTGCAGGTGAGCGCGCAGGAAGTCCGCGTCGACGCCCGAGAAGCCCCAGTCGGTCAGGTCGAACGTCTTCGGCTCGTACTGCGCGTTGTACGCACCCGGCTCGAGCACCTCGCGCTTCACCTCGAACCCGATCTCCTTGAGGTCGGACTGGATGGCGTTCGCGAGGGCGGCCCGGTCGTCCGGGACCGGGGTCCAGGCGATCCAGCGCACCGACAGGCGCTCGCCGTCCTTCATCCGGATGCCGTCCGCATCGCGCTCGGTCCATCCCGCCTCGTCGAGCAGCGCGTTCGCGGCATCCTGATCGAAGGGCCAGCTGTCTTCGAGCGAGGCGTCGTACCCGGGGGTGGTCGATCCGAGGACGCTCCAGGCTCGGGGGAACTGTCCGAAGTAGATCTCCTCCACCGCGGCGTCGATGTCGATGCCCCTGGCGAACGCCTGCCGCACCTTCTCGTCGGCGAAGACGCCGTACTTCTCGTTCAGGTACAGCGAGTACGGCAGTCCCGGGTACTCGATCGAGTCGACCGTGATGCCCTCGCCGAGGTCCTTGGCGAGGTTCGGCGGGATGTTGCTGGCGAGGTCTGCTTCTCCGCTCTCCACGACCCCGGTGCGCACCGACGCCTCGGGCTGGATCTCGACGCGGAGGGTCTCGATCGACGGCGCCTTCTCGTCATGCGGGCCCCAGGCGTAGTCGTCGTTGCGGGTGTACACGATCTCCTGGTCGGGGGTGTACTCCGTCAGCTCGAACGGTCCTGTGCCCACCGTGATGCCGGGACCACCTGCCGCGAGCTGGTCGGCCGACTCCGCCAGCACGGCCGGAGAGTAGAAGCCGAGCTGCGGGGTGCTCGCGGCCTGCAGGAACGGCGCATAGGGCTGGGTGAAAGTGACCTTCACGGTGTGGTCGTCGACGACCTCGGTGCCCTCGTAGTAGTCGGCGCCCATCATGCTCGCCGCCTGCTTCGAGGCGGTCTCGGGGTCGACGATGCGGTCGAAGTTCGCCTTGACCGCTGCCGCGTCGAACGGCTCGCCGTCGGTGAAGGTCACATCGTCGCGGAGCGTGAACGTGTAGGCGGTGCCGTCATCGGAGACGTCCCAGTCCGTCGCGAGCCACGGGCTGAACGTGCCGTCAGCCTCCTGGAACACCAGTGAGTCGAGCACGGCCCTCTGCACGAGCCCGGAGACGTCGAGCTGGCTGACCTGCGGGTCCATGTGGCCGGCTGCGAGGTTCGCGCCCTCGATCGACCACACCAGCTCTCCCCCGCTGTCGTCTTCCGAGCCGGGAGCGGCGCATGCGCTGAGCACGAGGGCACTGGCGGCGGCGAGCGCGGCGAAGGGCAGGAGACGACGCACGGGTTTTGCGGGCATGACGATTCCTCAGAAAGCGGTCGGGATGCCTCCAGTCTATGGGCATTTCTTGGACGGGGTCGAAAAGCGACGAACCCCTGTCCCGCTCCACTCACCAGGTCGGCAGCACCACGCGATGGTGATCTGCGGCGGCAGGAAGCTCGTCGACTGTCAGGCTCTCCCCGGAGCCGACGACCACGACGTTCACGCTCTGCACGAGGGGCACGGCGATGCCCACCAGCCGCACCTCGACGCGGAGGTCCGCGCGCTCTCCGAGGATCCGCCAGCGCAGTTCGGCCTCGTTCGCTGCGGTGACCACGCGCTCGGCGAAGGGCGGCTGATATGCCCGCACGCCGCCGACCTCTGCCTGCTGTGCCCCCAGCCGCGCATCACGCACCTTCGCCGGCACATCCTGAAGCACGTGCCCTGCCAGGAACGGGTAGTCCGCCGCGGACAGCCCGTCGAGCATCGCGGCGTCGATGGCCTGTGCGGCGCGCACCGTCTCCGTCCAGGGGTGCACCACAGCGGACGGTGCATCAGTACGCTCGAGCACGGCCTGGAGCGCCGCACCCGCGACCCTCCGTGCCGCGAACTCGTCCGAGTTGCCGAAGGCCACGACCCCCGTACCGGTCGCCGCGTGCCATCGCATGTGCGCGGAGAATCCGGGAAGACCTCCCGAGTGCTGCACCACGCGGCCGAAGCGGCGGTCCTCCTCGACGAAGAGCCCGTAGCCGTAGCCCGCTCCGGCGAGGTCACGCCCGTCGAACATCGCCGACGGCACGGGGATGGGCGTCCGCGGCTGCTGCATCTCCCGCCGCGACGACGGCGCCAGCACCTCCGGGGCGAGAGGCTCATCGGCGAAGGCCGAGCCGAGGAACCACATCCAGGTCGCGATGTCGTCGACCGTGCTGAACATGCTGCCGATGCATCCCAGCGCACCGGAGCCGACGAACGGCTCGGAGAGGAAGGTCGCCCCGTCGTCGAAGGTGCGGAATCCGCCGGCGAGGTCTTCGGCACGGTATGGGTCGGGCGCATGCGCCGTGCGGTGCAGTCCGAGCGGCACGATCAGCGTGTCGCGCACGACGTCTTCGACGGCACGACCGGTGACGACTTCGACCACCCTGCCGAGCAGCGACTGTCCGAGGTTGGAGTACTGATACGTCGTGCCGGGCGCGGCCGCGAGGAGCACCCCTTCGGCGAAGACCGCGGCGATGTCCTCGCGGGTCGCACCGAGGTGTCGATCGACCCAGGCGTTGTCCTCCCCGAGCCCCGAGCGGTTCGACAGCAGGAGTTCACCGGTCAACACCGCGGAGTCGCCTCGATACCGTGCCCGCACATCCGGCAGATACTCCGTGATCGGCGCCTGCAGGTCGAGCAGCCCGCGGTCGCGCAGAGCGAGCACGGTCGCCGCGAGGAAGCTCTTCGACATCGAGGCGATCCGGAACACGGTCTCGCGCGTGGTCGAGCCGTCGTCACCGCGCGGATGACCGTGCGTGCGCACACCGCGGACCTCTCCGCGTTCGCACACGGCCACGATCGATGCGGGCGCGACCCGTCCAGCCCGGTCGTCGAGGGCGCTCTCGAGCACACCGTCCGCCACTGCCGTCACCGCAGAGGACCCGCTGCCCGCGGTCATGCGTCGACCCCGGCGAGCACCTCGTCGGCGAAGGCGTCGACGAGGCCTCGACTCACCGCGGTGTTGTGCGGGTCGACGCGCTCGGCGGCCGCGATGAGGTCGGGCAGCGATCGGCCTTCGCCGCGCAGAGCCGCATCGTCCCATCGGGCGAGATCCGCGGCGGAGGCCTCGGGGTGGAACTGCACGCCCCTGACGTGCGCTCCGAGCCGGAACGCCTGGTTCTCGACGAGATCACTCGAGGCGAGCAGCACGGCATCCGACGGCAGGCGCGTGATCATGTCCTGGTGGTTCTCGATCATCGGGGCACCGTCGCCGAGCACCGACAGGACGGCATCCTGTCGTCCCGCCGTCGTGGGGTGGATGGGCGTCGCGCCCCGCTCGACCGGCCCGGTCTTCGCCTTCACCTCTCCCCCCGCCACGTGGGCGAGGAGCTGGCCGCCGAGGCAGATGCCCAGCGTGGGAAGATCGCGTTCGATCGCCTCTGCCGCGAGTGCGCGCTCCGGAGCGAGCCACGGAGCGCGGTCGTCATCGTCTGGCATGAGGCCGCCGCCGAGGAGCACCAGCCCGGCATACGCCTCGAGCGAAGCGGGGAGCTCCTGCTGGGCACCGACGACCGCCTCGACCGCCACTCCGCGATCGGCGAGCCAGACTCCCAGACGGCGCGGCCCCGAGGCTGCGGAGTTGACGACGACGAGCACACGCGCGCTCACAGCGCTCCCTCGCGAGACGCCGTGTCGACGGCGGGGACGAGCGCCGCGGGGGCCGGCTCCCCTGCCGTCCCCGCGAGGAACGCCTCGTGGTCCTGGTCGGACGCCGCGAGCACACGCAGCACGTTCTCGTTCGCGAGGCCGGCGAGGTCTGCGTCCGACCAACCGCGGGCCCGCAGCTCCGCGAACAGCGTCGGATACCCCGATACGTCTGCGAGGCCCTCCGGCATCGCGTCGGAGCCGTCGTAGTCCGCGCCGATACCGACCGCGTGCGCGCCGGCGACCCGGCGGATGTGGTCGAGGTGATCGGCCACGTCGCGCACCCCGACACGCGGGGCGTCTCCCTCGCCCCCGGCTTCCCACCAGTCGCGGCGGGCCTGGGAGAGGAAGGTCGGGACGAACGGGACCATGACGACCCCGCCCTGCGCGCCGATCGCGGCGAGGACGTCATCGGGGACGTTGCGGGGGTGATCGCACAGGGCCAGCGCTCCCGAATGGCTGACGATCACGGGGCGCGTCGTCTCTTCGAGCGCATGGCGCATTGTGCTGGGGGCCACATGCGAGAGGTCGACCAGCACCCCGATGCGGTTCATCTCACGAACCACCTCGCGCCCGAAGGCCGTGAGTCCCCCGTGCCGCGCCTCGTCCGTGGCGGAGTCCGCCCACGCGATAGTCCGCGACCACGTGAGCGTCATGTACCGGGCCCCGAGCCGGGCGAACTGCCGCAGCACCGCCAGCGAACCGCCCAGCTGGTCGCCGCCCTCGATGCCGATCAGCGAGGCGATCCGACCGTCCTTCATGGCCGCAAGCGCATCGGCGGCCGTCCTGGCGAACGCGAACCGCTCAGGATGCGCGTCGACGAGTCGACGCACGAAGTCGATCTGCTCGAGCGTGGCCACGACCTGCTCTGCACCCTCCAGCACGGGGTCGACCCAGACCGACCAGAACTGACCGGCCACTCCGCCGCGCGTGAGCCTGGGCAAATCGGTCTGCGTCGTCGGCACGTCGCCGCCGAGCTCCGCCACGCGGTATCCGAGGAGCGTCCTGCTCGCCCACGCCAGGTCGTTGTGTCCGTCGATCACGCCGTCGATCATCTGCTCCACACCTTCCGGTCAGTCCTCGCGTGCATCCAGCACCGCGTTCATCCGCGCCGTCAGCGCGAGATCCCTCGTCCTCGCCACGCCGTCGAGCTCCCGCACGGGAACGGCACCGCGTGTGCTGGAGCACAACCACAGGGCATCCGCCCGATCCAGATCCTCCCGCACGAGCGCCGCCGTGCCGACGGAGAGATCGGCGATCCCCCCGAAGACGTCGGCCTGGGTCGTCCCGGGGAGCACGCCGAACTCGGTCGGGGGTGTCACGAGCCGCCCGTCGATGCGCGCGATCAGCGTCGAGCGCGGACCCTCCAGGACGAATCCGTCGCTGCTGACGAAGACGACATCATCGGCGCCGCGGCGTACCGCTTCTCGCAGTGCAGCCTCGTTCACCGCGTACGCGAGGGACTTCGCGCCCTGCAGCAGCCACGGCGAGGTCTGCATCACATCGTGCCGGTAGCCCCGATCGAGCACGACGGCACTGGTCCCCGTCGCCCTGACCGCCGATGGGTCATTACCCGCGAAGCCGAGCACCCACCCGGTCGGGTCTGCACGGTCGATCTCGTCGCCCCGCGTCATCACGAACTTGATCGATGCCAGCTCATCCGCCCGCAGCACGTCCGGCGCCGAGACCGCTGCAGCGGCCCGGAGCACCGCCGTGCGCCATAGGTCGAGCCGCGGCGACGGCATCTCCAGAAGGGCCGCGGAGCGCTCGAGTCTGGTCAGGTGCGCCTCGAGGGCCTGCGGTCTGCCGTGCCGCACGACGGCCGTCTCGAACACGCCATCGCCCCGGTTCACTCCGAGGTCCGTCGCCCGCACGATCGGCTCGCGAGGATCGACGGGATGGATGCTGTCGGCGACGGACGCCGTGCCCGACAGGTCGAGCTGGTACAGCAGCAGTGCGCGCATGGGGATCCGATCCGGGAGAGGAGGTGTCAGCCGCGAGCGAGGGCGGAGCCGTGGACGTGCGCCGCTGCGGTGTCGAAGGTGCGGGACGACTCGCGCTCGATGCGCTCGACGAGGACCTCGTGCCCGATGCCGGGAGCGCTCGGAACCGTCACAAGTCCCGATTCCGCGCGCACCGGCGGGTCGACGATGTCGGCGGCGTAGTACTTGTCGGACCCGGAGACATCGGAGGGGAGCAGGAAGCCCGGCAGCGACGAGATCGCGACGTTCGCGGCCCTCCCCACACCGAACTCGTGCATGCCCCCGCACCAGACCGGGATGCCGGCGTCGACCGCGATGTCATGCGCCGCGCGCGCCACACTCAGACCACCCATCCGCGAGACCTTGATGTTGAGGACGCGGCCGGCCCCCAGGCGGATCATCGAACGCAGATCGCCCAGAGCGACGACCGATTCGTCGAGGCACACGTCCGTGCCGATGCGCGACTGCAGCACGGCGTGCGCGACGAGCTCGCGCGGTCCGAACGGCTGCTCGATCATCGTCAGACCCTCGCCGTCGAGGCGGGCGAACACCGCGGCCGAGTCCGCATCGTCCGGGTAGGCGCCGTTCGCGTCGACGTGCAGGTCGAGGTCGGGATGCGCCGCGCGCACGGCGCGTACCGGCTCGACGTCCCACCCCGGCGCGATCTTGAGCTTCACGCGCGGATACCCCGCTGCCCGCTGGACCTCCACCTGCGCGAGCAGGTCATCGATCGAAGGCTCGATCCCCAGCGACACACCCGCGACGACCTCGTCGCGCGTGCCGCCGAGGGCCGCGGCGAGCGCGAGGCCCCTGGTGCGGGAGTACAGATCCCACACCGCACCAGAGAAGCCGGCCTTGGCGAACTCATGACCGCGGATCCGTTCCCACACGGCCTCCAGGTCAGCGGGTTCCTCCCCCTCGGCGCCGAGCAGGGCCGGGACCAGGTAGCGCGTGGCGATCTCCCATGCCGTGACCGTGGTCTCCGCGCCGAAGTACGGGTCGCTCGGCGCGGCGACCTCGCCCCAGCCTGTCTGTCCCTCGGCGTCGGTGAGCTCGACGAGGATGTGCTCGATGCCCGACTTGCGATGCGAGCTCGTCTCGAAGCTGTGGCGCAGGTCCTGGCGCAGCACGAACAACCGGATCCGTTCGATCCTCACGCGTCGACCTCCCCGCCGGCTCGCGGCCGCGGCTGCTCCGGCCCGTAGAGTCCCAGGCGGGCGACCAGACGGTCGCGCTCGGCCAACCGCCGACGTGCCCCCTTCGCACTCGCGGTCGTCAGGGCGCTCAGCAGGTGGCACACGGCGGCGACCGGCGTCGGAGAATCCGCGTACGAGGCCGATCCGGTGCGCACGCGGATCAGCGACGTCGCGATCGACGCGAGCGGCGCGTCCTCACTGTCGGTGATGACGACGAGCTGTCCGCCCGCCTCATGGAACAGGCGCCCGAGCCGGACGGTCTCCTCGCGATAGCGGCGCAGGGAGAACACGATGAGCACGTCGGAGGCCCGCACGTCGGTCAGGACCGTGAGCGGCTGCAGGGCGTGGCCGTCGACCAGGAACACGTTCGACAACGTCGCCGACAGATCGGCGTTGAGCAGCTGGGCATAGGCTGCCGCCTTCCCCTCGCCCGCGATGTACCGGCGTCGTGCTCCCAGCAGCAGCGCCGCCGCCTGCGGCACCTGGGCCGAACGGCTCAGCTCCTCGAAGGTCTGCGCGAGCGAGCGCTGCTCGGTCTCGATGATGCGCGCCTGGATGCTCTCCGCCGAGAGGTTGGTGCGGATGCGCTCGCCGAAGCGGTCCCGCGGCGAGACGAGATCGCGGTCCTCGTGGTTCTGGTCGCTCATGTCGTGCTCTCCCCTGATATCGCGCGGTAGGCGGCCGTCTCGTCGTCGATGCGTGCCGCGGCGACCAGCACTCCACCGCGGCGGAAGACATCGGTCATCGCCCGGTCGAGGTCGGATCGCAGCGCGTCACGTTCCCCGGCGCGGAGTTCTCGCGGCCGCGCGGGGATGGCGATCCAGGTGTCGCCGTCGACGTGGAGCGCGCGCCCCCAGTCGTCGCGACCGAGCGCGGGCGGGACCACCGGAGCGGAGAGCACGGGAGGCTCGGCGGTGAGGTCCCAGGCGACCACGAGGCGGTCGGTATCGGGGCGGGCGTAGTAGTCCCGCTCGAATGCGATGCCCACCGCGCCGAGGGAGTTCAGGTTGAAGTGCGCGTTACGGGCCAGGAGCGGATCGAAGGTCCAGCGCATGCTCCGCTGTCCCCAGCGCCGTGCCACCTCGCGCTGGGCCTGCTTGAGCGCCTGTCCGACCCCTCTCCCCTGGTGCGCCTCGTCGACCGCTGCAGCCTGGGAGTAGTGGAACAGCTCGCCGCGCCGGTCACAACCGGCGAAGCCGTACGCGAACCCGATGAGGGCGCCGTCGTCCGTGAACGCGCCGACCGCCGACCCTCCGTTGCGCGCCAGAGCGGTGAGCAGATTGGCATTGAGCGCGTATTCGCTCTCGGTGTAGGCGAACACCCGCGCGTACAGTGCCGACGCCTCTCGGAACTCCGCGTACTGGGTGAGATCGCGGCAGCCGAAGCCGACGCCCGCGTCGGCGGCCACCGAGGAATGAGGCACGATACGTTTCCTAAGATCGACGAGTTCTATTGCTCTGAGCGATGTTATCGGCGGGTTGCGGTGCAATCAAGAGGCAGATACGGTTCGTAACCGTGACGACTTATCTGGCGGATCGTGCACTGGGCGACTCTTCTGACGACATCATCGCACTCGTGCGGGAACTCGTGCTGCTCGAGACGCCGAGCCGAGACTCGGCGGCGAGCGCGCGTATCGCCGAGCTCCTCGCGGGCTGGTTCACCGAGGTGGGCGGCGCCGTGCACCAGGCACCCACCTCGGCCGGGGTCGATCTGGTGATCGACGTTCCGGGAACCGGTGCGCCGGTGCTGCTCATCGGACACACCGACACCGTCTGGCCCGTCGGCACGCTCGAGGGCGCCGTGCCGTGGTCGGTGGACGGCGATGTCGTGCGTGGACCGGGCGCGTACGACATGAAGGCCGGCATCGTCGTGATGCTCGAAGCGTTGCGGGCGCTGCAGCCCCTGCCCCTCGATCGCCGACGAGCGGTCCGCGTCGTCCTCGTCGCGGACGAGGAGATCGGTTCCCCGGAGTCGGGACCTCTTCTCGCCGAGCGTGCGCGCGGGGCCGCCGCCGCCATCGGATTCGAGTCGCCGCACCCCGACGGGGCCCTCAAGATCGGCCGCCGCGGCAGCGCCCGCGTCAGACTCACCGTGACAGGACGGTCCGCGCACGCAGCGCTCGACCCCGAGCACGGCATCTCCGCGGTGGACGAACTCGTCGACCAGCTGCTGCGGCTGCGGGAGATCGTCTCCGACCCCGGCTTGCCCGGCCCCGTGCTGAGCAACGTCGGGACGATCACGGGCGGGGCGCGCACCAACGTCGTGCCCGCGCACGCGGAGGCCGAGATCGGCCTCCGGTTCACCGACCCCGCCACCGAATCCACGGTGCTGCGCGCCCTCAGCGCCCTGACGCCGGTGCGCGACGGCGCGATCCTCGCCATCGAAGTGCTCAGCGCGAGGCCCGCCTGGCAGGCGTCCCCGGACGATGCCGCTCTGCTCGATCGGATCGCCACGATCGGTGACGGCCTCGGCCAGCGGATCACGGGGCGGCCGGCAGCAGGAGCGGGAGACACCAACCTCCTGGGCGCCCTCGGTCTGCCGACGGTCGACGGGTTCGGCCCCCGTGGCGGCGGCGCCCACGCCGTGGATGAGCACTTCCTGCGATCCGCTCTGCGGGAACGCGTCGATCTCCTGCGCGCCGTGCTCACGATCCCCGCGGCGTGACGATACGCTTCCCCTTCGCGCGCCCGCGCTCCCACAGCAGGGATACGTTCCGGATGTCAGTCTCATTGCGTGCGTCTTCATCATCAGGTGTTGGTGTCGCGCATCCTTACACCCGCGTGTTTCCGCCGTGTTACACCGCATGATCCGCGCGCATCTCATCGCCTTCTTTCGATTTTTCTTCGGCGATACGCATCAGATCCCTTGACCCGGAGGCCGTCTTCCGCTTGCATGGTCTGCACCGACCCGGCTTCACAGTGGATCCGGGCGGCGCCCGAAGGGACTTCTTCCATGCGTCTTGCCCCCCGCTCCAGAACTGCGCGAAGTCTGACCGCCGCCGCGATCGCCTCCGCGCTCCTCATCGCCGCTCCCGCCGGCGCCGCCCAGGCGCAGTCGGTGAGCGCGGCGACCGAATCCCCCGCGTCCGAGACCACGCTGCGGATCGCGACCTCCGGGTTCGTCGACACGTTCAACCCGTTCATCTCGATCTACCTGACGCCGACGAACATCATCCGATACGTCTACGAGTCCCTCGTGCAGAACGACGCCGAAGACGGATCGCCGACGAAGGGCCTCGCCGACTCGTGGGAGCCCACCGACGGCGGACAGACGTGGACCTTCACGCTGCAGGACGACCTGGCGTGGTCGGACGGGGAGCCCATCACCTCCGCCGACGTCAAGTACACCTACGACCAGATGATGACCGTTCCGGCGCTCGGCACCGCGAACGGCAACCTGGTCTCCAACTTCGACACGGTCGAGGCGCCGGACGACAAGACCGTCGTCATCACGCTGAAGACGCCGCAGGCGCCGAACCCCGGCTCGGAGATCCCGATCGTTCCGAAGCACATCTGGGAGGCCGTCGACGACCCGACCACCTTCGCGAACGACTCCGACGTCGTCGGCTCCGGCCCCTTCGTCCTCGACAGCTACTCGGCGAACCAGTCGATCGAGCTCAAGGCGAACGAGAACTTCTGGCGCGGCGCCCCCAAGATCGACGCGATCCAGTACGTGTACTACACGAACTCCGACGCGCAGGTGCAGGCGCTCAAGGCGGGAGACGTCGACCTCGTCACCGGCCTCACGCCGACGCAGTTCGAGGCGCTCGACGGTGTCGACGGCATCACGACGCACTCCGGTGAAGGCCGCCGCTACCACTCGATCAGCATCAACGTCGGCCAGCAGACCCGAGACAACGTGCCCTACGGCACGGGCAACGCGGCCCTGAAGGAGCTCGAGGTGCGTCAGGCCATCCGCCTCGGCACCGACACCAAGACGCTGCTCGACAAGGTCCTCACCGGCGAGGGCGTCCTGGCGACGAGCTTCATCCCCGCGTCGTTCCCGAAGTGGCACCTGGCCGACGACGACGACGTGATCGTCGGCTTCGACCCCGAGGCCGCGATGGCCACGCTCGAAGACGCGGGATGGACCGCCGGAGCTGACGGCATCCGCGAGAAGGACGGACAGCGCCTCGCGCTGCGACTGCTGACGGATGCCGACGACTCGAACGAGCAGTCCATCGCCGACTTCTTCGTCCCGTGGATGAAGGACATCGGCATCGAGATCACGGTCGAATCGACCGACTCCGACACGATCAGCGCCAAGGCCACGTCCGGCGACTACGACCTGTACTTCAGCGGATGGTCTGTCAACCCCGACCCGGACTACCAGCTCGGCATCAACACCTGCATGAACCTCCCGACCGCGACCGACGGCACCGGCGGCACCACGCAGGACGGCTACTGCAACCCCGAGTTCGACGAGATGTACGCCCAGCAGCGCTCCGAGACCGATGAGGAGAAGCGCCAGGAGATCGTGCACGACATGCTCGCGCTGAACTACACCGACACGGCACAGGTCGCCACCTGGTACGCGAACTCGCTCGAGGCCTACCGTTCCGACCGCTTCACCGGCTTCACGCTCCAGCCCAAGGACGGCGGCATCATCGCCAACCAGGCGGGGTACTGGGGCTACCTCACGGTCGAACCCGTCGAGGGCGCGACCGCCGGTGGCACCGGCACCAACACGGGACTCATCATCGGAGGCATCGTGGTGGGAGTGGTCCTCATCGGAGGACTGGTCTTCTTCCTGATCCGACGCCGCAACATCGCCGACGTCGAATGAGCCCAGCGAGACGCCGCGGGTGGCGGGCGACCGCCCCCGCGGCGTCTCCCGGTCCGCTGTAAGGAGACCCCCATGTCCAACGCGGTTCCCCCCTCCACCTCCGCCATCGCCACGAGCGCCGCGGCCGAGGAGCAACCCAAGGGAGTCGGCGCCCTCCGCTACGTCCTGGTCAAGCTCGGCGGCGCGGCCATCAGCCTCGCGATGGTGATCCTGCTCGGGTTCTTCGCCTTCAAGATCCTGCCGGGCGACCCGGTCGCATCGATCGCTCGCGAGCGCGGCATGAGCGCGGAACAGGCCGCACAGCTGCGCGAGCAGCTCGGTCTGAACAAGCCGCTGTGGCAGCAGTTCTTCGACTACCTCGGCAATGTGTTCACGCTGAACTTCGGCACGAGCTACGTCTACCGCACGTCGGTGTCCGAACTCATCGGCGACTACTTCTGGAACACGATCCTGCTCACGGGCACCGCAGCCGTCATCGCCATCGCCCTCGGCCTCTGGCTCGGCCAGAAGGCGGCATGGAAGCACGGCTCCACGTTCGACCGCATCGTCTCGGGCACCTCGCTCGTGTTCTGGTCGGTCCCGACGTTCTGGCTCGCACTGCTGCTGCTCATGATCTTCGGCGGGACGCTGCACTGGTTCCCCACGGGCGGCATGGTCTCCCCCAACCCACCCACCGATCCGGTCGGCGCGGTGCTCGACGTCATCTCGCACATGGTCCTGCCGGTGATCACCATGGTCGCGGTCGTGTACGCGCAGTACCTCATGGTCATGCGCAGCTCCCTGCTCGAGGAGATGGGCGCCGACTACCTCACGACCGCCCGTGCCAAGGGGCTCCGCGAAGACCTCGTGCGCCGTCGCCACGCGGTGCCGAACGCCCTGCTGCCCACGGTCACCCTCGTGTTCATGCACATCGGCGGTCTGATCGCCGGGGCGGTCACGGTCGAGACCGTGTTCTCATGGCCCGGTCTCGGCAAGCTCACGTTCGAAGCCATCTCGGGACCGGACCTTCCCCTCCTGCAGGGCACCTTCGTGGTGTTCTCGACCATCATCATCGCGATGAACCTCGTCGCGGACCTCATCTACCGTCAGCTCGACCCGAGGGTGAGGCGCGCATGACCACGGCATCCCCGACCATCCGTTCCCCCAGAGCCCTGGCCTGGCACCGTCGCCGTACGGCCTTCGCCGACTTCTGCCGCCAGTTCGCCCACCACAGGGCGGGCATGGTCGGGCTCGTCTTCCTGACCGTCGTCGCCCTGGTCGCGATCTTCGCCCCGGTGATCGCCCCCTCGAGCATGCTCGACGTGACGAAGCTCGTCGACGTCCAGCGATTCGCCCCGCCATCGTGGGAGCACCCTCTCGGCACCGATCATCAGGGTCGCGAGATCTGGGTGCGCATGGTGTGGGGAGCGCGCGTGTCCCTGCTCGTCGGACTCGCCGCCACCGCGATGTCGATGATCATCGGCACCCTGGTCGGCATCGCCGCGGGCCACTTCACCGGTTTCTTCGGCGGCCTGATGATGCGCATCATCGATTTCTTCCTCGTGCTGCCGTCCCTGATCCTCGCGATCGTGCTGTCGTCGGTGCTGAGCCGCGGCGTCTGGACGATCATCATCGCCATCGGACTCACGTCGTGGGCCGGCACGGCCAGGGTCGTGCGCGCCCAGACGCTGTCCGTGGAGTCGCGCGACTACATCGAGCGCTCCAGGGCCCTCGGCGCCGGGCACTGGCACATCATCATGAAGCATCTGCTCCCGGGCGTCCTGCCCCTGGTGCTCGCCAACACCACGCTCACCGTGGGGTCGGCGATCATCTCCGAGTCGACCCTGGCGTTCCTCGGGCTCGGAGACACCACCCTGCAGTCCTGGGGGTCGATCCTGAAGAACGCGATGGATGTCTCCGCCGCGACGAGCGGGTACTGGTGGTACGTGCTCGTCCCGGGTGTCGCGATCGTCCTGGTCGTACTGTCGTTCACCCTGATGGGCCGCGCCGTCGAGAACATCACCAACCCGACGCTGAGGAGCCGCTGAGATGCCCGATCTGACCTTCGACGACGTCTCCGTCACGTACCGCACCTCCGGCCGGTCGGGGCGCGATGAAGTCGCCGCCGTGCGCAACGTCTCCCTGACCCTCCCGGCCGGCCAGACCCTGGGCATCGCCGGCGAGTCCGGCTCCGGCAAGTCCACGCTGGCCATGAGCGTGCTGCGGCTGCTGCCCCGCAACGCGACGCTGAGCGGCCGCGTGCTGCTCGGAGATCAGGACGTGGCGACGCTCTCGTTCGGACAGCTGCGAGCCGTGCGCTGGGCGAAGACGTCGATCGTCTTCCAGGGCGCGATGCACTCGCTCAACCCGGTGCGCACGGTCGGGTGGCAGCTGCTCGAAGCGCTCGAGCTGCACGCCGGCGATCGGTGGAAGACCGAGAAGGCGCGCAAGGCGCGCGCCCTGGAGCTCCTCGAGATCGTCGACCTCCAGGCGCAGAAGTCGGAGTCGTACCCGCACGAGCTCTCCGGAGGGCAGAAGCAGCGCGTCATGATCGCCATGGCGCTCGCGTGCGACCCCGAGGTCATCATCGCGGACGAGCCGACCACCGCGCTGGATGTGATCGTGCAGAAGCAGATCCTCGACATGATCTCCCGACTCGTGTCGGAGCGCGGCATCTCCATGCTCATGATCAGCCACGACCTCTCCGTCCTCGCGACGGCCTGCGACCGCATCGCGATCATGCGTGACGGCGAGCTCGTGGAAGTCGGTGAGAGCTACGCGGTGTGCACGACGCCCGCGCAGGCGTACACCCGCCAGCTCGCCGACGCGTTCCCGACCATCGGCGACCCCGCGTCGCGCATGGCCCCCGTGACCCGGCATGGCCGTGGCGCCGATGAGGTGCCCGAGATCGCACACGAAGACGCGGTGCTCCTGGAGGCGAGGGGCGTCAACGTCACCTATCGCTCCGGCGGCAGGCCTGTGCATGCGGTGCGCGACGTCGACCTCTCGGTGCGCAGAGGCGAGATCGTGGCCCTTGTCGGGCAGTCCGGGTCGGGGAAGTCGACGCTCGCGCGCGCGCTCATGGGCCTGCAACCCGCAGACGCAGGGTCGCAGATCCTCTTCGACGGCACCCCCATCCCGACGAAGGGACGCGACCTCGCGCACTTCCGGTCACAGGTGCAGCTCGTGCTGCAGGACCCGTGGGCGGCGCTGAACCCCAAGCACAGCGTGTACGAGTCCGTGGCCGAGGGGCTTCGGGTGCAGCGGTTCGCCGGCGACGAGCGGGAGCGCGTGGCGCAGAGCCTGGCCGATGCCGAGCTCACACCGCCGGAGCGCTACTTCGGGGCCATCCCGCAGGAGCTCAGCGGGGGCCAACGGCAACGCGTCGTGATCGCGGGCGCGCTCGCCGTACAGCCTCAGATGCTGATCGCCGACGAACCGGTCGCCTCTCTCGATGCCTCGGTGCGCGGGGAGATCCTCGGCCTCCTGCTCGACCTTCGTCGTCGCCTCGGGCTGTCCGCCCTGGTCATCACGCACGACCTCGGACTCGCATGGAACATCGCGCACAGCGTGGCGGTGATGTACCACGGAGAGATCGTCGAGCACGGCAGCACCGAAGATGTCCTCCTGAACCCGCAGCACGCCTACACCAAGCACCTGCTGTCGGCGGCGCCCCGCATCGAGGAGAAGTCGGCGTGAGCGGCACGGTCTCGCCCTACCTCGACTCGGCGCCCCTGCAGCCCGGCGACACGGTGGCGATCGTGTCGCCGTCCGGGCCGGGCAACGAGGAGAACACGCAGCGCGCCGTCGGGTACTACGAGTCCTTGGGCCTGAAGGTCCGCGTCGGAGAGCACGTGCTCACGCCGCATCCCCGCGCGTTGTACCTCGCCGGCCCCGACGACCTGCGCCGCGCAGACCTCGTCGCGGCGTGGACCGATCCCGACGTCGATGCGGTCGTCGCGGCGCGCGGAGGATACGGTGCGCTGCGATTGCTCGACGGCATCGATTGGACCGAGATGCGTCGCGGCGCCCTCCGTCGCGACGGGCGACCCAAGCTGTTGACGGGCTCATCCGACGTGACCGCTTTGCACGAGACGTGGCGCGCGCACCTCGACGTCGCGACCCTGTTCTGCCCGATGGCGGGCAACAACGTGTTCCGCGACTCCGGGCAGGTGCGCGACGACGTGCAGCGGTGGCTGTTCGAGCCCTGGCGCGCACGCGAGCTCGTCGGCCCGAAGACCGAGATCATGACCCGGGGTCGGGCCGAAGGCCGCTTCACCGGTGGCAACCTCAGCCTGCTCGCGGCCGGGCTCGGAGCACCGGAGGCGGGCGTCGCGGCACCCGGCATCCTGTTCCTGGAGGACATCACCGAGGAGCCGTACCGGCTCGACAGCTTCGTGACCCAGCTGCGGCGGGCGGGGCGCCTGGCGCAGGCGACCGGCGTGGTGCTCGGCTCCTGGCACGAATGCGGCGACCTGGAGCTCGTGCACGCGCTGATGCGCGAGGAGTTCGAGGACGCGGGTGTACCGGTGCTCTGGGAGCAGGGCTTCGGGCACGACCCGAACGCGCTGACGATCCCGCTCGGTGTGGACGGGGTGCTGGACGCGACCGGAGACGTGCCGCGCCTGACCGTCGGGCTCGCCGCATGATCGCGCTGCCGCCCCTCGATCCGCGTGCCACGTGGTCGGTGCGGCTGCTGGATGCGAACACCGGAGACACCCTGGCAGAGCACGATCCGCACACGCAGTGCGAGACCGCGAGCATCGGCAAGATCTTCCTGCTCCTCGAGGTCGCCAGGCGGCTCGAGGACGGCACCCTCGCACCGGACGACCGCATCGAGATCCCCGACGAGCACCGTGTCGAGGATTCGGGGCTGCTGTACCGGATGCACGACCAGCGCGTCACGGTGCACGACGCGGCCCTGCTCGTCTGCGCGGTGAGCGACAACCTCGCCACCAACGCACTGATCCATCTGTGCGGCCTCGAGCAGGTGCGGTCCGTGGCCCAGGCGCTCGGCTATCGCGAGACCTCGCTCCACGACTACATCCGCAACGAGCGCACACCCGACCTGCCGTGGACCCCGTCATACGGCACTGCGGCCGAACTCTCCGACATCATGCGGCGCCTCGGCACCGGTGAAGCGTTTTCTCCCGCGGTGAGCGCGCGCGTGTTGGACTGGCTCGCCGCCGACACCGACACCTCGATGACCGCCGACGCGTTCCTCCTCGATCCCCTCGCCCATGTCGAGGCCGAGTACCAGGGCCTGGTGCTGCGCCACAAGACAGGCAGCGTGAGCTTCGCGCGCGTCGACGTGGGACTCCTGCGCGGCCCGGAGGCCGCGATCGCCTACGCGGTGGCCGCGAACTGGAAGGGGTCGCCGGTGGATCTCCGCGCACCGGTGCTCGACGGCATGCGGGCGATCGGCGAACGCATCCGCGCCCACGTCACCGGGCGCGCCAGGGACGAGGCAGCCGGATGAGCGCGATCGAGGTCGAACTGCCCGCCGAGAACGGCACCGTGTGGTCGGTGCTGGTTCAGGACATCGACTCCGGCGAGGTGCTGCTGCGCCACGATCCGGAACTCGTCCAGGACACGGCGAGCGTGGGCAAGATCTTCCTCCTGCATCGGCTCCTGACCGAGGTCGACGCGGGGACACGCACACTCGACGAGCGCGTCACGCGCCGCCCGGTCGAGGCGATCGAGGACTCCGGCCTCTGGTACCTGCTGCAGGCCGACGAGCTGTCCCTCTACGACGTGGCCGCGCTCATCGGCGCTGTGAGCGACAATGCGGCGACCAACACGCTGGGCCGCGTCATCGGCATCCCCCAGGTACAGGAGCACACGCGCGCTCTCGGGTACTCCGCCTCCGCGCTCGACGACATCGTGCGCTGGCCGATCCCGCCCGGCGCCCCGCGCACGCTGTCGCACGCGAACGCCACGGAACTCGTGCGCTTCATGTCGCGTCTCGCCGACGGCGCCGATCTTTCCCCGGCGTCGGCCGACACGCTGCGCCGCTGGCTCGGCGCCGGCATGGACCTGTCGATGGTCGCGTCGGCCTTCGAGCTGGACCCGCTGGCCCACTGGGGGTTCGACCGTGGCATCTGGCTGCTGAACAAGACCGGGACGATCTCCCGCGTCCGCGCCGACACCGGGATCGTGATGTCACCTACCCGCAGGATCGCCTACGCGGTGCTGGCCACCTGGGACCGTGGAGCAGACGGCCGCGGCCCGGTGCTCGCCGCGATGCGCGCGATCGGCGACGGCATCCGCACGGCGCTCGTCGACTGAACCCGGAACACGATTCGTCACGCAGGACGAGGCGTTCCCTCAGCGGACTCCCGCTGCCGTCAGCCGCTCGCGCACGAGGTCGAGGGGCACGGCGTGAGCGGTGCGCCCTTCCGGGCCGACCGTGGTCTCCGCGGCGAGGACCGAGTTGATCAGCGCCTCCTCCACGGCATCCATCGTGGCAGCGAAGAGCGGCGACAGGGCATCGTCCGGCACGGGCCCCGCGTCGGCGAGGTCGTGCACCGAGAAGGCGACCGCATAGTCGCCGCTGCCCTGCGCATAGTCCGCCCCGACCCCGCGCATGGCGAACACGGCGCGGTTGGCCACACGCCCGAGCTGACGCCCGTCGACCGGGGCGTCCGTCGCGACCACGATCATGCAGGAGTTGCCGACCGGGACCGCGGGCGAGCCGGCGAGAAGCTCTTCGGCAGGAAGCGCCACACCGGCGATGCGCAGCGTCCCGCTGAAGTTCGTCTGCACGAGAGCCCCGACCGTGCGTTGCACCCCGTCGAGCGTCAGCACGCGTGACGCCGTGCCGATTCCGCCCTTGTAACCCAGGGCGACCGTGCCGGCACCCGCGCCGACGCCTCCCTCCGCGACGGCGCCAGCCGAGGCCGAGGCCAGTGCCTGTTCGACCTGCTCCTCCCCCACGGCACGACGCCGGATGTCCGACAGGAAACCGTCATTCGTCTCTCCGACGATGGGGTTCAGGGTCGTGGTGGCGCGGTGGGCGGGCGTCGCCAGCAGGTGGCCGAGGAACGCGTCGGCGACGCGGAACACCGAGAGCGTCGAGGTCAGCAGGATCGGCGTCTCGATGGCTCCCAGTTCCTGCAGCTGTGTGGCGCCGACGAGCTTGCCGTATCCGTTGCCGACCGCGAGGTTCGCCGGGAGGCTGCGGCGCTCGGCGTCCAGCGCATCGGGCACGATCGCGGTGACGCCCGTGTGGAGGCCGTCGCCGTGCACGGTGGCGTGCCCGACACGCACTCCCACGACATCGGTGATGGCGTTCTCCGCGCCGCGCGCGAATGCACCGGAGGGGACACCGAGGTCGGCGAGGCGGGCACGGGAGGAGGAGGGCGACGACGACGTCATGCTCCGATCCTCCCAGTCGTGCGACGGCGTTCACCGGCGCCGCGCCGCGTGGTCGGCGCCGGTCGAGCGTGCCGCCGTGCCGCTCGGTAGACTGGGCGGCACCACCCACACTCAGGCACGCTCACACAGTGCCGCATACATCGCTCGAGGAGACCTCCATGCCTGCTTACGAAACGGCCCAGAACCCGATTCCCGACAAGCCCGCACTCGAAGGTCTCGAAGCGAAGTGGGACGCGGCGTGGGCGGATCAGGGAACGCACCTGTTCGACCGTCTGCGCGCCGCCGAACTCGGCCGTGAGGGCGTCTACTCGATCGACACCCCGCCGCCCACGGCCTCGGGGAGCCTGCACATCGGTCACGTGTTCTCCTACACGCACACCGACGTGAAGGCGCGGTACGAGCGCATGCGCGGCAAGACGGTGTTCTACCCCATGGGCTGGGACGACAACGGACTCCCGACCGAACGCCGCGTGCAGAACTACTACGGGGTGCGCTGCGACCCCTCGCTCCCCTACGACGCGGACTTCACGCCGCCGTTCGAGGGCGGTGACAACAAGTCGAGCCGCGCCGCCGACCAGCAGCCGATCAGCCGCCGCAACTTCATCGAGCTGTGCGAGCGCCTCACGATCGAGGACGAGAAGCAGTTCGAGGCGCTGTTCCGCCAGCTCGGGCTCAGCGTCGACTGGACCCAGACGTACCGCACCATCTCCGACGACACCATCCGCCAGAGCCAGCTCGCATTCCTGCGCAACATCGAGCGCGGCGAGGCGTACCAGGCGCTCGCCCCGACGCTGTGGGACATCGACTTCCGCTCCGCCATCGCGCAGGCCGAGCTCGAGGACCGCGACCAGCAGGCCGCGTACCACACCATCGAGTTCCCCTTCGCAGACGGTTCAGGCTCCATCGCGATCGACACCACGCGCCCCGAGCTCCTCCCCGCGTGCATCGCGATCGTGACCCACCCCGATGGACCGCACAAGCACCTCATCGGCACGAAGGTGCGTACGCCGTTCTTCGGCGCCGAGATCGAGATCCACGGTCACCACCTCGCACAGCCCGACAAGGGCACCGGTGCGGCGATGGTCTGCACCTTCGGCGACGTGACCGACATCATCTGGTGGCGCGAGCTGCGCACGGCCGGCGGCGAGTCGCTGCCGAACATGACCGCGATCGGCCTCGACGGTCGTTTCCTCTCCGGGGCGCCGTCGATCGTCGCCGACGCCGACGCGCGCGCCTGGTATGCCGAGAACGTGGCGGGCAAGACCGTGTTCAGCGCCCGCAAGGCGATCGTGGAGAAGCTGCAGGAGACCGGCGACATGACCGCCGTCGGCAAACCCTTCAACCACGCAGTGAAGTTCTTCGAGAAGGGCGATCGGCCGCTCGAGATCGTGTCCACCCGCCAGTGGTACATCCGCAACGGTGCGCGTGACAGCGAGCTGCGCGATCGGCTCCTCGCTCACGGACAGGAGCTCGCCTGGCACCCCGATTTCATGCGGGTGCGTTACGAGAACTGGGTCGGCGGCCTGACCGGCGACTGGCTCGTGTCCCGCCAGCGCTTCTTCGGTGTGCCGATCCCGCTCTGGTACGGCCTCGACGAGAACGGCGACCGCGACTACGAGCGGGTGCTGACCCCCGATGCGGCTGCGCTGCCGATCGACCCCACGACGGATGTCCCCGCGGGCTACACCGAAGACCAGCGCGGCGTGCCTGGCGGCTTCGACGCCGAGGCCGACATCCTCGACACCTGGGCGACCTCTTCGCTGACTCCGCAGCTCGCGGGCGGATGGCAGCGCGACGAGGAACTGTGGCAGCTCATCGCTCCGTTCGATCTGCGCCCGCAGGGACAGGACATCATCCGTACGTGGCTGTTCTCCACGATGCTGCGCTCGACGCTCGAGGACGGCCGTGCTCCGTGGCGCAACGCCGCGATCTCCGGCTTCATCGTCGACCCCGACCGCAAGAAGATGTCGAAGTCGAAGGGCAATGTGGTCACTCCGGCCGACGTGCTCGACGCCCACGGCTCGGACGCGGTGCGCTACTGGGCGGCGTCGAGTCGTCTGGGCATGGACGCGGCCTTCGACCCGCAGAACCCGACGCAGGTGAAGATCGGCCGCCGCCTGGCGATCAAGGTGCTCAACGCGGCGAAGTTCGTGCTGTCGTTCCCCGTGCCCGCCGGCGCTCAGGTCACCCACGCGCTCGATGCCTCGATGCTCGCGGCTCTCGACGGTGTGGTGGCCGAGGCGACCAAGGCCTTCGACCGCTACGACGCCGCCCGTGCCCTCGAGGTGACCGAGGCGTTCTTCTGGACGTTCTGCGACGACTACCTGGAGCTCGTGAAGGAGCGCGCCTACAACCAGACCGACGTGGGTCAGGCGTCGGCCGCTCTCGCGCTGCGTCTGGCGCTGTCCACGCTGCTCCGACTGCTCGCGCCGGTGCTCTCCTTCGCCACGGAGGAGGCCTGGTCGTGGTTCGAGGAGGGCTCCGTGCACACGGCCGCCTGGCCGGAGGCGCTCGGCATCGAGGGCGACCCTGCCGTGCTGGCGGTGGCGAGCGAGGCGCTCATCGGCATCCGTCGCGCGAAGACCGAGGCGAAGGCGTCGCAGAAGACCCCGGTCTCCCTGGCAGCGATCGCGGCTCCGGCGGCGAAGGTCGAGTCTCTCCGCGCGGCGGCCGACGACCTCCGCGCGGTCGGCCGGATCGCAGAGCTCGAGATCACCGAGGCCGAGGAGTTCGCGGTCACCGCGATCGAGCTCGCCCCGGTCGAGGCCTCCTGATGCAGCTCGGCACGAGGTGGGCGACGGGTTCGGAGGCTCCGGCCTCGGTCCCCGCGTCGCTGCGACCCGCGATCGCCGACGTGGAGTCGAAGGGCCTCACCGGGCATTGGACCCTGACCTGGCTCGAGGGGCGGCCGATCGCCGAACTCGATGCGGGCTGGGAGGTCTTCCAGACCGCCTCGGGCGACGTGGTGGCTCGTCCCTTCGAAGACTGATCTCCCGCCGTCGAGCGACTCGTCAGCGCCGGTTCAGTCCCATCTGCGCGAGCAGATGGTCTACGGCCCGCGGGTCGTTTCGGCGCGCCTGCTGCTCGCGGAGCAGGTCGAGCGCCAGAGTCCGCTTCGTGGCACGCCGGGCGATGCGGTGCTCCACGTACACCGTGAGGCGTGCGGCCAGGCGCAGCAGACCGCGCTCCGCCTGGGTCGGAGAGGACAGCTGAAGTGTTGCGCTGGTCATGATGCCGTCCGCTCGTCGTCCGGCGTCCCGGCAGGCGCTGACTGAGGCGTCGGCAGGTCGAAGAGCTCGGCGCGGAGGGAGACCCGCCGCACGTCGGAACCGGTCTGCCCACGGAAGCGCTCGATGGCCCGCTCGATGGTCGTCTCCAGTTCTTCCCTGAGCGCCAGGGCCTGAGCGGGTGTGAGGTCGAGATGTGTCGTCATCGTCATGCCGACGTTTCGCCACTCTTCGGGGACATCGGCGCTCGACCGGTTGAGATAGGCCATCAGCGTCTCGTGCCGCAGGCGGAAGAACTCCGAGGTCACGATCTGCGCCGCGGCGCGGTTCGCCGGCGATGTCATCTCATCGGGCCCCGGCACGTCGATGCGCCCCTTGGGACGCTCCCACCACCGCTCCCGTGCCGTGCCTCTTCCCTCGACCTCGCGGATGAGGTCATGCGCAGCGAGGGCCCGGAGGTGGTAGCTGGTCGATCCCGAGTTCTCGCCGACGAGCGCCGCCAGCGAACTGGCGGTCTGTGGTCCGCGTGCCGCAAGAAGGTCGAAGATCTTCACGCGCAACGGATGCGCCAGCGCTTTCAGGGCTCCGGCGTCGAGTGTCCGCACCTGGGTCTCGTTGTCCATGAATGCAAAGATACTCTTGCAAACAACTCTTTGCAAGGATTTCTCTGCATCATGTCGACATCCTCGTTCCGCATGCGCCTCGCCCCGGATTCGGGGAGGGGCGGGTGGCTAGGCTCGGAGCATGACCGACGCCACGAACCCTCTCCTGCAGCCGTCGCACCTCCCCTTCGGGCTCCCCGACTACGGAGCCATCCGCCCCGAGCACTATCTCCCTGCTTTCCAGGCGGGGTTCGCGGAGCAGCTGCGCGAGGTCGCCCGCATCACGATGGTGCGGTCGATGCCGACGTTCGAGAACACCCTGGAGGCGCTGGAACGATCGGGCGAGCTGCTCGATCGCGTCGCGCACACGTTCTACACCGTCAGCTCGGCGGACGCGACGCCCGAGATCCAGGAGATCGATGAGCACCTTGCGCCGCTCATGGCTGCGCATCAGGACGCGATCACGCTCGACGGCGCGCTGTATTGGCGGGTCCAGCAGGTGTGGGAGCAGCGGGACGCCCTGGACCTCGACGCCGAACAGCGATATCTGGTGGAGCGCCACCACCGCGAGATGACGCACGCCGGGGCCGGGCTCGGTGACGATGCCAAAGCGAAGCTGACCGCGCTGAACCAGAGACTCTCGACGCTGACCAACACGTTCGAGCGCAACCTGCTGAACGACACGAACGATCTGGCCGTGGTCTTCGACTCCGCCCACGAGCTCGACGGGCTCAGCGCCGGCGAGCTGTCGGCCGCGACACGTGCGGCGGCGGACCGCGGGCTCGACGGCAGACTCCTCCTCACGCTCCCCCTGTTCACCGGTCATCCCGCCCTCGCTCAACTGCGCGTGCGGGAGTCGAGGCGGCGCATCATGGCGGCCTCGCTCGCGCGGGCTTCGCGGGGCAACACGAACGACAACCGCGCCGTGCTGCGCGAGATCGTGCGGCTGCGGGCTGAGCGCGCCCGCCTTCTCGGCTACGACTCGCACGCCGCTTACGTCACCGCCGACGAGACGGCGGGGGCTCCTGAAGCCGTGGAGCAGATGCTGCGACGCTTGGCTGGACCGTCGGCTCGCAACGCCGGGGCCGAGCGCGAGGCCCTTCAGGCCATCGTGGACGACACCGAAGCCGAACGCTTCGAGATCGAGTCCCATGACTGGGCGTTCTACACCGAGCGGATCCGCACCGCCAGATACGACCTCGACGCGAGCGCACTGCGCCCGTGGTTCGAGGCGGAGAGGGTGCTGCGAGACGGCGTCTTCTTCGCAGCGACCCGACTGTACGGCATCACCTTCTCGGAGAGGGACGACCTCGTCGCATACCACCCCGGCGCCCGCGTGTTCGAGGTGCGCGACGAGGACGGCTCGCCGGTGGGCCTCTACGTGCTCGACCTCTACACCCGCGACTCCAAGCGCGGCGGGGCCTGGATGAACGCGATGGTGAGCCAATCCCGGCTGCGCGGCACCTCCCCCGTGGTGGTGAACAACCTCAACGTGCCCCTGCCCGGCGAGGGCGAACCGACGCTGCTGACGCTCGACGAGGTCACCACGCTCTTCCATGAGTTCGGTCACGCGCTGCACGGTCTCTTCGCGACGGTGACGTATCCGCACTTCTCCGGGACCAACGTGTTCCGTGACTTCGTGGAGTTCCCGAGCCAGGTGAACGAGATGTGGATCCTCTGGCCGGAGGTGCTGGACAACTACGCGCGTCATTTCGAGACGGGCGCTCCGCTCGACCCGGCCGTCGTACGACGGCTGCGTGCGACCGAGACCTTCGATCAAGGGCACGCGACCAGCGAGTACCTCGCCGCAGCCTGGCTCGATCAGGCATGGCACCGGGTGACGGCCGACGAGGACATCGACGACGTCGCCGCGTTCGAGGCTGCCGCGCTGGCCGATATCGGGTTGGACGATCCCGCCGTACCCACGCGCTACTCGTCGACGTACTTCGCACACGTCTTCTCCGGTGGCTACAGCGCCGGTTACTACTCGTACATCTGGAGTGAGGTGCTCGACGCCGACACGGTGGAGTGGTTCCGAGAGAACGGCGGGCTGACGAGGGCGAACGGCGACCGGTTCCGCGAGCGTCTCCTCGGAGTCGGCGGTTCGAAGGATCCGCTCGAGGCGTATCGGGACTTCCGCGGTCGCGACGCCGCCATCGAGCCACTGCTGAAACGCCGTGGACTCGACACCTGAGAGAGAACTCGTCAGCTCCGGGTCGACACGCAGGTGACCGATCCTGGCGCGGTACCGTGGCTCTGCCACGGCCGCGTCAGCGCGGCGGTGCGGTGTACAGCGCCGGCGAGCATCCGGTCTCCCCTGGCTCGAGCCAGATCCGATCATAGGGGGGCGACACGACGTCTCCCGTCGTCCGCCACACGCGGAGGACGCAGTCGGTCCCGGGGGTCACACCGACCGCGGCGACCCACTCGCCGTCGGCGCTCTGCTCGACCTGCACGGTGACGTGGGCGTCGGGGAACTCATCCCGCAATGCATCGGTCGGGTCGGCTCCGCCCGAGGCGGCGAGCACCCGATCCACGCGTTCCGCCGTGTCCGGCGGCAGTTCGGGACGGGTCGACGCGGGCGGAGCCACCGGCTCCGCGATCCCCGCGCACGGGACCTCCTCGTGGGCGACCTTCCCCGACGCGGTCACCACGTACCGGTAGCACCGCTCGGAGGATCCCGCCGACGTCGACGGTGCGAAGAGCGCCCCACTGCTGCTCTCCTCGACGACGGCGCTGATGCGGGCTTCGATCACGATGCCGCCGTCGTCGCTGAGCGTGCCGCTCCAGGTCAGCGGCTCCACGGTCGCGCTTCGGGAGTGGAACATCTCGGCAGCGACGGTCGCGGCATCCGTGAGGTCGCGCGCGCCGCGCAGGTCATCGGCCAGTGCACCCGCCACGTGCTCGACGGTGCCGTCGGCCACATCATCGCCGTCCTTGTCCCGCGTCGAGACCAGGAAGACGGTGACGAGCACGATCCCCGCGAGCACGATCGCCGCCGCCGGTATCGCAAGCAGTGTCGCGACTCCCTGCCCCGGCGAACGGCGAGAGGTCATGCGCTCTTGCGCTTGCGCTCCATCACGATGGTGGGCGGTGCGCCTTCGTCGACGGCCGCGCGGGTGACGATGACCTTCGCGACGTCCTCCGCCGAAGGGATCTCGAACATGATCGGGCCGAGGACGTCTTCGAGGATCGCCCGCAGACCCCGCGCCCCGGTCTTGCGCTCGACTGCGAGGTCGGCGATGGAACGCAGGGCTTCCTCTTCGAACTCGAGTTGCACCCCGTCGATCTCGAACATGCGCTGGTACTGCTTCACGAGCGCGTTCCGCGGTCCGGTGAGGATGTCGATCAGCGCCGTCTGGTCGAGGGGCGAGACGTTCGTGACGACGGGAAGACGGCCGATGAACTCGGGGATCAACCCGAACTTGTGCAGGTCTTCCGGCAGAACCTCGCTGAAGAGGTCGAGATCCTTGCCCTTGTCGTGCAGCGGGGCCCCGAAACCGATGCCGTGCTTGCCGACGCGGGCGGAGACGATGTCTTCGAGACCCGCGAAGGCCCCGGCGACGATGAAGAGCACGTTGGAGGTGTCGATCTGCAGGAACTCCTGATGCGGGTGCTTGCGACCCCCCTGCGGCGGCACGGAGGCGACCGTGCCCTCGATGATCTTCAGGAGAGCCTGCTGCACACCTTCGCCCGACACGTCGCGGGTGATCGAGGGGTTCTCGGCCTTGCGGGCGATCTTGTCGACCTCGTCGATGTAGATGATGCCCTGCTCGGCGCGCTTGACGTCGTAGTCGGCGGCCTGGATGAGCTTGAGAAGGATGTTCTCCACGTCTTCACCGACATAGCCGGCCTCGGTGAGCGCGGTGGCGTCGGCGACCGCGAAGGGCACGTTCAATCGCTTGGCGAGGGTCTGTGCGAGATACGTCTTGCCGCAGCCGGTCGGACCGATGAGCAGGATGTTGCTCTTCGCGATCTCGACCTCTTCGGCGCGCTGTTCCGCCGTCTGCAGCGTGCCGTGCGCGCGCACGCGCTTGTAGTGGTTGTAGACGGCGACGGAGAGAGCGCGCTTCGCCGGCTCCTGGCCGACGACGTACTCCTCCAGGAAGGAGAAGATCTCTCGGGGCTTCGGCAGCTCGAACTCGGCGACGCCGTCGGCGGACGACTCCGCCATCCGCTCCTCGATGATCTCGTTGCACAGCTCGACGCACTCATCGCAGATGTACACGCCGGGGCCGGCGATGAGCTGCTGCACCTGCTTCTGGCTCTTTCCGCAGAAAGAACATTTGAACAGGTCAGCGCTTTCACCGATGCGGGCCATGCGCGTCCTCCTAT
This sequence comes from Microbacterium sp. NPDC028030, assembly GCF_040637855.1. Classification (NCBI taxonomy): domain Bacteria; kingdom Bacillati; phylum Actinomycetota; class Actinomycetes; order Micrococcales; family Microbacteriaceae; genus Microbacterium; species Microbacterium sp. NPDC028030. The sequence goes on along the minus strand of NZ_JBEZXF010000002.1, from coordinate 138,751 downwards.
GGGGGATCAGAGATCGTCCTTCGAGCCTAACCGCTGCATACGACACCGGGCCGCATTGGAGGCACTCGACATCGGGTCGTGACACGTGAGGGGCCAGGAACCGCCGCTGTCTCCGGTTCCGGGGCGACGATTCCCGACCCCTCACGAGATCGGCGGAACGCGTCAGACCATGCTCTTCGTGTGCCAGACGGTCTTCACCTCGGTGAAGGCGCCGATACGCTCCGGAGAGGCGACGACATCACCAGGAGTGAGGACGCGCTTGAGGGTGTCGGCGGCCGCGATCTGCATGTCGACCCACTCGAGATCGCCCGCTCCCGCCAGGTCCAGGGCGTTCACGTCCTGGTGCGAGGCCAGCCAGGGGGCGATCTCGGCGGGCGAACCGGTCAGCACGTTGACGACACCACCGGGAACGTCGCTCGTGGCGAGCACCTCCGCGAGGCTGATGGCCGAGAGCGGATGCGGCTCGCTCGCGATGACGACGACCGTGTTCCCGGCGACCAGCGCGGGGGCGACGACCGAGACCAGCCCCAGCAGTGCGGAGTCCTGCGGCGCGACGATCGCCACGACGCCGGTCGGCTCGGGGACCGAGATGTTGAAGTACGGACCGGACACAGGGTTTGCATTGCCGGCGACCTGTGCGTACTTGTCGCACCAGCCGGCGTACCAGACCCAGAGGTCGATGGCCTCGTCGACCTGCGCTGCTGCGGCGGAGGAAGACAGTCCCTCCTGCGCGACGATCTCGTCGATGAACTGGGCACGGCGACCCTCGAGCACCTCGGCGACGCGGTAGAGCACCTGCCCGCGGTTGTAGGCGGTCGCACCCGACCAGCCTTTGACCGCGGCACGGGCGGCGACCACGGCGTCGCGGGCATCCTTGCGCGACCCCTTGGCGGCGTTCGCGAGGAATGCGCCCTTCGGCGAGAGGACCTCGTACGTGCGGCCGGACTCGCTGCGCGGGAAGGCGCCTCCGATCGCGAGCTTGTACGTCTTCGGCACGGTCAGACGCTTGCTCATGCTGCGGCTCCCTTGAGGTAGGCGGTGAGTCCCTGACGACCGCCCTCGCGACCGTATCCGGATTCCTTGTAGCCGCCGAACGGGCTCGACGGGTCGAAGCGGTTGAAGGTGTTGGCCCAGATCACTCCCGCGCGCAGGCGGTCGGCGACGGCGAGGATGCGCGATCCCTTGTCCGACCAGATGCCCGCGGAGAGGCCGTACGGCGTGTTGTTCGCCTTCGCGACCGCCTCCGCCGGTGTACGGAAGGTGAGCACCGAGAGCACGGGGCCGAAGACCTCGTCACGGGCGATGCGGTGCGACGCCTCGACGCCGGTGAAGATCGTCGGGGCGAACCAGAAGCCCTGCTCCGGGATCGCGCACTCCGCGGTCCACCGCTCGGCGCCCTCGGCCTCCCCGATGTCGCTGAGTTCACGGATACGGGCGAGCTGGGCCGCGGAGTTGATCGCGCCGATGTCGGTGTTCTTGTCGAGCGGGTCGCCGAGACGCAACGTCGACAGGCGCGTCTTGAGCCGGTCGACGACCTCGTCGTGGATCGACTCCTGCACGAGCAGCCGGCTGCCGGCGCAGCAGACGTGTCCCTGATTGAAGAAGATGCCGTTGACGATGCCCTCGACGGCCTGATCGATCGGCGCGTCGTCGAACACGATGTTCGCGGCCTTGCCGCCCAGCTCCAACGTCACCTTCTTCTTCGTGCCGGCGACGGCGCGCGCGATGTCTCGTCCGACACCGGTCGAGCCCGTGAAGGCGACCTTGTCGACGTCGGGGTGGCGCACCAGGGTCGACCCCGTGGCGCCGGCTCCCGAGACGATGTTGACGACTCCCGCGGGGAGGTCGGCCTGCTGCAGGATCTCCGCGAAGATCAGAGCCGTCAGCGGCGTGGTCTCCGCGGGCTTCAAGACGACCGTGTTGCCGGCGGCGAGGGCGGGCGCGATCTTCCACGCCAGCATCAGCAGCGGGAAGTTCCACGGGATGATCTGCCCTGCGACGCCGAGGGCCTGCGGGTTCGCGCCGAGTCCGGCGTGATCGAGCTTGTCGGCCCAGCCCGCGTAGTAGAAGAACCAGGAGGCGACCAGAGGCACGTCGACGTCGCGGCTCTCCTTGATCGGCTTGCCGTTGTCGAGGCTCTCGGCGACGGCGAGCTCGCGCGCGCGCTCCTGCACGAGGCGCGCGATGCGGAAGAGGTACTTGCCCCTGTCGCGGCCGCTCATCCTCGACCAGGTCTTGTCATAGGCACGACGAGCAGCGGCGACCGCACGATCGACGTCCTCGTCGCTCGCGGAGGCGATCTCGGCGATGTGCTTCTCGGTCGCCGGCGAGATCGTGGTGAACGGAGTGCCGGAGCCGTCGACGAACTCTCCATCGATGAACAGGCCGTAGCTGTCCTTGAGATTCAGGATCGCGGTGGACTCCGGTGCGGGAGCGTATTCCAGAAATGACATGTTCGTCTTCCCGTCAGTCGATCGTGACGTAGTCGGGGCCCGAGTAGTGGCCGGAGGTGAGCTTCTGCCGCTGCAGGAGCACATCGTTCAGGAGGCTGGAGGCGCCGAAGCGGAACAGGTGCGGCTGCAGCCACTCCTCACCGACGGTCTCGGCGACGGTGACGAGGTACTTCACGGCGTCCTTCGAGGATCGGATGCCGCCGGCCGGCTTGACGCCGATCTTCTCCCCCGTGCCGCGGTACCAGTCGCGCACGGTCTCGAGCATCAGCAGCGTCGTCGGCAGGGTCGCCGCGGGCTGCACCTTGCCCGTCGAGGTCTTGATGAAGTCGCCGCCGGCGAGGATCCCGAGCCACGACGCGCGCTTGATGTTGTCGTAGGTGTTGAGCTCACCGGTCTCGAGGATCACCTTGAGCGAGGCGTACGAGCCATCCGCACGGCGACAGGCCTCCTTGACCTGTGCGATCTGATCGAACACCATGCCGTAGCGGCCGGAGAGGAACGCGCCGCGATCGATCACCATGTCGATCTCGTCGGCGCCCGCGGCCACCGCCTCCGCGGTGTCTGCGAGCTTGATCGCCAGGGACGCGCGCCCACTAGGGAACGCCGTGGCTACGGCCGCCACCGAGATGAGGCCGTCGTCGGGATCCCCGTGCAGGCTGCCCAGCGCGGAGACCGCGTCGCCGACCATGTCTCCGTAGACGCAGACGGCCGCGACGCGAGGCGCGGACGGGTCGGCGGCATCCGGAGTCTTCGCCTTCGCGACGAGCGAGCGCACCTTGCCGGGGGTGTCGGCCCCTTCCAGTGTGGTCAGGTCGATCAGTCTGATGATCGTGTCGAGCGCCCACGCCTTCGAGGTGGTCTTGATCGACCGGGTTCCGAGTCCGGCTGCGCGCTGCTCCAGTCCGACGGCGTCCACGCCGGGGAGTCCGTGCAGAAAACGCCGGAGAGTGGCGTCGTCAGGTTCTCCGCCGAGGACATCCACCGCCGTCCTGCGGCTGAGTGCTGTGGTGGTCACTGTTCCTCCAACAATGCTCGTGCTGTGGTCTCATCGGTCACCAGTACGCCGCACAGGCCACTGGTCACCACTGTCCGTGCGATGTCGTGCTTGGCGGGGCCCGCCGTGACGAAGATCGCTCGCGGGGCTCCCCGCAACCTGTCGAGCGAGACGCCGACGGTGCGTGCGTCGAGCTGCGAGTCGACGATGTTGCCCTCGGCGTCGACGTACCGCCCGAGGACGTCTCCGACGGCGCCGCGACGCGCGAGCTCTTCGACCTCCTCCGTGGTGAGGTAGCCGTTCTCGACGTGCGCGGACGAGGCGTCGCACGGGCCGGCGGTGAAGAGGAAGGCCTGTGCCTCGGCAGCTTCCTCGAGCACGGCGGCGACGGTGCGGTCGGACTCGATGGCCTGCTTCGTCTCGACGCGTTCGAGGATGGCGGGGCTCGGGAGAAGCGAGACCTGGCCCGAGGCCCGCTGCGCGATCGTGACGGCGAGCCCTGCTGCGCCACCGGATCGCCGGTTCAGACTCACTCCCCCGTTGAGCTGCACCACCGTGACGCCGTTGGCCCAGCCGTCGGGGAGCGCTTCGGCGACCGCGCGGAGCGTGCGACCCCAGCTGACTCCGAGGGTCCGTGGGACGGGCCGCAACGCAGTCAGGAAGTCTGCTGCGGCCTGCGCGACCCGCTCCAGAGTTCCGTCGTCTCCGTCGGGAGCCGGGACGACGACGGCGTCCCTCAGGCCGAACCGCTCCACGAGGAGCCGTTCCAGGCCGAGTCGACGCGCCCGCGGATGCACGATCTCGATGCGCACGATGCCGCGGTCCTTGGCCTGCGTGAGCAGACGGCCCACCTTCCACCGGGAGACCTTCAGGAGCCCGCCGATCTCATCCTGGGTCTTGTCCTCGTCGTAGTAGAGCTCGGCGACCCGGACCATGAGCAGATCATCTTCCACGGCAGCCTCCTTCCTCGTTCCAGCGTAAGCCCGATCTCGCGTTCGCGCATCATGTTGCTCATATGCGCATTGAGACGGGATGCCCTGCACATCCGCCGGGTACGACGAAGGGCGCCCGTCGAGATGACGGACGCCCTTCGGGATCGAACGGGCTCAGGCGCGCTTGCGCGAGGTGAGCACCTGGTCGACGATGCCGTACTCGTGTGCTTCCTTGGCCGAGAGGATCTTGTCGCGATCGATGTCGCGGTTCACCTGCTCCACCGGCTTGCCGGTGTGACGAGCCATGGTCTCCTCGAGCCACGTGCGCATGCGGAGGATCTCCGCGGCCTGGATCTCGATGTCGGAGGCCTGCCCGTGACCGGCCTCCCCCATCGCGGGCTGGTGCATCAGCACGCGGGCGTTGGGCAGAGCGAGGCGCTTGCCCGGAGCACCGGCGGCGAGGAGCACCGACGCCGCCGACGCCGCCTGACCGAGCACGACCGTCTGAATCTGCGGCGCGACGTACTGCATCGTGTCGTAGATGGCCGTCATCGCGGTGAAGGAGCCACCGGGCGAGTTGATGTACATGGTGATGTCGCGCTCGGAGTCCTGGCTCTCCAGCACGAGGAGCTGCGCCATCACGTCATCTGCCGAAGCGTCGTCGACCTGCACACCGAGGAAGATCACGCGGTCTTCGAACAGCTTGTTGTACGGGTCCTGACGCTTGAAGCCGTAGGCCGTGCGCTCCTCGAACTGCGGGAGCACGTAGCGGCTGGAGGGCAGGTCGCCGGCTGAGCGGAAGGTGGGTGTGTACATGAGTGTCCTTTCGCTTTCCGTTACTCGGTGTCCTGGTCGGTTCCGCCGCCGCCGATGACGTCGGAGGCCGATTCGCGGATGTGGTCGACGAAGCCGTATTCGAGCGCCTCTTCGGCGGTGAACCAGCGGTCGCGGTCACCGTCGGCGTTGATCTGCTCGACCGACTTGCCGGTCTGGGCGGCGGTGATCTCGGCCAGGCGGTTCTTCATCGACATGATGAGCTGCGCCTGGGTCTGGATGTCGCTCGAGGTACCGCCGAAGCCGCCGTGCGGCTGGTGCAGCAGCACTCGCGCGTTCGGCGTGATGTACCGCTTGCCCTTGGTGCCGGCCGTCAGCAGCAGCTGCCCCATGGAGGCGGCCATTCCGATGCCGACCGTGACGATGTCGTTGGGCACGAACTGCATCGTGTCGTAGATCGCCATGCCCGCGGTGATCGAGCCACCGGGTGAGTTCACGTAGAGGTAGATGTCTCGCTCGGAGTCCTCTGCGGCGAGAAGAAGGATCTTCGCGCAGATCTCGTTCGCGTTCTCGTCTCGCACCTCCGAGCCGAGCCAGATGATGCGGTCCTTCAGCAACCTGTCGAAGACGCTTGTCGCGACGAGGGGTTCAGCCATGTCAGCTCCTGGTTCCGTGTTTCAGTGATTTCGAATCTACCGGCGACAACGCAGCACCCAGGCCGTGTTCGCCGTCGGCATATCAGGTGTCGGCGTCGGCGATCTCGTGGGCATACGCGGTCATCGACCGGTGGTAGCGCGGGAGGTGCGGCACGAGCGCCAGCAGCGCCACCGAGAGACCCTGCGCGGGCCGGCCGGCGCTGGCGAGGATGAGCGCGTGGACCGTCGCGACCGCGTCACGGTACGGCCCGTCAGCCGACAGCTCCTCCTCCGCCCGGATCACGGCGAGGGCATCGTCGTACTGCCCCAGGTTGCGCAGCGAGCTCGCCAGCTGGATCACGCACTGCGGACGGTATTCGTCGTCGAGTCCGAGCTCGAGGGCCCTCCGATACAGCACGACGGCCTCTGCCGGCCGCCCTGCCGAGTCCCGCGCGCCCGCACGCTCGAATTCCGCGCGGGCGTCGTCCACACCGCGCTCGGCCGCCAGTGCGTCGATGCGCGCGATCGTGTCGTCGCCGACCTCTTCGCCGCTCGCATCGTCCCACACCTCGTCGATGCGCTCATCCCACGTCTTCATCGCTGCTCTCTCCTCGGATGGAAAAGAGGGCGGATGCCGCAGCACCCGCCCTCTTCACTGGATCGTGTCGATCACTCGGCCTTGTCGGCAGCCTTCTTGGCCGGAGCCTTCTTGGCAGCGGGCTTCTTCGCGGCCGGCTTCTCGGCGGCAGCCTCGTCGGCGTCAGCAGCGTCAGCGGCCTTCTTCGCCGGAGCCTTCTTGGCAGCGGGCTTCTTGGCGGGGGCCTTCTTGGCCGGCTTCTCCTCGGTCTCAGCCTCAGCGTCAGCCGCCTCATCGTCGGTGACGATGAAGTCGGACAGGTCGACGGCCTTGCCGTTGCTGTCGACGACCTTGACCTTGCCGAGGGCGATGGCGAGCGCCTTGTTGCGGGCGACCTCGCCGACCAGCGCGGGGAGCTGGTTGGAGGACTGCAGTGCCTCGACGAACTCCTGCGGCGCCATGCCGTACTGGGCAGCGGACTGGATGAGGTACTGGCTGAGCTCCTCCTGCGAGACCTGCACGTCGGCCTGCTCGGCGATCGTGTCGAGCAGCACCTGCGTGCGGAACTGCTTCTCGCTCGCCTCGGTGACCTCGGCGCGGTGCACGTCGTCCTCGAGACGACCCTCACCCTCGAGGTGGTTGTGCACCTCGTCCTCGATCAGCTGCGGCGGGACCGGGATCTCGATCTGCTCGAGGAGCACCTCGACGAGCTTGTCACGCGCGGCAGAGCCCTGCGTGAAGACGCCCTGCTGGGCGACCCGCTCGGCCAGGCTCGCGCGGAGCTCGGCGATCGTGTCGAACTCGCTCGCGATCTGCGCGAAGTCGTCGTCGGCGTCGGGGAGCTCGCGCTCCTTGACGGCCTTGACGGTCACGGAGACCTCGGCCTCGGAGCCGGCGTGGTCGCCGCCGACGAGAGCCGAGCGGAACGTGGTGTCCTCACCGGCGGTGAGCGACTCGATCGCGTCGTCGATGCCCTCGAGCAGCTCGCCGGAGCCGATCTCGTAGGAGACGCCCTCTGCGCGGTCGATCTCGGCGCCGTCGATCGTGGCGACGAGGTCGAGCTCGACGAAGTCGCCCTTCGCTGCGGGGCGGTCGACCGGGACCAGCGTGCCGAAGCGCGCACGCATGTTGTCGAGCTCGGCGTCGAGCGCGGCGTCGTCGGCCTCGACGGCGTCGACCGTCACGGTGATCCCGTCGTAGGAGGGAAGCTCGATGTCGGGGCGGACATCGACCTCGACGTCGACGAGCAGGTCTCCCGAGAAGTCCTTCTCGTTCGGCCACTGAGTGATGTCGGCGGAGGGACGGCCGACCACGCGCAGCTTGTGCTCCGCGGTCGCATCCCGGAAGAACTTGTCCAGGCCCTCGTTCACCGCGTGCTCGATGACGGCGCCGCGCCCGATGCGCTGATCGATGATGGGCGCCGGGACCTTGCCCTTGCGGAAGCCGGGGATCTGGACGTCCTGAGCGATGTGCTCGTACGCGTGAGCGATGCTGGGCTTGAGGTCGTCAGGGGTGACCGTGATGCTGAGCTTGACCCGGGTCGGGGTCAGCTTCTCGACGGTGCTGTTCGCCATGCTGGTGTGTTCTCCTCGTGATTTCCGCGCGGTATCGCGGCTGTAAGGTCCGTGGGGGCCGTGTCGGGGCGACAGGAGTTGAACCTGCGACCTCCCGCTCCCAAAGCGGGCGCTCTACCAAACTGAGCTACGCCCCGGGGAATCCGCACGCGGATTCAGCCCCACCGAGTCTAACGGACGTGAACACCCCTGACAGTCCGCTATGATCGATGAGTCCGGAGATGAGATTCCGGCCAGTTCCCCGGAGTTTCGCGGGGACGCGGGGCTGTAGCTTAGTGGTAAAGCCTTAGTCTTCCAAACTAATGATGCGGGTTCGATTCCCGTCAGCCCCTCCGCTCGAGAAGGCCCCCACCACACGGTGGGGGCCTTCTCGCATTCCGGTGTCGGGTGGTCGCAAAGCCTGACAGCATTGACGTACGCAGTCTCCGACCGGAAGGCACTCCGAATGGGCACGACGTGATCGCCCCATCCCGTCCGCGCCAGGGCGACGAGCCATCGCTCCCGCCCGCTGGCGACCACGCACTGCCGCAGCGGTTCACTTCCGGCGCGCACTCCCCCGCCCGGCTGCGGACGCGCCGCAGGCCCGCCAGGAACCTCGTCATCGGGCTGCTCTGCGGCCTGGCGGTGATCGCCGCCATCGTGGTGACACAGGTGACGGCTAACCTCGGGTACGACAGCGTGGCAGCGCGGTACGACGACGCCGCGACGACCGCGAGAGGAACGACGACGCAGACCGAACGGGAAGCGGCCGATCTGCGCGTCACCACGGGCGCCGCATCGCAGATCCTCAGCACGGAGACGCGCCCCATCCCCATCGATCCGGAACTCGAGTCCGCGCTGAGCGAAGCCGTGGCCGATGCGGAGAGCGCAGCGACGAGTGCGGAGGCCGCCTCCGCAAGCGACGTGCCGACGATGGAAGAGAAGCCCGTCTGGTTCTGGGAGCTGTTCGGCGCCACCGAGCTCTGGGAGCGACGTCTCACCCAGGTGGAGAAGCTCGACGACGACCTGCGGACGGCGATCACCGACCTGACCTCGGCGGACGACCGCGTCACGCAGGGCGGTCTTTCGCTCGTCTCCGCAGCGGCGGAGGCCGCCCCCGGTTTCGAGGAAGCTCATCGCTCGGCCCGCAACGAGGCCGTGATCGCTCTACGGAGTGCGGCCTCCGACGCGATGGAGGCGACGGTGTTGGACGACACCGCGGCCACCGCATACCTCGCCCTTCAGGCGGCGGCGGCACAGGTCGTCTCCACCGAGGCGGAGGAGATGGCGGAGAAGTCGGGGCCGCTGAAGACCCAGCGGTTGGAGATCGAGGCGTTCGCCCGTTCGCTCGCGCCGGGGGTGCTGCTGGAGTTCGACTGGTCTCCCGTCGTGAACGGCGCCGGCTACGACGGCAGCATGGGCGGATACACGACGTGGTGGTGGGATGATCCAGGGCGCGCCACGATCGAACTCTCCGACTCCGTCGCCGAGCAGTGGCCGGCAGAACGGAGCAGGGCCCTCGTCGCGCATGAAGTCGGTCATGCGATCAGCGTGAAATGCGAGGGCATGTACGACTCGTCGACCCAGGACAGCATCGAGAAATGGGCGACGGCCTGGGCCATCAGCATGGGATTCACGGACGACGCCAACGGGGTGTGGGCATACGGCTACCCGCCCCAGAACTACATCGACGCGGCAGCCGGCTGCCGCTGAGACGCCATGCCGGGACGGAAGAAGCCGCCGCGACATTACTCGCGGCGGCTTCTTCGACGTCAGGTGGAGGTCACTGCCCCCGGCGCTCGCGCAACTGGGTCAGCGCGTCGTCCAGCAGCTGGACGGCTTCCTCGTCGGTGCGACGCTCCTTCACGTAGGCGAGGTGCGTCTTGTACGGCTCGGCCTTCGCGAGAGCAGGAGGGTTCTCCTTGTCGCGACCTGCCGGGAGACCGCTCTGCGGGTGATCGATGATCTCGGGGATCTCGTCTTCCGGGAGGCCGGCGGCGAAGTAGCGCACGGTCTCGTTGCCGAGACCGTCCCAGTAGGAGACCGCGATGCGGTCGGCGTGGTAGCCGTGGTCCTGCTCGCCCATGGGGCCGGAACCCACGCGGGTTCCACGGATCGCGTTTCCACCGGTAGCCATCAGATGACCTCGAATTTCGTGATGAGGCCCAGGGCGACGATGGAGATGAACCACGTCAGAGCCAGGATGACGGTGAAGCGGTTCAGGTTCCGCTCCGCGAGCCCGGAGGACCCGACCGCGGAGGTCATGCCGCCGCCGAACATGTCGGACAGACCACCGCCGCGACCTTTGTGCAGAAGGATGAGGAGGGTCAGCAGAACGCTGGTGATGCCCAGCACGACCTGCAGGACGAACTCGAGAATTGCCACGAGAAAGAGCCTTTCGCTGGGGCCGGAGCGCCCCCGTAACGGTCAAGTATACGGTGCAGCGGGGCCGCAGCCCCGCTGCACTCACACGCCGACGTGCTTCTCGAAGCGGATGATCGCGGCGAACTCGTCCACGACGAGGCTCGCCCCGCCGACGAGAGCGCCGTCGACATCGGGCTCGCGCATGAAGCTGGCGATGTTCGCCGCCTTCACAGAACCGCCGTAGAGGATGCGCGTGCGCGCGGCGGCCTCGTCGCCCAGGACCTTCCCGACGACGGCGCGCAGGGCGGCGCAGACGTCCTGCGCCTGCTGCGGCGTCGCCGCCTGACCGGATCCGATCGCCCACACGGGCTCGTACGCCACGACGATGTCCGCCTTCGGCGAGACGCCCTGGAGCGCAGCCTCGAGCTGCGACACCGGAACCGCGCTGGCTCCGAACTTCTCCAGGTCGCCGGCGGTCTCGCCGACGCAGATCACCGGCACGAGGCCGTGCTTGAGCGACGCCTGCACCTTCGCCGCCACGACGTCGTCGCCCTCGGCGTGATACTCGCGACGCTCCGAGTGCCCGATGATGACGTACTTCGCGTCGAGCTTCGCCAGGAACGCCCCGGAGACCTCGCCCGTGTATGCGCCGGAGTCGTGTGCCGACACATCCTGCGCACCCAGCGCGAAGGGGATCTTGTCGGCGTCGATCAGCGTCTGCACGCTCCGGATGTCAGTGAACGGGGGGAAGACCGCCACCTCGACCGAACCGTCTTCGTGCTTCGCGTCCTTCAACGTCCAGTGCAGCTTCTGCACGAATGCGACCGCCTGAAGGTGATCGAGATTCATCTTCCAGTTTCCCGCGATCAGCGGGGTACGGGAGTTCACGCCCATCCGAGGACCTCCAGCCCAGGTAGTTTCTTGCCCTCGAGGAATTCGAGGCTCGCGCCGCCGCCGGTCGAGATGTGACCGAATTGGTCGTCCGAGAAGCCCAGTTGACGCACTGCAGCCGCGGAATCGCCGCCGCCGACGACGCTGAGACCATCGACGTCGGTGAGCGCCTGCGCCACGGCCTTGGTGCCCGCCGCGAACGCCGGGAACTCGAACACGCCCATCGGGCCATTCCAGAACACCGTCTTCGACGCGCGGATGACCTCGGCGAAACGGGCAGCCGTCTCCGGGCCGATGTCGAGTCCGATGCCGGAGGCGCCGAACGGAGTCGACCCGATCGCGTCTGCTGCAGCGACCTCGTGTGCCGCATCAGCGCCGAACGAGGCTGCGACGACGACATCGGTCGGGAGGACGAGTTCCACACCACGCTCGGCCGCTTCTGCGATGTAACCGCGAACGGTGTCGAGCTGGTCCTCCTCCAGCAGGCTCGAGGCCACGTCGTGACCCTGCGCCTTGAGGAAGGTGAACAGCATTCCGCCGCCGACGAGGATCTTGTCGACCCGCGGCAGCAGGTGCGAGATCACGCCGAGCTTGTCGCTCACCTTGGAGCCGCCGAGGACGACCGCGTACGGACGCTCGGGGTTCTCGGTGAGGCGGTCGAGCACGTCGAGTTCGGTCGCGATCAGCAGGCCGGCCGCCGATGGCACCAGTTCGGCGAGCTCGTAGACGCTGGCCTGCTTGCGGTGCACCACGCCGAAACCGTCCGAGACGAGCACGTCGCCGAGCTTCGCGAGCTCAGCCGCGAACGCGCCTCGCTCCGTCTCGTCCTTCGAGGTCTCCCCCGGGTTGAAGCGCAGGTTCTCGAGGACGACGACCCCGCCGTCCTCGAGCGAGGCCACAGCCTCCTGCGCCGACTCGCCGACCGTGTCGCGCGCGAACGCGACCGGAGCGCCGAGCAGCTCGGAGAGCCGCTGAGCGACCGGCTCGAGGCTGTACTGCGGATCGGGCGCGCCATCCGGTCGCCCGAGGTGAGAGCACACGACGACGCGGGCGCCCGCGTTGATGAGTGCGTTGAGGGTCGGCAACGAGGCGCGAACGCGGCCATCGTCCGTGATGATCCCGTCCCGGAGGGGGACGTTGAGATCACAACGGACGATGACGCGCTTGCCCTCGAGCGACCCCAGGGTGTCCAGGGTGCGCAGAGTCATGTGTCTGAGCTTAGAGGCGCTCGGCCACGTACTCGGTCAGGTCGACGAGACGGTTGGAGTAGCCCCACTCGTTGTCGTACCAGCTGGACACCTTGATGAGGTTGCCGCTGACGTTGGTCAGCGTCGAGTCGAAGATCGACGAGTGCGGGTTGTGCACGATGTCGCTCGAGACGATCGGGTCCTCGTTGTACTGCAGGTACCCGGCGAGGCGGCCCTCGGCAGCGGCCTTCTTGTAGGCCTCGTTGACCTCGTCGACCGTCAGGTTCTCGCGGTCGGTGATGAGGGTGAGGTCGACAATCGATCCGGTGGGAACCGGAACACGGTACGACGAGCCGCTCAGCTTGCCCTGGAGCTCCGGGAGCACCTCGCCGATGGCCTTGGCCGCACCGGTCGAAGCCGGGGTGATGTTGATCGCGGCTGCTCGGGCACGACGGAGGTCGCTGTGCGGACCGTCCTGCAGGTTCTGGTCGGCCGTGTACGCGTGTGCCGTCATCATGAAGCCGCGGTCGATGCCGAACGCGTCGTTGAAGACCTGAGCCAGCGGCGCGAGGCAGTTGGTGGTGCAGGACGCGTTGGAGATGATGTGGTCGGTCTCCGGGTTGTACGTGTCTTCGTTCACGCCCATGACGAACGTGCCGTCGACGCCCGTGCCGGGGGCCGAGATGAGGACCTTCTTGGCGCCGGCCTCGATGTGCTTCTTGGCCAGCTCCGCCTTCGTGAAGAAGCCGGTCGACTCGATGACGATGTCGACGCCCAGCTCGCCCCACGGGAGGTTGGCGGGGTCGCGCTCGGCGAAGGCCTTGATCGCCTTGCCGTTGACGGTGATGCTGTCGTCGTCGTAGCTGATCTCGGCGTCGAGGACGCCGCCGACCGAGTCGTACTTCAGCAGGTGCGCCAGGGTCTTGTTGTCGGTGAGGTCGTTGACCGCGACGATCTCAAGGTCTGCGCCCTGCGCGAGAGCCGCGCGGAAGTAGTTGCGTCCGATGCGGCCGAAGCCGTTGATACCGATCTTGACAGACACTCAGGTCTCCCTGTTTCTCGTGCGCTGTGCGCAGCTTGGCAGCATGCGTCATACGCGGATTTTTTGGCTGAGAGGGCGTCCCGACGAGCCGTGGCCCGTCGGGACGCGACCCGATTACGACAGTACCAGCAGGCCGTTCGTCTGCTTGCGGGCAACCTCGAGACGCTGAGCCACGTTCTCCCAGTTGGCGATGTTCCACGCGGCCTTCACGTAGTCGGCCTTCACGTTCAGGTAGTCGAGGTAGAAGGCGTGCTCCCACATGTCGAGCTGGAACAGCGGGATCGTGCCTTGCGCGGTGTTCGACTGCTGGTCGAACAGCTGCTGGATGATCAGGCGCGAGCCGATCGAGTCCCAGCTGAGCACCGCCCAGCCGGAGCCCTGGATCCCGGTCGCCGCAGCAGTGAAGTGCGCCTGGAACTTCTCGAACGAGCCGAAGTACTCGTCGATCGCGGCCTTCAGCTCGCCCTCGGGCTGACCGCCGCCGTTCGGCGACAGGTTGGTCCAGAAGATCGAGTGGTTGACGTGACCGCCGAGGTTGAAGGCGAGATCCTTCTCGAGCTTGTTGACGTTCGCGAGGTTGCCGCTCTCACGGGCCTCGGCGAGCTGCTCGAGCGCGGTGTTCGCGCCGGCGACATAGGTCGCGTGGTGCTTGTCATGGTGCAGCTCCATGATCTTGCCGCTGATGTGCGGCTCGAGGGCTGCGAAGTCGTAGGGAAGGTCGGGGAGCGTGTAGGTCGCCATGTCGCTTTCATCCAATCCGCGCCGCGCCGCGGCGCTTGCCGATCCTCCGCGCCGCCGATGTGCGACGAAGAGCGGACGTCTCTCATCCTACTGACGACAACGCGACGTCGGACGGGATCCTTCCAGGGGTTGACACATCGAGTCATCCTGGTCGGCGAGAGCTGCGATCCGAGCTCATCGACCGGATGCCGAGCCCGCCGGACGCCGTGCCCTCAGACGTCGAGACCGACCGGGACAGCCGCCTCGGTGCCGGGGATGCCCTCCTGCTGCGCACGCTTGTCGGCCATGGCCAGCAGGCGACGGATGCGTCCCGCAACGGCGTCTTTCGTGAGCGGCGGGTCAGCGTGGTGCCCGAGCTCGTCGAGGCTGGCGTCACGGTGTGCGAGACGAAGCTCTCCCGCCACCTTCAGGTGATCCGGCACCTCGTCGGCGAGGATCTCGAGTGCGCGCTCCACGCGCGCACATGCGGCAACGGCGGCCTGCGCCGAGCGCCGCAGGTTCGCATCGTCGAAGTTGACCAGGCGGTTGACGCCGGCACGCACCTCGCGTCGCTGGCGCAGCTCTTCCCACGCGACGGCGGTCTTCTGCGCGCCCATCTCGTTCAGGATCGTGCGGATCGCCTCACCCTCACGGACCACGACGCGGGGCATGCCACGCACCTCCCGCGCCTTGGCCGCCACGCCGAGACGATGGGCGGCGCCCACCAGCGCCATCGCGGCCTCCGACGAGGGGCAGACGACTTCGAGCATCGCCGATCGGCCCGGCTCGCTGAGCGTGCCTGCGGCAAGGAAAGCACCGCGCCACAGACCCGCGACTTCCGCGCGGGAGCCCGTGGTGAGTCGATTCGGCAGTCCACGCACGGGGCGACGACGCTGGTCGAGGAGTCCGGTCTGGCGGGCGAGCGTCTCCCCCTGGGCGATGACGCGCACGGCCCAGCGTGCCCCCTCGTTCGCGGTGCTCGACTGCACCTGCGCGATCTCGGGGCGCACGCCGTAGATCTCCGCGAGGTCCCTGGCTACCCGCCGCGCGAGCGTCTCCGCGTCCACCTCCGCCTCGACGGCCACGCGACCGGCGATCGAATGCAGCCCGCCGGCGAACCGGAGGATCGCGGTCACTTCCGCGACGCGCACCGTCGGGGGTGCGTTGCGGATGCTGACCAGCTCGGCCTTGACGTCGGTGGTTAGTGCCACGACACTCCTTCACGTTCACGCGCCGGATCGCGGCGCAAACGTCCAGCTTACTCGGCCGGGCGGCCCGCTACTCTCGGCCGAGGTCCCGGTGACGGACGGTCACGGCCACCCCGGGGATGGCGGCGAGCCGCCGAGCGAGCTCCTCCGACATCGCCACGGAGCGGTGCTTGCCGCCCGTGCACCCGATCGCGATCGTGGAGTGGCTCTTGTTCTCGCGCTGGTAGCCCTCCAGCACGGGCACGAGGGCCGTGGAATAGGCGTCGAGGAACTCCATCGCACCGTCGCGCGAGAGGACGTAATCCCGGACGGTCTCATCCTGGCCCGTGAGTCCGCGCAGTTCCTCGTTCCAGAACGGGTTGGGGAGGAACCGCATATCGGCGACGATGTCGACGTCGGTTGGCAGCCCGTACTTGAACCCGAAGCTGAGAAGCGTGACCCGATGACGGGCCTCGCCCTCTTCGGAGAAGATGTCGGACACCTTCGTGGCCAGCTGGTGGATGTTCAGGCCCGAGGTGTCGATGACCAGATCCGCGGCCTCGCGGATCGGCGCGAGCCTGGTCCGCTCGGTGCGGATGCCGTCGAGCAGCGTGCCCCCGCCCTGGAGCGGATGCGGTCGACGCACGGATTCGAACCTGCGCACCAACACGTCGTCGGACGCATCGAGGAACAGGACCCGGACGGATCCACGCGAGCGCAGCGCCCGCGCCACGCCGGGGAAGTCGTCGAACAGGTTTCGCCCACGGACATCGACGACGGCGGCGACCTTCGGAAGCGCGTCGCCGCCCATGTCGGTCAGGTCGAGGAGCGGGCGCAGGATCTGCGGGGGCAGGTTGTCGACGACGTACCAGCTGAGATCCTCGAGCGCGTTCGCCACCGTGGTCCGACCCGCGCCGGACATCCCCGTGACGATGAGGAACTCGCCCTTCTCCCCGTCAGCCATCTCTCTCAGCGCTCCCTCTCCCCCTCTGGCTCCAGCCTAGCGAGTGGAGAGGTGCGTATGGATGTTCTGGGCGAGTACCGGCCCGATTCCCTGGACTTGTTCGATCTCGCCAGGTTCCGCCGCGCGGAGCGCGGTCACCGAGCCGAAGTGCTTCAGCAGGACCTTGATGCGCGACGCCCCCAGCCCCGGCACCTCGGACAGGATCGAGCCGATGTCGTTCCGCCGCTTCTTGCGCTGGTGGGTGATCGCGAATCGGTGTGCTTCGTCACGCAGACGCTGGAGCAGGTACAGCGCCTCGCTCGTGCGGGGCAGGATCACCGGGAAATCCTCGCCGGGCAGCCACACCTCTTCGAGGCGCTTGGCGATGCCGCACACGGCGATCTCGGTGTGCCCGGCGTCTCGGAGCGCTCTGGCCGCGGCCTCGACCTGAGGTTTGCCGCCGTCGACGAGGAGGAGCTGCGGCGGGTACGCGAAGCGGGGCTTGCGCCGCACGGTAGCCTCACCGAGGTCTTCTCCGACGATCTCGTCCGTGGTGGGGTCGATCACCTCGATCTCCTCGGGGCGGTCGAGATGGGCGAGCCGACGACGCAGCACCTGATACATCGAGTCGGTGTCGTCGGTCGTCTCGGCGATGTTGAACGAACGGTACTGGTCTTTGCGAGGAAGCCCGTCTTCGAAGACCACCATCGACGCGACGACGTTCGTTCCGCCGAGGTGCGAGATGTCGAAGCACTCGATGCGCAGCGGAGCCTCGGTCATCCCCAGCGCCTCCTGCAGATCCGTCAACGCCTGGGTGCGTGCGACGTAGTCCGTCGTGCGCCGCGTCTTGTATCTGATGAGCGCCTGCTGGGCGTTGAGGGTAGCGGTGCGCATCAGATCGGCTCGCTGACCTCGCTGTGCGACGGCGATCTCGACCTTCTTGCCGCGTCGTTCGCGCAGCCACAGCTCCAGTTCGACGGCGTCCTCGGGCAGCGTGGGCACCAGGATCCGTCGAGGAACATCCTGCGCTTCGCCATACGCCTGCTGCAGGACCTGCTCGACGAGCTCACCGCTGGAGATGTCGATCTCCTTCTCGATCGTCAGAGCGCGGACGCCGCGTACTCGCCCACCGCGGATCACGAAGTGCTGCACGGCGGCGGCCAGCTCGTCCTCGGCGATGCCGAACAGGTCGGCATCCTCGTCGGAGGGGAGCACGAGCGCACTCTTGCCGAGCACGGCCTCGATCGCGGACAGCTTGTCGCGGTACTTCGCCGCGGCCTCGTAGTCCATCGCCGCGGACGCGGCCAGCATCCGCTTCGTGAGGTCTCGCGTGAAGCGCTCGTCGCCGCCGGCCATGAACGCGACGAAGTCGTCGACCATCGCGCGGTGCTCTTCGATCGTCACGGTCATCGAGCACGGTCCGCCGCACTTGCCGATCTGACCGGGGAAGCACGGCCTCCCGGTCTGCATGGCGCGACGGTAGCTGGAGTCGCTGCACGTGCGGATCGGGAACACCTTGATCATCAGGTCGATGGTCTCGTGCACCGCCCACACCTTCGGGAAGGGACCGAAGTACCGCGCCCCGGGGATCCGGCGATTGCGGGTGACGATCACGCGAGGTGCCTCGTCGGCGAGCGTCACCGCCATGAACGGATACGACTTGTCGTCTTTGTACCGGACGTTGAAGGGCGGATCGAACTCCTTGATCCACATGTACTCCAGCTGGAGGGAGTCGACATCCGTCGGTACGACGGTCCACTCCACCGACGCCGCCGTGGTGACCATGCGGCGTGTGCGTTCGTGCAGTGTCCGCAGCGGTGCGAAGTAGTTCGACAGTCGCTGCCGGAGGTTCTTCGCCTTGCCGACGTACAGCACCCGGCCGGAGGCGTCGCGGAAGCGATACACCCCAGGATCGGTGGGGATCTCCCCCGGCCGTGGCTTGTACGGCAGGACGTCGGCCATCAGCTGGCCTTCCGCGCGGCGCGCCCCTCACCCAGGATCTCGCCGAGGAACAGCCCGGTGTGGCTCTCCTCGACACGCGCGATCTGCTCCGGGGTGCCGGTGGCGATGATCTGGCCTCCGCCGGAGCCGCCCTCGGGACCGAGGTCGATCACCCAGTCGGCCGACTTGATGACATCGAGGTTGTGCTCGATGACGATCACCGTGTTGCCCTTGTCGACCAGACCGTTGAGCACCTCGAGGAGCTTGCGGACGTCTTCGAAGTGCAGACCGGTCGTCGGCTCGTCGAGCACGTAGATGCTGCGGCCGTTGCTGCGCCGCTGGAGCTCGGTCGCGAGCTTGACGCGCTGGGCCTCTCCCCCCGACAGCGTCGTCGCAGACTGCCCGAGCCGTACGTAGCCCAGGCCGACGTCGACGAGCGTCTTCATGTAGCGGTGGATCGCCTGGATCGGCTCGAAGAACTCCGCGGCCTCCTCGATCGGCATCTCCAGCACCTCGGCGATGTTCTTGCCCTTGTAGTGCACGGCCAGCGTGTCGCGGTTGTAGCGCTTGCCGTGGCAGACCTCGCAGTCCACGTACACGTCGGGGAGGAAGTTCATCTCGATCTTGATCGTGCCGTCGCCCGAGCACGCCTCGCAGCGACCACCCTTGACGTTGAAGCTGAAGCGACCCGGCTGGTAGCCACGGACCTTCGCCTCCGGTGTTTCGCTGAAGAGGGTGCGGATGCGGTCGAACACGCCCGTGTAGGTCGCCGGGTTCGACCGCGGAGTGCGGCCGATCGGAGCCTGGTCGACGTGGACGACCTTGTCGAGGTTGTCGAGACCGGTCACGCGCGTGTGCTTGCCGGGGACCGTCCGCGCCCCGTTCAGCCGCGAGGCGAGCACCTGGTACAGGATGTCGTTCACGAGCGAGGACTTGCCGGAGCCGCTCACGCCGGTGACCGCGGTCAGCACGCCGAGCGGGAAGTCGGCGGTCACGTTGCGCAGGTTGTTCGCGCGCGCGCCGACGACGCTCAACATGCGCTTCTTGTCGATCTTGCGACGCTTCTTCGGCATCGGGATCTCACGGCGCCCGGAGAGGTACTCGCCCGTCATCGAGTCGCTGTCGCTGAGCAGCGCCGAGTAGGGCCCCGAGTGCACGACCTCGCCGCCGTTGACGCCGGCACCCGGACCGATGTCGACCACCCAGTCGGCCGCCTCGATCGTCTCTTCGTCGTGCTCGACCACGATCAGCGTGTTCCCGAGGTCGCGGAGCGTGAGCAACGTCTCGATGAGACGGCGGTTGTCGCGTTGGTGGAGTCCGATCGACGGCTCGTCGAGCACATAGAGGACCCCGGTGAGGCCGGAGCCGATCTGCGTCGCCAGGCGGATGCGTTGCGCCTCCCCGCCCGAGAGCGAGCCCGCCGAACGGCTGAGGTTGAGGTAGGAGAGCCCGACCTGGAGAAGGAAGTCCAGGCGCAGTCGGATCTCGCGGAGCACCTGCGCCGCGATCTGCGCTTCACGATCGGTGAGCGTGAGGGTCTCCATGAACGCGCGCGCGTCGGCCAGGCTCAGGTGCGAGACCTCGGCGATGGAGTGACCGTGCACCTGCACAGCGAGTACCTCGGGCTTGAGGCGGTTGCCGTCGCAGACCGGGCAGGGCACCTCGCGGAGGTACTCGCCCCATCGGCTGCGCTGGTTGTCGGACTCCGCTTGGAGGTACTGGCGCTCGATGTACGGCACGACGCCTTCGAACCCGGAGGCGTAGCGCATCTCGCGGCCGTAGCGGTTCTTCCACTTGACGGTGACCTTGTAGTTCTCGCCGCGCAGCACCGCATCCTGCACGTCGGAGTGCAGTTCACGCCAGGGAGTGTCGAGTGAGAAGTCGAGGTCGCGCGAGAGTCCCTCGAGCAGCCGTTCGTAGTACTGGAAGAGTCCCTTGCCCTGGGTGGTCCAGGGGATGATGACGCCCTCGCGGATCGAGAGGTCTTCGTCGCCGAGCATCAGGTCGACGTCGACGGACATGCGCGTGCCGAGTCCGGAACATGCAGGGCAGGCGCCGAACGGTGCGTTGAACGAGAACGTGCGCGGCTCGATCTCGGTGAGCGTGAGGGCGTGACCGTTGGGGCAGGCCAACTTCTCGGAGAACGTCTGCCACGCGTCGTCGCCCTCACCGTCGACGTAGTTGATCTGCACGACGCCACCGGCGAGCCCCAGGGCCGTCTCGACGGAGTCGGTGACGCGGCCGAGGATGTCGTCGGAGGCGACCAGGCGGTCGACGACCACGGCGATGTCGTGCTTGTAGCTCTTCTTGAGCGTCGGGGGTTCCGCGAGCTGGATGAGGTCACCGTCGACGATCGCGCGCGAGTAGCCCTTCGCGCCGAGTTCGCGGAACAGATCGACGAACTCGCCTTTCTTCTGCGAGACGATCGGAGCGACGACCTGGTAGCGGGTGCGCTCCGGCAGCTCCATGAGCTGGTCGGCGATCTGCTGCACGGTCTGGCGCTGGATACGCTCTCCGCACTCCGGACAGTGGGGCACGCCGATACGCGCCCAGAGCAGGCGCATGTAGTCGTAGATCTCGGTGATCGTGCCGACCGTGGATCGCGGGTTGCGGTTCGTGGACTTCTGGTCGATCGAGACCGCAGGACTCAGGCCCTCGATGAAGTCGACGTCGGGGCGGTCGACCTGCCCGAGGAACTGGCGCGCATAGGCGCTCAGCGATTCGACGTAGCGACGCTGCCCCTCGGCGAAGATCGTGTCGAACGCGAGACTCGACTTCCCCGATCCGGACAGGCCGGTGAACACGACGAGGGAGTCGCGGGGGATGTCGATGTCGACGTTCTTGAGATTGTGGACGCGGGCACCGCGGACACTGAGTTTTCCTGGGGAAGCAACGGGGACGATGGGCACCGAACAAGTCTACGAGGGGCCACGGACATCGGCTCCGGATGGGCTCTCAGACTCCGCCTCCACGCCCGCGTCCGCCCGCTTCGCCGCGCGCAATTCGAGCAGCACGCCGAAGAGCAGGAGAGCCGCCGCCGCCGGCGCGAGCCAGGCGATGCCGCGGTCGACGCCGCTCGGCGCCAGGAGCCACGCAGCGAACACCAGCGGCTGCGAGAGCGCCTGGACGACCGCGAAACGCACGAGGGTGGGACGCAGCGCTTGCAGTGCAAGGCGTGATGCCATCGGCACCGCGAGGCTCAGCGACGCGAGGATGTGCACGGCGTGCACCAGCAGCACCGCGACCGCCGTGCGTCCGGGCGCAGGCTCTGTGAGGAGAACTCCGAACACGAGACACGCGGCCGACGCCCACGCGGCGAGCGACCGAGGGATGATCACCGACACCACGGCGGCGAGAAGCGCGACGCCCTGCCACAGGGGGAACGGTACGAGGACCGCCGCCCCCACACCCACGACGGCGACGAGGAGCAGTCGGAGCGTGATGCCGCGCACCGCGCCAGGCACCCGGATGGAGCGGACGCGGCGGGTCATCGGCGCACCGCTCGCATCCGCTGTTGACGGAGCGCCGCCACCCGCATCGCGGCGTCCGCATCGGGCTCAGCCCACGACACCACCTCGATTCCCGTCCTGCGCAGTTCGACGAGGATGTCTGCGCGTTCCGCCAGGACTGTCCGAAAGGCGATCCGCTGTTCGCGCGTGAGGCGCGCCGTGTCGGGCGTCGGAAGCACATCGACGGCGACCACCGCATGACCGGCTGCGCGCCATCGTGTCGCAAGCTGCGCGGCGACCCCGTCGAAGAACGTCGAGAGCACGAACACGATGGAACCTGCCGGCACGACCGGCGACCGGCGATAGCTCGTGCCGTCCGCGCTCTGCCCGGTCGCGGCGATGACATCCCTTATTCGCGCGAGGTGACGTGCTCCTCCCCCGGAAGGCACGCTCCGCCCGCCTACCGCCAGTGCGTGATACGTGACCCGATCTCCCTCTTCGACCGCCGCTGTCGCGATGGCGAGCGCTGCTTCGCGGGCGAGGTCGAGAGACGTGACCCCCGACCGGTCGGGGTCCGCCGCATCCCAGCTCGCCACCGCCGTGCCCAGATCCTCGATCGTGTCGACGGCGATCGCGACCGACGATTCGCTCAGCGTGTTGGTCCTCCGCACCAGCAGCTCGCCCTGGCGCCGCGCGGTCCGTGCCGTCGCACGCCAGTCCACCCGGCGCAGCTCGTCGCCGGGAGCGAACGGATGGATGTCGCGGAAGTCGCCGCCCTGACCGGGTCGGCCTCCCTCGTGGGAGCCGTGCAGACCCGCGAGGCGCGGCGCGACGGGAAGCCGTCTGATGCGCCGAAGCCGCGGCGGCGTGTTCCAGTGGATCCCGACACGCGGCGCGTCTTCCGTGATCCAGGCGCCGTCCAGCGTGGCGCAGCGGGCTGTGACGGCCAGCAGCTCCAACGGGCCCGAGTGCTGCAGACGTGTCGTCGACTCGAGCACGGCATGTCCGGGGCGGACGTCGGCGAGACCAGCAGGGCCCTTGTCCTGATCGATCGCGAGCTGCACCCAATCCGCGTCCACGCGGACGTCGACGTCTGCCCGCGCCTCCGGCTGGCCCTCACGTCCACCGGGCCGCGCGCGCAGCTCCAGGTGCAGGTCGGCACTCTCCGGTCGGCGCAGCAGCATCCACACCGTCGTGAGGGCGAGGGGCAGGGCGATGCCGATGACGTCCGGCCGGGAGAACGCGAGTCCCGCGCCCACGAGCAGGCCGACGCCGGCGAGTCCGACCGCCACCACCGGCGTCCGCTGCCAATGGAGCGTGGCGCGCCGTGTGGTGCGGAGCGTGTCGGTCACCGGGCCGCCGACACGGTCGGGGGCACCGGGGTGGTCGCTACGGTCCTCGCGACCACCGAGCGCGGATCGACGCCCTGCGCCCAGGCCTGGGGTGTGAGGGTCAGCCGGTGCGCGAGTACCGGCTCAGCGATGCGCTTGATGTCATCCGGCCGGACGTAGGCGCGGCCGTCCAGGGCCGCGAGAGCACGGCCGAGCAGCACCAACGACTGCGACCCGCGAGGCGACGCGCCCACGGAGACATCGGCCGCGACTCGCGTCGCTCTGACCAGCTCCACGCAATACCGTGCGACATCCTCGTCCACGTGGATGCGCTCCACGGCACGCTGGATCGCTCGAAGGCCGTCCGCATCGACGACCTGCTCGACGACGACATCCGCCGTCTCTCTCCGCACGCGATCGAGGATGATGCGCGTCTCGTCCTCGACGACGGGATAGCCGACGGAGAGTCGCACCATGAAGCGATCCAGCTGTGCCTCCGGAAGCGCATAGGTGCCCTCGTACTCGATGGGATTCGACGTGGCGATGACGTGGAACGGCTGCGGGAGCGGGAAACTGTTCCCTTCGACGGTGACCTGGTGCTCCGCCATGGCCTCGAGCATCGCGGACTGCGTCTTCGGCGTGGTCCGGTTCACCTCGTCCGCCAGCAGGAGACCGGTGAAGATGGGTCCGGGGCGGAACTGGAACTCTCCCGTCGTCGGTGCATAGACGTAGGAGCCCGTCACGTCTCCGGGAAGCATGTCGGGGGTGCACTGCAGCCGCCGGAAGTCGAGTCCGAGCGCCGCCGCCAGGCTCCGGGCCGCGAGGGTCTTGCCGAGCCCTGGGACGTCTTCGAACAGGACGTGACCGCCGGCGAGGATGGCCCCGAGGGCGAGCGTGAGCGGCTCCTCCATCCCGACGACAGCGGTGCCGACACTTTCTCGGACACGACGTCCGAGAGCGGCGATCTGCGTGATCTCGTCAGTGTTCATCGGTACTCCTCCGGTCGGTGGACGGCGTGTCGGGGGTCGGGGACGTGTCCTGAAGCGGGTCGGCGGTGCAGGCGCTCGATCGCATCGAGCACGCGTTCGAGGTCATCGGCCCGCACCTCGCGCATGTGGAGCGCGTCACGCACCCCCGCACCGAGGAGGGCGTCGATGTCATCGCGCGCATCGGGGTCGTCGAGGTCGAGGCCGCGAAGCGCGAGCCGGCGTCGGAGGACGTTCTGAACTCGACGCACCACGACGTGTCCGGCCACTCCGGTTCGGGAGTTGATGGACCAGGCGAGGCGCGACACCTCGGAGCCGCGTTCGGGACGTCGGGCGCGTTCGGGTGGCCAGAGCGAGCTCTCGTCGAAGAAGACCTGACGGCTCACGAGAACGATCGTCAGCACGATCATCGCCCAGGACAGGGCGAACGCGACCGGTACACCCAGTGCTCCCAGGGCGGCCACTCCGCCCACGGCGACGGCAGTGCACAGGGCGACGAGGAGGAACCGTCGCTTCATCGCCATCCCGCCTGGATGCCGCGCAGACACGACGCCGCCGCCGCACGATCGCCCTCATCCGCGTCGACGCCGCCGAAGCGCACCTGTTCGTACAAGCCCAGAAGGGTGACGACCTCGGCGCCGATGCCGGCTCGACGTCCGATGATGCGAGCAGTGAACTCCGACGGCGTCTCGTTCACGCCGCGGCCTGCCCCGGCATCCGCTGCCGACTCCTCGAGTCCGACCCAGGCTGCGACGATGCTGTCGCCCGGCGACGGGCGAGCATCGATCGTGCGGATCGCTTCGTCGATCCCCCGCCTGATCGTCTCCGCATCGGGCTCGGGCTCCGGCGTCGCGACCATCCCCGTCGTCGCCTCGACCTCGGATGCTTCGCGCCGCGTCAAGGGGCGATCCCGCCAGAGTCCCCTCAGGAAGCGGACGAGTATGCGCGCGGCCGAGAACAGCAACGCGAGCACCGCGACCGCGACGAGGACCGCCAGGACGATGCCGATGATGCGGAGCAGCGGCGAATCCTCGGTAGGCACCATCGGCGGCGGTGTGGTCTCCGACGGCAGGGGCTCGATGATCTCGGCATCGATGGGCTCCGGCTCGGCGTCTGGCAGGACACCGAACTGCGGACGCCCCTGCTGTGCGGCGGCGAACATCAGAATCGCGAACAGACCGACCACGGCGATCAGCGGAAGCAGGACACGCATCACACCGAGACCCACGACGCGGCGGTCGACCTCGACCGGGGCTTCAGTGCGCGACATGTCTCTTACCCTAGGCGCGGGGCAGCACGAGCCAGCTCTGTGGCGCGGATATCGGTCAGCAGATCCTCATGCGAGGTCGGGACGCCGCCCGGCGAAGGGACCGAGGCCGTCTCGGAGCGCAGTGATCTGGTCGATGTCCATCCCCACCGCCGCCATGACCTGGCGCGGAACTTCGACAGCACGTTCGCGCAGCGCAGCGCCCGCCGCGGTGAGCGTGATCTCCAGGCGTCGCTCGTCCTCGCTGCTGCGCTGTCGAGCGACGAGCCCCTCGACTTCGAGGCGCTTCACCAGTGGCGAAGCTGTCGCGGGTTCCAATGCGAGGTCGACCGCGAGGTCGTTGAGGGTGCGCGGCGCCCTCTCCCAGAGCGCGAGCATGACCAGGTACTGCGGATGCGTCAGTCCGAGCGGCTCGAGGATCGGTCGATACAGGGCGACGACGTTGCGCGCGGCGGTCACCAGGGCGAAGCACAACTGGTTCTCCAGCTTGAGCAGGTCATCGGTTGCGGTCACAAGGCGACTATACAACCGCACTAATGATTAGTACACTAATGAACATGGATCAGGATTCCGAACGCCCTCCCCTCCGCACCCGGATCCGCGAGGCCGGAGGCCTCTATTCCTGGGTGAACTCGAACCTGATCCGTTTCGCCGGTCCTGCGTCCGTCGGCCCGTACGAGAAGACACCGCCGCCCAGTGCCGCGGAGCGTGCTGCGCGCGCCTGCCCCCTGTGCGGCGCACCGATGTCTCAGCATGAGATCGACCGCTCGGGGCCGAAGACCCTGGTGCACTGCCCGTAGCGTCAGTCTCGCTCCGACGTCTCGACAGCGGATCCTGACGACTCCCGTGCCGCGTCGAGCCAGAACATCAGCTCGTCGTCTGTCGTGAGGACAGCGGGGGCGATGTCGAGCCATCCCGAGCTCATGGTCCGCGCTCCCATCACCGCGCGCGTCGCCCCGGGCCTGGTGAGCAGCGCCGCGCCGCTCTCATCATCGACGCGGACCAGGAGAACGCCGCCGGGCCTGGCCCCCAGGAGGATATGCCCGTCATGGAGGAACGCGCGTGTTCCGAACATGCGCCGCTCCTCGACCTCCGCTTCGGCGCTCAACAGCGCCCTGATCCGATCGGCCAACTCGTGCCCCGCAGCATCCATCTGTCGACCCCTGTCTATGCGTGACCAGCACGCTCCATCGCGCGGAGCTCCTTCTTGAGGTCTTGCACTTCGTCGCGCAGCCGACCGGCCAACTCGAACTTCAACTCGGAAGCCGCCGCGAGCATCTGGTCGGACAGGTCCTGGATCGTGGCCTCGAGCTGTTGCGCACCCTCGGCGGCGATCCCGGTGCGGCGCAGATTCGGCGTCGGCGACTTGCCCTTGCCGGATGCGCGCCCTCGACCCGACATCATCTCCGCCGTGTCCGCACCTTCGCGCGCCAACACCTCGGTGATGTCGGCGATCCGCTTGCGCAGAGGCTGCGGGTCGATGCCGTTCTCCTTGTTGTACGCCACCTGCTTCTCGCGGCGACGATCGGTCTCCTCGATAGCCTTCGCCATCGAGTCGGTCATCTTGTCCGCATACATGTGCACCTCACCCGAGACGTTTCGCGCCGCACGGCCGATGGTCTGGATGAGGGAGGTGCCGGACCTCAGGAACCCTTCCTTGTCGGCGTCAAGGATCGCGACGAGTGACACCTCAGGAAGGTCGAGTCCCTCGCGGAGCAGATTGATGCCGACGAGGACGTCGTACACCCCCGCCCGCAGTTCGCTGAGCAGTTCCACACGGCGCAGGGTGTCGACGTCGGAGTGCAGATACCGCACGCGGACGCCGTGCTCGCCGAGGAAGTCGGTGAGCTCCTCGGCCATCTTCTTCGTCAATGTCGTGACGAGGATGCGCTCGTCACGCTCGACACGGAGTCGGATCTCCTCGAGCAGGTCGTCGATCTGTCCCTTCGACGGCTTGACGACGATGTGGGGATCGACCAGGCCCGTGGGGCGGATGATCTGCTCCACGACGCCGTCGGCGATCCCCATCTCGTACTTGCCCGGCGTCGCCGACAGATAGACGGTCTGGCCGATGCGGTTCTTGAACTCGTCCCACCGGAGCGGCCTGTTGTCCATCGCGCTCGGCAAGCGGAACCCGTGGTCGACGAGAGTGCGCTTGCGCGACGCGTCGCCCTCGTACATCGCTCCGATCTGCGGGACCGTGACATGCGACTCGTCGATCACGAGCAGGAAGTCGTCGGGGAAGAAGTCGAGCAGCGTGTGCGGCGGCTCCCCCGGCGCGCGGCCGTCCATGTGACGGGAGTAGTTCTCGATACCGGAGCAGAAGCCGAGCTGCTGCAGCATCTCGAGGTCGAAGGTCGTGCGCATGCGGAGTCGCTGGGCCTCGAGGAGCTTGCCCTGGCGCTCGAACTCGGCGAGGCGCTCTTCGAGTTCGGCCTCGATCGTGCCGATGGAGCGCTGGATGACGTCGGTGCCGGCGACGTAGTGCGACGCCGGGAAGATCGGGACGGCATCGAGCTTCTCGATGACCTCGCCCGTGAGGGGGTGGAGCGAGTACAGCGCCTCGATCTCGTCGCCGAACAGCTCGATACGGATGGCGTGCTCTTCGTAGACCGGGATGATCTCGATCGTGTCGCCGCGCACCCGGAAGTTCCCGCGTGAGAAGTCGACATCGTTGCGGTTGTACTGCATCGCGATGAACTGCCGGATCAGGGCGTCGCGGTCGTATCGCTCCCCGACCTGCAGCGCCACCATCGCGCGAAGGTACTCCTCGGGTGCGCCGAGTCCGTAGATGCAGGACACCGTCGACACGACGACGACATCGCGCCGGCTGAGGAGCGAGTTCGTGGTCGAGTGGCGCAGTCGCTCGACCTCCGAGTTGATCGAGGAATCCTTCTCGATGAAGGTGTCCGTCTGCGGGACGTACGCCTCTGGCTGGTAGTAGTCGTAGTACGAGACGAAGTACTCGACCGCGTTGTTCGGCATGAGTTCACGGAACTCGTTCGCCAGCTGCGCAGCGAGCGTCTTGTTGTGGGCGAGCACCAGCGTGGGGCGCTGCACCTGCTCGACGAGCCACGCCGTGGTCGCCGACTTTCCGGTACCGGTCGCACCGAGCAGCACGACGTCGGTCTCACCCGCATTGATGCGCGCGGCGAGCTCGGCGATCGCCTGCGGCTGGTCGCCGGCGGGCGCGTATTCGCTGATGACCTCGAAGGGGCGGACACTGCGCGTGGGTTGCATACTTCCAGCGTAGGCCGCCCCTCCGACATCGAGGCCGTCAGGCGACGATGGTCGCGGTCTGTGCCGAGGGCTCGGACGCCCAGGTCGTCGTTCCGCCGTTAATGAGCCGCATCGTCGCCGTCGAGGTCAGCGTTCCCGGCGCAGTGCCGACCACGTTGAAGGTCAGTCCGTCTCCGAAGTTCGGCGGTGTCTTCGTGAAGGTGAACACCGTGGCCGCCGATCCTCCCGGCGGCACGGACACCCACGAGCCGAGCGGGGAGGCGGGATCCAGCGTCACGGGCGAGCTGAAGACCACGACGACCTCCAGGGAGGCCCCGGCCGGCGGGTTCACCCACGGGTCGGCGCGATAGCTGATCTGCGTGCTGAAAGTGGCCTTGAGCCCGCCGGTCGCCGGCACCAGGGTGGTGAATCCGCCTTGCGCCTCGGCATCCCAGTAGTAGTTCGCCGCGTCGTTGGTGATGACGTTCCCGCTCGCGGCGGCCATCGGCATCGCGACGGCTGCGGCGATCACCGGCACCGACCAGGCGGCTCCTCGGATCACTGTTCGGCGCGAGATGCCACGGTTGTCCTGTGTCACTTTTCCACTCCCCAGAGCGCGCGGAAAAGCTATCCCCCAGCAGACCATCCCCTGGTGCGTCCCCACGCCCACAACCAGAATACCAGTGGGGCCGAGGACTGCCGTCCAGTCGTCACGGTCGCCTGATGCGCTCCCAGAGTGCGTCCGCCTGCTCGTGCGTGCGCGCCAGAGAGCCCGCGGTATCGATCACGACGTCGGCGATGGCGAGGCGGCGTTCATCCGAGACCTGCGCATCGATCCGCTCCCTCGCCGCGCGCTCGTCCATCCCCCGCAGCGCGACCAGCCGCCGCAGACGCTCTTCGGACGGGGCGTGCGCGACGACGATCTGGCCCCACGGATCGTCGACCCTCGCCTCGACGAGCAGCGGCACGTCGTACACCACCACGGCGTCGGGGTCGGCGGCGAACGCCTCGTCGAATCGCCGTTGCGACTCCGCCCGCACGGCGGGGTGCACGATCGCGTTCAGCTGCGCGAGAAGGTCGGCGTCTCCGAAGACCTTCGCGCCGAGAGCCGCCCGGTCAAGGGTGCCGTCCGCCGCGATCACCGCCGATCCAAAGAACTCGGCGATCCGGTCGAGGACCGGCGACCCCGGAGCCTGCACGTCGCGCACGATCTGATCCGCGTCCACGATGACCGCTCCGTGTTCAGCGAGCCGTCTTGCGATGGTCGACTTCCCCGACGCGATACCGCCGGTGAGCGCGATGAGAGGCATGCCGCCAGTCTAGGGTTCGACCCAGGCGGCTCAGCGCGAGAGGAGCTGACGTCGCGAGCTGATCACGCCCGTGTCGAACCCGGCCAGGTGCAGCCCGCCGTGGAACCGCGCGTGCTCGATCTTGATGCACCGGTCCATCACGACCGAGAGGCCGGCGGCCTCGGCGATCGCGGCGGCATCCTCGTTCCAGGAGCCGAGCTGCAGCCACAGGGTCTGCGCTCCCGCGTCGATCGCTTCCTGCGCCACCCCGGGAAGGTCGTCGTGGCGGCGGAACACGTCGACGATGTCGGGGACGACGGGCAGATCGCTCAGCGATGCATACACCGGCTGACCGAGGATCTCGGTCTCGCGCGGGTTGACGAGGTACACGTCGTAGCCGGTGCTGGAGAGGAGGTACGTCGCCACGAAGTACGACGCACGCGCCGGATTGTTCGAGGCCCCCACGATCGCGATCGACTTCGCGCGACGCAGCAGCGCGAATCGCGCCTGCTGATTCGGCCCCTCCCAGGTCCGCTCCGGGTGTGCTGCCGGAGCCCCCGGCAGAGCGCACGCCGCAGCGTCCGTCGACGCCGGCACGCTGCAGGTGTCTCCCTCGGTGGTCGGCGTCGCGCTCATCGGTTCGCTCCCGTCGCGGTGGTGAGGGCCTGGTCGAGGTCCCAGATGATGTCCTCGGCGTCTTCCAGGCCGACGGAGATGCGGATCAGGTCGGGGCGCACTCCCGCGGCGACGAGCTGCTCTTCCGTGAGTTGGCGGTGCGTCGTGGAGGCGGGGTGGATGACGAGCGTGCGGGCATCGCCGATGTTCGCGAGATGCGAGGCGAGCTGGAGGCTCTCGATGAGAGTCTCCCCGCGGCACGACCGTCTTCGGCCGCGACGCCGAACGCGAACACGGAACCGGGTCCGAGCGGCAGGTACTTCGCCGCGCGCTCGCGATGCGGGTGCCCGTCGAGTCCAGCCCACGTGACGTAGGCGACCCGCGGGTCCGACTCGAGCCAATCGGCCACGATGCGGGCGTTCGCGAGGTGCGCGTCGATGCGCTGCGGGAGGGTTTCGATCCCCTGGAGGAGGTTGAACGCCGACTGCGGGCTCAGGGCGGGGCCGATGTCCCTCAGCTGCTCCGACCGGAGCTTGGTCAGGAACCCGTACTCGCCGAAGTTGTCCCACCACTTGATGCCGCCGTACGAGTCGACGGGCTCGGTCATCTGGGGGAACTTGCCGTTGCCCCAGTCGAACGTGCCCTTCTCGATGACGACGCCGCCGAGCGTGGTCCCGTGCCCGCCGAGGAACTTCGTGACCGAGTGGATGACGATGTCGGCGCCGTGCTCGAGAGGTCGCGCAAGGTAGGGCGTGGCGAGCGTCGCGTCCACGACCAGCGGCACTCCGGCGTCGTGCGCCACTGCGGCGAGACCCTCGATGTCGGCGATCTCCCCCGACGGGTTGCCGATCATCTCGACGTAGACGACCTTGGTCTCCGGGCGGATGGCGGCGGCGTAGTCCGCCGGGTCGGTGGAGGAGACGAACGTGGTCTCGACACCGAAGCGGCGCAGAGTCACATCGAGCTGGGTGACGGTGCCTCCGTAGAGCTGCGCGGCGGCGACGACGTGGTCCCCCGCGCCGACCAGTGCGGCGAACGTGATGAACTCGGCGCTCATGCCCGAGGCTGTCGCCACCGCGCCGATGCCGCCCTCGAGCGACGCAAGGCGCTCCTCGAGCGCCGCGACGGTCGGGTTGCCGATGCGGGAGTAGATGTTGCCGTACTTCTGCAAGGCGAACAGGTTGCCCGCAACGGCGGCGTCGTCGAACACGAAGGAGGTCGTCTGGTAGATCGGAACCGCCCTCGCGCCGGTCGACGCGTCGGGGGTGCCTCCGGCGTGCAGAGCTCGGGTGCGGAATCCGAAGCGGTGTTCTTCCGTCATGCTGTCCTCAGTTCGGCGGCGGCGAGCACGTCGGCGATGTCGTCGACGGCCCAGGGGTTCTGCAGCGATGTGGTGTCTCCGAGCGGTCGGGGATCACGGCCGGCTCTCCGGTCCTGCTCGGCTTCCCACAACTCTGCCAGGAGTCGGCGCATGATCTTGCCCGAGCGGGTCTTCGGCAGGTCGGGGACCACCACGATGTGCTTGGGCTTGGCGACGGGGCCGATCGCCGCTGCGACCTGGCTGCGAAGGGCGGAGGGCGTCACGTCGGCGCGTCCGGACGGCGTGACGAAGGCCACGACGGCCTGTCCGGTGACGGGATCGGAGACGCCTGCCGAGCCTGCCTCCCCCACGGTCTCGTGAGCGACGAGCGCCGATTCGATCTCGATCGTCGAGAGGCGGTGTCCTGACACGTTCACGACGTCGTCGAGCCGTCCCAGGATCCAGATGTAGCCGTCTGCGTCCCGGGTCGCACCGTCACCGGCCACGTAGAAGCCGCCGTGCTCGCCCCGACCGGAGTACGTGGACCAGTACGAATCGCGGTAGCGGATCGGATCGCCCCACACGGTGCGCGCCATCCCCGGCCACGGACGCCGGACCACCAGAGTGCCTGATCGACCGGGGGCGACTTCCTCTCCGTGCTCGTCGACGACGGCGACATCGATGCCGGGAAGCGGCACCGAGGCCGATCCCGGCTTGAGCGTCGTGACGCCCGGCAGCGGGGCGATCATCGCCGCCCCCGTCTCCGACTGCCACCAGGTGTCGATCACCGGCAGCTCGTCGCGGCCGAAGTTGCGCCGGAACCACACCCAGGCCTCGGGGTTGATGGCTTCGCCGACCGTGCCGAGGAGTCGAAGGGTCGACAGATCGTGCCCCGCGGGCAGTTCCGCCCCGAACCAGGTCATGAACGTGCGGATCAGCGTGGGCGCCGTGTAGTAGACGGTCACCCCGTAGCGTTCGATGATCTCGAGGTGGCGCTCTCGGTGCGGGGTGTCGGGTGTCCCCTCGTAGATCACTTGCGTGAGCCCGTTGGAGAGCGGCCCGTAGATCTCGTAGGTGTGCGCGGTCACCCAGGCGAGGTCCGCGGTGCACCAGTGCACGTCTTCGGTCTTGGCGTCGAAGTGGGCCCAATGCGCCCAGCTCGCCTGCGTGAGGTAGCCCCCCGAGGTGTGCACCAGCCCCTTGGGTTTCCCGGTCGTCCCTGAGGTGTAGATGATGAACAGCGGATGCTCTGCGTCGAAGGACTCCGCCCGGTGCACAGGCGAGGCGGAATCGACCACGTCATGCCACCACACGTCGCGACCGTCGGTCCACGGCACGTCCTGTCCGGTGCGACGCAGCACGAGCACGTGCTCCAGATCGGGCAGACCAGCCGCGGCGATGTCCGCCGTCGACTTCACGTCGGTGGCCGCGCCGCGACGGTACTGCCCATCGCTCGTGACGAGCAGCTTCGCACCGGTGTCCACAAGGCGGAAGCGCACGGCCTCGGCGGAGAAACCACCGAAGACGAGGGAGTGCACCGCGCCGATCCGTGCGCACGCGAGGGTGATCACGATCGTCTCGACGAGCACGGGAAGGTAGATCACCACACGGTCGCCGGGCCCGATGCCGAGGGCCGTGAGAGCGTTGGCGGCGCGCGACACGCGCCGCTGCAGGTCCGCGTAGGTCACGGGGACCCGGTCGCCCGGTTCCCCCTCGAAGTGCAGAGCCACCTTGTCGCCCAGTCCCGCTTCGACGTGTCGATCCACGCAGTTGACGGCGACGTTGAGCCGGCCGCCGACGAACCACCGCGCAGCAGGAACGGCATCGCCCGCCGGAGGGTCCCATTCGTGCGCGGTGTGCCACGGTTCGGACCAGTCGAGGCGGCGAGCGGCCTCCTCCCAGAACCCGACGGGGTCGGACTCCGCGCGTGCGTACGCCTCCGCTGTGACGTTCGCGTCCGCGAATCCCGCGGGCGCGGCGTACACACGCGACTCCTGCAGTCGAGCCTCGGTCACGCTTACACCCACCGACGGAGCAGGTACTTCTCCACCAGCGCGAGAACGCCGTTGGTGATCGTGCCCAGGAGTGCCAGCAGCACGATGGAGAGCAGGATGCGGTCCACACGGCCGCTGTTCTGCGAGTCGTTCAACAGGAAACCGAGACCCATGGAAGACGCGATCAACTCGGCCGCCACGAGGAACAGCCACGCCTGCGCGAGCGCCAACCGCAGCCCGGAGACGACCGAGGGCACGACGGCCGGCAGCTGCACGATCCGGAACAGCGACCAGCCGCGCAGGCTGAACGAGCGGCCGGCCTCGACGAGGTGCGGATCGACGTGCCGGAGCGCCGAGGCGACGGTCGTGTAGACGGGGAAGAAGGCGCCGATCGCGATCAGTGTGACCTTCGACTCCTCCCCGATCTGCATCCACAGGATGAGGAGCGGCACCCAGGCGAGCGAGGGCACGGCACGGACAGCGGCGAGAGTCGGGCTGAGGAGCACGTCTCCTATGCGCGAGAGTCCGACCACCCCGGCGACGGCGAGGCCGATGACCGATCCGATGGCGAATCCGAGCAGCACGCGCTGCACCGATATGGCGATGTGCGTCCAGAGCTGACCGGTCTCGGCCAGCTCGACGCCGGCCTGGAACACCGAAGCCGGCGGGGGCAGGCGGTACGGCGGCACCATCCCGCTCGTTGTGGCCACCTGCCAGGTGATCAGGATCACGGCGGGCAGCAGGAGCCCGGCGAGGATCCGCACGGCCGGTCGATCCCACACCCGCCGCGCAGTCCCGCGCCGAGGCTGCGCGATGCCCTTCGCGAAATCGAGCGCGTCGCGCGATTCCTCGGGGACGATCAGTCGGTCGGGAATGGTCACTCGCCGTCGACCGCCTTCTTCGCGAAGGTGTCGTTCACGATCGAGGACAGCGCCTTGTCCACGGAATCCTGACCGCCCTGCACATCACCGGACTCGACGAGCACGGGGGCGATCTTCTCGAGCACGGCGATCTGGTCGTCACCGGGAACGCCGCTGACGTCGAGGTTGGAGCGCTCCTGGATCACCGTGGCGGCGACCTCGGGGTCGATGCCGGCGACCTCGGCGAGCAAAGCAGCCGTGTCTTCGGGGTTCTCCAGCGCCCATTCCCGAGCCTGCTCGTACGCGTCGACCACGGCCTGCGCGAGGTCAGGGTGGTTCGTGATGAAGTCCTCGGTGGCGTTGAGGAACCCGTACGTGTTGAAGTCGACGTTGCGGTAGATGAGCTTGTCGCCCGATTCGACCTCGGCGGCGGCCATGATCGGGTCGAGGCCCGCCCAGGCATCCACCGAGCCGCCGTCGAGCGCAGCGCGGCCGTCGGCGTGCTGCAGGTTCTGCACCTCGACGTCGGAGAGCGACAGCCCGCCCTCTTCGAGTGCCTGCAGCAGGAAGAAGTAGGGATCGGTGCCCTTGGTGGCCGCGATCGACGCCCCCTTGAGGTCTTCGACCGAGGAGATGTCGCTGTCCGGTCCGACCACGATGGCCGACCACTCGGGCTGCGAGTAGATGTCGATGACCTGGATGGGCGAGCCATTGGCACGCGCGAGGAGAGCGGCGGAGCCGGCCGTCGAACCGACGTCGACGGATCCGGAGCGCAGCAGTTCGTTGGCCTTGTTCGAGCCGGCGGACTGCACCCATTCCACGGCGACGTCGTCTCCGAGGATGTCTTCCAGGATGCCCTGGTCCTTGATCACGAGGCTCAGCGGGTTGTAGGTCGCGAAGTCGATCGACAGGGTGTCGGATGACCACTCGGTCGTGCCGGGCGTGCTCTCGGTGTCCGACGCCGTGGCGTTCTCTCCTGCGACGCAGCCGGTGGCGACGAGCATCATCGTCCCGGCGATCGCGATCGCAGGGACGATTCGGCGGGTGATGGTGCTCATCGGGACTCCTCGGTGATGCGGTGGTGGGTGTCGACGCCGAGGCCTTCGAGAAGGTCGGCGCGCAGGTCGGCGAGTCCGCGATCGGCGCGGTCGCGGGGGCGGATGCCCGGCACGGAGACCGTGCGGGCTATGGATGATTCGTCGTCGTCGGATCCGCCCAGCGTCCGCAGCAGCAGGACACGGTCGGCGAGGTAGAGGGCCTCTTCGACGTCATGGGTGACGAGAAGGATGGTGGTCGGCTCGGCGGCGTGGATCTTCAGCAGCAGGTCGTGCATGCGGAGCCGGGTCAGGGCGTCGAGAGCTCCGAACGGCTCGTCGAGCAGCAGCACCCCGGGATTGCGCGCGAGCGCTCTGGCGAGAGAAGCACGCTGTGCCATGCCTCCGGACACTTCGCGGGGGCGCTGATTCGCCGCATGCTCGAGGCCGACCAGATGCAGAAGCTCGGCGACACGCTCACGACCGGCCCGACGAGCGGTGCCGCGAGGCAGACCGAGCTCCACGTTCTGAGCGATCGTGCGCCACGGCAGCAGGCGAGGTTCCTGGAATGCGACGGCGGTGCGCTCGTCCACGTCGGCCACGCCGATGCCGTCCAGCCGGATGCTGCCGCGTGTCGGGGCATCCAGTCCGCCGATGAGCCGCAGCAGGGTCGACTTACCGCAGCCGGAGGGACCGACCACGGCGACGATCTCACCCGCAGCGATGTCGAGCTCGACGCCGCGGAGCACATCACGCCGCCCCTGTGGCAGGGGGAACGACCGCTCCACGTCGTCCAGGCGCACGGACTGCGCTGCGCCTGCCGTCGTCGAGACGTCGGCAGTGCGCGATGCGGGCAGCAGGGCGGTCATACCTTCATGCTGGCCGAGGGGAACGATTGTTACGAATGCGATCGTAATGTTGCGTCACGCAACCGGAATCGGGGTGACGGATACGCGAAACGGGCCGCCACACCCGCCCGAAGGCGGGGTGACGGCCCGTTTCCGTGTGTTACTTAAGCGTTGCCGCCCGAGAGCTTCTCGCGCAGAGCCGCAAGTGCCTCGTCGTCCGCGAGCGTGCCGGCGCCGGCTGCCTCGCTGGAGAAGGACTGGCCGCCGAAGTCTTCGCCGGCTGCCGCCTCGGCCTCGGCCGCCTTGACGACCTGAGCCTTGTGCGCCTCCCAGCGAGCCTGGGCCGCAGCGTACTCCTGCTCCCATGCCTCGCGCTGAGCGTCGAAGCCTTCCTTCCACGCACCGGTCTCGGCGTCGAAGCCCTCCGGGTACTTGTACTCGCCGTTCTCGTCGTACTCGGCGAGCATGCCGTACAGGGCGGGGTCGAACTCGGTGCCGTTGGGGTCGACAGACTCGTTGGCCTGCTTCAGCGACAGCGAGATGCGACGACGCTCGAGGTCGATGTCGATGACCTTGACGAAGACCTCTTCGCCGACCGACACGACCTGCTCGGCCAGCTCGACGTGCTTGCTGGAGAGCTCGGAGATGTGGACGAGGCCCTCGATGCCGTCTGCGACGCGCACGAACGCACCGAACGGAACGAGCTTGGTGACCTTACCCGGCGTGACCTGTCCGATCGCGTGGGTGCGGGCGAAGACCTGCCACGGGTCCTCCTGCGTCGCCTTCAGCGACAGGGAGACGCGCTCGCGGTCGAGGTCGACCTCGAGGATCTCGACGGTGACCTCCTGGCCGACCTCGACGACCTCGGAAGCGTGCTCGATGTGCTTCCAGGACAGCTCGGAGACGTGCACGAGGCCGTCCACGCCGCCCAGGTCGACGAACGCACCGAAGTTGACGATCGACGACACGACACCCTTGCGAACCTGACCCTTGTGCAGGTTGTTAAGGAACGTGGTGCGCGACTCCGACTGCGTCTGCTCGAGCAGCGCGCGGCGGCTGAGGACGACGTTGTTGCGGTTCTTGTCGAGCTCGAGGATCTTCGCCTCGATCTCCTGGCCCAGGTACGGCGTGAGGTCGCGGACGCGACGCAGCTCGATGAGCGAAGCCGGAAGGAAGCCACGGAGGCCGATGTCGACGATGAGTCCACCCTTGACGACCTCGATGACCGTACCGGTGACGACGCCGTCGTTCTCCTTGATCTTCTCGACGTCTCCCCAGGCGCGCTCGTACTGTGCGCGCTTCTTGGAGAGGATCAGGCGGCCTTCCTTGTCCTCCTTCTGGAGAACGAGGGCCTCGACCAGGTCACCGACGGCGACGACCTCGTTGGGGTCGACGTCATGCTTGATCGAGAGCTCGCGCGAGGGGATGACACCCTCGGTCTTGTAGCCGACATCGAGGAGGACCTCATCGCGGTCGATCTTGACGATCGTGCCTTCGATGATGTCGCCGTCGTTGAAGAACTTCAGGGTCTTCTCGACCGCGGCCAGGAAGTCCTCAGCAGATCCGATGTCGTTGATGGCGACCTGCTTGGTGGCCGGGGCGGTCGTTGCGGTAGTCATGTAGTGGGTTGTCCTTGTTGAATGGAGACTCGGGCTGAGACCCAACGGCCGCGCACGGCCGACTGCATGGTTCTCAGCGGTTGGATTTTGGTTTCTCGTCACGAGGGCACGCGTATACACGCCACGAGTGACGGTTAAGGCTATCAGAAGTTGGGATGCCGCAGGGAGCGTGATCCGGACCTTCCTCTGTTGATAACTCCGGACGGCGCTCCCCCATTCCCTTTACGGTGACCAGGTGCCGTCGCTCACCTCTCTCCCCCGGTCTCGCCCGCTGCGCATCGCGGGTCTCGTCGCCGTCGCCTTGGTCCTCGCCGGATGCGCGCCCGACCCCGAACCTGCTCCGACCCCGACTCCCGCTTTCGCGTCGGAGGAAGAGGCCTTCGCCGCCGCCGAAGCCACCTACCGGGCGTATACGGATGCGCTCAATAACGTGGACCCAGCCGACCCGTCGACGTTTGAAGCGACTTACGCATTCTCGAGCGGCGACTTCCAGCAAGCCGACCGAAAGAACTTCTCCAGAATGCACGCACAGGGACAGCAGATCCTCGGCGATGCCCTCGTAGCGCGCTTCGTTGGGGAAACGGCAAGTCCCTTGCTTGATCGAATCGTCGCGATCGTGTGCATCGATGTAAGTGGCGTCGAGGTCATTGACTCGGCTGGAGCATCCGTCGTGAACCCGAATCGTCCGGACGTATACGAGGCCCGGGTTGTGTTCGAGAATTCGCCCCACGGGTTTCTCATCGACAAAGCCGGCCGAATCGAGGGCACGACATGCTCTGGCCTGTGACGTCGACGCTTCTCGCGCTAACACTCCTGAGCCTACCGACCTCAGGGCTAAATGATGGCGGTACCGACTGGCTGGCGGGAACCGACAACGGCACAGTAGTCATCAGCGGTACGCAAACCGAACGCGACAACACACCATCCCTGGGGAGTCGTCACGACGCTTCCGATGATCCCCCTACTCCCCCCACCCCGTGCACGTCGGATCCCGTGCGTGTGGCCTCGTGCGAGTTCTCCGCAGTACGGGTGACGAATGACGCCGGCGCCCCGCTGACGATCACCGATGTCGCGCAATTCGCACCGGCTCCTGTCACCACCGCCGCCGAACCGGGAGGCGTCGGCGTCGCAGGGTTGCCGATGAACTTCGTGGCCGCCACGACAGCGCAGACCCGCAGCGGCACGCTCCTCGGCAGACCGATCACGGTGCGATTCACCCCCGCGCGCGTCGATTTCGTCTACGGCGACGGCGAGTCGAGGACATCGACCGATGGTGGTGAATCCTGGGCCACACTCGGCCAGGCATCGTTCACACCGACTCCCACGAGCCACACGTACCGAACTCGCGGAACTTATCCCGCACACGCGACTGTGCGCTACACGGCGGAGGTCGACATCGGCGGCGGGTGGTTCCCCGTCCCGGGCGAGCTGGCGATCGACGGCTCCGTTCAACAAGTCCGCGTGTACGAGGCCGACACAGCGCTCGTCGCGCGGACGTGCACCGAACAACTCGCGGCACCCGGATGCTGAGCACGGGGGGCGCGCGGATCCGTGCCCCACGTCACCGCCATCGAGACTCGTGAGGCAGCCGTGCCAGACTGTCGTTCGTGACCGATCGCCTCATGCTGCTCGACACCGCCAGCCTCTACTTCCGTGCGTTCTACGGAGTGCCGGACAAGGTGACGGCGCCCGACGGCTCGCCGATCAACGCGGCCCGTGGTCTGCTCGACATCATCGCGAAGCTCGTCAGCCTCTATGAGCCGACGCATGTCGTGGCCTGCTGGGACGACGACTGGCGTCCGCAGTGGCGTGTCGACCTCATTCCCAGCTACAAGACGCACCGTGTCGTCGAGGTCGTGGTCAGCGGACCCGACATCGAAGAGGTCCCCGATCCGCTCGAGGCACAGATCCCTCTCATCCGTCAGACACTCGCCGCCATCGGCATCCCGATCGTCGGGGTTGCGGAGCACGAGGCGGACGATGTGATCGGCACGCTCGCGACGAACGCCACGATGCCCGTGGACATCGTCACCGGCGACCGCGACCTGTTCCAGCTCGTGGACGATGCGCGCGACGTCCGCGTCATCTACACGGCGCGCGGAATGAGCAACCTCGAGATCGTCACCGACGCCACAGTCGTCGCGAAGTATGGTGTCCTCCCGTCGCAGTACGCCGACTTCGCGACGCTGCGTGGTGACGCGTCCGACGGTCTACCTGGTGTGGCGGGTGTGGGTGAGAAGACAGCGGCCACCCTCCTGCAGACGCACGGCGATCTGGAAGGCATCCGCGCCGCTGCCGAAGCGGGCGAGGGAATGAGTGCGGGAGTCCGGGCGAAGGTCCTCGCGGCATCCGCGTACCTCGACGTCGCACCGACCGTGGTCGCTGTGGCCACTTCCCTTCCGATCACGGCGCCCGACGTCCCGCTGCGAGTACTCGACCCCGCCGAGGCCGACGCTGCTTCCGCCCTCGCGGAGAAGTGGAATCTCGGCAGCTCGATGACGCGCGCAGTCACCGCGATAGCGAAGGCCGCCCTCCCGACCGCCTGACTCACGGGGTGGCGGCGTCACCCCGCCCAGGCGAGCAGACGCTCCAGGCCCCACGTCGTCACGATCCGTGACACGGGGACACCGGCTCGCTCAGCGCGTTCGGCGCCGTGGTCGAGAAGCGAGAGCTGCCCAGGGGCATGCGCATCCGAGTCGATCGAGAACAGGCAGCCGGCTTCGAGGGCGATGGCGATCAGCTCGTCCGGCGGGTCCTGCCGCTCTGGGCGCGAATTGATCTCGACCGCGACACCGTTCTCGGCGCACGCAGCGAACACCGCCGCCGCGTCGAACGCGGAGGGAGGACGCGTGCCACGATCGCCCTGCACCAGACGACCCGTGCAGTGCCCGAGGACATTCACCCGGGGGTGAGAGACGGCCGCGATCATCCGAGCCGTCATCGGCCGGGCGTCCATGCGCAACTTGGAATGGACTGAGGCCACGACGATGTCGAGCTCTGCGAGCAGGGCGTCCTCCTGATCGAGGGCCCCGTCTTCTAGGATGTCGACCTCGATCCCCGCGAGAAGTGTGAACCCGTCGCCGGACTCCGCCCGCACCAGCGGGATCTGCTCACGGAGGCGCTCCGCGGAGAGTCCCCGTGCGACCCGCAGCCGCGGCGAATGGTCCGTGATCGCCTGGTACTCGTGCCCCTGGGCTCGCGCTGCGGCGGCCATCACCGAGATCGGCGTCGTACCATCCGACCAGTCGGTGTGCGCATGCAGATCGCCGCGCAGCTTGGCGCGAAGCGCCGAGACCCGCTCAGGCTCGACATCGCCGCGCAACTCGACCAGGTAGTCGGGGACCTGCCCCGCCTGCGCCTGTCGGATCACGGCGAACGTGGATTCACCGATCCCCTTCGCCGCACGCAACCTCGTGGGGTCTGCCTGGACGTCGTCGGGCAGATCCTGGAAGGTGGCCGCTGCCTGTCGGAACGCCTTGGCGCGGTACCGTGACGCGCGCTCGCGCTCCAGCAGGGAGGCGATCTCGAGCAACGCGTCGACGGGATCCATGACTCACCCCCGCGGTGTCGCCAGTTCGCGGCTCACACCGATCCACTGATCGAGCTTCGCGAGCGCGCTGCCGTCATCGACCGCCGCCGCCGCCTTGTCGTACCCATCGCGCAGACGCTCGAGGATGGGTCGCTGCACCTGTCCGGCATCTTGGGACAGTTCGAAAGCGACGATGCCCGCCGCCGCATTCAACAGCACGATGTCGCGCACAGGTCCGGTCTCGCCCGCGAGGGTGCGCCGGAGGATCTCCGCATTGTGCTGCGGCGACCCTCCGATGAGGTCGGCGAGCTCGGCGATCGGGATACCCAGGTCGCGTGGATCAAGGTCGTGCTCGTGGATGTCACCTCGAGTGACCTCCCAGATGCG
Source organism: Microbacterium sp. NPDC028030 (assembly GCF_040637855.1). Classification (NCBI taxonomy): domain Bacteria; kingdom Bacillati; phylum Actinomycetota; class Actinomycetes; order Micrococcales; family Microbacteriaceae; genus Microbacterium; species Microbacterium sp. NPDC028030. The sequence goes on along the minus strand of NZ_JBEZXF010000002.1, from coordinate 96,831 downwards.
GCTGTGGCCGGTCGTCGTGAGTTCGTCCAGGCCGTCGTCACCGCGGAAGACGAGCGCCGTCGCGCCGCGTGTGCGGAACACGCCCGTGATCAGCGGGACGCGCTCGATCTGCGCGACGCCGACTGCATTCGCCTCGGCACGAGCCGGATTGCACAGCGGCCCGAGCATGTTGAAGACCGTGGGGACGCCGAGCTGGGCGCGCACGGGACCAGCGTGCTTGAACCCGGGGTGGAACGCACCGGCCCAGGCGAACGTGATCCCGGTGCGCTCGAGGATGGATGCCACCGCCCCCGGATCGAGCGAGAGCTCGAGGCCGAGGGCTCCGAGGACATCGGAGGAGCCCGAAGCAGAGCTCGCGGCGCGGTTGCCGTGCTTCACGACAGGCACCCCGGTCGCGCCGATGATGATGGCGGCCGTGGTGGAGACGTTCACCGTGCCGACGCGGTCGCCGCCGGTTCCGACGATGTCGAGCACGTCGGGGGAAACCGGGAGGGGCACGGCCGCTTCGAGGATGGCATCGCGGAATCCGACGATCTCGTCGATCGTCTCCCCCTTCGCGCGGAGCGCGACCAGGAAGCCGGCGAGTTGCGCTTCACTCACGCTGCCCTGCATGATCTGACGCATCGCCCACGTGGATTCCCAGACGCTGAGATCGCGACGCTCCAGCAGAGAGGTGAGCACTTCGGACCAGGTCAGCGAATCAGCCATGAGTGCGATCCTATCGGCGCGGAGAAAACATGCAGATGCATCCGCACGCATGCCCGCGACAGCCGCACCCCTTGTTTCCCGCGGATTCACCGGGTATTCGCAGTGTTTTCTTAGGGTCCCCTAAGTCATCCACGGCCAAAACAACGGCCTCCGGTGCAAGAATCACGCTCGAGGATCGGCCATAATGGAGGGGTGACGACCTCAGCGACGTATGCCCCGGCGGCGAGAACGATCAAGCGGCCCAACCCGGTAGCTGTCGGCACCATTGTGTGGCTCGGCAGTGAGGTGATGTTCTTCGCGGGACTCTTCGCGATCTACTTCACCCTCCGCAGCACCTCACCGGAGCTGTGGGCCGACCGGACCGAGCTGCTGAACGTCCCGTTCGCCGCAGTGAACACGGCGATCCTCGTCCTCTCCTCGTTCACGTGCCAGATGGGCGTGTTCGCGGCAGAAGACCTGCAGCCGTACAAGATCGGCAAGGGCCAGAAGAACGGCGCCGGCCGCCGGCGTCTGTTCGGCTGGGGAATGGTCGAGTGGTTCTTCCTCACCTTCGCCCTCGGCGCGATCTTCGTCTCCGGCCAGGTCTGGGAGTACGCCCAGCTGGTCGCCGAAGGCATGCCGATCAACGCCGACTCCTACGCATCCGCGTTCTACCTGACGACCGGCTTCCACGCCCTGCACGTCACGGGCGGCCTGGTCGCGTTCCTGCTCGTCATCGGCCGCGCATACGCCGTCAAGAACTTCCGGCACAAGGAGGCGACCTCCTCGATCGTGGTGTCCTACTACTGGCACTTCGTCGACGTCGTCTGGATCGTGCTGTTCCTCGTTATCTACTTCCTGAAATAAGAGCGGAGCTGATCCCCGAGATGGCACGAGAGAAGAAGCGCCGTTCCCGCGGTCGTCGCAGCCCTTTGGCGGCGGCCGCACTCATCGGCGCAGGCCTCATGATCACGGGCGCGGTGTATGCCGGCACGACCGCCGCGTTCGCTGCATCCGACACGCAGACCGCTTCGACCCAGCTGACGGTCGAAGACGGCGAGAAGCTGTTCCAGGCGAACTGTGCGACCTGTCACGGTCTCGACCTGCAGGGAACGGCCAACGGCCCCAGCCTCTACGGCGTGGGTGAGCTGGCCACCGAGTTCCAGCTGTCGACCGGCCGCATGCCGCTGCAGATGCAGGGCCCTCAGGCACCGCAGAAGGCGCCGCAGTTCACGGAAGACCAGATCCTCGCGATCTCGTCGTTCGTGCAGTCGGAGGCCCCCGGTCCGACGTTCCCGTCCGACCACCTCCTCGACGGCAAGGGTGATGTCGCGAAGGGTGCGGAGCTGTTCCGCGTCAACTGCGCGATGTGCCACAACGTGGCTGCCGCCGGTGGAGCGCTCACAGAGGGCAAGTACGCACCGGGACTCAGCGAGACCAGCGCGCTGCACATGTACGCCGCCATGGTCACCGGCCCGCAGAACATGCCGGTCTTCGGCGACATGAACCTGTCCGACGAGGACAAGCGCGACATCATCTCGGCGCTGCTCTTCCAGCAGCAGTCCGTGCAGATCGGCGGATTCTCGCTCGGTTCGCTCGGCCCGGTCTCCGAGGGCCTGTTCGTCTGGATCTTCGGAATCGGCGCGCTCGTCGCCATCACCGTGTGGATCACGGCGAAGTCCAACTGACGCTTATTCATCGAAGAGGAACGTACGAGGAGCACCATGGCACACGACGACGACTCGCAGGCTCTTGACAGGGCCTACCAGCCCTCTCCAGGGCTGGGTGTCGCAGTCAGCGATCCCGTGCAGAACCCCGGTCTTCCGCCGCACCGCGAGCGAATGACCGACAAGGACCCGCGCGCTGAGAAGGCCGCTGTCCGCACCGTCTACACGCTGTTCTACCTCTCGCTCGCCGGCAGCATCTGGGCGGTCGCCGCCTACATGCTGTTCCCGATCGAGAGCGGCGCGCTCATCGACATCAGGCAGAACAACCTCTTCATCGGGCTCGGCATCGCTCTCGCGCTGCTCGCACTCGGCATCGGCGCGATCCACTGGTCGAAGGCGCTCATGTCCGACAAGGAGCACATCGAGTACCGCCACCCGACACGAGGCAAGGACTCGACGCGCGAGGCTGCCATCAAGGCGTTCGCCGACGCGAACGAGGAGTCCGGCTTCGGGCGCCGCACCGTGATCCGCAATTCGCTGTTCGCGGCGGTCGTCGCCTCGATCATCCCCGGTGTCACGCTGTTCCGTGGTCTGGCGCCGCACTCGACGCCCGATGACCCCACGGCGGGAGACCCGGTCGTGCTGCTCAAGCACACGATGTGGGAGAAGGGCGCGCGACTGGTCCGCGACCCCGACGGCACGCCCATCCGCGCTGCGGACGTGACCCTCGGGTCCGCGTTCCACGTGATCCCGGAAGAGCTCGCGACCCTCAGCCACCACGACGGCTACCTCGAAGAGAAGGCGAAGGCCATCGTCCTGATGATGCGCCTGCGCCCCGAGCAGCTCATCGAGGCCGAGGACCGTAAGGACTGGTCCTACGACGGCATCGTCGCGTACTCCAAGGTCTGCACGCACGTCGGATGCCCCGTGGCTCTGTACGAGCAGCAGACACACCACCTCCTGTGCCCGTGCCACCAGTCGCAGTTCGACGTCACGGACCACGCAAAGGTCATCTTCGGCCCCGCGGCTCGTCCGCTGCCGCAGCTGCCCATCACCGTCGATGACGAGGGCTACCTGGTCGCACGCAGCGACTTCACGGAACCCGTCGGCCCGAGCTTCTGGGAGCGCCATTGAGCACCGCAACGCTGTCCAAAGAGGACAAGGACACCAAGGCGCCCCTCGGCGGTCGCTTCGTCGGTGCCGCGTCGAACTACATCGATGAGCGCACCAGCCTCTCGGGCTTCGTCAAGGAGCTCGGACGCAAGATCTTCCCGGACCACTGGTCCTTCATGCTGGGAGAGATCGCGCTGTGGAGCTTCGTCGTCGTGTTCCTCTCCGGAACCTTCCTGACGTTCTTCTTCCAGGCGTCGATGGTCGAGACCCACTACACCGGCGCCTACGCGCCCATGCGCGGCATCGAGATGTCGGCGGCACTCGAGTCGTCGCTGCACATCTCGTTCGACCTGCGCGGCGGGCTGCTCGTCCGTCAGATCCACCACTGGGCCGCGCTCGTGTTCATCGCGGGTATCGGCGTGCACATGCTCCGCGTGTTCTTCACCGGCGCGTTCCGCAAGCCGCGTGAGCTCAACTGGGTCATCGGCTTCATCCTGTTCATCCTGGCGATGGCAGAGGGCTTCACCGGCTACTCGCTCCCGGACGACCTGCTCTCGGGTAACGGCCTCCGCATCATCGACGGCATGATCAAGGGTCTCCCCCTGATCGGAACCTGGACCTCGTTCCTCCTCTTCGGCGGGGAGTTCCCGGGCACCGACATCGTGGGGCGTCTCTACACCCTGCACATCCTGCTGCTGCCGATGCTCGTCATCGCACTGATCGTCGTGCACCTGATGCTCATGGTCATCAACAAGCACACCCAGTTCGCCGGCCCCGGCCGCTCGAACGACAACGTCGTCGGCTACCCGATGATGCCGGTGTACATGTCGAAGATGGGCGGCTACCTGTTCATCGTCTTCGGTGTGATCGTGCTGATCGCGACGTTCTTCCAGATCAACCCGATCTGGAACTACGGACCGTACGACCCGTCCCCCGTCTCCGCCGGTACACAGCCTGACTGGTACATCGGTTTCGCCGATGGTGCGTTGCGCCTGGCTCCGTCGAACTGGGACATTGTGTTCCTCGACCGTACCTGGTCGTTCGGCATCATCGCGCCGGTCCTGGTCCTCGGCCTGTTCATCGTCGTCGTCGCGATCTACCCCTTCATCGAAGCGTGGGTCACCGGCGACAAGCGTGAGCACCACCTGGCCCAGCGTCCTCGCAACGCGGCGACGCGCACCGCGATCGGCGTCGCCGGCGTCATCTTCTACGCCGTGCTCTGGGCCGCTGCCTCGTCCGACCTCATCGCGACGCACTTCATGCTCACGATGGAGGGAGTGATCCACACCCTCCAGGCCCTGCTGTTCCTCGGCCCGATCCTCGGCTACTTCGTCACGAAGCGCATCTGCATCGCGCTGCAGAAGAAGGACCGCGAGATCGTGCTGCACGGATACGAATCAGGCCGCATCGTCCGCCTCCCCGGCGGCGAGTTCATCGAGGTGCACCAGCCGGTCGACAAGTACGACCGCTGGAAGCTCATCGACGTCGACGGATACGAGCCCCTCGTGGTCCGTCCGAACGCCAAGGGACGCATCCCGTGGACGGAGAACCTCCGCTCCTCGATCTCCCGCTGGTTCTTCGAGGACCGTCTGGCTCCCCTCACGCAGGCCGAGGTCGAAGCCGCTGACGCGCACCAGCACCACGTCACCGCTCACAACGAAGAGACCGAGGCCGCGGAGATCCAGGGCGCTCACGAGCGCGCTGGCTTCCCCGACGCTCCCCTCACGGTCGATGAGACGCACGTGGACGAGACGCCGAACACCCCCAGCACGGTGATCGCCACCGAGCCGGTGAAGAAGCCTCGTCGCAAGAACACGGAAGAGGAAGGCGAGTAGCCGCTCCTCCCCCTGAAGAAGGCCCCGTCCGCATGGACGGGGCCTTCTTGGTCTCCGAGGATGAAAGGATCGGACCATGACTTCCGTCGTCCAGCTGCTCCGCGCGAACACCCTCGCCGAAGCCCCCTATGCATACGCTGCCACAGCACCGGCGGGATCTCGCCTGATCTTCCTCGCCGGCGCCTGCCCCCTGGAGGATGACGGGACGACGACAGCGCCGGGAGACTACGCCGCGCAGGCCGCCCGATGCATCGAGACGCTCACGGCCGCGCTGAAGGCGGCGGGAGCCACCCTCACCGATGTGATCAGCACGCGCGTCCTCGTGGCATCTTCCCGGCAGTCCGACCTTGTCGCGGCCTGGGAGGTGGTCCACGAGGCGTTCGGCTCCCACGACGTCCCCAGCACGCTGCTCGGCGTCACCGTGCTCGGCTACGACGATCAGCTCGTCGAGATCGAAGCGATCGCCGCCGTGGCGCAGTGACCATGGGGTTCAGCGTGCGTCCCGCCCTCCCCTCCGATGAGGAAGCAACGGAACGGATCGAGGTGGCCGCAGACGCCTTGCTCGTCGATCGATTCGGTGCGGTGGACTGGCCTCCCCCGACTCCGCCGCAGGAGCGCACCGCAGCTCCCGGCTTCGTCCTCATCGCCGAGTCCGAAGAGACGATCGATATGGCCGATGCGACGGTGGTGGGCTTCGTGCATGTGCTCGAGGTCGACGGACACGCCCACCTCGAACAGCTCTCCGTCCTGCCTTCCTATGGGCGGCGTGGCATTGGCCGTCGACTGGTCGAGGCCGCGCTGTCTGAGGCTCGCCGCCGCGGCCACCTACGGGTCACGCTACGGACCTATGCGGACGTGCCGTGGAATGCGCCGTTCTACGCCTCGTGCGGCTTCGTCGTGAGCGAGCCGGACACGCCACTGCTCCGCAGCCTGATCGGGATCGAGACGGATCTCGGCCTCTTCGCATACGGTGGCCGTGTGCAGATGACCGCTGTGCTGTGAGTCCCCGGGGCTGACTGGAATCGCACCGCGGACGGCAGTAAAGCGCTCGAGGCTGCTGCCCGCCCCACCTTAGGCTGAAGGCATGATCGATCGTGCCGACTACTACTCCGCAAAGCTCTCGTATGAGACGGACCCGAGCGACGTACACGCCGCGCAGAAGGCGGGCGAGAACGTCGTCGTCATCGACGTGCGCTCCACCGAGGCATGGGCGCAGGGCCGCGTCGCGGGAGCCGTGCACATGCACTACAGCGAGATCGCGACTCGTGCCCCCGTCGAGATCCCAGCAGATGCAGACGTCATCGTGTACTGCTGGAGTCCCGGGTGCAATGCAGGAGCGAAGGGGGCCCTCGAGTTCGCGAAGCTCGGATACCGCGTGAGGGAGATGATCGGCGGCTTCGAGTACTGGGTGCGCGAGGGCTACCCCGTCGAAGATGCCGATGGGGTGCACCGTCGCCCGATCGACCCCCTCACGGGCATCGCACGCATCCGCACCCACGCTTGAATCACGCCTGCAATGAAGAAGGCCCCCGGACGAATCCGGGGGCCTTCTTCATGAGTGGGTCAGCGGGCGAAGTTCCCACGGTAGTACTCGTACACCCATCCGACGATCGCGACGACGAAGATCGCGAGACCGATCGGGAGCAGGAAATGACCGACAGCGAGTCCGACGACGAAGACTCCGGCCGAAGCGGCGAGCACGATCGGCCACCACGACCACGGGCTGAACTCGCCGAGCTCAGGGTCTCCGTCATCGATGTCGGACGTCAGGATGTCTTCGGGCAGCTCGCCCCTCTGCGCCTTGTGCGTGCGGTCGAGGTAGAACGCGATCATGGCTGCCATGAACGCTGCGAAGAACAGCGCCACGGTGCCGACCCATTCGATCCGCTCCGCGAAGTTGTCGGAAGGCGTGGCAAGGATGTGCCAGCCGGTGTAGACGACGCCGACGAGGGCGAAGAACGCCGTCAGGATCCACCAGAGAATGACGTTGTCGCGCATGACTTAGTGGGCCTCTCGCTCGCCGGGCGCCGTGGTCGCGAACTCGGCTGCCTCCGGGTGATTCAGGTCGAACGCAGGACGCTCGCTGCGAATGCGCGGGATCGACGTGAAGTTGTGTCGCGGCGGCGGGCAGGACGTCGCCCACTCGAGCGAAGCGCCGTAACCCCACGGGTCGTTCACGGTGACCTTCGGTGCCTTGCGCGCCGTGATCCAGACGTTCAGGAAGAACGGCAGCATCGAGGCACCGAGGATGATCGCGCCGATCGTCGAGACCTGGTTCTGCCAGGTCCAACCGTCGGCCGCAGAGTAGTCGGCGTAGCGACGCACCATGCCGTCGACGCCCAGCCAGTGCTGGATGAGGAAGGTCATGTGGAAGCCGATGAACAGCATCCAGAAGTGCACGTAGCCGAGGCGCTCGTTCAGCATGCGCCCCGTCCACTTCGGCCACCAGAAGTAGAAGCCGGCGAACATGGCGAACACGACGGTTCCGAACACCACGTAGTGGAAGTGCGCGACGACGAAGTACGAGTCCGAGAGGGCGAAGTCCAGCGGCGGAGCGGCGAGGATCACACCGGTGAGACCACCGAAGACGAACGACACGAGGAACCCGAGGGCGAAGACCATCGGGGTCTCGAAGGTGACCGACCCTCGCCAGAGCGTGCCGATCCAGTTGAAGATCTTCACACCCGTCGGCACCGCGATGAGCATCGTCATCAGGGCGAAGAACGGAAGCAGGACGGAACCGGTGACGTACATGTGGTGCGCCCACACGGCCACGGACAGCGCGGCGATCGCGATCGTGGCGTAGACGAGCGTCTTGTAGCCGAAGATCGGCTTACGGCTGAAGACCGGGAAGATCTCCGACACGATGCCGAAGAACGGCAGCGCGATGATGTACACCTCGGGGTGGCCGAAGAACCAGAACAGGTGCTGCCACAGCAGGACTCCGCCGTTCGCGGGGTCGTAGATGTGAGCGCCCAGGATGCGGTCCGCGGCGGCGGCGAAGATGGCCGCCGCGAGCACAGGGAACGCCATGAGGATCAGGAGGCTCGTGATGAGCGTGTTCCACGAGAAGATCGGCATGCGCCACATCGTCATGCCCGGAGCGCGCATGGTGATGATCGTGGTGATGAAGTTGACGGCACCGAGGATGGTTCCGAATCCCGAGATACCCAGACCCACCATCCACAGGTTTCCACCGGCACCCGGGGAGAAGGATGCTCCGGCCAGCGGCTGATAGGCGAACCAGCCGAACGACGCCGCGCCCTGGGGCGTGAGGAAGCCGGCGACCGCGATGGTCGAGCCGAAGAGGAAGAGCCAGAAGGCGAACGCGTTCAGACGCGGGAAGGCCACATCCGGAGCGCCGATCTGCAGCGGGAGGATCGCATTCGCGAAGCCGGCGAACAGCGGCGTCGCGAACATCAGCAGCATGATCGTGCCGTGCATCGTGAACAGCTGGTTGTACTGCTCCTTCGTCGGGACGATCTGCATGCCCGGCGCAAACAGCTCGGCACGGATGACGAGGGCCATCACGCCGCCGAGGAGGAAGAACAGGACGGAGGCGATCAGGTACATGTACCCGATGGTCTTGTGGTCGGTGGAGGTGATCCACTTGACGACGATGTTGCCCTTCTGCTCCACGCGCGAGGAGCTCATGAGAGCAGCCTGGCGCGCCGGCAGAGTGGTGGGACGGGAGCGGGGCGCTTCGTCCGTGCGAGGAGCTTCGGTGGTCGACATTGCTTACTCCTCTCCTTCCTCGGTTTCGGTCTGCCCGGACGTGCCCGGCAGGTTGGAGAGTCGGTCGTAAGCGTCGGTGATGTCGCCCGTGTTGCCCTTCTCCTCAAGGGACTCGAGGTACGCGTCGTACTCGTCCTGGGAGACGACCTTGACGTTGAAGAGCATCATCGAGTGGTACTCGCCGCAGAGCTCGGCGCACTTGCCGGCGTACTCGCCCTCGCGGGTCGGGATGAAGGACCAGGAGTTGTCCTTCCCGATGAACATGTCCTTCTTGTAGAGGAAGTCGATGATCCAGAAGGAGTGGATGACGTCGCGCGACTGCAGGTCGATCGTGACCTTCTTGTCGACAGGGAGCACGAGGGTCGGCAGCTGCGACTGGTCGATGTTGCCTTCGGCGTCGGGCTGGGCCTGGATTCCCATCGTCCACACGGCGTCGGAGTTGTCTTCCTCCTCGCCGTCGTACTGGAAGTCCCACGCCCACTGCTTCGCGATCGCGGTGATCTCGACGTCAGGGTCGTCCCACTTCGCCTCGATCTCGCTCTGGTCACGCGCCGTGAAGAAGAACATGCCCAGCACGAGGATGAGAGGCACGATCGTGTAGAAGATCTCGATCGGCATGTTGTAGCGCATCTGGACCGGCAGTCCGGTCTGCCCCTTGCGGCGACGGTATGCGATCGCTGCCCAGGCCATAAGGCCCCAGGTGATGACGCCGACGGCGAGAAGCACGATCCAGGAGTTCACCCAGAGCGACGACACGCGCTCGGTCTGGTTGGTGGCAGCGGGGCCGCCCTCCACGAAGCCCGGAAGAAAGCCGTTCAGCTCGGTGGGAGTACATCCCGCCAGGGCCAAGGCTGCCGCAACTCCCACAGGGAGGGCGGCCCAACGAAGGCTGCGTTTCGAGGGCACGATGCACCTTTCAGATCGCGAACAGAGCACACCCAAGTCTAGGGCAACCTCACACCTGATTCATGCCAACCACGCAGGTTGAGAACCTTCGCCAGGTGCCGCGCTGACTCAGTGGAAGCTGTCTCCGCACGCGCAGCTGCCTGCGGCGTTGGGGTTGTCGATCGTGAACCCCTGCTCGGAGATCGTGTCCTTGAAGTCGATCGACGCGCCGTCGAGGTACGGGATGCTCATGTTGTCGACGATGACCTCGACACCGTCGAAGTCGACCGTCTCGTCGCCCTCGAGATAGCGCTCGTCGAAGTAGAGCTGATAGATGAGGCCGGAGCATCCGCCGGGCTGCACGGCGACGCGCAGACGCAGATCGTCGCGGCCTTCCTGCTCGAGCAGGTTCTTCACCTTGGTCGCGGCGGCGCCGGTCAGGCTGATCCCGTGGGCCTTGGTGGTGTCTGAGGTCAGGGTGGTGTCGCTCATGTCGCTCCTTGTGACGGGCCGCAGGGCACGGCTTCTCGCGTAATTCTACCGCCGGTGGGGCGGAACGGCTCAGAGTCGGACCGTGTTCATCCTGGCGAGGAGCAGCGCCTCGCTGGCGACGGCATGGCGGAAGGTGTCCAGGTGGAGGGACTCGTTCGGACTGTGCGCCCGGGAATGCGGGTCCTCCACTCCCGTGACGAGGATCTGGGCCGTCGGGAACTCGCGCACCAGGTCGGCGATGAAGGGGATCGAGCCGCCGACGCCGAGGTCGATCGACGGTACTCCGTATCCGTCGCGCATGGCGTCGCGCGTCAACGTCACAGCCCATCCGCTGGTGTCGACCAGGAAGCCGTCGCCGAGGTCGACGTCGGAGAACGTGAGGTCCGCGCCGAACGGTGCGTGTGCCCGCAGGTGTGCTTCGAGAGCCTGGTACGCCTCCTGCCCGGTCTGACCGGGCGCGACACGCGCGCTGATCACGACCGAGACTTCGGGGAGAAGGGTGTTGGACGCTGCGCCCACGCTCGTGGCGTCGATCCCGATGACCGTGACCGACGGCTTGTTCCAGATCCGGCTGAGGATCGTGCCGCTCCCGATGGGTGTCGTGCCAGGCAGGAGACCCGCCTCGTCGCGCAACGTCGCCTCCGAGTACTCCGGGGTGGACGCGTCTCGTTCGGTCATGCCCTCGACCGCGACCGAACCGTCGGCGTTCCAGAGCGTGGAAAGCAAGGTGACGGTGGCCATCATCGCGTCGGGCACGGCCCCGCCGAACATCCCGGAGTGCGAGGCGTGGTCCAACGTGCGTACCCGCATCGTGAAGCGGGCGTTGCCGCGCAGGGAGACCGTGAGCCCCGGCGTCACGGAGTCCCAGTTGCCGGAGTCGGCGACCACGATCGCATCGGCGCGCAGAGCCTCCTTGTTGTCGGAGAGGAACTGGGCGAAGGATCGTGAGCCGTACTCCTCCTCCCCCTCGATGAACATGGCGATGCCGAGGTCGAGATCATCACCGAGCACTTCGCTCACCGCACGGATGGAGGCGATGTGCGCCATGATCCCGGCCTTGTCGTCGGCTGCGCCACGGCCGTACAGACGCCCGTCGCGCACCGTGGGTTCGAACGGCGGGGTCTCCCAGAGCGCGTCGTCTCCCGGAGGCTGCACGTCGTGGTGCGCGTACAGCAGGATCGTCGGCTTGCCGTTGCGCGCGGCGCGCGTGGCGAGCACGGCCGGCTGACCGTGCTCGTCCGTCCCCGGGATCGCGGCGCGGAGCACGCGGACATCGTCGAAGACGCCCGTCTCCGTCGCGAGCGCGGCGACCCGTTCCGCGCTGCGCTCGAGCTGGGTCTGGTCGAACGCGGGCCACGCCATCCCGGGGATGCGCACGAGGTGGCCGAGATCGGAGAGCGCGGACGGGATCCCGGTCGCCACGGCCTCGAGAACAGCGGCATCGGACTCACGGGGAGGAACAGGAGAGGTCATGCGAGTAATCTTAAGGTGATCCCCCGTCAGCGAACCGAGGAACTCCGTGTCCACTACCCCTGCCTCCCCTTCGACGAACGACGACGCCCCAGAGACGCCAGCCGTCGGGAAGGGCCGCGCGACGCCGACCCGAGCGGAGCAGGAGGCAGCTCGCCGCCGCCCCCTGGTCGCCAACACGAAGGAGGCCAAGGCAGCCGCCAAAGCCGACCTCAACGAGCGGCGCGCCCGCGCGCAGGCCGGGATGGCAGCAGGCGAGGAGAAGTACCTCCCGGTGCGCGACAAGGGTCCTCAGCGCCGCTGGGTGCGTGACTATGTCGACGCCGGTTGGCACCCCGCAGAGTTCGTGATGGCCGTCATGGTGCTGGTCATCCTCGCCTCGCTCCTGCCGTCGAACATGATGATCTCGTTCTACGCGTACCTCGTGATGATGGGGTATCTCGTCATCGCCATCGGCGGCATGGTCCTGCTCGCGATGCGGGTCAAGCGCAAGGCCGCCGCGAAGTTCGGCAAGGAACGTCTCGAGCGGGGTCTCGGCTGGTACGCCGCGATGCGCGCACTGCAGATGCGCTTCATGCGCCTGCCCAAGCCCCAGGTCAAGCGCGGGCAGTACCCCGACTGACCAGTCCCCTGTTGATCTCGCGGCCCCAGAGCGGGCCGCGGTAGAGGAACGCCGTGTAGCCCTGAACGAGGGTCGCGCCGGCATCCAGACGCTCCTGGACGTCGGCCGGGGTCTCGACGCCGCCGACGGCGATCACGCAGAACTCCGCGGGGACGGCCTCGCGCACGACGCGTAGGACCTCGATCGAGCGCTTCTTCAGCGGTGCACCCGACAGGCCGCCGGCACCGGCGGCTTCGACCGTCGAGGCATCCGTCAGCAGGCCGTCTCGGCTGATCGTGGTGTTGTGAGCGATGATTCCCGAGAGACCCTCCGCGACGGCCATCTGTGCGATCGCGGTGATCTCCTCGTCGGGAAGGTCGGGCGCGATCTTCACGAGCAGCGGCGTACGACCGGACGCCTCTTTGACGGCCCGCAGCAGCGGGGCGAGGGTCTCGACCGCCTGCAGGCCACGCAGGCCGGGGGTGTTCGGGGAGGACACGTTCACCGCGAGGTAGTCGGCCAGCGGCGCGAGGCGGGTGGCCGAAGCGACATAGTCCTCCGTCGCGTCCTCGACCTCCACCACACGACTCTTGCCGATGTTGACGCCGATCACCGTGTCGGGAGCGCCACGACGGAGACGCGCGAGGCGACGCGCCGCAGCGTCGGCGCCGGCATTGTTGAAGCCCATCCGGTTGATGACCGCCCGGTCGGCGATCAGCCGGAACAGACGCGGCTTCGGATTCCCCTCCTGGGGGATCGCCGTCACCGTGCCGACTTCCACATGCCCGAACCCGAGCGCCGCCAGACCGCGCACACCGACAGCGTTCTTGTCGAAGCCCGCAGCGACGCCGAACGGTGACGGAAAGGTGAGCCCGAGCGTCTCGACGCGCAGCGACGGGTCCGGGGCTGTCAACGCGCGCGTCGCCCAGGAGAAGGGCGGGACACCGAGCACGCGGATCACCGCCATACCGGCGTGGTGGGCGAACTCTGGATCGAAGCGCGAGAGGACAGCGCGGAAGAGCAGCGGATACATCACTGCCAGATTACCGGTCGACGGGCTCCTGCTCCGTATGGTCTGCACGCAGGTCGGTGATCGCCGCCTCGAAGTCCTCGAGCGAGTCGAACGCCTGATACACGCTGGCGAAGCGCAGGAAGGCGACCTCGTCCAGCTCACGCAACGGACCGAGGATGGCGAGCCCGATCTCGTTCGCATCGAGTTGAGAGACGCCGGTCTGACGCACCGCCTCTTCGACCCGCTGCGCGAGGATCGCCAGGTCGGCCTCGGTCACCGGTCGCCCCTGACACGCCTTGCGCACACCGGAGATGACCTTCTCGCGGCTGAACGGCTCCATCACACCGGAGCGCTTGATGACGTTGAGGCTCGCGGTCTCGGTGGTCGTGAAACGCCCTCCGCATTCGGGGCACTGACGGCGTCGCCGGATCGAGAGACCGTCGTCGCTGGTGCGTGAATCGATGACGCGGGAGTCGGGATGACGACAGAAGGGGCAGTGCATCTGACAGATCCTACGCGGTGAAGCGCGCCTCGATCGCTTCGCCGTGCGCGGGGAGCACCTCGGCGTTCGCGAGGGCGACCACTCCATCGCGAACCTCGGAGAGCGCAGCGCGGTCGTAGGAGATGACCTGCTGCGGTCGCAGGAACGTGTATGCGCCGAGGCCCGACGCGTAGCGAGCCTGTCCCCCGGTCGGCAGCACGTGGTTGCTGCCAGCCATGTAGTCGCCGAGGCTGACGGGCGTCTGATCGCCTACGAACACCGCGCCCGCGCTCGTGAAGGCGGAGGCCGCCTCCTCGGCGTCCGGCAGGTGCAGCTCGAGGTGCTCCGGCGCATAGGCGTTGCTGAACGCCGTGGCCATCTCCCTGCCATCCACGAGCACGATCGCCGACTGCGGTCCGCCCAGCGCCTCGCCGACCCGTGTGCTGTGACGGGTCGCTGCCGCCTGCCGCTCGACTTCGACCGCGACCCGAGACGCGAGCTCCGGAGAGTCGGTGACCAGCACGGCGGAGGCCTGCTCGTCGTGTTCCGCCTGGCTGATCAGGTCGGCTGCGATCAGCCGCGGGTCCGCGTCCGCGTCGGCGACGATCAGGATCTCGGTCGCTCCCGCCTCCGAGTCCGTGCCCACGACGCCCGCGACGGCGCGCTTGGCGGACGCGACGAAGTTGTTGCCCGGCCCTGAGACCACGTCGACCGGATCGAGGCCGATCGACGCCACCCCCCAGGCGAGAGCGCCGATCGCCCCGGCTCCACCCATCGCGTACACCTCGGTCACGCCGAGCAGACCGGCGGCCGCGAGGATCGTCGGGTGGATCCGGCCGTCGCAGTCCGCCTGCGGCGGAGACGCCAGCGCGATGTCCTGCACTCCGGCGACCTGCGCGGGGACGACGTTCATCACGACGCTCGATGCGAGCGGCGCCTTCCCACCAGGGATATAGACGCCCGCACGGGAGACCGGCTGCCAACGCTGCAGGATCCGTGCGCCTGGTCCGATCTCGGTGGTCCGAGCAGCCGGCACCTGCGCCTCGGATCCGCGCCGAACGCGCTGGATCGCCTCCTCGAGCGCAGCACGCACGGCGGGGTCGACGGATGCGAGGGCCTCGGCGATGTGCGCGGCGGGCACCCGCACGTCGTGATCTGCGACGCGATCGAACTGCTCGGCCTGCTCACGGAGTGCGACCTCCCCGCGGACGCGCACGTCCTCCACGATGCGGGTCGCGGTGTCGAGCGCTGCGGCGCGCGCCTGTGTAGCACGCGGAACGGCGGCGAGCATGTCGGCGGGCGAGAGCTCGCGCCCCCGCAGATCGATCGTGCGCATGTCAGCCTTTCGTGATGTCGGAGATGTCGTGGAGGTAGCCGATGCGTCCGTCATCATGTCGAACGACGTACGCCCCTCCACGATCCTCGATCACGAGAGCCCACGCGCTCGGCCCGATACGGAACAGCGGTTCACCGCGCTCGTCGTGAACATCGCGTTCGGACGGAGCGAGGATCCAGAACGGCTGAGCTGCGACGACAGCCTCCCGCGGATTCGTGGCGTCGAGATCGGCATCGGGATCGGGATCGGGGTCGGCGAGATCCGCCACCACAAGCGGCTCGGAGTCCTCTGAGGTGCCGGAGCCCTCGTAGGTCGCCGCGGTCTCCAGCAACGACTCGATGCTGCCCGTGTCGGACACGATCTCGGGTTCCTGCCCCCGGGAACGCCGGGAATAGGCGGGCACATACTCCTCGTCGGCCGTCGACGGCTCCGTGCCGACCCCGCCGCCGGACGCGTGCGCCGTGAGGGGTACCTGCTCTGCGAGGTCGAGCCGGGCGACCTCGTCGGTGGCATGGCGACCGGAGGGCTCGACATCGAGGTCGGCGGCGGGGGCGGCGTATGCGCCCTCGACGATGACGTCGGTCTGTTCGCCCTCTGACGTCTGCGCTGCCTCGGACGAGGACGCGGGAACGGGCTCGATGCGCGGGCGCGGGATGACGGGGCGGACCGGATTGGCGTTGCGGTGCGCGAGTGTCACGAGGCGCCCGTGGAAGTCCTCTTTCAACCCGGGGATGATGGGCGCGAACACCGTCAGGACGACGAGCGCAACCGACAGGATGAACATCACCACACCGTTCCAGGGCAGCGTCCAGAATCCCGTGGCGATCACGCCGGAGATCGCGAGCCAGACACTGCCTGCCCACACCACGGCCGCGACGGAGAACGCGACCGACGCGAACTGATCGATGCCGAGCGAGCCGACACGACGGATGCCGTCGGGCGAGAACCGACGCAGCACGAGCAGGAACACCGCCACCGTAGGCACGGCGATCGGGAGTATCCACTGGATGCCGAGGCCCCAGAGCGAGACACCGGCGGTCAGGGGGAAGAACGAGAGGATGAACGAGACCAGCCACACGCCGACGATGAGGAGTTCACGCAGAGTGAATCCGAGTATCCCGAACTCCGGAGTCACCTCTTCGTCGTAGAGGACCCCGTCTTCGTCGCTGAAGATCGAATCCTCCGGGTCCGTCTCGGGAGAATCCGTCTCGGGAAGGTCCGGCTCGGGGATGTCCGTGCTCATGGGAGGTCCTTTCGTCACCGTGCTCGACGGGGGGAGATCGTCGTGCTGCCGACGGCTCACGATCCTACCCGCTCACCCGAGACAGCTGGGGCCGAGCAGTGACTTGAGGTCACCGAAGAGGTCGGCGGAGACCTTGACCGGCATCGGCACCTCGAAGACCTTCGCGGTGCCGCCGCGGTGCACCCGGAGCAGCACCTCAGTGTCACCGTTGTGACGGCGCAGCACCTCAGCGAGTTCCGTCATGACGCGTTCGGTGGCACGCTGCTCGGGAAGGACCAGAGACAGCGGACCGGCTGCGTCGAAGGAGCCGATGTCGGGCGCGAACGCGGACTGCGCATGCAGATTGAGTCCGTCGTCGCGGCGAGACACACGGCCGCGCACCGCGAGGATGGCATCCTGCTGCAGGGTGTGCTGGAACTCCGTGTAGGTCTTGCCCATGAACATCACGGTGACCTCGCCGTTGAAGTCCTCGACGGTGATCATGCCGTAGGGATTGCCGCTGGCCTTCGCGACGCGGTGCTGCACGCTCGTCACCAGTCCCGCGACGGTGACCTGGTCGCCGTCCTGCAGGTCCTCGGAGTTGTTGAGGTCATGGATCGAGATCGACGCGTGCTTCGCGAGCGGAACCTCGAGACCGGCGAGCGGGTGGTCGGACACGTAGAGGCCGAGCATCTCGCGCTCGAAAGCCAGCTTGTCCTTCTTGATCCACTCCGGACGAGCAGGCACCTTCGCCGGCGCCGCCTCCTCCATACCGTCGTAGAGACTGTCGAAGTCGAACCCGATGGCCCCCTGGGCCTCGTTGCGCTTGCGATCCACGGCCGCCTCGACCGCGTCTTCGTGCACCTCCATGAGTGCACGTCGGGTGTCTCCCATCGAGTCGAAGGCGCCGGCCTTGATCAGCGACTCCACAGTGCGCTTGTTCGAGACGTGCAGCGGCACCGTGTCGAGGAAGTGATGGAACGACGTGAAACGCTCATCCTTCCGCGCCTGCACGATGCCCTCGACCACGTTGCTGCCGACGTTGCGCACGGCGCCGAGGCCGAATCGGATGTCGTCGCCGACGGCGGCGAAGAAGTTGATCGAGTCCGAGACGTCGGGCGGAAGCACCTTGATACCCATGCGGCGGCACTCGTTGAGGTACAGCGCCATCTTGTCTTTGGAGTCGCCCACACTGGTCAACAGTGCCGCCATGTACTCGGCCGGGTAGTGCGCCTTGAGGTACGCCGTCCAATAGGACACGAGGCCGTACGCCGCCGAGTGGGCTTTGTTAAACGCGTAGTCGGAGAAGGGCAGCAGGATATCCCACAGCGCCTTGATCGCCGCCTCGCCGAAGCCACGTTCCTTCATACCGCCGGCGAAGCCCTCGTACTGCTTGTCGAGCTCGGACTTCTTCTTCTTTCCCATCGCTCGACGGAGGATGTCTGCTTGACCCAGGCTGAACCCTGCGACCGCCTGGGCGATCGCCATGACCTGCTCCTGGTAGATGATGAGGCCGTACGACTCCTGCAGGATCTCCGCGAGCGGTTCTTCGAGCTCGGGATGGATCGGGGTGATCTCCTGAAGTCCGTTCTTACGGAGCGCATAGTTCGTGTGCGAGTTCGCTCCCATCGGACCCGGGCGGTACAGCGCGATCAGAGCCGAGATGTCACCGAAGTTGTCGGGCTTCATCAGCCGCATGAGCGAGCGCAGCGGCGGGCTGTCGAGCTGGAAGACGCCGAGGGTGTCGCCGCGCGCGAGCAGTTCATACACGCCGGGATCGTCGAGTCCGAGGTGCTCGAGATCGAGCTCTTCGCCACGGTTCGTCCGGATGTTGTCGAGCGCGTCGGAGATGATCGTGAGGTTGCGGAGCCCCAGGAAGTCCATCTTGATCAGGCCGAGCGACTCGCACGACGGATAGTCGAACTGCGTGACGATCTGGCCGTCCTGCTCCCGCTTCATGATGGGGATGATGTCGAGCAGCGGGTCGGACGACATGATCACGCCGGCGGCGTGCACGCCCCACTGACGCTTCAGGCCTTCGAGACCGAGCGCGCGGTCGAAGACCGTCTTGGCCTCAGGGTCGGTCTCGATCAGCGCACGGAACTCGCTCGCCTCTTTGTACCGGGGGTGCGCCGAGTCGAACATGCCGTCGAGGGGCATGTCCTTCCCCATGACGGGCGGTGGCATGGCCTTGGTGAGCCGCTCCCCCATGCTGAACGGGAAGCCGAGGACACGACCGGCGTCTTTGAGCGCCTGCTTCGACTTGATCGTGCCGTAGGTGACGATCTGGGCTACGCGCTCGGAGCCGTACTTCTCCGTGACGTAGTCGATGACCTCGCCGCGGCGCCGGTCGTCGAAGTCGACGTCGAAGTCGGGCATCGAGACGCGGTCGGGGTTGAGGAAGCGCTCGAAGATCAGGCCGTGCTCGAGGGGGTCGAGGTCGGTGATCTTCATCGCATACGCGACCATGGAGCCGGCACCCGAGCCTCGGCCGGGACCGACGCGGATGCCGTTGTCCTTGGCCCAGTTGATGAAGTCGGCGACCACCAGGAAGTACCCGGGGAAGCCCATCTGCAGGATGATGCCGGTCTCGTACTCGGCCTGCTTGCGCACCTTGTCGGGGATGCCACCCGGGTAGCGGTAGTGCAGCCCCGCCTCGACCTCTTTGATGAGCCAGCTGTCTTCGGTCTCGCCGTCCGGCACCGGGAACCTCGGCATGTAGTTCGCGGAGGTGTCGAACTCGACCTCGCAGCGCTCGGCGATGAGCAGGGTGTTGTCGCAGGCCTCCGGGTGGTCGCGGAACAACTGCCGCATCTCGGCTGCGGTCTTGATGTAGTACCCGTCGCCGTCGAACTTGAAGCGGTTCGGGTCGTCCATGGTGGAGCCCGACTGCACACACAGCAGAGCCTCGTGCGCATCGGCCTCGTGCTGGTGCGTGTAGTGCGAGTCGTTGGTCGCGACCAGCGGGATGTTCAGGTCTTTCGCGAGGCGGAGCAGATCGGTCATCACCCGGCGCTCGATGGAGAGACCGTGGTCCATGATCTCCGCGAAGTAGTTCTCCTTGCCGAAGATGTCCTGGAACTCGGCGGCCGCTGCACGGGCCGCGTCGTACTGGCCGAGCCGGAGTCGCGTCTGCACTTCGCCCGAGGGGCAACCCGTCGTCGCGATGAGCCCCTTGCCGTAGGTCTGGAGCAGTTCGCGGTCCATGCGGGGCTTGAAGTAGTACCCCTCCATGCTCGACCGGGAGCTGATGCGGAACAAGTTGTGCATGCCTGCGGTGCTCTCGCTCCACATGGTCATGTGGGTGTAGGCGCCCGAACCCGAGACGTCGTCGCTCTTCTGATCGGGCGATCCCCACTGCACACGCGTCTTGTCGCTGCGATGCGTGCCCGGGGTCATGTAGGCCTCGAGACCGATGATGGGCTTGACCCCGGCATTGCGCGCCGCGTTGTAGAACTCGAACGCGGCGAATGTGTTGCCGTGATCGGTCACGGCGATGGCCGGCATGCCGTATTCGGCAGCCGCTTGAGTCATCGCGTTGATCTTCGCCGCGCCGTCGAGCATCGAGTATTCGCTGTGCACATGAAGGTGGACGAAGGAGTCGGATGCCATGCCTTCGAGTCTAAGGCGGGGCCCCGACACCGGAGCTCGGCGCCGGGGCCCTCGCAGGGCTCACCCGCTCTGCGGTGCGGAGTCGACGACCGAGGTCAGCACGGTCGTCACGGAATCCACCGTGTCTCCCGCTGGCCCCCCGTCGCCGTAGTCCTCCGCGATCGAGGAGACGAGCCCCTGTGCGGTGTCCACGGCGATCGTCGTCGTCCGGTGACCGTCGACCACGTAGCGGAGCGTCGCCGTGGCACCGTCGTCTGCCAGCACCTCGAAACCCGGGATCAGAGCGATGGCGAGGAAGAACGCCGATCGCAGATCCGCCGGCATCAGATTGATCGCCGACGGGTCGGAGAGGCCGGCCACGAGCCATCGGTCCGCTTCCCGGCCGGTCATCCCCGACTGCGCGCGCAGCCAGTCGAGCAGCTCCTGAGGCTGCCTCGGCATCTCGGCGTAGTACGGACGGTAGCGGTCGGCCAGATACGGCATCGGAGGCTCATCCCCGCCGATCGCGAGATACTCCCCGCCGGGAAGGACCTCGATCCTGCCGCGATCCACGCCCGTCGCGCCCGGCCACGAGGACCATTCCTCCGCCGCCTCTTCGCCCCGGGCGCCGAACGAGTCGACGACCTCCGCATGTCCCCAGTCGTAGAACCAGTCCGCCGCCCGATCCGCCGGGACATAGAGCACGCGGGTATCGCGCACCCGCACTGCGGCATCGCTGTCGTCACGTGACGCGTTGAATGCGAACGTGTTCTCGTCGTCGTCCTCGGCCCAGTCCGCCCTCCAGTACTGCACGTGCTCGCCGACGGTCTCGATGCGCAGGTACTGTCCGCTGACGAGAGTCGTGTCCTGCGCGCCGAACGTGACGGCGGATGCCCGTTCCAGGACCTCGGCCGCCGCGGCGTCGGGAACCTGCGGAGGAGCCAGCACGGATCCCACCACGATCGCGGTCACCGCGGCTCCCGCGACCATTCCGCCGAGACCCACCCCGGCCCAGGCACGGCGTCGCGATCGTGCTGATCGCTGCGACCGCGTACCCTGCGCCATCTCCCGCGTCAGCGCGTGCCTGGCTGCGCTGACATCGTCGTCGTCCACGCGAGACTCGTGCACCCCGAGCTCACGAACCTGTTCCATAAGCGGCATCGCTCTCCTCCTTCTTCATCCAGGTCAGGCGGGTGGCACCCCGGGAACCGGGTGGCGCGAGTTGTCGACGCACACGATTCAGCCGAGACCGCACCGTTCCCACCGGAACCCCCAGGGCGTCCGCGATCTGCTCATAGGTGAGGTCACCCCAGGCGTGCAGCAGCAGCGTGTCTCTGTCTCTGGCGGCAAGTGCGGCAATCCGCGGCGCGAGCGCCCGCAACGCGGCGTCGGCATCCAGTCGAGCCTCCGACGCTGCCTGCGGTGTTTCGGCGACGACTTCGGCGGAGGACGAGGCCTCGAAAGCGCGCCATTGGCGGGCCTCAGCGGCTCGATGGCTCTTGACGACACGAGTCGCGATGCCGAGAAGCCACGGTCGAGCAGAGGCCCAGCTTCGATCGAAGGCTGCGCGCCGCCGGAACGCGACGAGGAAAGTCTCGCTGAGGACGTCGTCCACGGCGTCCGATCCGATCCGTCGCCGGATGTACCCGCCGACGGGTCGGACGTGCCGCTCGAAGATCTCGGAGAACGCTCCGGGATCGTCGATCGACCGCTCAATGATCTCGCTGTCGGTGCTCACACTGAGTATTGGGCGGAGTCGCGGAAACGGTTCACGCTTTTCTCGAAGACTTCTCGGATGCTCCGAGGTCGAGTCGCATCAACACACGAGGGAATCCGTCGAGGACCGATCCGGTGTCGGCGACCTTCTGGAATCCGGCCCCCTCGAACAGCGCCCTCGTGCCGACGTACGCCATCGTCAGATTGACCTTCTCCCCCTCGTTGTCGACCGGATACCCCTCGATGGCAGGCGCCCCGCGCTTCTTCGCATATGACACGGCCCCCTCGATCAGCGCGTGCGAGATCCCCTGCTTCCGGTGCCCCGGCCGCACACGGAAGCACCACAGCGACCAGACATCGAGATCGTCGACGTGCGGGATGAGCCGGTTCCGCGCGAAGCTCGTGTCGCGACGCGGGTGCACCGCCGCCCATCCGACGGGCCCGTCGTCCAGATACGCGATCACGCCGGGTGGCGGGTCCTGGTGACACAGCTCGCGCACGCGATCGGCACGAGCGGGCCCTCTCAGCGCCACGTTCTCTTTGTTGCCGATGCGATAGCTCAGGCAGAAGCACACGTTCGACGTCGGCTTCTTCGGCCCGACGAGCGCCGCGACGTCGTCGAATTCGGTTGCGGGGCGAACCTCGATGTCCATGCGATCAGTGTTGCGCATATCGCCGACACCGCATGTGGGCGTGTCGGCTCAGTCGCCGCGCAGCACGTCGAGCGCGTGTTGGAAGTCGTCGGGATACGGGGACTCGAACTGCACCCAGTCGCCCGTCGTCGGGTGGGCGAAGGCCAGCTGATGCGCGTGCAACCACTGGCGGGTGAGCCCGAGGCGCGCGGACATCGTGGGGTCGGCGCCGTACAGGGGGTCTCCCACGCACGGGTGCCGGTGTGCGGCCATGTGCACCCGGATCTGGTGCGTACGTCCGGTCTCGAGGTGGATCTCCAGCAGCGACGCACCGGGAAAGGCCTCGAGGGTCTCGTAGTGCGTGACCGAGGGCTTCCCGTCGGGGACGACGGCGAACTTCCACGAGTGGTTCGGGTGCCGCCCGATCGGCGCGTCGATCGTCCCGGCCAGCGGATCGGGATGCCCCTGCACGACGGCGTGGTAGATCTTCTCGACCGTGCGGTCCTTGAAGGCCTGCTTGAGGACCGTGTACGCGTGCTCGGACTTCGCCACGACCATGAGGCCGCTCGTGCCCACGTCGAGTCGGTGCACCACACCCTGACGCTCCGCGGCGCCGCTGGTCGACACGCGGAAGCCGGCCGCGGCGAGGGCGCCGACCACCGTCGGACCCTCCCACCCGACCGAGGGGTGCGCCGCCACCCCGGTGGGTTTGTCCACCACGATGATGTCGTCGTCGTCGTACACGACGCCCAGCTCCGGCACCGCGATCGGGACGATCTTGGGCGCCTCCTTGGGCTGCCATTCGACGTCGAGCCAGCCTCCGCCGCGAAGACGATCCGACTTGTCGAGGGTCACTCCGTCGAGCCGCACTCCCCCGGCTGCCGCCACGTCTGCCGCGAAGGTCCGGGAGAACCCCATGAGCTTCGCCAGCGCGGCATCCACCCGCGTGCCGTCCAAGCCGTCGGGAACCGGCAACGATCGGGACTCCACGTTCAACGGCCTCCTGCTGCGGATCCCGCACCCTCCGGAGGCGAGTCGTCTCCCCCGATGCGGTCGGTCGCGTCGGCCTGAGCGTCCACGAACTCCGCGTCGGCCTCGGTCGCGACCACGGCGGCTTCAGCGGCGGCCTCCGCCTCCTCATCCGTCTCGACCACGACGTGATCGCGTTCGCGCGTGCCGTCGAATCGCAGTCCGAAGACCACGAGCAACGCCACCGAGATCATGCCGGTGACGATGAAGATGTCGGCCACGTTGAAGATCGCCGGCATCATCCACGGCATCGAGATCATGTCGACGACGTGGCCCACCGGGAACCCGGGCTCGCGGAGGAGGCGATCGGTGAGGTTGCCGAGCACCCCACCGAGCAGGCAGCCGAGCACGACGGCCCACAGCCGGGACTTCAGACCGAAGGCCTTCCAGATGATCACGGAGGCGACGACGGCCAGAGCGATCGTGAAGATCCAGGTCACCTCGGAGCCGAGCGAGAACGCCGCACCGGGGTTTCGCACGTAGTACAGCTGAAGGAACTCACCGAGCACGGGAACCGGAACCTGAAGCGGGAGGTTCTCGATCGTGAGGTACTTCACAAACTGATCGGCGGCCAGCACGAGCGCTGCGAGAATCGCAACGATCGCACCGGCCGCCGACCGACGAAGGGGACGGCGTCCTGACAAGAGGGCGCCTTACAGACCGATCGCGGAGACGGGCGTGGAGTCCGTCGACGCCGACTTCTCGTCGAGGTCGCGGAGCTGGCCCTCGATGTAGCCACGCAGCTGCGAACGGTAGTCGCGCTCGAAGTTGCGCAGCTCGGTGATGCGAGCCTCGAGCGTGTTGCGCTCGCGTTCGAGACGAGCGGTCTCCTCGCGCTGCTTGGCCTCGGCCTCGGTACGGATGCGGGCGACCTCGGCCTCGGCCTCGGTGATGAGCTGGTTGCGCTTCGCCTCGCCCTCGGCGACGTGCTCGTCGTGCAGACGCTGCGCGAGCTCGATGATGCCGGCGGTCGCGGTCGCGGAGCCGGTCGGAGCGGGCTCGGCGGGCGCCTCGGCGACGGGGGCCGGAGCCTCGGTCGCGGCGGGCGCGGCCGCAGGTGCTGCAGCCTCGGGCGTCTCGCCGGACTCGTACGCGGCCAGCTTGGCCTTCAGCTCGACGTTCTCTTCGAGAGCCTTGCGCCACTCGATGACGATCTCGTCGAGGAAGTCGTCGACCTCGTCCGGGTCGAAGCCATCCTTGAACCGGACGTGCTGGAACTGCTTGGTGACGACGTCATCCGGGGTAAGTGCCATGAGTGGCTCCTCTTTCGATGAGTACGAATGCCAGTATCGATGTATGGCGTGGTCGTGATGTGGCGCGAACCCGGGGCGCGCACCTGGGTGCCAGCATAGCCCCCGCGCCTCGGCGTCGCGATGTCACGACACCCAGACTGCACGAACTCGACCGGCGGATTCCGGGCGTTTCGCCGGGACTTCAGCGGATGAACAGTCGCGCGACGTTCATGAGGATCAGGACGACCAGCAGGGTGAGCGTGAAGCCGAAGTCGAGCGACAACGAGCCGATCCGCAGTGGCGGGATGATCCGCCGGAAGAACCGGATAGGCGGATCGGTGACGGTGTAGACGGCCTCAGCGGCGACCAGCCCGAAACCCTTCGGCCGCCATTCCCGATTGAACATCGGGATGTAGTCGAGGATCAGGCGCGCGAAGAGCACGAAGATGTACAGCAGCAGCACCAGGTGGATGATGCTCGCGATGACCGAGACCAGCTGCACGGCTTACGACTGGTCGAAGCCCGCAGACTCAGCGTCTGCGTGTGCGATGCCCCCATGGCCGGACACAGCGATGTTCTCGGGCGAGAGCAGGAAGACCTTCGAGGTCACGCGCTCGATGCGGCCGTACAGCCCGAGGGAGAGACCACTCGCGAAGTCGATGAGTCGGCGCGCGTCGGCGTCGCTCATCTGGGAGAGGTTGATGATGACGGGGACGCCCTCGCGGAAGCTCTCCGCGATCAGCTGCGCGTCGCGGTACTGCTTCGGGTGGACTGTGAGGATCTCGTTCACGGCTCCTGCAGAGGGCTGGCGGACGGCGACAGGGCGACGCAACGGCGTGACGGGCGCCGGTGCAGGCTCCTCACGTTCACGGTCGCGCTCACGGTGGGCGCGGGCCGGAGCCTGCGTCTCTTCTTCGTAGACCTCTTCCTCATCGGCGAGGCCGAGATACACCATGGTCTTCTTCAGCGGGTTACCCATCGTGTCCTCCGGTTCGAACGTTTCGGGCTGGTCTTTTCACAGGTTAACCCCGGTCGGGCCGAGGGCCTGTGATTGCGGAGCCGATCCGCAGGTGTGTCGCGCCGACGGCGATGGCCTCGACGAAGTCTCCGGTCATACCGGCAGAGATCCACTGCGCGGACGGGTCGATCGTCCTGACCTCGTCGGCCAGTTCCCGCAGACGCGCGAAGGCGGCGGCAGGTTCCTCATCCAGAGGCGCGACGGCCATCACACCGCGCAGACGCAACGAAGGCAGTGACAGGACGTGTTCGGCGAGGCCGAGCACCGCGGAGGGTTCGGCTCCTCCGCGGCCGGGATCCTGCGTGAGGTTGACCTGGACGAGCACGTCGAGCACATCGTCGCCTGTCGCCGCTCGGTGCAGCGCGTCGGCGAACCGTGCGCGGTCGACGGAGTGCACGACATCGGCGCTGCGCCGGATCGCCCCCGCCTTGTTCGTCTGCCCCTGGCCGATGAAGTGCCAGGTCATGTCGAGGGCGGCCAGTTCCGCCTGCTTCGCCGAGAGCTCCTGCTGGCGGTTCTCCCCCACCTCTCTGACGCCGAGGGCGCGCAGATCACGCACGAGCGACGCCGGGTGGAACTTCGTCACCACGATGCGGGTGATGTCTTCCGGCGCCCTGCCCGCGGCTCGCGCGGCGACGGCGATGCGCTCGTCGATCGCCGTCAGCCGCGCGGCGAGATCGGTCGACCCCGCCCCGCCGACCGGAGAGGTCACTTCAGGAATTCGGGGATGTCGATGTCGTCATCCGCGAAGGCCGGCTCGATGCTGGTGGTCGGCACGCGCTGCTGCGCGGGCTCGGCCGGGGCGGTCTCGTTCTTCGCCTCGTCCTCCTCAGGCAGCGCCACCTCGGGAAGGGTCGCCGCGGAGGGCCGCGACACGACCATCGGGTCCAGACGCAGAGAGGGCTCCCCGCCGTCGAAGCCTGCCGCGATCACGGTGACACGCACCTCGTCGCCGAGGGTGTCGTCGATGACCGTACCGAAGATGATGTTCGCCTCCGGGTGAGCCGCTTCCTTGACGAGGTCGGCGGCATCGTGGATCTCGAAGATGCCGAGGTTGGATCCACCCTGGATGGAGAGGAGAACCCCGTGCGCGCCTTCGATGGACGCTTCGAGGAGCGGCGACTCCACGGCGAGCTCGGCGGCCTTGATCGCGCGATCCGCGCCACGCGCCGATCCGATGCCCATGAGTGCGGAACCCGCTCCCTGCATGACCGACTTCACGTCGGCGAAGTCGAGGTTGATCAGACCGGGCGTCGTGATGAGGTCCGTGATGCCCTGGACACCGGCGAGGAGGACCTGGTCGGCGGTGGCGAAGGCCTCGATCATGGAGATGCCGCGGTCGCTGATCTCGAGGAGGCGGTCGTTCGGCACCACGATGAGCGTGTCGACCTCTTCCTTCAGCTTGGCGACGCCGGCTTCCGCCTGGCTCTGGCGACGACGACCTTCGAACGAGAACGGCTTGGTCACGACACCGATGGTGAGGGCCCCGATGGACTTCGCGATGCGAGCCACGACGGGAGCGCCACCCGTTCCGGTGCCACCACCTTCACCGGCGGTCACGAAGACCATGTCTGCTCCGGTGAGGGCCTGCTCGATCTCCTCGGCGTGATCCTCCGCAGCGCGGCGACCCACCTCGGGATCGGCCCCGGCTCCGAGGCCGCGCGTGAGCTCCCGGCCCACGTCGAGCTTCACGTCGGCGTCGCTCATGAGCAGCGCCTGCGCGTCGGTGTTGACCGCGATGAACTCGACTCCGCGGAGACCGAGATCGATCATGCGGTTCACGGCGTTGACGCCGCCACCGCCGACGCCGACGACCTTGATCACGGCGAGGTAGTTCTGGTTCTGGCTCATGGCCGGCCTCCGATTATTCGAGCCTGGAACGGGTGAACCTTAAACCTCAACTAGAGGTGTAAAGTATTTCCCGGTATTGCGTTCTCTTTGATCGAAGGTAAGCGCCGCCTGCCTGCGCGCGCGCAATCACATGGGCGTGTCGCGCCATTCCCCGAGAAACCCGGCGGCGACCGTCACCGAAAGGCGTCAGCCGACGACCGCGACGTCGGGGGAGGTCACGTCGATCGATGCCGCATCCGGGTTCTTGACCATCGCAGCCGAGAGTGTGAGCGCCTTGAGCGCCGATTCCTCCGCACTCCCCCAGACCACCGTCATCCCGGTGCCGAGGGTCAACGTGACGTCGTCCGGCGTCGTCGCCCTCACCCCGCTGAGCGTCGCGCGGATGTCATCGGGCAGCGAGCGCACCACGAGTCCGGCACTCCGGAACGCCTTCGAGTCGACACCGCCGTCGATGTCGATCAACGGCTGCCCCGCGGGCTGCTCCGCCGTCGTGGAGAGGGCCACCCCTGCCGCATCGACAAGCGTGTACCCCGCGCTCGAACGGATCACTCCGACGGGGGTGCGCTCGACGATCCGCACCGTCAGGTCGTGGGGCGGACGCGCTTCGAGCGCGTATGTCTCGATGAGCGGGAACGCGAGCAATGAGGCTTTCACCTCGCTGGTGTCGACGAGGGCCAGCGGCGTGCCGAGTTGATCGCTCAAAGCCGCCTCGACCGCGGCGGGATCGAGGCTCGCCGCTCCCACCACCGTGATCTTCTGCACGGCGAACAACGGGCTGTAGGCCGCGGCGACGCTTCCGCCGATCAGGAGCACGACGGCCCCGATGCCGCTGAGCCAGACGATCCTGCGTCGGCGGGATCTCTGGGTGAAGCGGCGGATCTCCGAGCGCAGGGCCTTGCGTCTGGCCCGAGCCGCGCGCCAGACATCCCTGGTCGACGTCGGTGGCGTGCCGTCGGGCGAGGCCGCATCCGTGGGCGAGCCGTCGGCGACCGCGTCGTCCCGCGTGGCGCTCTGGAGCGTGGGGACGTCGTCCGCCGCCCCGGCGCCGCGTCGGGCCGGACGCGTCACCTCCGGCGCGGCCTCCTTCTCCGGGTTGTTCGGAAGCGGTGCAGGCCGACGCATCGACTACGCCTCGTCGGTCCGGCGCAGCGACTCCAGAACCTGCGGAATGATCTGGTAGACGTTCCCGCACCCGAGCGTGACGACGTAGTCCCCGTCGCGTGCGACGGTGGCCGTGTAGTCGGCCGCGTCCTGCCAGTCGGCGACGTAGTGCACGTGCGACGGGTCGCGGAAAGCACCGCTCACGAGTTCGCCCGTGACACCGGGGACCGGGTCTTCGCGTGCGCCGTAGACATCGAGCATCACGGTGTGATCCGCGAACTGCTCGAGGACGTCGGCGAACTCCTGGTACATGTGCTGCGTGCGCGAGTAGGTGTGCGGCTGCTGGATCGCGATGATCCGCCCCGAACCCGCGATGCTGCGCATGGCTTCGAGCGCGGCCCGCACCTCGGTCGGGTGGTGGGAGTAGTCGTCGTACACCGTCACGCCGCGTTCGATGCCGTGCTGCTCGAGGCGGCGCACCGTCCCGGCGAATCCTTCGACCGCTCGGACGGCGTCGGCGAGCGGGTAGCCCAGTGCACGGAGCACCGCGACCGCTCCCGCGGCATTGATCGCGTTGTGGACCCCTGGCACGGCGAGTTGCATGCGCACCTGCTCCGCCCCGTGACTGATGGTCGCCGCGACAGGACCGGCCGCGACGATGTCGGTCACGCGCACATCCGCGTCCTCCGCCTCGCCGAATGTCAGCACACGGGGGTGGGAGAGCCCGGCGCCGACCCTGAGGGCTCCGGCGTCGTCGCTCGAGATGACGACGGCCTCGGAAGCGGCATCGGCGAACCGAACGAACGCGTCGTGGAAGGCCTCATCCGAGCCGTAGTGATCGAGGTGGTCGGGATCGACGTTGGTGATCAGCGCGACCGCGGTGTCGTACAGCAGGAACGTGCCGTCGGACTCGTCGGCCTCGACGACGAACAGGTCGCCGGAACCCGTGGCGCTCGAGGTCCCGAGCTGCTCGATGACCCCACCGTTGACGAAATGCGGGTCGGCGCCGAGCTCGCGCAGCGCCGTGACGATCATGCCGGTCGAGGTGGTCTTGCCGTGTGCTCCGGCGACCGACACGAGTCGACGGGTGCCGATCAGCCAATGCAGCGCCTGGGAGCGGTGGATCACGTGCAGGCCCTTGGCCTTCGCCGTCACGAACTCGGGGTTCTCGGGCCAGATGGCACCGGTGTGCACGACCGTGTCGGCGTCGCCGAGGTACGCCGCGTCATGACCGACATGCACTGTCGCGCCGGCCGCGGCCAGCGCGCGCAGGTTGTCGCTGTCGGCGCGGTCGCTGCCGGAGACGCGGATGCCCGCATCGAGGAACATCTTGGCGAGACCGCTCATGCCGGAGCCGCCGATGCCGATGAAGTGTGCGGAGGTGATCGTCTCGGGTATGGGGAGGGAGAGGTCGGGTCTGATCATGTCCGCTTCAGTCTACTTTTCGTTCCGTCGAGGCGATCGCACCGGCGGGACCCAGCGCACGGTCGATCAACGAGATCACATTCGCGGTGCCGTTGCGGGTCCCCGCGGTCTCAGCTGCCGCGGCCATCCGATCGATCCGTTCCCGGTCTCCCAGCAGAGGGATCACGATCCGCCGAACGGCATCGCCGTCGAAGGAAGCATCATCGAGGAGCCGAGCGGCTCCCGCGGCCACCGCAGAGGCCGCGTTCAGACGCTGTTCGCCGTTGCCGACCGAGTACGGCACATAGAGAGCGGGGATACCCAGAGCACTGACCTCGCTCACCGTCGCCGACCCCGACCGCGAGACGATGAGGTCAGCGAGCGCGAAGGCGAGGTCCATGCGGTCGACGTAGCGCCGCAGGGCATATCCCTCGACGCCAGGATCGGGAAGGTCGCTGCGCTCGCCGGTCACGTGCAGCAGTTGCCATCCGGCTCCCAGGACATCGCGCCAGGAATCCGCGAAAGCGTCGTTGAGCCGTTGCGCGCCGAGCGAGCCGCCGAACACGAGCAGGACGGGGCGATCCGCGTCGAGGCCGAAGTAGGCCGCGGCCTCGGCCCGCGTCGCTGCGCGATCGAGCGTGATCACCTCCTGGCGCAACGGCATGCCGACGACCTCGCTGCCACGCAACGGCGTGCCCTCGAACGCGACGCCGACGCCGGCGGCACGGCGGGCGCCGAGGACGTTGGCGAGCCCGGGCTTGGCGTTGGCCTCGTGCACCACGAACGGCACGCCCTCACGACGGGCGGCAACATAAGCGGGCGCCGAGGCGTACCCGCCGAAGCCCACGACCACATCGACATCGTGGGCGCGGATGTGCGCACGCACCTGCGATATGGCGCGGCGGAACTTCAGCGGGAAAGCAGCAGCCTGCCGGTTCGGGCGGCGGGGGAAGGGGACCTTGTCGACGATGAGCAGTTCGTATCCACGCGCGGGGACGAGTCGAGACTCCAGTCCCTCTGCCGTGCCGAGTACGAGCACAGCCGCATCGGCGTCACGTTCGCGCAGGGCATCGGCGACGGCGAGCAGGGGGTTCACATGGCCGGCGGTGCCACCGCCGGCGAGGAGATACGAAGTCACCTGGTGACCCTACCCCGGCCGCCTGACTGCTTCTCGGCCACGGGGATCGTGCGTGCGAAGGCGAGCAGGACACCGCAGGCGATGAGCACGGCGAGCAGGGCCGTACCTCCCTGGGACATGAAGGGAAGAGGCACGCCCATCACCGGGAAGACACCGATGACGACGCCGATGTTCAGGACGGCCTGACCGACGATCCACACCGTGATGCCACCGGCGGCGACGCGGATGAAGGCGTCCGGCGTCTTCCGGATGATGTGGAAGGCGCCCACCGTGAAGAACGTGAACAGTGCGAGCACGACGATGCACCCGATGAGTCCGAGTTCCTCGCCGACGATCGCGAAGATGAAGTCGTTTCCCGCAGCAGGCAGCCACCCGTACTTCTCCTGCGAGTTGCCCAGGCCCAGTCCGAAGATGCCCCCGGACGCCATACCCCAGATGCCGTGGATCGACTGGTAGCAGTCGGTGTCGTACAGGGCCATGTTGTCGCAGGTCGCCGTGATGCGACGCATCCGATCCTGGCTGGACAGCGCGTAGGCGAGCACCGCGACGATGCCGAGCACCACCGGGATGATGAACAGTCGAAGCTTGACCCCGGAGAAGAAGAGACACCCGAGCAGGATGAGCACCAGCACCATCGCGGTGCCGAGGTCCTTGCCCGCGAGCACGGTTCCGATCGCCAGAGCGCCGACGGGGATCACGGGGATGAAGACGTGGTGCCAGGTGCCCAGCATCGCCTGCTTGCGCAGCAGCACGGCCGCGATCCACAGGGCGAGGGCGAGCTTGAGGAACTCGGAGGGCTGGAGGGTGAAGCCCGCGATCTGGATCCAGTTCCGGTTTCCGCCGTCCGCGATGCCCAAGGGCGTGAACACGAGCAGCTGCAGGGCGACGGCCCCGAACAGCGCCGGCCATGCCATCTTCTTGAGGAACGCGAGAGGCATGCGGCTGATCAGGAACATGAGCGGGACCCCGAGCAGGGCGAACACCCCCTGGCGGAGGACACCGCCCATCGGGTCGCTGCCGCTCGCCACGGCGGTCGCGCTGGTGGCGGACAGCACCATCACCAGACCGAAGAGCGTCAGCAGCAGGGCGGTGGACGCGATCAGGAGGAACTCGGTCGACACCGGCGTGAACCGGCGGCCGAGCGACACTCGGGCGGCGAGTCCGCCGGACTCAGAACGCGGAGGGCGGGACACCTGCGTCATCGGCGCTCCCCCGGTCTATCCAATTCCGCACCGCCTCCGCGAAGCGATGCCCTCGATCCGCGTAACCGGTGAACTGGTCGAACGACGCCGCAGCCGGGGCCAGCAGGACTGTTCCCTCGCCTTCGACGATCCTCGACGCGATCTCCACGACCCGGACCATGACCTGATCAGTCTCGCCAGCATCGACCTCGAACACGGGTACCTTCGGCGCGTGTCGCTGGAATGCCGCGACCACTTCGGTGCGATCGACGCCGATCACGACCGCTGCTCGTGCCGTCGTGCCCACATCGGCGACCAGATCGGCGATGTCGACGCCCTTGAGATCTCCGCCAACGACCCACACCGCACCGGGGTAGGCGCGCAACGACGAGGCGGCGGCGTGCGGGTTCGTCGCCTTCGAGTCATCGACCCAGGTGATGCCGCCGTGCCGGGCGATGACCTGGATACGGTGCGCGTCGAGGTGGAACGACTGCAGCGCGTCGTGGATCGCCTCCGGCTCGACACCGAGCGATCGTGCCAGAGCACTCGCGGCGAGGATGTTCTGCACGATGTGCGGAGCCGCGAGACCTGCCTCGTCGAGAGCCGCGACGGTGGTGAGTTCGAGGGCACTGCGCGCACGGTCGTCGAGGAACGCACGATCGACCACGAGCCCCTCGACGATGCCCAGGTCGCTGGGGCCGGGGATGCCGAGATCGAAGCCGATCGCCCTGGCCCCCTCGACGACCTCCGCCTCCTCGACCATGAGCCGGGTGGCTTCGTCGGCCTTGTTGTACACGCAGGCGATCCGGGTGTTGCGGTACACGACCGCCTTGGCATCGCGATAGGCCTGTGCGCTGCCATGCCAGACCAGATGATCATCGGCGAGGTTGAGACACACGGCCGCGTACGGGAACAGCTCTCCCTCGGGCCGAGACTGACCGAGGTACCAGAGCTGATGGCTCGAGAGCTCGACCACCAGGACGTCGAAGCCTGCGGGGTCGCGTACGGCGTCGAGCACCGGGACCCCGATGTTCCCGCAGGGCGCGGCCCGGAGTCCCCCCTCGACGAGCAGTGTCGCGGTGAGTTGAGTCGTGGTCGTCTTGCCGTTCGTCCCGGTGATGAGCACCCAGTCGGCAGGCGTGCCGTCGGCACGGAGGACCTTGTCTCGCACCCGCCACGCGAGCTCCACATCACCCCAGATCGGAACCTCGGAATCCTGGGCCCAACGGATGATCGGATGCGACGGCGAGAAGCCGGGCGATGCGATCACCACCTCGGGGTCGAAGGCCACCAGCGCGGTCGGGACGGTGGCGAGGGGACCGAGTTCGAGCCGGGCACCGATCACGGGGACGAGACGCCCGTACTCCTCCTCGGCGGACTCGCTGAACACGAACACTTCGGCGCCGAGCTCGGCGAGCGTGTCGGCCGCGGAGAAGCCGGTCATCGACAGTCCGAGCACCGCGACTTTGAGCCCGCGCCAGTCGGCGTGCCAGCTGGTCAGCCCGGCGATGCGCTCAGTCGACACGGGTGAGCCATTCGACGTAGAAGAGACCGACGGCCGAGACCGCAAGCAGGCCCGCGATGATCCACATGCGCACGACGATCGTGACCTCGGACCAGCCGCGCATCTCGAGGTGATGGTGGAACGGACTCATGAGGAAGAGCCGCTTGCCACGGGTGAGCTTGAAGTAGGCCCGCTGCAGGATGACGGAGCCGGACGAGAGCACGAAGACACCGGCGATCACGAGCAGGAGCAGTTCGGTGCGGGTGAGGATCGCCATGGCGGTGATGACGCCGCCGATGGCCATCGAGCCGACGTCGCCCATGAACACCTTCGCCTTGGGGGCGTTCCACCAGAGGAAGCCGATGAGGCTCGCCGCGAACGACGCCGCGATGATGGCGAGGTTGAACGGGTCGCGGACCTCGTAGCATCCACCGAGCGCGTCGGGGTCACCTCCGATGCACGGCTGCTTGAACTGCCAGAAGGCGATCACGCTGTACGCACCGACGACGATGACTCCGGCGCCCGCAGCGAGGCCGTCGAGCCCGTCCGTCAGGTTCACGCTGTTCGACGTGGCGACGCCGATGATGGAGATCCAGACGAGGTAGAGGATCCACCCGAGCACGATGCCGAAGGCGAACAGGTTGAGCCAGGTGATGTCGCGGAACAGCGAGATCGCGGGGCTCGCCGGCAGCTGTCCCCACTGGTTGGGGAAGTTCAGGGCGACGATGCCGAAGGGGATGACGACCACCAACTGGCCGATCACCTTGCGCCAGCCGGACAAGCCGAGGCTGCGCTGGCTGCGGACCTTCATGTAGTCGTCGATGAATCCCACGGCGCCGAAGCCGACCATCAGCCAGATCACCAGGATCGCCGAGAGTGCCGGCACCTCGCCGCTGACGTAGACGCCCGTGAAGTAGCCCACGATCGAGCCGACGATGAAGATCACGCCGCCCATCGTCGGAGTGCCGCGCTTCGCCTCGTGGCTCGGGTTGTGGACGGACTCGGGAGTGCGGATGACCTGCCCCCAGCCCCACTTCCGGAAGAGTCGGAGGAAGACGGGAGTCAGGAACAGGGTGAAGGCGAGCGAGATCGCCGCCGCCATGATGAGTGACCTCACGAGAACAATTCTCCCAGACGATCGCCGAGATGCCTGAGGCCCACGGAATTGGATGACTTCACGAGCACGCGGTCGCCGTCGCGGAGTTCGCCTCGGAGGTACTCGAACGCCGCATCCTGATCGGGCAGATGCACGGCCTCGCTGTCCCACGACCCTTCGCCCACAGCCGCCAGATACAGCCGACGCGCCTCAGGACCCACGACGACGATGCGCCGGATGTTGAGCCGCACGGCGAGCAGACCGATCCGGTCATGCTCCTCCCCCGCGCTCTCCCCCAGCTCGCTCATCGCACCAAGGACCGCGACCGTGCGCTCGTCGGGACCGGAGATCTGCGCGAGCGTTCGCAGGGCCGCCGCCATCGAATCGGGGCTCGCGTTGTAGGCGTCGTTGATGATCCGGACGCGGTCGTTGCCGAGGGGCTGCATCCGCCACCGCTCCGCGATCTCCACCGTCTCCAGGCGCGCGACCGCCTCTGCGGGCGCGACCCCGAGCACGAGCGCGGCGGCGATCGCCGCCAAGGCGTTGGTGACATGATGCGCGCCCAGCACCTGCAGTCGCAGCGGCAACCGCTGATCCGCGACCTCGATGGTGCACGACGTACCGGCAGCCGAGACAGTGATGTCGGAGGCCCGCACCGCGGCGGCGGAGCTCTGTCCGAAACCGACGACGTTCAGTCCGCGGGCGGTCGCGATCTCCTGCATCGCAGACACGCGGGGGTCGTCGACGTTGAGCACGGCTGTGCCGGGCACGCGTGCCGCCGAGACGAGCTCGGACTTCGCCTTCGCGGTCGCCTCGATTCCGCCGAAGCCTCCCGCGTGCGCCATGCCGACCATCAGCACGACGGCGACGTCCGGCTCGACGAGGCCTGCAAGGTGTGCGATGCTCCCCGGACCCGCCGCCCCGAACTCGCTCACGAGGTAGCGGGTGCTCTCGGTGACCCGGAGCATGGTGACGGGAGCGCCGACCTCGTTGTTGTAGGACTTCACCGGGGCGACGGTCTCGCCCTCGTCCTGCAGGATGCGCGCCAGGAAGTTCTTGGTGGTGGTCTTGCCGTTCGATCCGGTGATGCCGATGATGCGCAGGTCGCCACGGGCCCGGACGCGGCCGACCACTTCGCGGGCGAGATCGGCGAGTGCCGCGACAGCGTCCGGGACGACGATCTGGCTCACGGGCACGTCGACGACGTGCTCGACGATGGCCAGCACCGCCCCCGCCTCGACCGCGGGGCCGACGAAGCGATGCCCGTCGGTCTCCGCGCCGGGCTTCGCCACGAAGATCGATCCGGAGACCATCGAGCGAGAGTCGGTGTCGACGAGGCCGTCCACGACGGTCTCGGCCGAATCCTCTCCGGCAACACGCAGATCACCGCCGACTGCGGCGGTGATCTCAGCGAGCGTCAGGGCGATCATTTCATCTCCATGCGCGGCTCACGCCGACTATCCGAACTTGGGAAGGAGCTCGTCCATCGGGACAGAGGACGGCATCACGCGATAGGTCTTCATCACCTGCGTCATCGCCTTCTGGAAGGCGGATGCGGTGGCCGCGGACGATACAACCTTAGTCGGCTCGTCGAGGGTGACCACGACGACGTACTGCGGGTCGTCAACCGGAGCGAACCCCACCATGCTCGTGTAATACACCCCGGCCTTGTAGCCGCCGTTCCCGTCCGACACCTGCGCCGTACCGGTCTTGCTGGTCACGCGGTAGCCGGGAACCTGGATGCGATCGGCGTTGCCGCCCTGGACCGCCACGTTCTCGAGCATCCGAGTGAGCTCGGCCGCCGTCTGCTCCTTGATGATCTGCTCGTGCTTCGGCTTCTCGGGCGTCGCGACCGTGCCGTCCTCGGCCGTGCAGGATTCCACCAGCGACAGGTCGATCTTCTCGCCGCGGTTCGCGATCGCCTGATATGCGCCGGCGAGCTGCGCCGCGGTGACCGAGTAGTACTGGCCGAAGGTCGTGGTGTACAGCGACTGGCTGTCCCACTCGCTGACGGGGTGCAGCAGACCGCCGACCTCCGAGGGGAAGTCGATCGTCTTCTGTCCCACGCCGAAGCGCTGCAGATAGTCGTATCGCACCTCGGGGCTCACCATGGTGCCGAACTTCGACAGCGCGACATTCGACGAGTCGATCAGTCCGCCGGCGAGGGTGTAGTTGTATGCGGGGTGGGTGAACGCGTCGTTGATGACGGCGCCGTTGGGGAAGGTCTCGCGCGATGCGGCGCTGACCGTGCTGAGCGGGGTCAGTCCTGCGCCTTCGATCGCGGCCGCGGCGGTGATCGCCTTGAAGGTCGATCCGGGCTCGAAGTCCTTGTGGAAGATCTGGCTGTATCGCGTCTCGGGTGTCGACGAATCGAGGTCGTTGGGGTCGAGGGACGGCCATTCCGCTGCCGCCCTGATCTTGCCCGTCTTCACGTCGACGACCGTCACAGTGCCGCCCTTGGCCCCCTGCTTCTGCGCCTCTTCGCCGATCATCTGCTGCAGGTACCACTGCAGGTCGCTGTTGAGGGTCAGCTGCACCGAACCGCCGTTGACGGCCGGCACGGTGCGTTCGCTGCCGGGGATCACGACGCCGTTGGCTCCGGTGCGATAGGACTCCTCGCCGTCGGTCGGCGCGAGGCATCCTTCGCCCAACTGCTCGATCCCGGCCTGCGCTGCACCCGAGCTGTCGAGGAATCCGAGGATGTTCCCGGCGACCGCACCGTTCGGGTAGACGCGGGTCTCCCGGCCCTCCATGTGCAGGTAGGCGAGGTTGTTCTCGCGCTTCAGGTCGCGCAGCTCGATGTACTGCTCGGTGGTGAGGGACTTCTTGAGCGGGGCGTACTGACTCTGCGAATCCTTCGCGAGTGCATCGCTGACGAGCGCGCGGACCTCGTCGCCCGTCTGCCCGGTGATGGCAGCGATCTTGTCGGCGGCTTCAGCCCAGGGCAGTCGAGGATCGTTCTCCTCGAGCTGCATGATCACCTTCGGACTGAGCTGCGCGTCGTAGACCATCACGCTCGATGCCAGAACGGTGCCGCCCGAGTCGACGATCGAGCCCCGCTGTCCCGAGATCGTCTCACCGACGCCGATCTTGGTCAGCGACTGCGAGACGTGCTCGTCGGCGCTCACGACCTGGATGTCGACCAGTCGCACCACGAAGGCCGCCAGCACGGAAAGGATGACCGCGAGGGCGACGACGGTGCGTCGCCGCGGACCGCGGGTGGCTCGTGTCGTCATGGGATCTCTCCGTCGATCGTGTTCGGCTCAGTGGGTGGAAGGACTCGGAAGCCCGTCGGTGATGGCAGGCGGGAGCTCTTGGTTCGACTGTCCGGTCGTCCCCTCGTCGGTCGTGGTCTCCGCGGGCGGAGGCTCGACGATCAAGGAGTTGCTCACGGCGCCGGCGCCGACGGGGTTCACGGTCGACGTCCCGTCCGCACCCGCGCCGGTGCCGAACACGGCGCCGTCGCTGAGGCGCAGGTACGACGGCGACCCGGCCACCACCATCCCGAGACCTGCGGCGCTGCTCGCGAGCACCTGCGGCGAACTGAGTCCGGTGAGCTCCTCTTGGAGCGCATGCGTGCGCAGGTCCAGTTCGCGCTGCTGGGAGGAGAGCCCGGCAAGGGTGAAGGAGTCCTGCGTGATCGCGAGCGACAGCCCGACCTGCGCAGCGCCGATCGCCAGCGCACCGGCCAGCGCGACGAGCGCGTAGGCGAGCTTGGGCTTGCGACGGACGGCCGGGCGGGTGACGGGCTGCAGACGCCGCTGCGGCTCGCGTGTCGGGGCGACCGGCTGTGCCGGCTTCCGTACGACGGCATTCAGACTCATGCGCTCTCCCGCAGTTTCTCGGCGGCGCGCAGACGCACCGGGATGGCGCGCGGGTTGCGCGCGCGCTCGTCGTCACCGGCGAGTTCCGCGCCCTTGGTCAGGATGCGGAACCGGGGAGCGTGCTCGGGGAGCTCGACGGGGAGCCCGGCGGGCGCGGTCGAGGCGGCGGCCGCCGCGAACGCCTGCTTGACCAGACGATCCTCGAGCGACTGGTACGACATCACCACGATGCGCCCGCCCACCGCGAGAGCGTCCATCGCGGAGGGGATCGCGTCGGCGAGAACATTGAGTTCGGCATTCACCTCGATGCGGAGTGCCTGGAACACGCGCTTCGCCGGGTGGCCGGCGCGCTGTGCGGCGGCGGGCGTCGCGGCGATGAGGATCTCGACCAGTTCTCCCGAGCGGGTGATCGGCTGGCTCTGGCGCGCGTCGACGATGAAGCGCGCGTACCGACCCGCGAGCTTCTCTTCGCCGTAGCGCTCGAAGATGCGTCGCAGATTGCCCTCGCTGTATGTCGCGATCACGTCGGCGGCGGTGACGCCCTTCGTCTGGTCCATCCGCATGTCGAGCGGAGCATCCTTCGAGTAGGCGAATCCCCGCTCGGCCTCATCGAGCTGAAGGGAGGAGACGCCGAGGTCGAAGAGGACCCCTGCCGCGCCCTGCGCATGCAGCCCGATCTCGTCGTACACGGCGTGGACCAGGGTGATGCGGTCGCGGAAGCGGGCGAGCCGCTCCCCCGCGATGCGCAGCGCGTCGGTGTCGCGATCGAGTCCGATCAAGCGGATGTTCGGGAAGCGCTCCAGCAGTGCCTCCGAATGTCCGCCCATGCCGAGAGTGGCATCCACGAGCACCGCTTCGTCCGCGTGGAGGGCGGGGGCGAGCAGCTCGACACAGCGGTCGAGCAGGACGGGGGTGTGGATGTCGCGGAGGTTCATGATCTTTCTCGGGGGTGACCGTGGGCTCTGATCCCCCTCCGCTTCTCGACCCGGCACCGGGGAAGTGTGTCGGGGCGGGAGCGGCGGGGCATCACAGCCACGGTCAGAAGAGTCCCGGAATCACCTCCTGCTCGAGGTCGGAGTAGGTCTCCTCACCGGCGGCGAGGTAGGCGTTCCAGCTCTCGGCATCCCAGATCTCGGCGTGCGCGCCGACTCCGGTGACGATGAGCTCCTTCTGCAGGCCCGCGTACTGGCGAAGGTGCGCGGGAATGGTGATGCGGTTCTGACTGTCGGGCATCTCCGCACTCGCACCGGAGAGGAACAGACGCATGAAGTCACGCGCCTGCTTGTTCGCGAGCGGCGCCTGACGGATCCGCTCGTGCATCGCCTCGAACTCGGCCGTGCTGAAGACGTAGAGGCACCGCTCCTGGCCTCGGGTGACGACGATGCCGCCGCCGAGGTCTTCACGGAACTTCGCGGGGAGGATGACCCGTCCCTTGTCGTCCAGCTTCGGAGAATGCGTACCCAGCAACATCGGCCATCACCCCCTCTGCGTCCGGCCAACTCGAGGTTGCGCCCCACTTTACTCCACTTTCCTCCACTTACCTACGACCAATCCCGCGAGAATGCGGGGGTACGCCGATGGGCGCTTCCAGAAACCGCGGAAATCCGCGGTGGAGCGTGGTGGAGGCCCAGTGGAGGGAATCTGGCGGTCAGTGCGACGAGGGTTAACGACAGAAGCCCGGATGCTCAGCATCCGGGCTTCTGTCGTGAAGTTCTGTGGGGATCAGTGTCCGTCTTGGCGTCGGTCCCATCGGTCGTTCATGCGATCCATGAACGAGGCGGATTCCTGACGCTTGGCCGTGGAACGCTCACGGGGCTCCGTGGGGCTCGATCGTCGCACCGGCGTGACGGCGACCATGACACCACCGAGCATCGCCGCGAAACCGATGACGCCGACCACGATGCCCCAGACGCCCCCGAGGATCACACCGGCCACGAGGCCGCCGACCCCGGCGAGCAGGAGCAGAGCACCGTAGACGAGATTTCGGTAGCTCAATGCGCGATCACCTGACGGCGCGCTGACGACGTCGGCATCATTGTGAAGGAGATGGCGTTCCATCTCATCGAGCAGACGCTGCTCCTGTTCGGAGAGTGGCATTTCGTCCCCCTCGGGTATCGTGCCTTCCAGTGTACGCGCGCCGGGGCGTCCGGGGCTAGCCGTAGGCCCCTCTCATCCTTTACGTATGCTGGGAGTCGTGCCGTCTCCCTCCCCCGTCCCCGGCGCCGTCGCCGCTCGTCTCGACCTCTTCCTCGCACGCATGCGAGAGGAATCCTCGGATCACGGCCCCGACGCCGTCGCATTCCTCGACGCCGCCGCCGCGACGCTCGAGGGAGGAAAGCGCCTGCGCGCACGCTTCTGCCACGCCGGCTGGCGAGCCGTGTCGCGTTTCGGCGACCGCCGCGCGACCGAGAGCGATGTCCTCTGGGACATCTGCACGTCCCTCGAGATCTTCCAGTCGGCCGCCCTCGTGCACGACGACCTGATCGACAACTCCGACACCCGCCGTGGCCGACCGGCCGCGCACCGCGCCCTCGAGGAATCGCACCGCTCGTCCAGGTGGTCAGGCGATGCCGAAGCCTTCGGCCGCGCTTCGGCCGTTCTGCTCGGCGACCTCCTCGTCGCCTGGAGCGATGACCTGCTGGAGTCGGCACTGGACGGGGACCCCCACGCGCGAGCGGTGCGGTCCGAGTACGCGAAGATGCGGCGGGACGTGACGACCGGGCAGTTCCTGGACATCGCCGAGGAATCCGCATGGAGCGTCAACGATCCGCGCAGCCACGCCGAGCGGGCGCTGCGAGTGGCCTCGCTGAAGTCCGCCAGGTACAGCATCGAGCAGCCGCTCGTGCTCGGGGGTGCACTCGCCGGCGCCGACGCTGATCAGCTCGATGCTCTGCGCCGCTTCGGTCATCCGGTCGGGATGGCGTTCCAACTGCGCGACGACGTCCTCGGGGTGTTCGGCGACGCCGCACTCACGGGGAAGCCCACCGGCGATGATCTTCGCGAAGGCAAGCGCACCGTGCTCATCGCCCTCACCCGGCAGGAGCTGGATCCGTCTGCGAGGAATCTCATGGACGAGATGCTCGGAGATGCAGAGCTGACGTCCGCGCAGGTGTCGTTCCTGCAGGCGACGATCGCCGACTCCGGAGCTCTCGACCGCGTCGAGGCGATGATCGCGGACTATGCACGAGAGGCTGATCGCGCGCTCAGCGGCGCCCGAC
Organism: Microbacterium sp. NPDC028030; assembly: GCF_040637855.1. Taxonomy (NCBI): domain Bacteria; kingdom Bacillati; phylum Actinomycetota; class Actinomycetes; order Micrococcales; family Microbacteriaceae; genus Microbacterium; species Microbacterium sp. NPDC028030. The sequence continues at coordinate 54,760 of NZ_JBEZXF010000002.1, read as the reverse complement.
TCGACAACGCAGCGGTGGGCGAACTGCGCGAACTCGCCAGGGCGGCCACGGTCCGTTCCGCCTGACGACCGTTCGCGTCAGGCGAGGGTGCGCGCGAGTCGGCGGACAGCGCTCTTGTGTCCGGCGAGCAGCGAGTCGATCGGCGAGCGACCGAGGCTCTCCTCTTCCGTGAGGAGCCAATCGATCAGCTCGTCGTCGGAGAAGCCCGCGTCCTGAAGCACGATGATGGTTCCCCGCAGCGAGCTGAGCGGGTGCCCGTCGACGATGAACACCGCAGGCACCGCGAAGACGCCGCTACGACGGGATCCGACCAGGTAATGCTCATCGATCAGGCGGCGGACACGGCCGAGGGGCTCATCGAGCACCTCGACGAGGTCGGGCATCGTCAGCCACTCGACATCAGCGGCGGAGGGGGTTCCTGCAACGTTCTCAGACACGTTGCCACTATGTCACCTCCTTCCTGTCGTCGCATATCGACGCTCCTGTCACATCCTTCACCCGCGTCACTTCTGTTGACTTCTGTTTACATCCGTGTCAGCGTGAAGTGCTCGAAAAGGGGGCTCGCCTTGACTACCAAGACCGCCGCACGTCGCACGCGAAGTGTGCAGATCGGCCTGCCAGCTGCCGTGCTCGGCGCCCTCGCGGCGTCTCTCACCGCCGCGCCGGCCACCGCGTCCACCACGGCCACCGACCTCCGTCCGATCGAGCGGGACCTCGCGCCGCTGCGCGTCGTGCCCATGCAGGCCGCACCATCGAGCTATGTCGTTCAGCCCGGCGACACCATCTCGTCGATCGCAGCGCGGTTCGGGTTGCGCACTGCGGACGTACTCACCCTGAACGGCCTCTCGTGGCGCTCGGTCATCTACCCCGGCCAGTCCCTGACGCTGAAGGCGACGTCGGCTCCCGCGCCCGCTCCCGTGCAGAAGCCCCCGGCGAAGACGCACAAGGTCGTCGCGGGCGACACCGTGTTCGCGATCGCACAGAAGTACGGCACGACGGTCGACGCCGTGCTCGCGGCGAACGGGCTCACGCGCGCGTCGGTGATCTACCCCGGCCAGAACCTCGCGGTCTCGGGCTCATCGAGCGCACAGGCGGCGACCCCGGCCGCGGCCCCTGCCGCCGCACCGGCCCCCTCACCTGCTGCACCTCCCGCCGCCGCCGCCGCACACGCCGTCGTCGCCGGCGACACGCTCTTCGCCATCGCACAGAAGTACGGCACCTCGACGAAGACGCTCTTCGCACTGAACGGTCTCGGCCCTTCGTCGATCATCTACCCGGGCCAGAAGCTCATCGTCAAGGCGGCGCCGGCACCGGCGGCGGCCTCGTCATCCACCGGGCAGCGTTCGGCCACTCTCTCTGCCGAGCAGGCATCGAATGCGGCTCTCATCATTCGGGTCGGACGCGAGCTCGGCGTCTCCGATCGCGCCATCGCCATCGCCCTCGCGACCGGCATGGTGGAATCAGGGCTGCGCAACCTCGACTGGGGTGACCGCGATTCGCTGGGGATCTTCCAGCAGCGCCCCAGCACCGGATGGGGAACGCCCGCGCAGATCATGGATGCAGAGCGCAGCGCGCGCGTGTTCTACGGAGGCCAGGGAGACCCGAACGGACACCTCACTCGAGGACTCCTGGACATCCCCGGCTGGGAGAGCATGCCCTTCACCGCCGCGGCCCAGGCCGTGCAGATCTCGGCGTATCCCGACCGATACGGGCAGTGGGAGACGCAAGCATATGCCTGGCTCGCCGTCTACAGCTGACGACATTCTGAAAACCCGTCGGAGCGAGGGGTGAGCCGCTCCCCTGTCTTTCAGGCAGTTCTCCATAGAATTCTGACGTGACGACCAATCAGCAGGCCGACCCCCTCATCGGGCGGCTTGTCGACGGCCGCTACCGCGTGCGCGCACGCATCGCCCGCGGCGGCATGGCCACCGTCTACGTCGCCACCGATCTCCGCCTCGAACGACGCATCGCCCTCAAGGTGATGCACGCGCATCTCAGCGACGACTCCGCGTTCCAGAGCCGCTTCATCCAGGAGGCCCGCGCGGCAGCCCGCCTCGCCGATCCGCATGTCGTGAACGTGTTCGACCAGGGGCAGGACGGCGAACTCGCCTACCTCGTCATGGAGTACCTGCCTGGCATCACCCTGCGGGAGCTGCTGCGCGAGCAGAAGCGTCTGACCATCCCGCAGACCATCACGATCATGGACGCCATCCTCGCGGGGCTGTCGGCCGCCCACAGGGCCGGGATCGTGCACCGTGACGTCAAGCCCGAGAACGTGCTCCTCGCCGAAGACGGACGCATCAAGATCGGCGACTTCGGACTCGCACGCGCCACCACTGCGAACACCGCGACCGGGCAGCAACTGCTGGGCACCATCGCCTACCTGGCCCCCGAACTCGTTACCCGGGGCACGGCCGATGCCCGCAGCGACATATACGCGCTCGGCATCATGCTCTACGAGATGCTCGTCGGCGAGCAGCCGTACAAGGGCGAGCAGCCGATGCAGATCGCCTTCCAACACGCCACGGAGTCGGTGCCGCGCCCGAGCGTGCGCAATCCCGCCGTCCCCGAACAACTCGACGAGCTCGTGCTGTGGGCCACCGAGAAGTCACCGGACGAACGTCCCGACGACGCCCAGCAGATGCTCGATCGCCTGCGCGAGATCGAACGCGACCTGGGCATTGCCCCGGTCACTGCCAGGGCCACCGCGCCGCAGCACAGCCAGTCGGACTCCGGCGACCTCACCAAGGTCATGCCGGGCACCATGGTGATCGCCGACCCCGCTGCGCCAGCGCCTGCTGCGATCGACAACGCCACGCTTCTCCGCCGACGCGCGGCGAAGCGCCGCGCACGCGGGACGTTCCTCCTCACTCTCGTCCTGCTGCTGGCCATGCTCGCCGGCGGCGTCGGCTGGTGGTTCGGCTCCGGCCCCGGCTCCCTCGTCGCGGTGCCCGGCGTGTCCGGCTCCACCTACGACGAGGCCGCAGCCGTGCTCACGGACGCCGGCTTCGTCCCGGCGCAGAAGGAAGAATCCTCGGTCGACGTCGAAGCGGGTTCCGTGATCGAGACCGACCCGGGAGAAGGCACCAGACTCGACAAGGGGACGACCGTGACGGTCATCGTGTCGTCCGGCCCCGCCGCACATGACATCAGTGCGGTCGCCGGTGTCGCGGTCGAAGACGTGCGCACGGCACTCGACGCCGCCAACCTCGAGATCACCGACGACGAGGAGTACTTCGGCGACCTCGACGCCGGCAAGGTCATCAACGTGCGGATCACTCCGCGCGACGGCGGGGACGCGTTCGCCTGCGCCGAGGGGTGCACGGTGCACGAGCGCGACACCGCGACGATCCAGGTGTCGCTCGGGCCGGTGCCCGACGTCAGCGACCTCAGCGTCGCCCAGGCGACCGACGCCCTCATCGGCAAGGGACTCGAGGTCAATCCGGAGAACCTGTACCAGACCAGCGACAGCATCGGGAAGGATCGCGTCATCGGGATCGCCGACCGATCCGAAGCCGGAGCCTGGCGGCCGGGGGAGACCGTCCAGCTCATCGTGTCTCAGGGACCGCCGCTGTTCGACGTTCCCGATGTGTCGGGTATGACCCGCGACGAAGCGACCGGCGCTCTGAACGATGCCGGGTTCAAATGGGCGTACACCAGCAGCACCGGACTCCCCGACTCGGTGTGGGACCTCTTCGCCAACGAGAACACGAAGGTCGAGTCCTACAGCCCCACCGATGCCCAGCGCAAGGGAACCACCATCACCCTGACGATGAGCTTCTCGGGCTGACGGCAGACACGCGAAGAGGGGCCGGAACGGATGCTCCGGCCCCTCTTCGTGTGTCTCAGCGCTTCTCGAGCTCCTCGGCGACGAGGAAGGCGAGCTCGAGCGACTGCATGTGGTTCAGACGCGGGTCGCACAGGCTCTCGTACCGGGTCGCGAGCGCGGCCTCGTCGATCTGCTCGGACCCGCCGAGGCACTCGGTCACGTCGTCACCGGTGAGTTCGACGTGGATGCCGCCGGGGAACGTGCCCACAGCGCGGTGCGCCTCGAAGAACCCGCGCACCTCGTCGACGACGTCGTCGAAGCGCCGTGTCTTGTACCCGGTCGGCGTGGTGATGCCGTTGCCGTGCATCGGGTCGGTGACCCACAGCGGCTGCGCACCCGAGTCGCGGACGGCCTCGAGCAGCGGCGGCAGGGCGTCGCGGATCTTGCCTGCGCCCATGCGGGTGATGAACGTGAGCCGTCCGGGTTCGCGGTCGGGGTCGAGCTTGTCGATGAGCTCGAGCGCCGTCTCCGGAGTCGTGGTCGGCCCCAGCTTGACACCGATGGGGTTGCGGATCTTGGAGAAGTAGTCGACGTGTGCGCCGTCGAGCTCACGCGTGCGCTCCCCGATCCAGAGGAAGTGCGCCGAGGTGTTGTACGGCGTGTCCGTGCGCGAGTCGATGCGCGTCATCGGACGCTCGTAGTCCATGAGCAGGCCCTCGTGGCCCGTGAAGAACTCGACGCGCTTGAGCTCGTCGAAGTCGGCTCCCGCGGCTTCCATGAACTTGATGGCACGGTCGATCTCAGCCGCCATGCGCTCGTAGCGCTGGTTGGCCGGGTTCTGTGCGAAGCCCTTGTTCCAGGAGTGCACCTCGCGGAGGTCGGCGAACCCGCCCTGCGTGAACGCGCGGATGAGGTTCAGCGTGGACGCGGCGGTGTGGTATCCCTGGAGCAGCCGCCCGGGGTCCGCCGTGCGGGACCCTTCGGTGAAGTCGTAGCCGTTGACGATGTCGCCCCGGTAGGCCGGCAGCGTCACCTCTCCGCGGGTCTCGGTGTCGCTCGAACGCGGCTTGGCGAACTGGCCCGCCATGCGTCCCATCTTGACGATCGGCATCGAGGCGCCGTACGTCAGCACCACGGCCATCTGCAGCACCGTCTTGATGCGGTTGCGGATCTGCTCGGCGGTCGCACCGGCGAACGTCTCGGCGCAGTCGCCGCCCTGGAGGAGGAAGGCCTGCCCTGAGGCCGCGCGGGCGAGGCGGTCGCGGAGGTTGTCGACCTCACCGGCGAACACGAGCGGCGGCAGGGCCGCGATCTGGCGGGAGACGTCGGCGACGCGGTCCGCGTCTGGCCACTGCGGCTGCTGCTTGATGGGAAGCGAGCGCCATGCATCAAGGGCTTCGATGTGGTGCGGGAGCATGCGTTCCAGCCTAGTGGTCGGGAGAACCGCACAGACGCGCGCGCGAGGCTATGTGACGCGGGTGGGGAGGCGGTCTTTCACGGTGGAGGCGTAGACGTCTTCGTAGGTCTGCTCGCCGAGGCGCTGCAGGGCGACCATGATCTCGTCGGTGACCGAACGCAGGATGTAGCGGTCGTTCTCCATCCCCGCGTACCGGGAGAAGTCGAGGGGCTCCCCGATCACGATGCCGACGCGGACGATGCGGGGCAGCCGCTGACCGATCGGCATCGCCGTGTCGGTGTCGACCATGATCACGGGGATGACCGGGACCTTCGCCTCGAGGGCCATCCGGGCGATGCCGGTGCGGCCCCGATAGAGCTTGCCGTCGGGGCTCCGGGTGCCCTCGGGGTAGATGCCGAGCAGGTCGCCGCCGCCGAGCACCTGAAGCCCCGTGTTGAGAGAGGCCTCGGACGCCTTGCCACCGGAGCGATCGATCGGGATCTGCCCCGTGGCCTTCATGAAGAACTTCGTCGCCCAGCCCTTCACGCCTCGGCCGGTGAAGTAGTCGCTCTTCGCCAGGAACGACATGGAGCGGTCGATCACCAGCGGGAGGAAGATGGAGTCGGCGAACGACAGGTGATTGCTCGCGAGGATCGCTGCGCCGCTCGCGGGCACGTTCTTGCGCCCCACGATCCACGGGCGGAAGACCGCCTTGACCACGGGCCCGATCACCACGTACTTCATCAGCCAGTAGAACATCGAGGTGAAGTCTAGCGCCGCCGCCGTCGCGTGCCCCGGCTCATCCGTCACCGCTCGCACGCCAGCGACCCAGTCTCACCCCGGGCGCGACCCGGTTCCATGCCCTAGACTCGAAATCGCACCCCCGCCCGACCGGTACCGAAGGAGCTGCCGTGGTCCAGTTTGAAGTCCCCGCGATCGTCCCCGCCGATCCCGACGCGAACGTCGCCGACCTTCTCGTCAAGCGTGTGGAAGCCACACCGGATCGCGCGCTGTTCTCTGTGCCCGAAGGAGACGGCTGGCGCGACATCTCCGCCGCCGACTTCCAGACGGCCGTGGTCGCGCTCGCGAAGGGCTTCGCCGCCGCAGGCATCCAGCCGGGTGAGAAGGTGGGCTTCCTCGCCCGCACGACCTACGAGTGGACGCTCGTCGACTTCGCCCTCTTCTACGCCGGCGCGGTGATGGTGCCGATCTACGAGACCAGCTCCCCGTCGCAGATCCAGTGGATCCTCGAGGATTCCGGGGCGATCGCCCTGATCGTGGAATCTCCCGAGCACTTCGCCAGGGTCGACGAGGTCCGCGGAGACCTCCCCCTCATCCGCGAGGTGTGGCAACTGCACCTCGGCGCGATCGACACCCTCACCGCTCAGGGTGCATCCGTGTCCGACGACGAGATCCAGCGCCGTCGTTCCCTCGCCGTCGGATCCGACATCGCGACCCTCATCTACACGTCGGGCTCGACCGGCCGCCCGAAGGGCTGCGTGCTGACGCACAGCAACTTCGTCGAACTCTCCCGTAACTCCGCGAAGGCTCTCGACGAGGTCGTCCAGACGCCCGGAGCCTCCACGCTCCTCTTCATCACGACGGCGCACGTGTTCGCCCGTTTCATCTCCATCCTCGACATCCACGCCGGCGTGCGGACCGGGCACCAGCCGGACACCCGTCAGCTCCTGCCGGCCCTCGGATCGTTCAAGCCGACCTTCCTGCTCGCGGTCCCCCGCGTGTTCGAGAAGGTCTACAACTCGGCGGAGCAGAAGGCCGAAGCCGGCGGCAAGGGCAAGATCTTCCGCGCCGCCGCCGACGTCGCCATCGAGCACTCCAAGCTCCTCGAGCAGGGCAAGAAGATCCCGGTCGGGATGAAGCTGAAGTTCGCGCTCTTCAACAAGCTCGTCTACAGCAAGCTCCGGGCGGCGATGGGCGGCAACGTGGTGTACGCGGTCTCGGGCTCCGCTCCCCTGGGCTCACGCCTCGGTCACTTCTTCCACAGCCTCGGCGTGGTCATCCTGGAGGGCTACGGCCTCACCGAGACGACCGCGCCCGCGACCGTGAACCTGGCGGACAAGTCGAAGATCGGCACGGTCGGCCCCGCGCTCCCGGGCGTCGGCGTCCGTCTCGCCGATGACGGGGAGATCGAGGTCCGCGGGATCAACGTCTTCAAGGAGTACTGGAACAACCCCGAAGCCACCGCCGAGGCCTTCAGCGAGGGTGGATGGTTCCACACCGGCGACATCGGCAGCTTCGACTCCGAGGGTTTCCTCACGATCACCGGACGCAAGAAGGAGATCATCGTCACCGCCGGCGGCAAGAACGTCGCCCCGGCCGCGCTCGAAGACCCGATCCGCGCCAACCCGATCATCGGGCAGGTCGTCGTGGTGGGAGACCAGCGACCGTTCATCTCGGCCCTCGTCACGCTCGACCCGGAGATGCTGCCGACCTGGCTCGCGAACAACGGCCTCGACGCCGAGATGTCCCTCGTCGACGCCTCGAAGAATGCCGCGGTCCGCGCCGAGGTGCAGCGAGCGGTGGACACCGCGAATGCGCACGTGTCCCGCGCGGAGTCGATCCGCAAGTTCACGATCCTCGACTCCGAGTGGACCGAGGCGTCGGGGCACCTGACCCCGAAGCTGTCGATCAAGCGCAACATCATCATGAACGACTTCGCCGACGAGATCGCCGCGATCTACGACGAGCCCGTCGCCACGACCAACGTCGCCATCGGCGGCTGACCGCTCCGAGCATGAGGAAGGGCCCCGCGCAAGCGGGGCCCTTCCTCATGTTTCCTTCGTGCTTCCAGCATTCAGAACCAGGAGCTCTCCCGCACCTCGCGCATGGCGACCTTGCGGGTCTCCGGATCGAGCCTGGTCAGGAACAGCTTGCCGTCGAGGTGGTCGGTCTCGTGCTGCAGAGCCTGAGCGAGCAGGCCTTCGCCTTCGAGCACCACGTCGTTGCCGTCGAGGTCGATGCCCTCGACGCGAGCCCAGGGGTGACGTTGCGCATCATGCCAGAGACCGGGGACGGACAGGCATCCCTCACCCGTCGGCTCCGGCTCCCCGCGCACCTCGGTCAGCACGGGGTTGAGCACGTAGCCGATGTCGCCGTCGATGTTGTAGCTGAACGCACGCAGCGCGACACCGATCTGCGGCGCTGCCACCCCGGCTCGACCCGGCAGCTCGACGGTGTCGAGGAGGTCTGCCACCAGCGCGCGCACTCCCTCGTCGATCTCGTCGATCGGCGCGCACACCGTGCGCAGGACCGGGTCGCCGAAGATGCGGATCTCACGTACCGCCATCAGGCGGCCTTGGCCCGCAGGCCCTCGACCAGCAGCGCTGCGAGCTCACGCGCCGCGATCCGGGTCTCGGGCAGCAGGTTCGCGAACACGATCGTCCCACCGCCCGCGATCTGCGGGTCGTAGGGAACACGGACGACGCTGCGCGCACGGGTGGCGAAATGCGCCTGCAACTCGTTCAGACGCACGAGCGGCGCCCCCGGAGTCGACTGATTCAGCACGACGATGGCCTCACGTGCCTGCTCCGCGTACCCGTTGGTCTCGAGCCACGTGAGCGTCTCGGATGCCAGCCGCGCCTCGTCGACGCTGAGGCCGGAGACGATCACGATCTGGTCTGCGAGGTCGAGGGTGGCCGACATCACGGAGTGCACGATCCCGGTGCCGGTGTCGGTCAGGACGAGCGAGTAGTAGTGCGCGGCGACGTCGGCGACGTCACGGTAGTCGCTGTCGCTGAAGGCTTCGGCGATGCGGGGATCCGCATCGGAGGCGAGCACGTCGAGGCGGGTCGCATCCCGCGCGACGATCGCTGAGATGTCGTGATATCCCTTGACATCGTCGTGGATGCGCACGAGGTCGCGCACCGACTTGTTGTGGTGCGGACGGACGATGCGCTCCGCGAGCGTGCCCCGATCGGGATTGGCGTCGACGGCGATCACTCGATCCTCACGCGCGTCAGCGAGCGCCATGCCGAGCAGAGCGGTGATGGTCGTCTTGCCGACGCCGCCCTTACGGGACAGCACCGGCACGAAACGCGCCCCACCGGCGAGCGGGGCCGCGATCCTCGCCGAGAGCGCCTTGCGCTCGCGCGCGCGCCGACCGTCTCCGATGTTGATCCGTCGACCGGACACCGCGTACAGGAAGTGGCTCCACGCACCCTCCGGCTCGGGCTTGGCGAGCCGATTCGGGTCGAGCAGGCGATCGGCCGTCAGCAGATCGGCCGATTCCCTCGAGGACTCCCCGAGATCATCCAGGCGCTTGGATGTGAGCGTCACCTCCGTGCGCGCCGCAGCGCGCGCAGAGGGGGACACGGCGGACTTCGTCTTGTCGGGAGTGGACATGTGCCTGCTCTCCTTCTCGAGGGGTGCGCGCGTGTGCGCGGGCGCGGCGGGCTCCGACTCGATGTCGGCGTTCGCCCTGGCGAGGAAGCGTGCAGCAGCCTCCGCTTCTTCAGAGTTCTCGGTGTCGTCGACGACAGCGCCCGGATCCGGGTCCTCCACCACCTCGGCATCGACGACCTTCTCCGACGACTGTCGCGCGGGCGGCGTCTCGACGGATGCAGGCTCCTCGATCACTGTCGCGTGGACGATCGTCTCGTCCGTCACGGGTTCAGCCGTCGCGGATTCGTCGCTCACGGATCGGACACTCGCGGATTCGTCTGCGACGGATTCCTCGTGCTCGGCATCGTCGACGACCGGCGCCTCGGGCTTCGTCCGTGCCGAGGACGATGTCGTCTCCGGCTCCTCGGCCGCGGGGGCCTCTCCCGTGACCGACTTCTGCCGGATCGGCGCGGCCGATGAGAGGATCGTCGCCGACGGCGCGGACGTCTTCGTGGATTCGACCACGCGCGGGGGGTCGATGACGAGATCACCGACGACCTCGCCCTCGACGACGCCGTCGTCGGCGAGATCATCGTCGTCGTCCATCGGCAGCGTCACGCTGACCTGGGCGGTCCCGCCGAGGATGCCGATTCCTGCCGTGTCGAGGGACGCGGCTTCGTCGAGCACCCCCAGCGGGTTGTCGTCGGGGTCGATGGTGTTCTTCGGTGTCACGATGTCGCTCCAAGCCTGTGCGAGCCTCGGGTGCGCACATCGTGCGCAGGCCTCGCCCGCACAAGGTTAGTGCGCGGGACGGATCACGACCAAAAGATCTCCGGCATCCACCTGCTGGGTCTCGGCGATCGCGTGACGCTCGACGACACCGTCGACAGGAGCCGTGATGGCGGCCTCCATCTTCATCGCCTCGATGGACGCCACGGGTTCGCCGGCACGGACAGCCGCTCCCACCTCGGCCTTGAGCGTGACCACACCGGAGAACGGCGCCGCCACCTGGCCGGGGACCGATGTGTCCGCCTTCTCGACCTCGTGGGCGTCGACGACGATCGACCTGTCCCGCACGAAGACGGGGCGCAGCTGCCCGTTGAGCGTCGTCATCACGGTGCGCATGCCCTTGTCGTCGGCATCGCCGATCGCCTCGAGCCCGACGTACAGCTGAACGCCGCGATCGATCTCGATCAGGTGCTCCTGGCCGGCGACCAGACCGTAGAGGTAGTCGTTGGTGTCGAGCACGGAGAGGTCGCCGAACAGCTCGCGCCGCTCCGCGAACTCGGCGCTCGGGCCGGGGAACAGGAGCGTGTTGAGCCGTGTCCGCCGTTCGGCGCTGGTGCCGGCGAGTGCCGCTTCGTCCTCGGCGGTGATCTCGGTGAGACCCACCCGGACCGAGCGCCCTGCGAGCACCTTGCTGCGGAACGGCTCCGGCCATCCTCCGGGAAGATCGCCCAACTCGCCCGCCATGAACCCGACGACCGAGTCCGGAACGTCGTACTTCTCCGGGTTCGCCTCGAAGTCCGCCGGGTCTGCCCGCACCGCCGCGAGGTGGAGGGCGAGGTCGCCGACGACCTTCGACGACGGCGTGACCTTCGGCACACGGCCGAGGATCCGGTCGGCTGCCGCGTACATGTCTTCGATGAGCTCGAAGTCGTCCGCGAGTCCGAGGGCCTTCGCCTGCTGCCGCAGGTTCGACAGCTGACCGCCGGGGATCTCGTGGTGGTACACGCGCCCTGTGGGCCCCGGGAGCCCGGACTCGAAGGGGGCGTACTGCCGTCGCACCGCCTCCCAGTAGGGCTCGAGATCGGAGACGGCGTCGAGCGCGATGCCACTGTCCCGATCCGTGTGCGCGAGTGCCGCGACGAGGGACGACAGAGACGGCTGACTCGTGGTGCCCGAGAGCGGTGCGGAAGCGGCATCCACCGCGTCGACGCCGACCGCACTCGCCGCGAGTAGCGTCGCCAGCTGTCCTCCCGGGGTGTCGTGCGTGTGCAGGTGCACCGGGAGGTCGAACCGCTCACGCAGGGCGGCGACCAGCGTCGCGGCGGCGGCGGGGCGGAGCAGACCCGCCATGTCCTTGATCGCGATGATGTGCGCGCCGGCCTCGACGATCTGATCCGCGAGGTTCAGGTAGTAGTCCAGCGTGTAGAGGTCTTCCGCAGGATCGAGCAGATCCCCGGTGTAGCAGAGCGCGACCTCCGCGACCGCTGTCCCGGTGTCGCGGACGGCCTGGATCGCCGGGCGCATCTGCTCCACGTCGTTCAGCGCGTCGAAGATCCGGAAGATGTCGACGCCGCTGGCGGCCGCCTCGGCGACGAAAGCCTCGGTGACCGCGGTCGGGTACGGGGTGTAGCCGACCGTGTTGCGCCCGCGCAGCAGCATCTGGATCGCCACGTTCGGCAGTGCGGCCCGCAGCTTGTCGAGGCGCTCCCACGGGTCCTCCCCGAGGAAGCGCAGCGCGACGTCGTAGGTCGCTCCACCCCAGGCCTCGACCGAGAGGAGCCCGGGCGTCAGCCGCGCGAGGTACGGGGCAGCGGCGACGAGATCCTTCGTGCGCACCCGGGTCGCCAGGAGCGACTGGTGGGCGTCACGGAACGTCGTTTCCGTGATGGCGAGGGCCGTCTGCTCACGCAGGCTGCGAGCGAAGCCCTCGGGTCCCAGTTCGAGGAGTCGCTGCCGTGAGCCGGGCAGCGGCTCGACGCCGAGATCGACCGACGGGAGCTTCGAGGCGGGATCCACCACGCCGGGGTGTGCCCCGTGCGGCTTGTTGACGGTGACGTCGACGAGCCAGTTCAGGAACTTCGTCCCTCGGTCCTTCGACACCCGGCCGCGCAGAAGCTCGGGACGCTCATCGATGAAGGAGGTGCTCACGTCCCCGGCGATGAACGCGTCATCCTCGAGGAGAGCCTGCAGGAACGGGATGTTGGTCGAGACCCCACGGATGCGGAACTCTGCCAGCGCCCTGCGTGCGCGTGCGACGGCAGCGGGGAAATCGCGACCACGGCAGGTCAGCTTCGCGAGCATGGAGTCGAAATGCGGACTGATCTGCGCGCCCTGATGCACCGTCCCGCCGTCGAGGCGGATACCCGCACCTCCGGGTGAACGGTAGGTCGTGATCTTGCCGGTGTCCGGACGGAAGCCCTGCGTCGGGTCCTCCGTCGTGATGCGGCACTGCAGTGCGGCCCCGCGCAGGTGCAGGTCCTCCTGCTGCAGACCCAGATCGGCGAGCGTCTGGCCCGCCGCGATGCGCATCTGGCTCTGCACCAGATCGACGTCGGTGACCTCTTCGGTGACCGTGTGCTCGACCTGGATGCGCGGGTTCATCTCGATGAAGACGACTTCACCGGTGCGCTCCCCCGCCGTCTCGAGCAGGAACTCGACCGTGCCGGCGTTCTCGTACCCGATCGATCGGGCGAAGGCCACCGCGTAGCCGTGCAGCGCGGTGCGGACGCTGTCATCGAGATTCGGCGCCGGGGCGATCTCGACCACCTTCTGGTGACGCCGCTGCACCGAGCAGTCGCGCTCGAACAGGTGCACGGTCTCGCCCGTCTTGTCGGCGAGGATCTGCACCTCGATGTGCCGCGGACGCACGACCGCCTGCTCGAGGAACATGCGCGGATCACCGAAGGCGCTCTCCGCCTCCCTCATGGCCTCGGCCAACGCGGGGGCGAGCTCGCCGAAGGTCTCGACGCGCCGCATACCGCGACCGCCACCACCGGCCACGGCCTTGGCGAACAGCGGGAAGCCGATCTCCTTCGCCTGTGCGACCAGCGCATCGACATCGCTCGACGCCTCGGTGGAGCGGAGCACGGGGACCCCCGCCTCGACGGCGTGCCGCTTCGCCTCGACCTTGTTCCCCGCCATCTCGAGGACGTTCGAGGGCGGGCCGATGAAGACGATCCCGTTGGCCGCCGCCTTCTCCGCCAGCTCGGGATTCTCCGAGAGGAATCCGTACCCGGGGTAGATCGCGTCGGCGCCCGCCTCGAGCGCGACGCGGATGATCTCGTCGACGTTCAGGTAGGCGCGGACGGGATGACCGCGCTCGCCGATCTCGTAGGCCTCGTCGGCCTTGAGCCTATGCACCGATCCGCGGTCTTCGTGCGGGAACACGGCGACGGTCCGCGCCCCCACTTCGACTGCTGCACGGAATGCGCGGATCGCGATCTCGCCGCGGTTCGCCACAAGGATCTTCTGGAACATGCACACCTCTGAGAGCTCGATGCGCAGCGTTTTCGATGCGCATGGGGCGGGGCTGAGTGTTCCCCCAGCCTAGGGGAAGGTAACGTGGTGTCCGTGCACGTACTCAGCGTCAGCTCTCTCAAGGGGGGCGTCGGCAAGACGACCGTGACACTCGGGCTGGCCTCAGCGGCTTTCGCCCGAGGCGTCCGGACTCTCGTCGTCGACCTCGACCCGCAGTCCGACGTCTCCACCGGGATGGACATCCAGGTGGCCGGACGACTCAACATCGCCGACGTCCTGGCGAACCCGAAGGAGAAGGTGGTCCGTCAGGCCATCACCTCCAGCGGCTGGGCCAAGGTGCACCCCGGAACGATCGACGTGCTCATCGGCAGCCCGTCTGCCATCAACTTCGACGGCCCGCACCCCAGCGTCCGCGATGTGTGGAAGCTCGAGGAAGCGCTCGCCTCGGTCGAGGCCGACTACGACCTCGTGCTGGTCGACTGCGCGCCGTCGCTGAACGCGCTCACCCGTACCGCGTGGGCGGCGAGCGACCGCGTCATGGTCGTCACCGAGCCCGGACTCTTCTCGGTCGCCGCCGCCGACCGTGCCCTCCGCGCCATCGAGGAGATCCGCCGCGGTCTCTCGCCCCGGCTGCAGCCGCTCGGCATCGTCGTGAACCGCGTGCGGCCGCAATCCATCGAGCACCAGTTCCGCATCAAGGAGCTCCGCGACATGTTCGGCCCGCTCGTCCTCTCGCCTCAGCTCCCCGAGCGCACCTCGTTGCAGCAGGCACAGGGCGCTGCCAAGCCCCTGCACATCTGGCCAGGCGACTCGGCTCAAGAACTCGCCGCCGATTTCGACCAACTGCTCGACCGCATCATCCGCACCGGACGCATCCCGGTTCCGGAGTCCGGACCGCAGAGCTGACCTGCGACGTCGCACGAAAAGGAACGGCCATCCTCGATGAGGATGGCCGTTCTGCATTTGTGGTCCCGGTCAGGCGGAGCGCTTCGCGCGACGAGCCGAGAGCTCGTCGACGGGATCGGGAGCGGTCGCGTCGAAGGCGACGAGCGTCGACTCCACTTCGCGGAGGACCTTGCCGACGGCGATGCCGAAGACGCCCTGACCGCGGCTCACCAGGTCGATCACCTCGTCGTTCGACGTGCAGAGGTACACGGAAGCCCCGTCGCTCATCAGAGTCGTGCCAGCGAGGTCGCGGATACCCGCGCGACGCAGCTCTTCCACAGCCGTGCGGATCTGCTGCAGGGAGATACCGGTGTCGAGGAGGCTCTTCACGAGCTTCAGCACGAGGATGTCGCGGAAGCCGTAGAGGCGCTGCGATCCGGAGCCGTTGGCGCCGCGGACGGTGGGCTCGACCAGCTCGGTGCGTGCCCAGTAGTCCAGCTGGCGGTAGGTGATGCCGGCGGCTCGCGCCGCGACCGCGCCACGGTAGCCGACCTCGTCGTCCATGGCCGGGAGACCATCCGTGAAGAGGAGTTCGGGCACGAACCGCGGGTCGCCTGCGAGCTCATCCGCATTCATCTGAAATCCTCCCTGGAACGGTTATCTTCCACGGTAGAGCAGTGCCAAGGCACCGGCAATGACATCCGGCCGACCGCGAAGGTGTGTCGCAATCAGTTCGTTACGAAAGCACTCGGGAGAGCGCGTCCTTGACGAAGAGAGCCCGCACCTCGTCGATGCGCGACGCCAGCTCGGGGCCGAGCTCGCTCGCCTTCGCCCGCGACGCGGCATCCGTCCGACGCAGCAACGCGGACATCGCGGACTCGATCAACGCGACCTCCCGCTCCGCTCCCTGACGCAGAGAACGCAGGTGCCGCGGCTCGATGCCGTGCCTGTCGAGCGCGACCAGGCCACGCAGCAGCTTCACTGTCGCTTCCGGATATGTCTCCTGCGCGGTGATGACCCCGGTGCTGATGGCGTCGTTGAGCAGCTGAGGTCCTGCGCCCGCCGCGGCGAGCAGTTCGTCGCGGCGGTAGCGACGCACGGCAGGGGCGATCGACGGCGGCGGCGCGAGAGCGGCAGCCTCCCCGCCCGCGGCGGCCTCGTCGAGCTGTTCGCGGATGACGCTCAACGGCAGATAGTGGTCCCGCTGCAGCGTGAGGCCCAGACGCAGCCGCTCGATGTCGGCGGCGGAGAACTTGCGATAGCCGGACTCCGTGCGCGAGGGGCTGACGATGCCCTGCACCTCGAGGAATCGCAGCTTGCTGGAGGTCAGATCGGGGAACTCCGGGGTGAGCCGAGCAAGGACCTGGCCGATACTCAGCAAGCCCGCGGACGCGGAACGTTCGCGGGCGGGAGTGGCCGCCATCAGTCGTTCGCCGCCGCGCGATCGCGAGGAGAGGCGAAGAAGTTCAGACGGAACTTTCCGACGCGCAGTTCCGAGCCGTCGACCAGCACGCTGCGGTCGACACGTTCGCCGTTGACGTAGGTTCCGTTGAGCGAGCGCTGATCGATGATCTCGAACGTCGACCCGGTGCGGGTGATCTCGGCGTGCCGACGCGAGACCGTCACGTCGTCGAAGAAGATGTCGGCCTCGGGGTGGCGTCCGACCGTGGTGACGTCGGTGTCGAGGAGGTAACGCGCACCGGCGAGGGCCCCTGACCGGACGAGCAGCAGAGCCGATCCCGCCGGCAGGGCGCTGATCGCCGACTGCTCGACATCGGTGAGCTCCACTCCGAACGGCACGAAAGACAGGTCGGAATCGTGTCCGAACGTCTGCGTCACGTCGTGTTTCTGCTCACCGGAACGGTGGATCGCGGCTTCTCCGGCCGGTCGGCTGTCGCTGTCTGTCACTGTGCCCTCCTGGTTGTCCAGACTAACGGATGGCGAGCCGGTCGCGGGAGGCCGCTTTCACACTCAGCCGTCACATACCGGGTATTCATAGGCTGGAGCCGTGAACACCAAAGCTCTGCGCCGCCCGGCCGCCCCGATCGCTCTCGCCGCCACACTCCTCGCCGCGTTCTTCGTGCTCGTGTCGCCGCTGCCGGCGTCCGCACACGACGCCCTGGTGTCGTCGTCGCCCGCCGCCGACGAGGCGATCGAGACCGTGCCGGCCGAGCTGACGCTCACCTTCAGCGCGAAGCTCATCGACGGCGAAGGAGCGACCGAGGTCGTGGTGACCGACCCCGACGGCGCAGCGGTCACCGACGGCGCCGCGACCGTCGATGGCGCGATCGTCACGCAGCCGCTCACCGCGGAGGGTCCAGCCGGCGAGTACCACGTGATCTGGAAGGTGGTCTCCAGCGACGGGCACCCCACTTCCGGCGAGTACTCCTTCACCGTCACGGTCGGCGATGACGGAGCCGCGACGAGCGAGCCCAGCACCGCCCCGACGTCCTCACCGACGCCGACCGCCGCGCAGAGCGAAGCGCCAGCACCGACGGTCTCGGCCGACACCGACACGGAGGCCGCAGACGGCGGATCCGCATGGATCTGGGTGCTCTCGATCCTCGGCGTCCTGGTCGTCGCCGGAGTCGTCGTCCTGATCATCATGAGCCGCCGCCGCGGCAGGTCGTCGACCGATTCCGACGCCTCATCGGAGCGATAGGCTTAAGGCATGCCACACTACGACGTCGTCATCCTTGGTGCAGGTCCTGGCGGATACGTCGCTGCGGTTCGCAGCGCGCAGCTCGGCCTGTCCACCGCGATCATCGAGGAGAAGTACTGGGGCGGTGTGTGCCTCAACGTCGGCTGCATCCCTTCCAAGGCGCTCCTGAAGAACGCGGAACTCGCGCACACCCTGAACCACAAGGCGGACTTCTTCGGGATCTCCGGCGAGTTCACGATCGACTACGGCAAGGCGTTCGACCGCAGCCGCGTGGTGGCCGACGGCCGCGTCAAGGGCATCCACTTCCTGATGAAGAAGAACAAGGTGACCGAGTACGACGGTCGCGGCACCTTCACCGGCCCGAAGGCGATCTCGGTCGCGAAGGCCGACGGCTCGACCGAAGAGGTCACGTTCGACAACGCCATCATCGCGACCGGTTCCAAGGTCCGCCTGCTCCCCGGCGTGCAGCTCAGCGACAACGTGGTGACCTACGAGGAGCAGATCCTCTCCCGCGAGCTCCCGAAGTCGATCGTCATCGTCGGCGCGGGCGCCATCGGCATGGAGTTCGCCTATGTGATGACCAACTACGGCGTGAAGGTCACCATCATCGAGTTCCTCGACCGCGCGCTCCCCAACGAGGACGCCGACGTGTCGAAGGAGATCACCAAGCAGTACAAGAACTACGGCGTCGACATCCTCACTTCGACCAAGGTCGAGACCGTCGTCGACAACGGCTCGTCCGTCACCGTCACCTACACCGGCAAGGACGGGCAGCAGTCGTCGATCGAGGCCGACAAGGTGCTCATGTCGGTCGGCTTCGCCCCGAACATCGAGGGTTTCGGGCTCGAGAGCACCGGCGTGAAGCTCACCGAGCGCGGCGCGATCGACATCGACGACCACATGCGCACCAACGTCGAGGGCATCTACGCGATCGGTGACGTGACCGCCAAGCTGCAGCTCGCCCACGTGGCGGAGGCGCAGGGCGTCGTCGCGGCCGAGACCATCGGCGGCGCGGAGACCCAGACCCTCGGCGACTACCGGATGATGCCGCGTGCGACCTTCTGCTCGCCGCAGGTCGCGTCGTTCGGTCTCACCGAGCAGCAGGCCAAGGACGAGGGGCGCGAGATCAAGGTCGCGACGTTCCCATTCATGGCCAACGGCAAGGCGCACGGCCTGGGCGAGCCCGTCGGCTTCGTCAAGCTGATCGCCGACGCCGAGCACCTCGAGCTCATCGGCGCCCACATGATCGGCCCTGACGTGTCGGAGCTGCTTCCGGAGCTGACGCTCGCCCAGAAGTGGGACCTCACCGCACTCGAGCTTGCGCGCAACGTGCACACGCACCCGACGTTGTCGGAGGCACTGCAGGAGGGCTTCCACGGCCTCGCCGGCCACATGATCAACTTCTGAGCCGCCGTCTCGGAAAGGCCCGGTCCCGCACCTCGCGGACCGGGCCTTCGCTCGTCAGAGACCGCGCATCGTGAGCAGCCCGGCCGTCCATCCACGCAGCGGCGCCGCCCCGAGCGTGCGCATGAGCAGCTCCCTTCCCCGGACGACCGGAGCCGCAGCCGGGGCTCCCATCGACATGTAGAAGGCCGAGCGACGCTGGGCCCTCGCCGCCGACCTGCGCACCTGGCGATCGAACCCCGACAGGTCGGGCGCTCGTGCCGGCAGCGCGCGTGCGAGCTCTGCAGCGAGGCGCACGGCGTCCACCCATCCGAGGTTCATCCCCTGTCCGCCGATCGGGCTGACCTCGTGCGCCGCATCGCCGACGAGGACCACCCTCCCCCGGTGCACCCGCGTCGCACGGTGCTGCGCGGCGACGAAGGACGCGGGCTGCGCTCCCTCGTCCACCTCGAGTTCGATCCCCGTGCGCTGCGCGACCGCCGCGCGGAGACCGGCGGCGGTCCGAAGATCTTCCGCGCCCTCGCGCACGACCCATCGGCGACGCCCGCCGGGAAGCGGGAAGGACTCGACGAGGCCCTCCGGCTCGCAATGCAGGACGGCGCGGTCACCCGGCATCGCCTCGGCGACGTCGAGCATCACGTACGAAGCATGCCCCGCACGACGCCGCCACCCGATGCCGAGATCGCCACGCAGACGACTCCGCACCCCATCGGCGACCACGACGACGGAGCACGTCAGCTCGCTGAGCCCGTCGGGGGTGTCCGTCGCGACCCGCACCTCGTCGGCGGACTCGCGGACCGCGGTGACGGTGCACCCGGTGACCAGCGCTGCAGCGGAGAGAGCCTGCAGACGAGCGCGGAGCAGGGCATCCGTCCGAGGCTGGGGAAGGATCAGGACCTCGCGGTCCGGCGCGAAGGTCAGGGTCGCCAGCGTCCGACGCCGACTGCGCACCTCACCGCCGTGGAGGCGCAGAGCCTCCGCTCGTACGGCGACCCCGACTCCGGCGGCATCCAGGGCGTCCAGACCCGGCCGATGGATCCCGATCGCCCTGGTGCGGTCGTCCGCCTCGGCACGACGTTCGCAGACGGCCACCCGCAACCCCTCCTCGAGCAGCAGGCACGCCAGCAGGAGACCGACCGGGCCCGCGCCCACGATCACCACGTCATGCTCCGGCACGGCCCTCCTCCCATCGGAGCTCCAGTCGCGCCGGCACGCCTGCGCGCACCGTCCACCCGGCCGGGACGATCGATGCGAGTTCGGCGACGGTGTACGAGCGTCGGATGCTGATGAGGCCGTCCTCCCGGATGAACGAGTCGGCGAGGAGGGTGCGTGAGATCGGCCAGGTCGCCGCGGCGAACAGCGCATGAGCCGTCCGGCTCCGGGCGATGTCGTTGTGCGAGACCAGCCCGTCGGGGGCCGTGAGCCGCAGGGAGTCGCTGAGTACCGTGTCGAGCTCGACGTCGTCGAGGTGGTGGAGCACGTGATTGGACACCACGACGTCGTAGGTGTCGCCCTCCGCGACCAGATCGGTCGTGAGAGCACAGCGGTAGCGCACGCCGGCGCCGCGATCATGCGCCGACGCCCACCGGATCGCCCGCTCATCCGCGTCGAGTGCCGTGATCTCGGCGTCGAGTCCATCGCCTCGCAACCGCCACGCCAGCATCCGGCAGAGGTCTCCCCCACCCGCGCCGACGTCCAGGATCCGCAGCCTCCTGGCTCGTGCGGCCCGCGGACCGATGTCACGCCGATAGAGCGTCCCCGGGCGGGACACCAGTGCGTTCACGAGCCCGAAGCGTCCGTATGTCCTCGCGAGCATCCGGGCGTCGGCGTCGGGAGCGTCCATGAGTTCGCGGGCTCCGGCGTCCCGCTCCGTGAGGGCTGGGCTCATGACCCGGTGGGCGCGACGACCGTCATCAACGCGCTCTCCGCCGTCAGTCCTGGCCCGAACGCCATCGCGGAGACCCTCTCGCCGGCGCGAGCGCCCTCGACCTCGAGGATCCGCTTCAACACGAACAGCACCGTCGCGCTCGACATGTTCCCGTTCTCGCGCAGGACCTCCCTCGCCGGGTGCAGCTGCGTATCGGTGAGGTGCATCCGCTCCTGCACTCTGTCGAGGATGCTGCGACCGCCGGGGTGGATGGCCCAGTGCTGCACGGCGGCACCCACGGTTCCGGCCTCGAACGCCGCCGCGAGCCCCTCCTCGGCGGCGTACAGCGGCCGGAGCGCGCCGATGATCGTCTCGCCGATGATCTGCGGAACCGCGGTCGAGAGGATCATCTCGAACCCGCTGTCGCCGATCGTCCACGCCATGTCCTTCTCGCCCTCCGGCGCGATCGCCGTGTGGAATCGGTCCAGCCGGAGACCGGGCGTCGAGGCGGGCAGGTCGCGCGCGGTGACGATTCCGGCTGCGGCCCCGTCGGCGAACAGCGAGGAGGCGACGATCGTGTCCGGGTCCTCGGAGGAGCGCAGATGCAGGGTGCACAGCTCGACGCTCACCACCAGGACGACGGCGTTCTCGTCGGCCAGGCAGAACTGACTCGCCGCTCGCAGGGCCGGCATGGAGGCGTAGCAGCCCATGAAGCCGAGATGGAAGCGCTGTACCGCGTCGGACAGACCGAGGGCGCGCACGATCTCGTACTCCGGGCCCGGTGCATGGAACCCCGTGCACGAGACCGTGATGACGTGGGTCACGTCCTCCGGACCGATCGCGGGGTCGGCCTCGATGGCACGCCGTGCGACGTCGACGAAGAGCCTGCTCGCCTCTCGGGTGTAGAAGTTGTTGCGCACCTTGGTGCCTGGGGCCAGCAGCAGCCCCGACCCACGGTCGAAGAAGACGGGCTCGGGCACCTCGGAGTCGAGAGACAGCTCGTCGATCACGGTGTGCCGCGTGTCGATGCCCGAGACGTTGAACGAGGTGGTGACGATGCGCTGCGCCAACCTCCCGAGGTCGGGCTGCTGCGCGAAGACGTCGCGCACCTGCTCCTGCACGAGGACGGTGTCGGGGACGATCGTCTGCAGCGATCGAAGCACAGGCGGTCGGCTCATGCTGTCACTCAAGCACTCCCCGCCGCCCCTGGGGAAGGGGTTGCGCGTGGTCGGGTCTGCGGTTAGAAGCCGAGGGCGCGGGCGAGCTTCGACCCGGATGCCGATTCACGGCCGCCGGCAGCCCGCACGGCCTGCTCGACCGCGTCGAAGAAGGCGGCGCGCCCCGCGTCGTCGGCGGGTGCGGCGGGACCGAGCTCCATCTCCCATTCCCGCCACTCGCGGCGCACTCCCCGGCGGAGATCGGTGGCGCGGACCCGATCGTCGACGAACTCGGCCACCACGCCGTCACCGCCCGTGAGCAGGTAGGCGGTGCGGTCGTTCTCGATACGGGCGAGCGGAGTGAGGGGCGCGGTCGTCCAGGCGGCCACCGTCTCGGCGACCGCGGGCGGAAGGGCGTCTCCCTCGCCGAGCGGCCAGCCGAGTTCGAGCCTGCCGTCGCCCTGACGAGGCCCCTTCACGTGCCAGCCCTCGTCGGGACCGCCCGTGCGTCGACGCAGAGCCACGCCGGCGCGCGCCAGAGCTCCGTCGTCGGTGTCGAAGTACTGGGCATCGAGCGCGCGGATCTCGCCTGCGGTGACGGCATCGACCCCGGGGATCGCGTCCCAGCTCGGTAGAGGCGTCTCGATGTCGACGTCGAACTTGCGCTCGACCTCGACCGTGCGGGACGGCTCAGTCATCGTCGAGCGTGAGGTCCTCGAGAGATTCTTCGAACCAGTAGTCCACCTCGGTGGGGCCGTCGTCCGCGCCGGTGTTCTGCGGTTCGCCGCGGCGGTTGTACACCACCTGCGTCTCGCTGTAGGGGACGATCAGCTTGTCGTCCGCATCGCCGAGGGGGATGATCTGCCCGTCCAGCGGGCCGCCGTGAAGTCGTGCGAGTGCCATGTGCTTCAGGGTAGCGCCGTCGTCGCGGTATCCGTGCGAGACAGGCGGATTCAGCCGAGGACGACACCGAGGAGCGCCCCGACGATCATCCACGGCCCGAAGGCGATGCGCGTGGTCCGCTCCGCTCGACGCAGCAGGATGAGCACCAGCGCGTAGAGCG
Organism: Microbacterium sp. NPDC028030; assembly: GCF_040637855.1. Classification (NCBI taxonomy): domain Bacteria; kingdom Bacillati; phylum Actinomycetota; class Actinomycetes; order Micrococcales; family Microbacteriaceae; genus Microbacterium; species Microbacterium sp. NPDC028030. The sequence continues at coordinate 32,010 of NZ_JBEZXF010000002.1, read as the reverse complement.
CACCCAGCACGAAGGCCGAGGACGCACCGATCGCGAGCGATGCCCACCCGTGCCAGCCCAGCACGAGCCCGATGACGGCGGCGAGCTTCACATCTCCACCGCCCATCCCGGAGCTGCGGATTCCTCGCAGCAGTGCGTAGAAGCCGCCGAGGATCAGCATGCCCAGAAGCGCACGGACGCACGACCCGCTCCGCCCTCCGGCGATGGCATCGAGTCCGATGAGCACGAGCAGCGAGGCGAGCGTCGGCAGCACGATCCGGTTCGGCAGGCGATGCGTGCGGGCGTCGATCACGATCAGCCATGCCCCGATGCCGATCAGCGCGAGGTGGGTGAGCACGACGAGGACGAGCCGGATCTCCATCCCCGCAGAGTAGGAGATCTGCGATGCCTCCTCCGACCCTCTGTGGACAACCCGGCGGATGTCCGATGTACGAACTACCGTCATTCTCACGAGTTGTTATATTAGAACATATCTTCGAGAAAGGACGCAGGGTGATCGGGCTCGACGCACTCACCTCGCTCTCCCCGGCGGGCGACTCCCGCGCGAGAGAGGTGCTGCGACTGCGCCGAGAGATCAGCCGGATGCAGCGGCGGCGCAGTGATCAGGCCCTCCTCCCCCTCGACCCCGCCTTCTCCGCACTGCTCCCGGAAGAAGGACTGCAGACCGGCACCTCCTACACCGTCTCCCCCTCTCCGAGTCTCGTGCTCGCCCTGCTCGGCGCGGCATCGCAGAAGGGCCTGTGGTGCGCCGTGATCGGCATGCCGACGCTCGGCGTCGAAGCGGCGGCCGCGTTCGGCATCGATCTGACCCGCCTGATCCTGGTTCCCGACCCCGGCGAGCGCTGGCTCGCCGCGACCTCCGCACTGGCCGAGGTCGTGCCGCTGATCGCCGTGCACCCTGCCACCAGGGCGCGGGACGCCGATGTCTCCCGACTGAGCGCCCGCCTGCGCGACCGCGGATGCACCCTGCTGATCGCCGAGTCACCCGGCACCGGACGCTGGCCGCAGAGCGAGGGGACCATACGTCTGCACGATCCGCACTGGCACGGTCTCGGCACCGGGTGGGGCCTGCTCTCCGAGTGCACGGTGACGGTGACCGCGCAGACACGGCACAGCCCCCACCCCTCGAGCGTGCGGGTCCAGCTGCCGGGTGGCCACGGCGCCGTCGAAACCGCGGCGGCCGAGCTCACCGCCCTGCCCCCGCTCTCCCCCGAGGCCGCCGTTCCCGGCGAGCCCGCGCCCCCGGAGCTCCTGCGCTGGGCGGAGGCCGGATGAACAGTCCGATCCGCGTCCTCGTCCTGTGGTTCCCCGACTGGCCCCTGCGAGCCGCTCTCGGCAGCGCGCCCCCGCATCCCCCCACCGCGCTCGTCCAGGCGAACACCATCGTCGCCTGCACCGCCTCCGCCAGAGAGCACGGTGTGCGCACCGGTCAACGTCGCCGTGTCGCACAGGGACACCTCTCGTCGTTGCGGGTGCTCCCCCACGACGGCGAACGCGATGAACGTGCCTTCCTGCCCGTGCTCCACCTCATCGAGAAGCACGCGCCAGGGGTCACGCTGCTGCGCCCAGGGCTCGCCGTCCTCCGCGCCAGGGGCATCTCCCGTTATCACGGCGGAGAAGCGGAGGCCGCCGACGCTCTCGCTGCCGTCCTCGCCGAAGCCGGCTTCCCCGAAGTGCGCATCGGCGTCGCCGACGGTCCGTTCACGGCCGAGATCGCCGCACGCGGTTCCACCCCCTGCACGGTCGTCCCCCCGGGAGGAGCGCGGGAGTTCCTGGCGCCGTACCCCGTGCAGGTGCTGCGCGACGAGCAGATCGCCGGCCTCCTCATCCGGCTCGGTGTGCGCACGCTCGGCGACTTCACCGCGCTCGCCCCGATCGACGTGCGCGACCGCTTCGGCGAGCACGGTGCGCGTCTGCACGCACTGGCCGCCGGTGCCGACTCCCGTCCGCTGACACCGCGCCCCCCTGATCCCGAGCTCGTGCGGGCCATCGAGTTCGACTCCCCGCTGGGTGGCGCAGACCAGGTCGCCTTCGCGGTGCGGCAGACGGCGGACGCGGTCATGCTCGCCCTCGGTGACGCCTCGGTCGTCTGCACGGAGGTGCGGATCGATCTGACCGACGACAACGGTGTGGTGTTCTCGCGCTCCTGGTTGCATCCCACCTGCTTCGACGCCTCCGACCTGGTCGACAGGGTGCGCTGGCAGCTGGAGGCTCTGGCCGCGCAATCCGCGAAGGACCCGATCGACGAGGCGAGGGCTTTCGGAGGCATCGTCGCGGTGCGGATCATCCCCGCCGCTGTCGATGATGCCGCCCACCATCAGCCCGGCCTCTTCGGCTCCGGTACTGACGAGCGCCTGCATCATGCGGTCTCGCGCGTGCAGACCATGCTGGGGCATCAAGGCGTGGTCACCGCCGCGGTGTCCGGCGGCCGCTGGCTCGCCGATCGTCAGGTGCTCACCCCCTGGGGCGAGCGTGCCGTCCCCCCGCGCGATCCGGAGTCCCCCTGGCCGGGGAGCCTTCCCGATCCGCTGCCTGCCGAGGTGTTCCTGCCTCCGCGCCCCATCGGCCTGCTCGCCGCGGACGAGACCACGGTCGGCGTCGACGACCGCGGGATGCTCTCGGACGACCCTGTCCGCATCGAGGGAGCGGCCGTGCAGGCGTGGGCCGGCCCTTGGCCCGTGCACGAGCGCCGCTGGGCGCCGGGCGGGGGGAAGCACGGACACCGGCTGCAGATCGTCGACGATCGCGATCGCGCCTGGCTGGTCTTCCACACCGGAGAGCGCTGGTGGGCCGAGGGGAGGTACCGCTGATGGGCTGGCACAATCCGCCCCTGTCCTGGAACGATCTGGAGCGCACCCTCAGCGGTGAGGAGTCCCCTCCCGCACCACCGGGAGCCGAACCGCGGGGTCAGCGGACGGACCCGGGACCCGTGAGCCGTCGTCGCTCACGCACTCCCCCCGCCGTGGCGCGGCCGGAGGAGGCGGTTCCCTATGCCGAGCTGCACGCCCATTCGTCGTACTCCTTCCTCGACGGCGCCTCCTCTCCCGAAGATCTCCTCGCCGAGGCCGACCGCCTCGGACTGACCGCGCTCGCCCTCACCGATCACGACGGCTTCTACGGCGCCGCACGCTTCGCCGAAGTGGCCGATCTCATGAAGAGCCCCCTGCAGACGGTCTTCGGGGCCGAGCTGTCGCTGGAGCTGCCGGCGCCGCAGCGAGGACACGCGGACCCTGCCGGCGAGCACCTGCTCGTCCTCGCCGGCGGGATGGAGGGCTATCACCGCCTCTCGGGCGCGATCACCGCGGCACAGCTGCGCGGGGGTGAGAAGGGGCGTCCCGTCTACGACCTCGATGACCTCGCCGCGCGCGCCGGCGGCCACTGGACGATACTCACCGGATGCCGCAAGGGCGCGGTGCGGCGCGGGCTCGAGGCCGGCGACGGTCTCACCCCGCTGCGGTCCCTGGTCGACCTGTTCGGCAGCGAACACGTCGCCGTCGAGCTCTTCGACCACGGAGACCCGCAGGACACCCGTCGCAACGACACCCTCGCCGAACTCGCCCGCCGGGTGCGGCTGCCGGTGGTGGCGACCAACAACGTGCACTACGCGACCCCGGCGCAGGCGCCGCTCGCCGAGGCGGTCGCCGCAGTCCGCGCGGTGCGCAGCATGGATGAGCTCGACGGCTGGCTGCCAGCGCACGGGGGCGCGCACCTGCGCAGTGGAGCCGAGATGTCGAGGCGCTTCGCGCGGTACCCCGGCGCGATCTCCCACGGGCTCGAGCTGGCGGCGGCATCCGCCTTCCCGTTGCGACTCGCCCGACCGGCTCTCCCCCAGCAGAAGGTGCCGGAGGGGCATACGCCGATGAGCTGGTTGCGCCACCTGGTCTGGGAGGCCGCGCCGTCGAAGTACCCGAGACTGGACGACGACGGCCACCGGAGGATCGAACGCGAGCTGGACGTGATCGAGGAGAAGGACTTCCCGGGGTACTTCCTGATCGTGCACGGCATCGTGGCCGAGGCGCGCAGACGCGGCATCCTCTGCCAGGGCCGAGGCTCGGCCGCGGCGAGCGCGGTCTGCTACCTGCTCGGGATCACCGCGGTGGACCCGATCCTCTACCGTCTCCCGTTCGAGCGGTTCCTGGCGACGACCCGCACGGAGGAGCCGGACATCGACGTGGACTTCGACTCCGACCGCCGCGAGGAGATCATCCAGTGGGTCTACCGGGAGTACGGCAGGGAGCGGGCGGCCCAGGTGGCGAACGTCATCCAGTACCGCCCGAAGAACGCGGTGCGGGACATGGCGAGGGCGCTCGGGCACTCCCCCGGACAACAGGACGCCTGGTCGCGGCAGGTCGACGGCTGGGGAACGGGGTTGGAGCCCGTCGAGGGACACGACATCCCGGAGAACGTGCTCGCCTATGCGGGCGAGCTGCTGAAGGCACCCCGCCATCTGGGCATCCACTCCGGGGGCATGGTCCTCACCGCGCGCCCGGTCGGCGAAGTCGTGCCCGTGGAGCACGCCCGCATGGAGGACCGCACCGTCATCCAGTGGGACAAGGACGACTCCGCCTTCATGGGACTGGTGAAGTTCGATCTGCTGGGCCTCGGGATGCTCGCCGCCCTGCAGCATTGCTTCGACCTGATCCGGGAGAACACGGGCGAGGAGTGGCGGCTCGAGACCATCCCCAAAGAGGAGCCCGCCGTGTACGACATGCTCTGTCGTGCGGACTCGATCGGAGTCTTCCAAGTGGAGTCCCGTGCGCAGATCGGCCTGCTCCCCCGACTGCAACCGCGGGCGTTCTACGACCTCGCCATCCAGATCGCCCTCATCCGTCCGGGCCCCATCCAGGGCGGAGCGGTGCACCCGTTCGTCCGGCGCAAGATGGCCAAGGACCGTATCGACGAGGAGAACCGGGAGCGGGCGCTGCGCGGCGAGGAACCGGTGGAGTTCCCCATCCCCTACCCGCACAGCGATCTGGAACCGATCCTGAAGCGCACGCTGGGCATCCCGATCTTCCAGGAGCAGCTGATCCAGATGGCGACGGCCGTCGGTGACTGCACGGCGGATGAGGCCGATCTGCTGCGGCGCGCCATGGGGTCCAAGCGCGGCCTGGAGAAGATCGAGAAGGTGAGGGGCAAGCTGTACGCCGGGATGAAGCGACGCGGGCTCATCGGCGAGGCCGCCGACCGCATCTACGCGCAGATCCAGGCGTTCTCGAACTTCGGATTCGCGGAGTCGCACTCGTTGTCGTTCGCCCTGCTCGTCTACGCCAGCTCCTGGGTGAAGCTGCACTATCCCGCGGCCTTCCTCGCCGGACTGCTGCGCTCGCAGCCGATGGGCTTCTACTCCGCGTCGACGCTCACCGCCGATGCGCGTCGTCATGGCGTGGAGGTCAGACGACCCGACCTGCACGCCTCAGGGGCGATGGAGACCCTGGAGCCGCTCGACGACACCGCGACGAACGGACCGACGGGGCGGGAGGACTGCCTCGACGATCCTCAGCCCCCCACACTCCGCTTCGACAGAGGGGCGCCGGACGAGTCGGCGGCCCATCGGAGGGACGGTCATTCTGCGGTGCGACTGGGACTCAGCGGCATCCGCGGGATCGGTGTGCCGATGGCGGAGAAGATCGTCGCCGAGCGCGATGCGAATGGACCGTACCGCGACCTGAACGACCTGGTGCGCCGGACGGATGCCACCGCCGCGCAACTCGAGGCCCTCGCCACGGCCGGAGCCTTCGACTGTCTGGGGCTGGAGCGGCGGGAGGCGATCTGGCTGGCCGGCGCGGCGGCGGATGACCGGTCGCGCTTCCTTCCCGGGACCACGGTCGCCGTGCAGCCGCCCTTGTTCGCCGACCAGACGAGCTACGAGCGCCTCTCCGCCGACCTCTGGGCGACCGGGGTGTCGACGGACGACCATCCGATGGCGCACTTCCGTGAGGCGCTGCGTGCACGCGGGGTGCTGACCGCCGCTGACCTGCAACGCCATGAGGTGGGGCGTCGGATCGAGGTCGCCGGTCTCGTCACGCACCGTCAGCGACCGGCGACCGCTGCGGGGATCACCTTCGTGAACCTCGAGGACGAGAGCGGGCTGGTGAACGTCATCTGCTCGGCCGGGGTGTGGAACCGCTATCGCCGTGTCGCCCGAGAGTCACCGGCGCTCATCATCCGCGGCATCCTGGAGCGCTCGGCGGAGGGAGTGGTGAACATCGTCGCGGATGGCTTCGAAGATCTCCGCACCGGTCTCACGCATCGCTCGAGGGACTTCCGGTAGGACAGCACCTCACCAGAAGCGCTCATGCTCCACAGGTGCGGGGCGATCCGCCCCTCCCCATCGATCGGCCTCGGCCTTGGCCGCATCCGCTGCCGCGTCGGCCCCGCGCAGGGCGACCTTGGCCCCGGTGGCTCCTGGACCGATCGGGTCGACGAGCAGCACGGTACGGGCACCCGCTCCGCCGAGCGTGATCGTGCACTCCAGGACTCGTCCGATCCAGCGCGAGACCTCGCCTGCCGGCTCCTCCTGGCGGCGGTACCTGATGCCGGTGTCGAGGTCGACGAGGGCGAGCACCACCGGCTCTTCCGTGAGCGGATCGACCTGCTCCGTCACCTCGACCCGGTGGCCGTGAGCGATGGCGACCTGTGCGGTGAAGACGAGCAATCTGTCCATGATTACACCCTAGGCACCTGCTCCCGGAAGGCAACAGGACCTGCTCCGGAGCGACATTCGCAAATTTCTTTGTCCCCCAAATGGCGGACAAGCCGATTAAGCGATATTCTGCTCTCCGTAGCGGGGGCTACGAGGCTGAGGACTGGGGCTCAGCCGTGAGAGCAGCGAGATCTTCGCCGCCTCCCCGACCGTCCGGGTAGGACGGTGAGCCCTCTCGACGGCACCGTCTGGGGCGGGCCATCGGGAGGGCGTACCTCCCGCGACTCCCAGCCGGCTTCGAGCAGGGCGGATCTCAGCCCTGATCACCCACGTGTCCTGGCGCGGTGAGCGACAGCACCCGCTCGACGAATGCGGCGTATTCGCTCATGTAGTGCCGGAGGAACTTCTCGGTACCGGCGTCCTTCACCTCGCCGTCATCGCCGAACGCCTCCGGATCGAACGTGATGTACGCCTCAGGGGCGTTCAGCTGCGGAGCGTTGAGGAAGCTCAGCACGCTGCGCATGGACGACTGCATCACGGCGGTGCCGATGGCGCCGGTGGACGCCCCGATGATGCCGGTGGGCTTGCGGGCGAAGGAGTTGTGCCCCCACGGTCTGGATCCCCAGTCGATGGCGTTCTTCAACGCGCCGGGGATGGAGCGGTTGTACTCGGGTGACACGAGGAGCAGACCCTCGGACTGCTCGATCGCACGCTTGAAGTCCGTGACGGCCGCCACCGGCTCCAGCTCGTCGTCGCGGTTGTAGAGCGGGAGGTCGCGGATCGGGATCTCGACGAGCTCCAGGCTCGAGGGCGCCAGCCGCACGAGTGCTTTCGCCAGGACGCGGTTGATCGAATCGTGCGCGAGACTTCCGATGAGATAGCCGATGCGGTGCGTCATTGTCCGTTCCGCAGGGAGGGCCGGTTGCTCGAGTGCCGTCAGCGTGGTCCCCGCGTCCTTCCATTTCCAGGATATCTCCGGGGTGGGGGCTTGCCGCAAGGCCCCCTCCCTGGGGCAGAATCGACCCTCGCTCGTGCCATCCGTGCACGCGTGCGAAGGAGAGCAATGCCCATCGACCCCTTCCGTCTACCCGAGACCCTGAGCGCGAAAGCCGCACCCGAGCTCCTCGACGCCGACCGTGCACATCTCGCACGGATCGCCGATGCGCTGGCGTCGCAGCGCGCCGACGTCGCCCGGAGCCTGGACGACGCGCGGCACCAGGAGGCGACGTTCGGAGACGCCGCCGTGGACCGCGACCTCCGGATCCGTCGCCTGAGCAGCCGCCTCCGGGTCCTCGAGCGCTTCGGAATCGACATCTGCCTCGGCAGGATGACCAGGGTGGACGGTGAGTCCGTCTACATCGGCCGCGTCGGTCTGGCCGCCGCCGACGGCACGAGGCTCCTCGTGGATTGGCGCGCGCCTGCGGCCGAACCGTACTTCGCCGCCACGATGGAAGACCCACGCGGAATCGTCTCGCGACGACGCTACCGCTGGACATCCGGGCACATCAGCGACTACTGGGACGAGGCCCTCACGGCAGCGGGATTCGACGGGGCCGCCTCCCTCGACGACCAGTCCGCGTTCATCGCGAGCCTCGGGTCGCACCGCACCTCGAGGATGCGGGACGTGCTCGCGACGATCCAGGCCGACCAGGATGCCATCATCCGCACTCCCTCCCCCGGCGCCCTCGTGGTGGATGGAGGTCCTGGCACGGGGAAGACCGTCGTCGCGCTGCACCGTGCGGCGCACCTGCTGTACGCCGAGCCGCGGCTCACGCAGAGCGCCGGCGGGATGCTGCTGGTCGGGCCCAACGCGCACTACCTCTCCTACGTCGAGGACGTGCTGCCGAGCCTCGGGGAGGACACGGTGCGCCTGTGCACCCTCCGCGATCTCGTCCCCGAGGGCGCCGCCGCTGCCGAGGAGTCGGATCCGCGGGTCGCGCGTCTGAAGGAGGCTCTCGATCCCACCGCGGTGCTCGATGCGGTCGCGAAGCAGTTCGAGCGGCCTCCGCAGCACGCGATGCGCCTGGAATCACCATGGGCCGACCTCTGGATGAGCCGCGAGGAGTGGGCCGAGGTCTTCTCCCGCGCCGACCCCGCGGCGTCGCATGACGAGGCTCGCGACGAGGTCTGGGAGGAGATCCTGGAGCTGCTGGTCGATCAGGTGGACGACGAGGAGGTGCCGCCCCACGTCGTCCGGCGGTGGCTGCGCCAGGACGACGAGCTGACCGGGACCTTCGTGCGGGCGTGGCCGCTGCTCTCGCCGACGTGGGTGGTGACGCGGCTGTGGAGCTCGCCCGAGCTTCTGCAGCGGTGCGCGCCCGAACTGGGGCCGGACGACATCGCCCTCCTGCAGCGCGACGCCGCTGCCCCGTGGACCGACGCCGACCTGCCGCTGCTGGACGCCGCCTACCGCCGGATCGGCGACCCGGATTCCGTGCGCGCCCGGCATCGCCGCGAGGCCGTGATCGCCGCGGCGCAGGAGCAGATGTCGCACGTCGTGGATCATCTGATCGAAGACGACGACAGCGAGATGAAGGTGATGTCGATCCTCCGCGGTCAGGACGCCAGGAACGTGCTGCTCGGCGTCGACGCCCCTCCCGCGCTCACTCCCGACGAGCTCGCGGGGCCGTTCGGGCACATCGTCGTCGATGAGGCCCAGGAGCTCTCCGACGCGCAGTGGCGGATGCTCCTCGCCCGCTGCCCCTCGCGCAGCTTCACGATCGTCGGCGACCGCGCACAGGCCAGACACGGGTTCACCGAGAGCTGGGAGGCGAGACTCGCGCGGCTCGGGATCCGCGACATCCGGATCGCCCACCTCGGCGTGAACTATCGCACGCCGTCGGAGGTGATGGAGGTCGCCGCGCCCGCCGTGCTCGCCGCGATCCCCGACGCGAACGTGCCGACCTCGGTGCGCGAGAGCGGGGTCCCCGTGCGCCTCGGTGAGGCGGCATCCCTCTCATCGGTCGTCGACGACTGGCTCGACGCGCACCCCGATGGCGTGGCGTGTGTGATCGGCGACCCCACCTTCCCAGCCACGGCACGGGTGCGGTCGCTCACCCCGGAAGGCGCCAAGGGGCTCGAGTTCGATCTGGTCGTACTCCTGAGACCGGAGCAGTTCGGCGACGACGTGACCGGCGCGGTCGACCGGTACGTGGCGATGACGAGGACGACGCGCGAACTCGTGATCCTCCGCTGAGGGACCAGCGCGCGAGGAGCGAGCGAGTGTCGCCGCCTGCGTCTACCGTGTTCCTCAGGTCCGAGCGGAAGAGGGTCCCATGGGCGGGAAGACACTGCAGCAGCATGCGGCCGAACGCGCCGAGGAGCTGCCCGGGGCGGAGATGTCGCATCCCTTCGGCGCGGAGTGGGACGTGTACAAGGTGCGGGGGAAGGTCTTCATGCTCCAGACGGCCACGACGGGGACACCGATCGTGACGCTCAAGTCCGCGCCGGAAGACGCACGAGCGCTGCGGAGCGCTCACCCTGACATCACCCCCGGCTATCACATGAACAAGAAGCACTGGATCACCCTGCATCCCGGAGGCGGTCTCGATGCCGACCTGATCCGCGAGCTCGTCACCGAGTCGTACCTGCTCGTGCTCGAGAACAGCGTCCCGAAGTCGCAGTGGCCGGTGGATCCCCGCACCTTCGGGCAGGAGCCCTGAGCGGTACCGCACACATCCGCCGGAGGTCCCTCGAAGGGACTAGGCCCCCGTGTGGCCGGCCTCAGGGTCGTTCGCGCGCTTACGACGGATGGAGCGCAGGTTGAACCAGCCCGAGATCATCGCGATGGCGGTGAGACTCGATCCCACCAGCGTCCACCATCTGCCGCCGCCTCCCGAGCCGACCACGAGGTCGATCCCGACGATCACCGCGACCGCGAGCGACACCGCTCCGACGACGAGCATGAGCACCTGTCGACGTCTGAGCCTGCGGTCGTCATCCATGACACCACTATGCACCCGGTATCCACGGCGGATACGACAGAGGCTCGGGACCGCGCACCTTCCGCGCGATTCCGAGCCTCTCTGTGGTCGGGCTGACAGGATTTGAACCTGCGACCCCTTGACCCCCAGTCAAGTGCGCTACCAAGCTGCGCCACAGCCCGTTGTCCTTCGCTCTCGCGCAGGCAACTCCCCTATCTTAGCCGCATGTCGCACCCCTCCGCGAACCGAGCCGTTGCGGGTGTCGGACGCCGCGCGTACCGTCGCGTGCATGGTGACGATCACGACCGCGTTGGCGACATCCGCTCGTTGGGATGACGTGCAGCATGCGCTCACGGGTGGCGGCGACGGCGCGAGCTGTCAGTGCATCTGGCCGGTGCTGAGCAACAAGGACTGGAATGCGACGACCACGGCGCAGCGCACCGAGATGTTCCGCGAAGAGATCGCCGAGGGCCCGTCTCCCGGAGTCGTCGCCTATGTCGACGGCGAGTCAGCCGGCTGGATCCGCATCGGACCGCGCACCAGACAGGCACGGGTCCCCCGCACACGGATCATCGCCGCCGCATCGACCGAGCCCTTCGATGATGACTCGGTCTGGGCGGTGACGTGCTTCGTCGTCCGTCGGGAGCATCGCGGAGCGGGATTGAACCTCGACCTGCTCAAGGCCGCGGTCGAATACGCCAGGGAGTCGGGCGCGCGACTCATCGAGGGATACCCGGTCGACACGGCTGGCGAGAAGCGGCGGACGAACGACCTCTTCCACGGCACGCTCGGCACATTCCTCGCCGCAGGCTTCCTCGAGAAGACAGAGCTCAAGCCAGGGCGCAAGCTCGTGGCGCTCGACCTCTCCGCGTGAGCGGGTCGAGCGTGCCACCCGCTAGCGTGAGACCATGAGCGACGCCCCTGCGACCATCGACGATCCCGAACTCGGCACCTTCACCCGCGCCACCACCGAGCGCACCGACGGCACGGTGCTCACGCACGACTGGTTCGTCGGCACCTTCTCGGTCGAGGGGTCGGAACTGGAGCTCATGCTCGAAGGCACGAATGCCGACGATGTGGCGCCGCTGCTGCCCCGCCTGCGCGATGTCGTGTCTCGACTCGAGATCCTCCGCCGGATCGCGACGGATGCCGTGGTCGCGAACTTCACCACCGGTGAACCCGCACCCCACGACCTGGATGACGGCGCGTCCGATCTCGCGATAGACACGATCGAGATCGCTCCGGACGGAACGGCGATCCTGCACCTGAACGACGAGTGCGGCGAGCACTTCCCCGAGGGATACTGGCCAGCGGCGCACCTGAACCTCGACGACACCGTCGGCCAGGTCACGGTCGAATCCTGACCCCGACACCGAGCTCACATCCTGACGCCCCCACGACGCATGCCGAACACGACGACAGCCGCCACTGGCGACCGGCCATACGATCAGGGGATGCCGCGTCGCCCCGCTCTCTCGCTGATCGTGTGGGCCTTCCTCCCGTATGTCGCGGTGTCCGTGTTGCACGTCGTCCTCCTCGCAGTGGGAAGCCCTCTCGCAGGTCCGACGAAGCTGCTGCTGATGCCTCTCCTGGCTCTTCCGATCGTGCTGTCGGCCCGACGTCTGGGCTCCCGCGCCGCGCTGGTGCTGCTCCTCGCGGCGGTGCTCTTCTCCTGGCTCGGCGACGGTGCTGGTGCCTTCTTCCCCTCCGCTCCCGAGCTTCCTCTGATGCTGTTGTTCTTCGGCATCGCCCATGTGGCCTACATCCTGCTGTTCGCCCGCCATCTCGCGCGACGACGGATGCCGTGGTGGGCCCTGATCTACGCGGTCTGGTGGGTCGCGATGATCGCCATCCTCGGCCCGCACACGGGTGGCCTGCTCATCGCCGTTGCTCTGTACGGTGTGGTCCTGGGGGGAACGGCAGCGTTCTCCGCACGGTGCTCACCACTGATCGCCGTCGGCGGGGCGTTCTTCCTCGCCAGCGACACGCTGCTCGCGTTCCGACTCTTCCTGCCAGGCGGACTCCCCGCCTGGAGCAGCCCCGCTGTCATGCTCACCTACACCCTCGGTCAGGGTCTCATCGTCGCGGGATCCCTGATCGCCCTGCGCAGGAAGGCCGCCTGATGGATGCCGCACGCGTCGACAGCTGGCTCTGGGCGATCCGGATCTACAAGACGCGATCCGCCGCAACCACCGCATGCCGCGCGGGGCATGTGAGGGTGAACGGCGACAGAGTGAAGGCCGCCCAGCAGGTCCGCATCGGCGACGAGCTGCGCGTCCGCATCGCCGGCTTCGACCGTATCCTCATCGTGCGTCAGCTCCTGGTCAAGCGTGTCGGCGCCCCGCTCGCCGCTCTCGCCTACGAAGACCGCACACCCGAAAGAGAGCCGCAGGCCGCGCTCGGCCTCCGCGACCGAGGCGCCGGTCGCCCCACCAAACGAGAACGGCGCGACATCGACAAGCTGCGTGGTCGTGACGATCCTTCGTACTGATATACCTATATGACTGACCGCATTCAGATCATAGACTCGTAGATACATCCTAGACTCAAACTATGACCACGTGCACCGATCTCGACCTCGAATCCGAGAAGCGGCAGCGCGTGCTGAGCGAATGGGCCGAGACCAGGCGGCAGATCGCCGTGCTCGAGGCTGAAGCCGCGGAGCTCCTGATCCGCCAGATCGCGATCCACGATGCCGACGTCGCGGCGAGTCCCTCTCACCGCGACGCGATCTACCGCTCGATGATCGCCGAGTTCTCCGCAGCGGGGCGCCTCTCAACGGGATCGATGGACTTCGCCTTCGCCGACGCCCGCGCTCTCGACACCTATCTCCCCGCGGTCAGGGCTGCATATGCGCGGGGCGCGATCAGCGCGGCGCACGTCCGGGAGATCGCCAGAGCGAGTGCGATCGTCAGCGAGGCCGTCCGGAACAAGGCCGTGGACGCGGCGACGCTCGAGTTGTTCGAGACCGCGGTTCTCGTGGTCGCCGAACAGGAGAACCCTGCGCGCACACGGGCACACGCGCGGCAGGTCGCCGCAGCCCTGGTGGGCGAGACCGTGGTGCAGCGGCACCGTCGTGCCGCCGGGGAGCGCAGCGTGACGGTGAAGTCCCTCGACGACGGACTCGCCCTGCTCACCGCGGTGCTCCCCGAATGGATCGCGACCGCGATCTCCGACCGGCTGAGCAGGATGACGCGCGAAGTCATCCGCGCCAGAGCCGACCGCGAGATCGTGCCCCTGCCCTGGTGGGTCGAGCATGATCACGAGGGCCTCGACCTCGAAGACTTCGCGCTCGATGATCCGTCGTTCGACCCCTACTCCGATGTGGTGATCGCGAGTGCGGAGGGCGACACGTTCACGACCGACCCGCACGTCGAGAGTTATCCCGCCGATGAGCGCACGTGGTCGCAGGTGCAGGCAGACCTCTTCAGCGACCTGCTGCTCACGGCAGATCCCAGCGCGGTGCACGGCACGGACCTCGAGCATGTGCAGGCCCGCGTTCAGGTCACCGTCGCCGCGACCACGCTCGCCGGCGTCGACGATCGACCCGCCCAGCTCGACGGACACGGCCCCCTGCACCCCGACATCGCCCGCGACCTTGCCGGACGCAACACCGGCTGGACGCGGCTCTTCCTCGATCCGAGCGGCATGCTGCGCGAGACCGACACCTACACTCCGACCGAGGGGATGCGTCGGTTCCTCCGTGCTCGTGATCAGCACTGTCGCTTCCCCGGGTGTCGGATGCCGGTGCACCGCTGCGACGTCGACCACACCCACGACCATGCCAAAGGCGGACGGACCCGCGTCGACAACCTCGGCCACCTGTGCCGCGCCCACCACACACTCAAGCACCCCGACGTTCCGGACCCCTACCGGTGGACGGCTCAACAGCAGCGAGACGGCAGCATCACGTGGCAAAGTCCGCTCGGCCGCGCCTACACCGACCCGCCACCGCGCCGCGTGATGTTCGTCTGACCGCCGCGGAAGCCGTGGTGGATGACTCAGTCGTGGTGCGTCAGTCGTGGCGCGCCAGTCAAGGTGCGTCAGTCGTGCCGCCTCAGTCGTGGCGTGAGTCGTGGTGGTGGATGACTCAGTCGTGGTGCTCGAGCAGGTCCCGCAGCCACCCGGCAGAGCGCACCTGCGCGGCGCCCGCCTCCGTGACGCGGCCCTGAAGCTCGCGATCGCTGGTGACCGCCACGACCGTCCGTCCGGCGTCGCTCTGGCGTGAGACCTCGGCGACGATGGCATCGTCCCCTTCGGCGTCGGCCCGGACGACCGACACGGGGCTCGAGTCGGCATCGATGCGGCGCGCCTGCCCCTCGACCACCATCGACACCTCGGGGAACCAGACGTCGCCCGTGAGATCCAGCGCGTTCGCGGGAACCGCGAGTCCCGTCAACCGCTCCCGCAGGCGAGAGGCGGCACCCGCGCGGTCCTTCCACCAGCCGTCCGGCACGGAGCCGACGACATTCGCGGCATCGACGACGATCAGCGGTCGCACCTCGAGCTGGTTCCGCAGTGTCGGCCAGGCGGCTCCGAATCCGGGGTGCAGCGGCCGGGCGTCGACCTCATCGACAGGTACCCACTCCAGCGCGACGCTCTCCGGGTCGCTGATCACCGGGTCGAAGCCGCTCTGCACGTCCGCGATGACGGTCGTGTACGACCAGATGCCGAGGTCGAGCACGCTCGTGAACCGCGCGCGCACCGCGCCGTCCGGCACTCCCGCCTCCTCCTGCGCCTCACGGATGGCTCCGGCGATCGCACTCTCACCCTCGTGCAGAGCCCCGCCGGGCAGACCCCACGTGCCGCCGAAGTGGCTCCACGACACGCGGTGCTGCAGCAGGATGCCGCGGGCGGGGTCGACGGCGAGAAGCCCGGCGGCGCCGAAGCGTCCCCAGTACTTCTCCCCCGACGCGGCGACGACCCAGGCATCGCCCGGATTCCGCGGCCCCTCGGGGCGACGCGGCTCACCGGGGGCAGGAGGTACGACAGTCACCCCCTCAGCCTTTCACAGCATCGGGGTCACGGCACCTCAGCGCGACATGTGCGGGAACAGGTCAGCGCTGGCGCTTCTCGCGCACCCGCATGTTGATGACGATCGGCGTGCCCTCGAAGGAGTACAGCTCGCGCAGGCGGCGCTGGATGAACCGGCGGTACCCGGGGTCGAGGAACCCGGTCGTGAACAGCACGAACGTCGGCGGGCGGGTCGACGCCTGGGTGCCGAACAGGATGCGCGGCTGCTTGCCGCCGCGCAACGGGTGCGGGTGCTCGGCGACGAGCTCGGCGAGGAACGCGTTGAATTTGCCCGTGGGAATGCGACGGTCCCAGTTCTCCAGCGCGGTCTCCAGCGCCGGGACGAGCTTGTCGAGGTGACGGCCGGTCTTCGCCGAGATGTTCACGCGCGGCGCCCAGGCCACGTGCGCGAGGTCCTGCTCGATCTCACGCTCGAGGTACCTGCGACGGTCGGCGTTCTCGAGGTCGTCGTCGTTCAGACGGTCCCACTTATTGAACGCGAGCACGAGAGCGCGGCCCGACTCCAGCACGAGGTCGATGATGCGCACGTCCTGCTCGCTGATCGTCTCCGACACGTCGAGCACGACGACGGCGACCTCTGCCTTCTCCAGTGCCGCAGACGTACGCAGCGATGCATAGAAGTCTGCGCCCTGTGCCATGTGCACGCGACGACGGATGCCGGCCGTATCGACCAGACGCCACATCTTGCCGCCGAGCTCCACGACCTCGTCGACCGGGTCGCGGGTGGTACCGGCCAGATCGTTGACGACCACGCGCTCCTCGCCGGCCGCCTTGTTCAGCAGCGACGACTTGCCCACGTTCGGACGACCGAGGATCGCGACGCGGCGCGGACCACCGATCTCCTGCTTCGCAACGGCCGAGACCTCGGGGAGCTTCTTCAGCACCTCGTCGAGCAGGTCGGCGACACCGCGTCCGTGGATCGCCGACACAGGGTGCGGCTCGCCGAGTCCGAGGTTCCACAGGGCGGCCGCTTCGGGCTCCTGACGGGCGTCGTCGATCTTGTTGGCGACGAGGAACACCGGCTTGCCGCTCTTGCGCAGCAGCTTCACGACGTGCTCGTCGGTCGATGTCGCCCCGACCATCGCGTCCACCACGAAGAGCACCATGTCGGCGAGGTCGATCGCGACCTCCGCCTGGGCAGCGACCGAACGGTCGATGCCGCGCGCATCGGGCTCCCACCCGCCGGTGTCGACGAGCGAGAAGCGCCGGTCCGCCCACTCCGCCTTGTACGTCACGCGGTCGCGCGTGACGCCGGGGGTGTCTTCCACGACGGCCTCACGGCGGCCGAGGATGCGGTTCACGAGCGCGGACTTGCCCACGTTCGGTCGTCCGACGATCGCCACCACGGGCAGAGCAGGACTGTACTGGATGCCGTCCTCACCGAGGGTGATCCCGGCGAGGAGGGCCGCATCCTCATCGTCGAGCTCGTAGTCGGCGAGACCGGCGCGCAGGGTCTCCGCGCGCTGCTCGGCGAGCTGCTCGTCGATGTTCTCCATCTTCTCGGCGAGCTGGTCGGGGCCGCCTTCGTATTCGTCGTCAGCCACGGTGTGCTCCTTGGAGTCGTTCGATCACCGTGAGCACGGCGTCGATGGTCTGGGGGAAATCGAGTTCCGTCGAGTCGACGACCTCCACGCCTTCCGCGGCGTTGAGGAAGTCGACGACGGCGCTGTCGGAGGCATCGCGCTTGTGGAGCGCTGCGGCGACGGCATCCGCGTTCTCACCGGCGAGTTCGCCGGCACGGCGGGCAGCCCGCACCTCGGGCGCCGCGGTGAGCAGGATCCGTACGGGGGCATCAGGGGCGACGACGGTCGTGATGTCGCGGCCCTCGACGACCACAGCCGGATAGGTCGCCTCGGCGACGAGCGTGCGGAACAGCGCGTTCACCTGTGCCCGCACCTCGGGCACGCGTGCCACGCCGCTCACCGCGCCGGACACCCGCGGGTCGCGGATGTCCTCGGTGACGTCGGTGTCGCCCACTCGTACGGTGCGGTCGTCGGGGTCCAGGCCCAGACGCACCGGGAAGTCGGATGCCGCGGCGAGAACCGCATCGGCGTCGGCGGTGTCGGCACCGCGGTCGAGCACGTGCCAGGCGAGCGCACGGTATGCGGAGCCGGTGTCGAGGTACCCGAAGCCGAGCGCGCGGGCGACGGCCTTGGACACGCTGGACTTCCCGGAACCGGCGGGGCCGTCGATGGCGATGAACTTCGCCGCATCGGTCCCGTGGCTCGGTGCGCTGGACGAGGTGGAGGTATCAGTCATTCGTGTTCCCCGCGATCCGCCAGCCGCGTTCCTGGAGCCCGGTGATCGCGCCGTGCAGCGCTGCGGGGTCGACGCTGATCTCGGCGAGACCGAACTGTGCGCCGGGCGAGTGCTCCAGGCGGAGATCTTCGACGTTGACTCCGAGTTCGCCGAGCTCGCCGAACAGGCGACCCAGCTGGCCGGCGGTGTCGTCGACCATGACCACGAGCGTCTCGAACCGCTGGTTCTGACCGTGCTTGCCGGGAAGGCGTTCGACACCATCGTTGCCCTGCCGGATCGCCTCGGCCACGATGCGCCGCGCACCCGGGGCACTCGGCTCGCGCAACGCGGCCGCGACATCGCCGAGGTCGGACGCGAGCGCATCGAGGATCTCGACGACGGGTCCCGCATTGGCGCCGAGGATCTGCACCCAGAGTTCCGGGGCGGAAGCGGCGATGCGCGTCGTGTCGCGCACCCCTTGTCCGGCGAGCCGGAGCGCGCTCTCCTCGGCACCCGCGAGGCGACCGGCGAGGAGGCTCGCGACCACCTGGGGCACGTGCGAGGTGAGGGCGACCGAACGGTCGTGCTCCTCGGGCGTCATCTCCAGCGGCATCGCGCCCACGTCGAGCGCGAGCGCCTCGACCAGAGCGAGGTCGGCGGCCTTCGTGTCCTCATCGCGGCAGACCACCCAGGGCCGTCCGACGAACAGATCCGCGCGGGCGGAGATCGCCCCTCCCCGTTCGCGACCGGCGAGGGGATGCGAGCCGATGTAGCGGGTCAGATCGACACCGCGCGACTGGAGCGTGCGGAACGGCTCGAGCTTCACGCTGGCGACATCGGTGACGACGGCCTCGGGGAAGCGTTCGAGCTCTGCCTGGATCACGTCGGCGGTGACATCCGGCGGCACCGCGACGACGATGAGCGAAGGCCGGTCGTCATCCGCGGCGATGCGCCCTGCGCCGTAGTCCACCGCGAGGCGCAGCTGCGCGGGCGAGGCATCCGTCAGCACGACGTCGATGCCCTTGGATCGGAGCGCGTGCCCGACACTCGCCCCGAGCAGACCGGCGCCGACGACGCGGACGGTGCCGGAGAGACGCGGCGCGACGGCGCCTGTTCTCCGCGCCGTGGGCGCACTCGTCGTATCGGTCATTCGTTCTCCTGCTCGCCTGGCGCCTCGGCGACACCGGATTCACGGCGCGACAAGGTCAGAAGCGCACCGAGTTCGATTTTACTCAGTTCCCGCGTCTTTCCCGCCGGGAGGGTTCCCAGGTGGAGCGGGCCGAACTGGCGGCGGACGAGCTCGGTGACGGGGTGGCCGACCGCGGCGAGCATCCGACGCACGATGCGGTTGCGCCCGGAGTGCAGCGTCAACTCGACCAGGCTCGACCCACGCGAGGTGTCGAGCAGGCGCGCCTTGTCCGCGGCGATCGGTCCGTCCTCCAGATCGATGCCCTTGGTGAGCTTCGAGATCGTCTGAGGCAGCACCGTCCCCTCGACCTTGGCGATGTACACCTTGGTGACCCCGAACGACGGGTGCGCCAGCACGTGGGCGAGCGCGCCGTCGTTGGTGAGGATCAGCAGACCACTGGTCTCGGCGTCGAGGCGCCCGACGTTGTAGAGCCGTTCCTCGAACTGCTCCGTGAAGCGGCGGAGGTCGGGACGACCGTTCTCGTCCTTCATGCTGCTGACGACGCCGGTCGGCTTGTTGAGCATCACGTAGCGCTTGGAGACGTCCAGCTGCACGGCCGTGCCGTCGACGTCGACGAGGTCGTGCTCCGGATCGATCCGCCGCCCGAGCTCGGAGACCACGACGCCGTTGACTCGGATACGCCCTTCGGTGATGTACTGCTCGACGACGCGGCGCGAGGCCACACCGGCAGCGGCGAGCACCTTCTGCAGTCGCACGCCCTCCGGTGCGTCGGCGTCGTTCCCGTGCGGGGCGTTCATCGGATGGTCCCTTCGTCGAAGCCGTCTGCACCGTCGTCGAGCAGAGGCGAGATCGGGGGCAGCTCGTCGAGTGAGTTGATGCCCAGGTGCTGCAGGAGCGCGTCGGTCGTGCCGTAGTTGATCGCACCGGTCTCGGAGTCGGCGAACAGCTCGGTGATCAGACCGCGTGCGAGGAGTGTGCGCACGACCGAGTCGACGTTCACCGCGCGGATGGAGGCGACCTGGCTGCGTGTCACCGGTTGCTTGTAGGCGATCACGGCCAGTGTCTCGAGAGCGGCCTGCGACAGGCGCGCCGGGGCCTGTCCGCCGATGAACGCGGCGACGACGTCGTCGAGCTCTTCCCGTACGTACAGGCGCCATCCACCCCCGACTTCACGGAGCTCGAACCCACGACGAGGGCCCTTACCTCTGCCGTCGTAGTCGTCGACGAGCATCTCGAGTGTCTGCCTGACGGCGGGCACCGGGGATCCGACCGCAGCAGCCAGCGCCACCAGGCCGAGCGGCTCGTCGATGATCAGCAGGATGGCCTCGATGCGCTCGGCGAGAGGGATCTCGGAGGAGATCTCGTCCGAGATCCCCTCGTCCTGCGTCTCCTCGGCGGAGGTGTCCGTCATCTCATCGGTCATAGTCGGCCCCCAGGGTCGCGAGTGTCTCGTCCGACCAGGAGTCGGCTGCCCAGCGCAGCGTCAGCTCGCCGAGCGGTTCCAGTTGTTCGAAGGACAGCGCCGCATGCCGATACAGCTCGAGCACCGAGATGAAGCGCGCCACGATGATGCCAGGCTCGGCGACGCCGGCGACCAGCTCACGGAAGCTCAGCGACTCGGTGCCACGAAGCAGTGTGACGACGATCGCCGCCTGCTCCCGGATGCTGACCAGCGGCGCATGCAGATGATCGAGCCCGACGTGCGGGATCTCCTTGGGCGCGAAGGCCAGCAGCGCGAGGGCCGCGAAGTCGTCCGCGGTCAGCGACCACACGAGCTCGGGCGTCTGCCGGCGGTGCTTCTCGTCGAGCCGCACGGCCCGCACATGCCGCCGATCCTCCCTCTGCAGGCACCGGGCGAACCACGCGGACACCTCTTTGAACGCGCGGTACTGCAGGAGACGGGCGAACAGCAGGTCGCGCGCCTCCAACAGTGCGACGGCCTCCGCGTCGACCAGTTCGCCCTGCGGGAGCAGCCCTGCCACCTTCATGTCGAGGAGTGTCGCTGCGACCACGAGGAACTCGGACGCCTGATCCAGTTCCTCGTCGTCCTCGAGCTGTCCGAGGTACGCGATGAACTCGTTCGTGACCGCGCTCAAAGAGACCTCGGTGATGTCCATCTCGTGCTTCGAGATGAGGTTCAGCAGCAGATCGAACGGGCCGTCGAAGTTCGACAGGGAGACCCGGAAACCTGCGCTCTCCACGGACGCGGCCTCACCCGCGCTCTCCTCGAGCGTCGCGTCGACAGGACCCTCGCTAGGCGACGGCGCCACGGGCGACCAGCTCCCGCGCCAGCCGCAGGTATGCCTGAGCGGCCGCGTGCTCGGGGGCGAACTCGGTGATGGGCACACCCGACACCGAGGCGTCGGGGAACTTCACGGTACGACCGATCACCGTCTCGAGCACATCGTCCCCGAAGGCTTCGACGACTCGCTCGAGGACCTCACGGGAGTGCAGCGTGCGCGGGTCGTACATCGTCGCCAGCAGGCCGTCCATCGTGATGGAGGGGTTCAGCCGGTCGCGGACCTTGTCGATCGTCTCGATGAGCAGCGCCACGCCCCGGAGCGCGAAGAACTCGCACTCGAGCGGGATGATCACGCCGTGCGCCGCGGTCAGGGCGTTCACGGTGAGGATGCCGAGCGAGGGCTGGCAGTCGATCAGGATGACGTCGTACTCCCCCGCGACCTGCCGCAGCACGCGGGCGAGGATGGTCTCGCGGGCGACCTCGTTGACCAGGTGCACCTCGGCGGCGGAGAGGTCGATGTTGGCCGGCATCACGTCGAGGCCCTCGACGCTCGAGTGCACGATGGCGTCGTGCGCATCGCGCTTCGTGTCCAGCAGCAGGTCGTAGATCGTCGGCACGTCGTGCGTGGGGATCCCGAGACCGGCAGACAGGGCGCCCTGCGGGTCGAAGTCGACCGCGAGCACCTTGCGACCGTATTCCGCGAGGGCGGCCGCCAGGTTGATGGACGTCGTGGTCTTGCCAACGCCGCCCTTCTGGTTGCACAGCGCGATGATGCGCGCAGGCCCGTGGGACTTCAGCGGTTCGGGGATCGGGAACCCGTGATAGGGGCGGCCGGTGGGTCCCATGGGGGTCTCGTCGGCCTTCCGCGCCTTCGCCCTGGACTTCGCCACTTTCTCAGCCACCGGTTCTCCTGCTCCTTCGTGCTTGGTCGATTGTACCGGGCAGCCCGTTCTGCGGCCGCCTCGGCGCGCGGCAGGGGGCCGCTCGGAGATCCGGATTCAGCGCGCGCGGGGGTGCGAGGTCGCGTAGATGTCGCGCAGTGTGTCGACGGAGACGTGCGTGTAGATCTGGGTCGTCGCGACAGACGAGTGCCCGAGCAGCTCCTGGACGACCCGGACGTCTGCGCCGCCCTGCAGGAGGTGCGTCGCGAACGAGTGCCGCAGCGTATGGGGCGACACCTCCGCGGTGATCTGTGCCTTCTCCGCCGCCGCCCGGATCACCAGCCAGGCGCTCTGCCGCGACAGGGGGGCGCCACGCGCACCGAGGAACAGCCGGGCCGATGCCCGCCCCTTCGCCGCGAGTGCCGGACGCACCCGGGTGAGGTAGGCGTCGACTGCGGCCCGTGCGTACGACCCGATCGGCACGATCCGCTCCTTGGAGCCCTTGCCCCGCAGGCGCAGCACGTCTCCGTGGGCCACGTCGTCGACATCGAGTCCGATGGCCTCAGAGACGCGCGCGCCCGTGGCGTACAGGAGCTCGAGGAGTGCGCGGTCGCGGACGCCGAGCGGATCCTCCGGCGAGGGGGCTGCCAGGAGGCGCTCGACCTGGTCGATGGTCAGCGCCTTGGGGAGCCGACGCGGTGCCTTGGGTGGGCGCAGCCTCCCGCTGGGGTCGTCGTCCTCGATCCCCTCACGCGCCAGGAAGCGGTGCCACCCGCGGACGGACGACTGCAGTCGTGCCAGGCTCGTCGAGGCCGGGGCCGGGTCGGCCGAAGCGCGGTCGGCGACGAACCGGTCGATCACCGCCGGGGTCACGTCCGAAGTGTCGACGACGCCCTCGGCCGTCAGCCATTCGACATATCCGCCGAGGTCGCGTCGGTAGGCCGCGATCGTGTGCTCGCTGAGACCGCGCTCGATCGTCACATGACGCAGGTATGCGTCGAGAGCGCGGTCGAGCAGCATCCCTCAACCCCGATCGCGCAGCCTCTGCGCCGCCGCCAGCACGCCGATCGTGAGGATGCCGTTGTGCATCCGGCCGGCGAGGACCGCATCGACCGCGTCAGCGAGCGGGACCCACTCCACACGGATGTCGGCTTCCTCGTCTTCGCGGTCGTGCGCCGTCTCGGCCGCCTCGATGCCGGTCGCGAGGAAGATGTGGATCATCTCGTCGTTGCCGCCCGGGGTGGTCCACGACGAGACCAGGGGCTCCCAGTGCGCGGCCGTGAGATCCGCCTCCTCCGCGAGTTCGCGGCGTGCGGCGGCCAGCGGCTCCTCCCCCTCCACGTCGAGCAGCCCCGCGGGCAGCTCCCAGTCACGGTGGCGGATCGGATGCCGGTACTGCTGGATCAGCAGGACCCGGCCCTCGTCGTCGAGCGCGAGGATCGCCACGGCGCCCGTGTGGTCGACGTACTGCCTGACCATCTCGCCGTCGCCGTAGCGCACACGATCCGAGCGCACGTCCCAGACCCTCCCCTCGTAGACGAGGTCGCTCTGCAGGACCTCGGGCTCGAACGGTTCGTCCTGGAGGCTCTCGGCCTGCTCAGGCATCGGCGACGACGTCTTCGCTCACGTCGAACAGCTCGCTGGCACGGTGTCGCTCGATCGCGGCGCCGACGAGTCCGCGGAACAGCGGGTGCGGCGCGGTCGGACGCGAGCGCAGCTCGGGGTGCGCCTGCGTGGCGATGTAGTACGGGTGCACGTCGCGCGGCAGCTCGACGTACTCGACCAGGTCGAGCTCGGGGTTCAGGCCGGAGAACACCAGCCCCGCCTCGGTCAGACGATCGCGGTAGGCGTTGTTGACCTCGTAACGGTGACGGTGACGCTCGGCAGCCTCCGGCGCGCCGTACACCTCGCGGGCGAGGGATCCTTCGGCGAGAGCGGCCTGGTACAGCCCCAGACGCATCGTGCCGCCGAGGTCGCCGCCGTCGAGGATCTCGATCTGCTCCGCCATGGTCGCGATCACCGGCTCCGACGTCTCCGGGTCGAACTCGCTCGATGACGCCCCGACGATGCCGGCGACGTCGCGCGCATACTCGATGACCATGCACTGCAGACCGAGGCACAGACCCAATGTGGGGATGCCCTGCTCGCGGGCGAACTTCAGCGCGCCGAGCTTGCCCTCGATGCCACGGATGCCGAAGCCGCCGGGAACGCAGATGCCGTCGAGCTCTGCAAGCTGCTCCTGCGCGCCTTCCGGCGTCTCGCACAGATCGGAGGGGATCCAGCGGATGTTGACCTTGGTCTCCTGCGCGAAGCCGCCCGCCTTCAGGGCCTCCGTCACGGAGAGATAGGCGTCCGGCAGGTCGATGTACTTGCCGACCAGGCCGATCGTGACCTCGTGCTTCGGGTTGTGCACGGCGTGCAGCACCTTGTTCCAGCGGGTCCAGTCGACGTCTGCGGCCTTCTGGTCGAGGCCGAGCCGGCGCACGATGTACGAGTCGAGGCCCTGCTCGTTGAGCGTGGACGGGATGTCGTAGATGCTCGGCAGGTCGACCGTGTTGATGACGCCCTCGACGTCGACGTCGCACATGAGCGCGATCTTGTTGCGGTTGCTCTCACTCACCGGGCGGTCGCTGCGCAGCACGAGTGCATCGGGCTGGATGCCGACCTGGCGCAGAGCCGCGACCGAGTGCTGGGTCGGCTTGGTCTTCTGCTCCCCCGACGCACCCATGAACGGCACGAGCGAGACGTGCACGAAGAACACGCTGTCGCGGCCGAGCTCGTGACGAAGCTGGCGTGCGGACTCGAGGAACGGCTGCGATTCGATGTCGCCGACCGTGCCGCCGACCTCGGTGATGATCACGTCGGGACGCGGGTCCTCGGACGCCTGCAGACGCATGCGGCGCTTGATCTCGTCGGTGATGTGCGGGATGACCTGCACCGTGTCGCCGAGGTACTCGCCGCGGCGTTCGCGCGCGATCACCTGCGAGTAGATCTGACCTGTGGTGACGTTCGCGGCCTCGGACAGGTTGATGTCGAGGAAGCGCTCGTAGTGGCCGATGTCGAGGTCGGTCTCCGCACCGTCGTCGGTGACGAACACCTCGCCGTGCTGGAACGGGTTCATGGTGCCCGGATCGACGTTCAGGTACGGGTCGAGCTTCTGCATCACGACGCGCAGTCCGCGGGCCGTGAGGAGGTTGCCGAGGCTGGCTGCGGTGAGGCCCTTACCCAAAGACGAAACGACACCACCGGTCACGAAGATGTGCTTGGTCGTGTCGTTCTTGGGTCCCGCGGAAGAAGAGTTCATCACGGGCTTCGATCCTATCAGGCGGCGGAGACGCGGAGGCTGAGAAGTTCGCGAGCATGGGTCAGCGCGGCGTCGGAATCGGCGAGTCCGGAGAGGAGACGGGCCATCTCGGCCTCACGTTCTCCCCCTTCGAGACGCCGCACATCCGAGGCGGTGACGGCTCCGTCGTGGGCTTTCACGACGGAGAGGTGGTTGTTCGCGAATGCCGCGACCTGCGCCAGATGGGTCACGGCGATGACTTGAGACTTCTCGGCGAGCCGGGCGAGTCGCCGTCCCACTTCGATGGCGGCGGCCCCGCCGATGCCCGCGTCGACCTCATCGAAGACGAAGGTCGGCACCGGATCCGTCGCCGAGATGACGACCTCGATGGCCAGCATCACGCGAGAGAGTTCGCCGCCCGACGCTCCCTTGGAGACCGAGCGAGGCTCTGCGCCGGGGTGAGGGGCGAGGAGGATGGCGACGTCGTCGCGACCGTGGGTGCTCTCCGTCCCCTCGGAGACGACGACCTCGAGTCGCGCATCCGGCATCGCGAGGGCGTGCAGCTCTTCTGTCACCGCCTCGCCGAGGCGCGCTGCGGCTTCCGTGCGTGCGGCGGTGAGAGCTGCGGCGCGCGCGTCGAGCTCTGCGCGTGACGACTCACGCTCGGCGATCAGCCGCTCGATGCGGTCACCGTCGTCGTCGAGTTCGGCGAGCCGCGTGGATCCGGTCTGCCAGAGGGACAGGGCCTCGTCGAGGGAGCCGTGCGC
Source organism: Microbacterium sp. NPDC028030 (assembly GCF_040637855.1). Classification (NCBI taxonomy): domain Bacteria; kingdom Bacillati; phylum Actinomycetota; class Actinomycetes; order Micrococcales; family Microbacteriaceae; genus Microbacterium; species Microbacterium sp. NPDC028030. The sequence continues at coordinate 5,849 of NZ_JBEZXF010000002.1, read as the reverse complement.
CCTGATCAACGTGCCCAACGCGGCACGGCGTTCTTCCACGGCTGCGAGCTCGTGGGGCCCCGTCTCGTCGAGGTCGGCCAGGTAGGCGGACAGTTGTCCGGCGACATCGGCGATCCGATAGCCGATGTCAGCGACGCTCTCGCCGATCTCGGTGAGTTTGACGTCCGCTGCACGCTCGAGCACCCGCCTCGCCTCCGCGACGAGCGCCGAGGCGTCCGGCTCACCCTCTTCGTTCGACAGGGCGGCGTGGGCGAGGGAGGCAGCGAGTCGAAGCTCCTCGGCGTTCGCGAGGCGCTCAGCCCGATCGGCGAGCTCCTGGTCCTCCCCCGGCTCCGGCGCTGTCGCCTCGATCAGCGCGAGCGCCTCCCTGAGACGGGAAGCTTCCTCCGCCCGGCGGTCACGGTTCTCGGTGATCTCGGTGATCTCGGCGTCGAGAGCCCGCCAGTGCGCGAAGGACTCCGCATACTGCGCGAGGGCGTCGGTGATCCGGCTGCCTCCGAAGCGGTCGAGCGCATCGCGCTGCGCCGCAGCGGATCGCAAGCGCAGCTGTTCCGACTGTCCGTGCACCACGACGAGCTCTTCGGCGAGGGCCGAGAGTACGCCGGCGGGCGCGGCGCGACCACCGACGCTCGCTCTGCTGCGTCCCTCAGCGCTCAGTGTGCGCGAGACGTACAGCTCGGCCGTTCCGGAGCCCGCAGGCTCGAGTTCCCCACCGGCATCCGCGACGATCTCGGCGATGTCCCCCTCATCGGGGACGATCCACACCCCCGCGACCGACGCCTGAGCGGCACCGGCGCGAACGGCGCCGGAGTCGGCGCGCTGGCCGAGGAGCAGACCGAGACCCGTCACCACCATCGTCTTGCCTGCACCCGTCTCGCCTGTGATCGCCGTGAAGCCCGGCCCCAGCGGCAGCACGGCATCGGCGATCACGCCGAGCCCCTGCATCCGCATCTCCTCGATCATGACGGCGTCCCCAGAGCCTGGCCGCGCCATCCTTCGACGGGCAGTTGGAACTTGCGGACGAGCCTGTCGGTGAACGCGGTGGGGTGCAGACGCGCGAGTCGCACGGGTCGGGACGAGCGGCGGACCACGACGCGTGCCCCCGGCGGCAGATCATGAGATCGTCGCCCATCGCACCAGAGGATGCCCGAGCCGTCGGTGCGCTCGAGCATCTCGATCGCGACCGCCGCGTCGGGGCTCACGACGAGTGGCTTGGCGAACAGTGCATGTGCCGAGAGGGGGACGACTGCGATCGCCTCCACGCTGGGCCAGATGACGGGTCCTCCCGCCGAGAAGTTGTAGGCGGTCGACCCGGTCGGGGTGGAGATGACCATGCCGTCGCAGCCGAAGCTCGACAACGGCCGACCGTCGATCTCGAGCACCACCTCGATCATCCGCTCGCGGCTGGCCTTCTCGACCGTCGCCTCGTTGAGCGCCCAGGTCTCGTACACGACGTCGCCCGCCGCATCCTTCACCCGCACCGACAGCGCGAGTCGTTCCTCGACGTCGTAGTCGCGATCGATCACGCGACGCACGGCCTTGTCCATGTCGTCGCGATCGATCTCGGCGAGGAACCCGACATGACCCATGTTGATGCCGAGCACGGGTGCACCGGTGTCGCGGACGAGTTCCGCCGCGCGCAGGATCGTCCCGTCGCCGCCGAGCACGATCGCGAGCTCGAGTTCGGCCGGATCGACCGACACACCGAGCACATCGGTCGCGGCGAAGAACCCGTCGACCGCCACGAGCGCTTCGTGGTCGTCGGCGGCGAGCACGGGTCGTGCACCGGCTTCACGCAGGGCATCGATCACGCGACGGGCCGCTTCGACGGTGTCCACACGGCCGGCATGCGCGACGACCAGGATGTTGCGCTCGTTCATCGTCCTCCTACCAGTCGGTTGATGCTGTCCAACCATTCTGTCGGATTGCTCCCCCGCCCCGGTGCGAGGTGCACCAGATACTCGGCATTGCCATGGGTGCCGAGCAGTGGGGAGGGAAGGATGCCGAGCATTCCGAGTCCCACGTCCCACGCGCTCCAGACCGTGCGGGCGACCGCATCCGCGCGGGTTGCGGGATCGGTCACGAGCCCGCCGCGCACCGCGGTGCGTCCGACCTCGAACTGGGGCTTCACGAGCAGAAGCACGTCGGACTCCGGTCCCGCGATCTCTGCGACGGCCGGCAGCACGAGTTCGAGCGAGATGAAGGAGAGGTCGCCGACGACGAGGTCGGGGACATCGGTCTCCCCCGTCGCCTCGGCGAGATTCTCCGGGGTCATGTGCCGCACGTTGTACCCCTCGACGGAGACGACGCCCGGGTCCGCGCTGATCGCCGCCGCCAACTGGCCATGCCCGACATCGACGGCGAGCACTCTCCTGGCGCCTCGCTCGCGCAGCACCTGTGTGAACCCGCCGGTGGACGCGCCCATGTCGAGCGCGAGCCGGCCCTGGACGGAGATGCCGAAGCCGTCGAGACCGGCGATCAGCTTGTGCGCCGCGCGCCCGACGTAGTGATCTGAGCTGGCGATCGTGATCTCGGAGGTGTCGGCGACCGCGGTGGACGCCTTCACGACAGGCCGCCCGTCGACGCTCACGAGCCCCTCGGAGATGAGTGTGGCTGCGTGGCTACGCGAACGGGCGAGTCCTCGAGCGGCGAGGGCGGCGTCGAGTCGCGTCATCGGGATCCCGGGGTCTCCCGGTGGTCGAGCTTCGCGCCGCTCTCGAGACGGCGCGAGAGCTCGTCGTGCAGCGCCGAGTATGCATCAGCGCGTGAAGCGAGCGGTTGCCCCTCGATCAGTCGCAGGCGACTCCACAGACCATCGGTCGGCGCACTCGTCGTCTCTTCGCTCACCCTTCCACTGTACGCGGCACCTACGACAGGAGACGGAGCCCACGCGAGATCGCTCAGGGACGGTGGAAGGGATCCAGGTAGAGGCGTTCCGGGACCCGCAGCACGAACACAGGCGTGCCCGAGGCCCAGATGGCGGCTGCGCCCGCGCGCAGCAGGTCGATCTGCTGGTCCGACTCCGCCACGATCTCGACATCGGCTCCCTCGACCCGCACAGCGGCGCCGTTGACATGGAACACCCCGTCCCGTTCCGTGACCTCGGGATACGGAAGGTGCAGTTCGCGAAGGTCACCGAGGATGTAGGTCGGACGGGAACCCTCCGGTGCCGCCAGCACATGCTTAGGGCGGTCGATGCCGGTGAGCACGAGCACCGAGTCGATTCCGACACGGCTCGCGCCCATGATGTCGGTGTCGAGACGGTCGCCGATGAACAGAGCCTTCTGCGCGCCGAAGCGGGCCAGGGCCTCTTCGAAGATCGGTGCTTCAGGCTTGCCGGCGACGGTCGCCAATCGACCGACCGCGGTATGGACGGCGGAAACGAGGGTGCCGTTACCCGGCGCCACTCCACGCTCGCGCGGAATCGTCCAGTCCGTGTTCGTGGCGATCCACGGGATGCCGCCCTCGTCCTCCGGGAACTTGAGCGCGAACGCGGCTTCTGCGAGGTCGGTCCACGCCACCTCGGGTGCGAAGCCCTGCACCACTGCGCTCGGAGAGTCTTCGGCGCTGCGTGTCACCGTGTAGCCGGCCTTGCGTACCTCGTCGACGAGCCCGTCGCCACCCACGACGAGGATCGTCGCGGGAGCAGGCACGATCTGCGCCATCAGCCGCATCGCCGCCTGGGGGCTCGTGACGACGTCCGAGGCGCCCACGCGGAGCCCGAGGCTGCTCAGATGCGCCGCGACGGAGGCATCGGTCCGGGCGGCATTGTTGGTGATGTATCCGAGCCGAACCGTCTTCGCGGCCTCGTTGAGGCTGTCCACGGCGAAGGGCAACGCCCCGGGGCCGGCGTAGACGACGCCGTCCAGGTCGGCCAAGACCGTGTCGACACCCTCGAGCGGCGTGCGCAGACCGCGCTTACGAGAGAACAGCGCCACTACGCCTCCGCGTCCGCGTCGTCGGACTCGTCTTCACCGAGGAGCTCGCGCACCTCATCCTCGACGGTGGGCTCTGCAGGCTCACCGTCGGACTCGACGCCCTCCGCCTCAGCACGCTCGACGCGCGAAGCGTCATCGGCAGAGCCCGTATCGCCTTCAGAGACGACCTCATCATCAGAGACAACCTCATCATCAGAGACAACCTCATCATCAGAGACAGTTCCATCGTTCGAGACGACCTCGTCATCATCGAAGTCGCCCTCGATCAGGCCGTCCTCGATGTAGATCTCCTCGTCGCCGGCCTCGTCGATACCGAGCACCTGTGCGGCGACCTCGGCACGCTCGGCCCAGAACTCGGCCTCCTCGGTGCGTCCGAGGTCTTCGAGCACCGCAGCGCGAGCGGCGAACAGCGCGGGGCTCCACTCGAAAGCACGATCCGGGTCGAGCTCAGGGATCTCGAGCTCGCCGAGCGCGAGCTCGAGATCGCCCTGGTCGAGTCGGGCGCCCGACATCGCGATCGCCAACGCGACGCGCACCGGGGTCTCGAGCGTCGAACGATCGACGGCACGTCCCGTCTCCAGCGCACGATCGGAACGTCCGATGCCGCGCTCGCTGTCGACCATGAGGGCGATCTGGTCGTCCTTGCCCGAGATACGGCGATAAGTGCGCAGCTCGCGGAGGGCGAGCGCGAAGTCCTCGGTGGCGTACGCCGTGATGCCGAGGGTCTCGCGAACGATCGCGATACGGCCCGCGCGTCGGGACGCCGCCAACGCATGCTCGTGCGCCAGCGCAGGGTCCTCGTCGATCAGCCGTGACGCCATCGCCAGGTGGCGAGCGACATGCTCGGCGTTCTCCTTGCTCAGAGTCTTGAGCTCGTTCCGAGCCGATGCATGAAGGTCCCGCGCGGTGACGTCATCGGGGATCTGCGGCTCGTCGAACCGGGGCCGCTCGTTCGCAGCCTGGGTCGGACGCTCCCGACCCGTCCCCCCGCGCTGCGGGAACGAGCGCGAACGATCGCGGTCGCCGCCCTCACGACGCGGGGCACCACCATCACGGTTGTACCCGCCCTCACGACGCGGGGCACCACCATCACGGTTGTACCCGCCCTCACGACGCGGGGCACCACCATCACGGTTGTACCCGCCCTCACGACGGGGGGCACCACCGTCGCGGTTGTAGCCGCCCTCACGGCGCGGGGCACCACCGTCGCGGTTGTAGCCGCCCTCACGGCGCGGGGCACCACCGTCGCGGTTGTAGCCGCCCTCACGGCGCGGGGCACCTCCATCACGGTTGTACCCACCCTCACGACGCGGCGCCCCGCCCTCACGACGAGGGGCACCGCCCTCACGACGAGGGGCACCACCGTCGCGGTTGTACCCGCCCTCACGACGGGGCGCACCACCCTCGCGGTTGTACCCGCCCTCACGACGAGGAGCCGCACCATCACGGTTGTACCCACCCTCACGACGCGGCGCACCGCCCTCACGACGAGGGGCACCACCATCACGGTTGTAGCCGCCCTCACGACGGGGCGCACCACCATCACGGTTGTACCCGCCCTCACGACGGGGCGCACCACCATCACGGTTGTACCCGCCCTCACGACGGGGCGCACCACCATCACGGTTGTACCCGCCCTCACGGCGCGGCGCACCACCATCACGGTTGTAGCCGCCTTCACGACGCGGAGCCTTGCCATCACGACTGCGCTCGGGGCGACCGCCAGAAGGTCGGTTACCGCGCGATCCACTGTCGTCGTTGCGACGCGGACGGCGCTCTTCCTCTTCCGGCATGATGCTCCCTGTTCTATTCGTCAAACGCAAAATGGCCACCCAGCGTTGGGTGGCCATTTTGTTTAAAAGGAGTCCGGCGGTGTCCTACTCTCCCACAGGGTCCCCCCTGCAGTACCAT